>CBDCCS010000020.1:0-67263 GCA_965214935.1 Candidatus Velthaea sp. | reverse complement strand
AAGGGGCAGAAACGTACGTTTCACGACGTACCGTAAGATGTACGGTCGAGCTGCGCTAAAACGCGCTGAGCCGGCCGTCGACATGACGGGCCGGCTGAGTCGCGTTCTCGGAAGGAACCGCGCCGGCGCAGCCTGTCGCACGTGTGAACCATGCCCCTGAAGCCGACGAGGTCCGCGCGCCGGCCGCGGGGCTACTCGAATGACCGGTGGCCGCGTCGGTCGCAGCACCGTGTTGCACCGTGCTGCGCCGTTGTGAGGCGCGCAGATGAACCCCGGATGAATCTGCTCCAAACCGGCTCGAGACAAGGTTCCCTTAATGTACCGCTAAGCGCACGTTAATATTGAGCCGTGACGGTAACGGTATGAGTTTGTTTGTCCGATCGATCGCGGCTTTGGCTAGCACCGCGATGGTAACTGTTTGTGTCGCTCCGGCTTTGGCGCAAGCGGCAGCCTCGACTATTAGCGGCCAAATTCTCGATCGTCGCAATACGCTGCCCGTCGCCGACGCGACGATTGTCGTGTCTCGAGCCGGAACGACGGTTAGCACTGCAAAAAGCGACGCTCAAGGCCGCTTTACGATTACGGGAGTCGCGCCGGGCATTTACAATGTCGCGATCCGCGCGCGCGGGTATTCCGTCGCGTCGTCGCCCGGCATCGTCGTTGCCGCCGGTTCGGTCACGGCCTTGAATTCGTCGCTTTCCGCGTCGCAGCAGGGCAGCGAAAGTTCCGGCATTCGAAGCATCGGCAGCGTCTCGACCTCGGCGAATGCCGCCTTGGCGCAAGCCACCACAATATCGCAGAGCCTCAGCGTGGACGGCTTGCTGCGGACCGGCCAAATTCGAGTTGTCGACCAACTCGAGAATTTGCCCTCGATCAACGTCAGCACGAGTTCCTCGCCCGGCGACGACTCGTCGATCGACATTCGCGGCTTCGGCAGCTCTGAAACGGCGACGCTGTTCGGCGGTCATCCCGTTGGACCGCTCGGCGTGCAGGCCCCGGACGGCTTTAATTTCTCCGCCGTTCCGTCGTTCGGGCTCAGCAACGTTACGGTGACCTACGGCTCGGGTGCGCAGGGTCTGTACGGGAGCGATACGATCGCCGGCGCCGTCGATTTCGAAAGCATCAATCCGACGACCAAGCCTGAGTTCAACTTTCTGCAGTCGTTCGGCGGATTCGGCATTGCGCAGACCGGCGTTGCCGCGACCGGCACGTACGGCAAAGTCGGGTACGCGCTGGCAGCAGCCGTGCAAGGCCAGACCGGTGCCTTCAACGGCAACCAAGTCTTCCAAAGCGCGCGTCCGGCCTTGACGTCCTCGACTCTCGATCCCAATAATTCGGCCAACCTCGTGCCGATCTCCGGCTCGGTCGCGCCGTCGTACAAGTGCTCGAATGCTTCGGGCTTTGACGTGAGCACCTGCAATCAAGCTCAAGAAACGTACGCCGTGAGCCAAAGTACCAAGCTCACAAGTGAAGTTGCGAAGCTGCGCTATAGTTTCAGTCCCGCGACGGCCTTTGCGACCTCGTTCTACTCCGGGACAATCAATGCCGACTCGACCGGCAACGGCGATAACGACTATCTGCCGTATACGTCACGCTTAGCCAATCTCAACAATCAAGTTGCCGGCGGCGGCACCAATTGCACCCTGCCGGGTGGCGGCGGTGGGTTCACCGTTGTTACCAATCCGCTGGCGAATCCGTATCAGACGGCGTGCTACTCAGCGCAGCAATTTGCCGCCGCGTCATCCGGACCGGATGGCGGCGGGACCGGACGCAGCCGGTCGTCGTCGATGCGCGATTACGATTTCAAGTTTACGACCAGTTACGGTGTCAACAACATTACGCTCGACTCGTATATCAATAACTATTGGTTCTATAAAAATAGCGTTCAGTCCGGTGGAACGAATGCCGCCGGCGGTTTCATCGGTTCGCCCGACTTCACCGATTTTTTCAACACGCATGGTTATTTGATCTCGGATGATATCGCGTTAGGCAACAACGATTTTGGCATCGGCTATTCGCTCATCAATCAGCTGCAAACCTCGAACGGCTTCGCCGGCAACGGGCCGACGGACCCGAGCACGGGTTTCTCCGGGCTCGTGAACATTCCGAACTTCAACTTTCCGCAATCGTACCTGAGTGAAGGTAGCGCGTTCGTGCGCGACTCGTATCGGTTCAACGATCGCTTATCGTTGTTCGCCAACGGTTGGATCAAGCGTTCGAGCGTGACGGAAAAGACGACGTTCGACCCGCGGATCACCGCATTGCTGCACGCAACACGCGATGATGTCTTCCGCTTGACGTACGGTCGGTCGGATGGCGCTCCGGCGCCGCTGCTCAAGCAAGTCGGGGTCGTGCAGGTTACCGATCCGGGCGCCTCGTTGACGAGCGTCAGCTGCAGTGGTGCTTCGAATACCATCGCCACTGCCGGAAATTTGAACTTGACGTCGGAAAACGCGACCGACTTCGAGGCCGGCTTCGGCCATCGGTTCAAAGAAGACAGCAACTTCCAAGTCAACGCCTATGTCACCAACGTGAAGGATCAGCTCGTCGGTATAACGGTGCCGGCCACCCAGTTCGGACTTGGAAATCTTGCGTTTCAAGGCGGCGCGCTGAGCACGTATATCGGACGGCTCAATGCGAACGGCTGCCTCAACGGTGGTGTTACGGCTGCCAACGTGTACCAATTTCTGGGCGTTTCGACGACCTATAATCTCGGCAATCAATTAGCCCGCGGCATCGAAATCAGCGGCCGCGAGCGGCTCAACCGTATTCTGTATTTGGATTATGGTTATGACATCGAATCGTCACAAAGCTTCAACATTCCCGACAGCGTTTTGGCCAACAACCCGACCCAGCTCAACGGCAGCCAAGTAGCGGGGATCCCGCTGCATCAGGCGACGCTTTCAGTCGATCTGTCGCCGGGACCATGGAACTTCCGCATCGATAACTACTATACCGAGCAAAACAATCCGTTCAATCGTCCATCGTATTGGCATAGTAATGCCTTCATCACCCATGCCTTCAATCGCGGCAAGACGTTGCTCACGATCGGCGGAACCAATATCTTCAACCAGGCAAGTCAAATCTATGGCTACATCGGCGCGGGAACGTTCACCCGCTATAACTCGGTGTACTCGGCCGCCAACGGCAACGTTCAAGCTGCGAACGGATTGCAAGAATACGTCAATGGCATTTCCAGCGCCGAAGAATTCGGCTTGCCGCCGGCGCAGTTGACGCTGACCTTGACACAGCGGATGTAGCCCGCGTGCGGTACGCGGCATTCATCTGCGATTCATTGAGGCGCGTTAGAATCGGCACGTTATGACACTGATTCCCGTAGCGCCGCCCGTCCCTGTGCCGATGAGCGGCGGCTTCGATTATGTTACGGTCGATGCGACGCATCGCCGTGTGTATGCCGCCCACACCGGCGCGCGCGCTCTGCTCGTCGTTGACGCCGACACGGGCAGCGTGCTCAATCAAATCAAGGTCGGGCCGATGCACGGCGTTGCCTACACCACCGACGGCTCGAAAGTGTACACCGGTAACGGCGACGATAAGTCGGTATCCGAAAGCGACCCGGCGACGTTCAAAGTGTTGCGCACGGTCGCGGTCGCGGGTCCGGTCGACGCGATCGCGTACGATGAAACCAACGGGCATATCTATGCCGATGAAGACGACGGCACGCGCATTTTCGTGATCGATGCCAAATCGATGAAGCAGATTGCGACGGTGAACCTGCCCGGTCACAAACCAGAGTATCTGGCGGTCGATCCGCAAACGCACGACCTGTATCAAAATATCGCCGACAAGTCTGAAGTCGCTACCATCGATGCACAGAAGCTGACGGTTCGATCGACGATGGCCACGCCCGAACTGACGAACAACCATCCGCTGCAATATGACGCCGGTTTCAAACAGATCGTCGTCGGCGGCGCGAACGGCGTCCTGAGCATCTATGATGCGACCGGCAAGAAACAGTTCCAGACGACAATGCCGAGTCACGTGGATCAATGCGATCTCGATCAGCAGGCGCACCTCTTGGCTTGCGCGGCCGGCACGGGAATCACGGTCTTCGCCCTAGCCGCCGATGCGGCGCCAAAGATGGTCGGCACGTATACGGGCAAGTATCACATGCACACCTTAGCCTTCGACGCCAAGACCAAGAACGTCTGGGCGGTGATGTCGGACGAAGGCGGTACGAACAAGGACTTCATCCAGCAGTTCGCGTTGCATCAGTAGGATGCAAGCGGTCTTCAATCGGGCGATGCGTGGTGTTGTCGCCTGGGCGTTAGCCTTGGTGTTTGTCGTCGCTGCGCACGGCCAAGCCGCGACAGCGGATGATGGCGCGGGAACGATGCCCAAGTACGACCACATTTTTGTCATCGTTGAAGAAAATAAGGGCTATGCGACGGTGCTCGACCGCGGTTATGCGCCCCGGATCAGCGCGTTCGCGGCGACGTATGGTGTAGCGACACAGATGTATGCCGAAGTCCATCCGAGCGAGGCCAATTACGTCGCGCTGCTGGGTGGTGACACGTTCGGCATTCATGACGACGACGCGTGGTATTGCGTAGCGGGTTCGGATCGCCCGTTTTGCAAGGGTTCCGCTGCTCCAATGTACCCGGCGCACCTTATTGCCGGACCGAATCTCGCGACGCAGCTGGCGGCGAAAGGATTGGCTTGGCGAGCGTACTTGGAAAATCTGCCCGCGGCCGGTTCGCTTGCGATCGTATCGCCCGAGTCGGCGACCGATCCGGCGGCGTTGTATGCCGCCAAGCATACCGGATTTACAAATTTTTCCAGCGTGCACGCCGATTCGGATATCGCCAAAGAACTCGTCGGCTTTGATTCGCTGTCCACGGACCTCGCGGCCGGAAACGTCCCGGCTTTTACGCTGATCGTGCCCAATCAATGCAACGAGATGCATGGCATCGATTCGCCCAAGGCGCCCGCCGATTGCGCCAAGGGCGATGCCGGTTTGGTCCGGCGTGGCGACGCGATGGTTGGACGGCTCGTGGACGCGATTGCGGCCTCACCCGTCTGGAAGACCGGCAACACCGCGGTGATCGTCACCTGGGACGAAGATGGCAAGAGCGACCGCGTTGCGGGTGCGCCGCAAGCATGCTGCGTGACGGATGACCACAATCCGGGCGGCGGGCACATCCCGACCATTGTCATTACAAACCATGGTCCGCGCGGCCGAAGCGACCCGACGCCGTACGACCACTACAGCCTGTTGCGCAGTATCGAGGATGCTCTTGGTTTGGAGGGTCACCTGCGGCACGCGGCCGACTCGGCCGTCCGGCCGATGACGCCGCTGTTTGCGGTCGGCTCGCGGTAACGTGCCCGTAAGGGTTGCGTATAGCGCCTTGACGGCCTTGGTCCCCTGTGGTAGATTCGCGTGGTATGAACGGCCCGGCAGGCGCTATGGCGCTGCGTAAACTTCTTAGCGGCTCGCCCCAAGCGTAGTCGCTAAGCGCCGTTAGCTCCACATTCGAGAGGGCTTGTCGCAGTAGCGACGAGCCCTCTTTCTCTGTCGTACCGGAAGGACCCCAGATGCCCTCGCTGCCGATCGAAAAATACCGTGCGTTCGCGCCGATCAACTTGCCCGACCGGCGCTGGCCGAGCCGAGTCATCGCGCAAGCTCCGGCGTGGTGCAGCGTCGACCTGCGCGACGGAAATCAGGCCCTGATCGAACCGATGGGTCCACAGCGCAAGCTGCGGATGTTCAATCTTCTCGTGCGCTTAGGCTTCAAAGAAATTGAGGTTGGTTTTCCGTCGGCGTCGCAACCTGATTTTGACTTCGTGCGGCATCTGATCGATGAGTGCCTCATTCCGGCTGACGTGACGATCCAAGTGTTGACCCAAGCGCGAAGCGAATTGATCGATCGGACGATGGAGGCGGTGGCCGGCGCTCCGCGCGCGATCGTGCACCTGTACAACTCAACGTCGACGTTGCAACGCCGGGTCGTGTTCGGACTGGAGAAACGCGGCATCATCGACATCGCCGTTGCCGGCGCGCGCCGCATCAAGCGCAGCGCTGAGTCGATGCCGGGTAGCGACATCCATTACGAATATACACCTGAGAGCTTCACCGGAACCGAACTCGACTTCGCGCGCGAAATTTGCGAAGCGGTAATGGATGTTTGGGAGCCGACCGCCGACCGCAAAATCATTTTAAATTTACCGTCGACGGTTGAAATGGCGACGCCCAATGTGTTCGCCGATCAAATCGAATGGTTCGACCGCCATATCGCTCGCCGTGATGCGGTGATCTTGTCGGTGCATCCGCACAACGATCGCGGAACGGCGACCGCTGCAGCGGAACTTGCGCTCATGGCCGGCGCCGATCGGGTGGAGGGCACGCTGTTCGGAAACGGCGAGCGCACCGGCAATGTCGATATCGTAACGCTCGCGCTCAATATGTTCTCGCAAGGCATCGATCCGAAGCTCGATCTGCACGACGTTCCGGAAATCGTGCGGACCGTCGAGTATTGCAATCAGCTGCCGGTGCACCAACGTCACCCGTACGGCGGCGAATTGGTGTTCACGGCGTTTTCCGGCTCGCATCAAGACGCCATCAAGAAGGGGCTGGCGGCGCGTGAGGCGCGTGGCGATGTCGTTTGGGAAGTTCCGTATTTGCCGATCGATCCGGCCGACGTTGGCCGGACGTACGAGGCGGTCATTCGGATCAATAGCCAATCCGGCAAAGGTGGCGTCGCATACGTGATGTTGCACGATTTCGGCTTCGATCTGCCGCGTGCCATGCAGATTGAGTTCGGGAAGACCGTGCAAGCCTTGTCCGAACAGACCGGCGCGGAAATCTTTCCGGCCGCGATCATCGCCGCATTCGAACAAGCGTATCTCGATCTCGCGACCCCCTATGGTTTGGTCGACTACCAGGTATCGGGCGATGGCACGGGGTCGGCCATCGTCAGCGCGACGCTACGTGAAAATGGTACGCTGCGGTCGATCGCCGGGCACGGGAACGGTCCCATCGATGCGTTCGTGGCGGCATTGCGTGATGAACTCGGACTCGACATCTCGGTGCGTGATTATCACGAGCACGCCGTCGGCGGCGGCGCCGACGCGGCGGCGGTGGCGTATGTCGAAGTCGTGACCGACGGCCACGTGCGCTACGGCGTTGGTCGCGATCGCAGTATTGTTACGGCTTCACTGCGGGCCGTGGTGTCGGGCGTGAACCGCACGGTAACGTTGTTGAATCTGCGCTAGCCACACGCGAACGGTCCCGGTTCGGCGTCGTGCCGCTCGTATCGGCCACGGTATGAAAGCACGGAACCGACGCTAGGGTGACGAAAGCGTCGCGCCGGAGGTAAGTCACGTGGCGTCGATGTCCCGGCTCTGTATCGTTGCCTTTCTTTTGACCTGGCTGTTCGCTGCGCCGACGAGCGTCCGAGCGCAGCTAACGACGCCGCTGCTACTGCGCGAACCAACCATTAGTCGCACGCAGATCGCCTTCTCGTACGGCGGCGACATTTGGACCGTACCGCGTGCCGGTGGTGCCGCGCATCGGCTGGTGACCGGCTATGCGCTCGGAACGGGGCCGATCTTCTCGCCCGATGGATCGATGGTCGCCTTTAGCGGTAAATATGACGGCAACGTTGACGTGTACGTGGTTCCGGCCGCCGGCGGCGAACCGCGCCGGCTCACCTATCATCCGGCGCCCGATTATGCCGTCGGTTGGACACCTGACGGAAAGCGCGTGCTATTTCGGTCGAGCCGGACGACGGCTACCGACCCGAACACGCTGTTCACCGTTTCCGTAACGGGCGGTTTTCCGACGGCCGTGCCGCTCGATATGGCCGAAACCGGGTCGTTTTCGCCCGACGCATCGCACCTCGCCTACGTACCGAACTTTCGCTGGGAGCCGTTCTGGCAAGGCTATCGCGGTGGCCAAACCACGCCCGTGTATATTGCAAACCTGGCTGATTCGAGTATCGTCAAGGTTCCGCGCGATAACTCGAACGACGACCGCCCGATGTGGATCGGCTCGCGGGTCTATTTCCTGTCCGATCGCGACGGACCCGTAACGCTGTTCGCATACGACACGCAAACGCGCCGCGTCACGCGCGAATTACCCGCTCGTGGATTTGATATTACGTCGGCCTCGGCCGGTGACGATGCCATCGTGTACGCGCGGTTCGATACGCTGCACGTGTACGATCCGCACACCCGGACCGACCGTCGCGTCGACGTAACGGTTGCGGGCGACATGGCGCAAGTGCGACGGCACTGGGAAAAAGTCGGCGCACCGGGCGACGGCGATACGAACAGCGGCGACGCGACGTCGATCGAGAACGCGGCGCTCTCGCCCAGCGGCGTGCGTGCGGTGTTCGAAGCACATGGCGCGATTCTTACGCTACCGGCCGAACACGGCGACATTCGGAACGTCAGCAATATGCCGAATACCGCCAACCGCGACCCAGCCTGGTCGCCCGACGGTAAATCAATTGCGTTTTTCTCCGATCGCAGCGGCGAGTATCAACTGTACGTATGCGACCAACGCGGCTTAACCGCACCGCGGGTCATCAATCTCGGCGCGCCGCCAAGCTTCTATTACAGTCCCACCTGGTCGCCCGACTCGAAGAAGATAGCCTACGCTGACAAACGGCTAAATCTATGGTACGTCAACCTCGCCCACCCGACGCCGATGAAAGTTGCCGCCGGCGTATACGGCGGCTTTTCTCCAAGTGCATTCGAGCCGGCATGGTCGCCGGATAGCCGGTGGCTGGCGTATTCGAACGAATTGCCGAGTTTTCTGCACGCGGTTTTCGTGTATTCCGTAGCGGCCGCAAACAGCCGGCAAATAACCGACGGCATGAGCGACGCTCAATTTCCGGCGTTCGACGCATCGGGAAAGTATCTCTATTTTGCGTCGAGTACGAATACGGGACTTACGTCGAGTGGGCTCGATATGACTAGCGATCAGCATCCGACGAGTAGCAATGTGTACGCCGCTGTCTTGCAACGCGACGTTGTGTCGCCCGTGGCACCACAGACGGATGACGAAGAAGCGGCAAAGGCCGGCCCAGCTGCGCCCAAGGGCTCCGCCGGCGCTAAACCGGCCGGCAGTTCTGCGGACGGTGCAAAGCCGGACGTGCGCATCGACTTCGACGGTATCCTGCAGCGCACCGTCGCGTTGCCGATTGCGAATGCCAATTATACCGGTTTGTTCGCCGGTAAGAGCGGCGAAGTGTTTCTGGTGGCGGCGCCGCTAACGTCGGTTAGTCCGGATCCACCGCCCAACGCGGTGCTGAAATTCGACTTGGCTTCGCGCATGACCAAGCCGCTGGCAACCGGAATCACCGCCTTTGCGTTAGCTGCTAACGGAGAAAAGGCGCTCTACGCGCAGGGCGATAAATGGCTGATCGCCGACGCCGACAAGCCGCTGGACGCAAGCGCCAAGCCACTGCCGATCTCCGATATGCAAGTCGAAGTCGACCCGGCCGCGCAGTGGCGTCAGATGTACCACGAAACCTGGCGCATCGAGCGCGACTTCTTTTACGATCCGCACTATCACGGCTTGGATCTCGCGGCGGCCGAGCGCCGCTTCGAGCCATATCTTGCCGGCATTGCCTCGCGCGACGACCTGACGTTCTTGTTCCGTGAAATGCTCAGTTACTTGTCGGTCGGTCATATGTTTGTCTCGGGCGGTACGCAGTCGGCGGTCCCGCTACCGACCGTGCACGTTGGGCTGCTCGGCGCCGACTATCGGATCGAGAACGGACGATATCGTTTTGCCAAAATCTACAATGGCGAGAATTGGAATCCAGGCGTACAAGCGCCGTTGACGCAACCGGGCGCGAACGTGCACGTTGGCGACTACCTGCTAGCCGTCAACGGTCGAGCGGTAAGCGCCGAGGACGAGGTGTATCGTTATTTTGAAAATACCGCGCTGAAGCAGACCTCGATCAGCGTCGCTTCTAAAGCCGACGGCAGCGATGCGCGCACGGTTACCGTCATTCCGGTCGCAAATGAATTTCGGCTGCGCAATTTAGATTGGATCGAGAACAACCGGCGCGAAGTGGATCGCCGCAGCGGCGGCAAGCTCGCGTACGTATACCTGCCGGATACCGAATATAACGGCTTCACGAACTTCAACCGTTATTTCTTTGCGCAAGTCGGCAAGCAGGGCGTGATCCTGGACGAACGCTTCAACCACGGTGGCCAGATCGCCGATTATATTATCGACTATCTCAAGCGCAAACCGATGTCGATCATCGCTTCACGCGAAGGCCGCATGATCGTCGATCCGCCGTTAGCCATCTATGGCCCTAAAGTCATGATCGTCAATCAGTTCGCCGGTTCGGGTGGCGACGCGCTGCCCTGGTACTTTCGCAAATCCGGCCTTGGGACGCTGGTCGGTGTGCGAACCTGGGGCGGGTTGGTCGGCATCGGCGGGTATCCGACGCTCATCGACGGTGGGTCGGTCACGGCGCCGCACGCGGCGATCGGCGGGCTGCACGGCCAATGGGAGGTTGAAGGGGCCGGCATTCCGCCCGATCTCGAGGTCTGGCAGAACCCGCAACTGGTACGCGCAGGGCGCGATCCGCAGCTCGAAGCCGCGATTGCATCAGCCCTTACATCGCTACGCGAGCATCCGATTCCAACGTATCGCCGGCCGGCGTTTCCGGACCATCATCCGGTGTTGCCGGGGTCGTAGTTCGGCCGAGCGCATAACGTGTTCCGACCGGCCGGCGACGTCGGGGGCAGCGAAGCTCCCAACGCCGGCCTAACCGGTGAACGATTAATGTGCGGCGGCGATTTTGCTTTCGCGATAGTGTTCGATATGTTCGTAGACATCGTCGGGGAACCGGAGTGATTTATAGACGTTGCCCAGATCCGGATCTTGCGGATTTTCAATAATCGGATAGTCCTGGCGCGACGAAAAATCGAGTATTTTTTCACGCTTCGGCGGCGAATAGCCGGCTTCAATGACTTCGCGCACGAGCACTTGCGCTTGTTCGTTTGAAAAGTCGTGGTCGTTCGCGAGCGCGGCGACCAGTTCGTCTTCCGTTGCAAAGTGGCGCGCGATCATAGCGAAGACCAGACGGCCGTAGTGACCGATATCGGTTCCCGCGGCTAGGTCGTTCGTAAGACGGGCCATCATCGGATCGGTTTCAATTTCGCTCAACATACAGATTTAATACCCGAACAGACGTTCGATTAAACGTCAGCCATCGCTGCGTTCGCGCCGGCGAACGTCACATCGGATAGGCCGGCGCTTCGCTCTTTATGGTAATCCAGCGCCATTGCGAATACTCGTCCGCATTTGCCGGGCCGCCGACGCTCGTTCCATTGCCCGAGGCTCCGGCCCCGCCAAACGGATTGATCACGTCGTCGTTAATCGTTTGGTCGTTTACGTGCAAGGCCCCCGATCGAATCCGATCGCCGATGCGCAAGGCGCGCGCGACGTCTTTGGTGATGATCGCCGCCGACAGCCCGTACTCCGTATCGTTGGCCAGCGCGATTGCTTCATCGTCGGTCTCGAACGTCGTAATGAGCGCGACCGGGCCGAACACCTCGCGGTCGTAGGCCGGCATGCCGGGCCGGACACCGGTGATGACCGTCGGCGCATAAAATAAACCGGATGAGGTACCGCCGGCAAGCAGCGTCGCGCCGGCGGAAACGGTCGCGTCGACCACGGCCGCAATCGCGTCGAGCTGAACGCGATCGATAACCGGGCCGAGCGCCACGTTGCCGCCGGCCGGATCGCCGCACGGTAACGTTCGGGCGTGAGCGGCCAGCCGTTCCGAAAACGCGCCGGCGATCGTTGCGTGAACGAGGATGCGGCCCGTCGCCATGCAGATTTGGCCTTGATGAAAGAACGCGCCGAACGTCGCGTTTTTCACGGCTAATTCGAGATCGGCGTCGGCGAGCAGAATGAGTGAGTTCTTGCCGCCGAGTTCGAGCGAGACTTTCTTGAGATGGCGTCCCGCCGTTTCGCCGACGCGGCGCCCGGCGTTCGTCGAACCGGTGAATTGAATCATCGCGACATTGGGATCGGTGCAGAGCGCTTCGCCCGCTTCGCCGCCACCGGGCAGCACGGCGAGTACGCCCGCAGGTAAGCCGGCCTGCTCGAATATCCGGGCGATCGTCACCCCGCCGCAGACGGCGGTGCGTGGATCGGGCTTGAGCACGACGGCGTTGCCCAACGCGAGTGCCGGGGCGACGGCGCGCATCGCCAGGAAGAGCGGAAAATTAAACGGCGATATGACGCCCACAACACCCAGCGGAACGCGTTTCGCCAAGCTGGTGACGCCGGGCTGATGGGCTAATACGTGGCCGAGGGGTTGCGAAGGTAGGCTCGCTGCTTCGTCGAGCGCCTTGATCGTAATTCCGATTTCAAAGTGAGCTTTATCGGCGATCGATCCGCTCTCGCGCACGATCCAATCGGCAACTTCCGCGGCTGTGGCGCGAAGCACGGCCGCCGCATCGCGCAGGACTTGCGCGCGCCGTTCGTAGGGCAGTGCCGCCCATCCGGATTGAGCTTCGCGCGCGACCGCCGTTGCGCGCGCAATGTCCGCAGCGTCGGCCATTGCGACCTGGCCGAGAATTGCGCCGGTCGCCGGCTCGACGACGTCACGCACGCCGCGCAGCGTCTGCCATTCACCAATGAATGCCCGTCCGGCCCACAGACCGGGACGCAGCAGTGCTTCTTGAGTCGCTTGCATGGTATCCTACTTCCTTATTTTCGCACTTCGGCGAATGGCAAACCGACGTTCGTGTTCCGCGAGGCTTGCGGCGGCCGCGCGCGGGGTCGCGCAGTCAAGTACCTTGCTGAATTCAAAGCATCAGGCGAATGGCAAACCGACATAGTTTTCCGCCAGGCTCGCGGCGGCCGCGCGCGAGCTCGTTACGTAATCGAGTTCGGCGAGCTGAACGCGCCGCTCGAACGGGCCATAGCCCTCGAAGCGGTGCAATAAACTCGTCATGTACGTCGAGAAACGTTGCGTTTTCCAGATGCGCTGCAAGCACGTTTCAGAATACGCATCGAGCAATGCCGTGCTTCCGTCAGCGTAATATGCGGCCAGTGCGCGCGCGAAGATACGCACGTCGGCAATGGCTAAGTTCATACCCTTGGCACCGGTCGGCGGCACGATATGGGCGGAATCGCCGGCCAGAAAGAGCCGTCCGTATCGCATCGGATCGCACACGAAGCTGCGCATCGGTGTAATGCCTTTTTGGATCACCGGGCCGGCCACGACCGCCGGTCCGCCACGCTCGCTGCCGAGCCGCTCGCGCAGTTCCGTCCAGACACGCTCGTCGGTCCAGCGCGTGAGGTCTTCATCGGCCGCGCATTGCAGGTACAACCGGCTGACGGTGCGCGAGCGCATCGAGACGAGGGCGAAGCCGCGCTCGTGATTGGCATAAATAAGTTCTTCGGAAACAGGCGGGGATTCGGCCAGAATGCCGAGCCACGAGAAGGGGAAAACGTGGTCGTAGAGCGTGACGCTGTGGCTGGGAATCGCGGCTCGGCAGGCGCCGTGGAAACCGTCGCAACCGGCGATGAAATCGGCCTGGACGCTGTGCTCCGCACCGCCGGCTTGGCGGAAGCGCACCGTCGCGCGCTCGGCTCCGCCCGGCTCGATCGCCGTCACTTCGTGCTCGAAATGAATGGCGGCGCCGGCTGCAAAGCGCGCGGCAATTAAATCCTTGACGACCTCTTGCTGGCCGTAGACGGTAACCGTCTTCCCGTCGGTCAGCTCGGCAAAGTCGATTCGCTTGCGGCGATCGCGAAATTGCAGCTCGATGCCGCGATGCACGAGCCCTTCGCGGCGCATCCGGGCGCCGACGCCGGTCTGCTCGAGCAGATTGGCCGTCTCATGCTCGAGTACGCCGGCGCGAACCCGGCGCTCGACATAGTCGCGACTGCGTGTCTCGATAACGATCGACTCGATGCCGTCACGTTGTAACAAATGCGCGAGCATTAACCCGGCGGGCCCGGCGCCGACGATGGCAACTTGCGTGCGTGTCACGCTCATGTCGCGTGCTCCATGCGCACGACAGCTTTCACGACGGTGCCGGATTCGGAATCCGCGATGGCCGCGTTTAGTTGGTCGAAGGGATAAAAGCGGATCAGCCGGTCGAACGGAAAGCGGCCGGCCCGGTACAGTTCGATGAGCTGCGGAATGAAGGTTTGCGGCGCGGCATCGCCTTCGACAATACCGCGTAACGTACGCCCGGCCGTCATGATGTGCAGCACGTCGAGCGTCACCTCACTGCCCACCGGACCGGCACCAACGATTCCGCAAACGCCGCGCGGCGCAAGACTTTCCACGGCTTGCCGAATGACCGCCGGAATGCCGGTTGCTTCGAGCGCAAAGTCGACTCCCGCGCCGGTCAGTTTCACGATCGCCGCGGACGGATCGCCTGCTCGAGCATGTACGGTATGCGTCGCCCCGAGTTCGAGCGCGAGCGCTAGCCGGGCCGGGTTAACGTCGACGGCGACGATCGTTGCGGCGCCGGCCGCGCGCGCGGCCATGACTGCGCTCAGGCCGACCGATCCGCTGCCGAAAACGGCGAACGATTGCCCCGGTCCAACCTGCAGCGCGTTCATCACGGCACCGGCGCCGGTTTGAAACCCGCACGCCAGCGGTCCGAGTATATCCAGTGGCAGGTCGGGCGCAACTTTCACGACGTTGCGCTCGCGGCAAAGTGCGAAATTCGCAAAGGACGATTGGCCGAAAAAGTTGCTGTGAACGGCGCTGCCGGCCGCCGAGAGCGAAGTCGATCCATCCGGTCGCGTCGCGGCGAAGTTGCGGCCGAAAAAATCGTAGCAGTACGTGGCCGCGTGGGCGGCACAACTGGGACAAGTGCCGCACGAATTGTAGCTCATCACGACGTGATCGCCCGGCGCGACGGCGCTGACGCCGCTGCCGACGCGTTCGACGATGCCGGCGCCCTCGTGGCCGAGCACGACGGGTTGCGGGACGGGGAAGGTGCGATCGCGCATCGCGATATCGGTATGGCAGACGCCGGTCGCGACGACGCGGACGAGAATTTCGTCGTCACGCGGCTCTTCGAGGTCGAGCGTCTCGAATGACATCGGCGAGCGTACGGCACGGGTGACGGCGGCTTGAACGTTCACAAATTTAAGAACCTTTCGTCGCCGAACCGGCGCGAGTCAGCAGCCGGTATCCGACCGGTAAAAGCGCGATGCCGGAACGGCCGCTCAGCGTGCCCCAAATACCGCGCGGCAGAAACAGCGAGAAGATCAGCGCCGATGCGCCGAGCGCGACGAGATACCACACGCCGCTGCCGCCAAAAACGGTTTCGATGATGAAGAAGAGCACCGCGCCCAGAATCGGCCCCTCGAACGTGCCGAGGCCGCCGACGAGTGTCATGAACACCATATAGGCTGTCCACTGCACGCTAAAATACGTTTTGGGCTGAAAGCTGATCAGGGTCGCGAGCGTCAACGCGCCGGCTGCCGCGCAGCCGATCGCGGCGAGCACAAAAATGATGCGCTTGGTCGACATCAGGCGCACACCGACGGACGCCGCGGCTTCCTCGTTATCGCGGATCGCTTGAATCGACGCGCCCATCCGGCTGCGAAGCAAAAAGAAAATTAGCGCAACGAGTACGGTCATGACGCCCAGCGCAAGCCAGTAGATATCGGATCGGCGAGCAGCGGCGGGTAGCGCCGAAAGTGCGATCAGCGAGGTGCCCGTTTCGCCTTGCACGAGCCCGTCCAAATTTACGAGCAGGTGCGCGATTTCGCTAAAAACCCACATCCCGATGGCAAACTCGCCGGCCCGCAGCCGTAGCGCGAGCGGCGAGATGGCGAGCGCGAGAACGCCGACGACGAGCGGCCCGAGTACGAGCGCGGGAAACACCGCGACTCCGCCGTGCGAGAGTCGAATCGCGGCGTAGGCGCCAAGTCCGAAAAACGCTTGTTGCCCCACCGAAACAAGGCCCGCGTAACCGGCCAGTGCGTTCCACATCGCGGCCAAGATGATGTAGATGAAAAGCGTCGTGATGCGGTCGGTGAGATACGCGCCGAAGTACAACGGACCAAAGGCGAGCAGCGCAACGATCGCGCACAAGCCCGCTGTCGCGGCGACGGAAACCGGACTCCAGCGCTGGACGGTCACGCGGTCGGCGGTCATGCCGGCCGCCGCAGCGTTCGCGCTTTGAAAAACGCAAACGGGTCGCGGCGCGCACCCAAGAAACGCAGCGCGAGGACGATGAAAAACAACGCATGGCCCGCGATGAGAAAGCCTTGCGGATACAGCTGCGAGCCGATGTTTTGAGCGATACCCAGCGCAACGCCGCCCGCCAGCGTGCCCCACAACGAGCCGGCGCCGCCGATAACGATCGCCTCGAAGGCAAAAATTAATTGCGCCGCACCCGTGTATGGATCGAAGGTCGCGCGTAAGCCTAAAAATGTTCCGGCGATCGCGACGGTCGCAAGCGAGATCGCGGCTGCCGCCGCATAAACGGTGCGCGAGTCGATGCCGATGAGTTCAGCGGTGTCCGCATCCTCGGCCGTCGCTCGAATGGCGCGGCCGAGCGGCGTTTGTTTGAGGAACAATTGCAGTCCGCCGAGTAAGACGATGGCAACGCCGAACGTCAGCAGCGCGAGTTGGCCGATCGTCACGCCGCCCGGTAGATTCCAACTCGCAAAGGCAAGATCGCCGATCTGCGGCGCGAGCGAACGCGTGTCGGCACCATAGCGTTCGAACAACAGATTGTCGATGACGATGGCAATGCCGAAGGTGCTCAGCAGCGGGGTGAGCGGACCCGACCGCAAACTGCGCTCGAGGACGGTCCGCTGCAACAGCCAGCCGACGAGCGCCATCACGGGCACGATCGCGAGGAGTGCGAGAAACGGTGAGATCGTCAGGCGATCGGCGAGCGACCACACCAGATAGCCGGCCAGCACCACCAGGCTGCCGTGCGCGAGATTGATGATGCGCATGACGCCGTACATGAATGATAAACCGCAGGCAATGAGCGCGTAATAGCCGCCGAGGAGAATGCCCTGAATAATCTGATCGATCCACATCAGGCGTGCGCACCATGCGCCGGACGCCGTAAGCCAAAATACGCTTCCGTGATGTGGGCCCTCGATAATTCGGTCGTGCGGCCGTCGAGCACGATGCGTCCTTCGAGCATGCACAGCACGCGTGTTGCAATCCGTAGCACGCGGGTGAGATCTTGCTCGACGATCACGATCGTCGCTCCGCCGCCGATAACGGTCCGCAGCGAATCGTAAACGACGTTTACGGCCGCCGGCGAGAGCCCGAGCGAAACTTCGTCGAGCAGCAAGACGCGCGGATTGGTCATCAGCGCGCGCCCGATGGCGGTGGCCTGCTGTTGGCCGCCCGATAGATCACCGCTGCGCCGTTTAACCAGCGGCTCGAGCATCGGGAACGCGTCGAGGACCGTGGAGTAATTCCAGTGGCCGGCACGCCCGGTGCGGCCGGCGGCGCGCAGATTCTCTTCAACGGTGAGCCCGCCGAATAAGCGCCGGCCTTCGGGAACGAGTGCGATCCCCAACCGCGCGCGCGCGAACGCGCGTTCCGCCGTGACGTCGCGACCGTCGAACGTGATGCTGCCGGCGGTCGCGCGATGTGCGCCGGCAATTGTCCGGAGCAGCGTCGTTTTACCGGCACCGTTGGCGCCGACGAGCGCGACGATCTCGCCTTCGGGTATATGCAGGGTCACGTCGCGCACGGCAACGAGCAGGCCGTGCCGGGCATCGAGCCCGTCAACGCGCAACAGGCTCATGCCACACCGCTGCCCAGATACGCTTCGATGACGGCCGGATGTCTTAAGACGGCGTCCGGTGCGCCTTGCGCGATCACGTTGCCCGCATCCATGCAGATAAGCCGCTCCGCCACTTGCAGCAACACGTGCAAGATGTGCTCGATCCACACCAGCGCGATGCCGCGACCGCGTAATTCGCGAACGATCGCAACGAGTTCGCCGGCTTCCGCATCCGTGAGTCCGGCGCCGATCTCATCGAGCAGCAGCACCTTCGGGTTGGTGCTTAGCGCGCGTGCGAGTTCGAGCCGTTTCCGATCTAGTAAGCCAAGCGTCGCCGCCTTGCGATTGGCGATGCCGAGCATGCCGCACAGACGCAGTGATTCGATGCTCGTGTCGTAGCCGCGCACGCCGGTTTGCCGGCCGCCGGCCGAGGCCGCGACGAGCACGTTTTCAAATACGGTCATATCGCCGAAGGGCCGCGGAACCTGATGCGTACGGGCGATGCCCAGGCGGCAGCGCGACGCGGCATCGAGTCGGGTCACGTCGGCGCCGTTGAATCGCACGCTGCCCGCCGACGGTGCATACATTCCGGCAAGCACGTTGAGCAACGTCGTTTTTCCGGCACCGTTCGGGCCGACGATGCCGACGGCTTCATTCGACCCAAGCGTGAAGTCGACACCGGCGAGCGCGGTGAACGCAGCGAAACGCTTCTCGATGCCACCGGCAATGAGGATCGGCCGGTCGATCGCGGCGACTGCGCTCATAGCACAACGCGATCAGCTGTACGGCAGCAGTTTAGCGCTGACCGGAACGCGCGGATCGTTGGCGTGCTCCGTGATCACCATCTCAAAGGGATACTTGCTGCCCGGCTTCGACTTGATCCACTGATTGCCGATCTCACTGGTGGTTGCCACGTTCGGCACCGGACCATGGGTGAAATCGACGACGCCGACGATCGTGGTGGTGTTGAGCCGGCTCAGGGCTTTCGCCACAGCCGCTTTATTCTTCGGCGCGCCGCTGGTCTTGAGCGCCGCGAAGCCCGCATCGAACAGCGACAGCGACGCGCCGACCTGCTGGTTCCACTGTTTGCCCGTTGCATGTTCGTAATTGTCCGCTAGCGCCCGCGAGCTGACTCCGGTCAGCGAAGAACGATACGGAAAATCCGGGTGCCAATAGGCCGCCGACGCGAGTTTATCGCCCAGCGATCCGAGTGCCTCGATGCTCGACGGAAATAATCCGGTCTTGGCGAGCTGCACGATCTTGACCGTCTTGGCGTAGCCTTGTTGCGCGGCTTGCCGCCAAAACGTCGCGAAGTCGGGCGGTAGCGGAAAACAATTAAAGATTTCGCACTGCTCGGCTTTATATTTAGCGATCTGCGCCGAGTAATCGGTCGTGCCGTCCTCGTACCCGCCCGGATCGACGATGGTGTAACCGGCCTTCT
Source organism: Candidatus Velthaea sp. (assembly GCA_965214935.1). Lineage (GTDB taxonomy): Bacteria > Vulcanimicrobiota > Vulcanimicrobiia > Vulcanimicrobiales > Vulcanimicrobiaceae > Velthaea. The sequence goes on along the minus strand of CBDCCS010000020.1, from coordinate 48,086 downwards.
GCAATTCGGGAATGAGATGCTGGCGAATCGCGTTACCATCGGCGTCGTTGGGATACAGAACGCCGACCTTTTTATTCGTTTCAATGAGCCGCCACTGCGAAACGTAGCTGTCTAAGAAGTTCTTGACGCCGAAGCTGAAGTGATAGGTCCACTTGAACGGCGACGGAGCGCCGGGTTTGGCGCCGCGTCCGAAATACCACGCTTCCCACGGCATGACCGTCGAGAGGCACGGAACGCCGGCGGCTTCGCATGCATCGGAGACGGGGTTCACCACTTCGGGAGTCGATGTCGTCAACATGAAATCGATGCCGTCGCGGTTGATCAACTCTTTGGCGAGTTGTCCCGCGCGCGCCGGGTCCGATTGGGTGTCGCGATCGACGATCTCGACGGCATACGATTTTCCGCCGCTCGTGAAGCCTTTGCTCAGCGCCGCGCGAGCGATCCCGATGATGTAGGGATCGCACTCGCCGAAGCCACCCAACGGGCCGGTGCGCGGGCTGATGAAACCGACCTTGATCGATTCGGCAGCCTCGGCCGGCTGCCAGAGCGGCGGCACGGCGGCGGTGAGGACGGCGGCGCTACTGGCCGAGGTGATGAAATGACGTCGCGAAGATTCGAGCGGCACGGCAATCCTTTCAGCGGTTGATATATTTTTCAGCGAGTGAGAGGCGAGGGCCGGTTTTCGATGGAGTTTACATCGCTTTGAGTGCGTTGGAGTCGCTACCGCCGATCGAGCGGACCGTGTCGGCGACGGCGCCGATGTGCGCGTGGACGGCGCGTTCCGCGGCCGCTTCATCGTGCGCGGCCAACGCGTCGACGATGGCCGTGTGTTCCGCGAGCGAGCGCGCGATGCGACCCGGTTCGAGCACCGTGCGGAATTGATACCGAACCGCTTGTGATTGCAGCATCGCAAGCAGCATCGCTGCTGTCTCGTGGCGGCCGATGTTCAAAATAGTCCGATGGAATTGGGCGTTGAGCTGGGAGTATGCCAGCAGGTCGCCGGCTTCGCGGCGGGCTTGCATGGCGGTTAGAATTTCGCGCAAGGCGCCGACGCCGGCAGCGTCGATGAGTCGCGCTGCGCGACGTGCCACCAAGCCTTCGAGCGAAGCGCGCGTTTCTAAAATTTCGGCGGCTTGTTCGGCGGTATACGTGCGGACGCGAACGCCACGGTTCGGTTCACGCACGATAAGCCGCTGTTGCTCGAGCTGCGCGAGCGCGCCCCGCACCACGGCCCGGTTCGTATTGAGCTCGCGGGCGAGGTCTTGCTCGATGAGCCGTTCGTTCGGCGCGAGCTCGCCGTCGACGATGGCACGGCGTAACGCCTCGGCAACTTCGGCGGAGGAGCGTGAACGCGCAGGAGCGGCGACAACCTCGCTGAAAATCGGCGTCATGATTGTTAGCAATCTTGGCGCCTCGATCGGTTCCCTCCTGGTAGACAAACAACGTTCTTCGCTTTCAGCCCGCGATCTGCGGGCGGCGAGGCTTACGCCGTGATCGATTATGTAGAGCTCGCGCGACTCGGCGTAGCGACCGTGTACGAGGCTTCAGGGAAAGCCGGCCTGATCGACATCGATCTGCAGCAACTCATTCCGCACAGCCGGGTCGCGGGGCCGGCCCGGACCGTCCGCTGCGGACAGGACGACAATCTGATGGTGCACGCGGCGATCGAACGGATCGAACGCGGCGATATTGTCGTGTTGACCATGCCCGAGCCACGGCCGGTCGCGCTCATCGGGGAATTGCTCGTAACGCAGCTACTCGTTGCCGGTGCGGCGGGTGTTCTGGTCGATGCCTCGTCGCGCGATGCCGAAGAGCTGGCAACGATGGGTTTGCCGGTTTGGACCCGCTGGATTCGCGTGCGCGGCGCGAGCAAAACCGTCGTCGGTGCGCTCGATGTTCCGGTCACCGTCGGCGGCACGACCATCGTGCCGGGCGATCTGGTCGTGCTCGATGCCGATGGCGCCTGTTCCGTCGCCGCCGCGCAAGTTGCGACGGTCGTCGACGCCGCGCGCCAGCGGCTCGCGAACGAGCAGCGGAGCCGCGAACGCTATGCCAACGGCGAACGCTCGTACGATGTCAACGACTTGCGCCGGATCGTCACCGCCGCGCGCGTATGATGCAAACGGCGATCCCGTGCACGCTCATGCGCGGCGGCACCTCGAAGGGGCCGTTCTTTCTCGCCGCCGACCTGCCCGCCGATCCGGCGCTGCGCGATCGCGTGCTGCTCGCGGCGCTGGGTTCGCCGGACGTGCGCCAGATCGACGGCGTCGGCGGCGCCGATTCGCTGACCAGTAAAGTGGCGATCGTCGGACCGTCAACGCGGCCGGATGCGGACGTCGATTATTTATTTTTACAAGTCGTCGTTAACGAAGCGCGCGTCGACGGCTCGCAGAACTGCGGCAACATGCTCGCGGGTGTCGGACCGTTCGCGCTCGAGCGCGGCGTGGTTGCGACCGCCGATCCGCTGACGCGCATTCGCATTCATATGGTGAACACGGCATCGGTCGCGGTCGCCGTCGTTGAAACACCCGGCGGCCGCGTGCGTTACGACGGCGAAGCGCGCATCGACGGCGTGCCGGGGACGGCCGCACCGATCCGCATCGACTTTCTCGATATCGCCGGTGGAACGTGCGGTGCTCTTTTGCCCACCGGCAACGCGCAGGATGAAATCGAAGGTACCGCCGCGACGCTCATCGACAACGGCATGCCCGTTGTCGTCGTGCGGGCTGCCGACTTCGGTCAGACGGGCCGTGAGACGCCGGCGGAAATGGAAGCCGATCGGACGTTGTGCGCGCGCGTCGAGCGGCTGCGGCTCGCCGCGGGCGAGCGGATGCACCTCGGCGATGTGACGCGCAAAACGGTGCCCAAAGTGTGCTTGGTATCGGCACCCCAAAACGGCGGCACGCTTTCGACGCGCAGCTTCATTCCGCACACGGTGCACAAGGCGATCGGCGTTTTCGGCGCGGTCAGTGTTGCGACGGCCTGCGCGCTGCCCGGGTCGATCGCCGCCGACATAACCGGTGCCGGTGGTACGGGCGCGCGAACGTTCGAGATCGAACACCCGACCGGATTTTTCACTGTGGATATGGAGATTGTCGACGGCTCCAGCGGCCCGCACGTTCGGCGTTCGGCACTGCTGCGCACCGCGCGCGCGCTTATGACCGGCGATCTGCTCATTCCCGGCGCGATCTGGAGTAACGGTACGCGATGATCATCGATTGCCACGGCCACTACACGACCGCTCCCGACGGTCTGCAGGCTTTTCGCCAAGTGCAGATCGCTGGTTTGAGCGATGCGACGCTGCCGGCGCCGGATGCTCCTAAAATCACGGATGAAGCGATTCGGGCGAGTCTGGAAGATGCACAGCTGCGTCTGATGCGCGAGCGCGGTACCGACCTGACCATCTTTTCGCCGCGCGCGTCAGCGATGGGTCACCACATCGGCACGCAAATCACGAGCATCGCGTGGTCGCGGGCGTGCAACGATCTCATCGCGCGCGTCGTGCAGCTGTATCCGCACAACTTCGTCGGGGTCGCCCAACTGCCGCAATCGCCCGGTGCCGATCTCACGGCGAGCATTCGCGAACTCGCGCGCTGCGTTGAAGAACTGGGCTTCATCGGGCTCAACCTCAATCCCGATCCGTCGGGTGGCCACTGGACGTCGGCGCCGCTCACCGATCGGTTTTGGTATCCGCTGTATGAGAAGATGGTCGAGCTGGACGTGCCGGCGATGGTGCATGTGAGCGCATCGTGCAATCCCAATTTTCATGCGACCGGCGCGCACTATCTCAATGCCGATACAACGGCGTTCATGCAATTCATGACCGCCGACCTGTTCGTTGATTTTCCGACCTTGCGGTTCATTATTCCGCACGGCGGCGGTGCGGTACCGTATCACTGGGGACGCTATCGCGGCATTGCCCAAGATCTGAAGCGGCCGCCACTCGAGGAATCGGTGCTCAAGAACGTCTTCTTTGACACGTGCGTATACCACCGGCCCGGGATCGAGTTGCTCTGCAACGTTATTCCGGTCGACAACATCTTGTTCGGTTCCGAGATGGTCGGCGCCGTCCGGGGCGTCGATTCGCGTACCGGTAACTTTTACGACGACACCAAACGCTACATCGATGCACTCGCACTCGGCGACGAGGCGCGCGATAAAATTTTCGCCGCTAACGTGTTGCGCGTTTATCCACGTTTGAAGACCACGCTTGCCAAATCGCATCCGGCCGCATAGAGGAACGACGCGATGCAACTCGACCTAAATCGTTATCACCCACAACCGGCGCGTCCCGCGTTCATGACGCCGGCCGGCGCGGTCGACGCGCACTGTCACGTGTTTGGTCCAGGCGCTGTTTTTCCGTATGCGCCGCAACGAAAATATACGCCCGGCGATGCCCCCAAAGAAGCCCTGTTCGGCTTGCGCGATTTCTTGGGCTTCGCGCGCAACGTGATCGTTCAAGCAAGCTGTCACGGAACCGATAACGCCGCGATGATCGACGCGCTGCTGGCTGCGGGTCAGCGCGCGCGCGGGATTGCCGTCGTCGATCCGGATGTCACGTCCGCCGAACTGACGGCGATGGATGCCGCCGGCGTCCGGGGTGTTCGGTTTAATTTTCTCAAGCGTCTGGTCGACACGACGCCGCGCGACCACTATCTGCGCGTCGTCGACAAGATCGTGCCGCTCGAATGGCACATCGTCGTCTATTTCGAGGCGCCTGAACTCAGCGCACTCGCGCCGTTCCTTACCACGTTGCCGACGGTCGTCGTCGTCGACCATATGGGCCGGCCCGACGTTTTTTTGGGCACCGCCGATCCGCAGTGGCGGCAGTTCATCGATTTGATCGATACGCACGCGAATTTTTGGGTCAAGGTAAGCGGAGCCGAACGGTTATCGCAAACCGGGCCGCCGTACGACGACGTCGTGCCGTTTGGCCGCGAACTGGTCGAACGCTTCCCGGATCGCGTGCTGTGGGGAACCGATTGGCCGCACCCCAACATGGAAACGCACGTTCCGGACGACGGTGCGCTCGTTGATTTCATTCCGCGCATCGCCCCGAACGCCGACTCCGCGCGGCGGCTACTGGTCGACAATCCCATGCGGCTCTATTGGCCCGAGGAGCGACCGTGAGCGAAACGCCGCTCGATCCATTCGACGACATTCCCGGCACGACGCTTTTCGATGCGCAACGATCGCGTCAAGGCTACCATCTCAACATGTTTTGCATGTCGCTCATGAAGCCGGAAAACCGAACGGCGTTCAAAGCCGATGAGCGCGGCTATCTCGCGCCGCTGGAAATGACACCCGAGCAGAAAGAAGCCATCTTGGCGCGCGATTGGAATCGCATGATCGAGCTTGGTGGAAACATTTATTATACGGCGAAGCTCGGTGCGACCGATGGCCTTTCGTTTCAGCAACTAGCAGCGAAGATGACCGGCTTACCGCCCGAAGCGTACGCACAAATGATGCTTGACGGCGGACGCCGTATCGAAGGCAACCGCAGCAAATCGGAGCGCCCGCATGGCTAAAATCATCGCCGGCGTCGCAACCTCACACGTCCCCGCGATCGGTGCGGCCATCGATAACGGCCGAGCGTCCGAACCGTATTGGCAGCCGCTGTTCGCGGGTTACGAGTTCTCCAAACGTTGGATCGCCCAGACTGCTCCGGATGTCATTCTGCTGGTCTACAACGATCATGCCTCCGCGTTTTCGCTCGACTTCATCCCGACGTTCGCGTTGGGTTGCGCGGCGCACTTTCCCATCGCTGACGAAGGCTGGGGCCCGCGGCCGTGTCCGCCCGTCGTCGGCTATCCGGAACTCGCTTGGCACATCGCGCAATCAACGATTCTCGATGAGTTCGACATGACGATCGTCAACCGGATGCCGGTCGATCACGGCTTGACCGTGCCGCTTTCGCTGATGTACGGGCAGCCCGCGGCGTGGCCCGTTCCGATAATTCCGCTCGCCGTCAACGTCGTGCAGTACCCGCCGCCGACCGGACATCGCTGTTATATGCTCGGGAAAGCTTTGCGCAAAGCGGTTGAGAGTTTCGCGCGCCCGCTGCGTGTCGTGATCTTCGGCACGGGCGGCATGTCGCATCAATTACAAGGGCCGCGCGCGGGGCTCATCAATCAAGCCTTCGATCGGGCATTTTTGGATGAGCTTATCGCCAATCCGGGTGAACTGGCTCGCGTTCCGCACCTCGAATACGTGCGCGAAGCCGGTGCCGAGGCGATCGAACTCGTCATGTGGCTGATCATGCGCGGTGCGCTCGCCGATGACGTGAAAGTCGTCCATCGGTTCTACCATGTTCCGGCGTCAAATACGGCCGTCGGTCACCTCATTCTCGAAAACGACGCCGCGTGATCAACATCGCGCTGGCGGGACAGGGCGCGTTCGGGATCAAGCATCTTGAAGCACTGCGCAATATTGCCGGAGTGCGGGTTATTTCGCTTACCGGCGGCCGGCCCGAAAGCACGCGCGACGTCGCGCAAACGTTCGGCATCGGCCACTGGACGACGGAACTTGCCGAGACGCTGGCCCAGCCGGGACTCGACGCCGTCATCATCGCGTCGCCGACGCAACTGCATCGCGCGCAAGCCGAAGCCTGCATGCGAGCCGGTAAACACGTGCTCATCGAGATCCCGGTTGCCGATTCACTCGAAGACGTCGAAGCACTCATCGACGTGCAGCGCGAGACGGGCGTCATCGCAATGGCCGGACATGTCCGGCGCTTCAATCCGAGCCACCAGTTCGTTCATGCGGGTATTGAAAAGGGCGACTTGACGATCGCGCAAATGGACGTGCAGACGTATTTTTTTCGCCGCACGAATACCAATGCGCTTGGACAAGCGCGGAGTTGGACGGACCACCTGTTATGGCATCACGCTTGTCATACGGTTGATTTGTTTCAGTGGCAGACCGGCCAGACCGCGGCGATCGCCAACGCCGTTCAGGGCGCGATTCACCCGCAACTCGGCATCGCGATGGACATGAGCATTCAGCTCAAGGTGCCGACGGGTGCTATCCTTTCGCTCTCGCTCTCGTTCAACAACGACGGCCCGTTCGGGTCGTTTTTCCGCTACATTTGCGACAACGCAACCTATCTTGCGTACTACGATGATTTGAGTAATGGGCGGAGCGAGAAGATCGATCTTGCGCATGTTGCTGTTTCGATGAACGGCATCGAATTAGAAGATCGCGAGTTTTGCGCCGCCATCGCCGCAGGGCGGGAACCGCAGTCGAGCCTCGTGCAGGTACTTCCGGCGTACCAGACGCTCGCGCGGCTCGAAGAGCAGCTCGGACGGTTCGTCGTTTCGTAAGGAGTTCGTCGCAGTTAAGGCGGACGGACTCGTCGCATGGTGGCCCCTTTTGCCAAAGTTGGGTCTGAGCAGTAAGGGTCCGCTGTTGTGGGGTCGCAACGGTAGCGCTAGCCACCGCTCCGACAGGGGGAGCGTTTCAGGACCGCGAGCACCCCGCTACCGGCTTGTACGATCGAGTACCCACCGTTCGAAAAAAGGGTCGCTTTCTAGACCGTGGAAGCCGCAACCGTTGCTGTCGACACATGGCCCGGTGGAAGCACAATAGGCCGACGTAGCTCAGTTGGTAGAGCAGCTGATTCGTAATCAGCAGGTCAGCGGTTCAAATCCGCTCGTCGGCTCCAGCAGAAAGCCTGTATCCACGGGCTTTTTCTTCTTTCCGGCGACATCGCGGATACAGGTTTTAGCCCTCGTACAGGCTATAACACAGGCTATGTGCGATTTGGCCGCCGCCAAGACGCCCTCTCAGCGCTCGAAAACGGAGACGATCCGACCGTCGTTCGAGACGCCCTCAAGGCGCTGGCGGCCCTCACTAAGACGCTCAAGCGCCGCCTCAAAACGCCCGCCCGACGCCGGAAGGGCGAGGGAGCCCTCCTCTTTCGGGAGGACAAGAAACTATTCCAGTCCGAGATGAATTGCCGCGCCCCGAATGGGAAGCGCCAGCGTCGCGTCGTGTACGGCAAGACGGCCGAGGAGACGCGGCGCAAAGTCGCTGATCTCAGCGCTCGCGGCGGTGGTAGCCTGCGGCCGGTCAATCCGGCTCGGATTTCCGAGTACGTCACTACCTGGCTTGAAAAAGCGAACGGCGACTGGCGCCAAGACGTTCGAGCACTACGTGTGGGCCTGGGACAAGGCGGCTCCCATTATCGGCGGGTTGCGACTCGATCGCTTCGATCGCCGCGGAGTCATCGGCCTCTTTGGTGCGCTTGAAGAGGGCGGCTGCAGCGCCAACACGATCCGCGCCGTGAAGACGGTTATGGGGATCATCATCGCCCCATCTGTCAACATGAATTGAGACCAGCACTCGAACCGTCTAAGCTCACGACCGGGGCAGCGGAGATCCTCATGATGGTAACCACTACCAACGGCAAGATTCCGGCCTCGCCGGAGATCGTACTCAAAGCGAAGCGGCGTCGATTCTGGCCTGCAGAGAAGCGTCGAATACTGACGGCAGTCGACGCAGCAGCGCACGGAATGCAAGGTGCGGTGCTCCGTCGCGAAGGCGTGTATTCATCGCAAATCGCGACCTGGCGTCGCCAGCTACAGCACGGTGATCTCGACGCTCGTGCATTGAAAGCGTGCGAGCAGCAAAAAGGTGATGCGCAAGCCGCAAGTCGTCGTATCGTGGAACTCGAGCGAGAGAACCGCAAACTACGACGACGTGTCGAACGCGCTGAGCTCATCGGAGAAATCCAAAAAAAAGCGGCGCGGCTCTTGGGGATGGACTCCGAGAGCCGCGAGATCATCGACGAAGATTAATCGCGGTTTGTCGCATGTTATGCCGCGAGTATCCGACGCGTCTGGTGTGTAACGCACTCGGCGTCTCGCGAGCGACTCTCTTGCGAAAGCCAACGCTCATCGCCAATCATGCCGGGCCGCGAATTGCTGCGCGTCGCCTCACGGATGGCGAGCGGGACGAGGTCTTGTGCTGCTGCGTGGCCCGCGGTTTGTCGACCGATCGCCAGGTCAAGTCGTCGCAATTTTACTCGACGAAGGTCGATATCTTTGCTCGGAAAGCACGATGTATCGGCTATTGCGTATGAGTGACGAGGTCCGTGAACGTCGGCGCCAAGCACGTCATCCCGAGTACGTGAAGCCCGAGTTCCTCGCGACGGCGCCGAACCAGTGTTGGTCGTGGGACATCAACAAACTGCGAGGCCCAAATCGCGGTGAATGGTATTCGCTGCTTGTCATGCTCGATGTCTTTAGCCGCATGGTCGTCGTTGGACTTTGGTGCGGCGAGCCGATGCAACGATCGCAGCGGAATTCATCGCGGAAACGATTGCAGTACAGTGCATTACTCCGGGCACTCTGACCGTGCATGCCGATCGCGGCACCGAGATGACCGCGCAACTCGTCGGAACACTCTTGGAGCGACTCGCGGTACGAAGATCGCACAGCCGGCCCCACGTGAGCGATGATAACCCGTACTCCGAAGCGCAATTTAAGACCATGAAGTATGCGGCTGACTTCCCCGATCGATTCGGCTGCTTCGAACACGCCCTAGGTCACACGCGCGCCTTCATGACCTATTACAACAACGAACATCGACACTCTGGAATCGCGATGTTGACGCCGGCGGAAGTTCATGCTGGGACCGGCACCGACCGACTTGCTCAACGACACGCCATTATGTGCGCCGCCTTTGAGTCTCATCCCGAGCGATTCGTCAATGGTCAGCCCAAGCGCCAGTCGCTACCGGAGGCGGTCTGGATCAATCCACCGTCGGACGAACTATGCGCGGCATAGCGTAACTATTTTTACTCGATGGTCTCAAATAGCTTGACAGATTCCGCGGCGGTCAGCCATACCCGCGTGCCGCTCGGAACTGCGCTCGCGACAACGCTCATCGCCGCAGTTCCGCAACCACTGCGCAGACCAACGCCGCATCGATCGCTGCGCTCTCGATCCGCAGCGCGGAACCCGAGGCCAACATGACGTGCATTACGCTGCTGCAAACCGGCGACGTGTCGCGCTGCACCGTCGCGCGTGACTGGCGCACCGCGGGAACGACGCGCACTGGCACAAACATTGCGCTCGCCGCATCGCTATCGATTTGCGGTGCTGGCGCCGACTGCGCATCAGGCTTGCCGCTACGATAGAGTCGTCGCCACTGATGCACGATATTGGGATGCAGCGCGTGCGTACGCGCGATCTCCACGACCGATATGCCGGCTGAAAGCGTCAACTCGACGATGCGGCGTTTCTCCACTAACGGCCAGCGGCGCCGAGCCACGTGCGCCTTTGCTGCTTTTGCTGTTGCCATAACTTCCTCACGATGATAAGCGACGTTGTTTTATCATCGTGGAAAGATGGCTCAGGCGCCAGACGGTCTACAACAGACGCTTACGGTCTCAGCGATCTGCCCGAAAAAGCGCGAAAATCGGATCCAGGAGATAAGGCGCTGGCAAACGAGGCGCCGTCCTCCAATCCGATCGCGAAGCACCGTGGAGCCGAAGTTTCTGGCCAATCGCCGGCGCCGTGGTCCAGGTGAACGCGCGAAAATCCGTTCCGGGAGGTAAGGCCCTGCCGAACGAGGCGCGCGCAGGCCTCCGAGCCGTTGAGTAGCTAGCTCAAACTAAGGAGTCGTTGGTAAGTGAAAAGCCCAATAAACTGAACCATCAGTGGCCGTTTTCTTCATTAGATTCTTCCTAGGCGGAGCTGTACCCGCAAGCGCTAACTTTATGTCATCGAGCAATTCGATAGTTTCGCAAAAGTATCCATGTCCGAGCCAGTCGACCGTCACGGCCGTTGCATCGATACTTTCAACATCCTGACACACCAAGATTTGCGTGGCGTCTCCAGCACGGACACATCCATTAACGATTTTTGAAAACTCTGTCAGGGCTTTATCAAGCTCCGAAGCATAGAGAGTAACTCTGCTTGCCGTATCGCAGATTAGTTTCCGCCGCTGCCTAAAGATCCCCTGATCAATATCAGGAGCAGCAAGAATTAACTCACCAACATTGGCAAGAGCACGCTCGTGATCCACGAAGCGAATGGCCTCCGTTGTAACCTGGCCTCCCACTGAGTGCGAAAGTATGTGAACACGCCTCGATCCGTTCGTTGCGAGGTCGATCAAAAGTTTTCCGAGATGGTCGCCGGCCCAAAGAGCATCAGTGATATCTTGTGTGTACGCTTCCGTTACGCCTCGCGATGGCCAGGAGAAAGCTATGACGGGCCCTTGAAAGGCCATGTCATGTGCAATCTGACCGCTACGCAGTATGCAATCCCTGAACGACGTTGAATAACCGTGGACAAAAATAAGTGCACTGTTCTCCTCGGCTGTAACTTGTAAAAAGAATTCTGTTTCACCCAGCACCTTAAATAAACCACTTTGGATCACGATATGTTTGTTAAAGTCTTCAGAGAGTTTGAGTCCTCTAAATCCCCATGGCCTCTCGAAATCTGCGGGCAAATGAATGTCAGGTACACTTACTATAGCGCTCCCATAAGACACCCAAGGTTCATCCTCGGAGCGTTCGTTTCCAAACGCTCCGAAGTCAATCTGTTTTCGATCGGTTACGAAAAACACTTGTTGAAGGGCGTCCCGACGCTCTTCCTCTGGTTTAAGCATTTCAGGAAGCAACGCTTGATCTGGCTTCTCGATCCCTGAAACACGTCTTGGTGTTGCTGGAAGCATCTGCAAAGCTTCGCTAAGATCGAGGCGATACTCATCCGGCCGCGCATGAGCCCATCGCTTATATTCTCCGTAAACCATCGAAATGTATCTGTTCGTGAGACTTTGCGGACGGGGCGTTTGAAGTTGTGCGGCGCTCAGCATCCAGCTATTTTCAGCCCGTGTTATTACGCCTGAAACCTGCAGTATCTGAGCCACGATATCAGCTAAAATGCGTTGGCGTGATAGGTCAAGAGCTTTATAGACAATATTTGCCTTCTTATTCTGCTCAATCTCCGTCAGGATGTCAAAAAATAGCTCCGAGTGTTGACTAAGTTGTCTCTCATATAGCACTCTCAAAATGGCGCGCGCAACGGCATAAAATAACCACTGATAAATTAGCGGATTACGGTATTTCTGAGAATCGATATTGCCCTCGATGTCCATCTGATGCTACTTTAATCCGCTCCCGATATTCCTTCTGCTCACTACTGATGCTCGTGACCGTCTGAAATGTTCACGCATAACCAAATCACTCAAAAAAGCCATGGAAGCACTGCCTTAACGTCTGGAGTGGATTCGAAGCCAGCCGGTGAGTGCCATATAACGCCGATTCTAGCTTTAGCGCTCATGAAGGCCACTGTCTCGTGGTCGATCTCTCGGTCAAAAACAGCGTACAGGCGTGGAGAGGCATACTCAGGCATCGTGCGGTGAATGAACATATAGTGATACAGTTGACCAATCGCAGCTCTGATCTGCGCAATGTCGTCGCTTTCTAATGTCTTCATCTCGAAGATATTACCGTCACACAAAACGTCGGCATACTAGTCACACTTGCACTCAAGGCCGGCGGCTTTTGCTCGAGCTTCAAACGCTTTGACTAGTTCAAAATGCGCCTTAACGCGACGATCTGCAGCCTGGCGACGGACTTCAGGATCCGTGCTTTTAGCATCACCCGACGCCGGCTTTGGCGGTGCCGTGGCTATGTCGCGGACGAGCGGATTCTCAAACCCTCCCCTGCTGTTTAAGTTGTCTCGACGGACTTCAAGATCTGCTTCGTGATCATCCAGCGGCGTGCCGTTTGGAGCTGGTCTAAGTAGAAATACGAAGGCATCCGTGTCGTAATTATTTTCACCAAAGCGTAGTGCTCTGCGCGTAGAATCGACGACTTGATATAGTCCAAGGTCTGCGTAACGCTTTTTGTTCTTCGGTCCGATGGATTGGAAAACGGGGATCTCGTACCCGAGTCGCTGAGCCTCGAGCATACCGCGATTGCCGCCGACGTTTGATTGCAGCGGGGCGCGTCCCTCGCCGATGTGTTCAATAATTCCATCTTCGCGTAGGGTGTCCGGATATGGCGAGCCAGGGGCGAAGCTCACTTGAATCGCGTGCACAATTTCGTCGCGATAGGCGATGCCGCGAACATTTGCAAGAGGCGTGGCGACGCGATCAAGAAGGTCGGCGTAAGCACGGCGCATTCCGCGGATTGGATACTCGTAGGGTGCGCTGGAGAAGCCCCGTAAGCCCCAAAATCCGGTTCGTTTCTTGACCCCATCGACGGTATAGAATAGATCGCGAGCCGAGATCGGTTTTTCCCCACACAGCGTCAGAGGAGTGCTCTTGCAAAAGTCGACGCACCGAAGGCTCGGGTTGTGGGTGCCCGATGACGCGACATTGTTCAACAATCTCGCCCAGATATCCAATTCCACCCAGGCCTTTGAGAGCGGCCACGACAATGCCCGCAGGGCCTGTTCCTTCCAGAACCTCGAACCACATTCAGATCTCCGCTGGCTCTTCGAAACGGTTTACCGAAATGGCGACCGATGCAACTGCTATCAAGGGCAGAGCTTTTCGAGCGAGTGGCTCCCGAACCTACCGGCAAGGGCGGATTGTTCGGGAATCTGGCTGCCGCCCTCGGGACGGCGTTGCACGCGAGCGCCGCTCATCGGATGCTCCTAAGACGGTAAGTGCCATCCAATAGCATCGCGACAGCACCGTCCAGATCAACTTCGACTACCATAGCGTCATCGGGCATCGACTCGTCCATTATTAAAGCCTTGTCTTTGGGACCACTATAGACCATTAGTTCTGTCTGAAACGAGATCTTCCGCAGACGGTGTAGCTCACGAGAATGTCATCATAAATAAGTCCGATGCTTGCCCTCCATGGTGCTTCGGAACCGGGAGATGGAAAACGTTCCACCAGTTTGACGCCCTTCGCAGTAAGGCGCTCGCCATTAACGCTAGACACCGTATGAGTCGATCTACAATGGATGTCATACTGAGGAATGAATATGTTAGCTGGGATTCCCCATATGGGTTCCTTTTTCGAGTCAGGGCCGCTCAAATCCGGCCGCTCTCGGGCGCTCGGGAGGGCGCGGAGTCGATTTCCCCACGGCGAAAGTCGCGAGGAGCGCCGGAACTGGTGAAAATGGCATTTTCAGAGTCATCAGGGCGCAAATCTCCCGTCTTTATCGCCGGCGATGGTCGCTCGGCCAGGACGTTTATGATGCGGTTAGCGGTGGTGAACGCAGGGCAGATATCCGGTTGAGGATCTCGGCAAACAGGGTACGCGGGATCGCGACTTTGCAGTGGCCCCACTAAACCGAACACGCGGCGGGTGATTAATTGGCTTCTATGAACTTGCGAGGGACAGCATCTTGAGTCCGCGGTGCGGATGGCATCGGTTGTAGTCCTCGAACCACCCATCGATGCTTGCGATCACGGTCTCGGCGTCTGGACATGGATTGATTCGGACGTAATCGCGCTTGAAGGTCTTGACGAATGCTTCCTTCGGCCATTCGACTTCTCCACTTGAAGAGCTGGCTTGAAGCTACGCCGTGGATTCGAGTCACGTACGAGACCGACATTCCCGGCCGACGAGACTCCTCGACCATCCGGATCTTCTCTTCAACAGACCACCGGCGCCGACGATCGACGCTCGACGCTCGTGATCACTTCGACTTTCTGCGCATAAGTCATAGTGGTATTCATAGGCGTATGCCTATGTCCTCAGGCTATGCCGCGTGTCCGGTCCAAACGGGGGCTGCTCCAAAAGCCGCGTCCATTTGATCGCACCCTTGCCTTCTTTGATCCACTGCTTCGCGGTGCCGCGCTTGTTGTAAAACGCGACCACGTTCTTGCTCATAATCGTTAAGTTCGTTATGAAGCCAACCCGGGGCAACAGTTCCCTCGGATGCCACTCCACTTTGGCAATGACGCGTCTCGGACGGGACCAACTCTTCGCCCCATAGCGGAAACTTCGATAGAACCGCAAGACGTAGTTCGGTGGGCGCCCTACCGGTCGTGTGAGCAGATCGGCAATCCGCGCTTGAAGGACCTGATTAGCCGGCAGCCGGATTGCGTACTCGACACCCAACGACTCGAGGTACTCGTACATTCTGGGTTGCGCGAAGGCTGCATCGCCGCGAAATGCGACGGTCTTGCCGGTACGTTGGTAGCGCGTGACGACGGGCTTGAGGGCGCCTTCCCAGCCGTCGGCGCTGTGCAGTTTCCAGGGCGAAGCACGCTTCGCTCCAAATCGCCATGCTGGTTGAAGAGAAAGAGCGGGTGGTAACACGTGCAGCCGAAATGTCCGTTCCAAACGCTGTTTTCTTGCTCACCATGCGTGGGGCTGACGCTCGAGCCCAAATCGAGCACGATGCGATCGCCGCGACGATGCTTTGCAACACGATCGATCCAATGACCGGAGAGATCGGTAAGTGCTGCGAGGTTTTCCTACTGCGCCAACCAGCGCGTCTCGAAACGGTCCATCTGGCTCGGTGATGCACCATGGCCTTTCGCGGCCTTACCGCCGATGATCCAGCGCATCGCGGGATCGTGCCGCAACCGTTCGGCGTCGTTCACGTTTTCATACCTGGCGAGCCTTCCGAAGACGGATTGACGAAGCATGCCCACCAACGCGTTCCGGCCATTCTTGCCCGTGCGTGCGTCGGCAAGCCGATCGGTCGCTGATTCGCTCAATCCCAATGCGTCATCGAGTTCGCGATACGCAAGCAGACCCGCATCCGAAGTAACGACGGAACCCGAAAGTGAATCATCACGCGCCGTTCAAAATCCGGCCGCAAGACGCCGTCTTTCGCTTCACCCGTCGGGTTCATGAATTCGACCGCGTGTCATCAGCGTGAATCACCTGTCAACTATAGCAAATTCGCTCGTCGACTACATCAAATTCGCCGTTTCATCCGGTGAATGCGGGATTAGTACTCGTGGTTCGGCGTGCCAGGTGCTTCGTTGAGGCGCGCGAGAAAATCGTTAAAACGGCGGCTGATTCTCGTGCTGTCGATTGTGTCATAGCCGACCTCTAGTGCGAGGGCCTCGATGATCCGATTCCATTCCGACGGAAATGCGAATGTGTATATTGGCCAATCGTGCGTACCGCGTTGCGCGAAAACGTGGTCACAAGCAACTCGAATCGAGGTCGGGTCTGGAAACGGCACTTGAGATTTGAACCTGTAACGGTCGCCGAGAATTGAACCCCTAGGGCAGTTAGGCGCTCTTGGAGGATTTCCCGCGGCTTCGGAGTCGGTGGCTTTGACCCGTGAATGCGAATACGGAGCCATGATGGACAAGTCGATCGATGACGGCCGTTGCTGTCATCTCGTCCGGAAACACTTGTGTCCATTTTTCAAACGGGAGATTGGTTGTCAGCGCGATACTTCGTCGCTCGTAGCGTTGCGAGATGAGTTGAAAAAGTAAGTCTGTCGCTTCGCGTTCGAATGGCACGTATCCAAGCTCGTCAATTAGCAACAGGTCAAGTCGATCCAGACTGCGGTAATGTCTGTCAAGATTCGCGGTTCGTTTAGCAGCGATGAGCTTCATTAGCAACGCGGCCGCCGTTGTAAAGTATACCCGGTAGCCGCGAGTACACATTGCCAAGCCAAGTGCGCTGAGAACGTGACTCTTGCCCACGCCGGGTGGTCCGCTGAGAATGAGATTGCGACGTCCTTCCACGAACGTTCCGTCGAAGTGTTCAAGTAGCTTGGCTTTGGGCAACTCCGGCTGCAGCGTAAAGTCAAACGATTCGATCGTCTTGATCGTTGGAAAATGAGCCGCAGCGATGCGCGCGCGAACGCCGTTCTCCTGTCGCTTCGCAGCCTCGAGTGAAATGAGATCGCACAAGTAGGGTAACGGCTCGGCGTGGTCACCGAGAAGCCGGCGGTAGTTCGTAAGTACAGTCGGTAGGTGCAAGCTGCGGAGTTGCATCTCCAAAAGCGGCGCTTCCATCATGCCGCACCTTCCATCAAAGCCGCCGTAGCGTACGCATTCAGGTCGGGATTTGTGGTTGCGATGCGTGCAGATGCGGGAAGGAGGTGCAGCTCAATGCTTGGCTTCTGCGTCGGTGCTTGATGCTGACGCAAGAGAAGCGCGATCGCTGCGGGATCGTCAGTTCCGCGTGCCCGTGCATGCGTTATGACCTGCACGAGTTCATCGATAGGCGCGTCGGCGAGCAGCGCCAGCACCTGAGTCCAACGTTTGGTTGCAGCTCCAGGATCCGCCTCGCGATAACGATCGAGGAGGTCATGAAGCTCCTTTGGAATGCGTCCATCACTGAGCACCAGCGCGGTTTCAGCCGCTCGATGTTTATGAGCGAGCAGAGCAACGTAATGGCGCGGATCCAAGAACCGCTCGTCGTGGCCAAAGCCCCGTGGATGTTGGGCTATCGACTCATTCTCGACAATGATGCGTAATTTATTCTCGTAGATTTCGATAACGGCATGACGGTGAGCGTACTTCGTTGGCACCGAGTAAACGTTGGACTCGTAGATTACTTCGGCGAACTTGTTGATCCTCGCGTACCGCGTAACGCAGGCTCGTGGCAAAATCGTTGGCAGTGGCAGCAAGATCGGCTTCTCGCGAGCGAAACGGTCGCCGATCTTCTCGTGAAAGGTGGAATGCTCGCGGTCGAGGTTCGTATCACAGAAGCGCGCAAGCGCGTCGTTCAACTCATTGAGATCGGCAAAGGCGGGAATTGGCCGGAAGAAGTTGTCCTCGATGTAGCCATGAACGCCCTCCACGCCGCCTTTCTCGTTGCCTTTGGCGGGAGCGGCGAACGCGACGTGAAGCGCTAAACCGCCGCGAAACGCGGTAAACGCTTTGTTCTCCGTGCGATTGCGCCCACGTAAGACGCGCTTCACCGCCGTCGACGCGTTGTCGAAAATCGCGCAGCGCGTCAATCCTCCAAACGTCGTGAAACCGGCAAGCAGACCAGCGAAAAGCGCCGGCTGGTCGCACCGCATCGAAGCCCGAGCCATGAACCGACCGCTGTAGCTGAGGCGCAGCACGAATACTTGCACAACGACCAGAGCACCGCCCAGATACACCGACATTGGTGAGAAATCAAATTGGGATTGGTCTCCCGGCGCATATGCCGCGCGGATAAACGCTTCTTTTGGTACGAGGATCTCGCGGCGGTGGGCGACGTAAATGCGCAATGCGCGTTCGCCGATGCTAAGATCTGCATCGACATTTTGGCGTAGATAACTTCCGACGCGAGCGGCAGTTATCTGCGGCGTTGATCGAATTAAGTCGTCGACATGTTGCTGATAGCGGTCTAACACTTTAGGGCGCATCAGCGTCTTTGATTTAGGCGGCGTGTCCTGTCGTAAATATTTGCGAAGCGTATTTGGTGCAATGCCCAGTTCTCGGGCCGTTGGTTTGATCTGCTCTCCGTCGCGCCGGCAACGAAGTCGAATGGACTCCCAAACTTCCATGGTAATCACCCCTTGGGGCGCTCCTCTCGAGCGGCAGTGTCGTTACCGTCGCCTTCGGGAGGGGCGCCCTGCTTCTATGCGCTTAGGGGTTCAAATCTCAAATGCCGCGAGGGGTGCAAATCTCGGATGTCGTTTCCAACTTGCGCGCGGGCACCGCCCCAGGCACAGCATGGGCGGCGTCTCTTCGGTCATGCACGCCTCGCAACTCATCACCTCATGAGCTGCTACTCGTGTGCTAAGTGCGTGACATCGTTGATTCGCGCTGCATGAAGGCTGCGGCGATCGGGACACCAAGCCGGGAGAAGAACCCGCTGGCGGGCAATCCGGCAGCGTGCGACACCCGGTCCTGCCACCCGGCCCCCGCCACGAGTTCGCCCGCTGGTGCCGAGTGCTCACCAGCACGACGCGTGCTATCTCTCATACTCACCACGACAGGGCTTCGCGTGTGTGAGGACACAGCGATTACCGCGCGGAGACTCGCTGTTTTTTGCAATCGCCGCCGATGGCGACGGCAACGTGAATGCCCCTGCGACCGTGTGCGCGCGGAAAAGGAGGGGATTGCGCGCTTTTGGCCGCGAGCAGCGTTTGTTGGGGCGCAATGAGCCGGTGCGCCCCTTCACGTCGTGCCACACGGGGGTGCGGCTTGCCGACGACCCGGAACGCTGTAGAATCATCCGGCGGCGGCTCGAAATGCCTTAAGATGAGCTGATGCATCGATCAAGAAGCGAAGTGCTTGCAGACTTCTGGAAGTGACGACTCGGGGACCGCATCGTGAATAGCGAATTTACAGATCCATATATCGAGAAAATTGCACCTTCGATTCGTGCGGGACATTATAACCTGCTTATCGGCGCTGGTGTGAGCCTGGATTCGTGCAATTTTTCCTCAGCCAAAGTCCCAGGCTCAGAAGCCCTCAAGCAGCAGCTTTGCACACTTAAGGGCGCTAAACCGGCCTCAACGTTACAGCGTGTATTCTCGACTTTGACAGCAGCAGAGATTGCCGAACACGTAACACCCCATTTTTGTGTTGAGAAACCTGGACCGTCGGTGCTTAAGATTACTCAGTTCCTTTGGCGACGCGTGTACACGTGGAACATCGACGATGCGGTCGAAGTCGCTTACGCACAATCGTCCCTTTTACAACGGGCAACGACGTTCAATTACCAGGACCCCTACGTAGAGTCAGGTAGTTTACTCGATGTTCCTATAATACATCTGCACGGATGGGTTCGCTCACCGAATCAACAATACGTATTTTCTGCAAGTGAGTATGCTCGGCAAATATCATCGATAAACGCTTGGATGGTTACCCTTAGCGCCTTTCTCGCTGTCGAGCCGTTCATCATCGCCGGGACTTCCCTCGACGAAGTTGACCTTGAGTATTATGTCGCGCACCGAACAGCGGTGACACCACGAAGTGATCGCGGTCCATCAATCTTCGTCGACCGTTCACCGGACGCAATTACGAAACAGTACTGCGACGCTCATGGAATGCTGCTATTCGAGGGAGACGCAGTCGAATTCTTTGACTATTTGGATAAGCATGTACCTCATCGCCCGCGCCCGATAGAACTCGTAGACATTTCGCTCCGAGACTTGCTGCCAGAAAGTATACCTGCACGAGACGCGATGTCCTTTGGCTCGGACTTCGAGCTCGTGCCAGCTCATCTACAAGGAACTTCCCAAAAGATAATCAGCTCACGATTCTTCTATGGCCATCCACCGAGTTGGCCCGACCTTGCGGATTCCTTGGATATTGGTCGCGATGCAACCACGCGCGTCGTTGCTGAGGTTGACCGCTGTTTAAATCCGAGTGAGCCACATCGGATTGTCCTTCTGATGGAGTCGACTGGATCGGGAAAAACCACCATCTTGCGAAGGGCTGCGTTTGATTTCGCGAACCGCGGTATCAATGTTATAATGTGCTCTGCGCTTAGTAGTGTAGAGCCAACTCGCACGGCAAAAAGCTCTTAACGGTATTTCTGGCCCGCTCGTGATCGTCGTCGATAATCTTGCAGACCAGGCTAACTCAATATGCGAAGTTGTAAATCAGTTAACTAAGCGAGATGTCGCGATTTTGTGCGCTGAACGCTACTATCGCAGGGAGTATGTGATGAGCGCGATTGGCAATGTGCCATTTTGTCAGATAGACGGCCTAGGCCTGACGCCTCAGGAGGTCGATCAACTCATTGCATCTTACGCGAACGCAGGGCTATTGGGAGCACGTGAAGCTATCGGAAATCGTGACCGATTTTCCGTATTAATTTCAACCGATTCGATCGCTGTCGCTTGCTGCCGAATCTTGAACGATTTCAAACCGCTCGATCGCATTGTTGATTCACTAATTGAAGAGTCCGATGAGCTGCATCGGGAACGCTACCTTGTCGCCGCGTTGGCACAACACTGCTTCCGAGGGGGCGTTCGTTTCGACGTGCTCGCCATTACCACGGGACGGGGGCGCTGGGATGAACAATTCTCCAAAGAGAGCGCCCTGCCTTTGTGCTACTTGGAAAGGTCTAACGGTTCATTCATTGTTCCAATAAGCGCATCTCTGGCGACGAGAGTTCTTGAAAGGAGCGACAAGAATCAACTTCTCGCCGCTTTCGTCAAACTTGCGAATGGTATATCAGCTCGCATCAATCGGCGCACCATAAGATCGAGGAGTGCGGAGGCTCGTATAGCTAATCGACTCTTCGACTACGATCAAGTGGTACATCCCTTTCTTGGAGACTTGGCAGACCAGTTTTATGCCGACACAAAGTTGCAATGGCAATGGAACTCAAGATATTGGGAGCAACTCGCGCTACGGGCACTCGCTCGTTATTTTTCTGACCGCCTAACTGGCGGAGAATATCTCACCGCAGCGATACAGCATGCAAGATTCGCTGTTTCGATTGAGTTTCACCCGTTACCGCTCACCACGCTAGGCAAGGTTCTCATTGCTCAAATGAAAGCAGAACCGGGACTTCGTAATGCTGCATATCGGGAAGCTTTTACTTGTCTAACACAGGCGATTGCAGCCGAAAGGGAGCGTCCATCCCGCACAAGTATCCAACCGTTCGCTACGTTATTTCGCGGAACGCGCGACTACTTTGTCGCCGGAGGTACACTGAGGCAACAACAACGTGTCGAACTTCAGCGTTGTATCACCGAAGCTAGCACTTGGTTTCCGCGAGAGTCAACGCTCGAGTCTGCGATTGCAGAAATCCGAGCGTTCTTCTAAGAGGTAGTCAAGAACCAAGATAAATGCTTAACAGACCAGTGTTGCAAAGTCGGCGCTCGCGTAGTTAGCGTAATCCGCAGGACGCGGTTTCGCTTCGCTCGGGGGATTCGGGCCGAGTCCGGTCGCCGATGCTAGCGATGAGTCTCCGGCCTGGGGCGTGATCTGCCAGATCGCGATACGTCGTTGAAGACCGGGCGCTGCACTGGCCGCCCGGTGGAGGCACGCGGCGTGCCAGGGTGCCAGGCTCGGCCTCGCCAGCCGCAGCGGAACCTAAAACCACTTCGATGCAGCATTCTCCGTTGCTGATCGTTGATATCGGGGACGTTCTATAACACTAGCACCGTGATCGCTATGATCGCGGCGATCAGGAATCCGAACGCGACGATTCCGGGGGACGCCATCCGCGTGTTGCCGGCTGCGGCGTGAGCTGATTTAGTCCCCAGCGACGAGTCGCCATTTGCGAGCCGGTAGGCGATGAATGAGGTCGGGTCCGTTAATGGGTTGTGCTGATCCATAACATCAGTATGACGCATTTGACGGCCACCTGGGTGGCACTCTGTAGCCGCCCGCCGACGTTATTCGCTGCTCCGATGGTAGTGATCCGCTCGAATCACCGGCAGCCCCACCGGCGTCGTGGTCCAGTTGCGCGCGATCGCGGCCTGCGCCGCCGCCAGAGTCAGCGTATGCTGGTAGCAGGCTGCGGCGAGCAGGGCGCCTTCGACCTCGTCCTTGCGCTTCGCATCGGCTTTCGGCTCCGGCCAGACGTTCCGCAGATCCTCGGGTGCGCCGCCGAGCTCTAGCGGGATGAGGTGATCGAGCGTATAGCCGCGCCACTGCTCGTGCGGGATGCCGTACGCGCGAAAGACGCTGACACGAAACTTGCGCCAAGTGTAGCTGTACGGTGGCCGCACCGAGCGCGAATAGCCGCGAACGCAGACGATGGTTGGATCACTCGATCCGATCGCGCCGGGCGTCGTCGACGAGTTGGGCAGAGTCCAGGCCATCGCCAAGGTTGTGCTTGCCGTGACCGACACGAGCCCCGCAGCAAACGTCGCGACAAGAAACTTCAACCTGACCGGCTCCAGAACGTGTTTGCGGGCGTCACTCCGGACGTAATAGCGGCTGCTAGCAACCCAAATCGATATCGTTGGCACACTGATCGCCTGTTTTGTTCGTACCGAACGAGGATTGCGTGGTCACCCCGTACTCGCTTCGGCATGTTCGGAGCCTGCGCGCCCACGCACAGCTTCAACGGTCCTCGTTCGAGGTCACGTTCAAAGCCTATCCAGATGAGTCGCGCAAACCTCGGTAAGCTCCCGGAAACGCGGCGGTCATCATCGAGTCATTCGCGTTGGTGTCATCTTTCCCGTGAGACGGCAAACGAGCGCGTCCTGTCGACCGACGGGGCCGATTCCTCGTGCCCGAAAACGCGCTCAAGCCGATTTCCTCAAACAGTTAATGTGTACAGGCTATCGTACAGGCAATGAGTCGAATTCCGGTGGACTCGGGCGGATCACGGTGGGAAAAAAAACGTTATAAATCAACGATTCTGCCATTTCGAAAAGTCCCTAAATATGATTCGTAATCAGCAGGTCAGCGGTTCAAATCCGCTCGTCGGCTCCATGACACAGCTCGTATTCACGGGCTTTTTTCTTTTCCCAGCGACGTCCTGGTTACCGGTCGTGTTGTGATTGGGAGACAACCTCGCAGCCCGAGAGTGTCGCCACGGGGGTGCTACGCCGATTGGCCAAGGAGCATGGCGCGTTGGACTGGCACAAGACGCGGCGGGCAAGTAAGGAATGGTTGCGCGATTCGCGGGCGATTCGTGAGCCAGGGTTATGTCGCGGGCACTCGACGTACTGCGGGACAAGGGGCGCGGTACAGAAGTTTGCGACCCACGAAGCGGCGCGTGCGGCGCTGGCGTTCTCATGCTAAGCGAGAAGAAGGGGCGAACAGCCGTCGGTTCGGCAGCATGCGCTTTGGTGCGATACCGCGGTTGCCGCAAAGCAGATCGTCCGTGGCGTGTTGAGGTGAGTCGCTCTTTAAAGATACGACGGCCGGCCACGAGACGGCCATCGGCGAAATGCGCGAGGATGTGCGGCGCGACGTGGCAATGGAACATCCACATCCCCGCGCGCGCCGCGTGCCAGTGCCGTGACTTTGCGCCGCGCGGGACGACCGGTGAGCAACAGAGCGTGCACGCCGTCGCCGACCGCGTCAAGCGTGAACGGGAAACCATGCAAGTGCATCGCGTGCGGTTCGAGTCCGCCGTTGGCGATGCGCTAGCGCACGACGGAACTTACAGTGTACGTCAGCGGCTCCCTCGCCGGCCAGGAGCGGCCGTTGATCGCTTCAAGCTCGTAGGAAAAGTTGGGCGTGCCGTCCTTGCGCATCACGCCGATCCACGTGTTGATGACGAACACGCGGTCCGCCGGCCGTGGTCGCCGCGGATCGTCGGCGACGATCGCGCCCGACAACCCGCGTCGCGGCCGAGGCGTGTCGCCGGCGACGCGGTTTTGTCCGAGGCTCAGTATACGTACGTTCCCGGCGTGTCGCGGCGAAGCGGATGACCCGCTCCTGACCGCTGGCGATCGAGATCGGGAAGTCGCCCATCGATTCGCTCGCAAAGCCGTGTGCAGCGTTCCCCCAAGCAGCGCGTTGCGCACCTGGATCGTCACCCGTGTGCCGGCCGGAACGCGGAAGAGCGGAGCGGGGTCCGGAGCGGCTTGCCGGCCCCGAGTGCGTTCATCGGCGCGCCCAGCGTCCGCAGACCGTCGGGATACCACCGTCCGCGCCGGGCGATGAGCGCAATGGTGACGCCGGCCGAATCGGCCGTGCCCGTGGCGACGCGATTGTCGTTCGCGACAATATCCGGAAGCGCACCGCGAGGTGCGCCGGCCTCCGCGCGGGCGAAGGCGGCCGGCAGCAGCACGAACACCGCGGCGAGGATGCGCAAAATGCGCCGGCGACTCGAATCGGGCGAATTCATTCTTCAATTTTAGGTGAAGGGTGCCCAAAAAGCGTCCCGTACGAACGTCCCGGCTTCGACGCTGCGAGCCGCCTTGGGAAGCGTGGACACGTTGACGGCCGCCGGTGGACGCCGCCCGAAGCGGCGCGAAGCCTTCGGCATGGCAACATGGGACGACGTGCGGCGTCTTGCGCTCGGCCTCCCCGGGACGACGGAAGCAACGTCGCGCGGGGCCAGGGCGTGGCAGACCGACGGCAAGATGTTCGTTTGGGAGCGGACGCTGCTGCGAACCGATCTGGCCGCGTTGCGCGCAGCGGCGGGGCGGATCCTCGGCGCCCGAACCGGCGACCTCGACGTCAAAGAAGCGCTGCTGGCGCCCGAAGCAGCCGCTTTCACCCCCTCAACGGCTATGCGGCTCAAGCGCCAAACGGCCTACACCGAACGCTTACCATTGAGCTTGCTGGCGCGATAGAGGTGTTGACATTGATGCACGATACTGGGATGCGGCGAGTGTGCGCGGGCAATTTCGACCGCCGATGCGCCGGCCGACACGCGCTCCGACGATTCGACGTTTCTCCGTTAGCGGCCAGTCGCGTCGAGCCATGCGTGCCTCTCCTACTTAGTTGCTGCCATGAACTCCACGCGATGCTTAGCGACGTTTTGCATCATCTTGGAAGAACGGCTCAAGCGCCAGAGGCCTACAACAGACGCTTACGCCTTTCTCATCAGCAGCAGTTTTTAGGCGAACAACATACGGGTGCTGCAAACTCTCAGCCTGCTAACAAATCTGTCCGATCGTCACTTGGCTGATCATCGGATTCGTCTATACCGATCTGCTCTGTCAAGTCCGGTTTAAGTACCCTTGATGAAATGCTTGCAACATATGAAGAATCAAGTCGTAAGAGATCCCAGCGCGTTATCCACTCTCGAATGTGAATTCTCATGCTTCGCGGAACACCATTATCAGCCGGTCGGCTTGAGCTTGCTAAATGCCAATCAAAAGCGTTCTTATATAGTTCCCTCACGCGAGAGTACAGCCGATCTAGTTCTGAACGATCCTGCGCGATGATTCGCTCCCATGCACCAGCATTCTCATCAAGCTTGCCGAGTGCTGCTACTGCAAGTTGCGCCAGCTCGGGATTCCGAAGAGCCATTCGCGAGCGCGGAATTACATCTTGATCGCGCTTGTCGACCAGGATTTCGCCCGTGAACTCGTTTGTAGCGGCAGCCACCGTGAAGGCATTTGCGATGGGTGTCGTCCCATAACCGAGCAGCCACATCAAATTAACATACGACTGAGCTCGCGCATTCAGTGGAAATCGCGCGACTAGCTCAATCTCGTCGAGTAGTATTACCCAGCCCTTATAGCCGGCGGCTCGGAGTAAACCGGCGGCGAAAACAAATCGTTCTGTAGCGAGCTGGCCATAGTTTGGCGTTTTTAACGCGAAATGCTCGGCGTTAAAACGTCGCATCTCTTTCCGTAGTCCCGGAATGCTTAGACGACCGCCGTCCCAGAATGTCCTGATAGCATCGACAAAGTAGTCGCCAACGCGTAACCGTTCATAAAGATCGAGCGAAGCGGGAAATATAGGATCTAGAGCACAATCAGAGTTAGTAATGGATCCGATGAATTCTTGGTATACGACGGACTTCTTATCGATCTTCGTCGCTACCTCACCGAGGTCAGCACTTTTTCGATCTGGAAGACGCATTGCTTTTACCGCGGTCTTGTATACAAGATCGAGCTGGCTTAGTGATGTCTCCTTGAGCTTGACCCGGTTTCCCGGACGATTTGCTAAGCTGCGATCGGCAGCGTCGACTCGTATTGTTCCGGGCTGACATAGCCGAGCGTAGAGTGTCGGCGCTTACGATTGTACCAGATCTCAATATAGTCGAAAATAACTGCGCGTGCGATGGCTCGACTTTCCCATATCGGATCACCGAGCTCCGTCTTCATCGTACCAAAGAAGCTCTCGACTACGGCATTATCCCAGCATTCAGCTTTCCGACTCATGCTCGCCTTCATTCCGTGTGCTGTGAGAACAGTGCGGAAATCCTCGCTAGCGTATTGGCTTCCCCGATCAGAGTGAAAGAGCGTTCCTTGGGTTGTTCGTCTGCTCTTAATCGCGGATTTCAACGCGTCAATTACGAGAGTCCGCTCCATCGTGGATTGCATCGACCATCCGATAACGCGACGGGAAACAAGATCCAGCACCACCGCCAGATACAGCCAGCCCTCACGCGTTGGCAAGTACGTAATATCGCCAGCCCAGACGCGATTCTTCTCAGCGATCTCAATCACATCGAACTGCCGCGCGAGCACGTTCTCGGCGATCGGGAGGGCATGACCCGAATCGGTCGTCTTGCGGAAGCGTCTTGGGCGAATGCCGGCGATTCCAGCCTTTTTCATCAGACGGCCGACACGCTTTTGGCCGATCCGCAGCCCTTGAGCAGCCAACTCGGCATGGATCCGTGGCCGCCCGTACGTTCGTCGGCTCTCGGCGTGCACGCGCTTTATATTGGCCGCAATCGTAGCGTCTACAAGTGCTCGCGGGCTCGGCGGCCGACCGCGCCACTCATAGTATCCGGCGGGCGAAACGCTGAGAAGCTTGCACATCCGGCGTACGCTGTGCTGCGTTCTTTGCTCCTCGATGAACGCGTATTTCATCGGGATTCCTTCGCAAAGAACGCCGCGGCTTTTTTTAATATTTCGCGATCTTCACGTAAAGCTGCGTTTTCGCGACGCAGACGGCGGTTTTCATCTTCAAGTGACGTCGGTGGCTTTACCGCCGCTTTCGCGGAACCGGTTGAGCCGTACTTTCGCCGCCACGTCTGCAGCAGCGAAGGGTGGATTCCCATCTCGCGGGCGATGTGCGACAAACCGTGCTCGCCGGCGGCTACGCGACGAACCGCGGCTTGCTTAAACTCCTCGCTAAATGATCGACGTTCTTTTCCCATGGCACCTCGTAGGCTGGTTCTTCGCCAGCGCTATGTGTGTGTCCGGGAAACCGGGTCAAGCTCAATCGGCATCTTGAGCGGGCAAAGGTGTCAACTCCGCATGTACGTCGGCGATGCGAGCGGCGACGTGGAAGCTTCCGTTGGTCACTCGAGTATAAGCTTTCTCGACGGCGTCCAACATCTTCGTGCCACTCGACCGCGTTTTCGCGCTGCGCGCCTTTACCAGCTCCGCGACAACTACCGACGGCCGAACCGCAGTTGACCGCTTCTTCGCTACGTACAGCGCAACGTCGTCACTGCTTAATCGCACTATGATAGGATAGCTCATGATTGAACGGTCAACTACCCGGACCCCACGGAGGCCTAAAGACGCTGCGAGTTGCTGCACCTCTTGCGCGAAGCTGCCATCGTCAAAGCTTTGTCGGAAGTCCCGCCGTGCGCTCGTCTCTAATTCTTCGATCGAAGCTGAGATCAACGAATTCGCTTCTCTTAGCATCTGAACGCACTTTGTCAGCGCCTTGACGTCACCGACTTTACTGGCGCTCTTCGCTAAACGCGCACTGGCTTTCAGGGCGATGATATGACGATCGAATTTAGACGAATTAAGCTCAGCTAAAGCAAAATGAGTCTCGAGTGTCGAAGACGTACTCGTAGTGGTATTTCCACGAGGCGCGGCATCCCCACTTATTGGCTGTTGCAACGATATACCCACTCGTAACCCTCAATGCGACACACAGGCGCTGCGGAGCGCACCACACGTTAACGCGCTACATTAATCCTGCTGCATCTACTGTATCCGCCATTGTGCAAACTGGAGCTGTGCGAACGTTCATGACGCGATGGGTCTTTAGCACCTCAAAGACAGGACGCGGCCCAGTAAGAAAGCTGCACGTCATCTAAACTTGCATTGACTTCGTCTAGGGCCGACCTTGCTCTATAGACGGTTCCTTGTTAACGCGGGGATCCGGTGAATCCACTTCCGCCGGGACAAGGCGGACCCCCATCTGTCAACATGAATTGAGACCAGCAACTCGAACCGTGTAAACTCACGACTGGGGTAGCGGAGACGCTCATGATGGCAACCACTAGCAACGGCAAGATTCCAGCCTCGCCGGAGATCGTACTCAAAGCGAAGTGGCGTCGATTCTCGCCGTCCGAGAAGCGTCGAATCCTTGACGCGGTCGACGCTGCAGCGGACGGAATGCAAGGGTCCGTACTCCGTCGCGAAGGCGTGTATTCGTCGCAGATTGCGACCTGGCGTCGCCAGCTGCAGCATGGTGATCTCGATGTGCGTGCGTTGAAAGCGCGCGAACAACAAAAAGGTGAGGCGCAAGCTGCAAATCGTCGGATTGCCGAACTCGAGCGCGAGAACCGTAAACTACGACGACGAGTCGAACGCGCGGAGCTCATCGGAGAGATCCAAAAAAAAGCGGCGCGGCTCTTGGGGATGGACTCCGAGAGCCGCGAAATGATCGACGAAGATTAATCGTGGTCTGTCGCACGTTATGCCGCCAGTACCCGACTCGTCTGGTGTTATGCACTCGGCGTCTCGCGAGCGACTCTCTTGCGAAAGCCAATGCTCATCGCCAATCATGCCGCGCCGCGAATTGCTGCGCGTCGCCTCACGGATGGCGAGCGGGATGAGGTCTTGGTGCTGCTGCGTGGCACGCGGTTTGTCGACCGATCGCCAGGTCAAGTCGTCGCGATTCTACTCGACGAAGGTCGATATCTTTGCTCGGAAAGCACGATGTATCGGCTATTGCGTATGAGTGACGAGGTCCGTGAACGTCGGCGCCAAGCACGTCATCCCGAGTACGTGAAACCCGAGTTACTCGCGACGGCGCCGAACCAGTGTTGGTCGTGGGACATCAGTGTGCTACAGCAACACAGAAGGGAACTGGCAATGAGCTAATTTCGGCTGTGTGAGAAGCTGCATGAGAGATGGAGGTGAGCTTGACCCGGTTTCCCGGACGATTTGCTAAGCTGCGATCGGCAGCGTCGACTCGTATTGTTCCGGGCTGACATAGCCGAGCGTAGAGTGTCGGCGCTTACGATTGTACCAGATCTCAATATAGTCGAAAATAACTGCGCGTGCGATGGCTCGACTTTCCCATATCGGATCACCGAGCTCCGTCTTCATCGTACCAAAGAAGCTCTCGACTACGGCATTATCCCAGCATTCAGCTTTCCGACTCATGCTCGCCTTCATTCCGTGTGCTGTGAGAACAGTGCGGAAATCCTCGCTAGCGTATTGGCTTCCCCGATCAGAGTGAAAGAGCGTTCCTTGGGTTGTTCGTCTGCTCTTAATCGCGGATTTCAACGCGTCAATTACGAGAGTCCGCTCCATCGTGGATTGCATCGACCATCCGATAACGCGACGGGAAACAAGATCCAGCACCACCGCCAGATACAGCCAGCCCTCACGCGTTGGCAAGTACGTAATATCGCCAGCCCAGACGCGATTCTTCTCAGCGATCTCAATCACATCGAACTGCCGCGCGAGCACGTTCTCGGCGATCGGGAGGGCATGACCCGAATCGGTCGTCTTGCGGAAGCGTCTTGGGCGAATGCCGGCGATTCCAGCCTTTTTCATCAGACGGCCGACACGCTTTTGGCCGATCCGCAGCCCTTGAGCAGCCAACTCGGCATGGATCCGTGGCCGCCCGTACGTTCGTCGGCTCTCGGCGTGCACGCGCTTTATATTGGCCGCAATCGTAGCGTCTACAAGTGCTCGCGGGCTCGGCGGCCGACCGCGCCACTCATAGTATCCGGCGGGCGAAACGCTGAGAAGCTTGCACATCCGGCGTACGCTGTGCTGCGTTCTTTGCTCCTCGATGAACGCGTATTTCATCGGGATTCCTTCGCAAAGAACGCCGCGGCTTTTTTTAATATTTCGCGATCTTCACGTAAAGCTGCGTTTTCGCGACGCAGACGGCGGTTTTCATCTTCAAGTGACGTCGGTGGCTTTACCGCCGCTTTCGCGGAACCGGTTGAGCCGTACTTTCGCCGCCACGTCTGCAGCAGCGAAGGGTGGATTCCCATCTCGCGGGCGATGTGCGACAAACCGTGCTCGCCGGCGGCTACGCGACGAACCGCGTCTTGCTTAAACTCCTCGCTAAATGATCGACGTTCTTTTCCCATGGCACCTCGTAGGCTGGTTCTTCGCCAGCGCTATGTGTGTGTCCGGGAAACCGGGTCAAGCTCAAGGCGGACCCTCCGAGATCGGCCTGCAGGGGCGGGTCTCAAACCACCTTAAGCGGCAGCGGTGCAGACCAATGTCGTGAGCGTTAAGGACAAGGCGCATCGAATGCGTCAGGTACGGATCGAGAAGGCGAACACAAGTGAACCATCATTCAAGCGTCGAAAAAGTTAGACGGCATCAAAACCAGGAGTATGATGTTGACCTGGGATCGAGTTCATCGGATACCTGCTTATTGGATGAGCGGTGCCCGGCGTAGAGATGGCGCGATCTCGATTCAGGCTCTTGTGCGGAACTGTAGGAACCTGCAACGCCGATGCCAAGGGAGACGGCCAAGCGCGCAAACGCAAGGCCCAGAGTACCGATGCGGGGTTGCAGGGGCGGATCGACCGGTATTAGCGTTGAGGGTTCTGTAATGGAACCGGAGCGAAGCGGTCGAATCATGGGATCGTCATCGTGTGCCAACCCGAATGGGGATGGGCGCGCGGTGCCGATGAAGCCGTTTGATATTCCGAAACGGCTGGTAGTGCAAGCTTGGAGGCTCGTACGTGCGAATCGTGGAGCCCCCGGCGTGGATGAGGAATCGCTCGACTTATTCGAGCGTGATTTCAAGAGGAATCTGTATCGGATATGGAATCGCATGAGTTCGGGAAGCTATTTTCCGGCTCCGGTCAAGGAAGTTATGATTCCAAAGAAGAGCGGTGGACAACGTCCGCTCGGGATTCCGACCGTTTCGGACCGTGTGGCCCAAACAGTCGTTAAGCTCGTGCTAGAACCTGAACTGGAACCACACTTCCACGAGGACTCCTATGGTACCGACCGGGAAGATCAGCTCATCAAGCAATCGCGATCACTCGCAAACGTTGCTGGTGGCACGATTGGGTGCTTGAGTTTGATATCCGGGGAATGTTCGATAACATCGATCACTCGCTTTTGATGAAGGCTGTCCGGCATCACACGAGTTGCAGTTGCGTGCTGCTCTACATCGAGCGTTGGCTAACAGCGCCGGTGCAACAGAAAGACGGCGTGCTGCGCCCACGAACGAAAGGAACCCCGCAAGGCGGAATTGTTTCACCAATTTTGGCGAATCTTGTTCTGCACTACGGATTCGATCGCTGGATGACAAAGCGCTTTCCGCGGTTACCGTTCTGCCGGTATGCTGATGACGGGCTAGTCCATTGTCGCAGCTTGAAGCAGGCAAAGTACGTTAAAGAACTACTTGCGCAACGACTCAAGGAATGCGGCCTGGAACTTCATCCTGATAAGACACGGATCGTCTATTGCAAAGACCTCCATCGACAGGACGAGCACGAACACATTCAATTTGATTTCTTGGGCTACAACTTCCGTCCGAGAAGAAGCTTCGATCGGCATGGTCGTCTCTTCACGAACTTCACTCCGGCGATGTCTCCGAGCGCCGCACAATCGACGCGTCAAGATATCCGCAGTTGGCGGTTGCAGTTGAAGAGCGACAAATCGCTCGAAGATCTCGCGCGGATGTTCAACCCAGTGATCTCTGGGTGGGTGAACTACTACTGTCAATTCTACGCCTCGGCGTTTGACGCCGTAGGCCACCATATCAATCGTGCAATCGCCCGGTGGGCGATGCGGAAATTAAATCCTTTCGTGGTCACAAGGTCCGTGCCAGCGAGTGGGTCGAGCGCACTGCGCAAGAGCGGCCTCAACTCTTTGCGCATTGGCGCAAGGGCTTCGTAAAGGTGGCTCCGTGATGGGAGCCGGATGAGCCGAGAGGTTCACGTCCGGTTCTACGAGAGCGCGGGGGTGAGATTCCCCCGCGCTACTCACCCCAAACTGCGAGGCCCAAATCGCGGTGAATGGTATTCGCTGCTTGTCATGCTCGATGTCTTTAGCCGCATGGTCATCGGTTGGACTTTGGTGCGGCGAGCCGATGCAACGATCGCAGCGGAATTCATCGCGGAAACGATTGCCGGACATGGCATTACTCCGGGCACTCTGACCGTGCATGCCGATCGCGGCACCGAGATGACCGCGCAACTCGTCGGAACCCTCTTGGATCGACTCGCGATGCGACGATCGCATAGTCGCCCGCACGTGAGCGACGATAACCCGTACTCTGAAGCGCATTTCAAGACCATGAAGTATGCGGCCGAGTTCCCCGATCGATTCGGCTGCTTCGAGCACGCCCTGACTCACACGCGCACCTTCATGGCCTATTACAACACCGAACATCGACATTCTGGAATTGCGATGCTGACGCCGGCGGAAGTCCATGCTGGAACTGGGTCGGACCGACTTGCTCAACGACACGCCATTAAGTGCGCGGCCTTTGAGTCTCATCCCGAGCGATTCGTCAATGGTCAGCCCAAGCGCCAGTCGCTACCGGAGGCGGTCTGGATTAATCCACCGTCGGACAACCTATGCGCGGCATAGCGTAACTGTATCTACTCGATGATCTCAAATAGCTTGACAGATTCCGCTAGCGCCCCAGTCCGTTCGCGGGTGGCCGATTTCGCGAACCTTGACATACGCAATCACACAATGTATATACAATGTATGAACGATCAAAGCGTATGAACGATCAGAGCGATAACGCTTTGGCGAAAATCAGCGAACTCGAAAACGCTAAGGCGCCGAGACCGGGAGTCGATTTTAGTGCACTCATTGTACAGGACACGCGCGTCTTTAAAGCCGGGAATTCGTTGGCTATTCGTATCCCTAGCGCGATGGCGAAGCGAATTGAACTCGAAGACGGCGCAGCGGTCGAAATTGCCGTCGACGATGGCCTAATGTATATTAGAAAAGCTCCATCACGCGCACTCGCCGATCTGATCGAAAAAATCACTCCGGAAAATGCCCACCATCCGATCTTCGACGACATCATCGGCGCAGAGCATTGGTAGAGGCGTACATACCGGAAGTCGGACACATCGTTTGGCTGTCGCTCGATCCGCAGAGCGGTCGCGAACAAGCGGGACGTCGCCCCTTTCTCATTCTATCTCCCCGTGGGTACAATGCCAAAACGTCTCTTGCCGTAGGCGTGCCAATCACGTCGCAGGCAAGAGGATATCCGTTCGAGGTACCGGTTAAAGCCGGCGGCGCTATCACCGGCGTTGCTCTCGCCGATCAGGTCAAGAGTCTCGGTTGGCGGGTCCGCTTAGCGGATTATGTCGCATCCGCTTCACCGGGTATGATTCGCTCCGTCCGTCGTCTTCTGAGCACGCTACTTGCGCTAACGTAGTCCTTACCAGCTAACAAGGCGACAACGCATCGCCTAGGCCGTACGGTGCCTCCTCCATCAATCCTTGGGCGCCGTAGCGCGGTCGGCCAGCCAGTTCAACGCAAACACCGCCGCATCGTTGTAGACCGGGACGATGGCGTCGGCGAGTGCGACCTCGTCGCGCCAGAACGGAAACTTGCCCGCGCGTTTGAGAACAGCCGGCTCACCCGTCGACGTCGCCTCGATCCGCGTGTTGGAGGCCCTCGGCTCGGCCGTGGCATCGCCCCAGAACGCCGCAGGTGAAACGACTGCCGGCGCCTTCCGCGTTCGCGCTTTCCGTACGCGCTTGACGCTCGGCGGCTCCGCGACGCTCGGCCGTTCGGCAACGCGCGCACCCTCGTTGACCGTTTGCAAATCGAACAGATCGCGCACGTCCTCGCGCTCCCGCCCGCGCAGGACGAACAGCAAGAACGGATCGCGATCGAATTCCTCACCCATGAGGTAGAACACGGCTGCAACGTGCTTGCACGGGTTCGACCAGTCCGGGCAGGAGCACGCCGTTGTCATCTCCTTCGCGCTGACCGGAAACAGCGACGTTCCGGCGGCGGCGAAGGCGCGCTCGATGTCCTCGGGCATATCGCCCGCGAGCAGCGCCGCGCACAGCCGCACGTCGTCCGCGATTGCCGAGCCGACAGCGGCCCATTCCGCAGCGTCGAGTTGCCGCAAGCGAATGGTCACGTCGTACGGTTTCGGACGCGACCCCTGCACTTGCGCGCGCACGCCGCCGGGTTCGATCGCGATCTGCGTGATCTGGCCTTGACGCGCGTACGATCGCCCGCGCGTCAAGCGCGTGCCGAGTTGAAAGGCTTCGAGCACCGCAATCCAGCGCTTTGCCCACCAGCCCGAAGCGAATGTGCCGCGCTTCGACTGCGCGCGAATGCCGTCGGTGGGCCGGATCGGCGCCGTGCGCGGCGGCCAATCACCGTCCCATCGATTCCGGCTCACAAGAAAACCACTCTCATTCCGCTACCGCTTCGGGTGCGAGCGCCACGAGTTCGTGCAGCTGAGCGCGGGAGAGTTCGGTCAGCCAGCCTTCGCCGGTGCCGACGACTTGCTCGGAAACCGCGGCTTTGCGTTCGATGAGCAGCGCGATTTTCTCTTCGAGCGTTCCGCCGCACACGAACTTATGGACTTGCACCGCTTTCGTCTGTCCGATTCGAAAGGCGCGGTCGGTCGCCTGATTCTCGACGGCCGGATTCCACCAGCGGTCGAAGTGGAAGACGTGATTTGCGCGCGTAAGGTTCAGGCCGCTCCCGCCGGCTTTGAGCGAGAGCACGAACGCGTCCGCGCCGCTGCGGGCCGCAAAGCGTTCAACCATGATGTCGCGCGCGTTCTTTGCAACACCGCCGTGCAAGAACGCAACGTCGCGGCCGAAGCGCGTCTCGATGCGGCGCCGAATGAGCTGTCCCATCTCCGCAAATTGGCTGAAAATCAATGCCGCCTCGCCGGCCGCGAACACTTCCTCGAGCATCTCTTCGAGCCGGGTCAACTTTCCCGAGCGGCCGGCGAGCGCGGAGTTGTCGCCGGCGAACTGAGCGGGGTGATTGCAGATCTGCTTGAGCTTCGAGAGCGCGCCGAGAATTTTGCCGCGCCGCTCGATACTTGCGTCCTGCGCGAGCGTGGCGTCGAAGTCGCGCAGCACCGCGGCGTAGAGCGTCGCCTGTTCGCGCGTCAGCGTACAGGTCACCGTGTACTCTTGCTTCGCCGGCAAATCGGCGATGATCGTCGCATCGGACTTATGCCGCCGCAGAATGAACGGTCCGGTTACGTTCCGCAGACGTTCGGCGGCACGCGCATCGCCCTCCACTTGAATCGGAATAAAGTAGCTGCGCCGGAACGCGGGCTGCGTGTCGAGCATGCCCGGATTGAGAAACTCCATGAGCGACCACAGATCGCCGACGTGATTTTCAACCGGTGTCCCGGTGAGCGCGATGCGATACCCCGCCTCGATCGAGCGCGCCGCGCGCGCCTGCGCGCTGTCCGCATTCTTGATGTTCTGCGCTTCGTCGAGAACGACACCGCGCCAGGCGACCTGCTCGAACAACTCACGGTCGCGATGCAGCAACGCGTACCCGGTCACGACGATCGCCTGAGCCTCCGCGAACATGGCGAAGGCCTTACCGCGCCGCCGATCGCTGCCATGGTGGACGTGCACCGGCAAACTCGGCGTGAAACGCGCGGCTTCGCGCTGCCAGTTGCCGATGACCGACGTCGGGCAGACGAGCAGCACCGGCGCACGCGGCTCGTCTTCCCAATCACGCGCGATCAACGCCAGCGTTTGCACGGTTTTGCCCAGTCCCATGTCGTCGGCGAGGCAGGCACCGAACCCCGAGCGGGTCAGGAAGTGCAGCCACGAGTAACCGCGCGTTTGATACGGCCGGAGCACCGCCTCGAGCGTCGCCGGCGGTTCGAGGGGTTCCAGATGAGCAGCGCCCTGTAACCGTGCGAGCTGCTCGGCAAATGCGCCGTCTGCGACGAGCGCCGTTCCATTGGGAATCCCCGCGACGGACGCACCAACGGCCAACCGCACCGCGTCGCGAACGCTCATCGTCCGTGGGCCGGAGCGTTTGACGCGCGCGAGCGCCGCCTGCAGTTCGGCCTGGTCGACATGCACCCACTTCCCGCGGATCTTCACCAGCGGCGTCTTCAGGAGGGCGAGCCGCTCGAGTTCGCGCACGCTCAGCGCCGTATCACCCAGCGCGATCGTCCAGTCGATTTCGAGCAGCGCTCCGGCGTGCAGCGCATTGCCGCCGGCGAACTTCGGGCGCTTGACGACGGCGCGCAAACCCACGCGGGTTTTGGCGTCCATCCCGAGCCACCACGACGGCAGAATGACGCCGATATCGGCCGCGGCACACGCCGGTGCATCCGTTTGCAAGAACGCAAACGCCCCGGCGGTATCGAGCGCGAAGCCCGTCGGTGTATTTCGGGCAACCGCGAGCGAGGCGTCGATGTCCTTGGCAAACGGCGCCGCGCGACCCAACGCTGTTAGGTATTCGCGACGCAACGCAGTCGAACGCGTCGCATCGCCGCCGTCGATCAGCAGGCTCGGATCGGCCCGGCTCTGCAGCAGGTAGGCCACGTTCCAGATGTCGCCGCGCGCGGGCTCGGCATCGAGCGGCGGCTCCTCGACACGTAGACACAACCGGTAGGCCGCCGCACGCTCCTCAACAACGGGCCGGCGCCACGCCTCGATGGTATTGGTAAGTTCGGCGCACTCCGCGGGCGTCGCACGGAACGTGGGCTCGGGACCGGTAAGCGCCGCGACCCAACGCGCGTGGACCGACGCGTTCGCTCCGCTGCGCGGAGTTTGCAGCGGCGACGCGATCCGCATGGCGGCGTCGACGAAGTACGTTAACACCGCGTCGAACGTCGCGCGTGCGTCGAACGGCGGGGCCGCGGTCGTTTGTGTCGCAGTGACGGCGCCGATGATCGGTGGAAACGTCGCCGCAATCCTTTCGTACGCGGCGCGCTCGGCCGCACCCACAACCGGTTGCCAACGTGCGCGCGGTTTGTTGTCGGCATCGACAACAAGTCCCGGCAAGACGTGTTTTCCCGCAACGAGCTCAAAGGCGAAACGCAGCGTTCGGCCCAGCGCCGCGACCTCGGGCGCAATTCGAATCCCGTCGGCAAGTACCGTTCGATCGAGCACCTCGCCAAACACCGTTACGGCCTGCGCCGGCGTGAGGACAGCGATCGCGATCGTTCGCGGTAGCAGGTAGACGTGCCGGGTATCAGCCGGCGGCGAGCTTCCGCCAGCAGCCGGCCCGATGACCGTGCCGTCGAAGGTGGGCAACCATACTATTGCATTCGTTCGTGCAAGCGGTGCTCCGAAGCCATCGATCGGAAGCGTCGCTAACAGATCGCCGAGATCCGGTGCGTTCAAACCGTACGGTTCGGCCGTACCGGGTAACGTCGGTTCGAGCGAAGCTGCCCACACCGCCGGCGCGGCGTGCACGATGGCCGCGTGAAGCGTGACCGACATATTGATCGGCTTCGGTGGACGGGCCCATGCGGCCCTGGGGCTGTGTTCCTTTGCTAACGGCTTCGCCGCTTGTACCTTGCCGGCGGCCCGGAACGTATCTTTATTGGCCTCGGACAAGAGCCAGTCGCTTGCGACGAGGATGGTCCGATGCCCGGTTATCGGACGCGATCGTCGTCGACGCACCGCACCGGCCGCGACCCAACGATCGCGTGTTGGTGATCAACACGTGAATGAGCGTGATGGAAAAAGACGGTTCGCCGCACCTCTTATACGAGCTGGAGGCGATCAACGGCCGGTCCTGGCCGGCGACGGAGCATTTAGCATTCAAGCACGGTTCGACCGTGCGCTACCGCGTTGTGAACGGCGCACTCGAACCCCATGCGATGCATTTACACGGCCTTCGGATTTTAGAGCTTTGTCTTGAGCGGGGCTATAAAGGCCGCAACATATCGGCGCGTCATGCTGCCGCATCACTGCAGCCATTCACGCGACATTCGCTTCGCGACGGAGAACCGGCTCAAGACGGGCGACGTGCGGGCCGTCGTCGCCACGGCGTCGCTCAAACTCGGCATCGACATCGGCTCCGTCGACCTCGTCGTCCAACTCGATCGCCATGTTCGATCGGTGTCGCCTTGCAGCGGGTTGGACGTCAGTTAGATCGACGCCGAGCCCGAAGGCGACTCTTCGCCACGACGCGCGACGAGCTCGCTGGAAGTCCGGCTTCGAATCGAAGGTCGGACCCGGCATTGACATGGTTACAAGAACTACAATACTCTGTAGTCATGAAGACTACCGGACGGAAGCCGCTACGACGGCGCTTTGTGGGAGTTCGCGATGCGAAAGCGCAGCTGAGCCGCTTGCTGCAAGATGTGCAAGACGGTGAGGAGTGGACAATTACCGAGCGCGGAAAGCCGGTCGCGCGTCTCGTGCCGATCGCTCGCGGCACGATGTCATTCGCTCAGCGTCTTGCGCGGCTAGAAGAAAACGGAACAATTGAACCGGCGCACGCGGACGTCTTACCGCTGCCGCCGCCCCTTCCATTGCAATCCGGGCTTGCACAAAAAATGCTGGAACGCGATCGCGATTCGCTCGCGTGAGGCGGACCGTCGATCGGGCAACGTATTGGGATACGTCGGCCGTTCTGTCTGCGCTCTTTTCGGACGCGCACAGCGCGCGAGCTTCAGCGCACGCGCGCAGCGACGGATATCACTTCGTCACGTCCCTTGGCTGGGCAGAAGCGCACGCCGTCATGAGCCGCATCGAGCGGGAGGGCGCCCTTTCCCGGACGCTCGTTGATTCGGCGCGAGCAACGCTCCAAACGGGTCCGTGGCGTCGCATCAACGTTGGGCCGAGCTGGAGTTCGCTTACGTCGCTAGCGCGTAAGTGGCCGCTTCGAGGCGCCGATCTTTGGCATCTCGCGACCGCCAAAGAGCTACAAACCGATATTACGGAGTTGGACTTTCTCTCGTTCGATCAACGGCTAAACGCAGCAGCGACGGGCGAAGGGCTTATTCACCAGGCGCGATTGTGACGGAGCATTCGCATGTGTTCCGAACCGAATGAGAAGTCCATCGCGTTACTTCGCGGCAAAAGCCGCCGCCGCTGCTCCCGGTCGGCGTTGTGCCAGCAACGTCACCAACAACGCAGTCGAGCGCGACAGGCCGGCATGACAATGTACGACGAGTGGATCCTCACCGCTCGCTTCTCGGCCGAATTCGAGCAGCGCAGCGACATGCTTGCGTTCCGGCTTAACGAACCCATCGCGGGCGCCTACGACGTCGTCGAAGCGCAGTGTTAGGCGCCCTATATGCCGATTTGCGTGAAGATCGACTCGGCGCGACTGTCCCGCTCGAACAAGAGCACATCGCGTTCAGCCACCTCGAACGCGCGCTGGCTGAGCTTTAGGGCAGCGGTAACGAAGTCGCCGAGGCACTGCCGGCCGCCAAGGCAAGCGATTAGCGCGTCGGTCGCGATTATCTCGATCCTAATTATGTTAATAAGCAGAAACGGGTTGAGATCAGAGATTCTCTAAGCGGCGCCCTATGTCTGCTTATCGACACAAACATCATGCTGCACATCAAAGTAGCGCGAAGTTGTCGGACGCGCGACGTGGCCGCACTGCCGGCGGCAATGGAATATGAGATCGCAGATGACTATGTCGCGCGGCTTAGGCAAAAAAGAAGCCGCGTGACCACGGCTTCTCTCTAATGTATATCGTGGCGCGCGCTTACGGAAGACGTCCGTCGGCGTTGAGGCACCTCTGGTGCACTACTGTTGCGCGCTTCCTTCTCGGTGGTTGGGTGGACCTTGCGGTTCCAAGCCGCCCTCCTTTGCAAAAAGCCGTTGTACCTGTCTGAACTGTACGCTTCTTGTCGGTACAAGTAAAGGTCCACGAACGAAAAATCGACATTTATGCAAAAACGAACTTGGCTCAAAAGTGAAGCCATAAGCGAGTCACACGGTGATTCCAACATCCGTCTCTCGCGGCAGGCTCAGTTATCGTCCTTTTTTAATTCTTCGGCGTGCCAAGTTCAAACAGAGTAAAACGTTACTGTCTGATTGCGTCGAATCGAATCGCCCGAAGTGAAAGCAGAAGTAACAATAACGACGCGAGCCACATCACGTTATCCGCTGCTGCAGAAACAAAGCTGCCGAACTCTACGTATGACGTCTAGCAACTTCGTGATACGCGCAGTGGAAGTCGATGATTTCGAACGCTGGTCGATGCTGCGCAACCGG
Source organism: Candidatus Velthaea sp. (assembly GCA_965214935.1). Taxonomy (GTDB): domain Bacteria; phylum Vulcanimicrobiota; class Vulcanimicrobiia; order Vulcanimicrobiales; family Vulcanimicrobiaceae; genus Velthaea. The sequence goes on along the minus strand of CBDCCS010000020.1, from coordinate 7,364 downwards.
CTCTGGCCCGATGCTCAGATTGACGACCTTCGGCGTGAAGCGCGCGCTTTCGTACTCGATGAAGCCAGTTCAACACTCGCAGCGGTGTTGGTCGTTGCCGAAGACAACGTGTTGCACGGTTTTCTTGAGTTAAGCTTGCGGGCATACTCCGACGGATGCGATTCATCGCCGGTGCCGCATGTCGAAGGTTGGTACGTCGAGCCGGCCCTACGCGGCCGACGCCTCGGCCGAGCTCTGATGGATGCAGCGGAAGCTTGGGCCCGACGTCACGGCTATGCTGAATTGGCGTCCGATACCGAAGTGGGAAACGAGACGTCACTGCGCGCCCATCTTCGCTGCGGCTTTGAAGAAACAGAAAGGTTAATTAAATTTCGTAAAGCCCTGGCCGAATAGCCGTCACGACCTTTCCGCGACAGATGACGGCTGCGTAGTCGCTAAGTAGATAGCGGGCGCAGCGCCGTATGCATTGTTCGTTAGTCGTGCCTGGCATGCGCGAACGCAACCGCGTCCCAGTCGGTAACTTCAACCACAATCTCCTGGCCGACTTCAACAAAACCGCTGCCCGGATCGACAACGATGACCGCATTGGCATCGGCGGCGGTTCGCGTGAGCGAAGAGCACTGATTCTCCAGCGGTCGCACGCGGAAGCGCCCGCCGGTGAAGTGCAACCGGCCGAACATGAAGAAGTGGCGTGCCTCTTTACGGTGCACCCGGCCCGCTTCAAGTAACGCTGCAACGGTCACCGGCTCGACATCGCTGCGGCCGCCGAGCTGCCGGACCATACCGCGCACGAGCGTCATATACGCCACATATGCCGCCGCTGGATTTCCCGGCAGCACCGCAACCAACGTTCCATCCACCGTTCCGATGGCCGTCGGTTTCGCGGGGCGCATCGCAACCGATTCGAATGCAAACGTGCCTCCTAAACTGCGCAGCGCGTCTTTGACGAGATCCCGTTCCCCCGCCGATGCGCCTCCGGTGGTAATCACCAGATCCGCACCTGCGAATGCTTCGGACAACGCCGCGAGTAGCGCGCCCGTCGCATCGCGGGCATGAACGTGGCGCGTCACTACAGCGCCGTCTCGCGCAAGTGCTGCAGCGAGCATCACCGCGTTGCTGTTCCGGATTTGCCCGAGTCGCGGCTGCGCGCCGACGTCGACAAGTTCATCGCCGGTGGAAACGATCGCGACCCGGGGCCGGCGCCGCACCAAAACGTGCGCAAAGCCGCCCGCGGCCAGCAATCCGCACAGTCCGGGTGTCAGCGTTGCGCCGGCGTCCGCTAGCAACGCGCCGCGCCGCGCATCGTCACCCGCCTCGAAGACGTGGGCGCGCGAGCCGACCGGTTCGAGCAGCCGGATCGCGCCCGGCAGAAGCTGAACGTCTTCGAACGGCACCACCGCATCGGCGCCATCAGGCAAGGCACCGCCGGTGGCGATGTGCAGTGTGGTTCCCGGTAGCAGCGTGCGAACCGCGCTGCCGGCGTAGGCTCGCTCAAGGCCCAACGGCAGCCGGACGGGACACGCCCGCGAAGCCGAGCGTACGTCCGCTGCCCGCACGGCATAGCCGTCCATTGCCGAGCGCGCGAAGTTCACCAAGTCGTCGCTCGCGACGAGCGTCTGGGCCAACACCCGCCCGGCCGCGTCACCGAGCATGACGCGCTGCGTTCCTAGCGGTGGAGCGTATTTCAAAGCAACTTCGCGAGCGGTCGGGAAATCGACGCGCGATGCGACAGCGGGGCGTGCCTGCGGCTGCGCCGTCATGGCACGAATGCCTCACGACGCCCATAGACATTCGCGCTCGCTCCGCGGACCAGGCCGGCTAAACCAATACCGGCAGCTTCGGCCATGCGGATGGCTAAATTCGTCGGCCGCGAGACCGCGGCGAGCGCCGGAATTCCGGCGACGGCACACTTCTGTACCAATTCGTAACTCGCACGGCTCGTGACCACGGCGAAACCGCTGCGAGGGTCGATGCCGGCGGCAAGCATGGCGCCAATGAGCTTGTCAAGTGCGTTGTGGCGGCCCACATCCTCGCGGGCGAGCACGAGGTGGCCTGCCCGATCGGCGAACGCCGCGGCGTGGACCGCGCCCGTGCCGTCATTGTACCGCTGCCGATCCGGCAATTCCGCCGCCGCCCGATACAGCGCAGCGGCGCTGATGGGCGCGGCGGGCTCGAGTTCGCGACCGGGACGCAACGCATCCTCGATCGTCGTTACGCCGCATAAGCCGCATCCGGTGCGGCCAACGAGCGAGCGGCCCCGCTCCCGCAGCGAGTCGGCCCGCCCCGCCGGAACCTCGACGGCGACTTCAATGCCTTGGCTATAGCGGACGGGCGTAATGCGAAGAATTTCCGCGGCGCCGGCGACGATCGCTTCGGTAATGGTAAAGCCGCGCGCGAAATCTTTTATGTCCGCGGGCGTACACATCATGACCGCGTGCGGCCGGCCGTTGTAGACCAGCGCAACCGGGGTCTCTTCGGCCACCCGCGTTTGGCTAATTTCGGCCAGGCCGTTCGCGAGCCGCACATACGGCCGGAGCGATACCGGTTCCGCATACCCGAGTCCGAACAGCGGATGACCCGGCGTAAGCGTATCCCGATCGGCGGCGCGAGTGCGGGTCACGGCGGACACTTCATTCCCTATGTCGTCGGCCGTCGCGGTCATGCGACGTACATTGCGGCCGTCGCTGCTCGCCGTAACGGCGCAAAGTTATCACATACGCTTGGTCGACCGCGACGGGCGCGAATTGCCTATTTCGTCTGCCGCTCCGGCGAGCTTACCACCGAAGCGGGAAACTGCCGCGTCACGGTGGCGAGTTGGGCTAAGCAGCGAGCCGGGAGTTCAACTTTGTTGAACTTGTTACGTTTGGGCTGCGGCCAAGCCGGTCGTCGGATAAAACCCGACGATCTGCTCGGAATTCAACTTCGTTAAACTTGTTGCGTCAGAGTTGCGCCAAGCCGTCCGTCGTTGTCCGTCGGATAAATCCGACGATCTCCTGGCCAAGCTAATGGCCCGACGTCGCCGTTAACGCGGACCACGCCAACCGCGACCGGCCTAGAGACGTTCCGAGCCGGCCGTAAATAGTCCGCGCGCGCAGAACTATTTCCGTCCGGCGCGATACCGCAAACCGGAGGCGGCGACATACGCATCGGCGGCCGGAACGAGTTGCTCCTTCTGAGTAACTGAAAAGCGGGCGCTTTCCATGCCGCGTGACAGCTCGGGTGCCATTTCAGCCGGAATGTGCGCTTTGATCCATGCTTCAAGTTCGGGTAACGGAACGGCGTCCCAATAACCGGCCGGAATGTACTGCGCTAACACAATCGGTGCGAAATTGCTCATCGGCGCCATCAGCATATCCACGTTCTTCGTAAAGGTTTGCCATGACAGTTGCGGCGCGTAGTCGCCGGCTCGCCCAACGAGTTCGACCCGCAGCATTGCCGCTTGGGCGGGAATCTCCGGTGACAGCGCGATCGCCAGCGCCTGAGCGCTGAGTTTGGGGTCGCGGACGCCGACGAGCGTCGAATAGTAGCGCCGCACTTCCGTTTCGTTCTTGGCTGATTTCGCGATCGTATGCAGCTGATCGAACGTCGCCTGATCGGCGCTCGCGGCCACGATGCTCAAGAGCGTCCGTTGTTCGTCCGGCGCCACCGTGCTGCGATCCGCGACGAATCCCATAAAGCGCTTGCGCGCCTCAGCCACAATTTGCGGATCGCCCCAAACACCTAAATCCGCGTACACGCGATGACGCAGGTCGCGCACATCCGGCGCATCCGTCGGCTTGGGATCCCAGCCGAGCTGATCCGCGACGGGCTTGATCAAATTGCGCGCATAGGCGACGAACGCTTTGTAGCCGGACGTTCCGCGCTCGTCGTGTTCGATGGTGCCGAGCGAATCGGCAATTTGCTCCCACGCTCGCGCGTCAAGATTGCTGCCCATGGATTCGGCTAAGGCGAGGTATGACGGCAGCCGCGCCGCGCCGGACTGCACGAGCGCCCATTGGTCGTCAAGCAGCACGATCTTATCCGGATTCGGCAGCGCGGCGAAGTTTTTCCAATTGAGCGCCAACGTTGCGTCGTCGTATGCCACGCGATAATAGCCGACGCCGCCGGCATTGATGCTTAGCGGTTCGCTGCACGTACCGGCCGCGACCCGCTGTCCGTCTTGTGTCAGCAGCACGGTTTGGGCCGTGCCGTTGCCGCCCGAACGCACATCGATCGGCACGCTCCACTGTTCCGCGGTCGGATCGCTGCCGCGTAAGAGGAAACGTTTTTGCGACAGCGCGATCGTGCGTTGGCCGGCGGCATCGCATGAAGCGGCGACGGAAACCAGCGGAAAGCCCGGCTGCACGATCCAGCTCGAAGCGATACCGGCAACGTCCTTTGCCGCTCGTCGAACTTAGCGCGTTCCACAGGTCGGCGCTCGTTGCGTTTGAAAACGCGCGGGCCTTCATATACGAACGGATCCCGTCGCGGAACGTATCGGGACCGAGGTACGCTTCGAGCATGCGCAATACGGCTTGACCTTTGGAATACGTGATCGCCGGATCGAAGGCGCTCATTGCTTTGAGCTCGTCCGTCACATGTTGCTGGATCGGATGCGACGTCGTGTGGGCGTCGGCGTCCATCGCGCCTTCTTTATCGGCGTCTTGAACTTCCCACCAATTCCAAGTCGGATTGCGCAGATCGGTTTCTTTCGCCGCGCGCCACGATGCGAAACTTTCGTTCAGCCACAGATCGTCCCACCAGCCCATCGTCACCAGGTCGCCATTCCATTGATGCGCCATTTCGTGAGCTTGGGTGCTGAAGATCTCCTGACGCTGGCCGACGGTGCTCGACGTCGTTGCCAGCAACACCTGATCGTTATACGTGATGGCGCCCCAGTTTTCCATCGCGCCGCTGAAGCCGCCTGGAATCGCAATCGAATCGAGTTTCGGCAGCGGAAACGCATAGCCGAAATACTCGTTGTAGTCGGCGAGAATTTGTTGCGCGTTGGCCAGCGCGATTTGTCCGTCTTGCTCCTGGCCGCGCACCGCCCAGACGCCGATGTTCGTCGCGCCGCTCTGACCGCTGATGTGCGCTAAATCGCCGGCCGAAAATTCAACTAAATACGACGGCATTTTCGGTGAACGCAAAAACGTCGTGGTTGCCAGCGCACCGTTCGCAACGCGATTCGCCACCGGCATGTTCGAGGTGACGGTCCACGCCGCCGGTACCGTTGCCGTCAGTGAATAGGTGGCGCGAAACGCCGGTTCGTCCCAACACGGAAACATCCGTCGCGCATCGGTTGCCTCGAATTGGGTGGAAATTAAAACGCCGTCGCCGCCACCCGGCTTCGCATACGGTTGCACGAACAGTCCTTGCGGACTCGTTTCGAGCTTGCCCGTATAGGCGAACGTCAATGTGTGCCGGCCGATCGCGGCCGGACGGGCGAGCGTTACGGTGGTCAACTGCGTGTCGTCGTTCGAGTCGACTTTCGCGACGTCGGCGCCGTCAAATCTTGTTCCGGTGAGCCGCTCGTTGAGCGAATTAAAAACGATCGTCGCGGTCGGCTTGCGCACTTGGATCGCGATCGATTCGGTGCCGCTGAGCGTCTTCGCGGTCGCGTCGGGCGTGATGGCGATAGCGTAGTCGAGCGGCACCACCGTCTTGGGCAACCGGCCCGGCGCTGCATCGAACGAAAACGGCGCAGCCGGTGCCGGCGCAGGCGGCGCTGCGGCAGCGGTACCGGTTAGCGCGGCACTCAATAGCGCGGCCAGAAGCGAGAATACGGTCGATCGCGACAAGATCATGAGCCGAACTTGCCCGGTTAGCCGACGGCTCCTGCGCGCGTAGGCGGCGAACGTCGGGCGGCCGAGGGTCGACTAAAAGCTTCGGCTTACGTCACGGCAGCGGAGCGTGCGGACCGGCTTCGCGCGTTCGCGGCGATCATCGGCAGTTGAATGAGGACCACCGCAATGAGCACGCCGCCGCGCGCTACTTGCTGCCACGCCGGGTCGAGCCCCAGCAGATTGAAAATATTCGGTAAGATGCGCACGATGAGCAAGCCGATGACGGTTCCGCGCACGGTGCCGACGCCGCCGGTCAACAGCGCGCCGCCCACGACGACGGCGGTGATCGCGTCGAGTTCGTAGCCGCCCGCGGCGGTCGGCGGCGCCGAACCCTCGCGCGACGCATACAACACGCCCGCGAGACCTGCCAGCATCCCGCTTATCGCGTACACCGCCAACTTCACCCGTTTGACATTCACGCCCAGCAGCAGTGCCGCCGGTTCGTTGCCGCCGACGGCATACACGTGCCTGCCGAATGGTTCGTAGCGCAAGACGTAGGCCACCCCGGCGAAGACCGCGACGGCAATGAGTGCCGCGATCGGCAGGCCGAAGATCGATCCCGAACTCACCAGCGGAAAGCCAAAGTCGCGGCTCGCGCTGACCGGTGATGCGGCCGGCGCCGGTAATCGACCCGCCATTATACCAAGCTGCGGCTTGGAGCGCGAACCCGCGCGCGATCGACAACATGGCAAGCGTAATGATAAACGGCGGAACGCGTGTGTAGGCCGCGCCGAAGCCGTTGATAAGCCCGACGCCGCCGCCGACGAGGACCGGCACGATCAGCGCCGGCAGTAGACCATTATGCGAGAGGGCCGCGGCGAAAAACGCGCACAGCGCTAAGACCGAACCGACCGATAGATCGATGCCGCCGGTTAAAATAACGATGAGTTGTCCGGCCGCTAAAATGCAAAGATCGGCATCTGGTCAGCGAGATTGGCGAGATTCTGCGGGCTCAGAAAGTTGTGCGACAGCAGTCCGCACGCGATGATGAGGACAACGAGCAGCGTTAACGCGTTCTCGTTGAGAATAAAGCGGGCCACACTTGTTCGCCCGCGCACCGGCGCGAGCGCGCCGCCGGGTTGCGTCGCGTTCGTTCCATCCACCGACATTTACGCGTCCCCGCCGCCCTGAAGAATGACCGCTCCGGCGATGATCAGTCCTTGAGCGATCAACTGCGCCTGGGTTGGTAAACCCACTTGGATGAACAGCGCGTACAAGACGGTGAGGATGAGGCCGCCGGTCAGCGTGCGCCACACGCCGCCCACTCCGCCCAGTAGCGAGGTGCCGCCGACGACGACCGCGGCAATGGTTGCCAGCTCGAAGTACACACCGTCGTTGGTTGGATCGGCCAGCGCGTTGTGCGCGGCCAGTAGCAGCCCCGCGAGCCCGGCCAGGAAGCCGCTGACGGCGTAGACGATGATTTTGACCCGATCGGCTTCGATGCCGGCCAGCTTTGCGGCGCGCTCGTTGCCGCCGACGGCGAAAACATACCGGCCCGCGACGGTCGACGTCAACAAGTATGCCGTCAACGCATAGATT
>CBDCCS010000019.1:0-81936 GCA_965214935.1 Candidatus Velthaea sp. | reverse complement strand
CGGGGGCGCTGCCATATAGTAACGCGAGCGTCACCGGAGCGTACGCCGGATGGTTGATACCGCCTTGCCCTTCGACGATCAGCAGGCCGGCAGCCGTGTCCGCTGTTGCCGGCATGCGACGCTCACCTTCGAGGACGAGCTGTTCGGCGGCCCCGGCCGCGAAATCGGCGATCACGCGATCGATCGCGGTGCCCCAGCCGGCGATTGCGATGCCGGTTTGTCCGGTCGGCACGAAGACCGCCGCGACATTGCGCTCGCGCGCGGCGCGCGTCAGTTCCAAAGCGGCGGTCATCTTGCCGACCGCGCAGTCGCTGCCGACGGTCAGGACGATCGTTGATTCGATGTCGTAAGCGGCGCCCGAAAAAAGCGGTGCCGCAGGTGGCAACCGCAGATCCCAGATGCGCGAGTCATGCGCTTCGGCAAGCTCCGCAAACTCCGCATCGTCGCCCAGAATGGTGTGCAGGCCGCTAACGATTTCGAGGCCGGCGGCTAACGCAGCGGCAATCTCACGGCGGAACTCCGGCGGAAGCTCACCGCCCGCCGGAGCGATGCCCACAAGCAGTGACGTCGGCCGATGCACGAGACCTGCCGCGACATCGGCAACGATCGGTGCGTCGGAATCAAGATACGGCAGGACGTCGCGCACCCGCCGGCCGGCGTGTGCCGGATCGATGACGGCTACGGTGACATCGCTTGAATAAGCAATGACGCCGTGCGCGGTCTTCGCAGCGCGCGTTGCAAACACGTGCGGCGCTAAAATCAGATAACGGCGTTCCATCGGTCCGGCAGCTCCTTGCGAGTGGATGGTACCGGTCAGGCCGGCAGCTTGGCCATGACGCCTAAACCCGGACCGTCCGGTAACACGATCTTGCCGCCATCGTAACGAATGCCGCTAAATGGATCGTCGGCGGTAAGGAACGGTCCGTCAAGGTCGGCCCAATCGGCGAGCGGACTCAAGTGCGCGGCGGCCGTCGTCAAGATCTGCGACTCCACCATGCAGCCCAGCATGATTTTGAGTCCCAGTGCGCGCGCGGTATGAATCATCGCGAGCGCCGCGCGAAGACCGCCGCATTTAACCAGCTTGACGTTGACGCCGTCGACGCACCCGGCAAGCGCCGACAAGTCCGTAGCATCGCGCGAATCTTCGTCCGTCACGATTGCTATTTTCGAGCGCTCGCGAATCCAGCGCAAGCGCTCGGGGCTTCCGGCCGGAATCGGCTGTTCGCAGAATTCAATGTCGAAGCGGGCGAGTTCGGCCAGCAGCGTCACGCTTTGTTCGGGCGTCCAGCCTTCGTTTGCGTCGATGCGAATGGCGCCGGAATAAATCGCGCGAATCGCGCCGACCGTCTCAATTTCGCTGCCGCGTCCGAGCTTTATCTTCAAGATAGGATGCGCGCCGACGGCGCGGACTTTGTCGAGCGTCTCGGCGATCGGCGCAATGCCCAGCGTGAACGAGGTCTGCGGTGTTTTTGCCGGATCCAGACCAAAGAGACGGTAGAGCGGCCGGTTGAGATCTTTGCCGATCAAATCGTGCAACGCGATATCGAGACCACAACGCGCCGCCGGCGCCAGCCCCGCGAGTTGCGCGTCGAGCTGGTAGGGATCGGCATGCAGCCGCTGCATGCGAAGCGCCGCCGTGACGCTCTCGACCGACTCGGCATAACGTTCGACCGGAGAAGATTCGCCGATGCCTTCGCGCTCGTTCCAGCGCACGCGTACGACGACGCTGCGTGCAACGCGTTCGGATCCGCGAGCGATCGTAAACTCATGCACGAGCGGCAATTCGAGCGACTCGGTGGTGAGATCGATCGTCGGCATGTCGGCGGCTTCGGCGCCGAGTGCGCGCGTCATGCCGGCGGCGTTCGCAACCGGCCGTTTCGTCCGACATACGGGACTTCGCTTAGGCAAAGCCGTAGCCGAAGCGCATGGCAAAATTAGACGGGCGCGTAGCGCTCATTACCGGTGCGAGCGCCGGCATCGGCGCTGCGGTCGCGCGTTCACTCGCCGCCGAAGGCGCTCATTTAGTCCTTACCGCACGGCGCGAGGAGCGTTTAACTGCGCTCGTACAAGAGACCGGCGCCCAAGCGTTGATCGTAACGGGTGATGCGCGCGAGGAAGCGACCGCACAGCGCGTTGTCGACGGTGCGATCGAGCGCTTCGGCCAGATCGATATTCTCATCAACAACACCGGCATCGGTAACTACAAAGATCTCGTTGACACGAGCGCGGCTGATTACGATGAAATGTTTTTGACCAACGTGCGCTCGACGTTTCTGTTCACCCGGTATGTTGCACCGCATATGATTGCGAAAAAGTCGGGCACGATTCTCATGATTTCGTCGATGGCGGGCATTTACGGCTTCCCCGGCGAGGCCGTCTATTGTGCGACGAAATTTGCTCAAGTCGGTTTCGGCCAGGCGCTCGATAAGGAGTTGCGTCCGCACGGCATTAAGGTCGGCTCGATTTGTCCGGGCGGCGTGAAGACCGAGTTTGCGCTCGGTAAGGGGCGTACGCAAGACGGCGTCGATGCTTCGACGATGCTCGAACCGCAAGACGTTGCCGCCGCGGTGTTGCTGGCCTGCACGCAATCGGCCGGTTCGCGCATCATCGACATTCAGATGCGCACGATGTCCGAAGCGCTGGCATAACTCCAAGCGTCTAAGGTTACATGACGACCGCAGCTTCGCGTTATTCAACCTCGATTGTCTGGTTACGGCGTGACCTGCGGCTCGACGATCATGCGGCACTCGATCGGGCGGCACGTTGCAGCGAACGCGTTGTGTGCGCCTTCGTTCTCGATCCCGAGTTATTGCGCGGTCCGCGCGTCGGCGCGCCGATCGTGCAATTCTTCTTCGATTCACTGCGCGAACTGCGCGCCGATTTGCAAGCGCGAGGTTCGGACCTCGCGTTGCTCGAGGGCGATTTTGCGGGCGAACTTTTGAGGCTCGCGCGCCGCGTCGACGCACAGGCCGTCTTTTATAATGTTGATTACGATCCGGAGATGCGTGCGCGCGACGAACGTATCGTGGGCGCACTGCGCGACGTACACCTCGAGGTTCATGATTCCGTCGATCACGTTTATGCCGCCGCGGGTGAAATCGTGCAACAAGGCGGCAAGCCGTACACGGTCTACACACCGTACCGGAAGCGTTGGCAAGCTCAGTTCGATGCGCAACCGCACGCACCGTACGATTCGGCGGCTGCCGTGCGCGACAAACTTCTTCCGGCCGATGCGCTCGGTGCGACCCGGCCGGTGCCCGAACCCGAAGATTTCGGCCATCGGTCGTCGTCAGCTTTTCCGGCCGGTGGTACGGCGGCAGCGCAGCGCTTGCTCGACGCGTTCGTTGCGGGTGAAGCCGACGGCTATCTCGATCGGCGCAACGTGCCGGCGATCGACGGAACCTCGCATCTCTCGCCGCATCTGCGCGCCGGCACGATCGGCATTCGCACGTGCGTCGATGCGGCGCGACGTGCGCGGATGCAGCGGCCGGCCAAGGCCGCCGCAAATATCGACGGCTGGATCGGCGAACTTGTCTGGCGCGATTTTTACCAAGGACTGCTCATGCAGTTTCCGCGGATCGCCGCTGAGCCGTTTATCGAGGCCGGCAAAGCGGTCAAGTACGTGCAAGATGCCGCCGGACTCACGGCCTGGCAGACCGGGGCGACCGGCTACCCGATCGTCGATGCAGCGATGACGCAACTCAACACGACGGGTTGGATGCACAATCGTCTGCGCATGATCGTCGCCTCGTTTCTCACCAAGCATTTGTTGATCGATTATCACGACGGCGAGCGTTATTTCGAGCAGCATCTCGCCGACTCCGATCTTGCCGCGAATAACGGCGGCTGGCAATGGTCGGCTTCGATCGGCACCGATGCGGCACCGTATTTTCGGGTGTTCAATCCGACCTTGCAAGGCAAGACGTACGATCCCGACGGTACCTTCGTGCGCTCGATGATCCCGGCTCTCGCGAAGGTACCCGATAGCTACGTTCACGAGCCCTGGGCTATGCCGCCGCTGGTTGCTTCGAGCGCCGGATTCGTACTCGGCCGCGATTACCCGGCGCCGATCGTCGAACACAGTACGGCGCGCTTGCGCGCGATTGATGTCTATTCAGCCGCGCTCAAGCGGGCGTAGTCCGACCGCCGGATAGCGCTCAGATGGTGCGCGCGACGAGGACGGCGATGTCGTCGAATGCCGTCGTCGTCCCGAGCACGAAATCGACGATTGCGCGCGCCGGTGCCGGTTGCGTAATGACGTCGTTACGTGCGATCGCCGCGTGCAATCGCGCCGAACTCGCCTCGAAATCGCGCGTCGCTTCGACGAGACCGTCGGTGTAGAGCACGATCGTCGATTGCGGCGGTACCGCCACGACCAGCACGTCTGTCTCAGCGCCGGTACGTAAGCCCAGCAGCAGCCCCGAGGCGGAATGGTCGCTAATTCGCCCGTCGGGCGTGCGCACGATCGGACCGGGATGACCGGCTGAGGCGAATGTCAGCGTTTGCGCTTGGGGGTCGTATAGCGCGGCGATCGCGGTCGCATAACCGTCGACATCGATCAAGCGCAACGTTTCATCGGCAACGCGCAGCATTACGTTGGGGTCCGGGCTCACCATCGCCGCGGCTTGCATTGCTTGGCGTAACTTCGTCATCGTAACGGCAGCATGCAAACCATGGCCGATAACGTCGCCGACGCTGATCGCAACCCGGCCGTCGCGCAAAACAAATGCGTCGTACCAATCGCCCCCGATCGTCGCCTCATCGCTGCCCGGGCGATATTCGGCATCGAGTCGCAAATATTCGCTTCGCGGCAACGATGCGGGCAGCGACGCAGCCTGGAGTTCGACGGCGATTCGCCGTTCGCGCTCGTAGAGCCGCACGTTCGCGATCGCCGCGCCGGCGCGCCGTCCGGCTTCCTCGACGAAGGCAACGTCGTCGGCCATATAATCGCCGGCAGGATGCGTCCTGTCGCGCGCGGCGGTTAATCCGCCGGCAATTTCCCCGTTGGGCATGATGACGGGCACCGTAATGAACGAGCGCACACCGAGCGCCGCGATTGCTTGCACGCGGTCGGTTTGACCGCCGAACGACGTATCGCTGGCGTCGTTGATGATCACGAGCGATGAACGGCCTTCACGCATCGCTTGCGCGACAGGGTGGCTGTCGGACGGCTGCGACAGGTCGCTGATGATCTGCTCTTTGGACGGGTCGTGATGCACGACCGTACGCTGCCAACCGGCGCCGGCACTTATGATGTCGACGATCGAATACGATGCGTATTCCGGGACGAACGCTTGGGCGATCGTTGGTAAGGTGACGATACTATTGAGTGAATGCAACTCGGCCACGCCGGTACGTGAAAGCAATCGCAAACCGGCCTCGATGCGCACGCGTCGCCGCCGGTCGCGGCTGACCGTTGCAATGCCCATCTCGCCGCCGCTCTGATCGACGAGCCGAAAAACGTGGTAAGCAACGGGCACCGGCGCGCCGGTGCGAAAATTGCGGAATTGGAAATCGCCCAGCCAGCGGCCTGTTTCTCGCAGCGCGGGGAGCACGTCCGTGCGCACGAAGTCTCGATCCGCCGGACAGAAGTATTCCAGCAGCGGCGTGGCTTTGGCGATTTCAAGCGAGTCGATCTCTAAAAGTTGACGCCCGGCTTCATTCACGTACATCATTCCGTCGACGTCGCCCATGCCGATGAAATCGCCGCTGTTCTCGACGAGGGCGACGAACCGTTCCCGAGCTTTGTCCGTCAGCCGGCCGACGGTAATATCGCGCGATACGATCAGCAGTTTCTCGGGCCGTCCGTCGGCATCTAAGATTGCGGTTACCGCAACGTCAAACCAGCGCGGCATTCCGGCGACGGGAAAATAACCGATAAATTTGCCGCTCGCGCCGGCTCGTGCAGCTTCGATCGCAGCATTTGCGGCGGCCCGGTCGCCGTCGTCATGCCAGAAGTCGAGCCACGAGCTGCCCACGACCGCGTCCATATCGGTAATACCGAGACTCTTCTGACCGTTCGCGCTCATCGAAACGATGCGTGCTTGCAGGTCGACGATCTTAATGCAGTCGTCGCTGCTGTCGATGAGCCGGGCGTTGAACTCGGCTTGCTCGCGATAAGTCTCCTCGGTGCGTTTTCGATCGTCGATGTCGGTGACGGTGCCGAACCAGCCGATGATGCCGTCGTGCGAGGCATCGCGCATCGGCTGTGCCTGACACAGAGCCCAGCGGTAGGTACCGTCTGCGAAGCGCAGGCGAAGCTCGTCGCGGTACGGTGTCTGCGCAACATTCGCAGCCAGCCAGTGGGCGACGGCGCGATCGCGCTGGTCCGGATGAATCATCGCCGGGAAGCGAGTCTCGAGCGCGTGCGCCGGCTCGAGGCCGGTATACTCCGCCCAGGCACGTGAAACGTACGAAATACTGCCGTCGGGTCGCGCCAGAAACGCGACGACCGGCAACGCATCAAGAACGGCGGCAAATGTTCGGGCGGGATCTTGTGGTTCGATTGCGCGCATCGGAATGACGACTAATACCGCATGTGTCGCGCTTAACCCGTGCCCGAGCGCTCGGGGTATCGAATCGCGCCGCCGGCAAGGCGTGGAAAAGGGCCTGTCGCGAACAGGCCCGGCACTTCCCCCACCTCACGCAATCAGCGATTGACGACGCCGTCCGGTCCTTCGGGGAAAGTGCGAAAACCCGGGATGGGACGGCTTCGGCTGGGACGCTGAATCTTTAGCCCGATTGCAGCGAAATTAAACCCGGCCGTAACTCGCTTTGTTGTTTAAAACAGTTACTGACGTCGCGATCGATTTAAACGCTAGCCGTGCATTACTGCAGAGTTCGCCGTAGCCGACAGCTATGCGCTGGTGGTACGGATCTTTGGGTTACCGACCGCCGGAACCGTTGCCGGCGTAGCTGCTTGCACGCGCTTCGTGGCGGCTTCCAATTGGCCGGCCCATTGGGCGGTCAGTCGCGCCGCCGTGTCGCGCCCGCCCAAACCAAAGGCAAGTCCCAGCGCAAGCGAGATTGCGGCGACCAGACCGATGTAAAGCGTGTTGACGACGATCGGCGCGACGTTGAGTTCGTTGAGTGCTGCGATGATAGCGAAGGCCATGATCGCGCCGTACGTCAGCCGTGCGAATAATCCGGCGTTGCCGATGCGCGCCTCGCTGGCCGCACCATGTGCCAAGCCGCCCAGCAATTTGCCCAGAAATGCGCCGACCCCTAAAATCACGGCCGCAACGATGATATTCGGAATAAACGCTAATATCGCGTTGATGATCTGTGATACTTGAGGCATTCCCAGCTGCTCGGCGGCCATCTCAACAAATACGAGTCGAACGACCCACTTGATGACTTCGCCTAAGATGTCGCTGGCTTTGAGCCGCGTTCCGGTTTGTTCCAAGAAATCGGCGGCGCCAACGCGTGTGCTCACCGTGTCGACATGGACCGCTTTGCAGACTTTGCTGACAAGACCACCGACGATGCCGGCGATAACCCAGCCGATGGCAAGCAGCAGCGCGGCGCCGATGATATTTGGGATCGCGCCGAACAGCCGCGCTAGGCCGGCGGTTAGTCCGGTGATGAAACCGGCTCCCCAGTTTGTAACAGTCGTCATCAGTCTGCTTAACGCCGGGTCTTGATAACGGGCTCGGCGCTATGCGGCGTGCCGGTCGTCATGATAAGCGGTTCTTTTTTGCGGCGCATGAGCGCAAAAATAATGCCGAGGATGACGAGTGCGGCCAGCAGCCAAACCCACCAAGGAATACCGCCCTGATTCGATTGTGTATCGGCAACCGGTGCCGCCGTCGCTGCGGTTGCACCGTTCGCTGCTCCGGCTGCAGCGCCGGCCGCTGCTCCCGTCGCTGCTGCATCGTTGGCGGCTGGGGCGGCCGCGGCAGTGTGACGTTGGTTGACGGCAACCGCGCGCGGACTTGCCGAATATAACACTGATGCGCCCGCGGCTTCACCGATCAACCGCAGCGGCACCAACAGTTGACCGGCCTGCATGAACGGTGCGGTCGCAAGCGTCTGCGCGCGGCCGTTAACGACGGCGTTGCGGCTGCCGACAGCCATGCGCACGAGTGCGGTTCCACCCTTCATTGCAACGATGGTGCCGGGCGCCTTGTAAGTAACGGATGCACCGATTTGCTTGAAGACGGCACTGCTCGGAACAAATAACATATTACCGCGCTGTATGCCGGTCGTCGTGCTTTGCGCGCCGTTTACGGTAATCGGCGGCGCTGCGGCTTCGGCGCAAAGCGAGCTTGTAAGTGAGACGGCGAGCACTGCGCACAGCGCGCTTGCAACGATCGTTGCGGACGGTCGATGCACCGCGCGTGCATTAAAACGTAGCGTGTCAAACGGGTTCAGCATAAATGTCCTTTTATAACGGTGTGACGGGTGATTCTTCTGAGCGAGTCAATGTCGTGTGCCCGAGAATAAGAAATAGAAACGACACAATAGCTATTATTTATTGTCGATCTTTGGATTGAATTTCACGATTGCCGGGCATAGTCGATCACTCGCAAGAGGTGGCCGGCGCCGTTTTCATGGTAGCCGCTCCTCACGAGCGGTGCGCTCGCCGAACGAGCAGCTATCTACTTAAGGAATTGTTAATGCCGGCACAAACAATTGGCGGTCTCTTCACAAGTCAATCACGCGGTGAAAAAGCACTGACCGAACTTCAGAGCGCGCACTTCTCAAGCGCTCAGATCAGCGAAGTCGTGGATGGCGACGACGCTCCGGCGCCCAAAAAACTCGGCAATCCGGTCACGGAGTTTTTCCAAGACCACACGACGACGGGATCCGAATTCCGAGATAACTTGACGCAGCTCGGCATGTCGGCGCAAGATGCGCATTACTTTGAAGACGGCGTTGCACGCGGTGGAGCGCTCGTGACGGTGAAAGCCGACGACCGTGCGGCTGAAGCAATCGCGATTCTCGAGCGTAACGGCGCAGATCTCGGTTCGCAAAAAGGGCTGACGACGGCGGCCGCGGTTCCGGTCGCAGCGGCGACGACGGCGGCCGTCCCCGTGGCCACGGAAGGCGATCAGACCATTCAATTACGTGCCGAGCGGCTTTCGATCGACAAGCTGCGCGTTGCCAGCGGTACGGTGCGGATCCGCAAAGAAGTCATTACCCAGCAGCAGAACGTCGACGTCCCGATCATGCATGAGGAACTTGTCATCGAGCGCCACCCGGTTACCGGCGGCACCGTCGGCGGAACGATCGGCGATGAGAAAACCATCACCGTTCCGTTATCGCGCGAAGAAGTTGCGGTAAGCAAAGATACTTTCGTGACCGAAGAAGTCGAAATCGGCAAGCGCGCCGTGACCAACGTCGAGACCGTGACGGAAAGCGTCCGGCATGAAGAACTCGTCGTGAACGACCCCGACGGGCTGAAGGGCACGACCCGCTAGTTGACCGCCGTCGGAGCACGTGTACCGGTCTGCCGTAATGCGCAGCATTGCGGCAGATTCTCCCGCGTCTGGGGAATACAGGAACTATGTCAGAAGCAAGTCATAAAACCGTAACGCACACGCTGCGGGTCGACCTGGTCGTCCGGCTGGCGCGTATCGCTTACCGGGAACACGTAAGCCGAAGCGCAATCATCGAACATGCGGTCGATACGCTCTTCGGCATGCATCCCAAGGATAAGACGCTCGGTGAAGCGCTGCGAGATAACGGTGCCGGATTGCGGAGGCCGCGTAGTGGATAAATCAGCCGAACCGACCGCGCAGCGCATTTACGATGAGACGATCCTGTCGAACGCCGAGGTGATCGACGGGCAGCGTCTAGTGTTGCACGAAGAACGGTCCGCGATTACGAAACGGCTCGTCGAAGGCCGTCGCGCGATCATCACGCGGCGGATCGTCAGCGAGCGAAAGACGATCGAGGTCGATCTGCAGCATGAAGAGTTACAGATCGATTATCAAGACGGAAACGGGCGCGAAATTTCCGGCGACTTGCCTGAATCCATCATCGTTCGGTTGCGTGCTGAAGAATGTGAAATCGTCAAACACGTGCGGGTCGTCGAGGAAGTGCTGTTAACAAAACGACTCGTCCGCGAAGTGTTGCCGGTCTCGGTTTCGCTGGCGCACGAAGAATTGCGTATTCTCGACGACAAAATTACGGCTTAGACCGGCGGCGGCGGCGCGGACGTTAAGCGCTCTGCTGCCATTTGCCGTCCCATTCCGTTCGGACGACGGCTATTGCGGCATCGAGTACTTCATCGGTGTCGAGTTCGCACGGGCATGCGGTGCCCGCGCAGCGTACCGCCGCCTTCCGGTCGGCATGGTAGGTGATCGAGTGCCCGCAGCGGCACATGACGAGCGAGTCCAAACGGCTTGCCTCCGTGATACGAAGTGAACGGCACTTATTCTGCCGTGCAAGTGTTCGAACCGCAACTGTCAATATTAGTTATTATTACGAAGCCGGTTTCAAGGCGGTGCAGATCTGCGCCTGCCGCAACGGTTTTTCCACCGGCTGTCAAGTCTTGACGACGATGTAATACTAAAGGGGCGACAAAGACTACGCCTGCGCGCGTACTTACGACGGTGTTGGACCAATGTGAACACCTAGGGAGCACAAGCTCCGGATACGATCGGTACTCTCAAGGGCAACCTCGAGATCCAAGCGCCCGGGCCGCACCCACCTGCGAGATCGCAGGTTCTCACCTCGTTTGCAGACGGCACGTGTGGTCTGAGTCGCGCTAAGCCGGTGCTTCCGTCAGAGCAGCGTTTTGCGCCGCGGCTTGGTGCAAGGCCGCGACGCGTTTTGCATCAACGGGCCCGGTTAATACGATCCACGGTCGCGCCGTCGGCGTCAGCTCGGCAAGCCCCCGGACATCCACCGTTCCGCCGAGCATCACCACAAGCGCCCGCTCGCGCGTCCCGATGTCACGGCCGGTTCCGGCGGGCAGGGCATAGTGCAGCCACGCGCTGTCGACGTCTTTACAGAAATGTCGCAAATCCGGCACTTCTGCGCCCAGCGTGCCGGCGGCGGGCGCGACCAGCAAAGTTACGTTCGCTGCTTTGGCTGCGCGGACGGCGGCCTTGGCGACCTCGATGACGGCGATAAAGGTCGCCGGCGGGACGTCGCCTGGTGCGGGCAGCCGGCTAACGATAAACAGCACGCCTAACCCGGCGGCGAGTTCGATTGCACCGAGCCGCTGCGTTTCGGAGCTTTGCGGATCGAACAGGCCGCCATCGTCAAGTGCGAGCGGGACCAGCCCCAGATCGACCGTCACCTTTTTGATTTGAGCGATATAGTCGCGATCGGTGCGCGCAAAATGCGTCCGTTCGAAGATGACGCCGTCAGCGCCGATGCCGCCGGCACAGCGCTCGAGCCACTCGAGTTGCGTGAGACCGCCCGCGGCGATTTCGTCGGCAAACGACGCACTCGAGATTGCCACCTTCATACGGCCGGGCGGTTCTTGACCGGCGTGCCCAGAACCTTACCGCTGTCACCGTCCGATCGTCAGTCGCTCGCCGGCGTCGTCCCGCTGCTCGCGGTGTGTATCGCGCTTGCCGAGTATTTACTCGATCACACGGAGCCGCGCTGGATGAGTCCATGGTTTTGGGTGGGTCTCATCGTGACGGTTGCGCTGCTCGTGCTCGTGCAGGTGCTCCGGTTCGCGAAGTCTACATCTTCGGCGCCGGCCAAACCTGATTATTCGGCGACTGCCATCATGCGGCGGCGACTCAATGGTGAAAAAGGAGATCTCTAAGATGCAATTGCTCGAACGCACGTCGCTTGCCACGCAGGACCCGGAATTATACGGCGCGATCGCCGACGAGGATCGCCGGCAACGCGAGAATCTCGAACTGATTGCATCGGAAAATTATGCCAGCCTCGCGGTTCGCGAAGCGATGGCCAGTTCGATGACCAATAAGTATGCCGAGGGGTACCCCGGCCGGCGGTATTACGGCGGCTGCCAATTCGTCGACGTGGCCGAAAATTTAGCGATCGAACGGCTCAAGGAACTCTTCGGCGCCGAACATGCGAACGTTCAGCCGCATGCGGGCGCGCAAGCCAACATGGCGGTCATGATGGCCGTATTGCAGCCCGGCGCAACGATCTTGGGCATGTCGCTCGCGCACGGCGGTCATCTCACGCACGGCACCAAAGTCAGTTTTAGCGGCAAGTTGTACAACGCCGTCGCTTACGGCGTGCGGCACGATACCGAACTCATCGACTACGATCAAGTGCGTTCGCTGGCACGCGAGTATAAGCCGCAAATGATCGTCGCGGGGGCGAGTGCTTACCCGCGCACGATGGACTACGCGCCGTTCGCGGAGATCGCCGCCGAAGTCGGTGCGACGTTTTTGGTCGATATGGCGCACATCGCGGGGCTTATTGCAGCCGATCTGCACCCGTCACCCATTCCGGTTGCCGATTTCGTGACGTCGACGACGCATAAAACGCTGCGCGGACCGCGCGGCGGTCTCATTCTCTCGAACGCCAAGTACGCCCAAGCGATCGACAAGAGTGTTTTTCCGGGCATCCAAGGCGGCCCGTTCATGCATACCATCGCCGCCAAAGCCGTGGCTTTCGGTGAAGCGTTGACGCCGTCGTTCAAAGCGTATCAGGCGCAAGTCATTATCAATGCGCGTGCGATGGGCGAGGAACTCGAGCGGTCCGGTGTGCGGCTCGTCGCCGGCGGCACCGATACGCACCTGCTGCTCGTCGACTTGACGCCCAAACATCTGACCGGTCAAGCCGTTGAGGCGTATCTTGATGAAATCAATATCACGGTGAATAAAAACGCGATTCCGTTCGACACGCAAAAGCCGATGGTCACGAGCGGCATCCGCATCGGTTCGCCGGCGATCACGTCGCGTGGGTTCGGCGAGACCGATGCGCGTGAGATCGGCTCGATCATCGGCGCAGCTCTCGAAGATGTCGGTGCCCGCGTTCGCGTCGATGCATTACGGGGGCGCGTGCGCGAACTGACTGCACGATTCGACGTGCCCTAACACGGCATGCTGCGGACGGCTCGGCTTACGATCGCGCCGGTCGCCCGCGAGCACGCACCGGCGCAGCTTGCGTATTACCGGCGTAATGCCAATCACCTTAATCCATGGGAACCAGCGTGGCCGAGCGATTTCCTGACGCTCGCTTATTGGGAAGCATCGGCGCTGCGTGCTCAGGAAGATGCTCGGTCGGGCGTCGCGCATCGGTTCGTGGTGTTCGGCGCTACCGATCCGAGCATGATGATCGGCAGCGTCAATCTCAGCCACATCATCCGCGGCGTTTATTCCGCCGCACAGCTCGGCTACTCGATCGACGAGCATCAACAAGGAACGGGTATCGGCACCGAAGCCGTCGGCGCGGTTGTCGATTTTGCATTTACGACACTTCGGCTGCACCGAGTTATGGCGAATTATCAGCCGAGCAACGAGCGCAGCGGCCGGCTCCTCCGACGCTTAGGCTTCGTCCCGGAGGGTTACGCGCGCGATTACCTGTTCATTGACGGCGCGTGGCGCGATCACGTGCTGACGGCCAAGCACAATCCCGATCCAAATAGTGCGACACTCGGCGCAACGCGCTAAGCCGATGCGGCATATCCTCGGCTGGGGATCGTTTCGCGTTCGCGCGAAGCAGCAAGCATGCTCGATTCGCGCGTTACGCTCATCGGTCACCCCGCTGTTGCCGACCGGCTCGCACGTTTGCGCGATAAGACGACGCCGACCCCCGTTTTTCGCGCGCTGGTCGAAGAGCTCGGCTTGTTTCTTGCCTACGAGGCAACGCGCGAGTTGGCGGTTTTCGAGGGCAGCGTGGAAACGCCGGTTGCGCGTGCCCGCGTCCAGCGCATCGAACCATGTCCCGTCGTGGCGCCGATATTGCGCGCCGGGCTTGGCCTGCTGCCGGGTTTCCTCGACGTAATCGACGACGCGTCGATCGCGCATCTCGGATTCTATCGCGACCCCGATACGCTTGCGGCCATTCCGTACTATGCCAATTTGCCCGAAGATCTGGCGGCACGCGACGTGTTCGTCGTCGATCCGATGCTTGCAACGGGCCATAGCTCGTCGGCGGCCTTGACGATGCTTGCCGAACGCGGTGCGCGCAACATGACGTTCGTGTGTATCATTGCAGCACCGGTCGGGATTGCGACCGTTTTAAGCGCGCATCCGACGCTGCGAATCGTGACGGCGGCCGTCGACGAACGGCTCAACGAACATGGTTACATCGTTCCCGGTCTCGGTGATGCGGGCGACCGGATGTTCGGTTCGAGCAGTTCGGTGCCCGTCAGCGCCCGCATACCCGACGCTTAGCTGGAACTCGGCGGCGCTTAGCCAAGAATGAAGGGTAATGCGCCCAGGCTGGGATGAGTATTTCGTTCAAATCGCTCGCACCGTTGCGACGCGGGCAACCTGTCCGCGCGCCAGTGTCGGCTGCGTGCTGACGCGCGAGCGGCGCATCTTGACGACGGGATATAACGGTGCGCCGCGTCATGTCGGTCACTGTTCGGACGTCGGTTGTCTGATCGTTCACGATCACTGTCAGCGCGCGACGCACGCCGAAGCAAATGCAATCGTTCAAGGAGCGTTGCATGGCGTCGGTCTGGCGGGTGCGACGGCTTACTGCACACATCAGCCCTGCATCAATTGCTCGAAACTGTTCATCAGCGCCGGGATCGAGCGCATCGTCTACGAGCACGCGTATCCCGATCCGGTCGCGACGCAATTACTGGCCGAAGCCGGCGTCGGTATCATCGCCTTCGGCAGCCTCGACTTCGCCGGGCGCAGCGCGTAGCGGTATGAATGCGTTCACCCTCATCGTCACGTTCTTGCTCTCGACCCTGACGGCCGGATTGGTCACGCCGCTCGTTACCCGCCTTGCCACGCATGTCGGCATGGTCGACGACATCGGCGATCGACGGATGCATGCCCGGCCGAAGCCGCGCATCGGCGGCGTGGCGGTCTTCCTCGGCTTCGCGTTTGCGCTCTTCGGCGTCGTCGGCTATCTCATTGCAAATCACCGGCTGCTCGATCTCGACAGCATTCACGATGTCTTGGGCTTGCTCTTCGGAGGCACGCTCATTCTGACGGTCGGGCTGTGGGACGACATCATGGGCCTGCGACCGCGTGCGAAATTTCTCGCGCAACTCGTCGTCGCCGCGATCTCATTGCTGTACGGCTTCGTCATTCAAGGCTTGGACAATCCGTTCCATCGCGGCGATTACATCCACTTTCCGTACTGGGTAAGCGCGATTTTAACGCTCGCCTGGTACGTAAGCATGATGAATGCGATCAATTTCATCGATGGTCTCGACGGATTGCTGTCGGGTCTGACGGCGATTTCCGGGACCGCGCTGCTGATCATCGAGATGACGCACGGGCATCCGGAATTGGCACTCGTTTTGGCGGCACTCGTCGGCGCGTCGCTGGGATTTTTGCCATTCAACTTCAATCCGGCGAAGATAATTTTGGGTGATTGCGGCGCGCTTTTCATCGGCTATATCTTTGCGACGGTGTCAATCATCGGCGTTTCAAAAACCGCGATCTCGATCAGTCTGCTCATTCCGCTTGTCGTCCTGGCGTTGCCGATCGTCGATACGGCAGCAACGATCGTTCGCCGAACGCGCGCCGGCCGCAAAATCACCGAAGCAGATCGCGGGCATTTTCATCATCAGTTGATCTTCCGGTTCGGCCTCAACGTGCGGCAGGCCGTGCTGCTCATCTATATCGTCTGCATCGCGTTAGGGGCGCTGGCGATGTTGCTTTCGCGAGGGGTCGGGCCAATCAAGTTAGCGGGTATGTGAACGAGCGGAACGGTAGATCACGCCCGATGTCACCGCTGCGAGTCATGACGGTCATGGGCACCCGCCCGGATACCATTAAAATGGCGCCGGTCGTGCTTGCACTCGACGCGGCCCGGCCGGCGGTCGAACCGATCGTGTGCGTTACGGCGCAGCACCGTGAAATGCTCGACGAGGTGCTCGGTCTTTTCGAGATCGAACCCGATTACGACCTCAACATCATGACCCGAACCCAATCGCTGACCGATATCACGACACGCGTCTTGTCGGGTTTGGAGGCGGTGCTGGCGGAAGCCAAACCGGACGTCGTGCTCGTCCACGGCGATACGACAACGTCGAGCGCGGCCGCGCTCGCCGCGTTCTATGCCAAAATCCCGGTCGGTCACGTCGAGGCCGGTCTGCGCACGAGCACCGTGCACATGCCCTTTCCCGAAGAGCTCAACCGGCGACTAACGAGCGTTATCGCGAGCTATCATTTTGCGCCCACGGGCCGCTCGAAGGCCAATCTCTTCGCCGAACGCGTCGAACATGCAAACGTCGTCGTCACGGGCAACACGGTGATCGATGCGTTCCTGGCCACGAGTCGCCGGCGGGACATCGTGCCCGAGGTGCTGCGCGGCCTCGACGCCGCGCGACCGCTCATCTACGTTACCGCGCACCGGCGTGAAAATCACGAACGCATGCGCGAGATCTGCGCGGCGCTGGCGGACGTCGCCGCTTTGCCCGAGCAGCCGATGATCCTGTGGCCGGTGCATCCGTCGCCGATGGTCGCGCCCGTCGCCCACGCAATGCTCGATGGTGTCGCCGGCGTGACGCTCGTTCCGCCGCTGGGTTATGCCGAATCCGTCGCGTGCGTGAACGCATGCCGCTTCGTGCTTACCGATTCGGGCGGCTTACAAGAAGAAGCGCCGACGCTGGGCAAACCGGTGCTCGTCATGCGGGATGAAACCGAGCGTCCCGAGGGGCTTGAGGCCGGAACGCTGCGTTTGATCGGAACCGACCGCAGCGCAATCGTCGCCGAAGCGCGCAAGTTGCTGGCCGATCCGCAAGCTTACCGCCGCATGGCGCATGCAAGTAATCCGTACGGTGACGGCCGTGCATCCGAGCGCATCGTGCGCTGGCTTCTTTGGAAGCTCCGCAGCGGCGAAAAACCGGACGAGTTTCTTACTGCGGCGTAGCGTGCACGACCGGCCGGCAACGGCATGAGATGAGCTTGGCATGAGCGAGGAGGGGAGTTCCGTAGGCGACGACAATAGGCCAAGCGCCGAGCCGAGTGTGGATGTGCGGGCGTATTTTTTGCGCAAGCGCACGATGGCGGTCCGGTCGGCGTACGTCATTCTTCCGATCGCCGCAGGCGCGGCGATATGGACGCCAATGCTGGGTTTCGACCTCGCACTGGGGGGAACGTGCGGCCTCGGAAACATGCTGCTGGTCATGCGCAATAACGAACGGCTGCTTATCGGGCGGCGTTCGCGAAATGCTTATGGAGCAAGCAACACTTTAAGGATGTTGATTGTCGGATTGGTTCCGGTCTTTGCGGCGGCAAACCACGAGTGGTGGTATATGTTGATCGCGATGGCCGGGTTTTTTACGCCGCTGGTTCTATATTCGTTCGAACTGCGCCGCGAGATGTCAACGGGGTAATTCGTGCACGAGAAAGTCGGCGAGCATCCACTCTGGCACCTGCCGGGACTGGGCGCCGTCCATGCCGATACGATTTTGACCACTTGGATCGTCATGATTTTGAGTTGGTTTCTGTTCTATTTCATCGCTTCGTCGTACCGCGGCGCGCCGCGCGTCAATAAGACGCAGTCGACGTTCGAGGGCATTATTTCATACCTCGCCGATCTGGCGATCGGTACGATCGGACCTGCCGGCGAGCGATTCGTTCCGGCCTTCGTCGGCATTTTTTTCTTTATCTGGATTCTCAACGAGTTCGGGTTGCTGCCGTTCAAGCAGATGGGCTTACCGTTCGGCGGGTCGCCGACGGCCGATCTCAACACCTCGGCCGCGTTCGCCATCACGGTGTTCGTCGGTATCTGGTTTGTCTCGATTCGTAAAAGCGGACTGCATGCGTTCGCTCATCTCGCGAAACCGTTTCCGGCACTGCTGCCGATCAATATCATCGAAGAGATCGCGCGACCCGTCGTTCTCGCGATGCGTCTGGCGTTCAACATTCTGGCCGGCGATCTGCTCTTATTCGTGGTCGCGACGATCATCGCGGCGAACGTGACGATCGGCTGGTTACATCTGTCGATCCCGGCCGCGGTCGTCCCGTTCGGCGTTGAGTTCTTCAACTTTTTCATCGGCACGATTCAAGCATTCGTTTTTACGTTGCTCACCATCGTGTACTTATCGCTTGCCATTACCGAGGAAGGCCACTAGCCGCGCGCGGCTCGAGCGTCCTCGTCGATTCACCTGCCGGCGTTGCCGGCAAGATCACAGAAAGGTCATCCCGTGAGCTCTGAGAGCCTGATCGTTGCCGTCCTCATCCTCGGCTTTGCGCTGATCGTCTTCGGCGTGGCCATTGGTTCAGCTATCGGTGACGGTATCGTCGCATCGAAGGCCGTTGAAGCCATCGCTCGCCAACCGGAAGCGCGCGGTAACATTTTTACATTCTTCTTCCTCGGCGTCGGTATCTTGGAAGCGTTCCCGATCATCGCACTCGTGCTCGGATTCTATCTGTTTTTCGTCGTAGCGAACGTGCCGGGTCTGGTCTCGACGCTGCTTAAAAACGTCCACTAACATGGCGCGCCGTTTGCGGACCAACGTGTCGCTGCGTTGGACGCTGCCCGGCCTGCCGGATGTTGCCCGGGATGCGGTAGCGTAGCTCATGTTGCTCTCGCTCGATGGGACGCTCGTCGTCCAATTGATCAATTTTCTGGTGTTCCTCGTCGTGCTCAACGCGATCTTTCTCAAGCCCGTGGGTTCGGCGATTGCGAAGCGCCGCGCGTACATCAATAGTGTTACGAGCGATATCAAGCAGTACGGTTCGGACATCAGCGCGCTGCAGAAGCAAGCGGAGGAGCGGCGCGCCGCAGCACGGCGCGATGCGGATGCCGTTATGGCGCAGGCCCGCACCGAAGCGCAGGCGCGCGCGGCGGAGACGACCGGGCAGTACGCCGCGCGCGCGGCGTCGCTCGTCGAAGATGCACGCGCGCAAGTCGAACGCGAGATTGCCGCCGCGCGTTCGGACGAAGAGCGCATCGTGGCAAGCTTGGCCGACGATTTGCTTGCGCGCGCGATCGGCTCTGCGGCATGAGCGAGGGCGTTTGTTGATGGCAGGTACCGCTCCGACCTTTTACGATCAGCTCGCGCAATGGAGCGAGATCGTCGGCGGTTTGGCGTTCGTCGTCGTCGCCGTGCTGTTGTTTCGTAAATACGTTTTACCGGCCGTGCGCGCAAATCAAGTTGCGCGGAACGCCGATCTCGTTGCGGCCGAGCAGCACCGCGAAGCCCTCAAGGCCGACGTCGTGACGGCGCGGGCCGAACTCGAAGCGGCCGATCGCGACGCGGCGGCGATCGGTGCCCGTGCGCGGGCCGACGCGAGCCGCGAAAGTGCCCGGCTGCTGGCAGAGGCTCAGGCGGACGCCGAACGAGCCGTGGCGACGGCGGAAGGCGAACTTGCGCGCGGGCGCGCGGCGGCACAGGCGCAACTTCGCGCCGAGTTCATCGGGCGCGCACTCGAAGCGGCTCGCGTCAAGGCGGCCACGCGGATCGATTCGGCGACGAATGCGCGGCTTGTCGGCGCGACCGTCGACACGCTTGTCCGCAAAAACGGGAGCACGGTTAATGGCAAATGAGACACTCGCACGCCGCTATGCGACGGCGATTTTTTCGCTGGCCGAAGAGGCCGGAGCGGTCGCCAACATCCGGCGCGATCTGCATGTCGTGCAAGGTGTGCTCGACAGCGATGACGCGGTTCGGCGTTTCTTTCGTTCGCCCGTCATCGATCGCAAGCAAAAGGCTGCGATTCTCGACCGCACGTTTGCCGGGTTACATGAAATCTCGCGCCATACGGTGTTGCTGCTCGTGCGTAAGCGGCGCGAGCGCATCTTCACCGAGATCGTCGCACAGTACGATCTGCTCGAACAGCGCAGCCGCGGCGGTTCGCCGCTGCGCATCGAAGCTGCGCGCGCAATCGAGCCCGGTGAATTGCGCGACCTCGTCGATCAGTTGAGCCGGCGCTACAATACCGTTTTTGATGTAACGCAGACCGTCGATCCGCAGTTGATCGGCGGCGTGCGGATCACCATGGGTGATAAGCTCATCGACGGTAGCGTAGCCGGGCGTCTGGACGAGCTAGCTCGAATGTTGAGCACGAACTAAGTGGCGTACCGTACGACGCCGAACGCTGGAGGCTTCAAGCACCGATGATCAACGCCGACGAAATCGCAGGTATCTTAAAAGGTCAAATCGCCACCTACAAGACGGGAGATAACGAAGCCGAAGTCGGCACGGTTATCGAGGTCGGCGATAATATCGCCCGTGTGTACGGGTTGGAATCGGTGCAGCAATCCGAACTTGTCGAGTTTGCGAACGGCGTTCAAGGCATTGCGCTCAACCTCGAAGAGGATAACGTCGGCGTCGTCATCATGGGCGATGACACCGATATTAAGGAGGGCGAACAGGTTCGGCGGACCGGGCGCATCGCGTCGGTTCCGGTCGGGCCGGCATTGCTCGGCCGCGTCGTCAATCCGCTTGGTGCTCCGGTCGACGGCAAAGGTCCGATCGAAACCAATAAATATCGTACGATCGAGAACACCGCTCCGGGCGTCGTTCAGCGTCAAGGCGTCAAGCAGCCGTTGCAGACCGGCATCCGCGCGATCGATGCGCTCATTCCAATCGGCAAGGGTCAGCGCGAGCTCATCATCGGCGACCGCGGCACCGGCAAGACCGCCATCGCCATCGATACGATCATCAATCAAAAAGGCCGCGACGTCTTCTGCATTTACGTTGCAATCGGGCAGAAAAACTCGACCGTCGCGTCGCTATTGCAAACGCTCGACAAAGCCGGCGCGATGGAATACACGACGATCGTCGCCGTTTCGTCGGCCGAACCCGCAGCGCTCAAATTCATCGCGCCGTTCGCCGGCTGCGCGATGGCCGAAGACATGATGTACGAGGGCAAAGATGTCCTCATCATTTACGATAACCTCACGCAGCACGCCATTGCGTACCGTGAAGTGTCGCTGCTGCTGCGCCGGCCGCCGGGCCGCGAAGCCTACCCCGGCGACGTCTTCTTTCTCCATTCGCGATTACTCGAACGCGCCGCCAAACTCTCGGACGAAATGGGCGGTGGTTCGCTGACTGCCCTGCCGGTCATCGAGACGCAAGCCGGCGACGTATCGGCCTACATCCCGACCAATCTCATCTCGATTACCGACGGCCAAATCTACTTGCAGACCGGGCTCTTCTTCCAAGGCATCCGGCCCGCAGTCGACGTCGGCATATCGGTGAGCCGCGTCGGCGGCTCGGCTCAAATCAAAGCCATGCGCACCGTCGCCGGGCCGCTCAAACTCGATCTCGCTCAATACCG
Organism: Candidatus Velthaea sp.; assembly: GCA_965214935.1. Lineage (GTDB taxonomy): Bacteria > Vulcanimicrobiota > Vulcanimicrobiia > Vulcanimicrobiales > Vulcanimicrobiaceae > Velthaea. The sequence goes on along the minus strand of CBDCCS010000019.1, from coordinate 60,628 downwards.
CGAACTCGCCGCATTCTCGAAACTCGCGTCAGATCTCGACAAGAATACGCAAGCTCAGCTCACCCGCGGCGAAAAAATAACCGAGATTCTCAAGCAACCCCAATTTCAACCGCAAGCCGTCGAAGACCAGATCATCGTCATCTTTGCCGCGACCAAGGGGCTGCTCAGCGACATCCCGACACCGCGCTTGCAAGAATGGGTCGCATCGTTCGTCAGCTTCGTCCACGACAAGCACCCGCAAATCAGCGACGGCATTCGCACGAGCAACGCGCTCTCCGACGATAACACCAAGGCGCTCACCGCGGCGATCAGCGAGTTCAATAAATCATTCTAATGGTTGCAGTCAGCGTTTAATGGCAACGGTACGAGATCTGCGCGACCGCATACGGTCGCTCAAAAATACGCAGCAAATTACCAAGGCGATGAAGCAAGTCGCCGCCGCGCGGATCCGGCGCGCCGAAGCGCTTCAAAAGCAAGCCCGTCCCTACGCCGACGCGCTTTCGGCAATGTTACGCGACTTGACCGCGAGTGTCTCGAACATCGACCATCCGTTTATGAAACCGGGCCGCGACGGCGCGCCGCTCGGCGTCATCGTGATGACCGCGGACAAGGGCCTTGCCGGCGCCTTTAACTCCAACCTCATCCGTCAAGCCGAATCGTTCAGCCGCAGCACCACCAACCTGGCTTGGTACAGCGTCGGCATCAAAGGCCGCAACGCGTTACGCCGTCAAACCGGCCCGACCAACGGTCACTGGACACTCACGCAAGGCGTCATGCTCGACACCGCGCGCGAAGTCGCGCAAACAGTTTCCGACGATTTCACCGCCGGCAAAATCTCAGGCATCACGCTCATTGCACCGAAGTTCATCAACATGATGTCGCAGCGCCCGGAGACCCGCTCGGTCGTTCCCGTCGTCCCCGAAAAAATCGAATCAACCACCGACACACCCAGCGGCGCCGTCGAGTTCGCGCCCTCGCCCGAAGCCGTTCTGTCGCGCCTGCTCCCAAAATATCTCGAGTTCACGATCTTCTCGGCAATGCTCGAAACCAACGCGTCGTTCTTCGCCGCTCAACTCGTCGCGATGAACAACGCGACCGATAACGCCAAAAAACTCATCGACGAACTCACGATCACCATGAACAACGCCCGCCAAGCCGCCATCACCACCGAGATTCTGGAGATCGTCGGCGGGGCTGAAGCTTTAGCGGGGTGATGGGCGGCCGAATCGCTACTTGCAGCAGTTCCGCTCCGCCTTCCGGGCTGCGCGTAACTGTTTGACCCCCGGCACCGAACACGATCCCCCCACCCATCACCGGGCATACGGGTGGCGTAGCACTCGTGACATCTTCCATGTGACGAGAGTGGCGGGAGGCGGTGCGGCGGTGACGGTGTCTCGAACAACTTTGCGAAGCTAGGATAGCGAGAGCAAAGTTTTCGGAAGTAGCGATTTGCCACGAGGGCAAATCGCGGGCGTCCCCGCCACCGCCGCACCGCCTCACGCCGCTCGTGCCAACTCGATAAGACTCGATTAATAAGAACCTGTACGTCCGCTCCCACTCTCCAACGAAAGATATGGTTATGGCTGCCACTGGTAAGGTCGTTCAAGTGCTCGGAAACGTCGTCGATGTCGAGTTTACGATCGAGACGCTGCCGAATATCAATGATGCGCTGACGCTGCACGTCGGCAGCGACGGCGCGACGAACGGCGCTGCGAGTACGGATGGAATCGAGCTGGGCGGTACGGCAATGCAGTCGCGCGACCTCGTTTTGGAAGTGCAGGGCGAGCTCGGTAACAATCAGGTTCGCTGTTTGGCGATGGGCTCGACGGATGGGTTGGTGCGTGGGGCCCAGGTGACCGGGACGGGGGCGCCGATCCAGGTGCCCGTCGGTGAGGGGACGCTCGGGCGTATCTTCAATGTGTTGGGCAAGGCGATCGATTCGGACGAGCCCGTGAGCGCGGCGGCGTTTTGGCCGATTCACCGCGAGGCCCCGACCTTTGCGCAGCAGGATCCGACCCCGAAGATTTTCGAGACCGGTATTAAGGTCATCGATTTGATGGCGCCGTACACGCGCGGCGGAAAAGTCGGCTTGTTCGGTGGCGCCGGGGTGGGAAAGACGGTGCTCATTCAAGAGCTCATCCGGAATATCGCCCAGGTGCATAAAGGTTTTTCCGTTTTCACCGGTGTCGGCGAGCGGACGCGTGAAGGCAACGATCTATGGGTCGAGATGAAAGAGTCGGGCGTGCTCGCGCAGACGACGCTGGTCTTCGGTCAGATGGATGAGCCGCCGGGCGTGCGCTTTCGCATCGCGCAGACGGGTGTGACGATGGCCGAGTATTTTCGCGATGAAAAAGGCGCGGACGTGCTGCTGTTCATCGATAATATCTTCCGGTACATGCAGGCCGGCTCGGAAGTGTCGGCATTGCTCGGACGTATGCCGTCGGCGGTCGGCTATCAGCCGTCGCTGGCGACCGAGATGGGTGCGCTCGAAGAGCGGATCACGTCGACGCGCCAAGGTTCGATTACGTCGGTGCAGGCGGTGTACGTGCCGGCTGACGACTACACCGATCCGGCCGTTGCGACCACGTTCGGCCATCTCGATGCGACCACGGCGCTGTCGCGCGGTATTTCGGAGCGCGGCATCTATCCGGCGGTCGACCCGCTCGCGTCGTCGTCGCGTATTCTCGATCCGAACATCGTCGGTCCCGAGCACTATCGCGTTGCACGCGGCGTGCAAGAGACATTGCAGCGGTACAAGGACTTGCAGGACATCATTGCGATTCTCGGTGTCGACGAGTTATCGGACGACGACCGGGCGGCGGTTGGCCGGGCACGGCGGTTAGAGCGGCTATTCTCGCAGCCGTTCTTTGTAGCCGAGCAGTTCACCGGGCGCGAAGGCAAGTACGTCAAGCTCGAGGACACGATTGCGTCGTTCGCTGAAGTGCTCGACGGGAAGCTGGATCATTTGCCCGAGCAGTCGTTCTACATGGCCGGCGGCATCGACGAGGTTAAAGCCAACGCCGAGAAGCTGGGCGCGACGGTTTAGGACGTGGCAAACACGATCCCGTTTACGATCGTTACTCCGCTGGCCGTCCGGTTCGATGGCGAGGCCGAACTCGTGATCGCCGTTACCACTGAAGGCGAAGAAGGTTTTCTGCCCTCGCATGCGCCGTTTCTCGCGGCGCTCAAAGCGGGGGTGTTGCGCGCGAACGTCGTTGAAAACGGCACGTCGCGACGTTTGGAGCTGGCGACGAGCGAAGGCTTCGTTCAGGCATTGCCCGGAAAGGTAACCGTCTTGGCGGATGCGGCTTTGGCGCCCGATGAGATCGATGCCGCCAAGGTACGCGAGCAATTGGCGGCCGCTCAAGACGCCCACCGCGCCGCCGGCAGCGATGCAAATCTCGCCGCTCGCGAGCAGGCCAAGATCGATTTTGCTCTGGCCCAACTGCGCTTGAGCGGGAACGCCTAGCGGGCGGCCCTTACTTGCCTTAAAGATTACACGGGCGAGGGTCGCTTAGTTGGTGTAAGTCGAACCGTTTTGGGAACCATTCTGCACGACCAAAACAACGTTTGACCGGAGGATTTATGAACACGGACAGCAGTTATAGCGATGTCGATTCGACCGCTGATTACGAGCGTACGACGCTTGCGGCAATGTTTGCGGATCGTGAAAGCGCGCACGATGCCATCAATCGTTTACACGAAGAAGGCTTTCGCGATACGTGGCTGGGCATTACGCGGACCGAAGATTCGGCCGGTTACGCTTCGATGTCGAACGAAGGTGCGGAGACGCGGGTCGAAGCCGATAACTGGTTCGCGCGCATGTTCGGCGAGGGCGATGAAACGCTACATGCCGCGCTCATCAAACATGGTGTCTCGGAAGCCGATGCAAAGTCGGCCGGAGCGTTGCCGGCCCGCAGTGCGATCGTTACGGTCGACGGTGCCAACCATCCCGAGCTTGCCGCACAAATTGTTTCGCAAAACGGCGGAAAGCTCATTACCGGCGGGTTCGGTGCAACCGGTTATAAGACGGCCGGCTCGTATTCTCCGCCGGCGACCGGTTCGTTTGCATCGAGTGCCGGACTTGCGGCGACCGGTGGTCTCGCCGGCGGTGCGATTGCAAGCGGCATGACGACGCCCGGCGGCGCGTACGATGTAAGTGCAGAAGCGGCGCCGCTTGCCGGAGCTTCGATCGGCAGCGTCTCGAATACCACGAGCGACCGGTACGCAACCGATGTACCGGTGTCGAGTGCCTTCGGCGTCGACGCTTCTGATGACTACGGTGCGTATCGCAGCGGTCAAACGATCGATGAGCCGACGCGCATCCAACTGCGCGAAGAGCGGTTGCGCATCGATACCGAGCGGCGTTCGCGCGGCGCAGCGACGATCAGCAAAGACATTGTTACGCAGACGCAGAGCGTCGATGTTCCGCTCATCCACGAAGAGCTGTTCATCGAGCGCCGTCCGGTAAGCAGCACGACGGCGAGCACCGGTGCGCCGATCGGCACCGATTCCGAAGTCATTAGTATTCCGCTGACCGAAGAGACGTTGAATGTATCGAAGGTCGCCGTCGTAACCGAGGAAGTCGTCGTCGGTAAACGTGAAGTCGAGGAAGTGCAACACGTTACGGAAACGACCCGCAAAGAAGAGTTGAACGTTGTGGATGTCGACGGCGGCAGCGCTTCGACGACCGGCGTATCAACCGGTTACGGAACGACCGACCCGCGCATTTAATCGCTAACGCCTCTGCAGCGAGACGCTCAGAGCCGAACGATCGGAACGCGTGCTGCTTGCAGCGCGCGTTTTCGTTTAGTAGAGGGCGAGGTGCACGTCCACGCATTTCGCGTAGCGTGCGTACGCGTTTGAATACGCTTCACGCTGGGTCGCATCCGGCGCCGTCGGAGCATCGTAGCCGGCATCGCGCGCCCGATCGGACGCATTATCGATCGCACCGACGGCTTGCGCGGCGATGAGTGCTGCGCCAAATGCGGACGCTTCTTGTTGATGCGGCTGAACCGCAGGCAAATCGAAAATATCGGCAAGCAGCGAGCGCACGAGGGGTGCTTTCGTCAAACCGCCCGAGAGCAGTAGGCGTTGTGCGCTGCCGGTCGTTTCGCGAACGACGTCGTAAACGGCGCGCATTCCAAACACGACTCCCTCAAACGCGGCGCGCAAGATCGTCGCGCGATCGTGCGACAGATCGAGGCCGTCAAACGAACCGCGTAGCGAACTTCGCCAATACGGTGCGCGCTCGCCGGAAAAGAACGGCAACACGATGAGCCCGGCGGCACCGGCGGCGACGTCCGCGGCAAGCGCCGCAGCCTGCGCGAAGCGGTCTGCGCGCGGCGTTTCGGCGAGCAGCAAGCCGAAGATCCAGTCGAGCGAGGCGCCGGCGCTGCTGGTCGGGCCGCCGACGATGAAGCGCGTATCATCAGCGTAGTAGCAAAAGGTCCGCCCCGCTGCGTCGATTGCCGGCGCGTCGACGAACCGGCGAAGCGCGCCGCTCGTGCCGAGCGTAAGTGCAAGGTCGCCCGCAAGCGATGCTCCAATGCCGATATTTGCAAGCGCGCCGTCGCTCGTTCCGAGGACGACTGCCGTTCGATCCGCCAGTCGGAGCTGATTTGCAACCGCCGCCCGAAACGTGCGTAGCGCCGTCGTCGGCGCGGCCGGTTGTGATAAGCGGTACGCAGCGAGCCCGGCGAGTTCGAGCGCGCGCGCATCCCACGCCGGTGATGCAAGCGAGAAGAGACCCGTCGCAGACGCGATCCCCCAATCGACGAGCCATTCGCCGGTCCAGCGAAAGACGAACAGTTCCTTGAGGCCGACGAAACGCCGGGCTCGCTCGAAAAGCTTGGGGTCGTTATCGCGCAGCCAGCGCAGTTTCGTCAATGGCAGCATCGGATGCATCGGCGCGCCGGTGCGGCGATACAGCGCAATCCCCGTGCCGTCGGTACGCCACGACTCGGCAATACCGGCGCTCCGCCGGTCGAGCCAGGTAATGAGGTTCGAGATCGGTTCACCGGCCGCGTCGACCGCGAGAACACCGTGCATTGCGCTCGAGAAACCAATTGCTAGCACTTCGCTGCCGCGCAGATGCACGTCCGCAAGTACGCGTTCGAGTACGCGCATCGCGGCACTGTAGATCACGTTCGCATCTTGTTCGACGAAATCGGGATGCGGTGTTACTAGCCCATAGAATTCCGAGGCAGCCGTTATTTCGCGACCGGCCGGCGTCACGGCCAGCACTTTGACCGCACTGGTCCCCAGATCGACGCCGATGACGACCGACGGTGCGTCGGCGCGACTCAACGTCCGGCGCCTGCGTGCAAAGGTTCGGGAATTTTTTCGATGCGACCCAGCACGAAGCTATATGCAGCGATGCCGACGAGTAAAATCAGCGCGGCCGTTACGATCGCTGCGGAAAACGAACCCGTGCGCGCGACGATCAAGCCGGTAGCGATCGGTGCAGCCGCGCTCGAGAGATTGCCGAACAAGTTCATGACACCGCCGATCTGTCCGGTGCTGTTGCGCGGGGCGATCAACCCGGGAATCGACCAGGCAACGGGTGCATGGAATGCGATCCCGGCTGCGGCGACCGTCATCCAAAACACCGCTAAATGGAGATCTTTCGTGTACGCCGCGCCGATGACCGCGAAGCCGATCACGAGTCCGGCAATCAGCAACGTTTTCCGAGTGCGGTTTGCATCGCTGCCGCGTTTGATGAGATAGTCGGCGAGCCAGCCGCCGATGGCTAAGTCGCTGATGGTCGCGACGCCCCAAATCAACAGCGCGTAACCCCCGGCACTGACGATATTGATTGAAAAGGTCGACGTCAGATAGCTCGGCAGCCACGTCAAAAGCAGTGCAAATAAATAATCGTAAGCGCTGAAGCCGATCGTTAATCCCCAGACTTTGGGCTGACGCAGCAGATAACTGAAGCCGGGTCCGCGCGGCACGCTGCCGGCGGGGCTTTCCGGTTCACCGCCGCCGTCTTTGATGTACTGCGCCTCGGCATAGGTCAAGCGCTTGTCGACGCCCGGATTGCGGTAAAAAACGAAGAACAGCGCCAAGAAAAAGAGACTGAGTAAGGCGGTTGTCCAAAACATACCGCGCCAGCCGAAACGCACGAGCAGCCAGCCGGTAAAAAGCACGCCGATCCCGCTTGAAAGCTTCGCTGCGGCATCGAAAAGTGACGTCGCGAAACTGCGTTCGCCGCGTGGAAACCAGTAACCGACGGCTTTCGCGTTGGCGGGAAACGTCGGGGCTTCGGCAATGCCTAAAAACGATCGAGCGGCAAAAAGAAACGCAAAATTCGGCGCGATCGCCGTCAGGATCGACGCAACCGTCCAGAGTAACGCGCTCAAGCGTGAAAGTAGCGTAACGCCGAAGCGATCGAGCAGCACGCCGACAGGCACTTGCGCGAGCGCGTAGATCCAAAAGAACGCACTGCTGAGCAGACCGAACTCGACCGGACCGAGCCCAAGATCGCGATGAAGCGACGGTTGCGCGACACTCAGAGCGCCGCGATCGATATAATTGACGAGCACACCGAAACCGAGTATGAGGGCAATCCCCCAGCGAAGATTCGTAACGCGCTCCGCGGGCGCGATGATGCTGCGAGCCACAGTTCCTCCGGTCGATGGTGCAATCGAGTCGTCCCCGTCTTCGAGCGACGGTAGTGAGAACACCCGGTCGCACGGAGAAATCGAATCGACGACCGTCGAACGGCGGTTGCGATGAACGTGTTAGACCGGCTCGATACGACATTGCGGGTGCGCGGCGGGGCACGCTTAGTCGGTTCGGTTGAAACGCAAGGTGCGAAAAACGCCGCTCTGCCGATCATGGCCGCGGCGTTGCTCGCCAAGGGCAAAGTCACGTTGCATCGCGTTCCGCGCATTACCGATGTCTCCGTAATGTGGTCGTTGCTCGAAGCGCTCGGCGCCCGAATTTCGCTCGAGGGTCCGAACACCATCACGATCGATTCGAGTAACGTTGCCGTGCATCGCGCGCCGTACACGCTCGTGCGCAAACTTGCAGCTTCGTTCGACTTAGTCGGCCCGCTGTTGGGGCGCTTCGGCCGAGCCGAGGTGCCGTTGCCGGGTGGTTGTATTTTAGGCACCCGGGCGACGGATCTCCATGAAACGGCATTTCGCGCGCTCGGTGCAAGCGTATCGAACGAACACGGCTACCTCATCGCGCAGAGCATCGGCCCGACGCTCATCGGCGGCGAGATCGAGTTTCGCACGCCGTCGGTCGGCGCGACGAAAAACGCGATGCTTGCGGCGGTACGCGCCCGCGGTACGACGACGATTCGCAATGCCGCGATGGAGCCCGAGGTCGTTGATTTGGCGCACTTCCTGGTGCTCATGGGTGCACGCATCAGCGGCATCGGCGAAGATATCGTGCGCATCGACGGAGTCGAATCGCTGCACGGCGTCGATTATACGATCGTTGCCGATCGCATCGTCACCGGAACGCTGTTGCTGGCCGGTGCCGTCACTCGCGGTGACGTGACGGTAACCGGGGCCCGGCCGCAGGACCTGAGCGCGCTTCAAACCGCGCTCACCGAATGCGGCGTGCAAATGACGTCCGGCGACGATTGGCTTCGCGCGGACGCGTCGACGATCGGCGGCGGCACCGATATCGTCACTGCGCCGCATCCCGGCTTTCCGACCGATTTGCAGCCGCCGATGGTAACGTTTTTGTGCACCGCGCCCGGTACGAGCGTCGTTGAGGAATCGATTTTCAACGCGCGCTTTACCTACGTGAACGAGTTGCGGCGCATGGGTGCCGACGTGCGCGTTGCAATGGATAACAATACGGCGCTCATCAAAGGCGGCTCGGCGCTATCGGGTGCACCCGTCGAAGCTCCGGATATTCGGGCTGGAGCCGCGCTCGTACTCGCCGGGCTTGCCGCGAACGGCGAGACCGAGATCATCGGACTCGAATATATCGATCGCGGCTACGAACGGCTCGAAGAAATGTTGTCGGCATTAGGAGCGCAGGTTCAACGTTCGAGCGGTACGACACCATATATGGAACCGATCGGAACGTCGGAAACAAGCGCGTTTCCGCGCGTCGTCAACAGCAGCCGCTAGCTGCGCGTCGCAGCCGAGCGAACGCATTAGGATTTCGCTTGCAAGCCCCGAACGCATCAAGGTCGCGCGGCCTATCCGGCGTGACGTGAACGCCGCGCGCCGAAGTCTTGAACGTGCGGAAAGTGGAGTACACTCGCCATCGACATCGGAATTGATCTCGGCACCGCCAACGTGCTCGTGTACGTTAAGGGCAAGGGCATCGTTCTACGTGAACCGTCCGTCGTTGCCAAGGACATTCGGACGAACAAAACGTTAGCCGTCGGCGAAGAGGCGCGGCAGATGCTCGGCAAAACGCCGAGTCACATTCAAGCCATCCGGCCTTTACGTGACGGCGTCATTGCGGACTTTGAAGTCACCGAAGCGATGCTGAGTTATTTCATCAAGAAAGTGATGAAGAATCGATCGTTCTTTGCTTCGATCTTCCGGCCGAAACCGTCGGTCGTGATCTGCGTTCCGGCCGAGATCACGTCGGTTGAGGAACGCGCCGTTCGGGATGCCGCAAAACTCGCCGGCGCGCGATCGGTTGACATCATCGAAGAACCCATGGCAGCAGCGATCGGAGCCGGTTTGCCGATCGATGGACCGTCCGGTAACATGGTCGTCGATATCGGCGGCGGAACGACCGACGTTGCCGTTATTTCACTCGGCGGAATCGTCGTTTCGCAATCGATCCGCGTTGCCGGTAACAAGCTCGACGAAGCGATCATCCGTCACATCCGGCGGGTCTACAATCTTATGATCGGCGAACGTACGGCCGAAGAAATTAAAATTAAAATCGGTTCGGCATATCGTTTAGATTCCGAACTCGCGATGGAGATTCGCGGTCGCGATCTCATTAACGGTTTGCCCAAGACCGTGAAGATTACAAGCGAAGAAGTGCGCGAAGCCTTGTCGGAACCGGTTCAAGCAATCGTCGAAGCGGTGAAAACGGTGCTCGAGAAAACGCCGCCGGAATTGGCCGCGGACATTATCGATCGCGGCGTCATCCTTACCGGCGGCGGCGCGCTTTTGCGTGGACTCGATACGCTGCTGGGTGAAGTTACCGGCATCCCCGTCATTGTCGCCGAGGATCCGATGTCGTGCGTTGCCATCGGCACCGGACAACGCGTCGCGCTTTAAAAACGGAACTTCGTCGCGCGAAGGCGATAGTAAGCAACGGTATGCTCCAAGCCGCGTATGCGATCGCCGCTCTCGCCGGCATGCTGGTAGCGACGATATCGTCGGCGGCCGGTGCAGCTTCGGCTGCGGCGCCGGCTGCCGCAACGACGCGAGATTTCCGCATCGAAACCGATTCGTCGCAATCAAATTTAAATAACGGCGATTTTACCATGCCGCATCACGTTCGCTTCTTTCGGCCGGGAACCGACGTTGCCGGCGATAGTGCCAAGGGGAATTTCAAGGCCGGTACGGTCACGATTTCCGGCCACGTCGTGCTGCACGATGACGGCCGGGCGTCCGAAGCGCAGCAGGCAGGAGCGGCGGCGGGCGGCGGGCCCGCAACGCTCGAGTGTAACGAATTGCAAGTTGATTCAAAACGCAAGATTTACGTTGCAACGGGAAACGTTCACTACGTTCAAGGCACGCGGCATGCAACGGCGCAGAACGGCAAACTCGACCAGGGTTCGCATGCACTCGACCTCAGCGGCGACGTTCGTCTCGGCGACGGTGATGAAACGCTGAGCGCGCAAATGCTGCATTACGATACGCTGACAAAAGACGTCAGCACGAGCGGCAATCCGCTCGTTCTTACTCAACCGGCGGGCCATGCGGCACCCGGCACGACGTCAACGTTACCGACGCCGGCTCCGAAGTCCAAGCCCACACCCAAGCCGAAGTAAGCGCAGATGATCGGACTCTTTGACGGCGGATCGAGCGGTCCGGCGATTCGCGAGCCGCTCGCCGCTCGCATGCGGCCGCGTTCGCTCGATGAATTCGTCGGTCAGGAACAGATCGTCGGAGCGGGGCGGGCGCTGCGTCGAGCGATCGAGAGCGATCAGCTTCCGTCGATGATCCTGTGGGGTCCGCCGGGTACCGGAAAGACGACCTTGGCGCGCATCATCGCCGCCCGGACCGGCGCGCACTTCATCGCGCTCTCGGCGGTGAGCGCCGGTGTCGCCGACTTGCGCCGCGTGACGGCCGATGCAGCGAAGCTCAAAGCCGCCGGCCGCCGCAGCGTCCTGTTTATCGACGAAATCCACCGCTTCAACAAAGCGCAGCAAGACGCGGTGCTGCCGTATGTTGAGGACGGTACCGTGACGCTGATCGGAGCAACGACCGAAAATCCATCGTTCGAGGTCAACTCCGCGCTGCTCTCCCGTTCGCGCGTGTTCGTGCTCAACTCGCTGCAGGATGACGATATTCGGACGTTGCTCGAACGGGCGCTCGCCGATCGTGAACGCGGTTTAGGCGCGAACGGTGTGCGGATCGAGCCGCCGGCGCTCGATGCGTTGGTCAACCTAGCGAACGGCGATGCGCGGATAGCGCTCGGAACTCTTGAATTTGCGGCCGCCGCTGCGCCCGACGCGAACGGGATGCCGACGATCGACGCAAAAACGGTCGCCGACGCTTTGCAGAAGCGTGCGCGCACGTACGACAAGAACGGCGACGGACATTACGACACCATTAGCGCTTTCATCAAAACCGTTCGCGGCAGCGATCCCGACGCCGCGGTGTACTACCTCGCACGGATGATCGAAAGCGGCGAAGACGCGCTGTTCATCGCGCGCCGGCTGGTGATTTTGGCAAGCGAGGATATCGGACTCGCCGACCGGCATGCGTTGCCGCTCGCGATGGCTGCGCAACAAGCGGTCCATTTCATCGGCATGCCGGAAGGCTTTTATCCGCTCGCGCATGCGACGATGTATCTTGCGACCGCGCCGAAGTCAAATACCGTCGGCCGGGCGTATAAAGCTGCGCTGGCCGATGTCGACCAGACACGTAACGACCCGGTCCCCGTCCATTTGCGCAACGCGCCGACGCCGCTCATGCGCAAATTAGGCTACGGTGCGGGCTATCGTTACGCACACACCGACTATGCCGCACTTGATGCCGCCGGCGAGTTGCCGCCGGCGGTCGTGCTGCAATCGAATTTGCCGGATGCCCTTGACGGCCGGCACTACTTCGAGCCGACCCGCCAAGGCGACGAAGCGCGCTTACGGGCCTGGATCGACGAACGGCGCTCGGCGATTCCATGAAGCGTATCTATTTGGACAACGCAGCGACGACGCCGGCCCGCCCTGAAGCCGTGGCGGCGATGTTGCCGCTGCTGACCGACGGCGGTTACAATCCGTCTTCGTTGCATGCCGAAGGCCGCGCGGCGCGCAATGCGCTCGATACGGCGCGCATCAGCGTTGCGCGAGTGCTCGGCGCAAAACCGCGCGAGATTATCTTTACCGGCGGCGGCTCGGAGTCGATCAACTTAGCGATCTACGGCATTGCCCGGGCGCGCGCCGCAGCCGGGCGGCATGTCGTCACGTGTGTGACCGAACATCATGCCGTGCTGCACGCCGTCGACGTGCTTGAAGCCGAAGGCTGGTCGGTCACCCGGCTGGGCGTCGACGGCGACGGTTGCATCGATCCGGGCGACTTTGCACGCGCGCTGCGCCCGGACACCGCGCTTGCAACGATCATGTTGGCAAACAACGAGATCGGAACGATCGCCCCCATCGCAGAGCTGGCGCAAATCGCCCGCCGAGCGCGCGTGCCGTTCCACACGGATGCCGTTCAAACTCCGTTCGCGCTGCCGCTCGACGTCGACGCTCTGGGCGTCGATGCGTTGTCGCTGTCCGGACACAAATTTTACGGACCGAAGGGCGTCGGCGTTCTGTACGTCCGGTCGGGGACACCGATCGCCGCGCAAATCGTCGGCGGCGGGCAAGAGCACGGTTTGCGCGCCGGTACCGAGAACGTCGCCGGCGTCGCGGGCCTTGCGGTCGCGTTCGAGATCGCACAGGCGCAATGTGCCGTCGAGGCCGCCCGGATCGGTGCGTTGCGGGAGCGCCTCGAAGCGGGTCTGCGGGCAAGCGTTACCGACCTCCGCATCAATGCCGGCAGCATCGAGCGGCTGGCCGGGATCAGCAGCGTCGGATTTGCCGGTGTGCCGGCCGACGCGTTGCTGATCGCACTCGATCTCGCGGGCGTGGCGGCATCGGCGGGAAGCGCATGTGCAGCGGGTTCGCTCGAGAGCAGTCATGTCATGGCCGCGCTTGCGTTACCCGAGCGCTATGCACGCGGTGTCATTCGTTTCTCGCTCGGCCGCGCGACGACGGCGGGACAAATCGATACGGTGACGGCGCTCGTTGCGCAAATCGTTCACGATGCGCGCGATCCTGCAATCGTGTAGTCGACCCATTAAGTGGGTACTTCGCGTCAGTGGCTCTAAGGAGCAGTCGGAGGTTCGGTGTTGACGGCCCCAACGGATGTATATCACGCGTTCTTCTCCGTTGCTGCGGGAATCGGCGTGCTCTTGATCGGCATTGCGATTCTCGTTGTGTGCAGCGCGATTGCAGGAACGCTCAAGCGCGTCAACACCACGCTCGACGTGATCGACCGTCAAGTCGATGCGCTTTCGGCCCCTGTCGCGGAGGCACTCGGCCATGTCGGCGGTATCGCCGACACGGCGGACCGCACGATCGCTCGGCTCGGTAATGTAGTAGGTACGCTTGAAGGCGTCGCCGGCGGCGTCGTCAAGACGTCCGGGCTCGCCGGTGATGCCGTGAATCCGGCGATTGTTAATATTGGAGCAACGCTGACCGGTTTAACGGCGGGTATTCGACGTTTCGTCAACGGCAAATCCACGTCCCCGAGTCGTCCCGACGCCGAGTCGCGAATCGTCATGACCGATCGCCTCGTTCACGATCGGGTTATGCATGAGTGAGTCGTTTTCGTTCGTGGAACCGGAGACCGTGGTCGTCGTCGGTGGCTCGGATATCGTGGAAGACACATCCGGCGAACGCTCAGCCGGCTTTCTCACCGGGCTGCTGTTAGGTGGTTTAATCGGCGTGACGGTCGCCATGATCGTTGCACCGCAAGCCGGGGACGACACGCGGGAGGTCGTCCGGGCACGAGCGAGAGAGGCATCCGACAATGTCCGCACGGCCGCCGATGACTTAAGCAAGACCGCTCAAGCAACGGCTGATGACGTTGCGGCATCGGCAAACGAATTGCTCGTTCGCGGGAAGCAGATCGTCGAGGAAGCGCGAGCTCGGTTTGACGCCTCGGTCGCTGAGGGCAAAGATGCAGCAGCGCAGCAACGCAGCACGCTGGAAAAAGAGACGTAGGAGATTTTGTGGATATTAAAGTCAACGTTCGCGAATCCGAAGGCGACGCATATGTTGTTGACCTGACCGGCGAGATCGACGTCTACACGTCACCCAAGGTAAAAGACGCGATTACCGAGTTGATCGATCAAGAACATTACCATCTCGTCATTAATCTCGAAAAAGTGCGCTACATCGATTCAACCGGGCTCGGCGTTCTCATCGGCGGGCTCAAGCGCGTGCGCGAACACGGCGGCTCGGTCAATCTGGTGTGCACGAATCCGCAAATCAAGAAGATCTTCGACATTACCGGGCTGGTAAAGATATTTGGCATCTTTGACGACGAACAAGGCGCAATGAAGGCGCTGGTGTGAACCAGGCCGTCGTTGTCGATTCGACGTACGGTGGGATCGTCGAACTGAAGATACCGGCAAAAGCCGAGTGGGTCGCGGTTGCGCGGTTAGCCGTCGCCGCGGTAGCAAGTCGATTACGGTTTTCGGTCGATGAACTCGAAGACATCAAGCTCGCGATCGCCGAGGCATGCACGAATTGCATTCAGCATGGCACGGCGGCGGATCAGATCGAAATCACCTCCGAGGTAATGAGCGACGAAGTGCGGGTGCGGGTGCGGGATCGCGGAGTTTCGCAGCGGCTTGAAGCTCTCGACAGAGACGGCGGCTTTGCGGAAGGCCGGCGCACCGAAGAACTCGGCGTGTTCTTGATTCGCGCGTTGATGGACGACGTGTCGTACCGCGTCGATCCGCGTGAAGGCACCGAATTGGTCATGACTAAACGCGTGGCGGGCTAAGCATCAGCGTCGTATGAGTTCAACCCCGTCTGGCGGTCCACCGATCGAAGAAGAACGGTGGGATCGGAACCGCGCGCGACAGATTTTCGCTCGCTTTGCCGTTGTCCGCGACGATCGTTCGCGCGACTCCGGACCCAACAATGTCGGCGAATCGGAATACGAGCGGCTGCGTAACGACTTAGTCGTCGCGCATCTTAATCTCGTTCGGTATCTGGCGGTCAAGTTCGCCAACCGCGGTGAAGCGCTCGACGATCTCATTCAAGTCGGAACCGTCGGCCTGCTCAAAGCGATTGACCGGTTCGATCTCGAACGCGGCGTAGAGTTTACGACCTATGCAACGCCGACTATCGTCGGCGAAATCAAACGTTACTTTCGTGATAAGGGTTGGGCCGTTAAAGTTCCGCGGCGCTTACAGGAATTGAATCTCGCCGTCAATCGCGCGATTGAAAAGCTTACGGTGAAGCTCGGGCATTCGCCGACCGTCGCCGAACTCGCATCGCATCTCGGTGCTTCCGAAGAAGATATCCTCGAAGCGCAAGAACTCGGCCAGGCGTATAACCTTCTGTCGCTCGACACCGAACTTAATGGGGAAGGCGACAAGAAGTCGCAGACCTTAGCAGATTATGTCGGGCAGAACGATTCTGCACTCGATCTGCTCGAAGATCGCGCAAATCTCGAGCGTGCGTTTCAAGTGTTGACCGGTCGCGAACGCGTGATCCTGTATCTGCGTTTTTATGAAAGCGTCTCGCAGACCGAGATTGCCAAGCGTCTGAATGTTTCACAGATGCACGTTTCGCGGCTGCAACAAAAAGCGCTCGAAAAGCTGCGCAACGTGCTACAAGAAAAATAGCTAATTGAAAGCGGTGATAGCCGTGCAATATTTGCACCGCCGCGCCGCTGCGGGAATATCGCTCAAACACTCGGGGCATTCGCGCAGCGACGGCGTTGCTTCGGGCTTCGTGAAGCGGGCAGTCAGCGCATTCATCGGCACGACGACAAAAAAGTAAATTGCCGCGGCAACGAGCATGAAGGCGACAACTGCGTTAATGAAGTCACCGATAGCAAAGCGGCTATTATTGATCGTGAAAGCCAGGGCCGAGAAATCCGGTTTGCCGATAATGGCCGCTATCAACGGCGTAATGAGATCCTTCACGAGCGACGTTACGATTGCGCCGAACGCCGCGCCGATGACGACCGCGACCGCCAGATCGACGACGTTTCCACGCATGAGGAAGCGGCCGAACCCTGCAAACAAATTGTCTCCCTTTTCGCGAGAACTCGCGTACCTGAGAAGTCTTTGTGCGGTATGCCACCGCCCGTTCCCTCGGCGGCATGATGCAAGATTGGCGTAACGCCGGAGTGCGCATCGTTGCCGGCACGCAGCTCGACACGAATACCGCGCAGACGCCGGGCATGCAGCGAGCCGCAGCGATCACTACCGCCAGCGCCGGAGCGCAGAAATTGTGGGCCGGCACGGTAAGGATCGAGCCGCAAGCGCGGACGGGTGCGCACCATCACGGCGAACTTGAAAGCGTGATCTACGTCGTCACCGGCCGAGCACGCATGCGCTGGGGCGACCGGCTCGAATGTAGCGCCGACGCCGGTCCGGGCGATTTTATCTTCGTTCCGCCGTTCGTTCCGCATCAAGAGATCAATGCCTCAGCGCAAGAGCCGCTCGTGTGCGTGCTGGTGCGCAGCGGACAGACGCCGATCGTGGTAAATCTCGATATTGCGACCGGCGATGCGGCGCCGGCTGTGGAATGGATCGATGAGCTGCACTCAAAGTCTGAATAAATTTCGGCGAAAGCAATGCGGGCCTGGCGACTGAACGTTCGCATCTGTGCGCCGGCCGTTAACTTAAAACATTTCCGCCATCGACGTTGAGCGTTTGCCCGACGATATAACCGGATTCTTCGCCGGCGAGAAAGACGATCGCGTCCGCTACTTCGGCCGGCGTCCCGAGCCGGCCATATGGAATCGCCCGCGCGGTGCGCTGCTTCATCGCACCGATCGGAATGTTTTCGAGGCTAGCGAAAAGCGAATCGACGTGATCGAACATGGGCGTATCGATCACCCCGGGCGCCACCGCGTTGACCCGGATGCCTTGCTTGATGAGCGCCAACGCGGCTGATTGCGTAAGGCTGATCACGGTGGCTTTGGTCGCTGCGTAGATTGCCGACGGCGCTTCACCGCGCCGTCCCGCTTGCGAAGCGAGGTTGACGATCGTTCCGCGCCGGCCGGTCGCAACCATCTGCCGGGCAACGGCTTGTAAGGTGAAGAAAAGACCGCGCACGTTCACTGCAAACAGCCGGTCGAAGCTGTCTTCGGTTACGTCGAGTAGCGGTTGCATGTCAAACACCCCGGCGTTATTGATCAGAATGTCAATGCCGCCGGCGCGGCGCGTAACCTCTTCGACCATCGACACGATCGACACATTCGCGCCGACGTCGACGCCGACGGCAAATGCATCGTTTGGCAGCGCTACGGCGACATCGGCTGCCGCCTCTACTGCGCGATCGGCAATAACGACGCGTGCCTGCGCGTGTGCTAGGCGCTCGGCGATCGCGCGCCCGATGCCTCGTGCGCCGCCGGTAACGACCGCGACTTTTCCCTCAAGCGTCATTGGAGCCGAGCCTTTCGAACGACCGGTGTGTTACGAAACCGTTACTGCAATCGAGCGTCCGCGAGTCGCACGCCGGCTTGCACTTAGGCAAGCACCATCTCGAGTGCGGCCGATGCGCCCTGGTTTTCGAGCGCTGAACGATACTGACGGAACGCGTAATTAAAAGCAGCGTCTTCGGCTAAGCCGAGCACGGCAAACGGACTCGTCCACAAGACGGCATCGGGATCGGCTGACTGTATTTTTTCCCAGTCGTCCGCCGTCAGGACCGGTTCGTGAACCGGCAATTCGCCACCCCGATCGTCGCGCACCGTTCCGTCACGCGCCGCTTTTAGGTAGCGCCCGAAACACGCGAGCAGAAAAGCTTCGCGGCGCATATCGGCGCCGGCGGCGAGCAATGTGGCGAGCGTCTTTGCATGAAAGATCGGAAGTTTCGCTGCGCCGTCCGAAGCAATGCGTGCGAGTTGATCGCCGATCGCCGGATTCGAGAAGCGGTCGAGAATCATCGCACGATAGCGTTCGAGCGACAGGCCCGGCGGAGGGTCGACATACGGAATGATGTCGCGATCGAGAAACGTCGTAAGCAGCTGCACGAGCCGCGGATCGCGCATTGCATCGTGAACGATGCGATAGCCGCATAGCAACGCCGGATACGACAGGAGCATGTGGCAAGCGTTGAGCATGCGGCCTTTTACGGCAACGAAGGCGGCAACATCGTCGCGCAGTTCGACGCCGGCGTCCGCGAGGTCCGGGCGCCCCTGCCGAAATCGATCCTCGACGACCCACTGATTGTAATTTTCGGCCAGCGCCGGTAAACGGTCGTCGATGCCGCTACGGGCATTGAGTGCAGCGCGATCGGCCGCCGTTACTTGCGGCGCGATGCGATCGACCATCGCGTTGGGAAAATCCGCCTTATCGTCGATCCAGTCGGCAAGTTCGGGATCTCGCGCCCGTGCAAATGCGACAAACGCTTTGCGCGCCGTATCGCCGTTACCGCGAAGATTGTCGCACGACGCGATGCAGAACGCGGGCAAACCCGCCGCGCGACGTCGCGCGAGCGCTTCGACAACGAATCCAAAGACCGAGCGCGGCGCTGCCGGGGTCGCAAGATCGTGGACCACGTCCGGCGCATCGAGCGCGAAGACTCCATCGGCTTCGCGGATGTTATAGCCGCCTTCGGTGATCGTTAGCGTGATGATACGCGTATCGGAATGCACGAGGCGCGCGAGCACGGCTTGCGGATCGGCGGGCGCGTGGAGGTAATCGACCATCGCGCCGATGACGCGCGTGCGCGCAGTTCCATCCGGCGCAAACTCCGTCACGGTATAAAGTCCGTCTTGAGCGCGGTAGGTGTCGGCTTTCAACCGCGCTTGCGGACCGTCGGTCAACCCGACGCCGACGATGCCCCAGGCCGTCTGGTTTTTGCGTGCGAGACACGCGTCGATATACACGGCTTGGTGCGTCCGGTGAAAATTACCGACACCAAAATGCACGATTCCGCCGCGCAACGCTGCGCGATCGTAGGACGGGACGGCGATTGCCGGGCCGCACAGTGCGAGTGTTGCGTTTGAAAGCGGTATCACGCGCGAGTTCCCCCAGCGTACAGCCCGGCAGCAACGAATTCGCCTTCGCGTCGCTCGGCCGAAAGCATCGCAGCTCCGACCAGACCCGAGTTCGGGCCGAGGCCGGCCGGCACGACGGTCACCGAGCGAAACGGCGGCATCGCGCGACTGCGGATGACGGCATGTATCGTCGCAGCGAAGAGATCGAAGGCCGCTGCGACTCCGCCGCCCATGATGACGCGCTCGGGACTATACAACTGGATCAGGCCCGTGAAACCGAGTCCCAGATACACGGCTTCCCGTTCGATGATCGCACGTGCCGCCGCATCGCCCCGCCGCGCAGCTTCGACAACATGCGGTGCTTCAATGGCGTCCGGCGCTGCAAGCCTCGCCATGAGGCTTTCCGGCTCGGTCCGAGCCGCCGCGCGTCCCGCTTTGCCTAGTGCGGTACCGGCAGCGAGGACCTCGAAGCACCCGGTTGCTCCGCACGAACACGGCGGCCCGTCGAGCATCATCGGGAAATGACCGACATGGCCGCCCATGCCGAGCCGCCCATGCATGAGCCGGCCGTCCACGACGACTCCACCGCCGATTCCCGTACTCACCGTCACGTACACGAGGTGGCGCAAACCTTGCCCGGCGCCGTGCCGCCACTCGCCATAGGCAGCCGCGATCCCATCGTTTTCAACGACGACGGGATAGCCGAGCGCCGTTTGCGCCGCATCGCGTAACGGATAGCCGTCCCAGCCCGGCAGTGTCGGGATGGTGAAAATGGTGCCGGTGTTCGTATCGAGCGGCCCCGGCGCGCTGATGCCGATGCCGGCGATCGTTTGCGCTGATTGCCCGGCGGTTACCGCGCCGACGAGCCGCTGCATCTGCCGCAGCACGCCCGGCGGACCACCGCCGACATCGGTCCGCTCGCCGGCGCGTGTCCGTACGGTCCCGTCCGCGCCGACGAGCGCCGCGCGCACGTGCGTGCCGCCGAGGTCGATGCCGATCGCCGACAGCGGCGCGATCGTCTTCAGGCTTCCATCACTTGCGCGTGCACCCAGCCGATCCGGCCGGGTAAGTCCGGATCGCCGAAGGCAAGCGAACCCATTACGATCGTCTCGGCCCCGGCGCGGCGCAAGCCGGGGACGGTCGTAGCGCGAATGCCGCCGTCGGCAGCGAGTAACATACGCCGTCCGGTGCGCCGCGTTGCAAGGAGCGCCCGGGCCTCGCGCATGCGCGGCTCGGCGGACGGGTCGAGGCCTTTGCCTTTAACGCCGATTTTCGTTCCGAGCAGCGTGAAGCTGCTGATGCGATCGATGTACGGCCGAACCGCGTCGACCGGCGTATCGAGCTGAGCGACGAGCCCGGCCAGCAGGCCGCGCTGGGCAATCGACTCCAACGCTTCGCCGATCCGGCCGTTCTCGAGGTGCACGCTCATCAGGTCCCCTCCGGCGGCGGCAAACTGATCGATCTGTTCGAGCAGAATCGCATCTTGCACCATCAGATGCATGTGCAACGGCTTGGCGGTCAGCTTACGGACGGCGGCTACAAGGTCCGGAAAAAAGAGCATCGCCGGCGCAAAATGCCCGTCGGCGACATCAAGATGATAGATATCGGTGAATGGGTCGACGCGCGCCACGTCGTCCGCCAGCCGGCCGAGATCCGCCGACCAGAGCGACACCTCGGCCAAGAGGCGGTCGCGCGGCAGCGCGTCGAGCCAAGACGAACCGTTCATTGCGAGAGCTCCATGAGAAACGTGCGAAGTTCGGCGCGAAAGGCAAGTCTGTGGCGTTCGATTCCGTCGGCTTTAGGCGGGACGACCGCCAATCGCGCGCGGGCGATCAGCGCGGTCAGCTCGCGCGCGAAGGCCAGCGGGTGAATGGCATCGCGCTCGCTACCGACCACCAGCGCCGGGATGCGCAGCCGGCCGAGCTGTTCGCGCGTGACGCCGGGTCCGTCGGCGGCGATACGCACGAGCAAGGCGGCTGTCAGCCGTTGCGGCGGGCGATCGAAGAAACCACGCAGCGTCGCAAGATTTGCCGGTGCTTTTTGGGCAAGCGCATGCGCGGTTTCCGACTCGTCGAAGCGCGCGCGTGCTTCGATGGCCGGGAAGCGTGCCAGCAGCTCACCGACAACTGCATTCGGCCGCATCGAGCCGGGTGCCGCAGCGGTCACCCAGGCCGGTCGAGCCAAGATCAGCGCGCTCACGAGATCCGGACGAGTGACGGCGATGCGCAAAGCGATCGCCGCGCCCATCGAGATGCCGCCGACGGCGATCGGCCCGAGCGCGAGCCGGTCCAAGCAGCGGATTGCATCGTCGGCGAAGACCGCGATCGAGAAATCGGCCGGATCGCCCGGCTCCGAGTCGCCGTGTCCGCGGCTTTCAAGCGTCAAACACCGGTACGCATCGAGCGGAAAGACCTCGGCGGGTTGCCGGGCGTCGCCGCACAAACCATGGCCGAAAAAGACCGGTGCACCACTGCCGCGATCGCTAAGCGCAAGCCGCAGGCCGCCCGGAGCAATGTCGGTGCCGATTATCAAACCGCCGCCATGTCGCCCAGCGCGCGTCGTAAAAACGCCGCGACCTCGGGCGCTTCGGCCGCCGTTAAACCGTGCGTTACGAGCGTTCCGTCGAAACCCGCGTCGCGCAGTTGCCGCAGGTAAAATGGATAGTCGAGTACGCCCGTTCCCGCCGTCGCGAAGCCGCCGGCCGCATCGCGGTCTTTCGCATGCGCCAGGGCGATCCGGGCGGCAAGGGCTCCGATACCGTCGCCGACGATGGCATGCTGCCGGTCGAGCGGTTCGGCCGCGAACAGATTCGCCGGATCGAGCACGATCTTCAAGCGCGGACTTCGATTCTCGCCGAATAAGCGCAGCGCGCGTTCGGGTGAATTGATGACATTCGCAAGCTCGGGTTCGATGCCTAAATCGACACCCGCCGATTCTGCAATCGCCGTCGCGATCGCCATGCTTTCGAGCAGATCGTCCCAAGCCTCCGGCGACGCGTTGTCGCGGTGATCGCGCCACTGGTCGTCGGGGTCGCGGGTTCCCGTGCAAAGGGTCACCAGCGGTGCTCCCACCGCACGAGCAACGTCCGCGATCTGCTGCAACGCCGCATGGCCGTGCCGCCGAACGGCCGGATCGGGGTGAATCATATTATAGGTCGCGGAAATCGCCACGATCGCGACGCCGGTTCGGTCGGACGCCGCGCGGAGCGCTTCCGCCGTTCCGGGCGGTAGGTGGTCGGGTACGGCGGGAAGACCCGAACATGCCATGTTGTACTGAACGGCGTCGTAACCCGCAGCGCGGGCCGCGCTCAGCACCGTCGCCGGGTCGCCGCCGGCAAAGGTTTTCGCAAAAATGCCGAGCTGCATCAGAGCGCGCCGGTGACGTCGGCGAGCCGAACGGCACGGCGGGTCCGAACGGACTCCGCGATGGCCAGCATCGCACGGACCGAGGCAACGCCGTCGGCGATCGAAGCGCCCGATTGGGGCGCGCCGTCGAGAATCGTTGCCGCGAACGCCTCGAGCTGCCGGCGATAGAAGTGACCGTCGGCGCCGAGGACGCGGCGCGTCGTTGCATCGCTCTCGTAGAAGATATCGACCTCGCTTGTCTTGTACAGCCACGGATTGTACGTCTTGCCGACGGCACTGCCGTTTTGGCCGTAAATCTGAAAGCCTTCATGCCAATCCATGCGCACGGCGACGGTGAGGTCGAGGTGACCCAAGGTTCCGTTGGCATAGGCAACGTCGACGAACCAGCAGTAAGCGCCGAAGCGCTCGCGCAAACGGGCCTCAACTTCAACGATCTCGCCGCCGAAGTAACGCGCCGTGTCGACGAGATGGCTGCCGTGAGCGAGCATAAAGTAGCGGCCGAGATCCGCTTTGGGGTCGGCGGCCGGTCGTTTTGCCTGACCGCTCGTTACGATCAGCGGCTGAACCGCATCGGTGAGGGCGTAACGCTGCGTCGAGTCGCAATACCATGCTTTGAGCGCCAGCATCTCGCCCATTTCCGTCGTGATAAATGCTTTGGCCGCTTGCAGACCCGCGTCGAAGCGCTTCATATGCCCGACCTGCAAATGTTTGCCCGAAGCAACCACGGCGGCCTCAAGCTGCTCGACTTCGGACAAGTCGATGCCGATCGGTTTTTCACACAGGACATGCTTTCCGGCTGCGAGCGCCGCGATCGATGCCGGCACGTGAAAGGCATCGGATGTTGCAATGATGACGGCGTCGAGCTGCGGGTCGGCCAGCATCTTCGCGTAGTCGGAATACGTTTTGTCCGGCGCATGCGTCCACTTGAATCGCTCGAGCAGATCCGGCGCGATATCGCAGATGGCGTACAAATCGGCGTTGCGTGCCTTGGTGCAACTCTCAAAATGCGCTGCTTGAGCGATCGGGCCACAGCCGAGAACGCCAACCTTGATTCGCCGCTCGTCCTTCGTTACCAACGCCTAGCCCCTACAGCCGTTTATTCATTCAATGAATAAACGAAGCGCAGGCCGTTGTCAACCCGAGCCCCGGCGTTAATAGCCGTATGTGAGATTCAGCTTAGACGCGTCGCTGGGGAAATCGACGGCTTGATGATGGGCGATCGTTGCCGCACCGATTGCACATTCCATCGCTCCAAATGACGACAACTCGATCTGCGGCAGCGTCATCCCCGACACGGTGCGCCGCGCGACCGCCTCGCGCAGATCGTCGACGGCTTGAGCGAGCAGGCCGGAGACCGGGCCGCCGAGTACGATCGTGCGCGGATTGAACGCGTTCACCAGACTCGCTAAACCTGTCGCCAGGGCGTCGGCGATATGACGGATCGCTTCGCGGGCTACTTCATCGCCGTTACGTGCCGCACGAACGACCGCGGCGGGCAGCGAGCGTAAGGCGGCGTCGTCAAGCTGCCGGCCGGGTGCGACAAGTCGTGCCAACGCGGCAAAATTCACTTGCGCTTCGAGACAGCCGGTCCGTCCGCAATTGCACCGCGCGCCGGTTGCCGACACTTCGATGTGGCCGAATTCGGCTGCCATTCCGAACGCGCCGCGGAGCAGCCGGCCGTTGAGGATTGCCGCGCCGCCGCAACCCGTGCCGAGCTTGAGATAGATGATGCAGTCGCGCTCGAGCTTCGGCCGCAAGTACACCTCGCCGAAGGCCGCCGCATTCGCGTTGTTTTCAACCGTAGCCGTCAGACCGAAGGCTGCCGTTGCGAGCGCCCCAAGCTCGACGTCACGCCAACCGAGTATCGGCAGATGCACGACATAGCCGTCGGAGCGAACGAGGCCGGGCACCGTTAACACGACGGCATGAATGCGACCGTCATACTCCGGCCGGCCGGTTAGCCGGGCGAGATATGCCGCGATGACGGCCACGGCGGCGGCGGGGCTGATATCGCGCGGCGCAGGATGCGTCTCCGAAGCTGCGACGCCGAGCGCTAAATCGAGAAGCGCAAATCGGATGATGCCAACGCCGATTTCAACCCCGAGAAAATACGCGCCGTTCGGTACGAGCGTGATTTTGATGCCGGGACGGCCGATCGCCGTCCGGTCGGCGACTCGTGCGACGCTGTCGGTTTCCTGAACCAACCGGCGTTTTCGCAGCGCGTCGATCAGATTCGTCAGGGTCGCGGGCACGAGATCGAGACTACGCGCCATGTCGGCGCGCGTTAGCGGACCGGCTACGCGCAATAATGTTAAGATCCGGCGCTCGTTGATCAAGCGCGTCAACGGCTGAACTTGCATCACTTAGCCCGACCGTCTCGGCACCAGCAAGACATTGTTGCTCGATTGCTTTCGATGAAGATGATCCGCTTCCCAACGTGTCGCCCGCCGCGCGCAAATCGTTCCAGCAGCTTTCGCTTGATGACGATGCGCTGCGCGCATGGCAAGCAAAGTTTCCCGCGACAATCTGCACTGCGAATCTGGCCGTGCGACGCTCGACGACGACTAAAAGCACGGGCGAGGGCCTTTGACGGTCGCGCGTGAATCTTCTTCGGCTGCTATGACCTCCCAGGAACTCCGTGCCGCGTTCGTCGATTTTTTCGTTCAGCGCGGACACAAAGCCATCCCGTCCGCCAGCCTGATCCCGGATGCAATGTCGACGACGCTCTTCACGATCGCAGGCATGGAGCCGTTCGTTCCGGCGTTTCTCGGTAACGAACCGGCACCCGCGCAACGCGCGGTGAGCGTACAGCGGTGCTTGCGGGTAGCCGGCGCCAAGAGCGATATTGAGAATGTCGGACGCACCGGGCGGCATGGAACGTTTCTCGAGATGCTCGGTAATTTTAGTTTCGGCGATTATTATAAGCGTGACGCGATTCGCTATGCGTGGGAATTTTTAACGCAGTTTCTCAAACTCGATGCAGCGAAACTGTATGTGACCGTGCACGTCGGTGACGATGAAGCGCAGCGGCTGTGGGAAACGGAAATCGGCTTACCTTCCGAGCGGATCTCGCGCTGGAATGAAGATAACTTTTGGACGATGGGGCCGACCGGTCCGTGCGGGCCGTGTTCGGAGATCTTCTTCGACACGGGTGCCGCGTATGGGTCCGGTCCCGATGACACCGGGCCGAATTGCGGCAATCGGTACGTCGAAATATGGAATTTAGTTTTTCAACAGTACGATCGTGCCGCTGACGGTAAACTTAGCGAATTACCAAACAAGAATATCGATACCGGCGCGGGCTTCGAGCGGATGCTCGCCGTCGTCAACGGCAAAGCCACGATGTACGAAACGGATTTGTTCACCGATCTTATTGCCGCGCAACCAGAGGTCGGCATGACGACGCTGCCGGCGTCCGAGCAGTTGGTACGGCGCAACATTATCGCCGACCATGCGCGCGCCGTGACGATGCTGATTGCCGACGGTGTCTATCCGTCGAATACCGATCGCGGTTACGTGCTCCGCTTCCTTATTCGGCGCGCCATTCGGAACGGCCGGCTGTTGGGCTACCCCAAAGAGTTCATGCCGCAACTGGCTGCCGCCGTTACCGCGTCGCTGCGTTCCGGTTATCCGTTTTTAGAACAGCGTTTACGTGACGTGCAAGACGCGTTGCGCCGCGAGGAAGCCGCCTTCGTTCGAACCCTCGATCGGGGGTCGGAACGGCTTACGGCCCAAATCGCGGCAGCACAAGCCGACGGCACGAACCGTCTGAGCGGCGACGATGTGTTTGCCTTGCACGATACGTTCGGGTTTCCGTCGGAACTGACGCGCGAGATCGCCGCCGAGCGTGATGTCGCCGTCGATTTAGCAGGTTTTGAGCATCTCATGAACGCGCAGCGCGAACGCGCGCGGGCCGATGCGAAATCCAAGCGTGCCGTCGTCAATGTCGCCGATTTGCCGGCGATCAGCAGTGTCTTTACGGGCTACGATGGACTCGACTCGACCGGCACCGTGATGTCGCTACTCAGTGACGGTGCGCCGGCTCTGACGCTTGAGGCGGGTGCGAGCGGTCAAATAATCTTGGACCGGACGTCGTTTTACGGTGAAAAAGGCGGCCAAATCGGCGATCATGGAACGATTGCCGGCGAAAACGGTTCCTTTGAGGTCGCGGATACCCAATATGTCGGCGAAGCGATCGCGCATACCGGTCGCGTCACGAGTGGTTTCTTCGCGCTCGGTGATGTCGTTGAGACGCGAGTCGACACGGCTTGGCGCGAAGAGATTCGGCGGCATCACACGTCCGCGCACTTATTGCAGCGTGCGCTGCGCGATGTCTTGGGCGAAGACGTCGTGCAGGCCGGCTCGTGGGTCGGAACGGATCGCATGCGCTTCGATTTTCGGAGTCCGATCGGAGCGTTGAGTGTATCGCAGAAGCGATCGGTCACGCAGCGTGTGAACGAGCTTATTCGCGCCGATTATCATCTCGAAACACACGAAATGCCGAGCGCGCAAGCCGAGCAAACCGGCGCGATATCGATGGCCGGCGAAAAATACGGCGATCTCGTACGTGTCGTCAAGGCCGGCCCGGCGGTCGAGTTCTGCGGCGGAACGCATGCGGTAACGACCGGCGAACTCGGCCTTTTCCTGCTGCTCAGTGAAGCGTCGGTCGGCAGCGGGATACGGCGGATCGAAGCGGTCGTGTCGCGCGCCGCTGAAGCGTATGTCGAGCAGCAGCAAGATGTGATCGCGGAGTTAGCACAGACGCTGTCCGCCAAACCCGACGATCTCGTCGAGCGCGTCAATCGCTTGCAGACCGATGTACGCGACATGCAGAAGTCGCTGGCCGATATCAACGCACGTTTAGCATCGGCCGATGCCAAAGCGTACGTCGATCGGGCCGAAGCCGTCAACGGGCTGACGCTCGTCGCGGCGCTCGTGCTCGAAGCCGATGCCCAAGCCGTGCGAACGTTAGCGGGCGCCATTCGCTCGCGTTTACGCAGCGGCGTCATCGCGCTCGTCGGCGTCGACGGGGACGCGGCAACGCTATTTGCCAGCGCCAGCGACGACGCCGTGAAAGCCGGCGTGCACGCCGGCAACCTCGTACGCGCCGCGGCGCCGCTGGTCGGCGGTAAGGGCGGTGGCGCGCCCGCGCAGGCGCAAGGCGGCGGACGGAATGTTGCCGGTGCGCAAGCCGCGCTCGAAGCGATGCGTCACGCGCTCGCGTGAGCGCCGTCATCCTGCTGGCTCAGATGCTCGCGCTGCGGGCCGCGCCGACGCCGGTACCCAGTCCAGCGCCTGCGCTGCTGTCACCCGTCGTTGTGCTACAGCGCTTCGCGCTGGCACTGCGCAAAATCGGCGAACCGCCGATTATGACCGTCGATTATACGCTCGATCAAACCGGAAGCCGCACGCTCGCCCAAACGCATCGCGTCTTCCGCGGCGGAAATAATGAACGCGATGAGACGTTATCCGTCGACGGCAGGCCCTTATCGCCGCCGAAAATCCGGATTTTTCTCGGCCGGAGAAACCGCTATTCGGTCGGTGCACTAGCGCCGCGCGTAACTGACTATAATTTTATCTTCGTCGGGTCGCGCAAGAACGCGCACCACAACGATTATGTTTTTCGTTTAGCTCCCAAAGCGACGCGTCCGTTCAATATAACGGGCGTCGTCATCGACGGCGTCCGGTTTCTGCCGTCGTCGATCGCTTTTGCGACGAGCAAAAACAGCGGAAGCGGCATCATTTCGTTCGCTCGCAGCGCTGCCTGGTGGGTTCCATACTTCGCATCGGCACGAGCCATCGTCGGAAATACGACCGCCGCCGAACGCCTGTCATTCTACACGTACCGTTTCCCGCCGTCGCTGCCGCCCTCGACGTTTTCGCAGCGCCGCTCGCGTCCGATCGCGCCGCGTCCACGCGTGTTACCGACGCCGGCGCCGTCGCTGTTGCCGTGACCAGCGGCGGCTTAATTCGCCCGACTCGCGACTACTTGACGAAGATATATGCATATGCAACAATGTCGGCGTGAGTTCTTCGGCAGCGATGGCGTTAGCGCAAGAGATGGAGCGGTCGTGCCTGAACATGCGCGCACGTCTGGTATCCCGGGTCATCACAGGACTTTACGACGCTGAACTGCGTCCGTTCGGGATCAAGGCTAGCCAACTCAACGTTCTCGTCGCGATTGCGGGCATGGGGCCGGTGCGTAGGACGGACATCGCTCGGTACATGCAACTCGACACTTCGACGTTGAGCCGAAATCTTCGAGTCATGGAGACCAACGGCTGGATCGAAGAAGTCGATGATGCGCCCGACGGCCGCGGCGCCCCGCTTCGGCTTACGAGCCGAGGCGAAGCACTTCTTGGGCAGATCGCACCTGCCTGGCGCAGCGCTCAACGACGGGCATCACGGCTGATCGGTAAAGAGCAGACGGCGGCATTGCGTGAGATGGCATCGAGCGTTATGGCCTAGCCTTTTTTTAACATTGTTGTTGTATATACAACTAACGTCGGGCTGATGCTCGCGGAAGAGCAAAGGAGTTTCATGGAACCAATCTTCGTCACCGGAGCGACTGGAAAGATCGGAGGAGCCGTCGCGAGAGAACTTCTGTCGCGCGGCGTTCCGGTCCGCGCTTTCGTGCGCAGCATTGACTCACGCAGCGACGAGCTTCATTCCCGTGGCGCGCAAGTCGTCGCCGGCGACTTAGCGGATTACGACGCTCTGCTTGCGGCGTTGCTTGGCACGAAGCGGGCATTCTATGTTCCGCCGATGGATGCGTATGTCGTCCAGAACGCTACGGCTTTCGCGCTGGCTGCGTCTGATGCCGGGATTCAGTCGATCGTCGGACTCAGCCAGTGGCTTGCAAACCCGGCGAGTCCGTCATTGCTGACGCGCGGACATTGGCTCGTCGACAAGCTGTTCGCTCGCATCCCGGGCGTCACGTTTACGATTGTTAATCCGGGCTTCTTTGCGGACAACGTGCTGAGTCGGACGATCGCTATGGCGGCTAATCTGGGTCAGTATCCGTGGCCGTATGGCGATAGCCTCAACGCCTGGCCTTCGAACGAGGATATTGCGCGGGTTGCGGTTGCTGCGCTGCTGGAACCTGAGCGTCACGACCGCCGCATCTATCGGCCGACCGGCCCGCGACTGTTGTCCGGCCGAGACATTGCCGAAACGCTGTCGCGCACGCTCGGCCGGCGCATCACGTTGATGCACATGCCGAGCTGGCTGTATGACAAGGCATTACGTGCGGCCGGCTTATCACCATTCATGCAATTGCAAATGCGCACGTACAACGAAGAGCAGCGTCGCGGTACGTTCGCGTATAACGCGCCGACAGATCACGTCCTGCGCGCAACGGGACATGAGGCTGAGCCCATTGAGGTTACCGTCCAACGCTACGCTGAGCTTCCCGCCGCGCAACAGACGTCCAGCAACTGGTTATCGGCCGTGCAACAGCTGATGAAGATCGTCGCAATGCCGGCGCTTAACGTCGAGCGCTTTGCGCGCAGCGTTCAGTTGCCGGCCGCGCCGGCACCAAGCCTTTCAATCGACGACGAACGGTGGCGTGCGCAGCACGCAAGCCGCCCGGACGAGCCGCAAATCGATACGCCGCTGCTAAATGCCGTCATCACGGGCGGCGGCGCTGCTGCATGATGACCGCGTCAGCCCACAATATTGAGCGCTTCAAAGTAAGCTTGTTCTTTTGAACGCTTTAATTGAGTGCACCGAAGCACGAAAACGCGAACGGACGTCCTCGCCACCTCAACCATCATTGCGTCGAGGCAGTGCGGACATTACTTGGACGAGCGGCGAACCGCGCATTTCGCTCGATAAACGTGTAGCGAACACCATGCGGTTGGTGGCACGCCGTATTTCCACATCTCAGTGACGCTCAGTGCACCGCCACCACCGGCGAGCGCATGCCAGCGACCGCCGGTTTTTCGATAAAGTGTCTCGCCGCCGCCTGCTCCATACCATCGCGCTATGGCATACTGCCCCGAAACCGTCACCGACGGGACGAGCGGCAAGTCTTGCAGTTGTCGTATGGCCTCGATGTCGGCGCGCGGACCAAAGTCCGCCGGAGGTTCGTAACGACAGGAGGCTTCGCTCAGCGGCTTTGGCATACCGCGCAAGAGTTGCGCTCGCGATTGCGCCGACGAAACCTGGCTGTCGAGGCGACAGCGAAAGTCAAGCGATTCAATGCCTTGCCAACCAAACGAGAAATGTTTGATAAGAAAGGCGGCATCACTCGGGCGTTCCCTCGATGGAGCCGTTCCGGATGAGCACCGTTGCAAATCGGCCAACCACATTTACGCGAACAACGACGGGCTTCGAATTACTTTGTGGGTAAACGAGCCGTAGTGCCGCCGATTGCGGCGTTTGCTGATACGCGGGAGATACGGCCAGCAGCAAAGGCAACGGGATAATGGCGATCGTCCGGCTCAAGAAGTGTTTCACGGCAGTCATGCTGTTATTTGCATCGTAGATTCAGGGCTCGCTCGTCACTACGATTGCGTCCGCCGTACGAAAGCTGGCGCAATAAAAGCTTCGGACTAGTGCCACACTGTTCAGGTGGCGAGCTACGTCCATCGTAACCGATGAACGCCGAGGCTGTCCACTCTAGCCGCGGCATGTCCGTTTTATACGAAACGGCAACCGTGGCTGAAAGCCGGCTTATCGGTATAATAATCGGTTATTATCGTAACGGAACCCAGCGCGCTCGAGCGAAATCACCATTGCGGCAAATGCGTGCGCATCGCGGATATTAAGAGGCTCTGCAGCCCCGGCAGCGCCGGTAAACATGAATGCAAGTAGTATGTCTAATGTGACGATTTTGCGCATTGTCAGCTCCCGCTCTAGCCAATTCAGGGAGTCGTTTTCCTTCGGAATCGAGGACAGCCTTTTCGCGAATGCGTGAAGACGTTAACGTGCCGTGAGCCTGCGCAATAGAAATCCTTTTGCACAGCCACTATTTTGTGGATTCGCAGCGGATGAAACTTTTCAAGTCCCGCATCATGCGTTTTGTATTGGGATCGCTTTGCCGCTAGTGTCCGTATGAGACTCGCGCATAAGCGGCCAGACGCACGTCCTGGATCTTTGCATTGCGAACCGCCCACGTCGCGACGCCGCTATTCTTGGTGCTGCACACACCATCGACAGTGAACGGGCCGCGAAGATCGATGGCGATCACGCGCCCGGTGCGTTCGGACGGCTTAGTGTTACCGGCAGCGGCTCGGATCGCGTCAAGCGCGAGCGCGTCGTCGACGGCGGCGCATCCATTGCTTTCCGGGACAATCTTAAAGCCGCCGTAGCCGGCCGACTGTGCGGACATGAGCGCTCCACTCAGGGCGCGTTCCGTCGCTGGCCCGCGGTTGGGAAACTCGGCCTCAAAGAGCATCTGATCGGGTGTGGGCATGTTGCCCCGTTCAGTGTTGGGCTCGAACGCCGCCGCGTATTGGGCGGCGGACACGCCCAGCTTAGCGGCGAGACCGGCAGCTAGGCCGGGATCGATCGCGCGAAAGGCGTGCCGATTGTCCGGGCTCAGCAGCATGTCGATACGTACGCGCTGCGTAGGCACACGCGTTTCGAGTTGCGCATGGCCGTCATGCACCGCATCGATGTAGGTTATCGGCGGCGGTACGTAGCCGAAGCGCACAGCGAAACTCATCGCGTCGTCGCTTGCGACATGCGACCGTACCGCACCCGAAATGTCGGGATGCTCGATGCGAAAGGTGGCGAAGACCCCGAACGCGCCGCCGTCGTCAGGCTCACGCCGCTTCAGCTGCCCGGAGATGTGCCGGGGAACAGGAGCGGGTGGGGAGTAATCGCTGCCGCGCTCCGCGCACGATGCGAATCCGCTGCCGAAACCCGTCAGCACGGCGACGGGCTGAAGATCGATCGTCGCGCGTAGACCGGCCGCGATGCGTCGCGCTCGTTCGAGTGCGTCGGCGACCGCGCGTGCCAGCGCATGTTGTTCGTTGGTGCACGCATCGCCGAAGGTAGTGGTCCGTACGGCATCGCGTTCGACCTGCGCGGTCCCGCTTATTGCTGCCGCGATGGCATCGTTCCACCGAGTGTCAGAAGTGTGAACGCGGACATACCAGCGCCCGTCGCTGGGATTTAGTTGCGTGACGATCGCGCTGTCGGCGACACCGGCGGCCCGCAGTCGCCGCCGAATCGCATCGACCGATTCGAGCGTGAGGTCGCGCATGAACCAACGGCCGTTCGGACCCTCGTAGACGTAGCTCCTCCCAGTCGCGCGCTGCTCGAGAACGGCAAATCCTTCCACGCTGAGAAGCACGTCTGCGGCATGCAGACGTACGCGCGGCCCTACGGTCGATCCGGCAATGAACGGCGGCACGTCATGCGTCTGCGATGAAGGCGCAGCAGCGGCGAAGTGAATCGGCCGGGCGAATGCGAAGGCTTGCCGAAAGCGATATGAGGCATGCGATGGAAGCAATGCGTCCGGGAAGTTTGCGAGCCGCCGGAGCAATGCGGCATGCCGCCGGGGGGCGCCTCGAACGGAAGTCCCGGCGGCAGCGGCGCAAGCGCGACGTCCATCGACGAAGGCGTGCCGAGCACGCGCGTCAGCTGTTCCACTCGGGTCCGCACGGCGCTTCGAATCAGAGCCCCGAACGGGGCGCAGCCGGCAAAGATATGGTCGATCGAGATGACCCGCGCCCCGAAGGTGTCCTCGCCGTAGCGACCGGAATTAACCGCTCCGATGAGCCGGCTGACGCTATCGCGCACATTGTCGTCGGTTGCTGGCATAGGCAAACGAATGCGAACCGACGGGGGCGATGGATCAATGAACCGCCATTGAGCGTCGGATGCGGTCGGCGCCGGCAACGACTCGAAGCCCGCATGCGGCAATGTGTCCTCGGCGAGAACCAGCAGCGATGCCGTCACCCGGGCGCGCACCGCGACGTCAGCTTGCGGCCGGCCCACTAGCACAATCTCGAGTCGCGCCGCCGGCCGGGTCACGTCCGCCGCGACGGTTCCGGCGAACATCGCCCGATGCGTATCGGCATCAACGACGAGCGGCGCGACGTCATCGTGCCCGGCCGAACCAGGCACCGCCGTGATGAGAAAGGCATTTGCCGCTGCCACGGCGTGCACGGCGCGACTTAGCATCACCGGAATCTACGCGCCTAAGCCGTGCCAATACTGCCCGTTAAGCCGCTCTCATGGTTCACGCCCGAAGGCGTGGTTCAGGCGCCGCCTCGGAAATCGCCAAGTTGCGAGCATCTAAAAGGAACCATTTCGCGCAAACATGAGCGACATTGCCTTCGCGAATTTAGATTTGTGACCCGTTCGTTCGGACGGCCGTTGAATGCATTAGCGACCAACTTCAATCTACAACTTGCTAACAGTCCTTGAGCCATTGCGGGAGAGGTTTAACCGCTGGCACTGAGCGCCAATTGCCGACCTTTAACGTTATAAACACTTGATTACCTGATTCAACGTACGGTGGTCGCAAAGCCGTCGCAGGAACTGAAACAATAACATTGGTGAGAACGTAGGAATGAGGATTTTTCGCCTCATCAATCATTGCTTTTTTGATAATCCGATGCTGAGTTACTAGCTCTGCGAAAATCCCTCGGTCTTTATCATTACTTAGTAGCAAGTGTACGACGCTAGGAGGGTCGCTATAAGGAGTTACGCTGTTAGAGCCATAACCGATAATATGTAGTCGCCCTGTCTCAGCGGACGAAAAGTATGAACATGGAATTCCCGCAGCTCGATACGGGTCTGACCCATCTAGAGCAAGGATGGCAGCAGCATATGCTGCGAGCAACGAAACCAACAACATTACCCTTCCTCGTGTAGTCGATGATAGCACAAAAGCGCCGGGCGGCACGCCATTGTCGGCGAAAACTCGAATCGTCGATGGTGGGCTACGGCGTGCCGGCGTGGTCTACCACGTACAAGATAACGCGGCATCTATCGTGTCGTTCATCGAGCAGCGTGATCTCGTCCGGGCACGCCGCGATGGCAAGGTTGAGGTTCCACCCGGCCCATCAAAGTATGATGGCAATGGTGATCCGTGCGACTCCAAGCACGAGTAAACCGTCGAAATGTCGACCGTGGAATTG
Organism: Candidatus Velthaea sp.; assembly: GCA_965214935.1. Classification (GTDB taxonomy): domain Bacteria; phylum Vulcanimicrobiota; class Vulcanimicrobiia; order Vulcanimicrobiales; family Vulcanimicrobiaceae; genus Velthaea. Next base: position 25,819 of record CBDCCS010000019.1, on the reverse strand, counting down.
GAACGATACCGTGCGCTGGCGCCTGATCGAGATAACGCGCCATTGCAGGCACCGCGGCGTGGCCGTTAGTTATGCGCATCGCTCAGCTTTCGTTGAACTCTACGACTCGTATCTGCGCATAATCGTAGACAATAAGGCCGTCGCCGAGCACCGGCGATCGATGGGTCGCGATCAATTTTACTTGGATCTGCGGCATTCTCTTGACGTGCTTGCGCACAAGCACCGCGCGTCACTAAACGCTGCAATTGTTTCGGACAGTCGAATACTGGAGACGTTCCTAACTCTGCGCGATCGCTACCTCTCGCGCGGTGAAGGCAGCGCCACAAAGGCCTGGACCAGCGTCCTATTGCTCCTCAAGGACCACCCAGTCGATGTCGTCGAAGCGGCCGTCGGCCAAGCGATGGCGCGAGGAACGGACGATCCATCGGCCATCGCTTTACTCGTCCGCCAACGCACGCGACCGACTAATGACATGCAGTTGAGCCTCAACGATGTTCCGTCCAATGTTCGCAACATCTCAAATCATGTTGACCTTGGAGCCTACTCGAACGCCGAACTCGTTGAGCAGGCATCATGAGCAACGCACTTCTCGAACATCATCTCCGTTCTCTGCGGCTGCCAACAATGCTTGCGAACTATCGCCGGCTCATTGCAGAGCATTCCGAGCCACTTTCTTCTAGTCGATCTCGCCGCACTCGAATCTGCAAAGCGCCAAGAGAACGGCGTAAAAGCGCGCATTTCTTCCGCGCGGTTCCCAACGATAAAGACGATCGAGGCGTTTGACTTCTCGCTGCAAGCGCAACTGCCGAAGGCAAAATTGCTCGAGCACTTCGATGGGCGATTCGTGGATCAGCATCGTAACGTTGTCTTCACCGGGCCGCCTGGAACGGGCAAGAGCCATTGCCTTGTCGCTCTCGGAATCGCTGCCTGTTCTCGCGTTTATCGTGTACGATTCGCAACAGCAGCAGAGTTGCTAATGCAGCTCATTGACGCGAAGAAATCGGGGGACATTGCAACGCACGTTTCGCTCACTCGACCGAATCGACTTGCTCCTAATCGATGAACTCGGTTACATTCCGTTCGAACGAGAAGCAACCGATTTGCTGTTCAACGTGATCTCTGCACGCTACGAACGCAGTAGTATCGCATTAACGACAAATCTACCGTTTGAGAAATGGCTTCAGGTATTTCCTGACGAGATGGCCGCTGCCGCGGTCATTGATCGACTCGTTAACCACGGAACCGTATTTCAATTCGCTGGGTAGAGCCACCGCCTACGACAGCGCAAAGGCAAGGGCGGAAATACACCGCCCGAATTCGAACCTTCTGCAACGTCGGGGGTCAATTCGTAATTGCCGAAAAGGGGGTCAATTTCTGGCCGCCGTTACCACGTTCGCGGAGCCCGACGGTAATGAGTCGTCATTTACGTTTGTCGAGCAGCGGGGGACGCTGTATCTCGATGCTCGGACGCCGTTTAGTTCCGGTGAGAACCATGGCTTCGTAAAGATCACTCACACGCTGTAACACAACAGACGAGGCGTCGACCTTTCTCCCAAGTATAACCTACAGCAGGCCTGCCAAATCGGGCAAATGGTCGTCATCGATCCACGGGAATGTAAAAACGTGAATCGCGTTAGTTTGATCTAGCGGCGTCATCGAGAGCGTGTTCTCGCCGGTTAATAGAAGCACGTACTTTCGAGCACACTCAGCAAGGGAATCGATGGCGGCATTTAGCTCGTTATGCGTCGGCAGCTGACCCTCGACGCCACGCCTATCCTTGTGAGCCTTGAAGCGGTCACTGAAGTGAAGAATTCGCTGCGTAGCGATCTCGATATTAGCTAAATCGGCTTCGATCATCGACTTGCTGACGACTTCGGCGTCGACATCGCAAAAGTGCTTAAATGTCTCGTCAGCTAGATCGCGCGCGACTTGCACAGGGTACACTTCGCCCCCGGGCAACGGACGCGTGTAAAGGCTGCGATACCATTCACGAGTCAGCATCGTGTGGTTATCGCGAAGATAGTCAAGTAGCGCAGTTAATGAAATAGATTTCTGGTCGCGCCGAGCGAGCCGCCGCACCGAAAGAACGGCGTAGTCGGCATAAATATTTCTGAAATAGTCCGGTATCACTAACCCGGGGCGCAAGCGCGGATTAGAATTGACGACACGCTCGAAGACCGCATTCCAGCGTCGGCGATTCATAAGGTGCCAGACGTCTTGCCTAATGTCATATATCCACAAGCCCCATTTCGCGACTTTCTGCGGATTCATTGCGCGCTGCTAGCGCCGTAAAGCGAGCGGCATGCTCATAAGGTGCGCCACAATGTGTTAAGCCTGCGACCAAGTGCTTCTGCATCGGCATAGCGGATCGATCTAAGGTGATCCTCTGGCACTACCTTGAAAGGTCGGTTTGAACCAAGAATGGTTAAGGCGTCGCCGCCATATGCGAGAACGATTTTGGGTCGAATTGCATTTACTAAGAATTCGAACACGTCGGTGTTACGTTGCTCTCCGCTAAGCTCCGCTATGGTCGCCGAGGGCAACGAGAAAACGTTTGTCTCAAGGCAACGTAGTGGCGCTCCCTCAAGGGCGCCCGCTACGACGCGGTCAATCCTCTCGCGAGTTTTCGAGAGTCCCTTCTTCGCTCTGTCTGTTTTCGTTTTTTGAGAGCAACGTTCCGCACGATAATGCTGGTCCCATTTGTCCTTATTGAAGCCTTTGCCTTGTTCCCAAAAATCCCACCAATTCGGTTTCATCTTTGTCGCGGCATTTAGTCCAATGAGGAACGCCTCGCAATCCAGAGGAGAACCTTCGCAAACGAATGGGCGCAAAGTCGTCGGATCGCTAATGATGCTACGTAACCGACTTTCAAATGTATCGATTTCCACAACAGCCTCCCGGGGCTTTGCTGGGTCACGTTGCGTCCGGTCGTTTCAAAGCTACGTATGTTGTCGCCAGGAGCGTATTTCGTAATAGATGAGGGCAAACTTTCAAAGTCCCAGGCCTGCGACGGAGTTATTAAGCCAATGCGAGCCGTCACGAATGTAGCGACGCGCAACCTGGACGCTTTTCCATCGACCATGTCGCATGATAGCAGCCTCGCTCCGACCGGCGTGGGCTGCAGTCGTAGGAAAACCGGAACGCAGCGAATGGCCGGCAAAATCACCGACAATACCAGCGGCCCCCGTTCGCGCGCGGATTATCGACGCGATTGCCGTTGCCGTAAGATTCGAGCCGATGTTGCCATGCCGGTCGATCTGCCGAAAGACCGCGCCATCGCCATCAGCGACAGCGAGCCATGAGCGCAAGGCGTGTACCGGACACGTTTGCGTATGCGTGCCAAACGGGACCGCGACTGCGTCGCCGGAAGCATCCTGGTCGGTCTTTGATTGGCGTAACTCGAGGATAAGACCATCTGGCTCGAAGCGCAGGTTGTTCACAACGAGCGCCGCGAGCTCGGAGCGCCGTAGCGCCGCCGCCCTTCCAATGAGCAGAATGGCGCGGTCACGCAACCCGCGCACGTCAACGGCGATCCGCGCTAGCACGACGCGCAGTGAATTAATCTCGAGCGCCGTCTTTTGCCGCTGCGCTACATCGAGCTGTCGGCGCAGACCGCTTACGACGGCCCGCACTACCCCGTGGTCGCTCGGACTCGGATATCCGGCAGCTCGATGATAGACCGCGATCGACACGAGCCGGCGCGCTATCGTCGCCGGCGCACGGCCGCGGCGCGCAAGATCCGTAACGTAGAGCGCCACAGTCTCCGCTTCAGCCGGATGCGGCGCCCGCCCAATGAGGCGAGCGAAGGCGTAGAAGTCGCGCCAGTCGTTGCTGTAAGCGCGCTCCGTCGACTTTGCGCGACTGGTGTCAGCCGCCGCACGCGCGGCAATGCGCAGCTCAGCAACGAGCGCGTCGATGTTGCCGGCGGCGTCAATCGTTCGGGTGCGCGGCGAACGTGCAGGGCGCACCGTCGGTTCCACGAGACCCGGCAGCAGAATGGTCATTACGAACACCCGTTCGCCGTAATCACACTCGAACCTCGCCGGCGGTCGGGGAAGCTGACTTGTGATAAATGCTATTATCACAAGTCAGACGCTTGGTGACGAGTGGACGAAATCACCGATGCGCTTCGATAGTTTAATACGATGCGGAGCTGTCACTTCTAACAACACTTTGCTGGTGACCTAGAGGCCGTAACTTTGCTTCGTCTGGCGCGACGTTGCAAACACCAACGCGGCCCAAGACGTTATCAGCCGTCGCCTCGCTTTTATTAGCGGAATACAAATTGCTCTAATTATCCAGCAAGCTATTGTGGACACCCGATACGAAGTCTCGTCAAGCAGGTGCGGGGCCTTGCTTTCATTCGTAGCTAATTTCGGCGATCGTATCGAAGGTGCTCCGTATCGCGTCGCTACATTGATGATTGGAACGCCCCGTCTTACAGCGCTTGCGTATCAATGGCCGCGCGCAATCCGCGCAAATGTTCGTTGCGGCTTTCGTGTACGAGCGTCCACCGGCCGTTCGCGACGGCGAATTCCGCAAAGCCGGCATTCTCGACGTGCATCAGCCATAAATCGTCGAGCGAACGGCATTGCGCATCGAGAATGGCAACGCGCACGACCGCATCGTGCGTCACGACGAGCGTCGGCTGCGCTGCGTCAAACGTTTGCGCAAAAGCGCGCCAGCGCGATTGCACGTCGGCCAGCGTTTCGCCACCATCGAAAGCAACGCCGGCGGGCTGCTCTTTCCAGCGTCGGAACAGAGCCGGATCGTCGGCGGCAATCTCGTCGCGCAGCCGGCCTTCCCACGTGCCGTGCGCAATCTCCAAGAGCCGTTCATCGCTTTCGACTTTAACGTCGATACGCTCGGCAACGAAAGCCGCCGTCGCGGTGCAGCGCATCAGCGGGCTGCTGATAATCCGCTCGATGCGCGGCTCAATGTGCGCGCATGCCTCTGCCAACGCGGTCGCTTGGTGTTCACCTAGCGGCGTCAGCGTTGATTCACGCCGCCCTTGATAACGGCCGGCGACATTCCACGTCGTCTCGCCATGGCGGGCGACATAGACGCGCACGGTCAAACGGCGAGCGAGCGCACCGAGTTGATTCCCGGTATCGTCCGCAAAGCAGCAATCGTCGCATCGTCAGCCGGCCGATCGATCGAGAGCACCATAATTGCGTCACCGCCGATGGCATTGCGCGAAACTTGCATGGTCGAGATGTTGACGTTCTGCTGACCTAGCAGCGTTCCGACTTTGCCGATCATGCCCGGAACATCGTGATGTTGCGTAATGAGCATCGCGCCGATCGGGGTAGCGTCTATTTCGTACCCGTCGATTTCGACGATGCGCGCGACGCCGCTTACCGAAGTGCCGGTAATCGACGTGCGGCCGGCCGAGATGCGCAGGGAACTTGCATAAATCGACGTGCCGCGCTCCCCGCGAGCATCGAGTTGCACGCCGAGTTCGTTTGCGATTGCATCGGCGTTGACGACCGAAACTCGCCGGTCGGTCGTTGCCTGCAACAGCCCGGACAAAAAAGCGCGTACGAGCGGCTCGGGCGGAACATCGGCGAGTTCGCCCTGTAGCGTCATTGCGAACGCCGGCAACCGGGCTTCTTGCGCGAACTGCGGATAGAAACGGCCCATCCGATACGCGACATCGAGGAACGGCAACACACGTTCGGCTTCGGGACCGTCGGGAACCGGCGCGTTGACGGCGGCGTTGGCCGGATTGCCGAGTAGCACGCGGGCAACATCGTGAGCAAGTTCGGTCGCGATGCGTTCCAGCGCTTCACGTGTCGAGCCGCCTAGATGCGGTGTTGCAAAAACTTTGGGATGGCGGTGCAGGCGCGCTCCCGTCCCGTCGGCCGGCGGCGGCTCCTGCGCGACGACATCGATCGCCGCGCCCGCCAGCCGGCCGGCATCGAGCGCGGCAAGCAAATCGCTTTCGACGATGACGCCCCCGCGCGCGCAGTTGATAATCATTGCATGCGGTGAAAGCAGCGCAAGTTTCGCAGCATCGATCATGCCCACGGTCTGATTCGTCAACGGAACGTGCAACGTCACGATATCCGCGCTCCGCAGAAGCGTATCGAGGTCGACGAGCTTGGCGTCGAAGGCATCTGCGCGTGCGCCGCTGATGTACGGATCGAACGTCAGCACGGTCATGCCGAATGCGCGCGCGCGCGTGGCGACATTGCCGCCGATGCGGCCGAGTCCGACGATGCCCAGTGTCTTGCCGAAAAGTTCGGTTCCGATGAACGGCTTGCGGTCCCATATACCGTCGCGCAGCGACTGCACGGCGGCCGGCGTCTTCCGAACCAATGAAAGCATGAGCGCAAAGGTTTGCTCGGTCGCGGCAATCGTATTTGCGCCCGGCGTATTGAGCACGATGATACCGGCATCGGTCGCCGCATCCACGTCGATTGCGTCGACGCCGACGCCCGCGCGTGCAACAACCGTAAGCTTTGGACCGGCGGCGAGCAAAGCGCGATCGACCGTGGTTTCCGACCGCACGATCAAGCCGTCCGCATCGGCCAGGGCCGCAACGAGATCGGCGCGCGACCGGCCGACTTGCGAATCAATGTCGATGCCCGCTTCCCGTAAAACCGCCAAACCTTGTTCGGCAAATTGCTCGGCAACGACGACTCGCGGCGCGCGGGAAAGGCTCGGCTGCATTACCGCCGTAGTTGCACGCCCTTGACTCTGCGCCTTCGTTCGCTTTTTGCCGGTGCCGTTGCGTTTTGCGTGCCGCTCGGTGTCTACATTGCGTCGCTTAGTCCCGGCGTGCAGTACTGGGATACGGGCGAATTGCAAACGGTGCCGTACATTTTGGGCATCGCGCATCCTTCGGGTTTTCCGGCGTACGTGCTGCTCGGCTGGTGTTGGTCGCACGCCGTGCCGTTCGGCGATCCGGCCTATCGAATGAACCTGTTTTCGGCCGTCGGCATGGCCACTGCGGCTTTGGCGCTCGCCGGAATCGTGATCGAACTCGACGTCGAGCCGGTGTTTGCTGCCGGCGCCGCGCTCGTGTTTGCGTTCACTCGTGTGCCTTGGGAACATGCAACGCACGCCGACGTGCATGCAATCGCATTAGCGGCGGCCGGCTTAAGTTTTTGGGCCGCGCTGCGTTGGAAACGGACCGGCACCGTGGCGTCGCTGGCGGCGTGCGCGCTTGCGACGGGGACGGCGTTGGCCGTCCACAGCGGCATGATTCTGCTCGTTCCGGGGATCGTGCTCACGGCACTGAGCCGCCGCCCGCGTCTCGGCACCGCGCTGCTGTGTCTCGCTGTCGGCGTTACCGTCGTTTTGGCGGCATATGCCTATCTGCCCCTTCGAAGCGCAGCGGTGTTTGCGCAGCGGCGCGATCCGACGCTGGCGCTGGGTCTTCCGCCCGGCCGGCCGTTCTGGGACGCCAACCATCCGTCGACATGGGCGGGATTTCGTGCGGAGGTCGGCGGCGGCGAATTCGGTGCAGCGGGCGCGCTCAAGCGGTTGATCGATCCGGCAACACTGCGTAAGCTGCCGGCGCGATACGGTGAAGCAGCGGTCGGCGATCTTGCCGGTGGGATCATGCTCATTGCGGTTATCGGCATTGCCGCCGTCGTCCGGAAATCACCGTTTGCCGGCGTCGGCATCCTGGCCGGGACGCTGCTGCCGGTGCTCTTCGTCTCGGCCTATCCGGCCGAATCGGATCCCGAGCGTTACTTCTTGCCGTCGTATTGGGCGATCGGCGTATTTCTCGGCGCCGGCGCCGAGGTGCTTGCGCGGGGCGGGCTCAGGCGGGCGCCGCGTTCGATCGTCGCTGTCGTCGCGGCGCTGTTCGCCTTCGTCGCGGCCGGCAATCTTTACGCCGGCCGCGCAGCTTTTGAAACGACGGGCGATCGCTCCGCGCAGCGCTTCGTCGATCGCATCTTACGCGAAACGCCCGCCCGCGCGATCCTCATTGTCCCATGGGTGTACGCGACGCCGCTCGCCTACGCTGCGTACGTTGAAAAACGGCTCGGCGACCGTATCGTGGTGACCGGCTGGCCGCAAGATTACGATGCCTATTACGCGACCTGGATCACCCGACGGCCGATTACATTCGTGACCGACGATCCGGTCGTCTCCGTCGATGGAGTACGGTTCGATCCGTACACCTCGATTACGCCCGCCCCGCACTTGTTTGCGGCTCGCGCACTGCGATGACGGTTGCTGCGCTCCGGCCGCTACTCGTCGGAACGGTCGCATTTCTTTTCACTGCCGCATTCGCTCACAATCGTTCAACCCCATACAATAATTATGTTCTGTTCGCCGATGCGCTGCTGCACGGCCATGTCTGGATCGCGTGGCCTGGACCATACATCGATGCGGTACTTTTTGATGGCCACCGCTACATCGTCAACGATCCGGTCCCCGGCGTATTACTATTGCCGTTCGTTGCGATCTGGCATACGGCGACAAATCAGACGTTGCTTGCCTGCGCGCTCGCGGGCTTGGCGGCAGGTACGAGCTGGCAACTTGCATGCAATCTCGGCGTTAACGAGCGTCATGCGCTGTGGCTGACCGCGTTCTTACTGTGCGGCACCGACGTCATGTGGTGCGCGATGCTCGGCGACGTGTGGTACCTGGCGCACGTTGCGTGCATTGCGTTTCTTTTGTGCGCGCTTTGCGAACTGAGCGGTCGCGCGCGTCAGTGGCTCGTCATTATTTTTTTCGCGCTCGCGTGCGGCTCGCGCTTTACCGTCGTTCTCACGTTGCCGGCCTTTTTGTATTGGCTCGCTTATGGCTTCGGCGTCGAGCAGCGCCGCCCGCGCTCGGTCGTCCCCGCGATTGCAACGTTGACTCCGTTTATCGTCAGCTGGTTTGCGTACAACGAAGTGCGCTGGCACGTGCCGTGGGATTCCGGCCATACGATTTTTTTTCATCAGGACGCGGACGTCGGAAATAGCGTCGGCTCACCGTTTTCAGTCGCTAACGTGCCGAATCAATTATGGTCGTTCTTTGTACAGGCACCGCAGTTCATGAGCGATCCGCCATATGCGGTTCCGTCGCAGAACGGCGTCGCACTTACCTGGACGAGTCCGGCGTTGTTTTTTGCCTTCTTCGCGCAGCGGCCACGGCCGCTCGTTGTTTCACTTTGGTTCGCCGTGCTGCTCGCCGCCGGTCCGTCGTTCTTGTACTATGTGAACGGGTTCATCCAGTTCGGCATGCGGCATGCGCTGGACTTCGAGGCGTTTCTGTATGTGCTCATGGTGCTTGCTGCGCGGCGCGGATTGAATGCTTGGTGGTACGCGTTGCTCGCCGTTTCGATTGCAATGGGTCTTTGGGGCTCGTGGTACTGGAATGCAATCTACCGCGCGGGAGCGTAACCTGATGCCGTCGGCATTCGTCTATTCATCTTCGCCGGAAAACCCGCGTGCAAACGAACTTAGGTAAAGGATGAGCGCGAGCGCGTAGATTGCGAGTGCCGGGATTATCACCGCCGGCCATCGCAGGGCGCCGACGAACGCTGCCGCGAAGCCGGCGCTCAGCGCGGCGAAACGCCGGTGCGTTCGAGCGGTCATGTGATACACGTCGACGGCGTAAAATGAGCGCTTCGCACGCGCGCGCGTAAGCGCAAACAGCACGCCGCCGGCGCTCAAGCCAATGCCCAGAACGGCATAGCCGAGTGAGGTGAAGTCGGCCACTTTACGAGCGGTCGTGGCAGGGTGGGGTGCCGGCAATGCTGCTTTGGGCACCATTACGTCGCGTCGAATAGTTGGACCGTACGAAGATCGGCTCGTTTGGCGAGATCACCGCCGTTCGTTCGGCTTGACTGCCGTGAAACATTGCCGGGTCAAATTTTGCTGCGCGCTTGCAAGTTTTCTTTCATGTTGTCGCTCGCTGATGGCCGGGCGGCTCATCTCATTCAAGCGCATCGAAACCGGTACGCAGCGCTTCTTAATCTCTTGATAACGCACGGTGGGTATGCGTAAGCTGCTCGATTCAATCGATTCGATACGTCGCTGCTGCACGGGAGATGCATGTTCGGCTCATTTTACAGAGGCATAGCGTGCACGGCAGCCGCCGGTGTACTCGCGCTGACGGTCGCAAGCACCGCCGTTACGTCCGCGCGCCAAACCGATGGTGTCGCATTACGGACGGCCGGGTCGCCGTATCTTGCTGCGCCCCCGCTGACGCGGACACCGATCAAACACGTTATCATCGTCGTAATGGAAAACCGGTCGTTCGACAACGTCTTTCGCGGTTTTCCGGGCGCCGATACCGTTCGTAGCGGCCGCGGTCATGCCGGCCAGCCCATTGCGCTGCAAGTCGCACCGTTCGAGGGCAATTGCGATCCGGATCATTCGCATGAAGCATGGATCAAAGATTTCAACGGCGGACACATGAACGGCTTCGACACGACACCGGCGTCGTGTATTGGTGCCAATCCTAGCCCGACGCCCGCATACTATCCTTACGGCTATGTTCCGTATGCCGAAGTTAAACCGTACTGGGATCTCGCATCGCAGTTCGGTGTTGCGGATCGGATGTTCGCATCGCAGTCGGGACCGAGCTATCCCGGCCATATGTATATTATTGCCGGTACGTCAGGCAATCAGACCGACGATCCGAGCAATGCGCTAGTTTGGGGTTGCGATGCGCCTGCCGGGACGACGGTACCGTATCTCGCATCGAACGGGCAAATTGCCGGCACCGAATTTCCGTGTCTTTATCGGCAAGCGACAATGGGTAATGAACTCGATCGTTATGGAATCGCATGGAAATATTATTCGAATAATTTGAGCTATACCGCTACCGGGCAAGAATACGATGTGAGCACCCAACCCTACGATGCGTTTGCGCGCGTACGGTTCGGTCCGGATTGGCAAGGCGACGTCCTTTCAAAACAGGGCGTTGCGCGCGAGTTCTTCGACATCGAAGCGGGTCAGTTGCCGCCGGTTTCGTGGTTCAATCCGCCCGTCATCGCTTCGGATCACGCGCAAGCAACCACCAATCTCGGACCGGATTATGTCGCTGCACTTGCCGATGCTCTGGCAACCTCGCCTGCCGGTTACTGGCGCGACACTGCGCTGTTCGTAACGTGGGACGATCCTGGTGGCTGGTACGATCACGTGGCGCCGCGGCAACTCGACCGCAACGGTCTGGGCTTTCGCGTACCGCTTATCGTCGCGTCGCGCTTTGCGAAACGGCACTACGTTTCGCACGTTCAACATGAGTATGCAAGTTTGCTAAAGTTCATCGAGTACAATTGGAAGTTACCCACGCTCGGCACGACCGACGAGCGTTCGGACAACCTGCTTGACATGTTCGATTTCTCGACGGCGAACGGCAATCGTCCGTTCAATCTCGTGCCGGGCGTCCACGCAGGCATAAATAGCGCGTTCTTCGAGACTCAAGTGAAGCTCGACACGCAACCGTTGGATTACACGCCGGCCGAAAATTAACGCCGGCGCAACAGCGCAGCTGCCGACGAAGATTGTCGCCGCATTGCTCGACGCGCGAATTATCAGCCAGGGCAACAGCTGCTAAGTGTGGTAGCTAGCGGTCGTTATGCCGGATCCGCAGCATCGTCGTCGCTGGGCGGCGAGTTACGGACTGTCGCTCGTTCTGCACGCATTTGCGCTTATCTGGTTCGTTTTCGTTTCGATCGATCTGAGCGGTGAACCGGAGACACGTACGATTCGGGCGGGCGATGTCACGATCGTTCGACGCGACGCTTCGCCCTTAACGGCGCCGAGCAGTTTGGTGCCGTTGCCGTTGACAACACGTCGTCCGCAGATTCGGCCGGTCGCACATCGCCCAACGGTAACGACGAACGTCGGCGCTACATCGATAGCGTCGCTTACGCCGTTGCAACGCGCGCACGTTCCGTCACGACCGCACGAACTAGCGCGTAACGTTGACCGAGCCTCGCCGCAAGCGGCGCGACCGGCTCCCGCTGTGGAGTCGTTGCCGTCAGCCGTGCCGACGGCTAAACCGCAAGCACGGGCACCTTTGCCGGCTGCCACTGCCGATCTTGCGTACCAGTCTCAACCGGCGCCGCCGTCGATCGCGCCGGTACCGCAACCGTCAAGTGTGCCGGCAACACAAGCACCGACAGCCGCGCCGACGCTAGCACCGACAGCCGCGCCGACGCTAGCACCGACAGCCGCGCCGACGCTAGCACCGACAGCCGCACCGACGCTAGCCGCGACAGCCGCGCCGACGCTAGCACCGACATTCGCGCCGACGGCAGGACCGATTCGAGCTGCAACGCCTGCGCCGGCCGCCCAGATTCGGACCGCCGCTCCGCTGCGACCGGGTTCGGGTGCGCCCGCTACTCGGACAGCGGCGACCACGGGACCGGTCGCGGGCGCGGCGCAACTGCACGCTGCGACATCCTCGGGTGCCGCACCCGCATCCGCCGCCTCATCGAGCGCGGTGCTCCCCGCCCGGCAACATGAAGCTCCGAGCGTCGCTGCGCCGGGGACGCCCGGCGGAGCGCTGGCAAACTTGAACGACCGGCTCAAGCATCTCGGTGTTGACGGTGATGTCGATTACACGCCGAAACGCATCAAAATCGGCGACGGGCAAAGCGTTTTTGATAACGCCGTTCTTGCCTACGAAGAACGCCTACGGCCACCGCTCGATATCTTGAAACGAACGTTCGGTCTCATCTACGAACGTCGCGGTGCCGGACACGCGGACTCAGTGTCTTACGTGTACGATACATATGCCTTCGGCCCGATCACGATGTGCAAAGCCTGGAAAATAATCGAACATCCGTATCAGGAGATCCGTGAAGTTGGTGCCGCTTCGCATAGTGCGGCAATCGGTGGGGCGGTCGCAACCAATGCAAACTCGGCGGTGGTGCGCCACGATAACGGCGGCGCTGCCGACATTGCCAGCGTTCAATTTCCGTGCAGCCCGAAGTCATACGTCGCGGTCCCGCGTGGATCGCTCGTGACACCGGTGCCGCGGCACCTGGACCTTCCGCGACCGGCGACGTCCGGTTCGCCGGCCTCGCCGTTGCCGTTACCGAGCGCCAGCTCAGCGGCGTCTCCGATTCCCTAGAGGGCCGGCCGCTCGAAACGCAGTGAACGCGGCGAAGGCGTGGCGAAGACCGAGCAGGCCGTTATGGGTATGCGTTGAGCTTGATTATTTTTGCTTCGCGCGTGTTGCGCTGGAGGGCACGCTGAGCACCAAAGAACCGCTGGCCGAGTACGTTCGCAAGCGTGATTTCAGCGATACGCCGGAACCCAAGGGCGCCGTACGCAAGCCGTCGCGCAGCTTGCGTTTCGTCATTCAAAAGCATCGGGCGACGCGTTTGCACTATGATTTCCGGCTTGAGGCCGGCGGCGTGCTAGCATCGTGGGCAATACCGAAAGGCCCGTCGCTCGACACGCACGAGCGACGGCTCGCGATGCATGTCGAGGATCACCCGTTCGATTACCGGACATTCGAGGGCATTATTCCGGAGGGTAATTACGGGGCCGGTGAGGTGATCGTTTGGGACGAGGGGACGTATCGCTTAGCGGAAGGGACAGATCCGGTCGCTGAGATTGCCGGCGGCAAAATTAAGTTCATCATGCGCGGTAAAAAACTTCACGGCATGTTTACGCTCGTGAAGATACGCAATTCACGCGACCAAAACGGCGAACCGTGGCTGCTCATCAAAGACCGCGATGAATTCGTCGATCCGCAATGGAGCGTCGACGCACATCCTCAAAGCGCGAAGACGGGCAAGACGCTCGATGATATTGCGCGCGCGCGAGAAACGGAAAAGCAATGGCAGAGCGATCGGGCCGCCGTAACGCCCGGCGCGTCGGCAAAGCGTGCGACTCGCCGCTCGAAGCAGCAGCCGCTGCCGGAGAACGTCGCGCCGATGCTTGCGACGCTCGTCGACGCGCCCTTCGACGACCCCGATTGGTTCTTCGAGTTCAAGTGGGACGGCTATCGCGCCATAGCGGTCATCCAGGCCGACGGTTCGCTGACATTGACGTCACGTAACGGGAACGACTTACTCGTGCAATTCTCCGAACTCGGCGAGATGCACGCAGCGTTCAGTTCGCTGCCGATCGTCGTTGACGGCGAGATCTGCATCCTCGATGAACGTGGCCGTTCGTCGTTTCAAGCGCTGCAATCACGTGATAAACGTTTCGCGGGTGATGCCAAGCCCTCGACCACACCGGTCACCTTCGTAGCCTTCGATTGCCTCTACGCCGACGGTCGAGATCTGCGCGAAACGCCGCTCGAGGATCGTAAAGCGCGACTCGAATCGCTCATCGTACCTGAACGCGGCGTGATGTTTTCAAAGCACGTTGCCGGCGACGGTACGCAGCTCTACCGCTTTGCCGTTGAAAATAATCTCGAAGGCATCATCGCGAAACTCCGCACGTCGACCTATCGCGCAACACGTACGCGCGAATGGCTAAAAGTGAAAGCCAAACGGCGCCAGGAGTTCGTCATCGCCGGTTGGACCGAACCACGCGGCAGCCGCACCGCCTTCGGGGCGCTACTGCTCGGCGTTTACCAACAAGACAAGCTTATCTACGCCGGCCATGTGGGCACCGGATTCGATGGTCCCAAGCTCAAGGCAATCGGCGAACGGCTCGCTGCCTTAGAAGTCGATCGCGCGCCGTTTAGCCCGAAGCCGAAAACCAACACCCGGGCGCATTGGGTTACACCGACGCTCGTGGCGGAGATCGAGTTTGCCGAGTGGACGCGTGACGATATCTTGCGCCAGCCGGTGTTCATCGGGCTGCGAAACGACAAACGCGCCGCAGACGTCGTTCGCGAGCGCGAGGTCGATCTCGCGCAACGCGAAGCCGGTAGCGGTTAAACGATGAGTCCGCGGCGGGTGGAGAGCGCGGTCGACATCGACGGGCGCATCGTCGTTCTGTCGAATCCCGATCGGCCGCTATTTCCGCGCGACGGATACACCAAGGGCGATTTAGTTGCGTACTACCGGTCGATGGCGCCATTCATTCTGCCGTATCTCAAAGACCGGCCGTTGACGATCGAACGCTTTCCGACCGGTATCGACGGCGAAACGTGGTGGGAAAAAGAGAAGCCGCGCGGCATGCCGGCGTGGGTTCGAACGGCCGCCGTCGATGCATCGACGCGTCGCGATCACATTGATTTCATCGTCTGCGATGATGAAGCAACGCTCGCGTACGTCGCCAATCTCGCGGCAATCGTCCTGCATATTTGGTATTCGCATTTGCCGACGCTCGACACGCCTGATTTCGTGCTCATCGATCTCGATCCGTTCGAGTGCGGCATCGCGACGCTCGCCCGCGTTGCACTGCGCTTTCGCGAAGAGCTCGCTGCAATCGGTTTGCATCCGTTGGTAAAAACAACCGGTGGAAGCGGGCTGCATCTGGTGATTCCGCTCGAGCCGCGCTACGATTACGACTTGGCCAAGAGCTTCGCCGAGTTGCTCGCCCGGCGCATCCATGACGTCATGCCGGATGAAACCACCCTCGAACGGACGATTGTCAAGCGAGCCAAGCGGACCGTGTATCTCGATTACGTCCAGGTGGGTAAGGGCAAGACCTACGTGGCCCCGTTCAGCGTCCGGGCTCGCGACGGCGCACCGGTATCGATGCCGCTCCGCTGGCCGGAGATCGAAGCGATGCGGCGTAAACGCGGGTCCGAGACCGGCCGCGAGATGGCGCGTTGGACGATCAAGAACGTGGCGAAGCTCGTGCACACCGGTGGGGATCCGTGGGCGGGCGAGGGCTGGGTGCCCCAGCGCCTCGAAAGCGCCTTAACAACCGCACGCACACTCTGGGGGTAACGTTGGCACACGCGATCTGGACCGGAACGATCTCGTTCGGGCTGGTCACTATCCCGGTAAAGTTGTATACGGCCGTCCGGAGTAACGATCTGCGCTTTAACTTCTTGCACAAAAAAGACGATGGCCGCATCTTTCAAGAGCGGCACTGCACGGTGTGCGATGAGAAAGTCGAATATGCCGATCTCGTGCGCGGTTACGAATATGAAAAAGGGCGCTACATTACGGTGAGCGACGAGGATCTCAAGCGCGTCAACGTCGAGGCCACGCAATCAGTCGACATCGTCGAATTCGTCGATCTCACCCAAATTAATCCGATGTATTTCGATACGCCGTATTATTTGGAGCCGGAAAAAAAGGGCCGGCACGCGTATGCGCTGCTGCGCGAATCATTGCACGAGTCCGGGAAAGTCGGGATCGCGCGGGTCGTTATCCGCTCGCGCGAGCATCTTGCGGCGCTCAAACCTAACGGTGAAGCGCTTATTCTCGAACTTATGCACTATGCCGACGAACTCGTCGTGCAGGCCGACTTCGACTTTCCGTCACTCAAAGAAGACGTTGCGCCGGCCGAACTCAAAGTCGCAAAGATGCTCATCGATACGATGAGCTCGGAAAAATTCGAGCCCGAAAAGTTTCACGATACGTATCGCGAGGATGTGCTCGCGATGATCGAAGCTCGGGCGGCCGGTAAAGAAACGCCGGCCGGAGAAACGGCGCGCCCGGCACCCAACAACGTCGTCAATCTCATGGATGTCCTTCAGCGCAGCCTCGAAGCATCGAGTAACCGGCGCAAGAGCGGCAATGTCGACTCAGCTGAGGATGACGGCGCCGACGGCGCAAAGACCGGCGCGTCACGCAAGAAGGCAGCGGCCGGCGCAAAATCCCGACGCAAAAAGAGCGCGGCGTAACTTTCGCAGTGGCCGCACGTACGGTGCCCGGCTGGAACCTGGCCGGCATCTCCGTAATTTCGTTTGCGCACGGTGCGAGTGACTTCTTCTCCGGCATCGTTCCGCTGGTGATCTTTTTCGACGTTTCGCGTGCGGGGTTACCGCCGTGGTGTCAGGGTCTGCTCGCCTTTGCCTGGTATTTCACGAGCTCGATCGTTCAGCCGCTCTTCGGAGCTTTTGGCGACCGGCGCGGTCGCTGGTGGTTTCTCCCTGCGTCCGTCGGGTTGACGGTCGTCGCAATATCATGCGCCGGCGCGACTGCGTCATTTCCGATGCTCGCATTCTGTATCGTTGCGGGCGGCTTCGGATCGGCCATCATGCACCCGGAAGCCGGACGCTACACGGCAATGCTCGGCGGCAGCCGGCGCACGTCGGCGATCTCGATCTTTCAAATCGGCGGACAGATCGGCTACGGTCTCGGTCCGGCGGTCATCGGTTTGCTCCTCGGCGCGTACGGGCCGAGCGGCTCGCTCGTGTTGTTGTTTCCCGGCGGACTCGCGGTGATAGCGCTCGCCGTCCTCATGCGCGGGGTCGATGGAAGCGCACGCTCGATGCACGCCGGCGTTGCTCCGCAACAAACAGCGGGCGAAATGCGGGTTGACCGGTTCGGAGTTTCGCTCTTGATTGCCAGCACATCGCTGCGCTATCTCGTCGGGGCATCGTTTGCCTACTATTTGCCGAATCTGCTGACGGCTCGCGGCTTTTCGTTAGCGCAAGCCGGCACGATCGTTACCGGCTTCCTCGTGTTTGCCGCGATCGGTTTATTTGCCGGCGGTTCGCTGGCCGACCGGTTTGGGGCCGTACGCGTGTCCGTTGTAAGTCTGGTAGCAACGGTCCCCTTCCTTGCCGGCGCCTTACTGCAGAGCGGACTGCTATCGGTCGCGTTGCTGCTCACCGGCAGTGTACTGCTGTCGGTACAAAATGCGCCGGGCGTAGCGTTAGCGCAAGCAATGCTGCCGCGTAACCTTGGCATGGCGCTTGGGTTGATGAACGGCGTTGCCTTCGGCATTGGTTCGGCCGCTGTTGCCGGGGTTGGTTTTCTGATCGTACGCGTTGGCCCGAGCGCAGCGTTACTCGATATGAGCGTCGTGCCGTTGCTATCGGCGCTCTTGTATCTCTTTGTCGACCGGCGCATTTCGCCGAAAAAACCGGCCGTACTCGCAGCGTAATGCGCGGCGTTTGAAGAAGCGCTTTGCATGACTGACGACACGCTAGCCATCCTTGTCGGCGGCGGACCGGCGCCGGGCATCAACGGTGTCATCGCATCGGCAACGATCGAAGCCGTCAATAGCGGTCTACGCGTCTTAGGTTTGTATGACGGCTACCGGCACATCGCGCGCGGCGATACCTCGCATGTCGTCGAACTCGGCATCGACGACGTTTCGCGTTTGCACTTCAGCGGTGGATCGCTGCTGCGTACCTCGCGAACGAACCCCGGCAAAGACGATGAAACGCTCGAGCGTTGCATCCGCTCGCTATTACAACTCGGCGTTCGCTATCTCGTCGCGATCGGTGGCGACGATACGACCTTCGGTGCCGCCCGCATTGCAGCGAAAACGCGCGGTCGTCTCGGTGTTGTGACCGTACCGAAGACGATCGATAACGATTTGCCGCTGCCCGACAATGCTCCGACGTTCGGCTTCGAGACTGCACGCGCCGTCGGCAGCGCTATCGTCGAAAACCTCATGGAAGACGCGCGCACGGCGCAACGTTGGTATCTTGCAATAACGATGGGCCGTAAGTCCGGTGCGCTAGCGCTGGGGATCTGCAAAGCTGCCGGCGCGACCTTGGCGGTGATCCCCGAAGAATTTGAGGGCGAGCACATTGCACTCGATCGCGTCGTCGACACGATTGCAGGCTCGATCGTGAAGCGCAAATCACTCGGTCACGATCATGGCGTTGCGATGATCGCTGAAGGTATCGCCGAACGTCTCGATCCGCAACAGTTGGCGGCGGTCGACGGCGCGACGCGGGATGCATACGGTCACATTCGGTTGGCCGACGTTCCGATCGGCATGGTATTGCGCGATGCGGTCCGCGCGCGCTTAAGCGAACTCGGCTTAGGCGAGATTACGGTGGTGACCAAAGACATCGGTTACGAACTGCGCTGCGCGAAACCCGTGCCGTTCGATGCAGAGTATACCCGAACGCTCGGTTACGGCGCCGTGCGTTATTTATTACAGGGAGGCAGCGGCGCGCTCATTGCATTATCAGGCGGCCGCGTTGCTCCGGTGACTCTCGACGAGCTAACGGATCCCGCGACCGGACGGATTCGCGTTCGTCTCGTCGACGTTACAACCGAATCGTATGAAGTCGCACGCAAATACATGATTCGGCTTGAACCCAGCGACCTTGTGGAGCCTCGGTTATCGCGTTTGAGCGTACAAACGTCATTGACGCCTGATGCCTTCGTCGAACGCTTCGGGCCGATCGTCGCGGGTACGCCGGCTTCGGCTTAACGCTGCGCAAGGCCCGGACGAAGACTAGCAAAGGTCCCTGGCGCGCATGTAATGGTATGCAACATGATGGTGTGGCATGTCGTACAACGAGCGCGAGCCGTCGCAATCCTCATTTCACCTGTCGGCGCACACACTCTTGGTCAGCCTCGCATTCGGTTCCGTTCTTCCGCTGGCGGCATGCGGCGGCGGCGGTGGCGGCGGAGGATCGACCTTGCCGGTCAGTCCGCCGACCGGAGTCTCGGCGGCACCGATACCCGTAGCGTCGCCGAGTGCGACACCGGCCGCCTCGTCTTCACCGGGCGCACCGACGCCGTCGCCGGTTACGCCCGCGCCCTCGGCTTCGCCGATTACCCCGGCGCCGACGACGTCGCCGACGACTCCGGTGCCATCGCCGACGGCAACGGCCGCCGGAGCAGCGATCGTCGTCTCGTCGAGTACCCTTGCATTCACCGGCGCTACGAGCCCGCCGCAAGTCGTGACGCTAACGCAGCCGGCAAATACGACGGGATTTACGCTGACGACGCAAACATGCAGCGGTATCGTGAGCGTTACACCCGCTTCGGGTAACGGACCGTTCGCGTTCGCACCCGTTGCCGGCGGCTCGTGCTCGTACACGGTAACCGGCATAAAGAACGTAACGGCGACGATATCAATTAGCGTGACCGCAACCAGCCTTAAAGTCTCGTATGTCGATCGTCAGCGTTCGTAGAATACCGTTCTTCCGGTTGGTGCGAATAACGCTCGGTCGATGAATTTGCCGGCCGATCGAAACGGTCGGGATTGCCTTTACCGATAGAGCGAAGGTCTCACGTCTGAGTTACGTCCGCTCTGCCAAGATTGACATCTGCGGCTTGCGCAATTTATCGCGCGATGTCCGATGTGCTTTCGGTATGAGGCGTGATGAAGTTCTATCGTTTGTTCGGATCGATCGGTGTGCTTGCCGTGGCGTGCGTTGCTTGTGGTGGTGGTGGTGGCGGCGGATCGACAAGCGCCCTTCCTCCGGCCGCTACGGGCGTCAGTTTTTCGGCGCCGCCGCCCGCGAGTAGCCCGACGGCAACTGCCGCGCCGTCTGCAACACCGTCGAGCAACCCGACGAAGTCGGCTTCGCCGGCTCCAAGTCCGACGGCGTCAAGCCCGATCGTCGCATCGCCGGTCCCGAGCAATACACCGACCTCGGCGCCGACTTTGGCGCCGACTATAGCACCAACATCGACGCCGACGTCGACTCCGACCTCGGCACCAACATCGACACCGACCGCAACGCCGGTGCCGACGCCGCCTGCGACGCCGGTGCCGACCGCGGCTCCAACGTCGACACCGACCGCGACGCCGACTGCAACACCAACGCCGGCTCCGTTGACCGCTTCGCCGAATCTCTTGACGTTTACGTCGACAAGTGCGCCCGCGCAGACGGTCGTGCTATCGCAGCCGAATAACTCCGGTGGTTTTTCGGTCGCCGCGCAGAGTTGTTCGCCGTTCGATCCGAATGCCAAGGCCGTCATCACGCTGGCGCCGTCTGCAAGCGATTCTTACAGCGTCACGCCGGTTGCAGCCGGAACATGTCATGTTACGTTCAGCGGTGACGGCGGCCGGACTGCGCCGATCGACGTGACCGTCACCAACACGTCGATCGTCATCCAGAAAGCCGGCCGCAAAACGAATTAGCGTTTGGGGCGTGCATTAATCGGCGACAACGGCGGCACTCGCGAGAGCGGGTGCCTTTTTACCGCTCAACAGAAAGATCGTCGGCAGCGAGATGATGAAGATGACGGCGCACAACCGGAACACATCGTTGTAAGACAACAGCAGGGCGTTCGCATCGACCATTTGCATCAACGCTCGCGCGTGCATAGACGCGCTGCCGGCGCTTTGCATCATATTCGCGATGGCCGGGTGCGCGAGCGTCACGTCCGATGCAAGATCGCTGTAGTGCGTGTCTTGCGCCCGCTGCTGCACGAGCTGCAAAATCGCGATTCCAAAGCCTCCGCCCAGTTGGCGCACCAGCGTATAGATGCCCGTCGCATTCGACATGCGTGCACGCGGAACGTCCGCCAGACTCGCGGTCGTAAGCGGCACGAATAGAAAACCGAGCGCAAAGCCTTGCAAGACGCGCGGCCAGAAGATGTCGGCCATCCCGGCGCTCGCATTAAGAAAGCTGAACATCCAAGAACCAAGAGCGAACATTGCCAGACCCAAACCGATCGATGCACGTGCATCAAGGTACTTTGCGAGTTTTCCGGCGACGGGCATTGAGAGCGCCGTGGCAACGGCGCCGGGCAGCAAAGCGAAACCCGTAAGCGTTGCGTTGAAGCCGAGCACGTTTTGAAAGTAAAGCGGCAACACGAGATTCAAGCCGTATAAGCCAAAACCGCTGACGATGCCGATGATGTTACCTGCAGTAAAGCCGCGCGAACGAAAGACCGACAGGTCGACGAGCGGATGACTGATTCGTAACTCGCGCATGATGAAACCGGTGATGCCGACGAGGGCAATGACCGACATCACGACGATCGTCGTCGAGCTAAACCAGTCATCGTGCTGCCCGCGTTCAAGAACGTACTGCAGCGCGGCTAAGCCCGCGGTCATGATGCCGAGGCCGAACCAATCAACGCGCGACGTATCGCGCACGATGTACGTCGGATTCTTAATGAAGCGCAGCGTCATGAAGAACGCAATGACGCCGATCGGTAAATTGATAAAGAAAATTAACGGCCACGAGAAGTTGTCGATGATCACGCCGCCGAGCGTCGGCCCGATCGCCGGTCCGACCATCGCACCCAAGCCGAAGATCGCCATTGCTCCGCTGCGCTTTTCCGGCGGGTACGACTCGAAGAGAATAGCTTGCGCCGTCGGTTGCAGCGCGCCGCCGCCCAGACCTTGAACGACACGGTAGAACACGAGTTGCCAGACGTTGGTCGCAGTACCGCAAAGAAACGATGCGACGGTGAAAATAACGATACAAGCCGCGTAGTAATTTTTACGACCGAAGCGCGCGGTGAGCCAGCCGTTGAGCGGCATGATGACGACGTTCGCCAGGATGTAGCCCGTCGCAACCCAGCCGATTTCGTCGACCGAAGCGCCAAGCGTGCCGGCCATGTTGTTGAGCGCAACGTTGACGATCGATGTGTCGACGATCGCCATGATAAGCCCGAGCATCGTGGTGAGCGTGATCCAAAGAACGCGCGGTTCGGTCGCCGTCGGTGACGGCGCCGGCCGGGCTAGGGACGGCGTGACGACCAGCGAGGGTTTCGTCGCGGTTGTAGGTAAAACTGACATGACGGCAAAGTCATCTTACCACATATGGCGTATGACGTCGTCAAAACGATCGGCGGGCGCGAATACCGGTACCGCGTGCAAAGCGAACGCGATCCCATTAGCGGCAAAATCCGCAACCGCTGGACGTACGTCGGCCGCGTCAGCGGTGAGGGCGCCGTTGCGAAGCTTCGGCCGGTACGGACGAATGCGCGAACGCGCCTCCTTGCCGCTGCCGAACATTTGCTCGAAGCGGGCGAAGCGGCCGAACTGACCGTCGATTCCATTGCGCGGGCGGCCGGTGTCGCTCACGGTACGTTCTACCGGTACTTTCGCGACCGGTCGGACGTGCTCGAAGCGCTGGCGCGACACCTCAAAGCCACACGCGCGGTCGGCGATGACGGCCTGTTACGCGACGACGTCACGTCACTTGCCGACGCCCGGCGCGGCGTGCGGACCTGGATGTCCGAGCGGCTGCGTTTCGCACTGCAACGGCGCGCGGCGGTTCGGGCTTGGTCCACCCTGGTCGCAAGTGAAGCGCGTTTGGCAGCCTATCGCGAAGAGCGGCGCGATTCCACGCGCCGACGCTTGCACGAACATCTCGAAGTGCTTACGTCACGCGGTTTCGCCGACGTGTCCGACCCGGCGTCGACGGCGATGATGCTCATGGCCCTCGTCGACGGTGTTATCCGGGCGACCATTTTAGAAAGCGACTCGCTCAGTGCGGCGCACATCGATGCAGCGACCGAAATCGCCGACCGCGCCATCTTTGGGCACGCCTAAGCTTTTAGGGCACGGCCGTTTCACTCGCCGGTCGTAAGCGTTCGGCAACGATCCCCATGATCAACGCGATGAGCGTTAAGAAGCCGGAGATTGCCGCAGTCGCAACGGCCCCGTAAGCGCTCAAAGCGCCGGTCGAAAGCGGCGGCATTACAACGCCGGACGCGCTTTCGAGCGACGAGCCGACACCGAAAATCGTACCGCGCGCATTATCCGGTGCCGCTGCACCGATGAGCGCTGCGATCGTTGCGTTGTTGATCGATAAGCCGGTCGCAAAGAAAACGATCATCCCCAAAGCGCTCAGGGCATCGTGCAGAAACGGTACGAAGCAGAACGACACGGCGATCGCGACCAAACCGATGTTATTCGCGCGGCGATCGCCGACCGCCGCGGTCAACCGACTAACGAAAAATAATTGCGTCACGACGCTGATGACCGCGAACGCTGCGTAAAAATAGCTTACCGTGTCCTCGCGCAGACCGAGTTGCCGTTGCAACACGAGTGTAAGCGCCGCAAACCAGCCGTAGAGCCCCAGCGAGTACACCAGCTTCTGCCACAGCACCGGCGCAACTGCCGGATTGCGTAGCGCCGCACCGATATCGGCAAACGACGGTACAGCTTGAGGAGTGTCCGCTTTGGTTTCGCTGAGGAACACGATCGTGACGCCGAGCGTAACGACTTGCAACGCTGCCGCTAAGAGAAACGGCACTGCAAAACCATAGGTGTGCGCAAGATAGCCGCCGGCCGCCGGCCCGAAAATCATGCCGGCACTGAATGCTGCGCCGATGTATGCATAGGCACGCGAACGTTGTGCCGGCTCGACGACGTCGGCAACGTATGATTGCGTTACGCTCAGATTGCCGCCGGATAAACCTTCGATAACACGCGCGAGAAACACAAACCACAGTGCCGGCGCAAACGCGAGCATCGTCCAGCCGATCGTCGCGCCGATCTGCGATACGATCAAGACCGACTTGCGTCCGATGCGATCGCTGATGTTTCCCCAAATCGGGCCGGCCAATAGCTGGCAAAAGGCGAAGGTCGAAAAGAGGACGCCGATGACGAACGGTGACGCACCAAAACGCTGAACGTAAAACGGCAGCAGCGGAATGAGAATGCTGAACCCGAGGATGTCGATAAACGTGATGCCTAAGATCGGCAGTAGCCGCACGATCATACGCGTGCGGTTCGCCGGTGATGGGCGGTTTTGTTCGATGAAGGCGGCATGCGCTGAGTCATTGACGTTGTCAAACCCGGGAGGCATCCCTTCGATGCACGTCCATCAAGGCGCGTTCAAAGCGGTTCGCGGCCGGCGTTCGCACAATGACCGGAAATGATGGATCGTTTTTTTGGGTGCGCTCGTCAGCGTACGCGTCTCGAAGTGACGGCGCATGGCTGAGCGTCAGGTCGCCGTGATAACCGGCGCGTCGATGGGCATCGGCGAAGCTTTTGCCGATGCCCTGGCCAAACGCGGTTACGATCTAGCGCTGATCGCGCGACATAGCGATGCTCTCGCGAGCGTTGCAGCTCGGATCGCCGGGCGCAGCGGTTGCCGCGTCGAACCGATGGCGGCGGACTTAACGGATGCGGTCGCCGTGGACCGTGTCGCCGTCGATGTTATAACGGCGTTCGGGCGCGTCGACTTGCTTGTAAACAACGCCGGATACGGCGCGCACGGCGGCTTTGAGACGATCGGCTCCGCTCGTCATGCCGGTCAAATTCGTCTCAACGTTGAGGCACTCGTCGCGTTGACCGATCGCTTTGCGCCCGCGATGCTTGCGCGCGGAAGCGGCGGCATCATCAACGTTGGTTCGACTGCAGCGTTTCAGCCGGTACCCTACATGGCGGTCTACGGCGCTACCAAAGCCTTTGTGCTCTCGTTCTCCGAAGCGCTCAGCGAAGAGTTTCGCAGTCGCGGCGTCCGCGTTCTAGCGCTGTGTCCCGGCCCGACAAGCACGAACTTCTTTAAAATCGCCGGCGAAGGAGCGCAGATGGGCAGCTTTCGCAGCGTGCAGCAAGTCGTCAAGACGGCGTTGCGCGCCTACGATCGCGGCGATTCTTACGTCGTCGACGGCCCGGTCAATCGCGTCATGGCCGTGTCGCAGCGCTTCATGCCGCGGACGCTCGTTGCACGCGTCGCCGGAAGGCTCATGATGCCGAAGCCGGCCGCTGCGGGCCGATAAAAGGCTTGGCTTTCAACAACGACTAAACGTCTTCGGCCGCGCCCAGGTGGCGGAATTGGTAGACGCGCTGGTTTCAGGTACCAGTGGCCGCAAGGTCGTGGGGGTTCGAGTCCCTTCTTGGGCAGTTTCGTTCGCAGCTGCGACCGGCGGTAGCGACGGAACACGGTGCTCCGTCAGCGACGGCGCACATCGCGGTCAGCACTAACCGCTGGACGCTGAAACGACAGTTGGTGCCGATTCGGCACGGACGATTCCAGCGCACGCACGAGCTTCGTTGCTTTACGTGCGCTTATTTCATCGCTGCCGTCCGAAGATAGGAGAAGCGTAACATTCGACCGGCCATATAAGAGAGCGGGTTTTGCTACATCAGGTACGGCGTCGTGCAGTCATTTGTAAAGAAGCGTTTAAGCCGGTAAGAACTGCTCGCGTTCTTGC
>CBDCCS010000018.1:0-493121 GCA_965214935.1 Candidatus Velthaea sp. | reverse complement strand
CGGACATCGTCAACGGCGTCATCTCACTCGTGCGGCTCGAGGCTGAGCCCAAGGGACTCGATCTCGACGTTGCCGTCGCGGCCGACGTTCCGCCCTGGGTGAGCGGCGATCCGACACGGTTGCGTCAAATCATCCTCAATCTCACCACCAACGCGGTGAAATTCACCGAACGCGGGCGCGTTGTCATTAGCGTCAAACGCGACCCCGATGCCGCTAAGCTGCGCTTTTGCGTCGCCGATAGCGGCATCGGCATCGCACCCGAACAACAGCATTTATTGTTCGAGGATTTCTCCCAATTGAACCGCTCGACGACCCGGCTGTATGGCGGTACGGGGCTGGGTTTAGCGATCTGCAAGCGCTTAGCTCAAGCGATGGGTGGCGAGATTGGAGTAACGAGCACGCTCGGCGCCGGCAGTGAGTTTTGGTTCACGGCCACGTTGCCGCCGGCCGATGCGCCGCGGCCGGCCGCGCTGCCGGCGCCGCAAGATGCGCGCTTTGCGCGCTGCATTCTCGTCGTCGACGACAACAGCATCAATCAGATCGTCGTCGAGAACATGCTCAAGCGCGACGGCCACGACGTGGTGCTCGTCGCGAACGGTGCCGAAGCGGTCGCCGCCGTCGAAGCGCGCGCATTCGATCTCGTTTTCATGGACATGCAAATGCCGGTGATGAACGGCGTTGATGCGACCCGCGCGATCCGGGCATTGCCCGGTGAACGCCGCAACATTCCGATCGTTGCCTTGACGGCGAATGCGCTTAGCGGTGAAGTCGAGCGCTGCCGGGCCGCGGGCATGGACGATCATCTTGCGAAGCCGATCGATCGCACGTTGCTGCGGGCCGCGGTGGCGAACTGGGCCGCGGCAGCGATCGAGCCGAGCAGCGCGCAGTTCGACGAACCGGCCGAATGGCTCGACACACCCGTCCTTGGCCTCGCAACACTGCTGGAGATCTTCAACGGCGATCGTGCAACGGTCGATGAACTCGTCGACGCCGCGCTGGCTTCGATCGAGACCGATCTTTTGCGGATCGACGTTGCAAACGCGACAGGCGATCGCGAAACGCTCGTCGATGCCGCTCACCGGCTCAAAGGCACCAGCGGCAGCATCCGGTCCGGCCGGATCGTCGACGTTGCTTCGGCGATCGAGCGTGAAGCAAAAGCCGCCCGGCCGATCGACGCCGGCGCACTTTCGGCACTTAACGGCGCGATCGACGGCTTGCGTACCGAGATTGCATCGCGCCGCGCCGAACGTCAGACGTGCTAAGGGCGTAAGCGCTCGAACGGCACTTCCCGCTCGCGGCCGAGACCGATCATCATTCGGCCGATGTCGGGATGCGTGCGCAGCTGAACTTTGTAGTGTTCGCGCAGTGCCGAGGTTAAACGCCCGCCGGCACCGAGCACGTCGTCGGCGAGCGCGATCATCAGCGAATTCGGCCATGCTTTGGGCCGAACGGCGCGCAATTGCGCGAAAATTTCCGGTTCGGTATTCGGTTTGCGCTGCGCGAGTAGAATCGCCAAAGCCGCTGTCGAGCGCGAAATACCGGCCGTGCAGTGGATGACGAGCGAATCATCCGGCTGATGTCCGCGATCGAACGCCAGCAGCCGTTCGATATCGACCCGCTCCGGAGCCCGCAGCGGTCCGTCCCCGGTGATAACGTCATCGAAGCGTAAAATCAAAAGCTCGGCCGGCAAATCGCGAAGCTCCGGCGGTTCGCTCGCTGCCGGGTCGAGGATCGAAACAATACGGCGTGCCGCTCGTAACGGCGCGGCGCTCAATTCCCCGATTCCGCAGATGTGGTGCAGCGACTCGGCCATATATCGACGGATCTCTGTCAAACGGGTTGCTCGAACCTTCGCCACCGGCGCCGTGCGGCAAGCAGGGCCGGCACGGCCGAGCGCCCTACGTTGCGGCATGAGGCCCGCGTGATCGCTCACGGTTCTTTCGAGCATCCGAGCCGCGCGGTCGCCCGATCGGCACGCGGTATGATCGCGACGCCGCACCCGCAGGCGACGCTCGCCGGTCTCGACGTTTTGCGGCGCGGCGGCAACGCCGTCGATGCGGCGATCGCGGCGAATGCGGTTCTGGCGGTCGTTTACGCTCCGAGTTGCGGCCTCGGCGGCGACGCGTTCTGGCTGGTCTACGACCCGCGAAATAAACGCGTTACCGGCTACAACGGCAGCGGCCGAACACCGCGGGCAGCCGGCCTCGACCTTCTGCGCGGGGCACACGGCCCGCGGCTACCGCAACGCGGGGCGCTGACCGTTACGGTCCCGGGCGCCGTCCGTTCGTGGGAAGATGTCGGCGGCGCGCATGGAACGCGCGGTCTCGACGAACTGCTCGAACCCGCCGAACGCTATGCGCGCGACGGTTTCGCCGTGACCGACGTCGTCGCGCGCTATTTTGCCGACAACCTCGACTTGCTGGACGCCGATCGTGAAGCCGAGCGGGTTTATCTCGGAGCCGGCGTGCCCCGAGCGGG
Organism: Candidatus Velthaea sp.; assembly: GCA_965214935.1. Lineage (GTDB taxonomy): Bacteria > Vulcanimicrobiota > Vulcanimicrobiia > Vulcanimicrobiales > Vulcanimicrobiaceae > Velthaea. The sequence continues at coordinate 490,643 of CBDCCS010000018.1, read as the reverse complement.
TCAGATCCGGCAAAACCCCGACCTTGCCGCGACGCTCGCAGCGATCCGCAGCGGCGGTGCCGATGCGTTCTACACCGGGGCGATCGGCCGGCGCATCGTGCGGACCCTCAACGCTCGGGGTAATCGGATGTCGCTCGACGACCTGGCGCTGCATCGCACCGAGCGTACGGAACCGCTGCGCATCGCCTGGCACGGACGCGAACTCTTAGCCCATCCGCCGAATTCGCAGGGCGCCACGCTTCTCTACGCCATGGGCGTGCTTGCGCACGACGGCGACGCCCCGGAACCACTCTGGAATCACCTGGCGATAGAAGCTCTCAAGCGTGCCCGCGACGAGCGGGATGCGCTGTTCGCCGATCCGGATTTTTCCGACTGCGACTTCGCAACGCAACTTAGCGCACGACATTGCGCCGAAGTTCGCGTCACCCTCGACGTCGAGCGAGCCCGCGTAACGACCGGACGGCCGGACGCGGGCGACACGATCTTTCTGTGTGTGGTCGACGAGCATGGGGGCGCCGTCTCGCTCATTGAAAGCATCTACATGAACTTCGGCAGCGGCATCGTTGCCGAAGGCACCGGCGTGCTACTGCACAATCGCGGGGCAAATTTTTCGCTCGATCCGCATCATCCCAACGTCTATGCCGGTGGCAAGCGCCCGCTGCACACGTTGTCGCCGCCGATGGTGCTGCGCGACGGCGAACCCGAACTCGTCTTCGGCACGATGGGCGGTGACGCTCAGCCGCAAATTCAAGCCCAGCTCTTACACCACATCTACGATCGCGAACGCAACGTCCAGCAAGCGCTGGATATGCCGCGCTGGATCTACGCGCAACAGCCGGCCGGCGAGCCCGGAGCTACGGCCCGCGATACGGTTTTCGTCGAATCGCGCATGGATCGATCGATTGTTTCCGGGCTCGACGCTCGCGGCCACGTGCTGCTTGAGTTGGGGCCATATTGCAACGAAATGGGCCACGCCCAAGCGATCGCCATCGATCGGCGGCACGGCTCGCTTGCCGGCGGCGGCGATCCGCGAGCCGACTCACTTGCCCTCGGCTACTAGAACCGGCCCGCTTCGGGGGACGGCGGCACGCAGGCGTTCGATCTAAAATCTGACGGCATACGTTAGCGTATCGCCGGCGCTCGATGCCGATCGGCCCAGCGAGGCTCGTGAAGAAGGCATGTACCGTAATCCGCGATAAGCACGCTACCATGCTAGGCAACGCAAGCGTCGCAGCGCAGCCGCGTTCGGCGGCAGACTCGCGTCGCGCGCAGCCGGCATTGCTTGCATATCTGCTGCGGCGCGACGACGAGAGCGTGGCCTACGCCGCGCTCGCCGGTGCCGTGCTCGTCGTCTGCCTCGCAGCCCCTTTGGCGATCGGCTTGAACGCTTGGATCGACGAAGCGTTTACGATGCATTCAACCGGCTACGGCGTCGCCTATGCCGTACGCGAGGCAAATGTTTTCGAGCTCCAACCGCCGCTCTATTTCATACTCGAAGCAGCGTGGCGAAGCTTCAACGAAGCATCGATTCCGTTCGCCCGCGTTCCGTCGATTTTCTTTGCCGCGCTTGCCGTTGCGGTGCTCGTATATGCCGCCCGCCGAATCACGCCGCTGGTCCCGCCGTTTGCCGTTGCCGCGGTAACTGCGTTCAATCCGTTAGTCCTCTGGGCTGCTTGCGAGATGCGGGTCTATGCGCTGGTGCTCTGCATTGCAGCGGTGCTGGCATGGTCGTTTTTTAGCGGTTTCCTTGCCCTCAGGCGTTCGCGGCAAGCGCAGATGCTGTACGTTTTGTTTGCCGTCGCCGGTCTGTATACGCAGTACTACGTCGGCTTCGTGCTGCTCGCGCACGGCATGACGCTCGTGTTGTGGCGCCGCGCGGCGATGCGCGCGTATGCCGTCGCGGCGGCCGTCATTACCGCCGCGTTTGCACCGTTTCTGCCGGCCGTTCTGGCACAGACCGCGGTCGGTAGCGGGTTTCTCGAACACACGCCGTTGCGACGTGTCGTGCACGACGTTGCCGTCAACGTTCTGGTTTACGCTTTGCCGCACGATCTCGGCGCACACGGTTTGCTCAAAATGGCGGCAGTTGCGCTCACGGGTCTGATATTCGTGCTCGTCTTTGCCGCACGCCCGTCGTTTGCTACGGCCGGCGAACGCGATTTCACGTTTGCCTGGGCGCTTTGCGTTGCACTATTTTGCGCGCTGTTCGCGGTTACGGGCATACCCGATATCCGCCGGCACCTCGTCGTCATTGCTCCGTCGACAATCGTCGTTTCGCTTATTGCGATCGACTCGGTTCGGCGGCCGGTCGCGCAGCTCGGTGCGATCGCGTTCGGTGTCTATATCGTCCTGTCGGCCAGCACGTTATGGGCCGACTACGCGCCGCCGACGGCAAAAAGCGGCGATTGGCAACGGGTAGCACTCAGCGTTGGCCACTCGATACCGCTGGCGGTATTTCCGGCGGAGCTTGCCGTGCCGCTGGCGTTATATCGCTCCGCTCCAATCGCCGCAATCCCAGGGCCGATGCCCTTTTCGGGCGATTATTTTCGCGTCACGGGCGTCAAGGATGTGGGCGAAGTCGCGCGCGTTGTCGACCCGATTCGGGCGCGCGCGAGCCGGCTGTGGCTCGTTACGCTCGGCCCGTGCGTCCCGGAGACGCCCGGTCGACCCTGGTATCACTGCCGCTACGTCATGCAATATTTTGCCCGGCATTATCGCTTGCTGCGCAGCGTTCAGTTCAAAGGCACGCTGGTCGATTTGTACGAGCGCCGCTAGCCGCCGCCGAGTTCAAATGCCGGCAAACCACTCGTAGCCCTGGTCTTCCCAGTAACCGCCTTTTCCGAGACCGGGTGCCGAAAAGTTCGCGGCAAGTTCGATACGATGCACCCATTTCGCGCTTTTGTAGCCGAGTTGCGTCGGGATACGTAGCCGAACCGGGGCGCCATGGTCGGGATCGAGCGGGGCGCCGTTGAGTTCGAGCGCAATCAGCGTTTGCGGATGCGCCGCCTGCGGCAAATCGAGCGACTCATAATATGGCGAGCCTTGTTCGTCGCGGTCGTAACACGAAAAGATCGCAAAGCGGGCGTCCGGCTTCGGCCGGGCTGCGGCCAGAACGTCGGCCAGCACCACGCCGCCCCATTTTCCGATTGCACTCCAGCCTTCGACGCAATCGTGACGCGTTATCTGCGTCTTGCGCGGCATTGCTCGCAACGCTGCGAGCGATAACGCTTGCGGGCGCTCCACCAGCCCGTCGACGATCAGCTTGTAGCGCGACCAGCCGTCGTTATGCAAGCCGTTGTAGAGCGAATCTTGCGGAGTATCGTTGCCGTTAACGCGAAAGTTGCGGTCGATATCGGCCTCGCTGTACAACCGCGCCGAGCCGCGCGAACCGATCACGGTATGATTCAACGCTTCAGCCGACGTCAGCACCGCGCGAAACGGACCGTTCGTCAACGAATCTTTCACGCTCGTCGTGCAGCCCGTGAGGCCCAGCGTACCGAGCGAAGATGCGATGAAAAGACCGCGCTTCACAGCCCGACTCCGTCGTGCTTTTTGAGAACGTACCAGCCGGTGATCATCGAACGGACGTTATTCCAAGCGCCGGTGCCGAACACCAACACCATATGCGTTAGAAAATAAAGAATCAGCAACGACATGAGCGCGAAATGCCATAGCCGCGCGAACTGTCGGCCACCGAAGACCGCGGTGATCGGCGCTGCGATCGCATCGACACCGGGCGAAAGCGCTAGTCCGCTCAACACGATCAACGGGATGAAGCCGAACAAAACGACCGTATACGCTGCTTTTTGCAACGGATTGTACTTGCCGTGCGGCGGCGGTTCCCGGCGTAAATGCAGATAATATAACTGCATCGGTAAGAGTTTCGGCAGATCCGACGGCCGCAACAATAATTCGCGCAAATCCTTGCGTACGGCCGCCGCGATAAGATACACGATCATCGATACTGTCAATAACCAGCCGAATGCGAGATGCCAGCGCCGCCCGTCGGCTAAATCTTGCTCGCCCGGTAAGGTCGCCCAAGCCGGAAAGGCGCGCGCCGACTTCGCCCCGGCGCCGTCGTCGGTATAACCCAAGATGCCCGTCGTCGTGACTTGAAGCCCGAAGAGCCGCGTCGTTGCAACGACCGGCGCATTCGCTCCGCCGGGCTGCGCTGCGCTGACCGCGAGCACGCGCCGCGCCGGATTGCTTTTATCCGAAGCATCGAGATACGGTGCGGCATTGAAGATTTGCAGACCCGACATCACCAGCACGAGCATCGCGAGCGTCCACAGCCAGTGGCTGACGCGGGCTGCGATCGAATGACGGTACACACGTTTTCCGGTCAACGGCTCCACACTTCCATCAACCCATGCTAACAGCGTTTCGTGACAGCAACGGTAAGGTTGCTTACGAAACGCCGCCGGCGCCGGCGCGGATGGGCGCCGGCCCGGCGGTCACAACCGCTCAGCGGCTGCCCGCGTCGGTCCCGGCGGCTCACCGGCGCGATCGCGCGCGACGGCCAAGGTAACCGCGGCGTCCCGGTCGTGCGGAAAGAGCCGCTCGACCGCGACGCGGAGAATTCCGGCCACCGGAATCGAAAGCAAGGCGCCCAATATCCCGAAGGCTTCGCTGCCGAGCAGCAACGCCAGAATGACGACCAGCGGCGTAACGCCGACGGATTTCGACACCACCAGCGGCGTGAAAACGTTCTGCTGCACGGCCAATATGATTGCGAACAACACGGCAACGATAATGACTTTGATAAGACCGACGGTAAAGAACGAAATAAGAACGACCGGTATAAGCGCGATCACCGGTCCGATGAGCGGTACGATGCTGACGACACCGGCAAACAGACCGAGCAAAATTGCATATGGTACGCCAACCCCGAGCAAGACGATCGTGCCGGCAACGCCGACGCCCAGTGCAAGCAACACTTGGCCGCGCACGAATCCGCCGATAACTTTATCGACGTCGTCCATGAACGAAACGGCAGCCGGGCGATATGTCCGCGGAACGAGCCGTAAACCGAACGACTGAATGTTCGCAAGATCGCCGATGACGAGCAGCGTTAAACCGAGTACGACGAAAATATCGATGATTGCCGCGCTCGTACCGCTCAAAATTGCGAGCGCATTGGTTCCGAAGCCGGCTGCAAAACCGCCCACGACGGCACCGGCTTTACCGGCATTTTTCGCGATCTGCTCGCGTACGCTCGCCGGCAGCCGGCTTAGCAGCGGTGAATTCGACGGATCGACGATCTGATGCTGAGCGCTTGCGACGATGTGCGGAAAATTACGGCTGAGATCTTCGACTTGCACGGCGATCGCCGGCGTCAGCCAGGCCAATGCGCCCAAGATGAGTACGCCTAAAACGGCATACACGATAATACCCGCCAACGGTACCGGAACGCGCCGGTTTGCCAGCCATTTAATCGGTGGATACACGAAATACGAAAACAAAATAGCGAAGATGATGACGACGAGCGTGTTGTGGACGCGATCGAATACCGCCGCGACCATCCATAATAAACCGCCGATTGCCAGTGCAAGTGCCGCGATTGCCAACGCGCGCACCAAACGGCGATCGAGCGGACGCGCGGCGGATCCGACCTTTGTCGGACTTCCGTCGAAAGATTCCATAGGCGGCGTATACCATAAAACGCCGGAGTTCTCGCGCTATGGCAATCAAGCGGCGGTTTTGGCCGCCGCAGCGGCTTTAGCGTTCGGCGATGAGCGCCCGCACCGTCGCATCGACGACGTCGTCTTGACCCTCGCCGACGATGGTACGACGTAAGGCGCCATGCCGGTCGAAGATATATTGCGTCGGCCAATATTCGTTGTCGAGTGCTTTCCAAATTTGCAACGACGGATCGAGAGCGACCGGCCAGACAACGCCCTGACGCGCCAACTCGCGGACGACATTACGCCGCTCGCCTTCGTATGCCGTCTCGGGTGCATGAACGCCGATAATCGCCAAATCATCTCGGCTTTGCTCTGCATGTAATCGTTGCAAGTTCGGCGTCACGTGCTTGCAATTAATGCAGTCGAAGGTGAATACATCGACGATGACGACTTTGCCGCGGAGGTCGGCCGCGCCGACACGACCGTTGAGCCAATCGCTCGCGCCCAGGACCGGCGCGTACGACGTTGCGGCGGCATGCGCGGTACCTCCGAGTACAGCCGTCGCAAACAGCAGGCTAAGCCACATCACACAACGTTCGATCGATAAGCGTTTCATTCGGCAATCTCCGCGTTCGGCACGATGAAATGGCGTCCGTCGAGCACCACGGCGCCCGCACGAACGAGGTGACTGAGTTCGAGCGAAACCGTTTCGCGCGTGCTGCCGATCAGCGTTGCAATGTCGGCGTGCGTGAGGCGGGTATCAATACGCCGGCCGCCGGCGACCGGCGTTCCATGCTCGTCGGCAAGCCGGCCGAAGAGATGTAAGAGCCGGTCAGTAACGCGCGCAAACGCGATATCTTCCATTTGCGCCGCGGCATCGGCTAAGCGCTCCTGCAGTATTTGCGCGACGTTGAGTGCGAGCAACGGTTCGGATTGAATGAGCGCGAACAGATCGTCGGCGCGAACCGTACAGAGAAGCACGCTATCGATCGCCACCGCAACCGTTGCACGCTCGCCGCTGCCGAACAGCGACTCTTCGCCGAAAAGATCGCCCGGGCCTAACACCGCGACGGTTACTTCTTTTGCATCGCTCGTCACGCGCGCGATGCGCACCGTTCCGCGCTTGAGAAAATAGACCGTGCGCGACGGATCGCCTTGATCGAAGATGAGCGTCCGGCGCGGATAGCCGACAATCGTGAAGATATGCGCGCTGCGATCGATTCCGCCGTCGATGGCGTTGGCGAAAAAGCGATTGCGCGTGAGATACCATACTTTGTTGCCGTCGACGGCTTCGTCAAACGGGGCGAACGCCGGGTTCATGGCAACAGCCTAGCATAACCGCCGGCCCCAGAAGCGTAAGGGCGATTACAAGCGTGCGTTGCTGCGGGGTCGCCGCGGTGAAAATGTGGAACGCAGCCGCGTGCAATCCTCTCGTCCCCTCATCGTGCGCTGTGGACGGCTGTACGACGGAACGGCCGCGCCGCCGCGCACGAACGTAACCGTCGTCGTTGAGGATGGGAAGATTGCCCGCATCGACGATGGCGCGAGCGGCGCGGAATCGGTCACCCACCAGGCTGACAGCATGACGCCGGGACTGATCAACGCCCACGTCCATCTTGAATTCAGCGGCGAGCCGAACGTTGCGACGCTGCGGCTGCTGCATTCGCCGATCGCGCAAACGTTGATTGCCGCGGCGAACGCGCGCCGCTCGCTGGCAGCGGGCGTAACGACGGTGCGTGATCTAGGCGCGGCGGAAAGTAACGCAATCGAGTTGCGCGATGCGATTGCGGCCGGACAGCACGCGGGACCGGCGATCGTTCCGGCCGGCCGCGCGTTGTGCATGACCGGCGGGCACGGCAGCTTCATCGGACGCGAAACCGACGGACCGTGGGACGCGCGCAAAGCCGTGCGCGAACAGCGAAAAGCCGGTGCGCAATGCATCAAGCTCATCGCGACGGGCGGCGTGCTGACCAAAGGCGCGGTGCCCGGCCAAGATCAGCTGACCGAAGAAGAGATGCGCGCCGCGGTGACCGAGGCGCATACGCACGGCATGCGCGTTGCCGCCCATGCCATCGGCACGAACGGCATCAAGAATGCGTTACGTGCCGGCGTCGATTCGATCGAACACGGTCATCTGCTGGATGCCGAAGCAATCGAGTTATTTCTCGAACGCGGTGCGTATCTGGTCCCGACGATCGCGGCGGTGACCTGCATTTTCGAACATGCCGCCGACGGAACGCAGCCCGACTATGTCGTACGCAAAGCGACGGCACTCTACGAATCGATGCGTGAGAACGTCGGGCGCGCGTACCGGGCGGGCGTACCGATTGCCGGCGGTTCGGACGCCGGCACACCGTATAACGGTCACGATCGTTACGCATACGAAGTCGAATTGATGCAGACGGTCCTGGGCATGTCCGCCGTGCAAGCACTTCACGCCGCGACTCAATCCGCGGCGGCTCTGCTGGGCGTCGATGCGGGGGTGATTGCACCGGGGCGTCCGGCCGATCTGCTGCTGCTCGACGGCGATTTGGAAGCGAACACGTACGCGCTGCGCCGGCCCAAAGAAGTGATTCAAGCCGGCGTCGTCGTGCTACGTTGAAGCGTTAGGGCCGACCGTATGACGTTCATTAGCGAAGCGCTCACGCCACTGGCAGCTTTGCATAGCGCCGATGGCCTCGTCAACGGCGAGCCGGCCGTTCCGGCCGCATTTCGTTGGCATGGCGACGTGCTCGAAATCAAGACGATTCGCCGGACTTGGCGCTCGACGAAGGACGATCGCGGCGACACCTACCTCAAACGCCACTGGTATGAAGCCGAACTGCGCGACGGTCGCATTGCGGTGCTGTACTTCGATCGCGGCGCGCGCCGCGGTGCTCCGCGCTGGTGGCTCTACACGCTCGCAGCGTCCGACGCGCCCGAAGCGCCGCACTGATTTGACCGGCTTGCGCGGCTTGCGCGGCTTGCGCTTAGCGCTCTTAGCGCCGATTTCATGGCCGACGCCGCCGCATGGCTACGGACCGTGGGAACAAATCGCGCATTCCATCGCGACCGGGATGAGCGCACGCGGACTCGACGTCACGCTGTTCGCGACCGGTAATTCACAATCGCCCGGACGGCTATCCGCGGTCGTACCGGTGGGACTCGAAGAAGATCGCGGACTCAATGCGGAGGTCTACAGCGCGCTGCACATCGCCAAGCTTTTCGAGCGCGCCGGCGAGTTCGACCTCATACACAATAATTTCGACTGGAAGCCGCTGACCTACGCGCTGGCAACAGTCGCACCGCCGATGTTGACGACGATTCACGGCTTTAGCTCTCCGCCGATTCTCGCTGCTTACTATGCCGGCGCCGCGCGCAGCTTCTACTGTTCGATCAGCAACAGCGATCGTGATCCGGGCCTTGCCTATTTGGCAACAACCTACAACGGCATCGATCCGCACGTTTGGCCGTATCGCGCCGAGCCCGGCGAGGATCTTGTCTTTCTCGGGCGCTTTCATCCCGAGAAGGGCGCGCATCTCGCGATCGAAATTGCGAAAAAAGCCGGCGTGCGCTTGAAACTCGCCGCGATCCCGCAAGACGTCGCGTATTTCAAAGAACTCGTCGAGCCGCACATCGACGGCGATCAAATTCAGTTTCTCGGCCATGTCAAAGGTGCCGCACGCGCGGAATTGCTCGGGACGGCGCTCGCCCTCGTACACATGACGACGCGCCCGGAGCGTTTCGGCCTGACGCTGATCGAGTCGATGGCCTGCGGCACGCCGGTGCTCGGCGCCGATATGGGTTCGATCCGCGAGATCGTCGTCGATCGCGAGACCGGCTTCTTGTGTCGCGATGTCGCTGCGGCTGTCGATTGCGTTCCGCTGCTCGCCGGGCTCGACCGCGCGCGCTGCCGCCGCCACGTCGAGAAAACGTTCTCAGCCGACCGCATGATCGATCGCTATTGCACGGCGTATGCCGATGCGCTGCGGCTCGGTATGCCCGCTGCGCCGACGCCGGCCGAACTTGAAAGGCGTAGGCACGATTGGTGGGACCGGCCGATGGCCTTCACCGACATTCCGGCGCGCCCGGCGCAGTCGCCTTAGCGAGACGCTCCGGCGCGATTGTCGATCCAGTGCACGGCGCGGCGTCCGCGTTCGGCTTTGATCAACGCGTCGTCAGCATCGATACCCAGCACGGTGAAGTGCGCCATCTTGCGGCGCAACGCAGCGTGAGCTTTGCCGTAAACGTGCAGCGAGACATCGGGATCGCGCAGCAATTGGTGAACGCCGCCAAGCTCATCGCCGCTCGCGCTGCCTAAGATATTGACCATTACGACCGCCGGAACGAGCATGCGCGGCACGACTAGCGGCAGATCGCAAATCGCGCGCACGTGCGCTTCGTATTGCGAGATCGTCGTTGCATCGAGGGAGTAGTGCCCGGTGTTGTGCACGCGCGGCGCGATCTCGTTGACGAGCAGCGTCTCGCCGGACAGAAAGAATTCAATGGCAAACGCGCCGACGATATCGAGACCGCGGGCGATCGTTTCAGCCGCCCGGCCCACCCGCTCGGCGATACCGCCCGAGATGCGCGCCGGAACGATCGTCGTCGCGAGGACGCCCTCGTCATGCTGATTCTCGGCGACCGGAAACGTAACGATGTCACCGGCCGCATTGCGCGCGCATACGATCGAGAGCTCTTTATCGAACGGCAAAAACCGCTCGTAGATGAGCGCCCGGCCGTGCGCCGCAGCGACGGCGTCGAGCGCTTGTGCGCGCGTGCGCACCAGCCATTGGCCTTTGCCGTCATAGCCGCCCATCGTCGTCTTGATGACGGCCGGCAATCCGATTGCCGCCAGCGCCGCTTCAAGATCGCCGGGCGACGAAACGGGTGCAAAGTCGACCGTCGCGATATTGCAATCGCGCACGAATCGCTTTTCGAGTAACCGTTCTTGGGTGATGCGTAACACCCGGCTGCTGGGACGCACCACTCGCCGGTCGGCTTCGAGTGCTTCGATCGAGGCCAGCGGTATGTTCTCGAATTCATACGTCACGACGTCGCTGCGCGCGCCGAGTTCGCCGATCGCACGCAGATCGTCGTAGGCGGCGACGATTTGCTCGTCGGCGATCTGTCCCGTCGGCGAGTTCGTGAGCGGCTCGAGCACGACCACCCGGTAGCCCATCCGTTTTGCTTCGAGCGTCAGCATTCGGCCGAGCTGTCCGCCGCCGACGATTCCGATCGTTGTACTCACAGCACGGTCGTTTCAACGGCGTGCGCGATACGGGCCGCGCGCGCCTCCAGCCGCTGCGTTAAAGCAACATCGGCCAGGGCCAGGATGCGCGCGGCAAACAAGCCGGCATTGGCCGCGTTACCGATTGCCATGGTTGCGACCGGGACGCCGGCCGGCATTTGGGCGATCGACAGCAAAGAATCGAGCCCGCCGAGCGCAGCCGAAACGACCGGCACGCCGATGACCGGCAAATTCGTTTTAGCAGCGACCATGCCCGGCAGATGCGCCGCCCCGCCCGCGCCGGCGATGATCACGCGCAGGCCGCGAGTTGCGGCCGACTGCGCGTAAGCGAACATCAAATCGGGCGTCCGATGCGCCGACACGACCTTGAGCTCGAACGGAACGTCGAGTTCCGCGAGAATCAATGCCGCAGCGCGCATCGTGTCGAGATCCGACGTCGACCCCATGATGATCCCAACGGCGGGTGCGGCTTCCATCCCGGCGTGCGTTTCGGCTCACCGGAAGAGCCGACCTCGATTGCGAACGTCGCCGTCTGCAATGCGCTTTAGCCTCGGGATCAATTACTGGCCGCGTCGCAGTGCGATGGCGATGTGGCGACACTTCGATCCCAGCGAGATTGCCGAAGATTTTGCTCGGATTGCAGCGCTCGGCATCGATACCGTTCGCTTTTTCCTCCGCTGGTTCGATTTTCAACCGGAAGCCGGCCGCATGGATCGCACGATGCTGCGCCGGCTTGAAACGTTTGTGGAGTTAGCCGCCGCGAGCGGCTTACGCACGATGCCGACCTTATTTTGCGGACACATGAGCGGCGTGAATTGGCTGCCGTCGTGGACGCTCGATCGCACGACGCCGAACGGCCGTTTTCGCACCGTTACGGAGTTCGGCGAGCAGCCGTACGGCATCGGCGATTTTTACCGGGGCGGATTGCTCGCGGCACAGCGTTATCACGTGCGCGAGGCCGGCAGCGCGCTGCGCGGTCATCCCGCGGTCGCGGCTTGGGATCTCGGCAATGAGTTCAGCAATCTGCGCGAACCCGCGTCAAACGACGATGCGCGCGAGTGGAGTAAACGCCTAACCTTCGAGCTCGAACGCGCCGGCGGACATCCGGTCACCGCCGGGCTGCACGGCGAAGATCTCACGCGCGACCGCAATCTCCGGCCGTCGTGGATAAGCGAGCCGTGGGCGTTTGCAACGATGCACGGCTATTCGATCTATAGCGACTTTGCCCGTGGCCGGACGGATACGGCCGTCGTCCCGTTTCTCGCCCAACTCACCGCGGCGTTTACCGGCAAACCGGTGCTCTTCAGTGAATTTGGTAATCCGACGTGTCCGCCCGGCAAAGTCTCGCCGTTCGAGCGCGTTCCGCTGCCCGACGAACCGGCACCGCCGGCGATCTTGCCCGACGATCCGCTGCACGCAAGCTACGCGTGTCTTGATGAGATCGAGATGGCGAACTACGCGACGGCCGTACTCGAAGCGCTGCACGCCGACGGACGCTTAGGCGGTTACTGGTGGTGTTGGGCCGACTATGCCGACGCGCTCGCGGCGACGCCGCCGTTCGATCGCGCGCCGCACGAAATGTCGTTTGGACTCGTGCGCAGCGACGGCAGCGAAAAGCCGGTGGCCGCGGCACTTGCGGCCTTTGCCGCCGAAGCGCGAAGCATCAAACCGGCGCGCGATCCGGCGATCTTCGAACCGGCCTATTACGCCGATCTGCCGCAAACAACGCGTGAGGCCTACGCGCGCTATCTGGAGAGTCGCCCGTGAAGACAATGCTCGTTACCGGTGCATCGTCGGGCATCGGCCGCGCCCTTGCCGTACGCGCCGCGCGCGCCGGATACGCGGTCTATGCCGTCGGCCGCAACCGCTCCGCGCTCGAAACGTTGCGAGCGAAAATCGAAGCGGAGCGCGGTTTCGTGGCCGTCGACGCAACCGACGTTGCGGCCGCGGCAAACGCTGCACCGCTCGTCGCGCGCGCGCTCGCGCAATTCGGTTCCATCGACGTGCTGGTCAACAACGCCGGCTTTGTGTCGACCGGCGATTTGTGCAGGCAAGCCGATAGCGAACTCGAGCGCCAATTCGGAACGCACGTCATCGGGCCGATCGCGCTCGTCCGGGAAGCACTTGGCGCACTGCGCAGCGCCGGCGGCCACGTGTTCGTGCTCGGTTCGGGCGTCGCGCGCATACCGCTCGGCGGCTTCGGCGCCTACCCGCCGGCCAAAGCGGCGATTCGCTCGGCGACTGCGATTCTGCGGCGCGAACTGGCTCCGCTCGGCGTCGCCGTCACGTACGTCGATCCGGGCGCCGTCGACACGCCGTTCATGTCCCGGGCCGGGATGGCGGCGGCACCGTCGAATCTGCTGGTTTCGCCCGAAGAAGTTGCTCGAAAAATTCTCGTTTCCGTTGCCAAGCAGCCGCGCATTCTGAACGCAGTGCCCTGGCAAACTGCGGCCGTAGCGCTGGCCGAACGCTTCCCTCGCATAACCGAATTCGTCTTGACGCGCGTGCCCGCACTCGTCGGCGGAGACACACATGCCGTTGACGCGTTCGAGGCCGGTGCAACGGCGCTCGACGGTGCGGCGAACTCCGGCGCGACCGGAAGCTCGAACGGTATCGAGAGCATTGCCGGCGACCGGACCGGGCGGGAAGAGACGGAACCGAGCATCGTTGCGGCCGATCCGTTCGCCGCGGCGCTCGAACCGCACCGGCGGCGAATGGACAAGCTAAATTTGCAAGTGCCGTTCATTCGCGACTTACTGGTGCCGGGAACGACACTCGATCTGGGTGAGATTGCGCTGCGTTGGGCCGGTATGCCTAACAAAAACGAACGCTTAATTACCGAAAACGTGCTCGAGGCGCTCGCCGACGCCGGGTATCTCGAGCGCAACGACGATCATGGATATCGCGTTCTCCGCAGTCCGTGACGTCGCTCGCTGGCGGTTCGATCCGATCGTCGTCGTTTCAATTGCAATCGCGTTTGCCGTTTACCTGACCGGCACGTATCGCTACGAGCGATTGCGAAAGCGACGCTGGTCGCGCGGCCGAACGTTATTTTTTTGTGCCGGTCTACTGAGCGTACTTGTCGCAGTCGAATCGCCGCTCGATGCCGCCGGCGATATCGCGTTCGCGCCGCACATGGTTGCGCATCTCATTCTCACCGATGTTAGCGTACCGTGCATTTTGCTGGGCGGACCGCTCTTGCTTTTGCTCAGCACCGCGCGAACGGACGTCGCGCGCGCAATGGTACGGCTGTTGAAAAGCCGCGCGGGTCGCATCATCACCGCTCCGGTCGCTACCTGGACGATCTTTATTGCCGGCCTATGGATCGTCCACTTGACGGGCTTCTTCGAAGCCGCGCTTGACGACGAAACGATTCACGTCCTCGAACATGCCGTCTACCTCGGCACGGCGCTCCTTTTCTGGCTGCCGATCGTTGCCGTCGGCCCGACGCCGTGGGCCGATCATCCGCTCGCGTTTCCCTTGCGAATGCTGTATCTGCTCGTCGCCATGCCCGCCGAGGGAATGCTCGGATTTACCCTCAACAGCGCGCGCCACGTACTGTATCCGCATTATGCCGCCGCGGGCTTAGGCGATCAGCAAGCGGCGGGCGAAATCATGTGGATCGGCAGCACGCTGTGTATGTTCGTGGCATTTATGCTCGTCGGCTTTGGCTGGGCCGCGCACGAGCAGCGTTTAGGCGAACGCGCGAACGCGCGAACCTAAGCCGCAGCTACCACAGCGAACGAGAGACCCCCCGATCTGCCGATAATCCTCACATGCAACAGCACTCGCTCAAGGGCAAGATGGCGTTGATCGGGGCAATCTTTCTCGCTCCGGTGGCTTTACTCGTTGCATTACTGTATCTCCAAATACAGCGGGACGTCGAATTTTATCGCTCCGAGCGGATCGGCGTCACCTATACCAAAGCTTTACGCCCGCTGCTCGGCGATCTCGAAGCGTTACGCATCTCCGAGTCGACGTCGGCGCTGAGCCCGTCTCAAAGCCGGCGCGTTGAAGCCGACTTCCACTCTGCGCGACACATGGACGCAACGACAGGCAGCGACTTGCTGCTGAGCGCGACGTTAGCCGACCTCGAGCGCAAATTTCAAGCAACGAGGCGCGCCGATACGACGCTCGACGATTTGATCACTTTGCTCGGCCTGGTATCGGATAATTCCAAGATCACACTCGATCCGATTCTCGACGGCTACTACGTCGGCGATACGATGGTCAATAAGCTGCCCAGCCTCATCGACGGCATGGCAAAAATCGACGCCATCGCCGTTCGCTCGCCGACGAACCTATCGCTGCCGGCAAATCTGCTCGAGCTAACGCTCCTTTCCGGTCAACTCGACACCGCAACCGCCGCAATCGATCACAATTTGACGATCGCTCTGCGCGCGGCTCCGTATCTCGCGCCGGCGTTCACCACCCCGCGCGCGCAAGAGCGCTCGTCGACGTCCGCGGTGATAAAGTTGCTCGCGGCAGCATTGCGCTCGCCGCAACAGCCGGGTCCGAGCTTTTCAAACATTTCGCACGATCGCATTGCGACTTTCCGAACGGCCGTGGCGCTGTACGATGCCAGCATCGACGGTATGGCCGACGTCCTCGACCGCCGTCTTGCGGCCTTGCGCTTACACGAAGTGACCGTTTTTAGCATCGTCTTTCTCGCGGTCGTCACGGCCGCAATTCTCATGATTGCCACGACGCGTTCGATGTCGCACAACATCGCGCAAAAGATAGCGCTCGAGCATGAAATCGTGGGGCGCAAAGAAATGCAAGAGCGCCTGGCATACGCCGCGTTCCACGACGAGCTGACCGGACTTGCGAATCGGGCACTTCTCATGGACCGGCTCAACCACTTCGTTGCCCAGCGGCATCCGCCCGACCGGATATGGGCGATGCTTTTCATCGACCTCGATCGCTTCAAGGTCATCAACGATAACCTCGGGCACCGGGCCGGAGACCTCGTGCTCATCGAAGCCTCGCGGCGTTTGGAACGCTGCGTGCGCGCCGGCGATACGTTGGCTCGGCTGGGCGGCGACGAGTTCGTGGTCGTGCTCGACGATCTCGCCGACGTTCATGTGGCTACTTTGCTGGCCCAACGTATCTTGCACTCGTTCGAGACGCCGTTCATCGTCGCCGGTCACGAGATATTTTCGAGTGCAAGCATCGGGATTGCAACAAGTCGCGTTAGTGCCGACAGCCCGGAGGACGTACTGCGTAACGCCGACATCGCGATGTACCGGGCGAAACAGTTGGGCAAACAGCGCTACGAGATTTTCTCCGAGGACCTGTTGACCACTTCGGTGCTCAGACTCGAACTTGAGACCGACTTAGCCCGTGCACTCGAACGAGGCGAGCTCTGTCTCTTTTATCAGCCGCTCGTATCGATGCACGAAAATCGTCTCAGCGGTTTTGAGGCGCTCGTACGCTGGCGTCATCCACGCCGCGGTTTGGTGGCGCCCGATGATTTTGTGCCGTTAGCCGAAGAGAACGGCATGATCGTCCCGATCGGCGAATGGGTGTTTCACGAAGCGTGTCGTCAATTTCAAGAATGGCGGCAAGCTTTTGCCGGCGCGAGTGCGTTGCGCATCAATATCAACGTTTCGGCCAAGCAGTTGTTGAGTCCGAATTTCGTCGATATGGTCAAGCACGCGCTGGCCGCATCGCATCTTTCTGCGGACTGCGTCAACGTAGAAATCACCGAAACGGTGCTCATGGAAAACGCCGAGCAAGGTCGCATCATTCTGCTGCAACTGCGCGAGCTCGGCGTACATATTCATCTCGATGACTTCGGGACCGGATACTCTTCGCTTGCCTACCTGCGCGAATTGCCGATCGACTCAATCAAGATCGATCGCTCGTTCGTAAGTGCAGCGACCGATACGGCGACGAGTGGTTTGGCCAGCGTCGAAATCGTTCAGACGATCATTGCCCTAGCGCAAAGCCTGGCGCTTACGACGACGGCAGAAGGCACCGAAACACTCGTTCAGGTCGATGCATTGCGGGGGCTCGGATGCACGAATGCGCAAGGGTACTACTTCTCCCGGCCCGTCGACGGCACAGCGGCTGCATCGATCATCAAACAAGCGGGTGCCGGTCTCGATCTCACGCGCGAGCCCGTGCTTCGCTAGCTCCGGCAGCTTCGGTCATCAGCGCGTTACTTGTCGTCGCGTTCGTGCATGCGCCGGCCGTCGGCTTTCGTGCCGGTGAAATAGACCACCCAAAACAGCATGCCGACACCGAAGAACGCGCCGATCGCACCTTCGGCGGACGGCCCGACGTAATCCATAACGGTACCGCCATAATTTTGCGGCTCGGTCACAAGATAGCGCACGTATGTCGCGACAGCGTCGACATCGCCCGCTGATAACTGTGCGCTCGAAAAACGCGGCATCACACCGGGACCAATCCGAATTGCTTCGCCGATCTGCGTCGGTGTGGCAAGCTTGAGCGGTAGCGCCGTCCACTGATAGCCCGCCGTTGCGCCCTGCGCTCCGGCACCATGACAGGCCTCGCAATTTTCTTCGAATAGCTTACGCCCGGATTGCAACTTTGCCCGGTCGAGCCGGACGATCGGTATCGGCATCACCCGCTTCGCGCGGCTTGCAACATACGCGTCGAGCGCTGCGGTTTGCCGTGCGTCGAAGAGCGGCGCTTGATGATAGGCTTGCGTCCCGCCGGCCATTGTCGTCCCGACCGAAGAGCTTTCATCGACGTTCGCGCCTTTGACCGCGAGCGGCATCCGGCCCGTCGTCATGTAAAAGTCGGTCGCAGCGCCACCGGCGTTCGTAAGCGCCGGGACACCGCGCATTCCCTCGAGATTCGTGCCGTGGCAGGTCGCGCAGTGCGTTTCGTAGATCGCAGAGCCTTCACGGAGCAGTTCGGTTTTCGAGTTCGGTATCGTCGCGGGCGATCCACGTTCGATACCCGATTCGTGAAGCGTACCGCTCGCAACACTCGGCCGCGAGGGGATCAGCCAGTGCTCGGCATCCTCCGCGCTCGCCGGCAGCGCACACAGCGCGCCTGCGAGCAGCGCGACGTTCGCAGCGCACACGGCGGCCGCGCGCGCAAACATTCGATCGGCAACGCGCGAACCGAACGCGCGGCGAGCCCGCCGGTTATACGATCGTGGCGCTGCGTTCTTCATCGAATCCGCCGTCGGAATTGCGGCGCAATATGGCTCGCCGCACTTGGGTTTCGCCCGCGCGCGTGGCAAACCGCGCGCGCAGCTCAAATCCGATTACCACCGCGATAGCACCGCTAACGAGCGGCGCGAGCACCAGCACGAACCGATAGAAAATCATCAGTGTCTCGACGTCGATATGGAAGATCGTCGCCTGGATATCGTCGCTGCCCGCAATGCCCAGCACCGTACCAAACATAACGACGGCAACGCCGAGGCCGAGCCGCCAAGGCTTGTCGTACGGCATGTCGTCGATATTGTGTTCGCGATTGTCGCGCGTGATGATGCGCTCGATCTCCGGCCAGGCGATCAGCCCGCCGAAGAGCACCGCGGGCAGCACGATGCCCGACCAAAAGAGCGGCGGAATGGTATGACCGAACAGATGCAGCGCGAGCGCCGGGCCCAAGCGCAGCGAACCGTCGAGCCAAGCGACATACCAATCCGGTTGCGCGGGCGATGCGACCGTCCAGCCGTCATATGGCCCGTACACCCATATCGGATTGATGGTAAAAAAGCCGGCGAGCAGCGCCAAGATGCCGACGGTTGCGCTAAGTAATGCGATCGATTTAATCGTGTATTGCGGCCACAGGCGCGAACCGACGACGTTCCGTTCGGTACGCCCCGGTCCGGAGAATTGGGTGTGATGCTGGCGCCACACCATGCCCAGATGGAGTGCGATCGTTCCGGCGATAATGAGCGGCAAGATCCAAACATGCGAAAGATACAGGCGTTGCGTCATCTGTTGATTCGGGAAGGTACCGCCGAAAAATAACAGCGCCAGCCACGATCCGGCAAACGGAATCGATTGCGCAACCGCGTACGCGATGCGCAACCCGGCGCCCGAAAGCAGATCGCCCGGCAGCGAGTAGCCCATGAAGCCTTCGCCCATCGCAAGCAAAAACAGCAGCACGCCGATCGTCCAATTCATCTCACGCGGCTTGCGGTACGCGCCCGTAAAAAAAATTCGCATCATGTGAAAGACGATGGCGCCGGTAAAGACGAGCGCGGCCCAATGATGCATTTGGCGCACGAACAGTCCCAGCGGGGTGGAGAACGACAGATCGAGCACCGACGCATACGACGCCGGAACCGTGCGGCCGTCAAGCGAGCTATACGGGCCGTGATAGACGGTCGGCGCACTCGAATCGTTGAAAAAAAATCCGACGTACGTTCCGGTCACAAGCAATACGATGAAGGCGTAGACGCAAATCTCGCCCAGCATAAACGCCCAGTGGTCGGGAAACACCTTATCGAGCGCCGCTTTGAGAAATGCCGACGAACCCAAGCGGTCGTCGAGAAAGCGGACGGTTCGGCGAACGATCATGCGCGGTCCCAGCTATCGGGGCCGATCGGCTGCCGGTACGCAGCCGATGCTTCGAGCGTCCCGTCGGCGGCCACCGTCAAGGGAAGCTGCGGTAATCCGCGTGCAGCCGGTCCGAATATGCGCTGTCCGCCGCTGAGCACGTCGAACGTCGACTGATGGCACGGACAAAATAACTGCCGCGCCGCTGCGCGATAGAGCGCGACGGGGCAACCGGCATGCGTGCACACTTTTGAGAATGCCACTAAGCCTTGCGGCGCCCAACCGGCGCGCTCGGCCGGTAAATGCAGTTCCTCGGGCGGGACGCGTACGATCACGGTCGCGTCGTTTGCCATGGCGTCGGTAAATTGCGGTCCGACGTGTCCGGCCGGGAAAACGGTTACGATTGAATTCACTTCCAGGTCGGCAGCCTTGACGGCCGTTCCGTCTTCGCGTACGAGGCGCGAGCCTTTGCGCCAGTTCGTTCGCGCCGAATCGGCGGGCTTCACGGTGGCGGGCGCCAGCGAGCGCAATGGAAACAGCAAAGCAACGCCCAGCGTCGTGACCGCACCGGCAAACAACTTCACCAGCCAGCCGCGCGAACGGGCGATATCATCGGCACCGCGTAGAAATGAATCTGCCGCGGCATCATCGCGAGCGCTTCCCGACGGCAGCGAACCGCGATCCTCGACGCTTTCGCGGCGCGGCATCAACTCGTGCTCGTAAACCACCATCGCGGCGGCCAGCGTACCGAACGCAACGACCAGCAACGCTGCACAAAGCTGCGTTTGCGCGCTGGTCGCAAATACGACGGCAAACGCGGCGCCGGCCAGCGCCGTCGTCGACAGCAAAGCGGCAACGAGCAGTTCCTTATTCACGGCAAACGGCCGCCGCCGACCGGCGTACTACTTAACGACAAAGATCGAACCCCAAACGAGCACCCAAATAAAGAACACGAAGTGCCAAAAAAAGCCGATCGCCTCGGCACCGGCGCGCTGATCGCGTTGAAATGCCGCTTTGCGCATGTTGAAGAACAGCATGACGAGCAGCAGCACGCCGGTCGAAACGTGGAAGACATGAAAGCCGGTCAGAACGTAATAAAGCGAGCCGTACGCGTTCGAATCGACGTGCAGCGTATTCTTGGACCAGCCGTCGAACGACAGCAGCACGAAAGCCGTACCGAGTAAGATCGTGACGCCGAGCCATAAGCGCGCGGCAGTAAAGTTGTTGCGCGCAAGATAGTGCGTCGCATACAGCATCGTAGCGCTCGACACCGCAAGCATACCCGTACCGACGGCGCCGGAAAGCTGGTCGAGACGGACCCCGGGCGGCGGCCACACGTCGGCGATGGTCCGCAAGTTGAAATAGGCGGCGATCAGGCCGCCGAAGATCATCAAATCGGACGCGAGAAACAAGACGACGCCGAACACGAGCGGATGCGTGCGCAGGGCCAGTTCGCGCGACGGCGGCGCACCGCTGATACGTTGCGAACTGCGCGCTTGCGGGGCGGCCATCAGGTGCTTTCGCGAACGAGAAAGCGCAAGGTCCACGCAATCAACGCTACGCCCGCCAAGGCGAGCCACATCGACGTTCCCGGCACGAACACGATACCGAAGAGCAGCAGCGCGGTACCGGCCGCCGCTAGAATCGGCCAGTAACTTTCAAGAGTGAAAACGCCGAGCTCTTCGCCCGCAACGTCCGCCGGCGTCGTTTCGGCCTGATCGCCTGCGAGATTCGCCTCGCGTTCGGCGACGACGATGTAGCCGGCGACGACGGTCAGCGCGAGCGCCATGGCGCCGAGAAACATGACGCCGACGATATCATGCGTCGTAAGGCCGTACACGCCGGCAATGAAGATGCCGAAAACCATCGATGAGATGAAGAGCGAAACGCCGATTCTCACCGCAGCGTCTGCTTCGCCCGCTCGGGATGATTGAGGTCGAAGGTCGGACGTTCCGAGCGCACCGGCGGAATTTTATTGAAATTCAGTTCGGGCGGCGGCGACGTCGTTGCCCACTCGAGACTGTACGCATCCCACGGATTGTCGCCGGCTCGCACGTGTTTCCAGTTCGACACGTACAAATTTGCGATGAAGACGAACACGCCGACGGCTTGAATGGCGGCTCCCGCCGTCGCGATACCGTTGAGCACGGACCAGCCGGGCAGATCGGGATACGTATAGATGCGCCGAACCATCCCCATAACGCCCAAAAAGTGCATCGGGAAAAACGTAACGTTAAACCCGGCGAAAAGCAGCCAGAAATTCCACGTTCCGAGCCGGTCGTCAAGCATGTAACCGAACATCTTGGGAAACCAAAAATAGATCGCGGCAAAAATCGCGAACAAACTTCCGCCGCCGAGCACGTAGTGAAAATGGGCGACGAGGAAGTAGCTATCGCGGGCTTGGAAATCGATCGGCGGTGATGCGATCATTACACCCGTCACTCCGCCGATAAGAAAATTGAGCAAAAAGCCGATTGCGAAGAGCATCGGCGGCGGAAACGTCAGCTGACCCTGCCACATCGTTCCGATCCAGTTGAAAAACTTCACGCCGGTCGGCACCGCGATCAAAAACGAAACGGCTGAGAAAAACGGATCGACGACGGCCCCCGTCGTGAACATGTGATGCGCCCAGACGCCCATCGACAGGCCGGCGATAGCAAAAGTCGCCAGCACCAAACCCGTATACCCGAAGACCGGTTTGCGGGAGAAGACGGCGATGATTTCGGTGACGACGCCGAAATACGGCAGAATCATGACGTACACTTCGGGATGACCGAAGAACCAAAACAGATGCTGATACAAGATCGCGCTGCCGCCGGCGGTCGGATCGAAGAAGTGTCCGCCGAAATGCCGGTCGACCAGCAACATCATCAATACCGCGGTCAACATCGGAAACGCCATGAGAACGAGCAGCGACGTACCGACGATTTCCCAGGTGAAGATCGGGATTCGCCACATCGTCATCCCCGGCGTGCGATAGATGAAGATCGTCGTCATGAAGTTGACGGCCGTGAGAATCGAGGATACCGACACCAGCGTCACGCCGATGATCCACAGATCCTGTCCGGATCCGAAGCCGACCTTGAGCGTCGAGAGCGGCGCGTAGGCCGTCCAGCCGGCCGCTGCGGCGCCCGTAGCGGTCGTCGCACCGGCAAACACGCTGATTCCGCCGAACAAAAACAACCAGAACGAGTAGGCATTTAAGCGCGGAAACGCCATGTCGGGCGCGCCGATTTGTAACGGCACTAAGTAATTTGCTAAGCCGAAGCCGAACGGTGCCACAAACAAAAAGATCATCGCGGTGCCGTGCAGCGTAAAAATCGCATTGTAGGCATGCGCCCCGACCAGATGCAGATTGGCTTGCGCGAGTTGCGTGCGAATGATCAGACCCAGAACGCCCGCGACAAAGAAAAAGCCGAGCGTCGCGAGGATATACAGGATGCCGATTCGCTTGTGATCGGTCGTTGCGAGCCACGACAGCAGACCGTTGCGTATGCTGCGCTCGACCGGCGAGAAGTGCGGGGCCGCGACGGCGCTCACGGTGTCTGTGTTTTCCCGCTCAGCGCGACGTTCCGCTGCGCATGCAGCCAGCGTGAAAAATCGGCTCGGCTTACGACCTTGAGCGAAAACGACATCATCGCGTGGTCGAGACCGCAAAACTCGCCGCATTCGCCACGGAAGGTGCCGAGCGTATTGGGCGTCCAGTCAAAGACGTTCGCCAAGCCCGGAATTGCGTCACGTTTAAACAAAAACGCCGGTACCCAAAACGAGTGATCGACATCGACCGACGTTACGTTGAAGCGAGTCGTTTCGCCGATCGGCAACACCACTTGCGGCGGTGAATCGGCGGTACCCACGATGCTCGCTCCGGTTTGCGGATAATCGAATCGCCACGACCAACGGAACCCGGTCACGTTGACGACGACTTCCTGGCTGCGCGCAATCGTCTCGACGTGACGCTCGGCGGGGTATGTAATAGCGAACAATCCGGCGACCATGACGATCGGGATCGCGGTGTAGACGATTTCCATGCGGTCGTTGCGGCGGAATTGATTCGGGAAATCGACATCGGTCGCACGCCGCCGGTAACGCACGATGCACCAGCCGATGAGTCCGTAAACGACAGCCGCGACGCCGAGTCCGATCCAAAAGAAAACCCCCCAGATCGCGTGCAACGATTGGGCCTGAACGGTCGCACCCAGCGGCAACGGGTCGAACGCGCAACCGCTTTCGAGCGCAGCAAAGGCCGCTAGTACGCTCGGCGTGACGAGCCTGCGAACGACGCCGGGCAACGCTCGTTACCAGTACGCGACTTCGCGTTGTTGGGTGTCTTTGAACTTGGCGAAAATTTGCGGATTGGCGGTAAGCAGATTGCGCAAGTCGTCGATGCGTTGCTGATCGAGCGGATGCGAGCGCGACCAGGCGGCTTGGCCCTTACCATACGTTGCGGACATCGTCTGAAAAAACCAGATCATCCCATACGGGTTGAACGTGTTGGTTGCCGCGATGATGCGAGCACCTTCTTCATCGGCTTGCGCTTCGATATGGCGTTGCAAATTCGCGTCCACGCGATCGCCGGCGTTTTGCATGCCGTAACCGGCAGCCGCGCCGCCAAGCGGTCCGGCAAACACCTGCGCGAGAATCGAGCCGATCGTTGCAACCGTGTTCATTTTATTTGCCGCGGCAATGTGCTTGGCAACATGGTGCAGCACCATATGGCCGGCTTCGTGCGCTAAGACACCGGCAAGTTCGTCGCGATTCTTGGCCAGTTTCAGCAACGGCTCGTTGACGTAAATGTTGCCTCCGGGAACCGAAAACGCATTTGCCGAGTCGCCCCGCACGATGTAGTACCGGATCGGATACTCGTAACGTTCGCGAACGGTCCCAGCAATGACCGAGCCGACTTCGTTAAGATGTTCGTAGTACGCGGAGTCGAACAGCAGGTCGCCCGTTTCGCGAAGTTGCGCGAAGTACTGGCGGCCGATGTCGGCTTCGTCGAGTGCACGTGCCGCAGCAACGTGCGTCAGCTGTGTTAGGCCGACGGTTGCCGCGAGACTCTTGACGAACGCGTTGCGTTCCATTAGGCGTTGCCATCCTCCGGACGGAGTCGTTGTGTTCTTTCGAGCGATGATCGATCTAAAAAGTTGCGTTGCCGTTGCGTTCGCCCTGCTTCTGCTGCCCGTTGCAGCCGGTGCGGCAACGTCGCGGGTCACGGTGCCGGTCGGCCAGGTTGCGGGGATGACCGCTGCGGGTCCCGCCGATCTGCGGACGCTCCTGCGGATCGCCGTCGAGTACCAGCCCAAAGCCGATCTTGACGGCCTGGCGGCGAGCATGACGGATCCGGCTGCCGCAATACACCGGCAGCCGCTAAGTTACGATGCATTCAACGCGCGCTTCGGGCGCAACGGCCGCGACGGCGATGCGTTGGCAACGTTTTTGCGCAATAACGGTGCGACCGACGTGTATGTATCGCGCAACGGTTTGGTCGGCGGCGGGATCATCGACATCGCCCATGCGCAACGCGCGTTCGGGGTGCGTTTCGAGCGCTATACAGCCGGTGCGCGGAACGCGATCGCGCCGCTCGGTCCGCTGACGGTACCGCTAGCCAACGTGCGCGCCGTGCACGGGGTCGTCGCTGCAACGACGCCGCGACTTGCCGACGTTCCGAGCTTTACGCTTTTTCGCGGCGACTGGTATACGCCCGAAAAGTTTCGCGAAGCGTATCAAGCGATTCCCAACGGCGGCGCGAACGAGCGGATCTCGATCGTTGAAGATGCATCGGACCGGTTCGATCTGCGCGACATCGGCCCGTTCTTGAGCAACGACGGCGCGCCGCCGGGCGCCACGGCCGAACGGGTCATCGAGCGCAGCTTCGCTTTTAAAGCGTCGGCGTCGCAATGCGGCCGCGACGACCGCGGACAAGAGCCGGCGCTCGATGCCGATGCAGCGCTGACGCTCGCGCCGCTCGCAACGATCGTGCTTGATTACGAAGACGTGTGCTCGCTCGGCAACGACGGTACGCTGGCCCTCGAACGCGCGCTCGACGATCGTGACGCACCGACCGTCGTCGTGTTCCCATTCACGGTCGGCGACGCGCTGGGACCGGTCGGCGCGCTGTACGGACGGCCGTCGATCCCGCTGCTCGAGGCGGTGGTGCGCGGCATTCCGCTCGTCGTGCCCGCCGGTGACGACGGCGCCTACGGCTACCGTATTCCGGGTGTTGAAACGGCCGCCGTCGCGTATCCGTGCGTCTCGACTTACGTCATTTGTGCCGGCGGTACGCAAGTCGGCGACCGCGACGGCGCGTGGGACGAGGCGCCTTGGAACGACGGCGAACATGCAACGGGCGGCGGTATCTCGCTCGAGCCGCGCCCGGCTTGGCAGGATGCCGCGGCGTCGTTTGAATTTTCACCGCAGTTCATCAAGAACCGCATGGTACCCGACGTCTCGGGCGACGCTGCCGGACATCTGCGCATCTACTGGCACGGCTACGGCTTAGGCGGCGTCGGCGGAACGAGCGAAAGCGCGGCCGTCGTCGGCGCGCAACTCGCCGCCATCGATTCCGTCGTACCGCCGGCAAAGCGGTTGGTCATTGCCGGCGACCTCTATGCGCTGGCAAAGGCGGCGCCCGCGGCGTTCCGTGACGTGCAACGCGAAAACGACCGTGGTTACATCGATAACAATCTGCGGCCGCAGCGTCTGCCGCTACCGGCCGACTTCCGCGGTCAGCTTCCGCCGCCGCTCAAACCCGTCACCGGTTGCACGGCGGTACAACCGCACGGATGTGCCGTGCGCGCCGGCTACGATGCCGTGACCGGGCTCGGGTCGCTGCTCGAGAAGCCGGCCGCCGATGCGCTGCGTTGATCGGCCGCGCATTGTACGGTGACGGATATCAAGAGCGACGCGATCAAAGCCCGGGCCGGGACGCCCGGGGGTTCCTTTGCGCGTGCGTGGTAGCGCCGACATTCGGCCCGCCGGCGCAACGGCCAAGATCGACAGCCGGCGACCATTTCGTATCCCGCACGATTTGATCGAGCCGGCTTTGCGTCGCTAAGAATACCTGATCCCAAGACGTTCGGTCGCGACCTTCGGAAACGAAAGTCGTCTTTGCCGTACGGAGCGTTATTCGAGCTCCAAACGTGTCGCTCGCCTGGATTGGATAAACCGGTCGCAGCCGACTCGCGCCGGCCGATGATGCAGCCGCTACGATACGACCGAAGGGCACAAAAGCTTTCGCAGTTATATCGCAATTGCGGCCGCGATCGTGAATAGTCGCCGAGCCGTCCGAACGAAAGCTGGCAGAATACAACGGACACCATCCGTAGCAACCGAGAGATTCAAATGTTATCGAACGAAAGCCACCTCGATCGAACGCATCGCGAAGCGCTTGCCATCGACGTTTCATGATAACGAGCGTCGCTTGCCAATCCGCGTAGCCCGTCCAGTTTTGTAAGCGGCGGATAGCGGCGTAAGAAATGCGCCCAATCGGTACAGCTGCGCGCTCCTCGCGTCCGTCGCGGTACGAAACTCCTACAATGACGACCGTTGCAGGCAACTCTAGCTGCGGCAGCCGGTCCGCGTCGCGTAATTCGTCGATGGGCAGATCGGCAATCGTGCTTTCAGCTGCGTTACGGTCGAATGCTTCCGCACCAGTCTGTGCGAGATCGTTAAAGCTACCGCCGCGCTTGATTACGACATCGTCAAGACAATTTGGGCAGGTACTTCCGGTTATCGATACTGCCACGATATCGTGACGGCTTTCGCTCGAACAACCGAACAGAAGGGCAAATAGCAGCGCGAAGGTGCGCAGACGTTCGCTCCGGCTACTCGGGCAGACCCGGCGCCATACGCGCCGGACGGCGGCGACGGAGCAGATTGACTCCGACCGCTGCGAAGAAGAGCAGCGTCGCGAGCAGCACGATCGTCGCGCCGCTTGCCGAGCGCAACTCATACGAGAGATACAGTCCGCCGACCGACGCGATGACACCAAAACAGCCGGATAGCAGCAGCATCGGCACGAACCGGCGCGTAAGTTGCGCGGCGGCCGCCGCGGGTGTCACGAGCAGCGCTGCGACGAGAATGATGCCCACGGATTGCAGTGAGACGATGATCGTTAACGAGAGCAGTATGAGCAACACGTCGTCGACGAAGATTGCCCGGATGCCGCTGGCCTGTGCGACAACCGGATCGAACGACGTGTAAAGCAGCGGCCGGTACAGTGCCGCGACGGTAATCGCCACGATTACCGCGAGCGTTGCAATCAAGGCCAGATCGCCGCGTGAGACACCGAGGATGTCGCCGAACAGATAGCTCTGCAGATCGATCGTCGAGCGCGTCGAGCGGCTCATCAGGAAAATTCCGAGTGCAAAAGCGCCCGTAAAGAGTACGCCGATCGAGGTGTCGAGCGAGACTTTCGCGCGCCGGTGCACCCAGCCGATGCTCAGCGCGGTAGCGACCGCGACGATGCCCGCGCCGACGGCGTAGTTGAGGCCGCGCAGATACGCAATCACAATGCCGGCAAACGACGCGTGCGCGAGACCGTCGCCGATGAACGATAGCTTGCGCAGAACGACATAGGTGCCCATCATCGAGCACAGCAAGCCGACGATAAGCGCGGCAATGAACGCGCGCTGCATGAACTCGAAAGCGAACGGCGCCAGGATTCCGTCGTTCATACGTTAGCGCGTTCCGTTCGGGTGTGCCCGTGTCCATGCGCGTGCTCGCGGCTGCCCGTGTACGCACCACCGGCCAGCACGCTTGCCGGATCGCCGTCGGCGAGAATGCGCCGGTCGACGACCATGAGACGATCGAACCACTCCGGCGCGCGATCGAGATCGTGCGTCGTCATGAGTACCGGCATGCCGCGTGCAACAAGCGACCGGATCACATGCAGCAGTGAGTCTTCGGTCGCGGCATCGACACCGGTCGTCGGTTCGTCGAGCAGGAGCAGATCCGGTTCTTGCGCGATGGCGCGCGCAACGAATGCACGCTGCTGCTGACCGCCGGAGAGTTCGGAGATGTGGCGTGCAGCCAGCTTCGTTAAATCGAGCGCTTCGAGCGCTGCGTCGACGGCGGCCCGATCTCTCTTCGTGAAACGCGCGAACGCACCGAGCCGGGGATAGCGCCCCATTGCCACAACATCGCGGACGCTGGCCGGAAAATTCCAATCGACCTCTTCGATTTGCGGCACGTAACCGATCGTGCCGGGCGCGAGATCCCGCGGCCGCTTACCGAAGACGGTCAACGAGCCGGCCACCGGCGCAATGAGACCGGCAATCGTCTTGAGCAGCGTCGACTTGCCCGAACCGTTCGGGCCGACGATGCCGAGCGCAACGCCACCGGAAAGCGAAAAGGTGACGCCGTCGAGTGCGACCACCCGGTCGTACCGAACGCTCAGGCCGTGCGTGTCGACCGCGATCACCGGAGCGCGCTCACGATGGCGTCGGTATCGTAATCGATCATGCCGACGTAAGTCGCAACCTTAGCATCGGTGCCGACCGAGTCGTCATACAGATTCTCGATGGTACGAATTCCGGCGCTTTGAGCTAATGCTGCGACCAGCTTCGGACTGTACTCGGGTTCGGCAAAAACCGCGCGTACGTGATTGGCTCGCGCCAGCGCAACGATCGCACCCAAGTGATCGGGACTGGGATCGGTGCCGGGATGCACTTCGATGACACCGACCGTGCGCAGACCGAAGCGCGCATTATAGTAGAGAAAGGCGTTGTGAAAAATTATCATGTTCCGCTGCCCCGGCGGGATCGCGGTTATCTTCCGCCGCGTGCGAACGATCAGTTGCTGCAAAGCCGCATCGTACGCTGCGGCATTGCGCCGGTACGTTTGGGCGCCGGCCGGATCGGCACGCACGAGTACATCGCGAATCCGGCGGACGTAGGCCCGGGCAAATTGCGGGTCCATCCAGAGATGCGGATTGTTGTCGCGGACCGGCAATCCGTCGGCGCATGTCACGACCGCAAGCTTGGGATTGCGGGCGTTATCGAGATCGGCTTGCAGCCAGCCTTCGAGGTTGGCACCGTTTTCAATCAAGACGCCGGCATCGTGGATCGCTTCAATATCTTGCGGCGCCGGCTGATAATCTTCGGGTGACGCGCCGACGGGGACGAGGCTGCGGACGCGACTCGGATCGCCGACGACGCCGGTCGCCAGCGACGCCAGCGTCGACGTCGTCGCTACCACCATCAGCCCGCCGGCCGCTGCCTGAATCGGGTGCTGCGAACACCCGGCAAGCAGCACGACGGCCAGTGCCGCCCAACGGGGGAAGATCATCGCCCTCGAACTATCGGCGCCGTGTACCGGCGGACCTTTGACATGCGTTACCGGACTTGGTAGAATCGCGAACGGCCCATGGGGATGTAGCTCAGTTGGTAGAGCACTTGCTTCGCATGTAAGGGGTCTGCGGTTCGAATCCGCACATCTCCACCAATCAACACTGCCCGCGAACGCGGGCATTTGTGCTTCAATCGGTCTCTCGAAGCATGCGCGATGCAGGCGTCGTGAGTATCGGACAGCCGGCGCGCACTGCATAGACGGGTGCGCGAATCATCCCGCCGTTCGTAGATACAAGGGGCGGCAACAGCAGTAGACGCTGCATCGACGTTCGGCGAATCGATCGCCGCCAGCAGTCGCCGGTTTCGAGTCAACACGCTCGAGTGCGACAGCCGCGATCGTACAACGCGTTCGGCAACGAGCATTGAACGCCAATTACATTACGTACGTACTGCTGTGCTCTACGGATGCGCTCGATGTTTTAATGCGCTTACAATTGGAACCGGGCCGCAAGCAGAATCGCATGGTACGTGCGCGCTAAAAGACCTCTGCGGATATGCCTATTGCTCCTCGACTATTGTGTGGTTTCGGTAAAAAAATACTAAGTTTTGAGAAGTCCCCGCAGAGCCGACTTGCCCTACCATAAGTCCATACCGTCGGTTATTTCCCGACGCGCCATTCGGTGTAAAATCTTAGGAGAACGCGCTTATCATGATCGCTCTCGATTTCGTTCCGCTCAAGACTCTGGTCATCGAACGCCAATCGCTTATAGCGAAGGCTCTGCACTCATTCCTCAATGAAAATCCGCTGATCAAAGTTGTCGGCGATGCACCATCGGTTCGGCTCGAAGATCTGCAGCGGACGCGGCCCGATCTGATCGTCTTCGGACTCGATAACGCGCTCTTGGATGTAACCGAAGCGCTCGCTCTTGCGCGTAGCGTCTGTCCCAACGTTCGGTTCTGCGTTTTATCGAGTTTTGCTAATGCCGACGTCATGCAACGCAGCATCGCTTGCGGCGCCGACGGCTTCTTGGTCAAAGATATTTCGCCGAGCGAACTGGACGTCGCATTCCGCGTCCTTGCCAGCGGTTCGTCGTACGTCGACCCGCGCGTCGCAGGCGGCATGCTCAAACGCCGCTACGAAGCGAACTCCGGTTCGGCAATCAGCGATTTGACGACGCGTGAAGCCGATATCTTGCGGCTCATCGCAGGCGGCTTGGCCAACAAGGAGATCGGCGCCAAGCTGAAGCTTTCCGAGAAGACGATCAAGAATTACGTCAGCCGGATCTTATCCAAGCTCAACGTATCGGCCCGGACCCAAGCGGCAGTCTACGCTATCAAGGCCGGCTTCGTCTAAGACCTTACGACATCCGGACGAGCGAACGCGCCGATCCGGATAGTGCAAGCGGCGTTTGTTCTTCATCGACATTGAATGTCGCAACGAGATTGCGTAATTGCTCCGCTGATCGCGGAGTGAACGCGCCGTAATCTCTATCTCCGAAATCCCGATTTGCAGATGCCGCGTTGAAAGCGCGGCTTCATCCGCCGCGCTCGCATTCGACGACGCGGTCGCGGCAATCGGCATCATCGTCAGCGTTATATGTTCGGTCGTGCTGCGCATCTGCGCGGCGGCGGCCGAGTTTTCATCAACTGCCGCCGATGTGCTCGCCATGTTATCGGTGACGCGCAGCGACGCTTCGCGCATCTGATTGGCTTGAATCGCTAAGGACTCGGAGACCGTCGTCGTCGTGGCAACCGCAGCGCGCACGCTCTCGATCGATCGCGCCGCCCGATCGGAGACGGCAATACCGGCGTCCATTGAAGCCGATGACGAGCGCATCGCTTCTGCGGCCGACACGGTTTCACGCTTAACGTCGCCGAGAATGGTCGAGATTTCGCGCGTTGCGATCGAGCTGCGCTCGGCTAATTTTCGCACTTCATCGGCGACCACGGCAAAACCACGACCGTGTTCGCCGGCACGTGCGGCTTCGATCGCGGCGTTGAGCGCTAACAAATTGGTTTGATCGGCGATATCTTCGATCGTTTCGACGATTTGTTCGACCTGCGACGAACGCTGCTCAAGGCTAACCATCGCCGCGGCAGCTTTTGCCGTCACCGTCTTGAGCTGCGTGATCGTACCGGCGGTCTCTGCAACGGCGGCGATTCCGGCCGCCGCCTCGACCGCCGCGTCCCGCGCGGACGTGGTGAGCGTCGAGCTTTGCGCACTGAGTGCCTCGATGCCGTCGTCGAGTTTTGCGAGCGCCGATGTCGTTATCGCGATCGATTCGGCTTGATTCGTCGCTACGGCCGCAATCTGTTCGGCCGTGCGAGCCAACTCTTCAATCGCCGTCGCGGTGTCGCCGATTTTTGCAGCTTGTTCGTTTGCCCCTTGCGACACCGAATCGACGGCTAGCGCGATGTGTCCGACCGCCGTTGTCGACTCGTTCGCCGCCGATGATGCTTGATCCGAGGCGGCTGCGAGCGACGCGCTGGCGGATGCCACGCCGGAAATCAAATCGCGCAAGCCGTTCATTGCCGACGTGTATTGCCCGGCCATAACGCCCATAGCCGTCGTCAGTGAATTGTATGTTTTGACGAGCGAGGCGATTTCATCATTGCCGTTGACGGGCAGCGGCGGACGCGTCGAGTTCACTCGAGCCGTTAAGTCGCCCTGAGCGAGCCGTTCGATCGCATTGGTAAACGCCGCGACGTCTGTCGCAACGACCTCGTTGAGCGCCGCAGTGGTCGTACCGACCGCGCGTGAGATGCTGCGTGACAGAACTGCGGCGATGGCGACACCGAGCACCAAGGCACCGATGCCCAAGCCGATACCGAGTCGAAGCGCAAGGGTCGCAAGCCGGACGTTTTCCGCGTTACCCGAGCCGATTTGGCGATTGATATCGGCAACGAACGTGTTGAGTGCCGCATCGGCGGCATCGGGTAACGTACCGGCATACAAGCGTTGCGCTGCTTCACGCTGTCCGGCTTCGAGCTTGGCAAAGACCGCGCTGTTTGCGGCAATGTAACCATGCGGGCCGTCCATAAAACGATGATAGTCGTCGAGCGATCGGCGTTGCACGTCGTTATCGGCAAACTTTTGCGCACCGGCAATCCGCTCGGCGACTGCCGCGGCCGTGTTGCGATAGGCAATCTCGAGCAGGCGTTGCTTATCCGAACGCAGTTCCATCAACCGGTACGACGCCATGTCGTCGAATTTCCATAGCAGCGCCCGGGCCTGCAAGGCCGCTAAGCGCGCCGGCAACAAATGCGTTACCTGATAATTACGAAACTCGTCGACTCTGCCGTTGAGCATGAGAATCGCCACGATGTTGACGATAAAAAGCAGCATGACCAAGCCGAATGCTGCCTGCAATTTCACGGCAAGGCGGAAGCGGCTTAAGAGCGTCGACATGCAATAGCGATCCGTTCACAGACAAGACGTTAATCTGCATATCGGAACGCATCGCCGGAAAAAGCGCGTGCTATCGGAACCTTTACGCGTTGTTACGCCAACCAAACGAAGCTCGGGGGCTATGCCACCGAGCGTGTTGTAAGCCAGTTTTGCACGCGACCGATGCCGTCGGCGATCGCCGCCTGCAGTACGGCGTTACCGGCTAATTCGCCCCATAAGCCGCGATCGGCGCAAAACGCCGTCAACGGATCCGGCGCCTCAAAGAATGCGTGCGCGACGGCAGGGTCCATGACGCCGTCTTGATACGCGTAGGGTAACTCGCCGCGATGCCAGCGTCCGAGGAAAACGAAGAACAACGCCGGCAGCAACGCCGTCGAACGCAACGCTGCACCGCGCTCGAGCAACTCTCGCAACGTCGGCACGATGAAGCCCGGTATTTTCGAGAAGCCGTCGGCGGTAACACGTTGATTGGTATCTTCGACGTACGGGTTGGCAAAGCGATCGAGAACGACATCGCGGTAGGCGCCAAGATCGAGCGGGCTTGGGGTCAAGCACGGTATGACGTCGTCGGTAGTGTAGTCGTATGCCATGCGGCGAATCTGCGGGTCGGCGGTCGCTTCGTGAATAAACCGCATCCCAAGCAGCGTTCCGGCCCAAGCAATGCAGCTGTGACTCGAATTGAGAATGCGGATTTTCGCTTCCTCGAACGGTGCAACCGAAGCAACGAGCTGCGCCCCGGCAAGTTCCCACGGCGGCCTTCCGGCTGCGAACTCATCCTCGATCACCCATTGGATGAAGTCTTCGGCCATGACCGGACAAGCGTCATCGAAGCCGGTGGCTGTTCGAACGCGCTCGCGAACGTCGTCGTTCGGCCGGGGGGTGATGCGATCGACCATCGAGTTCGGCGACGTCGTGGATTCGCGCACGTAGCGCTGTACGTCGCGTTCGCCGCGCATTTCGAGAAACTCGAGCAGACCGCCGTGAAAGCGGTCGCCGTTGCTGCGCAAATTATCGCAATTGAGCAACGTAACGGGGCCGGACCCGCGCGCTAACCGTTCGCTTAAAACCGCAGCGATCGTGCCGTATATCGTGCGCCGCTCGCCGCCTAAATCGGCTGCCAGATCGGCATTCGTCGGGTCGAGATGATGCGCGTCGTCAAGATAATATCCGCCTTCGGTTACCGTGAACGAGATAATACGCGTCTGCGCAAGCGAGCCGACTTCGACGATTCCCCGGCACTCGGCATCCCAGGGCACGATGCGCCGAATCGATCGAATGAGTTCGTATGCGCGTACGCCTTGCGGGGTGACGGTCTCGAGCGTATACGCACCGTTTTGCGCGCTTAACGCATCGAGCAGCGGCGCCATGTCGCTGCGAATGCTCGCCGCCGCGAGGGTCCAGTTCGTTGCGCCGCTTTCGAGCAGCTTATGCAAGTACCAGGCTTGATGCGCGCGATGGAACGAGCCGATGCCGATGTGTAGAACGATCGGAGCTGCGGCGCTTTTGGTATACGGCTCGTCGGTCATGGCGAATCTCCGATGTAACGGCTGGCCGCCGTAACGAAGGCCGCAAACATGGCGCGGCCCGTCCCGCCGTCAACTTCCATGGTCGATTCCGGATGCCATTGCACGCCGAGCCAAAACGGCGAAGCGAAGCGGGCTTCTGCCGCTTCAACGATGGAATCGGGTGTCGTCGCGACGACGCGCAGCTCCGGCGCGATTGCATCGAGGCTCTGATGATGGCGCGAACCGGTCGTCATCGAAGTCCCGACGAGCGTTGCCAACAGCGAACTTGAATCGATTGCGACGTCATGGCCGGCAATGAGGCCGCGAAAGGCCGCACCGGCATGTTGCAGACGGTGCAGCGACGCGACATCCGCGCCGCGTGCCGTACCGATATCCGGCACGAGCGTGCCGCCGAAAGCAACGTTGGCGATTTGCAAGCCGCGGCAGATACAAAAGGTCGGAAGCTTGCGTTCGCGCGCTCGCCGCACGAGGGCAATCTCAAAATCATCCCTTACCGGATCGACACTGGCAACGAGCTCGCTGCGGTTGCCGTACGCGCGCGGCTCGACATCGCCGCCATCCGATAGCACGATGCCGCCCACATCCGCAAGTTGTTCGTCGAGCCGCTCGACGGAAAATTGCAGGAGCCGGACGCGAGCGCCGGTTTCTTCGATGGCCCGCATATATTCCGGTGCCGCCTCCCGGGTGGCAGAAAGTCCGATCGTCGCCGTCAAACGCGTTGCCGGTTGCGCCGCCATTTACCAGAACTTCCGCTGATATGAAAAAACGAATCCGCTGCCGGCCGGCGGTTCGATCGACTGCAGCGTGTAGTTCGGCGGAGATGTTGCCAAAAAGCCGCTCTGCAAGTACGGCGTGAGGGACTGTCCGCCGAAAGCGCGGGACGAACCGGCGGCTTGATAGATCGTTAATTGCGCCCCGGAGATCGCCGAACCGACATTGATTCCGATACTCGTGCGCGGCGTTGGACCGCCGATTTGTTCGCCGTACGTAAACGAGATGTTCTTGCCTAATTTACGGCGCGCCGTTGCCGACACCGCGCCGTTCAAATTGTAATTGACGTTGAGATCGCTCAAGCCCAGCGCACCGCCGAGCGAACTGCTCAGCGGCTGCAGAAATTTCTGAGTGAATTGCGTATTGAGCACCCCTTCGCCGATTCCGGTAATTGCCGAATTGCCCGACCCGCTCGATCCACCGCTTGTCGTCGCAACACCCGACACGGCACCAAACGCTTGAGCGTTGACGAGTAAACCCAAAATTTGCTGTTGGCTGTACTGCGGTTGTGAACTAAAGGCAAGATTGAGATGCGTCGACAGACCGGTAATATGCAGTAAGATGTCGGTGGCCGGATCGGAGATGCTCGTTACCGCAGTGGCGTCGACGCTGGGCGTAATGCCGTCGGCAGGATTGAAGCTTACCGTGCTGCCGTTTTGCACCACGAACGTACGGTAAACCGAGACCGTCCCGTCGGTCGCGGTGAATTGTCCGTCGAGGGTCGGCTTGGCCAGCGTTCCGCCTAAACGCGCGCTACCCGTCGTGCCGATGTCGACCGGACCGGATTGCACGCGCACATCGCGTCCCACCTCGACGCCTACATTGAGCGCAACGTCGGGCAGCACCGGTGCGGGGCCCGTTGCCGTACCGCCGCTCGGCACCAACGCGGTGTACGGTATCCGTGCTTTTGAGAACGTCAAATCGCCGGCGACACCGAGCGCTGAACCGGCGGTTTTGTTCGCCGTAACAAGACCGTCGATCGTGCCGGAGTAGAGTTTCGGCGCTAACACGACTGCATTTGAAGCGCTCAGTTCGATGTGCGTACGCAAGCCGGGCAAGGGGTTCCGCAAATCGCCGACGGCAATCGAGCCGGTACCATCGAAGTTTCCGGGATTTGCATGCGCGTGCAGTCGGCGGATGTTTATGGTCGTCCCGGCAAAATCGAGTTGTAAGGCGATCGCCGTCAGCGGCGCCTTGAGCGAATTAGAACGATACGATCCATTCGAATACCCGAGACTGCCGCTCAGCTGCGGCGCTCCGAGCGTTCCGCGAACTCCGACATTGCCGTCGAAGACCCCCTCGACGACCGAGCCGTCCGGCAACAGCGGCGAATACGGACGCACGTCGACGCCGTGCGGTGCAAAATCGAAGGCGATCGGCGTATTCGCGCGGGTCGACAGCGGCGCTCGGCCGTCAAAGGCGACCGCTCCACCGCGCGGCAAACGGATCAGGCCGTTCCGCACATCGACGCTTTGACGCGTGGCGCTCAGGTCGGTGTGCACGTGCGGGATCGTCAGCGTTTTATAGGTGAGCGTATCGAGGTCGATCGACGTCGCGAGATGGGGACGTGCGAGCGTTCCGGTCAAATGCGTGCGAGTATCGAGCGCACCGCTAAGCGCCGGATTTTTACCGGTCGCCGCAATGACCAGCGCATTGATATTGGGGCTGACGACGTGCGCGTTGAGCGCGAATGCGTCCTCCGGGCGTATACCGAACGTTCCGTCGGCCGTCGCGCTCAAGCCGGGTGCATCGAGCGTAAGATTCGTCAGCCGGCCCCGGCCATTGTCGGCCGTCGCAGCGATGGTCAGCCGATCGATCGGTAGACGGCCGGCCACGCCGCGCACGAGCGAGGCGTGCGTACTGAGCGCGAGCGCCGGATACCGTCCGCGCACGGCCGCCGACCCGTCGATGAACCCGACGACCGGTGCGCTGATGCCCGCCGCCGGCAAAACGTTGCCGAGGTTGATGCCGGCGATGCGCGCGTGAACGTCGACGTACGACCGGCGCACCACATCATGCAAGGGGTCGGAATCCGGCACCCGGATCGCTCCGTTGAGGCTGACGTTTCCATTAGATCCGGCAAGATTCGCCGCCACGTGAACCGTCGATGCCGCCGTGCTCAGCGTCGCATTCGCCTGACCGAGCGCAAAACGCCGGTAGCGAACATTGCGTAGCGCAACATTCGCCGACGTGCGCAACGACGTCGGCGCCGCGTCGAAGGCGACGGCCACGCGGCCGGTTCCGGCCAAGACGTCGGCTTCATCAAAGTAGTCGTTGAAGTCGGCAAGATCCAGCTGAGCTGTCCGCAGCCGCACGCTTTGAGCCGAGCGCGAGACACGCGCGCCGAAATCAAGCGTCGTTCCGCCGACCGTCAGCCGCCCGCCGTCCGCGCGTAACGCCGCGGGCGTCCCGTCGAAATCCACCCGCCCGTCACGAAAACTCAGTCCGTTGAGCGATCCTTCGGGCAGGAGCAGCGAACCGTTGACCGACGGCAGCGCCGCAGCGCCCCCGACACGCACGTTCGCGTCGATCGTTCCTTCGGGGTAGCGCAGCGGCGTCTTGACCGTCCGCGCCAAGGTCGCGATATCGGCGTCTTCGAGCCGCGCGGCGAGCGCGTAGCGCGGCGCAAAATGACCGGGGACGAGGCCGCCGACCGTCCCGGCCGCATTCGCGAAAGCCCCGCCGAAGGTAACGGTCGCGCGATCGAGTTGCACCGTTGCACCGTCATAGGTCAGCCCGACGTTCGCCCCGAAGTCCGCGTTGCCGAACCGAGCACCGCCCAGCGCTGCCAAAACGCCCGCTACCGGCTTCGCCGCGGTGCCGCCGATATCGGCAATGACGGTTGCGTGCCCGTTGACGAACGGCACGCCCGCGGCTCGCAAGGCGGCTACATCGACGCCGCTTGCGGTGATTTGCACGCGGCCGCCGTTGCCGAAGCGGCCTTCGGCGGTAATGTTTGAACCGGCGACCCGGATGCCGGCGGAGTAGATGTCGATCGGCCCCGACCCGACGCCGACCGTCGCGTCCGCCGCGCTGAGCGGGATGCCGCGGATCGCGGCGTTCGAGAAACGCGCGCCGGCGATCTGAACCAGCGTCGTTCGGCCCGCATTGACGGCGGCAAAAGGGATGTCGATCCCACCGTGGGCGCCGATGTTTCCCGTAAACGCCGCCAGCCGCTCGAACGAACTCGTCAGGCGGCCCCGCGCCGCAAAGCGCCGGCCCGTAGCTCGGGCATCGGCGCGCACGTCACCCCACGAACCATAGGCATGCAACCCGCCGTCCAGACCGGCAAGTGACGTGCCCGTCGCAACGCCGGCAATGGTTGCATCCAACTTCCCATCGAGCCGGCCGGGCAACGGCGGCACGCTCAAGCCCGGCAAGGCGATCGCCGGAGCCGGTAGCAGCGAGATTGCCCGCGCATCGAAGACGGCTACGGTGGTTCTTGCTCCGCGGTCGAAACGCGCCCGGCCGTACGCCGACGCGCCGTCATGCCGCGCGAGGACGAGCGGTCCGATCGTGCCGCTGCCCGCCGGCTCGACCGAAAAGGGCACGTCGAGCCGGTCGCCGGCATGCGAACCGCCGAGATAGCCGCGCGCCGCCAAACGCGAGTCGGTGCCGCGCACGACCGCGTTGCCGTCCAGAGCCATTCCCGGCACGAGCGCATCGACGTACGGCAACGAGTTCGCCGGTGCCGCGATGCGGGCAAAGCCCGTCGTTTGCGTGTGGCGCGCCAGCCGCAATGCACCGGCCGCGTCGATCCCGACGGCGCCGTAGTATAAGCTCGCCGCGAGGACGTCGAGCTCTTGACCGGAGACCGCGACGAAACCATGGGGGCGGTCGAATCGGAACGCCGCGTAGTGAATGTTCGGCGCGCTGAAGCGCGCGAAGACGAGCGGGTTTGCCGCCGGGCCTTCGGCTAAGGCTTGCACCCCGACGGCTCCGGCGATCGGTAACTTCGCGACATCGGCCGACAATTCGCGCAAGCGGCGCAGATCGCCGGCGAGCGTGACGGCGAACGCAACTTGCGGCGCGGCGAAGTGATAAAGCGCCCCGCGGACGCGCAACGGCACGCCGTTGATCGCTGCAGTTACGTTCGTGAGCGTCGCACTATCGTCATCGACGACGAAGGCGCCGCTCACGTCGCGGACCGGTTTCGCGAGCGCAGTTGCCGCCAGGCGGATACCTGCGAGCCGGCCGGCGACGCCGAAATGTTGTTGCAACGCGCCCGCGGACGTCGCAAGAGCGCCGACTTTCACTCGCAGATCGTCGATTTCGCCGGCCTCGACTACAACGGCACGAGTCGACAAAACGAAATCGGCAAGCGCGGCGACCGGTAAACGCGCGGCACTGATTTGCTGGAATTCAAAACCGCGTGCGTCGGCAAAGCGGCCGGTCGCGCTGAGCGGATAGCGCACGCCGGCATCGACGAACGTTGCGCCGCCGTGATAAGCGGCGCGTGCAGCAATCGCGCCGTCGGCATTGACGTCGACGAGCCGTTGACGCCGCTCGCGCGGGGCTGCAACGTAACGATCGATGAGATCGACCGAACCCCCGCCGACATGCAAGGCAACATCGAGCGGCGCACCGGCCGCGCGCGACCTTTGCGTTGAACTTGCCGGCAACGTAATGTTATACGTGCCGTCGGCGTGATGGATGACCGTCACGTGCGGTGCATCGATCGCCACCGACACGAGACCGAATAACCGCTTTCCGCCCGGTAACAGATCGCGCAGTGAATAACGCACGGCGACTCGACGCGCGTCGAAAACGGGCTCGCCCTTGCTGTTGACGACACGTACGCCTGCAGCGACCGCTCCGCCGAGTCCGACGTCGAGCGATCCGGTCGTCAGCGTGTACCCCAGACTACGGCCGGCCGACTGCAACGCAATGCGCGCCGCATTGTTACAAAATGCAACGGCGCCGGCCGCAATAACGAGCAACAGCGTAAGGGCACCAAGGGCCAGCCATCGGAACGGATGACGAGCCTGCGCCGTGCGCAATGGTGTCGGCTCCATTTACGCGCTTCGATGCACGCGGCCGGCGGCGCCTCGGCCGCTCGAACGCGGCTGCGTTAACTGCTGAACTTTGAAAGAATGCCCTTGAGAAAGCCGGGCGCAAATTGCTCGACTGCTTGCGGGTTATTCTTGATGAAGTCGATTGCTGCATCCTTGAGCGCACCGGGGTTTTGTTGTGCATGCTCGATGAGTGATGTAACTGCGCTTGGATCGCCGCTTTGCGCCGCATCGGTCGAAACGCCCGCTGCGTCGACGGCCGCAGCGTTCTGTCCGTGATTGCTTAACGAGCCCAACAATGATGAAGCGAGGTTGCCGAGCATACCGCTGTTCATGTTTTGCGCACCCGACGTCAGGTGGCCGGCAAGTTCGCCGCTGTCCATCGAGTCGACGTGCTGGGCGGTTGCCGATTCGATCTGTTCGGGCGCGGCACCCGTGAACTCATTAAGTAACCCGCCGATATTATTAAGAAACGACATTGTCTGTCTCCAGCCGGTAGTGCCGCACGAGCGTACGGCATTACGCTTATCACGCCGCATCACCCGGAGTCCCTGCGCCGCAGGTTGCGTTTGCGTCGACAAACAATCTACGCGCATGCCACGCCGAATCGTGCCGCTTATTGCGGCGCTCGCATTTTGTTGTGTAGCCGCGCCGCCGGTGTGCGCTCGCGAGCGCTCTGTCAGCGCAGTAAGGGCGTACGCAACGATCCTGCGCGTCATGAATCCGCGGTTGCCCGATTGGCAGCGTCGCAAATACGCAATCTCCGTTCTCGCCGATGCGCAGCGCACGAAAGTCGATCCGCGTTTCATCATGGCGATCGTCACCGTCGAGTCGTCATGGCGTGCGAACGCCGTGTCGCGAGCCGGGGCACGCGGCTTAGGCCAACTCATGCCGGGTACCGCTGCACGCCTGCGCGTCAATCCGCGTGATGCGTCCGAGAATCTGCGCGGCACGTCGAACTATCTCAAACTGCTGCTCGACCGTTTTCGCGGACAACAGCATTGGTTCGAGAAGGCAATTGCCGGTTACAACGCCGGACCAAATGCGGTAAAGATGTACGGCGGCATTCCGCCGTATGACGAGACGCAACGCTACGTCGTCAAGGTACTGCGCGTCTACCGGCAACTTCACAGCAGCGTTGCCGTAGCGTGGAGCCCGTATGCCGCGCACCGCCGTCACGCAGGTCAGGCCACGCTCGGCGCGGACGCGTCCTCGGCGGCGCCGACTCCGGTACTCGCATTGGACGCGGTGATGCTGGCGCCGATTCCGGCCTTCCGTAGCAGCTTTTAGCACGACGTCGCGACTACGCGACGACCACGCAGTTTCGGCTCTTATCCTTCGCAACATACATGGCAGCGTCGGCGCGACGCATCAACGCCTCAACGCTCTCTGCGGCATCTTGGCAAGCAACGACGCCGATACTCACCGTACACGGCACGATGTGCGGACCGCTGCCCGCAGCTATCCGCGCGCGGACGCGTTCGGCCACATCGCGCGCGGCTTGCACGTCGCAGCCGGGCAAGAACACCGCGAACTCTTCGCCACCGAATCGGCCTAGAACGTCTTGCGCGCGAATCTCTTGGCGGCAGTCTTCGACGATACGTTGCAAGGTAAGGTCGCCGGCTTCATGTCCGTGCGTATCGTTGACGTTTTTGAAGTGGTCCGCGTCGAGCAACAGCATGCCGACCGATTCGTGATTTTCCGCCGCCAGCGCTCGCTCGCGTCGCGCGATCTCAAAGAACGATCTTCGATTGAGCGCGCCGGTGAGCGGATCGATCGATGCCTGCACGCGCAGCCGGTCTTCCGCCCGGCGTTGCTCGGTGAGATCCGTGGCAATGATCGAAAAACCTAACGGCGACGTTCCGTCTTTGTCGTACAGCGCGGAAATCGAAGTACTGGCCCAATACTGACGACCGTCTTTGCGTACGCGCCATGACTCGAATTGATGCGAGCCGTTACGCCGCGCCAAGTCGAGTCGTTTACTCATCGGGCTTTTCGTGGTTCCGACGCGGCCGACGAGCATGTCGATATGCCGTCCCATCGTCTCGTCGCTGCGGTAATCGTCCATCCGTTCCGCGGCCCGGTTCCAGCTCGTTATCATTCCGTTGGGATCGACGGTGCAAACCGAGTATTGCGTCAAGCCGTCGAGCACGGCGTGCAGCCGCTCTTCGCTTAGCCGGACGAAACGTTCGCGGTTTGCTGCCGCGCTCACGTCGGTCATGACCGCGACAAATGTATCGGGGTCGACCTTTTGCAGCGTTACGGCGACGATCGTTGTTGCGGCGCCCGACGTTCGGCCCGGAAACGTGACCCGATGTTCGTCGCAAACTTTGCCCGCGCGGCCCTCGAAGCGCCGCGCCATTTCGGCGACTTCGGGTGCCAGCGGTTCGAGCAGATCGAAGAGATTATGCAACGCGCCGTTCTGCGCGACGGGCATAAGCAGCTGGGCACCGTACGGATTCATCAGCAGAATCTTTCCGACGGCATTGAGGCGCGCGATCGCTACGGGGCACAGGTAGAGCAGTTGCAGCAGTTCGATCTGCTCGCGTTCGAGCGCCGCAGGCGCAATGTCGGCGGTCGCGCGTTCGGCTACGTCCATCGAACGGCAAGGTATTGGCGGCCGGCGCTTTGATTTTTGAGCATGCGTAGACGCACGCGCGTCGGACGCATTTTCACGGTGAAGATGTAGTCGATCTGTTCGTCGAGCAGCGACTCTTCTTCGTACCGGCCGGCGACGAGGTAGTTGTTCGTACATGGCGCGACGTCGGCGAAGAAGTCGTAACCGAGCGCTTTTTCCGGCGGAATGCCGGCGAATCGCGACTCGGCTTGGTTATAAGCAAGCACGATGCCGTCGGCATCCATAACGATCAAACCAAAGGCTAACGCATCGTACTGCTCGGCTTGGGCCTCTAAGCGCTGCAAGGCCGCCATGAGATCGGGGGCATCGAACCGCACCGTAAGATCAGCGACTTCATGTAGCGCCATGTGTCAATCATCGGCAGCTCGCGATGAAAGTACAGTCGGCCGCAGGGCGGCTACGAGCGAGTGCGAACGAATAGCTCCGGTTTCGGCGCAACGCCGTCGTAGACGTCCAAGGTTGCCGCGGCGATGCGCGGCCAACACCGCGAAGCCGCCCGCTCGATTCCCATTCGCCCGTAACGCGCCCGCCGCACGGGATCGGCGCGAAGCGTGTCGACGGCATAGGCAATTTGCCGGGGCGACTGCGGGGGAACGTGGATGCCGGTCATTCCGTCGCTAACCGCATCGACGAGGCCGCCCACTGCGGAAACAACCGGCGGAACGCCGCATGCCATCGCTTCGAGCGCGACGAGTCCCAGCGACTCGGCATGCGGCGCGCAAACCACGACGTCGGACGCGCATAGAAACGCCGGCACATCGTTACGCGCGATGCGTCCGTAAAAGGTCACCCGGTCCGCGACGCCGCGCCGCCGCGCAAGGGCCCAGAGTCGTGCGACGTCGTCGCCGGCGGATTCCGCTTGTTGCGCGTCACCACCGCCGACGGCAAGCTCGACATCGCTCAACTCGGCCAATGCTTCGATAACGTCGGCGACACCGTGAGCGACACCTAAACCGCCGAGCGTCGCAATGCGAAACCGCTTACCGCTACGCACGATCGGCAAAACCGGCGCAAAGAGCTCGACATCCACGCCGGACGGAACGAATTTGATCGCCCCGGGTCTCGCACCGAGACCGAGTAATGTAAAGACTTGCGCGCTCGAATTGGCGATAATTCGCGCCGCTCGGCGGATGACGATTGCGGACGCGCTGCCGTCGTCGGCTGCAGCGATGCTGGGGAACGGCGCCGCCGATACGACGACCGGCCGGCCACCGCCGCCGGAAGCAACGATTGCTGCCCGCCCGGCGAGCCAGTCGAAGGCGTGCACGACATGCGGCGGAGCGGCATTCAACTCCAGCGTAAGCTGCTGCTCGAATTGGGCGACCGCGGCCGTCAGCTCGCCGCCCGAAAGCGGCCCGGCTACTCCGGCGTCGACCTGCACTGCGGCGAATTTCCCAACGTCGAGCCGGGCGGGAACCGTGGGATCAGCGCGGCGCATATAGACGGTTACCGCATGGCCCGCCGCCGCCAACGCTTGGGCAAGCGCGGCGATGCGGACACGTTGACCGCTACCTTGCGCTCCGCCCGGCGAGCAAAGCACGTTAGCCGTCATCGTAGCGAGAGCAATTTTCAACAGTCGCTCCTGCGGCAGTTGCCGCACCACAAAGCCCGCAAGACACGTAGGAAAACGACTTGCTTACAATTTGCTTACCCGTGAAGTTCGCATTCACATCAGCGCGAGCAAGTGCGTTCTTCGCTTGCCGGCGAG
Source organism: Candidatus Velthaea sp. (assembly GCA_965214935.1). Taxonomy (GTDB): domain Bacteria; phylum Vulcanimicrobiota; class Vulcanimicrobiia; order Vulcanimicrobiales; family Vulcanimicrobiaceae; genus Velthaea. The sequence continues at coordinate 445,944 of CBDCCS010000018.1, read as the reverse complement.
ACCGACGGCCTACGAACGGCGGGCTTCTAGGCGGGCGACGGAACGGCGGTCGGACTTACACGCGGCGCGGGTGACGGCGAACTCGAAGGCGCCGGGGCGGGCGACGATCCGGCACTCGGTTTGGCGCTGGGTTGCGGTGAAGCTGCAGGCGCGGCGTAAACGACGAAAACGACCGGGCGATTCGCGCGCAGCACGAGCGTCGACGCCGTCGGCAGAAAAGCAATGCGCTCCGGCGGCAGCATGGCATCGCCTAACGCCGAGCCGACCGGCGGCGGCGTAAGCGCCGTAGGATTCTGCATTTGACCCGGATTCATCGAGATCACCGGAGCCGGCGTGGCGGTAGCCGGAGATGATGGGCTAGGCGCCGGACTCGCCAGATCGCGCTCGGCGACTGCAAGCCGGTAGGTTTTCTCCTTGGTCTCCGGATCGTACAAAGCGAGCGCGAACGGACGATCGCGGTACTTCGCGACCGTGTCGCGCGGAACATCGACGGCAATCTTCGGGTACTGCGCGAGCGTCAGGTCGGCCGTTGGCAGCAGGCTGACGTACAGCAACCCCTTGGACACGCCTTTGCCTTTGGCAGCGGCGGCAAAGTGCGGCGCATCGGCCGGTTCGACGACCGCTGCAGTCACGCCGACCGAGATCGGCCCGGCGTCCGGAACGGCGCTCTGCTTTGCATTCGGACTCGCCGACGGCGACGGTACGGGCTTGGTAAATGCGATCGTGCCGCCCCAGCCCATGATCGACGGCAGCGGTTGAGCGTCGAGCGAATCGCCGACCGACGCCACGAGCGACGCCGAAACAGGCGAAGCGGTCGGTGCCGGAAGCGGCGCTTGTTGAACGCTGTTGGTGCCCAGCGGAGCGCCTGGAAGCGTACTCTGACCGCCGCCAAGGTTACCGGAGCAGGCAGTCAGCCCGGCAACAAGCAGCGGCCACAAAAATCTCGAAACCGGCATAACGCGCTCGCCTTGGCCGCCGTAAGCGTTTATCCTCGACTCCTAGCCAGACTTTAACGCACGGCTACACGACGGACGCCGCGCTCTCGATATAAATCTCCGATCCGGCAGCTTTGAATTCCGCCGACTTCTCGGCCATTCCGCGCTCGGCGTAGTCGCGTACGTCTTGCGTAATTTTCATCGAACAAAAATGCGGACCGCACATCGAGCAAAAGTGCGCGACTTTCGCGCCGTCGGCGGGCAAGGTTTCGTCGTGATATTTTTCCGCCGTTTCCGGATCGAGGCCGAGATGGAATTGATCGGCCCAGCGAAACTCGAAGCGTGCTTTCGAGAGAACGTCATCCCAATGCCGGGCATTCGGATGACCCTTGGCCACGTCCGCGGCGTGCGCGGCGATCTTATAGGCGATAACGCCGTCTTTGACGTCTTGCTTATCGGGCAGCCCCAAGTGCTCTTTCGGCGTCACGTAACACAGCATCGCCGTGCCGTACCAGCCGATCATCGCGGCGCCGATCGCCGAGGTAATGTGATCGTAGCCGGGAGCGATGTCGGTCGTGAGCGGCCCGAGCGTATAGAACGGCGCTTCATGACAGATCGCCAATTGCTTTTCCATGTTTTCTTTGATCAGGTGCATGGGGACGTGACCGGGCCCCTCGATCATCACCTGAACGTCATGCTTCCAAGCAATTTGCGTGAGTTCGCCCAGCGCTTCGAGTTCACCGAATTGCGCTTCGTCGTTGGCATCGGCTAAACAGCCGGGCCGCAATCCGTCGCCGAGTGAGAAGCAGACGTCATACTGCTTCATGATTTCGCAGATGTCCTCAAAGTGCGTGTACAAGAAGTTCTCTTGATGGTGCGAGAGACACCACTTCGCTAAGATCGAACCGCCGCGCGAAACGATACCGGTCACCCGTTTGGCCGTCAACGGAATATGCCGCAGCAAGACGCCGGCGTGCACGGTAAAATAGTCGACGCCTTGTTCGGCTTGTTCGATGAGCGTATCGCGATAGATTTCCCAGGTGAGATCTTCGGCTTTGCCGTTGACTTTTTCGAGCGCTTGATAGATCGGCACCGTTCCGATCGGAACCGGTGAGTTGCGCAAGATCCATTCGCGCGTTTCATGGATGTTTTTACCGGTCGAAAGATCCATGACGGTATCGGCGCCCCAGCGCGTTGCCCAAGCCATCTTTTCGACTTCTTCTTCGATCGACGAGCCGATCGCCGAATTACCGATATTCGCGTTGATTTTTACTAAAAAGTTGCGGCCGATGATCATCGGCTCGCTTTCGGGATGATTGATGTTCGTCGGAATCACGGCGCGTCCGCGCGCCACTTCATCGCGCACGAACTCCGGCGCCATGTTCTCGCGAATGGCGATGAACTCCATTTCCGGTGTGATCTCGCCGCGCCGTGCGTAATGCATTTGCGACACGTTCGCGCCCGGCTTTGCGACGCGCGCTTTGCGTTGCGTCGTAAAGCGCAACGCGTCGAGTTCGTGCATCGACTCGCGCGCAACGCGGTAAATCGACGACGGCCGCTCGAGTTCGCGCGTATCGTTGCGCGCTTCTATCCAGCCGCTGCGAATCGGTTCGATTCCGGCCCGCACGTCGATGGCGACATCCGGATCCGTGAACGGACCGCTCGTATCGTAAACGGTGTGAACATCACCCGTCGTCAACGTGATCGCACGTGCCGGCACGCGAATGGACGCCTGCGAACCGATCGCGTAAACCTTGTGTGATGCGGGAAACGGGTCGCGGGTTATCGCGTCGTTCGTCGGAGTGACCATGCTCGCCATTGCGTATCTCCCAGCCGATAGATAAACGCGACGGGGCGAGGAGGACATTCCCTGCGCCGGCATTATCCGGATCAGGTAGGGATGCGGCACCGCACACGGTGCTCGCATCCACGGTCGGCGATCTCAATCGCCCTCTCAGCCCGGTCGTCCGAGCTCCCGTAGCGCTTTAGAAGTTACGCTACGCTTGTGATACGCCGCTGTCAAGGATGACCGGCCGCGTGCCACGCGGGGCAGCCGCGCGGCGCGCCGAAGCCGCAAGCCCGATGCGCAACGCTTTTGCGCTGCTGGTGTTGGCACAAATCGCCATCGGCGCAGCTGCGATCTTTGCCAGGTTTGCGCTCGAGGGCGGCGGACCGATCGCCGTTTCGGCGTTGCGCATGTCGATCGCGGCGTTGCCGGTCGGCGTCGCGGCGCTGCTAACGGGCGCATACCGCTCGTACGGACAACGCGCCGAATGGCGATTCGGCTTCGCCGGCGCGGCACTTGCGCTGCACTTTGCCTGCTGGATCGCATCGTTGCGTTACACGAGCGTCGCAATCTCGACTCTGCTGGTCTGCACGACTCCGGTTTGGACCGAAGCTTTTACGGTGGCTCGCACGCAGCGGCTGCGCGGCGATGTGGTCGTCAGCTTGCTGCTCGCGCTCGGCGGGGTCGCACTCGTCGTGGGACGGCCCGGCGCCCAACGGACGCCGCTCGGCGTAGCGCTCGCACTCGCGGGTGCACTGGCAATCGGCGTTTACTTGCTGATCGTGCGCGCGGGCGATCCACGGTACGGCACGCTCGCCGTCGTCGGCCGCACGTACCCGGTCGCTGCCGCCGTTTTGTTGACGCTGACGGTCGCCGGGCACGATAAAATTCCGGCCCTCGGCGACGGGCGCGCCTGGGCGGCGATCGCGGCGATGGCCGTCGTCTCGCAACTTTTAGGTCACACTGCGCTCAATGCGGCCGTACGGACGCTCAGCGCGACGTTGGTGGCGACATCGACGCTTATCGAGCCGGCGATCGCCGCCGCGCTTGCCGCGCGAATTTTTAACGAACGGCTCGCGCCGTCGGCAATTGCCGGAGCGCTCCTCGTGACGCTCGGCATTGCCGTAGCGCTGCGCGCCGAACGCACTAAAGTGCCGGCGCAGGTAACCGATACAAGCTAGTGACGCAGGTGCGTCCGTTAGGAGTTCTGTCACATGGATGTATCGGCAGTCCAGTCCGTCCCCGCAAGTCGCGCGGCGTATGGTAATGGTGGCCCGTCCGGCACGTCACCGGCGGCCGCGGCAACGACCCCGACTTCAAACGGCGGCAGCCCGTTGAGTCCGGCGCTATCCGATGCCCCGAGTGCGCCGCAGAGCGAGATCATCGCCCAAGTCGCGCAACTTCCGGCCGATATCCGCTACGCGCCGTCGAGTCCGCCGCACGCCGGACGGCCGGCGCCGTCGTTCGACCGCCGCGCTTAAACCACGGGCGCCGGCGTTCGGCCTTCGACCGCTTCGATTTCGACGAGCGACGTGATCAGTTCGGCGATACTCCACGCTTGCGCGACGGCGCCGCGCGGCGCGTGCGGCGGATCGCCGTCGAAGATTTCGGGCAGCGTTCCTATGCCGTAGCCGCCGAGCGCGTCGACCAGCGGTGCAACGAAGCTGCGTGCGCGCACCGGATCGCCGTACACGCGCAAGTGCGCGCGCACGAACGGACCGATCAGCCACGGCCAAACCGTCCCTTGATGGTACGCCCGGTCGCGCGCAGCGACACTGCCGGTGTACCGGCCGCAATAGGCCGGATCGCCGGGCGCCAGCGTTCGCAGACCATGCGACGTCAATAACTCGCGCGCGCAGACGTCCACGATCGAACGTGCCTGCGTTGCATCGAAGGCACTTGCATGCAAGGCGATCGCGAAAAGCTGATTGGGCCGCAACGCCGGATCGTCGCCGCCCGGGCCGTCGAGGACGTCGAAACAGTAACCGCGCTCCGCATTCCAAAAGCGCTGCAACCCGCGCGCGCATCGCTCGGCGAGCGTCCGGTAGCGTTTAGCGCTGGAACCCGCGGCCGGCCCGAGCGTTTCCATCGCGCGCAACGCCGCATACCAGAGCGCACTGATTTCGACCGGCTTACCGATGCGCGGCGTAATGACCGAGTCGCCGACCTTCGCATCCATCCAGGTCAGCTGCACGCCGGGAACGCCGGCTTGCACCAGTCCGTCACCATCGACCCGGATGCCGTACCGCGTCCCGTTGACGTAACCATCGACGATTGCGTCGAGCGCGGGTAGCAGGGTGCGCAGAAACTCCAAATCGCCGGTTTCGGCAATGTAACTGCGGACCGCTTCGATGAACCACAGCGCCGCGTCGACCGTGTTATATTCCGCGACCGACCCGTCGTCGGGAAACCGATTGGGCAACATCCCCCCGTCGATGCTGCGGGCGAACGTCAGTAAGATTTCACGCGCTAATTCCGGACGGCCGGTGCGTAAAACCAAACCCGGCAGCGCGATCATCGTGTCGCGACCCCAGTCGGCGAACCACGGATAACCGGCAATGACGGTTTTTCCGGCGTCCTCGTCGATGCCGCGCCGAACGATGAACGCATCGGCAGCCGCGGCAAGCCGTCCGATGAGCGGCGATGCTTGCGCGTCGACGACGGCTTGGTGCCGCCGGCGCGCCGCCGTTACAATCGCTTGCGGCGGGTCGCTCGCTGCGCCGTCGAGCGCGAAAACGCAGCCGCCGCGTGCATCGGGTTCGAGCTCGAACGCGAGCTGCAACACACACGCGTAGTCGTCGACGGCTTGCAGGTCGCGTTCAGCTTCGCGCGCGAGATCGAAGCCGCGGTACGCTTCATGCAACTCGCGAAACGTCGCTCCGGCCGCCGTCACATGTAACGTTCGGCCGCATGCCGGCAACGCGACGGTCGCCGCGCCCTCCGCACACGTGACCGCAAACGTATGCGGCTCGGGCAGCGTACCGCCATGGTGGTCGCGATCGGCAACGAGCACGCGCAATTCGAACTGCAGCGGCGCTTGCGCGCGCTTCACGTGCAGACCAAGTGCCGTCACATCGCGATCGTGCACCATAGCGATCGTTTGAACGATCGATGCGTCGGCGCAAGCGTACGTCCACGTCGGAACACCGTCTTCGAGTGCAAACGATTCACACAGCCGATAACCGCACGGCTCGACTGCGCCGCTCGCCCACCGGTTCGTTGCAAGTGCATACCGGCGACCGCCGTACATGACGCTGACTTCGCTTTTGGCAACAATGAGCCGGCGCTCGACCGGCGGAGTAAGCGCGGCGATCAACAGGCCGTGATAGCGGCGCGTGAGGTTGCCGGCGACCGTTCCACAAGCATAGCTTCCGCGGCCGTTCGTGACGATCCATTCGCGTGCCTGAGCGACGTTGAAATCGCCGCATACCTCACGCCCGAAGTGCCATTGCTGCATCGTTACATGGCATAGGCGCTGCATTGAAAGGAAACCTTGCGCCAATTTCGGATTTGCAGCACCGATGGATATCAATCCCGAACGTCAGCGTATCATCGCCGCCGAACGGCGTACGGCGCATTGGCGGCGTTGGGGACCGTATCTAAGCGACCGGCAGTGGGGTACCGTTCGCGAAGACTACAGCGAATACGGCACGGCGTGGGATTATTTTCCGTTCGAACAGGCGCGCGTTCGCGCATATCGGTGGGGCGAAGACGGCATTCTCGGTATCAGCGACAACCATCAGCGGTTATGCTTTGCGCCGGCATTTTGGAACGAAAACGACCCGATTCTCAAAGAGCGTTTTTACGGCGTAACCGGTCCGCAAGGTAACCACGGTGAAGATGTTAAGGAGTACTGGTACTACCTTGACAATCTACCGTCGCACGCGTACATGAAGGCGGCGTACAAGTACCCGCAGCGACGCTTTCCCTATGAAGAACTGCTGCGCGTCAGCCGCGAACGCACGCGTAACGATCCGGAATACGAACTGGTCGATACCGGTATCTTTGCCGACGACAAATATTTCGACATTACCGTCGAGTATGCCAAGTGCGACATCGACGACATTCTCATCCGGATCAGCGCGACCAATCGCGCGAACGTCGCTGCGCCCTTACGCATCTTGCCCACGACGTGGTTTCGCAACGATTGGGCATGGCGCGCCGGTGTCCCCAAACCATCGATCGCCGACTCGCCGCATCATGCAAACGCCGTTGTGCTCGAACATGCGACGCTGGGAAAACGCTGGCTTTTCCACGATGCCGCCGCGGGCGACCGCCTCTTCACCGACAACGAGACGAATTATCGCGAAGCGTTCAACTCGCAAAGTCCGACGCGCTTTACCAAAGACGGCATCGACCGCTACATCGTCGGCGGCGAATCGAACACGATCAATCGTGCTCGCGTCGGTACGAAGATGTCGCTGCACTACCGGCTGTTGCTCCAGCCGGGCGAGACGCAAACGATTCGTTTACGGCTGACCGATCACTCTGCGAGCGCCGGGATCGACGGCTCGTTCGACGGCGTTTTCGACGACAGAATCGCGGAAGCCAATGTCTTCTACCAGACGGTCGTCCCGGGTAATTTAACCGACGACGAACGGCAAATCCAGCGGCAGGCGTTCGCCGGACTCTTATGGTCCAAGCAATATTATTGTTACGTCGTGCGTGACTGGCTCATGGGCGATCCGCTCATGCCGACGCCGCCGGTATCGCGGCTGCACGGCCGAAACGCCGCGTGGATTCATCTTTACAACGACGACATTCTGTCGATGCCCGACACCTGGGAATACCCGTGGTACGCGTCATGGGACCTTGCCTTTCACGTTATTCCGCTCGCAATCATCGATCCGGGATTCGCCAAAGCGCAGCAGCTCACGTTGACGCGCGAATTCTACATGCATCCCAACGGCCAGATTCCGGCGTATGAATGGGCCTTCGACGACGTCAATCCGCCGGTGCAAGCCTGGGCGGCGTACCGCACGTACAAAATCGAAGCCAAGCACTACGGCACGGGCGACATCACATTTCTCGAGCGCGTCTTTACGAAGCTGCTGTTGAACTTTACCTGGTGGGTCAATCGTAAGGACGTCGCGGGCAAGAACGTCTTTCAAGGCGGCTTTTTGGGTCTGGACAACATCGGGGTATTCGATCGCAGTTCGGCGCTGCCGACAGGCGGCTATCTCGCGCAAGCCGACGGCACGAGCTGGATGGGCGTCTACTCGCTCAACATGCTGGTGATCGCGGTGGAATTAGCCAAACACGATGCGGTTTACGAAGACATCGCGTCGAAGTTTTTCGAGCATTTCCTATACATCGCGGACGCGATGAATTCGCTGCGTGCCGACGACGAGGGTCTGTGGGACGACGACGACGGCTTTTATTACGACCAGCTGTTTTTGCCCGACAAGCAGCGCATCGCACTCAAGGTACGCTCGATGGTCGGGCTCATTCCACTTTTCGCGGTTGAAACGATTTCGAGCGGTGCACTCGACAAGCTGCCGCGCTTAAAGAAACGCATCGAGTGGTTCATCCGTAACCGCCCGGAGTTGAGCGAGAACGTTGCGCACCTCGAAAAGAAGGGTCTTGAAGAACGGCGGCTGATGGCGATCGTCACGCCGGAAAAGCTCAAGCGTGTCCTGCGCCGGTTCTTCGCCGAAGACGAGTTTCTGTGTCCGTTCGGATTGCGTTCGCTCTCGAAATTCCACGCCGAGCATCCGTTTGTATTGAGCGTCGCGGGCGCGACGTTTCGGGTCGATTATCAGCCGGCCGAATCGACGACGGCGACCTTCGGCGGCAACTCGAATTGGCGCGGTCCGGTATGGTTTCCGCTCAATTATCTGTTCATCGAGTCGCTACAGCGCTTCCATTTTTACCTCGGCAACGATTTTAAAGTCGAGTATCCGACGGGTTCGGGTCGGGAATTGACGCTGTGGGATATTTCGATCGATTTGGCCCAGCGTTTGATCGGCTTGTTCCGGCGCGATAACGCCGGCAACCGGCCCGCCAACGGCGCTCAAGCGTTATTTCAGACCGATCCGCACTGGCGCGACTATATTGCGTTTTACGAATATTTCAACGGCGACACCGGAGCCGGACTGGGCGCGTCGCATCAAACCGGCTGGACGGCGCTGGTCGCGAAATTGATCCAGCAGGTCGCCGAATACGCCGGCGCGGAGCACCCGCCGCTGGCCTGGGATTTCGACGTTCCGGTAGCACTGCTCACGCGCCATTAGCGTGCTCGCCGGGCGCCGCACTCGGCCACGAAACGGGTAGGAGCTTGCCGCCATGGAGACATTCGACGTTGCCGTTATCGGTACGGGTCAGGGCGGCGTTCCGCTTGCACTCGACCTTGCCGCGGACGGTAAGCGTGTCGTCGTGTTCGAGCGCGGCCGGCTGGGTGGAAGCTGCGTCAACGTCGGATGTACGCCCTCGAAAGCGTTTCTGGCCTCGGCGCATGCAGCCGGTCGCGCCCGCCGAGCGGCGGATATCGGCGTCCATGCCGACGTGCGGGTGGATTTCGCCGCCGTCATGGACCGCGTGCGTGCGACGGTTGCGGATTGGAACGGCGGCGTCGAGGCGAAATTCGCCAAACATCCGCAGCTCGCGCTGGTCCGCGCCGAGGCTGCTTTCAGCGGCCCGCACACACTCGTTGCCGGCGGCCAAACGTACGCCGCGCAAACAATCATCATCGATACCGGAACGTCGCCCGCGATGCCGCCGCTTGACGGAATCGCCGGCGTCCCGACGCTGACCAACCTCAATTTCTTCGATCAGCGGACGTTGCCGCGCCGTACGATCGTTATCGGCGGCGGCTATATCGGGCTCGAACTCGGACAAGGCTTAGCCCGCTGCGGCAGCGAGGTGCACATCGTAAACAGCGCGGACCGCGTGCTGGCAGCCGAAGAGCCGGAGGTTTCGGCCGCCTTGCAACGCTCGCTCGAGCGCGACGGCGTCGTCCTCCATCTGGGCGTCCATGCACAAGCGGTACGTTTCGACGGCACGACGTATCGCGTGCATTGCGGCGGCGGTGAAACGCTACAAGGCGAAGCACTGCTCGTCGCGGCAGGCCGAACGCCGAACGTGCCGCCGGGTACCGTGGAAGCGGGCATTGCACTCGACGCCCGCGGTTACATCGCGGTCGACGAACATTTGCGAACTGCCGTTCCCGGCGTCTACGCATTGGGTGATGTTGCGGGCCAAGCGCAGTTCACGCACGTCTCGTGGGAAGATTATCGGCGGCTCAAAGCGATTCTCGCCGGCGACATGTCGCGCACGCGCCACGATCGGGTGCTCGGTTACGCGGTGTTCACCGATCCGCAAGTCGGACGCGTCGGACTAACGCACGAAGCTGCGCTGCAGGCAGGCCACGCCGCGCGTTGCGTGACGCTCGAACTCGATAGCGTTGCGCGCGCGATCGAATGGAACGAAACGAACGGATTTTACCGGCTAGTCGTCGACACAACCAACGACAGCATTCTCGGCGCGACGCTCGTCGGTTATGAAGCCGGCGAACTCGTGCATGTCTTTCTCGCCCATATGGAGGCCCGCAGCACGTGGCGCACACTCGAACGGTCGGTGCACATCCACCCGACGTATGCCGAAGCGTTTCCCAGTCTCGCGCGGCTGCTTATCGAGTGACGGCGTGAACTCGGCGGCGCGTCGCCGCATCGCGCCCGGGCAGCCGTTCCCACTCGGCGCAACATGGGATGGAAAAGGCGTCAATTTCGCGCTTTTCTCAGCGCATGCCGAACGAGTCGAACTGTGCATCTTCGATGCACGCGGCCGGCGCGAACTGGTGCGCCATCAATTGCCCGAATATACCGACCAAGTCTGGCACGGCTATCTGGCCGACGCGCGTCCCGGAACGCTGTACGGCTATCGCGTCTACGGTCCGTACGATCCCGCCAGCGGCCACCGCTTCAACCATCATAAGCTGCTCGTCGATCCGTATGCGCGCGAATTGAGCGGCAGCATGCGCTGGAGCGACGCGCACTACGGCTATCGGATCGGTGCGCGCAACGGCGATCTCTCGTTCGACCGGCGCGATAACGCTTCGGGTGTACCCAAGGGCGTCGTTTGCGATACCGCCTTTACCTGGGGCGACGACCGGCGCCCCAACAACACATGGCAGCAGACGATCATTTACGAATTGCACGTGCGCGGTTACACGCAGCTGCATCCGAACGTGCCGCCGGCGATGCGCGGGACGTTCGCCGGATTGTCGGCACCCGCGGTCATCGCCTATCTCGTCGATCTGGGAATCACCGCGGTCGAACTGCTGCCGATTCACGCCTTTATCGACGACCGGTTTCTCATCGAACGCCGTCTGCGTAATTATTGGGGCTACAACTCGCTGGCGTTTTTCGCACCGGAGCCGCGGTATTTAACGAGCGGCTTGAGTGAGTTCAAGACGATGGTCAAGCTGCTGCACGAAGCCGGCATTGAAGTCATCCTCGACGTCGTTTACAACCATACCGCCGAAGGCAATCACCTCGGGCCGACGCTCTCGCTGCGCGGGATCGACAACAAATCGTATTACCGCACGATGAGCGACGCCCGTTTTTACGACGATTCGACGGGCTGCGGCAACACGCTCGATCTGCGCCATCCACGTGTGTTGCAACTCGTCATGGACTCGCTGCGCTACTGGGTCGAAGAGATGCATGTCGACGGCTTCCGTTTCGATCTCGCCGTTTCGATTGCACGCGAAAATAACGGGTACGCGCGTGACGCGGCATTCTTCAAAGCCGTCGCGCAAGATCCGGTTCTTTCGCGCGTGAAGATGATCGCCGAGCCCTGGGATCTCGGGATGGGCGGCTATCAAGTTGGGAATTTTCCGCCCGGCTGGTCGGAATGGAACGGCCGTTACCGCGATACGATCCGGCGATTCTGGAAAGGCACCGACGGCGTCTTGCCGGAGCTCGCATCGCGTTTGGCAGGCTCGAGCGACCTATTTGCCTGGGACGGCCGCCGGCCACGTTCGAGTATCAATTTGGTGACCGTGCACGACGGCTTCACGTTAGCCGATCTGGTCGCCTACAACGGCAAACACAACGACGCGAATTTCGAGGGAAATCGCGACGGTGCCGATGACAACGAGAGTTGGAATTGCGGGGTTGAAGGGCCGACCGACGATCCGAACGTGCTGGCGTTACGCGAACGCCAGAAGCGTAATTTGCTGGCATCACTTTTTTTCTCGTCGGGCGTCCCGCTCATGCTTGCCGGCGACGAGTTCGGCAACACGCAGGGCGGCAACAACAATGCCTACTGTCAGGACAGCGAAATCTCGTGGCTCGATTGGAAAGGCCGGACCGACCGCGATCTTGCGTTAACGGACTTCGTGCAGATGATCATTCGCATGCGCAAGGGGCTGCCCGCCTTCAACAGCGACGCCTACTTCCGCGGCGCGCCCCTGCCGGGTACGAACCGCAAAGACATTACCTGGCTGCGCGACACGGGCGGTGAAATGACGGCACACGATTGGCATCAGCCGCTGCGTGCGATCGGCGTCTTCTTCGGCGCCCGGCCGCTCATCGCAATGCTCTTGAACGCCGCGGACATCGACGTAAAGTTTCAATTACCGGATCCGGCGCGAATCGAATGGACGCTAGCGCTCGATACGTCGCTCGACGGCGGAGCGGCCTCCGGTGCGACGCTCGAAGCACGCGAGGCGTACATATTGCGCACGCGTTCGCTCGCAGTATTTGCGGGGCGCGCGTTGTGACTGCACCCGACGCGCGCTACTCCGATGCTTTCGGGGTCGAGCGCGTCGTACCGCAAGCAACCCTCGATGCCTTCGTCGCGCTGCTCGGCGGCGAAGCGCACGCCGAAGATATGCTGCTGCCGGCAACGGTCGTGCGCGACGACCGGCCGGCGGCCGTCGAGATTACGCTGCCCGCCGCGAGCTGGACCGAGCGCGTCAGCTGGACGATCGCACTCGAAGACGGCAGCGCCAGACACGGGACCGCCGAACTACGCGATGCGCCCGTAACCGGCTCGTTCGAGCGAATGGGCCGGACGTTCGACCGGCGCAGCCTTGCACTGGGCGCATTCCCGCTCGGCTATCACCGCATCGCGCTCGACGCAGGCCGTTACGGCAGCGCCGAAAGCTTCCTTGTCATCGTTCCGCCGGCTGTGTATACGCCGCCGGGCGGCCAGCGCTGGGGTATCGCCGTCCAGGTCTATACGTTACGGTCGGAACGAAATTGGGGCATCGGCGATTTTACCGATCTCACTCAATTTATCCGGATCGCTGCCGAGGCCGGCGCCGATTATGTCGGCGTCAACCCGCTACATGCGCCGCATCGCACCGATCCCGACGCCGCGAGTCCGTACGCGCCGACGTCGCGGCGCTTTCTCAATTGGTTGTATATCGATGTCGACGCGCTTGCGCAATCTCACGATCCGCGCGTGCGGAGCACGATTGACGCACCGGATTTTCAAGCGCAATTGCAGCTGCTGCGCGCGACATCGATCGTCGATTACATCGGCGTTGCGGCGGCCAAAGACATCATTCTGCGCGCGTGCTTCGCGCTTGTGCACGAGCACGGTCGCGACGATGCGGAGTTCAGCGCATTCATCGCCGACGGCGGCACGGCACTCGAGCGCTTCGCGACGTTCGAGACGCTCGTCGAGCGGTTCGGCCGCGACGTTGCCGCGTGGCCGCCGAGCTATCGCGATCCGGCGACCGACGACGTCAAGGCGTTCGCGCGCGCCGAACGGCCGGCGGTCGAGTATTCGATGTTTTTGCAGTATCATGCCGCACGCCAATTGAGCGCTGCCGCGAAGGTTGCCCAACGCCATGCCGTGGCGATTTACCGCGATCTTGCCGTCGGCGTCGACGCGAGCGGAGCGGACGTCTGGATCGACCCGCAGGCGTATGTTTCATCCGTGAGCGTCGGGGCGCCGCCCGACATGCTCAATCCGGACGGTCAGGACTGGGGCCTGCCGCCGCTCCACCCGACGGGTCTTGCGCGCGACGGCTATCGCACCGCGGCCGAGTTGTTCCGCGCGAACATGCAAGATGCCGGCGCGTTGCGCATCGATCACGTCATGTCGCTGGCCCGGCTATTCTGGAGTCCGCGCGGACGTTCGGCACTCGAGGGCACCTATGTCGGCTATCCGTTCGAGGACGTCCTCGGCGTGCTGGCGCTCGAAAGCGTGCGCGCACGCTGCAGCGTCATCGGCGAAGACCTCGGCACGGTGCCGGTGGGCTTCCGCGAACGAATGGCGCAAGCGCACGTTCTCTCCTATCGGATTCTTTTTTTCGAGCGACAAGCCGACGCAAATTTTATTATCGCCGAGCAGTATCCGGCGCTCAGTCTCGCGGCGATCGGGACGCACGACCTGGCAACGTTTGCCGCCTGGATCGGCGGCTCGGACATCGATCTGCGCGCGAGTCTGGGTGTCGGCGATCCGGCGCGTATTGCCGACGAGCATGTCGAACGCGAGACCGATCGTCAACGGCTCGTTGCGCTGCTCGTTGCGTCGGGCGATCTTGCCGGCGCGGACGCATCCCCGGCAGACGTGATGATCGCCGCGCACCGGTTCTTAGCCCGCTCGCCGGCCCGCATCGTGATGATGCAAGTCGACGATGCCTTGGGCGAAGTCTTGCCGATCAACGTGCCCGGAACCTGGGATCAGTATCCGAATTGGCGGCGCAAGCTCGGGCTCGACATCGAGACGATCGCCGCCGAGCCGCAATTCATCGCGGTATGTGATGAGCTACGCGAATCGCGGCCGCGCGGCGCGTGAAGTTTGCCCACGATTGCGACGACGCGGGCGCCCGCAACCGTCGATCGAAGCATGATGTCGGCGATTTGCTGCTGCGCGAAGTCGCTCAGCGCCTCTGCACGGGCGTCCGCCGAGGCGATACGGTCGCACGGCTCGGCGGCGATGAATTCGTGCTCGTCGTTATCGACATCGGTCGCGATCGCGCCGAAGCTGCCGCTGCCCTGGAATCGATCGCACAGCAAATCTTGGCGCTGCTCAATACGAGCTTTCACTTCGGCAACATCACGCACGTGACGTCCGGCAGTATCGGCCTCACGCTCTTTCAAGACGACTCAGCCTCAGCCGAGGACGTGCTCAAACATGCCGATCTTGCGATGTACAAAGCAAAAGAGACCGGCCGGAACGCCTGCCGCTTTTTCGATCCGGCCATGGAGGCGGTGGTCCGTCAACGTGCGGCACTCGAGGTCGACCTGTTACGTGCGCTCGTCGACAACCAATTCGAGCTGCATTACCAAGCGCAAGTGCGCAGCGATGGCCGGCTCAACGGCGCCGAGGCCTTGATTCGCTGGCAACATCCGCAGCGCGGTTTGATGTATCCCGACGATCTCATTCCGTTCGCCGAGGAGACCGGCCTGATACTCCGGCTAAACGCACTGCTCAGATCGCCGAGTGTCACGACGTTCGCGTCGTGTCCGGTTCGGGCAGCCGATGGTTGACGACCGCCGATTACGCGACGTCGAAGCGCGACTCGACGTAAGCGACTTTGCGTTCGAGCGACGCTAAGACACGCGTCCAGGTGTAGTGTGCGGCAGTCATCGCACCATGCGCGCGCAATTCCTCGCGCAGCATCGGATCGGCAAAGAGCGTGCGCAAATACGTCGCGAGTTCGCTGCCGTCACCGGTGTCGCAAACCAGCGAGTTGACGAACGGATCGGCGTACTCTTCACCCGTCGAGCCGCACACGACGACGCCGCCGGCTGCCATAACTTCGAGTCCGACTAATCCAAACGGTTCTTTCCCGCTGTTGGCAAGCACCACATCGCACCCGGCATAGAGTGCAAACAACGTTTTTTCGTCGAGAAACGGCCGAACGTGGATGACGGCGGCCTCGGCTTCACGTAGGCCGGCAATGACGCGACGGCCATCCGTCCCTTCGTACGACATCCGCTCGACGACCAGACCGCGATTGCGCGCATGACCCATGACCGTTTCGCCGTACGGATCCTTCCCGCCGCGCACGACGAGCCGTGCCGGGATGCCGGCTGCACGCAACTCGACGAGCGCATCGATGGCTTGCAGCCAATTCTTATCCGGATCGAAGCGGCCGATTTTAAAGAGCGTCGGCTTGCCGGCAAACGCGTCTTTGACTTCGGCGACCATCGCCGGATCGGCTCCGCGTAATAACCGCTCGTCGATCCCATTCGGAATAACGAGCGCGGGCACGCGCCACTGGGCGAGCTCGAATTTCATATAGCGGCTGACCGCCGTGATCGTCGCGGCACGCTGCAGCGCCGGCCAATCGATGCGCTCGAAGCCGTATGAATTATTGGCGTTCCAAAGGATCGTCGCGGCCGCGCGCAAGCCGCATTGGCGCAACCGGGCATCGAGCACGATCGCGATATTCGCCATCTGCCACTCTTCGGCCATGACCAGAACGCGCTCGCCTTTCGCGGCGGCCGGTGCGATGACCGAATCGATCAAATAGGCCGGCAAACTCGATTCGAGATCGGCAATCTTTTCCGACTCGCCGTCGTATGCACTGCGCGGATGCTGGGCGGAAATCCAGCCGCACCAGCGTCGCAGCGTCACACCGGGCGACCACGCTTCGACCGGCTTCATCGCCGGATCGCCGACGAAGAAAAGTTCGACATCGTGGCCGGCGTTACCGAGCGCTCGCGCCAGCGCACTCACCCGCGTACCGAGGCCACCGATCGACGCATACCGGTCGGGTCCCTCGAATGAGAGAATCGCAACGTGTTGCGGCAACTGCGGCAAGCCCGGCGGCACGGCCGGGGTGTGCACGGTAAGTGGAAGGTCGGCCGGCCGTACGCTCATGATAACGCTCCGCGGTGCCCCGAATGTGTTCGCAGCCGTTCGCGCCGGGGCCCGCGCAAACGCTGTTTGCCTTTACGAGGTGCGCGTTAAGATCACGGTTGCCAGCGGCGGTAATTGCGCGAGGATCGAGTAGGGCTTACCGTGTGCGGTGACGGCTTCGGCAATGAGGGGCGGATTGGCGACACCGCTACCGCCATACGCCTGATCGTCGGTGTTGAGCGCCTCGGTATACGTGCCGAGCACCGCCACACCGATCCGATATTGGGACCGCGGTATCGCCGTAAAATTACTGATCACGACGGCCAGGTCGTTATCGCCGGGCCGCGCGCGGCGCATGAACGCCAGCACTGACGACTCGCGATCGGACGTAATCCACTCAAACCCGGCTGCTTCGTTATCGAGTTCGTGCAGCGCCGGCAGCGAACGGTACATCGCATTGCAATCGGCGATGAGCTTTTGCACGCCGCGATGCTGCGGTATGTCCAGTAGATGCCAATCCAGACTGCGGTCGTGATTCCACTCGCGGCCTTGCGCGAATTCACCGCCCATGAAAAGTAACTTTTTGCCCGGATTGGCGAACATGTAGCCGAAATACAAACGCAAATTCGCAAACACTTGCCAACTGTCGCCCGGCATCTTAGCGATGAGCGAACCTTTGCCGTGCACGACTTCGTCATGCGACAGCGGCAAGACGAAATTTTCGCTGAACGCGTACATGAACGTAAACGTCAACTCGTCTTGATGGTAGCGGCGGTAAATCGGATCTTCATGCATGTATGCAAGCGAATCGTGCATCCAGCCCATGTTCCACTTGTAACCGAAACCAAGGCCGCCGAACTCAACGGGGACCGAAACTCCGGGAAAGGCCGTCGATTCTTCGGCGATCGTTGTAATGCCGGGCACTTCGCCGTACGCTGCCGTATTGACGCGTTGCAGAAGTGCGATCGCTTCGAGATTTTCCCGGCCGCCGAACCGGTTGGGAATCCATTCGCCTTCCTTGCGGCTATAGTCCAGATAAAGCATCGATGCAACGGCATCGACGCGCAGACCATCGATGTGGTACATGTCGAGCCAAAAGATCGCGTTTGCCATCAAGAAGTTCGCCACTTCGTTGCGGCCGAAATTAAAGATCAGCGTATTCCAGTCGGGCTGAAAACCTTGGCGCGGATCGGCATGTTCGTAGAGCGGCGTTCCGTCGAAGCGGCCCAGCCCGTGCGCATCGGTCGGAAAATGACCGGGCACCCAATCGATGATAACGCCGATGCCGGCAACGTGCGCGGCATCGACGAACTTGGCGAAATCTTCGGGCGAACCGAATCGGCTCGTCGGCGCGAACATGCCGACGGGCTGATAGCCCCACGAGCCGTCGAAGGGGTGTTCCGATACCGGCATGAGTTCGAGATGCGTGAAGCCCAATTCCGCAACGTACGGGACGAGTCGTTCGGCAAGCTCGGTGTAGGTCAAGTAGCGGTTGCCCTCGGCACGCTGCCACGAACCGAGATGCACTTCGTAGATTGAAATCGGTGCGTCGCGCCGATTTGCGGCTTCCCGGCCGGCAAGCCATTGCGCATCGTTCCAGCTCGCTTGTCCCGGAACGGCGACGATTGAGGCCGTGGCCGGTGTTCGCTCGGCGGCAAACGCGAAGGGATCGGCTTTGAGCGGTAGGACGCCACCATCCGGCCCGAGCAGTTCGTATTTGTATGCGCTGCCCAGCGGAACTGCCGGAATGAAGATCTCCCAAACACCGCTGCTGCGCAAGCGCATCGGGTGCCGGCGCCCGTCCCATGCGTTGAAATCACCGACAACCGAGACGCGCTGCGCGTTGGGCGCCCAAACGGCGAAGCTGACCCCGTCGACACCTTCATGGCGCAGCGGGTGCGAACCGAAACGGCGATACAGTTGGCGATGCGTGCCTTCGCCGAACAAATAGAGATCGAGGTCGCTTAAAACGGGGCCGAAGCGATAGGCGTCATCGATGTCGCTGACGGCGGTTCCGAGCGAGATGCGGAGGCGATAGCCGAACGCAGCAACGCGCCCCTCGACCGGACCGGCAAAGAAGCCCGCTTTGTCGAGCAACGGCAGGTCGGCGACGACCGATCCGTCCGTCGTGTCGACGACCTGTACGCGCGAGGCCTGCGGCAAAAGCGCCCGTACGACGACCGTGCCGTTGACGACGTGCATCCCGAGCACGGCGAACGGGTCGCCGTGGCGCGCATTGACGAGCGCCGTAATTGTTTGATCAGTTAACGGTTGCATGATGACCGGCATCTAAGATTGCGCGAATTCCTTCGAGCGGAATGCGTAACCATGCCGGGCGATTTGCGAGCTCGTAGCTAACTTCATATAAGGCCTTTTCTAGCGTAAAGAGTTCGAGCAAACCGCGCGCCGCCTCGGAGTCGCTCGGATATGACGAGCACCCCTCGATCGTCGACCGGTAACCATCGAGAAATGCCGCGCCGCTACGCTGCTCCCAATCGCGGGCGACCGCATCGAGCGTTTCTGCGCCGGCCTGATTCGCCACGCTACGGCTGCCTGAAACGGCAGCATAGTTCAACGAACGCAGCATCCCTGCGACGTCGCGCAAGGGTGACGACTTTTGCCGCCGCACGGACGCATCGCGACCCGGTTCGCCCTCGAAGTCGACGATCATGTAATCGTCGCCGACGGCCAAAACTTGTCCGAGATGATAGTCGCCATGATAGCGCGTCTTCATCACGCCGAACGCGCCGGCCGCCGCCGGGTGCATCCGTTGCGCGATCTCAGCGCGCCGCGCGAGCACTGCACGCGCAAGCTCGCGCGCATCGTCGGGCAACCTGTCGAGTTCGCGTGCTAAGCCGTCCAGCGCTTTCGCGCCGGTCGCCGCGGCTTGAGCGATCCAGGCGTCCACATCTGCTTGCGTCGTCGGCTCGGGCTCGAACGCCGGATCGCCCAGCGGTGTAGCGAATGCCCGGTGCAACTCCGCAGTGCGTACGCCTAACGTTCGTACGCGTTGCAAGTAGGCCGCATCATCATGCGCTTGCGTTGCGCCGGCGGCGGCGCGGCCGAAAAACGACGCGAGATAATCGAGCGTTACCGCCCAGCCGTCGCCCTCGCTAGGCACGAAGCGCTGCAGTATGCAAA
Source organism: Candidatus Velthaea sp. (assembly GCA_965214935.1). GTDB lineage: Bacteria > Vulcanimicrobiota > Vulcanimicrobiia > Vulcanimicrobiales > Vulcanimicrobiaceae > Velthaea. The sequence continues at coordinate 426,315 of CBDCCS010000018.1, read as the reverse complement.
GCGCCGTCGCCTCGCTCTCGGGATGTTCGTACTCCACGTAACCGACGAGCGCCGGCGTGTTGCGGTAATCGACGGCATCGAGAAATCGTGCGATTTCAAGTTCGGGCTGCGGACCGCGATGGACGCGCCGGTAGCCTTTGAGCATGATCGCTTCGCCCAGCACGACCGACGTGTTACTTTGCTCGACGGCGAGGCGGCGAACCGTGGGAACGGACGCGATCTCGATCCGGTTGAGCGCCGGTGCGGCATGCGCGACGAACGCTCCACCGCCATCCGACGCCCGCCGTCGCTCGGCGCGCACGTCATCGAGTAACAGCAGCGGCAACGCATCGACGGCAAACGCGTCCGTCAGCAACGCCGCGCGTTCACCGATGCGCAGTTGCGCCAATATCGAGCGCTCCGGCGGCGTGTCGGGACTGCGCTCGGCAACGGCGAGCGGAAGGAAATACATGCGCTGCGATCGCTCGACCTCGACGATCGCTAGACGCAGTTGCTGCTCGACGTCGAGGCCGACAGTATCGACGATTCGAACGCTGCCGACGGCGGCACCTTTGTCGGCAAACCAGCGCTGATGCGGCAAGTAATCCGCGAAGACACCGGTTCGTAACCATTCGAGCAACGAACCGCCGAGCGGCGCATTTGCTTCGGATTCGCCGACGTCGAGCGTCGGCACGGTAACGTGTTGGTCGGACAAAGAATTCTCCCGGCAGCGGTTCGCTCTGCGAACGAACGCTGAGCGTAGCGCTGACTAGTCGCTGGGCGAATCGTAATCGACGTGCATGCGCGAGTCGATACGGAATATCACCGCCGGATTTTGCTGCGGATCGAGGTGTACGTGCTGGTATTCGCCGTGCCAGACGTGACGCTCGCCGGCGAGCAATTCTTGGCAAACGACGCTATCTTTAACCGTGTAACCGAAGTCTGCCAGCGGCAAGCGCAAGCGGACGTCGACCGCTCGAAACGGATCGAGATTCACGGCGATGAGCAGCGTGTTCTTGCCGGCACTCTTCGAATAGAACAGCACGCTGTCATCCGAAGCTTCGTGAAACCGAACGTTGCGCCACGTATGCAGAGCGGCATTGTCGCGGCGAATCGTGTTGAGTCGCGCGATCTCGGGCTTGATATTTCCCGGCGCATTCCAATCGCGCACCCGGATTTCATATTTCTCGGAATCGAGGTATTCTTCGCGTTCCGGCAACGCCGCAGCTTCGCAGAGCTCGAAACCGCTGTAGATACCGTAGACGCTCGAAAGCGTCGCGGCGAGCACGAGCCGGATGACGAAGCCCGGCCGGCCGCCGGTTTGCAAGAACGGCGGTAAAATGTCGGGCGTATTGGCAAAGAAATTCGGCCGGTAGTATTCGCCCATCTCCGCATAGGCAAGCTCGTTCAAATAGTCGGTGAGTTCGGTCTTGAAGTTTCGCCAGGTGAAGTAGGTGTACGACTGCGTGAAGCCGATCTTGGCCAATTCTTTCATGATCTTGGGACGTGTGAATGCTTCGGCCAGAAACAGCACCTCGGGATGTCGCGACTGAACGTCGCCGATCATCCACTCCCAAAACGCAAATGGTTTCGTATGCGGGTTATCGACGCGAAACGTTCGCACGCCGTGGCCGATCCAAAATTCGATCACATCGCGCAGCTCATCCCATAATGCGGGCGCATGCGCGCCGAACCAGTTGAAGTTGACGATATCCTGATATTTTTTCGGCGGGTTTTCAGCGTATTTGATGGTACCGTCCGGCCGGAACGTGAACCATTCGGGATGCGACGTAACGTATGGGTGATCGGGCGAACATTGCAAGGCATAGTCGAGCGCGATCTCGATGCCGTGCGCAATTGCCGCCGCAACGAAGCGGTCGAAATCGTCGAGCGTTCCGAGTCTCGGTTCGACCGCCTTATGTCCGCCGTCCGCATTCCCGATCGCCCATGGGCTGCCTGGATCGCCGGGTGCCGGGTCGAGACTGTTGTTCGGGCCTTTGCGAAATGAATGGCCGATCGGATGGATCGGCGGCAGATACAACACGTCGAAACCCATCGCGCGCACGTCGGCGAGACGCCGGGTAGCGTCGGCAAACGTTCCGTGGACACCGGGCGTAACGCCCTGCGAGCGCGGAAAGAACTCGTACCAGGCAGCGATCTGCGCTGCTTTGCGATCGGCGATCACTTCGAGTTCACGCACGTACACCGATGCTGCCGTGCGATCGGGCGTCGCAGCCATGAATTCCGCCACCGATTCGCCGAGCAGCAACGCAATACGCCCGTCGCTATCGCCGAGCCGCGTTAATTCCGCCACGACCGCTCGAAGTTGTTCGCGGCGATTCGCACCGGCTCGCGCGACCGCTGCTTCGACGAGTGCTCTGCCTTCGAGCAATTCAACATCGATCGATTGGCCGGCGGCATGTTTCTTCTCGGCGCCATGCCGCCACGTCGCGAAATCGTCGGGCCAACTTTCGATCGTGTAAACGTAGCGGGTATTACGGTCCAGAGCGAACGATGCGCGCCAACGATCGTTATCGAAGCAAAGCATCGGCGTTTCACGCCATGTCGCGGCATCGCGTTCACGATACTTGAGCACGGCGGCTAGCGCGTCGTGACCTTCGCGAAAAATGTCCGCCTGCACTTCGAGCCGGTCGCCGACGATTCGTTTCACGGGATGACGGCCGCCGTTTATTTCGGGCGAAACGGATTCAATGATCACCGGCCGGGCAGCGAGCCGCACATCGTTTTGCGCCGCACCGTTCGTGCCGGCGCCGTTGGCAGAGGCGCGCGGCGAGGCAAAGACCCGAACGCCCAGCGGCGCAAGATCGATCGACGTTCCAGCACGTAGCGCCGCGCCGCCATCCGCTTGCGGCGTAATATCAACGGCGGAATCGATTTCGCCCAAGATGGTCGCAGCATCGATCTTGGCAGCCGAGGTTGGATCCGGGTTAAACAAAGCGACGGCCGCGCTCGACCCGGCAAGTGCGTTGCGCAGCAAGCCGATCGCGCCGTTCGAGAGCGGCAAGCTTCGTTCGGCGCCTTCTTCGTTGAGTGCGGGGACCGCGGCTTTCATCGCGTTGACATCGGCAATGAACGCCGTTAGATCGAAACGCGGCGCTTGCCAATGGTCGGGCCGCGTCATCACGACGTCGAACGGCCGATCGAAGCCGAACTCGTAACCGATCGGCATCATAACGCCGGTCGAGAAAAAAGCGGCGAACAAGTAGCGAAAGCGGTATTCCGCCTCGAGCTGTGCATCGTCGAACTGGGCGTATTCCGTTGCGAGCCGCGGCGTGTCGTGGCTCTCCGGAAATGCAATCGACGGCGCGATATGCCGGAATTCCTCGTATTGATCGAGCAGCCACGGTGCCTGAAAATCCCACCATTTCGAGCTGTTGAACAAATAATCGAAACCGGCGGGACGCAATTGGCTGACCGCTTCAAGCGGCGCGCCGAGCGTCTCGGCGGCGAACACCGTGTCGGAACGGATCTCACGTGCCGCCGCGACGAACGCCGACCAAATGTCGCCCGGTACTTTGTACGCCGCATCGCAGCGAAAGCCGCGAAAACCAAGCCGCGTGTAATGCCGCACCACATCGCTGAAGTAAGCGATCATTTGCGTGCGCTCGGGCCGGTCCGTATAGTCGAGTTCGGCAAGATCGGTCCACACCGTTACGTTTGCGGGATCGGCCGGATCGCTAGCCGAGGGCGATTCAATACTGCCGTCGGCGGTACGGCGATACCATTCCGGATGTTCGCCGGCCAAAACGCAATCGCGCGCGGTGTGATTTACGACCAAATCCATCATCACGCCGATGTCCGCAGCGGACGCTGCGGCAATAAAACCGCGCAGCAAATCGGCATCGCTTTCCGTTGCATCACCGCGGAATAGCGGGTTGAGCCGATAGTAATCTTTTACTGCATAGAGACTGCCCGAATAGCCGGTCTCGTGAAACGGATTGACATACACCCAATCGAAACCCATCGCCGCTATGCGCGGCAATTGGTTCGACCAGCGCTCGATCGAGCCAACCAGCGACGGAAAGAGATTGTAGATGCGCATCCCGGTCTTCATCTACTGCCTCGTTACCCGCTTTTCACCGTCGTGCGACTCGACGGCCGCAGCGCGACCTTGCGCTATTGCAAAGCGACTTGCCGCAAAACGTATTGAAGAATTCCGCCGTGCCGGTAGTACTCGGCCTCATCCGGCGTATCGATTCGCACGACGGCGTGGAATTGCCGCAGCGAGCCGCCGGCGGCCTGCGCAGCGACCGTTACGATCATCCGCGGCAGCAAACCGGCGGCGATACCGCTAATCGAAAACACTTCTTCGCCATTCAAGCCGAGCGACTCGCGCGTTTGGCCGGCCGCGAATTCCAATGGCAGAATGCCCATACCGATAAGGTTCGAGCGGTGAATTCGCTCGAACGATTCGGCGAGTGCGGCCCGCACGCCTAACAACATCGGCCCCTTTGCGGCCCAGTCACGCGATGAGCCCGAACCATACTCTTTTCCGGCCAGAATCACCAGCGGCGTACCGGCTGCACGATACCGCTCCGAAGCGTCGAAGATCGACATTTGCTCGTTCGTCGGCAAGTAACGCGTCACGCCGCCTTCAACGCCGGGAACGAGCATGTTTCGCAGGCGCACGTTGGCAAACGTTCCGCGCATCATGACTTCATGATTGCCACGGCGTGCGCCGTAACTATTGAAATCGATCGGATCGACACCCTTGCTCATCAGATAACGCGCCGCCGGCGATGCCTTGGCGATGTTCCCCGCCGGTGAAATGTGGTCGGTCGTCACCGAATCACCTAGGACCGCCAACGCGCGTGCACCCGTGATGTCGACGACCGGCCGCGGTTGAGCCGGCATGGCCTCAAAATACGGCGGGCGTTTCACATATTCGCTGGCGGCGTCCCAGTTGTAACGCTCGCCGGTCGGGACCGCCATCATCGCCCAGCGCTCGTCGCCGGCAAAAACGTCGGCGTAGCGGGAACGAAACATTTGCTCGTCGATCGAAGCGCTCATCGTTCGTTCGACCTCGGCATTCGAGGGCCAAAGATCGCGCAAATACACCTCGTCGCCGTCCGCAGTTCGGCCGAGCGGCTCCGCGGTCAGATCGATATCCATCCGGCCCGCCAGCGCATAAGCGACGACCAGCGGCGGCGATGCGAGATAGTTGGCTCGTACCTGCGGATGGATGCGGCCCTCAAAATTGCGGTTTCCGGAAAGGACGGCGGCAACGATGAGGTCGCGGTCGGCGACGGCATGTGCGACGTCTTCGGTCAGCGGTCCGCTATTGCCGATGCACGTCGTACAACCGTACCCCACGAGATTGAAGCCGAGCCGGTCGAGAAACGGCGTGAGACCGGCTTTGGCAAGATAGTCGGTCACCACTTTAGAGCCGGGTGCGAGCGACGTTTTAACCCAGGGCGCCGTCCGCAAACCTTTGTTGACCGCGTTGCGCGCGAGCAGCCCGGCACTGATGAGAACGGCCGGATTCGATGTGTTCGTGCAACTGGTTATGGCCGCAATCACCACCGCGCCGTCGGCGAGTTCGGTTTGTGGCCGCGTCGCGACCGCAGTTCCGCCGCCCGCGTCAAGCCGGTCCGTTGTGCGCGGAGAAACGCTGCCGCGCGCGCTCTGCCATTCATCGAGGGCTCGGGCAAAGGTCGCCTTGACATCGCGCAGCGCAACCCGGTCCTGCGGGCGCCGGGGCCCGGCGACATTCGGCTCGACCGTTCCGAGATCGAGTTCGAGCCGGTCGGTAAAACGCGGCTCGGTCGAATCATCGGTCCGAAACAACCCGTTCGCTTTGGCGTACGCTTCGACGAGATCGACGTGCTCGACGCTGCGGCCGGTCAAGCGCAGATAGTCCAACGTCTGCGCATCGATCGGAAAAATGGCAACCGTCGACCCGTATTCCGGCGACATATTACCGATCGTGGTGCGGTCCGAAACGGTCAGGTTCGAAAGACCGGAGCCGTAAAACTCGACGAACTTGCCGACCACGCCCTTCTTACGCAACATCTGCGTCACGTGCAGCACGAGATCGGTCGCCGTAATGCCTTCGTTGAGCTTGCCGCTGACCTTGAACCCGATGACTTCCGGAATAAGCATCGTTACAGGCTGACCGAGCATCGCTGCTTCGGCTTCGATGCCGCCGACGCCCCATGCAACGATCCCCAGTCCGTTCGCCATCGTCGTGTGCGAATCGGTGCCGACAACGGTATCGGGGTACGCAACGGAACCATTGCTCGCCGGCGAGCTTTCGCCGGCCCCGCCGGCGCCGAAAACGACGCGACCTAAAAACTCGATGTTGACTTGATGCACGATGCCCGTGTCGGGCGGAACGCAACGAAAATTGGTCAGCGCGCCCTGGCCCCATTTTAAAAATGCATAGCGTTCGCCGTTGCGCTCGAACTCAAGTTGGGCGTTCTGCTCGAACGCACCGGCCGAGGCAAAGGCATCGACTTGCACCGAGTGATCGATGACGAGTTCGACGGGCTGCAATGGATTGATGCGCTTCGGATCGCCGCCCATCGCCGCGACGGCATCCCGCATCGCGGCAAGATCGACGACGCACGGCACGCCGGTAAAGTCTTGCAATAAGACGCGCGCGGGCCGGTAGGCAATCTCCGTTGCCGCCGCTCCGGGTTGCCAGTTTGCAATTGCTTCAATGTCGGCCCGTTTCACCGAACGGCCGTCCTCATGCCGAACCAGATTTTCGAGCAGAATCTTGAGTGAATAGGGCAACGTCGCAACGTCGTAACCACGCTCTGCAAGCGCCGCAAGTCGAAAATACGTGTAGGTTCGCTCGCCGACGGCAAGGACGGCCTGTGCCGAAAAGCTATTCGGATGAGCGTTCGTCATGAGGCCGCAAAGCTTCGCCGGGCGTCGATGCCGCTACTGTCGGATGATGAACGAGCGCCGCTGCCGCTGCTTTCACGCGTTGCACGAATCTCAGTGCTCTCGCAAATGCACGATGCTCGAGCGATCGGCGAACGAAAAAAGGCCGAGCGTTTAGCCCGGCCTTACCTTTGTCACACCCGCTCGCGATAAGCACGGGTGCCGCCGATTCGAGCGTACTTAGATTTCCTTGCGCGCTTCGACTTTGGCGTGATCCATGTCGCCTTGAATGTTGTTCTTAGCTTCGTTTGCCATCGACCCGAGCTGTTCGCCCGGCGTCATCGTGTCGCCGGCGACTTCACGTCGAGTCGCTTCGGCATCGGCCGTGCTTTTGTGCCCGGCTTCGCTAAACGTGTCTTTGACTGCACCGACAATATTGTTAAGATCGTCTTTAATGCTCATATCAAGCGTATGCCCGCTCGGCGGCGCAATTAACCCTCGGGAACGGACAACCGTGTAAAGGTTGTCCGCGGATTGCCTGCGAGATAACCCTCGACGCGTACGGCGCGTTCGCCGGTAAGCAGTTGCCATAACGGCTCGACGATGAGGTGCAAGCGCCACGGAGCGAGTTCGAGCAGCGCGCCGATCTCATCGGCCGAAGATGGATTGTCCCGCACGATCCGTTCGAGCGCGTTGCGCGACAACAAGAGCGTCGTCGGCAAGTCGTTCTCGGCCGCGACGGCATTAACAAGTACCGCCAGCGTTGAAACGAGCGCTTCGCGCTGCGAGCCGAGCGGCCGCGGCGCGCGCTCCGGCAATTCGTTTTCCGGAATTGCTTCGCCGCGTGCGATTGCGTCGACGATCAGTGCCCCGTAATGTTTCTTGATGCCGCCGTCTAAACGGCGCAATTGTCCCAGTTCGTCTGCCGACCGTGGACGTAGCGCAACGAGCCCCGCCAAGACATCATCGGGGATGACGAATTTGAGCGGGATGTTGCGGTCGCGCGCTAACCGGTCGCGCAGTGCGGCAAGTTCGTTGAGGATACCGAGTTCGCGCCGATTCATCCGGGCATTGCCCGAGATGCGCAAATAGAGACGGCGCGTGTCGGGCCGATACGTCCGCATGTCGACGAGCGAGCGCATCTCCTCGCGCGCCCAGCCGAGCCGGCCGCGTTCGGCGAGCAATGCGTCGAGCCGGTCCGCCAGCCCGAACAGATACCGAACGTCATCGACAAGATAATCGATTTGCTTCGCGCTAAGCGGGCGCGTGCTCCAATCGCTCACCGTCTGCGATTTGCGCAGGGTCACACCGGCAAGTTCACGCACGAGATCGAGCAGCGAGATCGTCAAGCCATAGCCGCAAAACGCAGCGGCGACTTGCGTGTCGAACGCAGTGCGCGGTAGCGTGCCGTAGTCTTCGGCGATGATTCGAATGTCTGACGATAAAGCGTGCCCGACCACCTCGGTTCGGGCGAGTGCGTCGAACAACGGTCGCAGATCCGTCAACGCGAGCGGGTCGACAATTGCAACGCCGTCGTTAAAAGCGAGTTGCACGACCATCAGTGCGGCCGTATACGATCGCTCGTTGTGAAACTCGGTATCGATCGCTACGCGTTGGGCGGCGTCGACACGCTTGATCAGCGCGTCGAGTAACGGCACGCTGTCGACGACCACGACATCGTTCACCGCGTCACCCTGGGTTCCGGCGAACGGCGATGCAGCGGATGCGGCAAGCGCACGCCGATATGATGTTCGGCGGCATACGCTTCGGCCGGTTTTACAACATGTGAATCGATATAATTCGACAAAAAATCACCGCCGATTGCAAGGCCGGTACAAATCGGCAATGCGACTGCACACATGGTGTACACTTGACGGAAAATTGGTACGCGCAACGCCGCCGCAGTTTGCGTTGCGATCGTACCGCCGAGTCCGGGGATGATCCGCACGCAGAGCAAGAACATCGGCGAACCGATTTTGAAGCGCCGGACCCAACTCGGCAAGCGCTGCACCTGCGCTTCGATATCGAGCAGCGCCGACGTTCGCAAAGCCACGACATAGCCGATGATGGCAGCGAGGATGATCCCGACGGCATTGACGACCGAACCCCAGAGCGGACCGAAGAGCACACCGTTCATGATTGCGAGCGCATCGGTCACCGAGAACGGTGCAGACGCGACGATCGCAAGAATGACGGCCGCCAACGGCATTGCAAAGATCCCCAGACTGCCCAACAGATGTTCGACTTGCGTCTTCCGAGCGACCACAAAAGCAGCGAGCGCAAACGATATGAGAAATATTGCGAGCGCTTCGAGACGCCGAAGCAGTTGTGGGGGAGCCTTCACGGTAAAGTTCCTTAGCGGCATCGGCGACGACGCCTCTACGCGATGGTCTTCACGCGCTGCTAGAGCTTGCCGGGTACGCAAGTATTCGCAATAGTTGCAAGCCGCCTATGTGCGATTTCCCGCTATTGTTTCCGCGGCGGACGGGGTGTACGATGCGTGAACCTCGAGGCAACTCCCACCGCGAACCCCTAGAGGAGGGCGGATGACACCGCAAGATCCACCTGGGTACTAGCCACCGCAACGGGTGAGTGCGCACCGTTCCGGTGAAAGCAAATGTCCCCCTTATCGCACGATTATACGTTCAAAGGTAAAGGAGGGCGGTGTTCAGTGAGCCCGCAAGATCCACCGAAGGACATCGCGTCGTAGTCGCAACTCGTTGACTGCGACAAGAACAAAGTTAAAAGATAAGCCACGCGCGGCGTGGCTTATCTTTTTTCTGGGGCGTTTGCAACGACGCTAGTGCACAACCGTTATCATCGCGGCGTCGAGCGCACCATCCGACGCGCCTTGCCCGCTTACGTCGACGGTCGTCCCCACGCCGGGCGTAGCACCGCGCGGGTTGATGACGGTTCCTTGATGGAGCCGCACCGTTCGATAGGCGTTCGTTCCGGTTTGCACTTGCATATCGAAGCGGCGAAAGTAGGTGACGTTGCCGTGCGTCGTATTCGCGGCATTTGCGCGGCTGCGCGCGATCACATCTTGGAGTATCCCGGCTGCCGCGCGAACGATTGCGTCTTGGGTCGGATTCGACGGCGGTAAAGTCGGCACGACGATCGGCGTCGGCACGGGCAGCGGAGTTTGCGCCATGGCAACCGAGCCGGTCTCGATGCAGAGTAGTGCGCTAAGAAGCCAAGCCGATCGCGAGAACATCGTACTCCGGGCAACGGGACGGCGATGAACCGAGTTCCGTCGAAGCGGCGAGCGATGTCCGAAGCGCACCCGATCGGGCCGTCCGTTATCTGTCTGCGCGCGCCGAACCCGTCGCTGATGACGCTTGACGGCACCAACGGATATGTCGTGCACGCCGGTGGCGCAGCGCTCGTCGCCATCGACCCGGGTGTCGACGACTCCGCGCATATCGAGAGCTTCGTCCGGATTGCGCGAACGTCGCGCGCCCGCTACGTGGCAATTCTCGTCACGCACGGACATCGCGATCACTATCCGGGCGCACATGCGTTAGGCCGGCTGACCGGGGCTCCGGTCTACGCGCATCGCAGCGCGACGTTCGGTTACGACCGGCCCCTCGATGACGGCGCACGGCTGCTTTTCGGCGACGCCGAAATCGATGCGCTGCACACGCCCGGTCATGCCGCCGATCATCTCGTGTTTTGGCTTGCTGCACGACGCGCACTCTTTACCGGCGACCTCATCGTCGGCAGCGGTTCGGTGCTTATCGCGCCGCCGTCCGGGGACATGCGCGCGTACCAGCTATCGCTTGCGCGTCTACTGCGCGATTATGCCGATGCCGAGGTCATCTACGGCGGCCACGGCCCTCCGGTTCACACGCCGCGCGCAAAAATAAGCGAATACATCGAACATCGCAAAGCACGCGAAGCGCAGATCGTCGCGGCTTTGGATCGCGCTTCGGCCACGATCCCGGCGCTCGTTGAAGCGCTATATGCCGGACTTGCACCGTCGCTGCAAACGGCTGCCGCCGCACAGATTGCCGCTCACCTCATTGCGCTCGAGCGTGAGGGTCGCGTCGTCGAGCGCACAGCGCGAACGGCAAGCCCGAGTGAAGCCCGCCTGCTCGATCCGCTTTCCGGGTTCGACTCGGGGCAACGAGTGCTGCAAGAATACGCGCTGCGTCGAACGCCAGCTTAGTCGACGGCGAGAACGATTTTACCGAACTGCAAGGACGCGTCGAGCCGTTCGGCGGCCGCCGCAACATCACTCATCGGCACGACGTCGTCGACTGCCGGTTTGATTCCGGTCTCGAACAGCCTTAACATAGCGCCAAAATCTTGAGCCGAACCCATCGAGGTGCCGAGAATATCGAGATGCTTCCAAAAAATCGAAAACAGGCGAACTTCCGCTTTGGGCGCAGTCCCGCCGTAGGTGACGATGCGTGCTCCCGGACGCGCGATATCCAAACATCGGCTGAACGTCTCCCCGCCGGCTGAATCCACGATCAAACTCGGACCGTCACCGCCGGCGGCCGCGCGCACGTCTTTCGACCAATTGGGCGACGTCTTGTAATTAATGGCAACACTCGCTCCCATCGCCGTGGCGCGCTCCAGTTTTTCGTCGCTCGACGAAGTTACGATCGTACGCGCTCCAAGCGAGACGGCGAAGAGGAGTACGAACGACTGCACGCCGCCGCCGACGCCCGTTATAAGGACGACGTCGGCCGGGGTTACGCCGCCGCGCGCGATCAGCGCTCGATATGCGGTGAGGCCGGCCAGCGGAATCGCCGCCGCCTCCGCATCGGAGAGGTGCACCGGCTTGGGATAGACGTTTTGCGCGGGAACCGTTACGTACTGTGCAAACGTGCCGTCGCGCGGCATGCCCAACAGACCGCTGCGCGTTGCGTCCCAGACGCGCGGGTCGGCTCCCCAATCGAGCATCGGATCGATCACGACCGGTGTCCCGACGGCCGGTCCGGTCACACCCGATCCAAGCGCGGCGACGATGCCGCATCCGTCCGAGCCGAGCGTCCGCGGTAACACGATGCCGGGATAGAGTCCTTGGCTGATGAAAACGTCACGCCGGTTGAGGGCGGCACGTTTGATGTTGACCAGCACCTCGCCGGCCGCCGGTGTCGGATCGGCGATCGTTTCGACGTGCAATTGCTGCGGACCGCCGATGGCATTGAGCCGGACCGCTTTCATGCTTTCACCGTAGCGACCGTAATGCGCCGATTCCGGCCCGCAACCTACTCGATTCGTCGCTCAAACGCTTGACGCACCACGGACTGCGGTGGTACCGTCGCGCAATGAACCGCGCCGCCCGTCGCATCCGGACCATGATGATGTGCTGCCCCTTGCGAGGGACAGTGTAGCTGGTCGCGCGTAGCAGTTCGATCGATCTACAGCCCTCGCCGGACCACCGGCGGGGGCTTTTTCTTGAAAGGCACGACAATGAGCAGTACTCTCGACAGCGCCGCGTTCGGATTCGATACCGTCGCGATTCACGGCGCGCATGCCGGCGACCCGACGACGAAGTCGCGCGCCGTTCCAATCTACCAGACGACGTCGTTCACCTTCGACGACACCGACCACGCCGCGCGGTTATTCGCGCTCGAACAATTCGGCAACATTTACACCCGGATCATGAATCCGACGACCGACGTGCTCGAACAACGACTGGCGCAACTCGAAAAAGGCGTCGGCGGACTTGCGGTTGCCAGCGGTCAGGCCGCCTGCGTGTATGCGATCTTGAATCTTGCGCGCGCCGGCGATCACATCGTCAGTTCGGCATCGCTGTACGGTGGATCGTATAATGCATTTACCCACACGCTGCCGCGTTTCGGTATCGAAGTCAGCTTGGTCGATCCGGGCGACTTGGAGAATTTTCGGCGCGCGATTCGCCCCAACACTAAGGCAATTTTCGCTGAATCGATCGGTAATCCGAAAATCGACGTCCTCGACGTGGAGGGCATCGCGAAAGTCGCACATGAAAACGATGTTCCGCTCATTATCGATAACACGCTGGCGACGCCGTATCTGTTGCGTCCGATCGAATGGGGCGCCGATGTCGTCGTTCATTCGGCGACGAAATTTATCGGCGGCCACGGCACGACGATCGGCGGCGTGATGATCGATTCGGGGAATTTTGATTGGGCCGCCTCAGGCCGCTTTCCGGACTTCAACGAACCCGATGCTTCGTACCACGGCGTGCGCTACGTCGAGTCATTCGGCAAACTCGCGTATATCATCAAGGCGCGCGTGCAACTTTTGCGCGATCTCGGCGCGGCACTCTCACCGTTCAACGCGTGGCTGCTGCTGCAGGGCCTCGAAACGCTGGGTCTACGCGTCGAACGTCATTGCGCCAACGCGCAAAAAGTCGCGGAGTTCCTCGACGGACATCCGGGCGTCGTCTGGGTATCGTACCCGGGACTCGAACGGCACGCCTCGCATGCCCGGGCGTTGAAATATCTGCCCGGCGGGCAGGGCGCGATTCTCACGTTCGGTATCTCCGGCGGTGCAGCCGAAGCGCGCGCATTCATCGACCGGCTCAAACTCTTTAGTCTTCTCGCAAACGTCGGTGATGCAAAATCACTCGTTATTCATCCGGCGTCGACCACCCATCAACAGCTGACCATCGAAGAACAAATCGGCACCGGCGTCAGCGCGGATACGATCCGTCTCTCGATCGGCATCGAAGACGCAGGCGACATCATTGCCGATCTGCGTCAAGCACTCGAAGCGGCTTAGCCGCGCGCGTGGACATGTAAGGCGGCTTACCGTGCGAGTACGGCCGGATGCAGTAGCATCCGGCTGTACTCGTTTGCGCGGCTAGCGCAACAAGCCGTTAATTAAAGGACGTTCCATGACCAAAGCTCTTGTTCTCAGCCTCACGCTCGCGACGGCCGCTTCACTATCGGGAATCGCTTCGGCCCAATCCAACGACTCGATGATGAAAAGCGATGCGATGAAGCCGGATTGTACCCAGGCCGGCACGATGATGTCGACGGCCGCGAAGGGCACGGCGATGACGTCGACCGGCGATGTCGACAAGGATTTCGCGGCGATGATGATGGACCGCGAAAAAGGCTCGATGATGCTCTTGAAAATTGAAGCCGCATGCGGCAAGGATCCCAAGACCAAGGCGATGGCGGCGAAGGAAGCTGCAGCGGCCGATTCACGCATGCAAATGTTTCGTAACCTCAGCATGAGTCAATAGGCAACGGCGTGGCCGGACGTCCTCGAACGTTCTAACGCCGGCCGATTCGTCGAGGAGCTTGCCGGTTGAAGAGATCCGTTTTCCTGGCCGCAGCGGGTGCGACCGCTGCGATTCCCCCCTGCGTTCAAGCGGCCGATACTACCGTCCGCGTCGCATATGCCGGTTCGCTTGTAACGGCAATGGAAAAATCAATCGGTCCGGCGTTCGCCGCCGGCGGCTATCAGTACGAGGGTGAAGGCAAAGGCAGCACGGCGCTTGCGAACTTGATTCGCGACGGGTTGCGCACGCCCGATGTCTTCATCTCGGCCGATACCGCGGCGATCGACTCGCTGCGCGGCTCGGCCGCGCACGATGCGGCGAAATGGTATGCGACCTTTGCGGCCACTCGCATCGTTTTAGCATACTCATTAGCCGGCCGACATGCCGCCGACTTCGCTGCTGCGGCGGCGGATTCGAAGACGTGGTACGACGTCTTGCTCGAGTCCGGCGTCGTCACGGCGCGAACCGATCCGGGCCAAGATCCCAAAGGCTACCGGGTGCTTTTGGTCATGCAACTCGCGCAAGCGTTTTACAAGCGGCCCGGCCTCGCGCGCGCAGTTTTGGGTGACGACCGAAACCCGCAACAAATCCTTCCCGAAGAAGACGCGTTGGCCCGCCTCGCAAGCGGTGACCTCGACGCGCTGTGGGCGTACTCGACGGAATCCGTTTCGCGCGGTTTGCCGGCCCTCGAACTTCCGCCGCAGATCAATCTGGGCGACCCGAAATACGCTACGCAATATGCAACGGCGTCGGTAAATGTCGGGACGCACACCTACACCGGAGCGCCGAGCGTCTACGCCTTGACGATTCCGACGAACGCTGCCAATCCGGCGGGCGGGGCGGCCTTCGTTGCCTTCTTACTGGGGCCGAAGGGCAGCACGTTGCTTGCTAAAGCGGGCCTATCGCTGCTTGCGCCGGCGGTCGTCGGCGACCGTTTGGCAATCGCACCGGCGCTGCAACCCATTCTGCTTTAGAGGAAACCGCTGGCGGCCGTGGCGCCCTTTTTCAACAACTCGGATTGGCGTAATTCGACCCTCCGGATTTTGCCGGAGCGCGTCTTTGGCAGTTCGCTTACAAACTCGATTTCGCGCGGATATTTGTAGGGCGCCGTCACGCGTTTGCAATGGTCTTGCAATTCGCGCACGAGTTGCGGCGACGCCACGCAACCGGGACGCAAGACGACAAACGCCTTGACGATGTTACCGCGATCGGCATCGGGCGAGCCGACGACTGCGGACTCGGCGACCGCCGGATGTTCGAGCAGGGCGCTTTCAACCTCGAAGGGTCCGATCCGATAGGCGCCCGAGGAAATAACGTCGTCCGACCGGCCGACGAACCAATAATAACCGTCGTCGTCGACTTGCGCCCGATCGCCGGTGAGATACCATTCGCCGCGGCGCGTCGCCGCAGTCTCGGCGTCATTGCGATAGTAGCCGGCGAACAACGATGGCGGGCGGCCGCGCAAAGCGATGTTGCCGACGACCCCGCGCGCGCACGGCTGACCGTCGTCGTCGACGATTCCGACGTCGTGACCGGGTGTCGGCTTGCCCATCGAACCCGGACGAACGGTCATTTGCGGCAAATTTGCGACCAGCAGCGTATTCTCGGTTTGCCCGTAGCCGTCATAAATCGTCAGCCCGAAGGCCGCCTTCCAACGCGCCAGTACTTCGGGATTGAGCGGTTCGCCCGCCGAAACGCAGTGGCGTAGCGCGGGTAGTTGCCAGCGCGTGCCGAGGTCGGCTAATTTCGCCTCGAGCCGGTACTCCGTCGGCGCCTGGCAGAGCACGTTGACGCCCAGATCGCGGATGAGATCCAGCCGTGCTTCGGGCGTAAAGCCGCCTTCATGCAAGACGATGCACGAACCGCACGACCACGGTCCGAGAAGAACGCTCCAAAGCGACTTCGCCCAACCCGTACCGGCCGTACACCAAACGAGATCGTTCGGCCGGCAATCGAACCAGAACATTGCCGCCATGCGCTTGGCATACGTATAAGCAACGCGGTGAACGACGCCCTTGGGATCTTTCGTTGTCCCGCTGGTATACACGATATATGCCGGATCGTCGCTGGCCGTCGGGTTGCCGGTATCGAGCCGTGCGGCGGCAAGCAGCGGCTCGACGGCCGTCCAGCCGTCGCGGGTGCCGCCGACGAGCAAGTAGCTGCGCACGTGCGGAGCCTCCGCGGCGATCGCATCAACTTCTCCGGCGTTATCGATATGGGCGATCGCCGTCGTCGCGCCGGCATGTGTTGCGCGAAATAAGAGGTCTTTGGCACGGAGCTGTTCGGCGCCGGGCACCGCAACGGCACCGAGGCGGAGAAGCGCCAGCATCGCGAAGAGCCAATCCGGTATCTTCGGCAACACGATGAGCACGCGGTCGCCTTTGCCGACGCCGGCCGCGCGCAGAACCGCCGCCCATCGCTGCGATTGCTCGGCAATCGCGCCGAACGTCACTTCGGTGCGCTTCCCCGCGGTATCGGCGAAGAGCAGGCCGCGCCGCTCCGCGGGCAAGACGTCGACGACATCGCGCGCGAAATTAAAATCCGGCGGAACGTCCCATGCGAAGGTAGCGGGTTCCCTGTTCATGAGCGCGAGGATTCACCTAGCGTCCCGGCGCACCCCGCCCCGTACTTGCATGAAGAATCTGGCACTGCTCGACCCCGCCAAAGCGTTGCGAGCATCGAAATTACGCTACGGCGGCCTCAAAGCACAAGGCGTTCCGGCAATTCTGCTCGGCGTCGCCACGATCGTCGTCGCCGCGGGCGCCATGCGCGCGCTGGCCGCCGGGGCACCCGCGCTACCCGACACGATTCGCGAATTACGGCACCTCATCGAATCCAATCGGCGCTCGCAGCCACTCAATCCGTAATATGATCGACGATAGAACGATGACTGCGCTCATTCGAGCCAGCCTGCCCGACGCCGAAGTTCAAATTTGGGACCGCACCGGCACCATGGACCACTTCGACGTGTTGATACGTTCGAACCATTTTGCAGGCAAGTCGCCGCTCGACCGTCATCGAATGGTCGAAAAAGCTATTGCCGGGGCACGCGCCGACGGGCGCATTCATGCTCTGGCAATTCGTACCGAACTCTTGGAGTAACACTGATGTCAGAAGCGATTCGTACCCAAATAGAAGCGGAACTTGCCGAGAACGCGGTTGTCGTTTACGGCAAGGGAACCAAAGATGCTCCGCGCTGCGGTTTTACGCTCGAAACGATTCAGTTTTTTAACCGATTCGGCTATCCGTTCACCGTCGTGGACGTTCTCGAAAACATGCCCAAACGCCAAGTGCTCTCCGAGATGACCGATTGGCAAACGCTGCCCAAGGTGTTCATCCGGGGCCAATTTTACGGCGATACCGACATTCTCGCCCCGATGGCCGAGAAAGGCGAATTGCAGACGTTGCTAAGCGAGACGTTTAGCGAACGCGGCGTTGCGCCGGCGATCAACCTCCACTAAATCGTGCGTCAGGTTGAGCCGATCGGCGCCGAGTGCGCGACCGGTTCGGCCCGGCGAAGCATCCGGTCGAGCAGCGTATCTAATTCGGCAAGACTCACCGGTTTGCTGATATAGTCGTCCATGCCGGCAGTCAGGCACTGCTCGCGATCCTCGGCTTGAGCGTTCGCGGTCATCGCGACGATCGGCGTATGCTTTCCATGCTGCTCGTCTGCGCGAATCGCTCGGGTCGCCTCGAAACCGTCCATGCCGGGCATGTGACAGTCCATGAAAACGAGGTCGAAGGGCTGCTGCCGTAACGCTTCGACGGCCTGTCGTCCATCGCCGACGACCGTAATGTCGAAGCCGAGACGCTCGAATTGCCGAATCGCCAGCAATGCGTTGACTTGATTGTCCTCCGCTAACAATAAGCGTTCGGGCCGGCGCCGCGGCCGGACACGCCGGTCGGCGGGAATCGGTTCGACGGCGTTGATGCCGGCTTCGCCGGGCATTTCGGCGACCAGCGGCAACACGAACGAGAACGACGATCCGGCGCCCGGAATACTCTCCACGCCTAGCCGGCCGCCCATCAATTCAACGAGTTGCTTGCAGATCGAAAGCCCGAGTCCGGTACCGCCGTATTTACGGCTTGTCGAACTGTCGACTTGCGAGAACGGCTGGAATAGACGATGTCGCGCCTCGGGCGCAATACCGATTCCCGTATCGACAACCGTAAAGCGGATCAGCAAAGTATCTTGCGGCGGCTCTACCGTAACGAGAATGCGGACGTTGCCTTGGGCAGGCGTAAACTTCAATGCGTTGCCGACCAGATTGATCAGCACTTGGCGCAAGCGGCCCGGATCACCGCGCAAATTATCGGGCACCGTCGGGTCGACCAGCGTTGTTAAGGCGACGCCTTTTTCTTCGAACTGCGGCGTGACGAGAGCCACGACCGAGTCGAGTTGGCTTTGCAAACGGAAGTTCTGTACGTCGATATCGAGTTTGCCGTTTTCAATCTTCGAGAAGTCCAGAATGTCGTCGATGATTCGCAATAACGACCGGCCCGACTCGCGGACGACCTTGACATACTCTGTTTGTTCGTCGGTCAGCGGGGACAGCGCGAGCAATTCGGTCATTCCGATCACGCCGTTCATCGGCGTGCGGATTTCATGGCTCATCGTCGCGATGAAGCGAGCTTTGGCGTCCGTGGCCGCGACTGCGGCGCTATGCGCCTTGCGTTCGGCCTCAGCTAACTTGCGCGCCGTAATATCGAGGATCTGCGCGATAAGATAGAGCGGAAGCCCGGCGTCGTCTCGCACGACCGACGCGCACACGTACGCCCAAACGATGCCGCCGTCCTTACGAATGTAACGCTTCTCGAGTTCGTAACTCGGGATGCTTCCGCTCAAGAGCTCGTGCGTGGCGGCGCGATCTCGAGCGATGTCCTCGGGATGCGTTAGCGACTCGCGGTTGGACCGCAGCAGTTCGGTGCTCTCGTAGCCGATTAGCTCGCACAGCGAACGGTTGACGCGCAGCAGCGTTCCGTCGACGCCGACGAGCGCCAAACCAACGGGCGTGTGTTCTTCAACTTGCCGAAAGAGCTGATCGCTGGCACGCAGAGCCGCCTCGGCGCGCCGAACGTTCGTGATGTCCCAATTCGTGCCGACCAAACGCGTCGGAATGCCGGCGGCGTCGCAAATCATTTTGGCCATCACGCGAATGTGGTGAACGGCGCCGTCTTTCCTTACGATTCGAAACTCGCTATCAAGCGACGTTTCACCGCTCGCGGCGCGTTCGTTTTCATAGACCATGCGTTCGCGATCGTCCGGATGAACCGCGCTGAGCCAATGCTCGGACGTCGGTTGCACCCCCGGTTCGACTTCGTACAGCGCGAGCATGACTGCATCCCAGACAAGTTTGCCGTCGGCAAAGTCAAATTCCCAAATGCCGATGTTCCCGATTTGGGTCGCGAGCGTCACGCGTTCGAGCAAGCGTGTCCGCTCGAGCTCGGCTGCGCGCAGGTCCGTAACATCGTGCAGCACGCCGAAGATTGCGGCCGTGCGTCCATCGAGCCCACGTTCGGCTCGGCCGCTCGAAACGACGTCGCGAATCGTGCCGTCGGGCCGGCTGATTCGCGCTTCGAATTGAAAGGGCTCGCCGCTTTTTATCGCCTGCACGACAATGTCGCTTACCCGCTCGCTGTCGTTTAGGTGATAAGCCGAAAGTGCGGCTTCGATGGACGGCGGCTGGCTTACGGCAAGACCGTGCGTGCGGTAGATTTCATCGGACCAAAACAGCGTGTTGTTGATAACATCGAACCGCCAGTGCCCGATGCTCGCTAATTCTTCGGCCATCGACATGAGCCGATGCTCCTCGCGCAACACCATCTCCGCCGCTTTGCGGAGTTGGATGTCGGTGAAGGTCACGATCCATTGCTCGGTGCCGGCGAGCGTATCGCCGAGCGGAACGACTCGCGCTTGATGCCAGCGGTATGCGCCGTCCGGCTGACGGACGCGGACCTCGAATTCAACGTTCGGCGTGAGGTGCAAGACGCTTAGACTTGCCAACGCCGCTTCCGTGTCATCCGGATGAAACAGCTCGGCCGGCGCCAGCGGCGCGGCGGCATCGGGCGTCGTGCCGGTGTAGTGGAACCACTGCCGGTTCGCATATGTCAGCAATTTCCGGCTATCGAGGATGCCGACTAATTGCGGCATTGCATCGGTGAGCGTGCGCGAGCGACGTTCGCTTAAATCGAGCTTGCTATTGACGGCAGCGAGCAGCTGCTTGTCGTCGAGCAATTCTTGGGTGAGCCGGCGTAATTCGGTGATATCCCAGGCCGCACCGGTCATTCGCGCCGTCGTTCCATCGGCGGCTCGCACGACGGTCGCGATCGAATGAATGTGCCGGATCTCGCCGTTGCCCCAAAGGATCCGAAACTCTTGGTCGATTTCCGCTGCGCTCGTCGTTGCCAACTCTACGACGATCCGATCGCGATCTTCGGCATGAAGCGACTGTACGTAGAAAGCTGAGGTTAGCATGTCGGCCGTCTCTTGCCGTCCGAACAGGCGGAACATCGTCTCGTCCCAGATCAGCGTATCCGACACCACATCCCACTGCCAAATACCGATTCGCGCGGCACGCGTAGCTACGGTGGACCTGCGCAGCAGCACGTCACGCTCGCGTTGAGCGGCTTTGAGCGCGGTAACGTCTTGCGTTACGCCGAAGACTGCAACGACGTTGCCGGCGACGCCGCGTTCGGCTTGGCCGTTGACCACGACATCACGCACGCTGCCGTCATGATGCACGATGCGGGCATCGCATTCAAATGCCCGCCCCTCGCCGATCGCCGTTTGCAGCTGCTGCCAAACGACTTCCCGGTCCTCGGCATGGTAGGCCGCAAAGTCACTAACGAACGACGGGCAATGTGTCGTCGGCAGACCGTGTATGCGATACATTTCGGACGACCAGCTCAGCGCAAGCGAACTGAGTTCGAGCCGCCAATGACCGACGTGGGCAAGGTCGCCGGCCATTGCCAAGAGCCGGTTGTGTTCGCGCAGCTGCGTCTGCGCCGACCGTTGTTCGGCAATGTCGGCTTCTAGCTGTTCGGTCATGCTGAATTGGCGGTGGTACAGTTTGGTTATTCCGCGCAGGGCCATGATCAGAACGGTGCTCGAGGCGACGACGGCCAGAAACTTGCCGGCGTCCCAAGCATACGAATACACCGTCGCACCGTAGGTGATGAGCAACGAGTCGAGGCAATTCGCCGTCATAGCCACGCACAGCCACAGCTGCAGCGACGTCAGGCGCTTACCGCGTGCCGCCAGCAGCACGCATGCCGCTGCGTTAAGAATCATGACCGCCGGTTGAAAGACATTGTGGTCGATCGGCTGCATTCGGCCGCCGACGACCGGATACGGCAACACATTGCACTCGCGAAAGATAAACACGACGATGACCGCTGTAACGACGAGCGGTATCAGCAACACCAGCGGCGTGGCAATCATCCGCGACCGTTGCGTTGCGACAACTGCTTGCCGGACGTCGCTCACGAGCACCGATACGACGGTCAGGATCGGAAAGATCCAGTGCGCCAAAAGCCAGAAGTAAACAAAACGGTCGAGCTCCCCGGCCGTTCCGGTCGGCGGTGCGACGACTCCCGGAAATGTAATAAGAAACGCCCACGTCAACAAACCGCAGACGGCGTAGTTGATACCTAAGATCGCAAATGACGTACGGCCGTTAACGGAGAATTGAGCGAGCAGTAAAAATCCGGTTAACAGATCGGCCAACGACCAAATGGTCGCCGTTATCGGGACGAGCGAGTGAATCGCAGGACCCTGGCCCGAGCCGAAAACTGCGGCGAGACTCGCGCCGCCGGCAAGCAACGTGCAGATGACGATCGCTTGCAATCGCTCCGTACGCTGTGCGATCGTTAAATCGAAGGCGTCAGTCGACGTCTTGTCCGCGGTCGTCCGCTCAGTCGCGCCTCCCATCGATACTTCGTCGGGTGCAGCGGTCGAAAAGTTGACGGATAGCGCATTTGTAAGGGAAATACTTACAAATACGCGCATCATTCCGCCATAGCAATGTTCGGGACGGGCGGCGCATGGCGAACTATTGGCTCTTGAAAAGCGAACCGGATGTTTACGGCATCGACCGGCTCGAGCGGGAGGGCCGTACGGAATGGTCGGGCGTGCGCAGCTTTCAAGCGCGCAATCTCATGCGTGAAATGCAAGCCGGCGACCTCGGCTTTTTCTATCATTCAAGTACCAAGCCGCCGGGAATTGCCGGTATCCTACAAGTCGTTCGCGAGGCCTATCCCGACTTCACGCAGTTCGAGCCCGGACACGAATATGAAGATCCGACGTCGCGCCGCGAGCGCCCGAAATGGTGGATGGTGGATGTCGAGTTCGTGCGCAAATTCGAGCACCTGATCACGCTGGATTCGCTGCGCACGGTAAAGGCACTCGAAGGCATGCCTTTGTTGCGCCGCGGTCAACGACTGTCGGTACAACCGGTTAGCGCCGGGCAATGGTCCGTCATCGAAGCGATGGCGGCGGCCGCATCGTGAGACAGGCGCAGCCTTAGACGGCTTGATATCGGCGCAGCAGCGTATCCTGAGCATTGATCCGGTCGTCACCCGGCATCGCAGGTCGACGTTCGTAGCTGCCGTCCGAGCGCAACACGCGCGTCTTCACATTGTCGGCAAACATGAGATCGAGGATATCGTGAACGATCGTTTCACGCAGTTGCGCATCGAGCACCGGCACGACCGTTTCGACGCGCCGGTCGAGATTGCGTCCCATCCAATCGGCGCTACCGACGTAGACATCGCGGTCGCCGCCGTTTTCGAAGACGAAGATCCGCGAGTGTTCGAGAAAGCGGCCGACGATGCTGCTGACATGTATGGTGTCGCTGACCCCCGGGATACCCGGCCGCAACACGCACATGCCGCGAACGATTAAGTCGATCGGCACGCCGGCCCGCGAAGCCCGATACAGCGCACGCGCAATCCCGGCGTCGGTGATCGCGTTCATTTTCCCGCGGATACCGCTCGGGCGCCCGGCAATTGCGTGCTCCGTTTCGCGCTCGATGAGGCCCTCGAAGCCGGGCCGCAAACCGACCGGCGCAACGAGTAACTCCTCGTACGTGTCGCTTTTCGAGAATCCCGTAAGTGCATTAAACAATTGCGTGACGTCCGCACCCAGCACCGTGCGGCACGTAAATAAACTCAGATCGGTATACGTTTTTGCCGTGCGATCGTTATAGTTGCCGGTGCCGAAGTGCATGTAGCGCCGAATGCCTTCGGGCTCGTTGCGCACGATCAACGTGACTTTGGCGTGGGTCTTGAGTCCGGCCAAACCATAGACGACGTGGGCCCCGACTCGTTCGAGATTACGCGCCCAGTGGATGTTATTTTCTTCATCGAAGCGAGCTTTGAGTTCGATAAGCGTCGCAACTTGTTTACCGTTCTCGGCGGCATCGATCAGCGCTCCGACGACGGGCGAATTACCGCTGGTCCGGTAAAGCGTCTGCTTGATGGCGAGCACGTCCGGATCGTTTGCGGCTTGATTGACGAACTGCACGACGGGATCGAACGACTCGTACGGATGATGCAGCAGCAAATCGCCTTCGCGAATCGCTGCGAAAAGATCGGTCGTTCCGATCAGCCGCTTCGGAATAGCCGGCGTGAACGGCGGATCGTGTAGCGCCGGGTCATCGATATTGACCAGCGTCCAAACGTCCGATGTCGCGAGCATGCCGTCGATCGAGTAGCAATCGACGGCGCTCAACGCTAGTGCGTCGAGCAGCTTATCGCGTAGATGAGCGGGCATCCCGCGCGCGATCTCCAAGCGCACGGGTTCGCCGAAGCGGCGTTTGCGCAGTTCCGATTCGATGGCACGCAGCAAATCGTCGGCTTCATCTTCTTGCAGATCGAGATCGGCGTCGCGCGTTACCCGAAAGCCGTACGAACTGCACACGTTCATGCCGGGAAAAAGTGCACCGAGATTGTGCGCAATGAGATCTTCGAGCATGACGAACCAGCGCTGACCCGGAGTTGCCGCATCGATCGGAACGAAGCGCGGTAAGCTGCCCGGTACTTTCACGCGCGCAAAGTAGCTTGCTGAGATTCCGGCCGTCGTTTCCTGCAGTTCGACCGCCAGCGATAGCGATAAATTCGAGATATATGGGAACGGATGGCTCGGATCGATCGCCAGCGGCGTGAGCACCGGGAAAACCCGCTCGTCGAAGTATTTGCGCATCGCGACGCGCATCCGTGCGTCGAGTTCGTCATAATCAAGGATGCGGATACCGTGCCGCTCGAGGCCGGGCAGAATCTGTTCGTCCAGGCAGCGCATTTGGCGATCGAGCGAAACGTGCAACGCATCGAAAATCGCTGCCAGCTGCTCTTCGGGCAACCGCCCGTCGTCCGAACGCTTATGAATCTCGGCTTCGACTTGTTGCTTGAGCGCAGCAACGCGGATCATGAAATACTCATCGAGATTCGTGCCGAAGATCGCGATGAATTTCAGCCGCTCGAGTAGCGGATTGCTTTCATCGAGCGCCTCTTCGAGGACCCGGTTGTTGAATTCAATCCAAGTTGATTCGCGGCTGATGTACAGCGCCGGGTCGTCGAGCTCGAGCGAAGCCGCCGGCGGCGCCGGGCGGACCTGCGTCTCGTGTTCCGAACCGGTTAACATATGGGTGCATTCGCCGAATGACGGCCGACTTCATCGCTCACGTTGCGGCGCACGTTGCACTTGCGGGTTCCGCGCTGCTCATCGCCGTTGCAATTGCAATTCCGCTCGCCGCGGCACTCGTCGAGCGGCCGGTGCCGCATACGCTGGCATTTAGTGCAATCAGCATACTGCGCGTCATACCGAGTTTAGCGGTGTTGACGCTCGCGTTGCCGTACTTGGGCCTCGGCTTTCGGCCGGCACTGCTCGCACTCGTCGTGCTTGCGGTTCCGCCGATCGCGATCAATACCGATACCGGGCTGCGCTCGATCTCGCCGGCGCTCATCGATGCAGCCCGCGGAATGGGAATGACGGCGGCGCAAATCCGGCGCCGGATCGCGTGGCCGCTCGCGCTGCCGGTCGTCTTCTCAGGCATTCGCACTGCAGCAGTCGAAGTTGTTGCGAGCGCCACCTTAGCCTCGTTCATCGGCGGCAGCGGCTTGGGAGATTACATCATCGACGGCTTAGCGACCAACGACGGAAACGAAGTGCTGCTCGGCGCAACGTCGGTCGCACTACTTGCACTTATCGTCGACGGCGCAGTCGGCGGTGTTGCGCGCCGGCTTGCGGTCTAGCATGGGACTCGTTCGCGCCGACGCTATCGCTCTTATCGCGGCGGCAATGACGGTGCCCGCGTGCAGCTCAGCGCCCGCTCAAGTTTCCGTCGGCGCAAAGAACTTCACCGAAGAACTGATCTTGGGCGAAATCTACGCGCAGACCCTCGAAGGCAACGGCTTACGCGTGGCGCGCAAACTCAATCTCGGCGGTACGGATATCGCGATGGAAGCTCTGCGACGCGCCGAGATCGACCTCTACCCCGAGTACACCGGCACCGCGCTCCTGACGCAACTCAAGCGCCCGCCGATCGCGGACGGCAAGCGCATCTATGCCGTCGTCAAAGCAGCGTATCAAACACAATACGGGTTGACCTGGCTCGATCCGGCACCCGCCAACAACACACAGGCGCTGGCAACGACCCCGGCGATCGGCGCGAAATATCACCTGCGGACGCTAAGCGATCTTGCCCGCGCAGCGCCGCAATTACGCTTGGGTGCGATCCCCGAGTTTCTCAAACGCAGCGACGGCTTACCCGGTTTACGGCACGCGTACGGCGGCTTTGCTTTCAAAGAAACGCGCCTGATCGACATCGGACTCAAATACAAGGCGCTGGCGATCGGTGATGTCGATGTCGTCGTCGCTTTCGGCACGGACGGCGAGATCATGGGCGAGCATTTGCTCGTTTTTACCGACGACAAGCACTTTTGGCCGGCCTATAACGTCGCGCCGGTCGTGCGCGATCAGGCTCTGCGCAGCTATCCGCAGATCGCAACGTATCTCAACCGGATCGCGCCGCTGCTTACCGACGGCGTCATGCGCACGCTCAACGATCGGGTTGCCGGGACGCAAAAACTTGAAGCAAGCGACGTCGCTCGCGACTTCGTCAAAGCTCATGGTCTCGGCTGAGCGCGGCGCCGCACTGCGCTTGCGCGGTGTCGGCGTGCACTATCCGGGCACTGCCGCGCCGGCCGTGCACGACGTCGACCTCGACGTCGCCGCCGGCGAACTTACCGTCTTTCTCGGCCCATCGGGTTGCGGAAAAAGTACGCTGTTGCGAACCATCAACCGGCTCATCGAGCCGACGTCGGGAAGCGTTGCTATCGACGGCGCCGACGTCAAAGCGCTCGATGCCGTCGCGCTCCGGCGCGGCATCGGCTACGTCATCCAGGCGGTCGGCCTGTTTCCGCATTTAACGATCGCCGCCAACGTCGGCGTCGTGCCGATGCTGCTCGGGTGGGACAAAGCGCGTAGCGCGGCGCGCGTCGACGAATTGCTCAGGCTCGTACGGCTCGACCCGGCAAAGTATCGCGGGCGCCTGCCGCGCGAACTTTCCGGCGGCGAACAACAGCGCGCCGGCGTTGCGCGGGCCTTGGCCGCCGAACCGCGATTGCTGTTGATGGACGAGCCGTTCGGAGCGGTCGACGCGATCGTGCGCACGTCGCTGCAAGACGAGATTCGAGCCATTCACCGCCAACTCGGAACGACGATCGTCTTTGTTACCCATGACGTCGATGAGGCGCTGCGTATTGCCGACCGGATCGTCGTCATGAACGGCGGCACGATCGTACAAAACGATGTGCCGGCGCAGATTCTAGCGGCGCCGGCGAATGCGATCGTGCGCGGCCTAGTCGGCATCGATGCGGCCGGACGGCGCTTTGCCGAGGCGCGACCGCTGCTCGAACGGGATTCGGCGTGACCTATCTGTACCGGCATCCGGCTGAGATCGCGGCGCTGACCGGACAGCATCTCGTGTTGACGTTCGGGTCCCTCGCGATCGCGCTCGTGCTGGCATTGCCGCTCGGCGTCGTGGTCGCTCGTGACAAGCGCCTGGGGGCCGCGACGCTCGCGACGCTGGGCATCATCTATACGATTCCGAGTTTAGCGCTACTCGCGTTCCTCGTGCGGCTCTTCGGCTTAGGAACGTTCTCGGCAATCGTTGCGCTGGTCGCATACGCCCAGATGATCCTGGTTCGCAACATCGCCACGGGATTGCGCGGCATCGATCGCGCGCAACTCGAAGCTGCGACGGGGCTGGGATTCTCGCCGCTGCAGCGCTTGCTGCGGATCGAACTGCCGCAAGCCTTGCCCGCGATCGTCGGCGGTATCCGGATTGCAACCGTATCGCTCATCGCCGTCGCAACGGTCGCTTCGTACATTCATGCCGGAGGTCTCGGCGACTTGCTTTTTGACGGCATCCACCAGGATTATCCGCAAAAGATCATTGCCGGCAGTATCGCGGCGGCCGTGCTTGCAATCGTGGCCGATGTGCTGCTGCGCCGCGCCGAGCTGCTCGTGCGGCGCTAAGGAACCGCGACGCTAACCCACAGTCAGTAACGTCAGGGCGTAACGCGCGCCCGCGTCGGTATACGTCGTCCGTTCGCGAAAGCCGCAACGCGCAGCCAAGGCGACGATGTCCTCGCGATTAAATTTGTACGACGATTCGGTATGGATGGTTTCACCGACCGAAAACCGGACGTCGATAGCGGCTCCGGCAATGCGAACGGTTTGTCGCCGGTCGCTCACTAAGTACGAATCGATTGCGCCGCGCGCATGATCGTAGATCGCGCGGAACTCGAAGGCATCGAGATCGAACCCGGCGCCTAGCTCGCGATTCATGCGTCCGAGCAAATTCTTGTTGAACGCCGCCGTCACTCCGGCCGGATCGTTATAGGCGGCCTCCAAGATCGAAGCGTCTTTTTTAAGATCGTAACCGATGAGTAGATGTGCTCCGGGTTCAAGTGCACGAGCGAGCAGTTCGAGCAGCAACTGCGCCTCGGCCGGTGCAAAATTACCGATGTTCGAACCGAGGTATAACGCCAGCACCGGACCCGTCGTCCCAAGCCGGCCGGCCTGCAGCAAGGTGAAATAATCACCGGCATGCGCGCTGATTCGCAGCCGTTCGTGTGCCGCGAGCAGACCGAGCGACGATGTAATAAGTGCGTCGGCCGAGATGTCGATCGGGTGAAACGTTAATTGCCGCTGTGAAGCCAGGATCGCTTCGATAATTATTTCGGTCTTGAGCGCGCTGCCCGAGCCGAGTTCAAGAAGTTCGAGCGGCCCGCCGCATGCCGCGACGATTGCCGGCCCGTAGGTTGCGAGTAAGTCGCGCTCGATCCGGGTGAGATAATATTCCGGTAATCGGCAAATTGCCTCGAAAAGTGCCGATCCTAAATCGTCGTAGAAGTATTTTGGGGAAAGCGCGTACGGTCGCGTTCCCAAACCGTCCCGCACGTCGTCGGCAAATGTTGCAACGCGCTTGGGATGCGCTTCACGCGCGAGCGCGAAGCGTTCGGATAATCCGGTCCGCGTCGTCGAAGTCATGCGCGGTGCCGGCCACGCCGCTCTTGCGTGTTACCAGGAGGATTAGTTTGCTCTCTCAATCGGTCTCCATCGATGTCGGCGGAAGTTCCATGCCGTCGTATCTGGCTCGTCCGGACGAAGAGGACGGAGCACGTCCGGCCGTCATCGTGTTACAGGAAATTTTCGGTGTCAATACGGAGGTCAAACGCATCTCCGATTTGCTGGCCGGAGCCGGCTTCGTCGCACTCGCCATCAATTATTATCATCGCACCGATCCCGATCTCAACGAACCATATACCCAGGAGGGGTTGCAGAAAGGCTTCGCAGCGGCGGGAAAAGTCACGCGTGCGAGCATGAAGGCCGACATTTCCGCGGCAATGGACTATTTGAACGCACAAGACTTCGTTACGTTCAATCGCATCGCGACGTGGGGCTTTTGCTTCGGCGGATCGGTCGCTTTCATCAGTTCAACGATGCCCGGCTTATCGGCCGCCGTGTGCTTTTACGGCGGCAGCATCGCAGCTGCATTTCCGAGCGGTGAACCCGAAGGGCTGGCCGATGTGAATGACGTGCGCACTCCGGTGCTGCTGGCGTTCGGCGGTAAAGACGACTACATCCCCGCCGAAGCCGTCGGCCGGATTGCAAAAGCCCTCACCGATGCGCACAAAAAGTTTCGGCTTCAAGTGTATCCCGACGAAGGGCACGCATTTTTCCGCGATTCATCCGATGCGCTCGAGTCGAGTCAAGACGTTTCCGATGCGTGGGATCTCGTTCAAGCGTTTTTCAAGCAGCATCTGGCGTAGGAGACGATAACGATGATCAAAAGCGATCTGACGATCACAGCACCGGAGGGCAAGATGCCGGCGTACGTCGCACGTCCGCAATCCGGCGTGCATCCGGCCGTCATCGTGCTCGAAGGCGTCTACGGTTTCGATGACGAGATGCGTCGCATGACCGACCTCGTTGCAAGCGCCGGCTTCGTCGGTTGCGCGATCGATTACCTACGCGGCCGGCCGGTCAACGAAGGATTCAAAACCGCGTCGATCGCGGGTGATATTGCCGCGACGCGCGATTGGCTCAACGATCAACCGTACGTCGCGCACGGGAAGATCGCAATGTGGGGTTTCGGTATCGGTGGTTCGGTCGCGTTCATGGCATCGACGTTGCCCGGCTTTTCCAGCGCGATCGCGTTTTACGGTCAATCCATCAATAAAAGCCTGCCAGACGGCGGCGATCCGCCGATCCGGCATGCCGAAGAAATTCGCACGCCGCTACTGCTCGTCTTCGGCGGTCGCGACGAGCAGATAACCGAGGCGGACATCGAACGCATCCGGCAACGGCTCGAAGCCGCCGGCAAGACGGCGGACATTCAGATTTATGCCAACGTCGGTCACTCGTTCTTTCGCGAGAGTTCCGATACGATCGCATCGCGCGAGATTGCCGATGCATGGGATCGCGTTCAATCGTTTTTAGTCAAGCGCTTTAAGTAGCCGCTTAACGCTCCGCCAAAAGCCGTGCCCAGCGTTCGTGAATATCGGTGATATACGCGAGCGTTTCGGCATAGGGCGGAACGCCGTGATAATAGGCCACCGCCCCCGGCCCGGCGTTATATGCCGCGAGCGCCAACGTGTACGGATCGCCGCCGGCATGCGCGTAGCGCATGCGGTAAGCGGCTAACACGCGGATCGCGCCGTTAACGGCGGCCGGCGCGCAGAACGGATCGATTGCATTGATTCGAGCGGTGGCCGCGGTGAACTGCCCGATGCCGTACGCTCCGGCACTCGACACCGCATTGGGATCGAAAGCCGACTCTTGCAACAACGTTGCAGCGGCGAATTGCGGATCGATACCGTTGCGTTTTGCGGCGCGATCGGCCGTAACGGCTAAGCGAAGTGCATCCAACGCACTAATGCGCGGGTTAGCGCGCACGATGGAGCGCACGATGGCGACGATTGGTCCGCTCCCGCGCGGACCGTCGATCAACAGCCGGATCCCGCGAATAGATCGCACGCTCGCGGGTATATGCCAACTCAATGCTGCATCGCGCAGGCCGTCGATACGCGCCGTAAGCGGACAACATGCCAAGGTAAATGAGAGAGTAAATGCAGCAACGATGAGAGGTTTTCTACTTCTCGAAAACAAGTCGGCGTCAGCCTCTTTTTATGAAAGTAATTTTAGAATAACGTGAACACGATCGTGTTGGGATCGCCGATACTCTCGTTCATCGTCGCGATGCTCGTCGTACTTTTGGTCGGTGATTTCGCATCGACGTTCTTCTATCACGTTCCGCAGCATGTTTGGGGCAAGCTCCATTTGCGGACGCATCACGATCGCCGGCGGTCGTATTGGGATCATGCCGTTATCTCGCGTGACCCGGGTGTTATGCTCGACGGCTTTTTAGGTGCGGTCCCGTACATCATCGTCGCGCTGCTGAGCTGCCGGATCTCGATCGTGGGCGCCGCGACCGGTCTCGTGCTCGGGCAACTTCACGTCTGGTGGCGGCATACGACGGACCTCGGCTGGAAGACTCCCACGCTTGCGCGGAACATCTGCCGGTCGCTTGCAATCGTTCTCCCCGAGGACCATGATGGGCATCACCGAAACCCGGAGATCGAGTTCGGCGATCTTTTTCGCTTCTACGACGCGCCTGCGCGTAAGATGATGATTCTGTTGCGAACGCTAAGTCCGCGACGGGCTCCGCGTCGTCGGAGCACGGTACGACCGATCAAACGCAAGACTGCGGTCTCAACGGGTGTTGGCCGCGGCTAATTCCGTGGAGACCGGATGACCAAACGCGTTCTCTTCCTCATCTCGGATACGGGCGGCGGCCATCGAAGCGGATCGCAAGCGATCGGGGCCGCGCTGGACGATATCGACGGAGAGACCCGTTACGAGTGGCGAATCGACGACATCGCGACCCATTGCACGTTCCCCTTATCACAACTCGGGCCCGCCTATAGCGCGGCCCTTCGTTTCGCTCCCCCGATTTACGGCGCGCTATTTCATGCCACCAACGGCCGTCGCCGCTATCGCACGATCGTCCGTTTCTGCGAGCCGCTCTATCGCGAGCGGCTGCGCGACTCGTTTCTCATGTACCGCCCGGACGTCATCGTCTCGGTGCATCCGCTGCTCAACCATGCGGCCCTGCGGGCCCGGGCCGATGCCGGATTGCACGTTCCGCTCGTCACGGTCATTACCGATCTCGGCCGCGTTCATGAGGGCTGGCTCCTGCCGGAAGCCGACATGACCGTCGTTCCGGCACCCGAAGTCTTCCAACGGGCACTCGAACGCGGCGTACCGCGCGAACGTCTGCGTTTACTGGGTCATCCGGTTCATCCGAAGTTCGAGGACGTCTCGGAAACGAAGGCCGAGATTCGCAAAGCCCTGGGCTTGCCGATCGATGGACCGATCGCGCTGCTGATGGCCGGCGGCGAAGGCGGCGGCAAGTTACTGCCGACCACGCTGGCGCTGGCGAAATCGCGCTTACCATTCCACCTCGTGGTCGTTACCGGCCGGAATGCCGCGCTCAAAGCAAAACTTGAAGAGCTTGCTCCGCAGTTGCCGACGCCGATGACGGTTCTCGGCTTCCGTAATGACGTACCTGAGCTGATGCGCGCGTCCGACCTGCTTGTCACGAAAGCCGGACCGGGCGCGATCGCCGAAGCCTCGATTGCCGAAGTGCCCGTCGTGGTCTATGATTTCGTGCCCGGCCAAGAGCGGGGCAATCTCGATTACGTGCGGACGAATGGAATCGGGGTGGTTGCCTTAACGGCCGCCGAGGTCGTTAATTCGGTGACCCGGATCGTGCACAACCAAGAACGGCTGGTTTCGATGCGCGCGCGCCAAACGTCGATTGCGCGTCCGGGCAGCTCGCGCCGGATCGCCGAATTAATTGCCGAGGTTGCCGCGACGGGCAGCGTCCCGCGCGAACCGGTGTTCGTCGCCGGGTAGCTTGACCCCGAGGGATTCGCGGCAACCGGGCTAACGCAGCGACGCATGTCCGCAACGCTCGACGTCTCGCCCTCACTCATCGAACGCGTCGTCGCCTACCGGCGCGACTTCCACCGGCATCCGGAACTCGGGTTTGAAGAGCATCGGACGGCCGGCATCGTCGCACGGCTGCTCGCCGAATTCGGCTACGAGGTGCACACCGGGATTGCAAAGACCGGCGTGGTCGGCGTGATGCACGGAGCACCGGGCGGCAAAACCGTCATGTTGCGCGCCGACATGGATGCACTGCCGATCGACGAGGAAAACAGCGCCGAGTACCGCTCGACGACCGCCCGGACGATGCATGCCTGCGGGCACGACGGTCATGTTGCGATCTTGCTGGGTGCCGCCGAATTGATCGCGCGGCGTTCGGCCGAGCTCAACGGTACCGTGTGTCTCGTGTTTCAACCGGCCGAAGAGGGCCACGGTGGTGGCGCCGAGATGGTCCGTGAAGGGATCATCGAGCGCTTCGGCATCGAGCGCGCCTACGGGCTGCACCTTTCGTCGTCGTATCCGGTGGGGCAACTGGGCTTTCGCGCCGGACCGATGTATGCATCGAGCGATTCGCTCGAAATTACCATCGAAGGCCGCGGCGGGCACGGTGCTGCTCCGCATCAGTCGATCGATCCGATCTTCGTCGCGGGCGAGTTTATTGTCGCGGTCCAGCAGGTCGTATCACGGCAGATCGATCCGCTCGAACCGGCGGTCGTCACGATCGGGGCGATTCACGGCGGAACGACCCATAATGTGATTCCGAGCCGTGTCACTCTGCTCGGCACCGTCCGCGCGTTCAGTGCCGAGGTCCGCGCCGCGATGGCGGAGCGAATCGAGCGCGTGCTCAAAGGCATTTGCGATGCGTCGGGAGCCACGTACGACTTTGCTTACCTGTGGCGCTATCCGGTCACGTCCAACGATGCCGAGCAGACGCGCTACGCCCGTGCGCTGGCGCAAGCGACGGTCGGCGCCGAGGCGGTCATCGACGTTGCCCAACTCATGGGCGCCGAAGACTTCTCGTTTTTCGCCCAAAAGGTGCCGGCGTGCTTTTATACGCTCGGCGCGGCCGGCGGTCCCGATACATCGTGGCCGCACCACCATGCGCGTTTCGATATCGACGAAGCGGCGTTGGCCAACGGCGTCCGCATGATGGCGGCGCTCGCATTCGACGCCCCCCGGAACGCGCCGTAAGTTCCGCCCGCCGGCGGCGACGGACTTAGGCCGCTAACGTCGCGACCATACCGCCGCGCATCGCCATGGTCGCCGAGCCGACGGCTCCGGCATCGTTTCCGAGCAGCGCCCGGATGATCTTGGTCGTTCCGCGCGGGATCGTCGTCGTGCGCCGGTCGACGAGCGTTCGCACCGGTTCGAGCATGAACTCGCCGGCGCTCGAAACGCCGCCGCCCATGGCAATGATCTCCGGATTCACGAACGAGATGACGTTCGTCAGGCCCAACGCCAAATCGTCAATCCAATTGTTCCACGCAGCCACGGCATGGCCGTCGCCGGCTTGAGCAGCTTTGCGTATCGCTTTCGAGCCGATCCGGTCTTTGGGGACATCGAGCAGCGTACTGCGCGGGAACGACGTCGCGATTGCAAGCGCGTGACGAATGAGACCCGTGCCCGAACATTGCGCCTCAAAACAACCGATGCGGCCGCAACCACAGATGAAGCCGGTATCGGGCCGGATCGTATGATGGCCGAACTCACCGGCCCCCATCTGGTTGCCGAGCAGCAATTCACCTTCAGCGACGATCCCGCCGCCGATCCCGGTACCTAAGGTTAGCAGCGCAAAGTTTTTCGTGCCGCGCCCGGCGCCGAATACATACTCGCCCAGAGTTGCGCAACGCGCGTCGTTGGCAATGAACACCGGCATGTTGAAACGCGTACGCATCGCATCACCGAGCGGAACGTTCGTCCAGTTAAAGTTCGGCGACCACCGAATCGTGCCGCTTTTTGGATCGATGTTGCCCGGCGAACCGATACCGATGCCGCTTACCGGCTTGTCCTTGGCATCGGCCAGAGCGGCTCCGATGACGGCTTCGAGGGCGGCGAACACCGCGTCGGGCGACCGGTCGACGATGTCTTGCTCGTGCCGCATGAGAAGTTCGCCGCTCTCTTCGACGATCGTCGCCATCGCATGCGAACCGCCGAGATCGACGCCGATTGCGCGGCGCATTATTGCAGCACCGTGGGCGCGGGTGTCGGAGCATCAACGGCGTTGGACGGAGCGTCGACGGTATTTTGCGGGTTGTCGTAATCGTTATACGTTTGCGTAACCTCCGCATTGGCACATTGCATGACGCGGTAATTCTTCTTGTCGTACGTGCACGTAAGGGTGAGGAGCTTACCAAGCGGCACGGTCGTCTCGAAGGCCCCGTACGTGACGCCGCCGGTTCGAACGTCGGCATGTAAGCCGGTGACTTTAATTCGCCCGACGCCGGGTGGCCGCGGGCCGCTATCGGCGGACGTCGCCGAGCGCTCGAAGGGTTCGCCGTTACGGCTGCGATACGTCATCTTACCGATCGTGACGATCTCGGTGGTGTTGGCCGAAACGGCGACCGCGACGCGCGTGCGGTCGGGTGCGACGTAGACGATCGTCGACGCGTATGTTTGGGCCGGATATGACGTCGTGACGACATACGATCGTGCGCCTTTGAAAGCACCGTCGAGCTTCGCTTGCAAATCGACGAGACTATCGGCTTGCGCGGCGGCGCTCAGGATAAACGTCAACGCGCAACCGGTTATAACTGCCGAGACGCTGCGAGCGATTCCTATCATTTTGCGTCGATTCGCGCTTGGGCGGGGTTCGTCCGCCGTTCGCACCGAAACACGCGCGATGCAAGAGACAATCGATCTCATCGCCAACCGCGAGCTGCGCAATCTCAAGCGTTTTACGCGCGAAACCGGGCAACCGACGCGGCTCGAAAATCTCGACCTCGAGTTGATGAGTCATGTTAAAGAGATCGAAATTACCGACGAGCATATTACCGTTCAATACAACGAGACCGTTAAACGGCGTTATAATGCCAACGAGATCACGCATCGCGAGTGGGTCTATAAATATAACGACGATCCGGAAATGGTCGCTGCAATCGCGAAAGTTATCCAAGTCGCGCGCAAGCATCTGTACGACCTGCCCGAGAATATCTCGTGCCCGCCCGGCTGCGCCGAATGCTGCAGCGGTTACGAGCCGTTCGTTAACCGGGCCGACGTAACGCGCATTGCCGAACATCTCGGCCTGACGTACGATGAGGTAATGACCGATTACGTCGTACCGCGCGAATCCGCCGATGGTTACGTCGTCGGCTGGCTGCGGAAAGTCACCGAGGATGCCGCCGATAAATGTATCTTCTTGAAAGGTTCGCGTTCGGGTAAATACTACTGCGGCATTTACGAAGCACGACCGTACGACTGCCGCGATTTTACCCCCGTCGGTTGTCAAGATGTCGATACCGCGCTGCCGCGCCGCGGCGAGTATCCGGTGGGCGAACCGTTCATGCCCAATCGCCGGCGCCGGCTTTAGAATGCCGGCCGAGCGCTGGGACGTAGCGATCGTCGGCGGCGGCCACAACGGTTTAACGGCGGCGGCTTATTGCGCTCGCGCCGGCTTGCGAACGATCTTACTCGAACGGCGCGACGTGCTCGGCGGCGCGACGGTGTCGCAAGAAATTTGGCCCGGTTACACGGTTTCGGTCGCCTCGTACGTTTGCAGCTTACTCGACCCGCAAATTATCGCCGATCTCGATTTGCGTGCGCACGGATTTAGCGCGTATCGCAAAGATCCGGCGTCGTTTACGCCGCTGGCGGACGGCCGATCGTTGCTGCTGGGACGGGACGCGGCGCAAAACGCTCGCGAAGTTGCCGCCTTCGACAAGCGCGATGGCGCAGGGCTCGAAGCGTTCGAACGTGAGGCAGCGCAGCTAGGCAGCCTCCTATTTGATTCGTTCGGCGATTCGGAGCCCAACTTCAACGGTTTCGACGTCGCGACGCAATCGACATTATGCGGCAGTGCGGCGAATTTCGTCGAGCGCTTCGTGCACGCACCGGTCGTCCAGGCAACGCTGGCCACCGACGGCGTGATCGGTACCGCGCGCGGCCCGTACGATGCCGGAACGGCCTACGTGCTGGCCCATCATTACGCCGGGCGCGCGCTGGGCGCCCAAGGCGCCTGGGGCTTCGTGCGCGGTGGGATGGGTGCGGTTGCAACGGCGCTCGCCGGAGCCGCACGCGCCGCCGGCGCCGAACTGCGCGCCGACGCCGAAGTCAAGCGGATTCGGGTTGACGGCGGCCGGGCATCGCGGCTGGAATTACACGACGGACGGGAAGTCGAAGCGGGCGCCGTTCTGGCGAGCGCCGATCCGCAGACGCTGTTTCTGCAACTGATCGACCGCGCCGACGTGCCCCCGTCGATCTATGACAAAGCCGTCGGCTGGAGCACCAACGGCGTTTCATTCAAGCTCAATCTGGCACTGGGCGAATTGCCCGATTTCTCCGCCCGGCGCGGAACAAACGAACAGCCGCATCACCGGGCGACCATTCACGTTGCACCTTCGCTCAACTATCTGCAAACGGCGTTCGACGACACGCGAACACACGGAATTTCGCGCGAACCGATGCTTGAATGTTTCATGCAAACGCCAACCGATTCGAGCTTGGCGCCGCCCGGCAAACACATCCTGTCCGTGTTCGCGCAATATTTTCCATACGCGCGCAATGATCGCGCTTGGCTCGTGCAGGACCGCGAAACGATCGCCGACCTTATCGTCGCGACGTTAGCGCGCTACGCGCCGAATCTTCCGGCGGCGATCGAACACCGGCAAATGCTCGCCGCCCCCGATCTTGAATCGATGCTGGGGCTTGCGGGCGGCCATATTTTCCACGGCGAGCTGCTGCCCGGCCAAATCTACGAAGGGCGCTTTGCGCTGCGCTCGGGCATCGACGGACTCTATCTGTGTGGATCGGGCACGCATCCGGGCGGGTGCGTCAGCGGTTTTCCCGGACGCCGCGCCGCGCTTGCCGTCATCGACGAGCGGCGCGCCCGCGTTTAGCACGAGCGGCGTCGTCTAACCGTCGAGGTTTCAACCGAGCCCACGCGGGCAAGCACTATCAGCACTTATGAGGAGCGATCGTATGAAACGTTTTTTCTCGGCGGCCGTAGCCGCCGTCGCATCGATGTCGGTTGTCGGTCTTGCCGCAGCTCAATCGACGGACAACATGGGCTCGATGAAATCAATGGGTTCGATGAAATCGGGCGCGATGAACTCGATGAGCGGCATTGGTATGGGCCATACGTTTAAGATTGCCGCGCAGAACGGCTCGGGCGAAACCGGGACGGCGACGATCATGCCGAGTTCCGGCGGTCTGATGGTCAAGTTGGCACTTATGGGCGGCAGCGGCGAACAACCGGCGCACATTCACAAAGGCACATGTGCCAAGCTCGATCCCAAGCCGGCGTATCCATTGACGACGGTTTCCGACGGGTCGTCAACGACGACGCTCAAGGGACTCAAGCTTTCGACTTTGATGGCCGGACCGTACGCGATCAACGTCCACAAGTCGACAGCCGACATCAAGGACTATGTCGCCTGCGGCAACCTAACCGTCGCGAGCGCAAAATAACGAACGTCGAAGTTTCAGGCGTGACGACGACGGGCAACTTCGTTACGCCGCGAACGGGCATGCTAACGATCGCATAGCAACGATGGCGATCAGCTTAAGGTCGCCATCATCCCGCCGCGCAGTTGAGTGCGTGCGCTGATCTTCATCGGCAATCTTTCACCTGTGGTTGCAATCACCGGCCGCTCAGCCGAGCGGCTTAGCAGATCAACGCGCGACTTTTATGCCGACGTCACCGCGCGGCGAACAGCGCGTTGATCTCATCCGACGGAATCGTTTCGTGCATCGTATCGAACCGGCCGTCGCGAGCAAATTCACGAGCGATCTCGCGGACGACCGACATTGCGCGTCGCATCGGCCACGATCCCAGACTCACGCGCGCCACGCCGAGGCGTTCGAGTTCGGTAATCGGCGGCGTTGCGGGTCCGGCTTGAACGTTGAGCGGCCGCTTGCGAAACGTGGCCGCAAGGTCGGCAATGAACTCCGCATCGCTCGTGCCGGGAACGAAGATGCCGTCGGCGCCCGCGCCGAGGTACGCTGCAAGCCGTTCTTTAATTTGCATGAGACGCGCTTGCGGGTCGCCGGCATCCTCCAGCATCATGTTGGTACGTGCGTTGAGGAACAGCAGCGGAGCCGCCGCTTTCGCCGCCCGGATACGCGCGCATTGCTCGTCGAGCGAATACAGCTCAGCCTGCGATCGGCTATCTTCTAAATTGTATCCGGCCGCACCGGTCGCCGCAAGACGCCCGACGTTGCGCGCGAGTTGATCGGCGTTCGTCGCATAACCCGACTCGAAGTCGACACTTACGGGCACCGTAACGACGGCGGTGATTCGCTTGATTGCAGCGAGATGATCGCCGAGATCGATACAATCGCCGTCTTGCGTACCCAGCGCATTTGCTACGGCCGCGCTCGACGTTCCGATTGCCGGAAAGCCGGCAACTTCATAGATTCGCGCGCTTAGCGGATCCCAGCACGTCGGTAAGCGCAATACCGGCGGCGCATGATGTAGCCGGCGGAAAATTTCAAATCGCGTCACGCGGACCTCAATTCCCGATAGCGAGTTGTCGCCCGTGAAGCGCATACGTTCCTGCCGCTCAAACCAAACCGTTGTTCGCGAGTCCGCGAACAACGGTTTGGCTGATTACCGTTGTTGCTTTGTAACCTTGGTAACCCGGTCGTTCAGATGAACATTGCCGCTATTTGCGCGACATCCATGATCGTCGACAGTGTTTTGTCGCCCGAACTAATGCTGTCGCCCTGACTTTGCCCTTGACCGCCGCCAGCGAGCAAACTGGTCAACAGATTCGATCCGCCGCCGCCGAGCAACGCGCTCAACGGATTTGCTTGCGAACCGCCGCCGAGCAAACCGGAAAGCAAACTTTCGCCGCCTCCCGAACCGAGCATACCCAGAAGACTATCCATGATTTATATCACCTCCCGCTCTGCTTATCACGTGGTCAAGCCGGTTTTTCTAGGGGCCGATAATATTTTTTGCTTCATCTTCGAGTAAGCCCATGAACACGACCGACCGGTAGCGCCCGTCGAAGATGAGCGCATCGCGCAACGTGCCTTCTTCGGTAAAACCGTAATGCTGCGCCAAGCGGCGTACCGCGATG
Source organism: Candidatus Velthaea sp. (assembly GCA_965214935.1). Taxonomy (GTDB): domain Bacteria; phylum Vulcanimicrobiota; class Vulcanimicrobiia; order Vulcanimicrobiales; family Vulcanimicrobiaceae; genus Velthaea. Next base: position 386,501 of record CBDCCS010000018.1, on the reverse strand, counting down.
TTATCGGCGAACGTGTCGCTCCAGATACGATGCGCGCGGCGTTCAACAAAGGCGTACCGGACGACGGTATCGAGCAGGTCGGCGCCTAAACCAAAGCGCTTACCATCGACGATAATACGCACGATCTCGACGGCCCGGTGTGCCGTTTGCAATCCGCCGATGATCGCGAAACCGCGCGGTTTGACGGCGCCGGCAACATCAGGCGGAGCATCGGCGATGAAGTAGCGGAAATCCGGGCTTGCAAGCGCGCGGCGGTGAAATTCCGCCGTCCACGGCATCACGAACGGCGTTTGCTGCGGCGCCGTTTCGAGTTCGGCAATGCCGGCTGCATCGTCCGGCACGCCGATACGAATCCGTTTACCGGCGCGCGAAATAACGGCGGTGCCCTGCGAGCCGGGATCAAACACGCGGGCCAAGCAATGCGGCGAGTCGTGCGAGCGGCGTCGGCCGGACCGGATCGCGTTGCGCGTTCGCCGTCAGCCAGGCCTCGATGCCGTCCGGCGCAACTTCACACAAATTTGCAATCTGCGTCCCGGTGCGCCCGAAGACATAGAAACGATCTGCGATTCTGACGACATGCATCGCGGTCGCACCGGGCAGCGTCAGGGTTTCGATGACCGTCATCAGACGCCGGTCGGGCCCGCGCAGTCGCGTGCGCCAGCCGCTGCGCGCAACGACTTGCAACGCGAAAAGAACGACCACGATAACGGCCAGTCCGGCAAGCATCCGTCCGGCAAACGCAACTTCGATGTCAAATCCTCACAGGCGAACGAACGTGCTGCATGCCGGCCGGTTGACGTGCCGATCGGCTGCGCAACAGACCGCGATTAGCCAAAGTTCCGGTGCGCCGCGATCGGCAAATTGCGCTCGCACTGCAACAACGATTGCATGAGAATATCCAAATGCGAGCGCCGTCGTCGACGGCACTCGCAAGCAGATCACGTTAGGCGACGTTGGGTTACTCGATTGATGGCTCTTAGCCGACCATTTGCGGTTGCGCCTTGGGCTGGCCGAGCGTGGTATCGTAGCCGCCGAGTGCAACATCGTGAGCGGTGAAGTTGACGTCGACGCCGTGGCCGTTGTACGACAGCGTCGTCGACATTTCGCCGGCACCATTCTTATCATCGACGGTAACTGCGCCGTTCTTATCTTCGCTGACCGTCGCGCCGGACGAGAGCGTCAACGATTGGCCTTTGTCGAGGTTGAGATATTGGCCTTGATCCCAGACGGAAACTTTGCCGTCGGAGCCCATCGATACTTGCGCGTAGCCGTCGTTGGTCGAGATCGTCGCCGAGCCGTTATAGGCAATGCCGTTTTTATCCGGCGTCGTTGCCGTCGTCGCCACTTGATAGCCGCCGGCGAACGAGTTATTCGAATCGATGAGATCCGACTGCGAGCCCATGTTGTCGGTGTGTCCGGTCTGCAGATTGCCGCCCGCATTGCCATTGAAGTTCTGGTGCGGATCGCCGACCGAATTGCCCGATGCATCGGCGTAAATCTGCTCGGGCGTCTGCGGCTGCGCGCCGCCGCCGCTGCTGCTGCTGCCCGGCGCGCCTTGGCTTCCGCCGCCTAGACCGTCTTGGCCGGCGAGCTGTTCGAGTTCGGCAAATAACTCGCCGATCTGCATCGCCATCTTCAACAGCTCGTTTTGCTGCTGCGAGACGGGTCCGGTGTGCATTGCATCGGGAGAACTCGCAGCACCCTGATTACCGCTGCTGCCGAAGACGTCGTTCATGATGGTCGACATCATGTCGCTGCCCCAGCTTGCCGCCGAGTTGTCAAATTGGTTCACTTGCTGTTCGTTGTTGAGAGAGGCTTCGAATCCGGCGTTCGGCGCTGCGCCGCCGTTGGCATTAACTGGCATTTGTCGTAACGTCTCCTTTGTGATGTGTTCGGTGACCGCTCAGCCTCCCTATCACGGGGTTCGGCTACTTTTTCAAGGGGTCGCCACAAGATTTTTTTCGGTCTCTAGCGCCGCGCCCGGCAGCTTCACGACCTCGAGCGGCTTGACGCTAATTTCACCCGGAATCTCGGAAAACGCAAAGACGTCGACGGAGATATTGAAGCGAACGAGCATCTCGGCGAGCAGCCGCCGAAAACTCGTCGTACACAGCACGACTGCGCGACCGGGCGGCACCGAACGCATGTGATTTTCGATCCGTTCGCGCACGTGCAGCGCGAGTTGCGGATCGGCGACCTCGCCGGCACTCCACTGGGCGATCATCCGCCGCTCGAGTTCGGGATCGAACATAAGCACGATAAGTTCGCGCAGATTGCGGCGCCGGATCAGCGGCGCGACCAGCACTTTGCGGGCGGCATCGGCAAGGTCGCGCGGGTCGCGCGAAGTCGCTGCAACTTCGAGCATCGCTTCCATCGTCGCAATCGGATCGCGCGGCCATACCCGTTCGCGCAACAGAATCGTGAACGCCTTGTGCAACGTAGGCACCGGCAAAATATCGCTGCCGATGTCTTTGACCAGCACCGGAACGCTTTTTTTGAGATGTTCGATGAGCGTTTGCAGCTCTTGCCGGCCGAAGATCTGCCAAGCACGCTGCCGGGCGATCTCGGCTAGATGCGAACCGACAATCGAGATCGGATCGAAGACCAGCGCGCCTTTGGCCTGCGCGCCCTCGCGTTCGTCGACGCGCACCCATTTGGCCGGCAAATTGTACACCGGATCGCGCGTCAGATCGCCTTCCATGGTGGCCAAAATATCGTAGCGGCCGACGGCCAGAATTTCTTGGGTGCGCAGCGCACCGCCGGCAACGACTTCATCGCGCACTCGTACGCCGTAGGTGCCGGGTGGACGCAATTGGTCGTCGCGCAAGCGGACGCCGGGGATGACGATGCCCAGCTCGGTCGCCAGCGCACGCCGCACTTCGCTAATGCGATCGAGCAGCGCCTCGCCGTTTTCCCCGTGTAGAATGCCGCACAAATCAGCCCCGAACTCGACCGCGATCGCATCGACACCGACCAGCCCGAGGGCGGATTCCGGCCGTCGCGCATCGGTCCGCTTCGTCGACGCAGCTTCAATCTCGGCACCGGCCGCCTTGCGCTTCTTACGCGCACTCGACAACGCGGCCAGCGTAAAGAGACCCGCGGAAAGTACCCCGAATGCGACGTGCGGCATCGGCGGAAAAATCGCCAGCACGAGCGCTAGGACCGCCGCAGAACGCATGACGTCGGGCCGTTCCAGGACTTGATTGGCAAGATCGACGCCGAGCGAGCCGTCGGCGGCAACCCGCGTGACCATCATGCCCATCGCGATTGAAAGCAGAAACGACGGCAGCGTCGTTGCCAACGCGTTGCCGATCGAGAGAATAGCGTACGTTTGTAATGCGTCGCCGGCGTCGAGTCCGTGATAAAAGACGCCGACGGCAATGCCGCCGATCAAATTGCAGAAAACGATGATCAGCGCGGCGAGTGCGTCATTTTTGACGAATTTACCCGCGCCGTCCATGGCGCCGTAGAAGTCCGCCTCTTTCTGCACGTGCGCGCGTTTGGCGCGGGCGCCCTCGGCGGTCAGCACGCCGGCGTGCACCTCGGCGTCGATAGCCATCTGTTTACCGGGCATCGCATCGAGCGTGAAACGCGCCGCAACCTCGGCGACGCGCTGCGAACCCGATGCAATGACGATGAACTGCACCGTAATAAAAATGGCGAAAACGATGAGCCCGACGACGATATTGCCGCCGACGACGATGTTGCCGAACGCCGGAATCAAACTTCCGACGCCGCCGACTTCATGGCCGCGCAGCAAGATGAGCCGCGTTGCCGAGATTTCAAGCAAGAACCGGAAGAATAGCGCAACGAGCAGCGCCGGAGCAAACGCCGAAAACTCGAGCGGCTCGCCGACCGTCACGCTGATGAGCATGATGATACCGCAGCTCACGATATATAAGGCGAGCAGCGCGTCGAGGATGAACGGCGGCATCGGCACGATGACGCCGAGTGCCAGTGCGAGCAGCAGCATCGCGAAGGTATACGTAAGAACGATCGGCTTAATCAAACGGACGGCCTCGCGGAAGCGGAGAGCGCATTGACGATTTCCGCGACGGCGATGAAGCTGTCGCGCGGGACCGAACGCCCGACCGCTGCCGTCTGCCACAGGAGTCGAGCCAGCGGGACGTTTTCAATTAATGGAATGCCCCGCTCGCGTGCCAGCGCGCGAATCGTTGCAGCGGTCTCGTCCGCGCCCATCACCAGCACGGCCGGCACGGCGATGCGCGGCGGGTCGTATTCGAGCGCAACAGCGATATGCGTGGGATTCGTCACGACGAACGCCGCTTTTTTAACGCTGCCGACCGCGCCGCTGATGAGCGAACGGTGACGGCCCCGACGCCGGCCGCGCAAGCGCGGGTCGCCTTCGTTTTCCGTATGTTCTTTCTTGATTTCGTATAGGCTCATCTTGAGTTTCTTGAGCCAGCGCTTACGGACGAGCAAGAAATCAACGACGGCAAACACGGCGCCGATACCGATGACGCTGGCAACGACGCGCTGCACGCCGAACGTAACGAGCATGCCGAAGAGCGGCAACGACGTCGTACCCGTGGCGTGAATGAAGAGAATCTTCGCCGTCGGCAACACGAACGCGACGGCCGTTGCAAACGTGATCGCCGCGCGCGCCGCCGCTACGGCGGCTTCACCGGAGAACATGCGCTTTAAGTTGTCGCTCGGTTTGAGCCGCGCGAATTTCAAGGACGGCGCGACGAACGTCAACCCGCCGCCCTGAACGAGATTTGCGGCGACGCCCGCAGCGATCGCTGCAACGAACGGTGTCAAAGCCGCACCGAACAACACGCCGGCCAGGTCGGGTGCGGCGCTATCGGGACTGCGGGCCAAGCGATCGTACCAGCGTTGTGCCGCGGCGCTGACGGCAGGCAGAACAGCGAGCAATGCCAGGACGCTCGCACCGAACGTCGCGACGGTGGCAATCTCGGCCGAGCGTGCGACGTTACCTTCGCGTTTGGCCTTTTGCAAACGCGACGGCGTCGGGTCGTACGGCTTCTCTTCGTCCGCCATTGCGTTACGGCCGAATCATCGGCAAGTAGAGCCATGGATGTCCGGCGCGATCGAGCACCGTCGGAAGGGTAACGAGCGTGGCCAGCAACACCGCGGTGAAAACGACCGGGAACGTCAGTGTAAAGTTATTGAAGCGCGGAATGATGCGCGAAATGGCGCCCAGCGCGATGTTCGCGACGAGCGCCAGCGCCAGCGCCGGACCGGCAACGAGCGTCGCTGCGCGAACGATGAGAATCGGTATCGAAACTGCGAATTCTTTGAGTCCGGGCGCGCTGAATGCGGAGCCCGGCGGAATCGTGCGGACGCTATCGGCGAGCGCCAACAGCACGAGCTGATACCCGTCGAGCACGAAGAACGCGGCGACGAAACCGAGTCCCCATAACTGCGCGAATGCTTGTCCGGCACCGGCTTGCGCGGTCGGATTGGCGACTTGAATGCCGACGTAATCATCGAGAACGCGGCCGCCCGCCGCAGCGCCTTCATACAACACCGAAGCACCGAAGCCGATCGCCGCACCGAGCAGCAACTCACAAAAGAAGGCTGCGATCAACGGCGTTCGCAGCTGCGGTGCACGTTCGAGCGACGGCACCAGCCCGAGCGCGAGCGCGAATGCGATACCGGCGCGCGCGACGACCGGCACGCTTGGATGGGAGAACCCCGGCGCCCGGAAAACGAAGCCCGCGCAACGCGCAAAGGCGAGCGCCCACGTCCAAGAAGCCGGCGTCACGGACCCGGTGCGGCTCGAACGATATCAGGTACGCTCGTAAGCGCGTGATTGAACAAACCGGCGCACAGGCCAAAACCGAATCGACCGAATACGACCAAGACGGCGCTGACGGCAACGATTTTGGGCAGCAGCGTCAGCGTCTGTTCCTGGATTTGCGTTGCCGCTTGCACGATAGCAATAAGCGTTCCGACGACGGTCGCACTGAGGAGTACCGGCAGCGCGAGCACCGCGCAGATAATCATCGTCTCGCGAAGCAATTCGTCGAACGCCGCCATATTTGCAAAGCCTACGCAAACTTTATGCGCTCGGTGTGTGCAGCGCATGTGCCGCACGTGCACGCGCTTTTTTTACGCTGATACTAGAACGCACGCACTAACCCGTGATACGCTTTACGTCCATTCATCGCGCATGCGCACTCCGACGTACGAAAGCATCGCCGTTGATCAACGTGCCGCAAATCATCAGCCTGGCGCAAGCGATCGTGCAAACCGGCGAAGCCGTGGAAGCTGCGCCTGCAAACGAGCCGGTTCCGGTCGCCGAATCGCGCGATGCGATCGCACTGGGTACCGCATTTGCCGCCGGCGAAGCAACGAGCTTAGCCCAGGCGGCGGTAACCTTCGGTTCGGAGCCGGGGCTAGCGCAAGCGGCGCCGCTGCCGCCCGCTCAGGTCGTGTCGATCATCAGTGATCTCCTGCGCGACCTCGCCGCGACGCCGAACGCAACCGCGCCCGCGAATCCGGTCGTTGCGCAAAGCGTCACCGCACTGGTAAATGCGGCCGTTGCCGGGACCGTCGTTCAGCTGAGTGCCTCGGCGCCGCTGGCGGCCCTCGTTGCGCTCATTCGCGCGGCTGTGCTCACGGCGGGCACGGGCGGCGCAACCGCGCTGAGCGCTCAAGTGCGCGCGATTCTGAGTTCCGATTCGGGTTCAATCGCAACGGCGCTCGTCAGCGCCGCGCCGCAAGCGGCGAACGGCGCAAATCCTCCGGGTGCGCTCGTTCCGCTGTATGATCCGTCGCTGCGTTCACTCGCAGCACCCGCGCCGACCAAGGCGCCCGGGGCGACGGCGAACGACCGTCCGGCGGCGCTCGTGCCGGTCCCCGAACGGGATCCCTACGGACGACCGTATAGCGAACGCGAGCGGCGCCGCTTACGGCAACTCGGCTGCGATCCGCGGCGCGGATTTGCGCCTGAAGCGGAGACGGCGGTTGCGGCCGAGGAACGCTGGAACGTTACCTTCGCCCGCTCGCTCGATCCGGATCACGATTTCATCGACGAACGCGGACGTCTCTGGGATGCAGTCGTCCCGCGTTCGGCTGACGGGCTCGGGATTGCACTACGTGCGCTCGGTGCGCGCGCCGGTATCTTACTAAGTATCGCAACGTGTGCGCCGGCGGATCGCGAAGAGGTCGTCGCGGTCGTCGCACGCTGCAGTGCCGATGTGCGACACCCAATCGTCGTCGTCGTCGTCGACGGTCAGACGGAGATTGCATGGCCTGGCTGATCGTCGGCGCCGGCGGCGTGCAGTGGCATGCTGCCGACTGGGTGCAGCGGAATGCATTCGAATTGCTGGTGCCGGCGCTGCGCAAAGCCGGTAACGACTCGTTGGCAGAGCATTGCCGAACGGCGATTGCGCGCGGTGCAAGAGTCGTCGACTTGTCGGCGGTCTTGAGCGAGCGACGCGCATCGGAACATTGGCGTGACGCCGTCCGCGCCGCGCTACACGAAGCGCAGGCGGAGTCCGCTGCGACTTGGCACGAAGGCGTTCGCCAGCCCGATTTCATCGCCGCCGTTGCGCGACTCGACACCTTAGCGCTCGGCGGCGGCAACGCGTTCATCGTCGATTTAGCGCGCAACGCGTGAACAAAAAAACTTTTGAGCAGCACCTAGAAAAAATCACCATCTCACGTGATAGGTATGGCGCAAGCACCCCAGCCACAACACACTTAAGGAGATATGAGATGGGAAGCATCATCAGCGGGATCATCGGCGGCATCGGCGGCGGCGGAGCCGGCGGCAGCAGCGCCGTTCAGACCGCGGAACAGAATCTCATGGGAACCGAGTCGAACGATTCAATCTCACAGATGAACATGCAGGCGTCGCTCGATCAGCTTAAAACGCAGAATCAAGAAGCAGCGCAAATCGCCGATGCTGCGAACCAGATTGCTTCGACGTGGGAGCAGGTTTCGCAGAGCAAAGATCAGGCCCAGCAGAGCATCGTCAAGTCGGACACCCAGTCGACGGCTCAATCCTAAACGCCGTCTAAGCCCCGGCGAGAAAGCGCAGGTCCGGTATGGATATCTCAAGTACTCGCGAGGCCGCGTTATCGGATCTCGCGTCGTTCAGCGCCGCCGATGAAACGGGGACGACGGGACTGGCCGCGGCCGGTTCCGTCCCCCTCTCGAGCGATGCCATCTCGACGTCACCGCTCACGTTTTTTGGTGGCGTCGTCGAGCAAATCGGTAAAGCGATGATGAACGACGGAGGCTCCGGCCCGACTGCACAAAGCGGTGCAAACGGTGCCGGTTTCGATCACGCAATCGGACTGCTTGAGGGAGTCATCGGGCTCATGTCGGCGTACGGCGAGGATGCGGGTATTCCACCCGATGTCGCGCGTCTTGCAACGAGTGAACCGGCGGCCGGCGCCGAGTAGCCGTTTTCCCTACCCGAATGCAGCCTGCTCCAAGCAAGCTGCATTCGTTCTCTCCGTTCGAAAGTAGGCTCCGCTCATGTCATTTCTCATCGGCGGCTTGCTCGGGCCGCTCCTCGGCTCGATCTTCAAATCGCACGGTACCAACACGCTCGATGGAGCCAGTGCACAACTCGCGGCAACCGAACAGAGCGACGCGATCTCGACCATGATGACGCGCTCGCAACTGTCGCACCAATCGACGAAGATGACGAACATCGTTGCAATCGCCGACGAACACGTACGTGAATCTTCGATGTTCGATGAATTCACCATTGCCGCGCAGGGAGCCGAACAGCACGTCATCCAAAAGCAGATGCAGCTGATCGATAATTCAACGAGCTGATTGCTTCGTTACAAACCGAGGAACGTATGCACCGGACACGCCGACTCACACAGTTCTTTGCCGTAAGCGCCTTCATGGCAGCAGCCGTTCTTCCTACTGGTAACTCGCCCGCCGAAGCGACCTACTTTCCTACCGGGTACGGCCGAATGGATTCGGGTATGAGCGGCGGAGTCATGGACGATAATAGTCCGTTTGCGTGGGCCGGTGCCCGCATGCACCGAGCGTACGAAAATGCGCGCATGCTCGAACGCTTAAACGGGACGGAGCAGAAGGTTGAAGCCGAGGCTTATCAAGGTATGCTCGACGGCACCTACGCACCGGTCGTCCGCTACTCGGACGGAACGGCGAACGTCGCCGCGCTCCTAGCGCAAAAATTCGCCAAAGCCGGCACGACGAAGATGTCGCAGCCGGACATGGAGACATTCCTCAATGCGCGCGAAGCGGATTTCGAGCGCGACATGAGCGTTGAAAATCTGCCGGCTCGCAGCTTGACCTCATCGTGCGCGTATTGGGTCGATAGTCTTTATTCCGTCGGAGCGGGTATTCATTCGTCGCCGTCGGACCGCGAACAGATGCGCGCGACCTGCGCGCTGACGATCGGGAAAACAGAAAAGCTCGGTCAGCTTGCGACGAACGAGCAACGCTATACGATCGGCCGGGCGGTCGCCATGATTGCTGCCACATTCCGCAACCTCGCAACGCAACCGAACCAACGCGCGGACGCGGTCGCCGGCGCACGAGCGATGTTCAAATCGAATTTCGGTTATGCGATCGACAGCGTGCCGGTCGGACGCTTTCCGTGTGTCTTGTCCGAAAGCAATATGTCGGATTGCGACGTCATCATGACGCGGTACGCCGCGCGCTTGCCGGAAATCGCACGGCGTAATACGTAGCTACACCGTTACCGGCGGCGTTGCGTTGTTCCAAAGGGGTAACGTCAGCGCAAAGCATGCTCCGCCTAGCAGCGAGCGTGTAACACTAAGTGAGCCGCCCGACTTTTCGATCAGATGTCGTGCACGGGCAAGACCGATTCCGCTACCGGCGGTTTCGCTGACGCGAATTCCATAATTGAAAACTCGCTCGCATTCGCTTTCCGGGATGCCCGGGCCATTGTCGTCGATGGTGAGCGTGCACAACGTCGTATCGACTTGCAGCCATGCCGCGATGCGCCCGCAGTTGCGTCCATGTTTGATCGCATTTTCAATCAGCGCGACGAAGACGGTAACAATTTGATCCAATTCGATCGCAACGATCGCGGGACGCCGATCGATCGACATGTCGATGACGGCACCGCGCTCGCGCGCTAGCGGTTCAACTGCCGCGACCGCCAGCGGTAATGCCGCCGCGATGTCGGCGACGGAAACTTCGCTTGCCTCTACGCTTAAAAATTCGCGCACTAAGCGTCCGACCCGCGCACATTCGTCGCGCGATGCACGCAAGAACCGGCGCTCCGTGCACTCATCGACGACGCCTTCCAGCACGGCCGTCAGCGACGAGTGAATTGAAGAAAGCGGCGTCCCGACGTCGTGTAAAAAGGTCGCCAATTCGCGACGCTGTTGACGTATCCGCGCTTCCTTGGCGGCGGCGATGAACGCGGCATTGATGTCGTCGAATTCATCGACCCACGTCCAGCCCAAAACGCAATCGATGTCGACACGCGCCGTGACACGACGCTCGATCACCGCGAGCTGACGGATGTCCATTCCCGCTTGCGTCGACTCAATGAACGCAAGCGCAAAATATTCGCTGCCCGGCGCATGCACGATGACATCCCCCGCGATGAGAACCTCACCTTCGAGATGGCAAAGTTGTGCGAGCGTTTCGCGCTCGAGTGCCAGCGCACGCCGCCGGCCGCTTCGCCACGCAACCCGCGCGAATTCTTCGCTATGCAATGTGAGGACGAGCACGCGCCGATCGGAGCCTGCAAGCGAGGCACAGAGTTCAGCCGGGCTCAGCGTCCTACACGGCGCTAAACTTGTAACCAAAACCGTAAATAGTCGTTATGACGTGCTTACTCTGAGGATGATCCTCGAATTTTTGTCGAATACGCCGAACGTGGCCATCGACGGTGCGCTCATCGCCGACATAATCGGAACCCCACGCGCGGTCGATCAGCGTTCGGCGCGACATTGCAACGCCCGGATGAGCGGCAAGCGTCGACACTAACGCAAATTCTTGCGGCCGTAACTCGAGCACTTGACCGGCAACGCGAACTTCACGCGCCGCCTCGTCGATCTCGAAATCACCGAAGCGCTTGGTCGGCGTTACGTGTTCGGCGTGGCCCGCGCGCCGCAGTAGAGACCGGACGCGGCACATGACTTCACGCGGTAAGAACGGCTTCGCGACATAATCATCCGCGCCGGCTTCAAACGAAACGACGCGATCGACTTCATCGACACGTGCACTAAGCACGATGATCGGTACGCTGTTCTTCTCGCTGCGCAACGATCGAATGACGTTGAGCCCGTCGATGGCCGGCAAGCCGAGATCGAGGATTGCAAGGTCGACACCCGAGCGAGCGGAACGCAAAGCGCTCACCCCGTCGCGCGCTTCGACCGTTATGTAGCCTTCAATCTGTAAGTACGCTAGAACAACTTCGCGGTTGAGTTGGTCATCCTCGGCAACGAGAACGCGTGTCATAGGGCTCCGTATTCGGCTATGCGTATTCTCTAAAACTACTACTCATAAAGTATAGCCGACTCCCTACCACAACGCGAGTAGCAAGACAATCCTAATGAGCCCGATATGACCCGCTGGCATCGATTTCGAGCGTCAATTCGTCGAGTGCGAGGGTCGTCGTGCGGTGATCCCAAAACGTCAACACCCGAATCGCATACGGCTTGAGTTTTGCCAGGAACGCTCGTGCGCGGCTCGACAGCGTTACGGCGTCCCGCCGCCATTCCGGATGATCGGCCGGAAGTACGACCCGGGCGGCGCGTTCATCGTCGAGCAGCGACGGGCGCTGCGCCTCGACTCCGCGTGCTCCGGCGCTCGCGGTCGATGCGCCGGCGGGCAATGCGCGCTTCACTGTTCGGCCATGCACTTACGCATGTTGCTAAGCGCCGTATGATGCAACTGCGAGATCCGCTGTACGCTTACGTTGAGTTCGTCGCCGACGACTTGCACGGTCTTGCCGGCGAAGTAGTACGCTGCAATGACGGAGCGCTGGCGTTCCGTCAGACTTGCCAGCGCGGCCCGCAAACGCATGCGATCGTCGCGTGCAGCGATGATGTGCGCCGGATCGTCGCTCCAGTCGATGGGAATGCTTTCGCCGGCCGGCAGCGGTTTATCGAGCGAGAACGTATTCGCTCGGTGCGCCATCAGCATGGCGGCGCCGAGTCCCGACAAGCGGGTCGACATTTGTTCCATCGTCAATGGCTGCGGATCGCTCTGCGCCGCCACAGCTTCGCGTTGGCGTTCGGCCTTTCGCAGCAACGAACGCGCGTGATCCGACAACGGATCGCGACTACGAATACCGTTCAAGATTGCACCGGCGATGATCGGCCGCGCGTATGGTTCGAGCGGCACGCCGCGTTGCGGGTCGTATGCCGCGACGGCTCGGATCATCCCAAGACAGCCATCCTGGAAAACGTCCTGATATTCACCACAACGGTAGACGCGCATCAAACCGCGAGCGATGCTTCCGACGAGCGGGAGCAAGCGTCGCACGGCGGCATCGCGTTCGTTACCCGGCGTCATTCGTGCGCGGACTCGGATTTGCCGATTGCGGCGCGCGCGACCGCGTCGCCAAACGCTGCGCCGAGCGGGCCGAGTGATTCGAGCACCGGTTTGAGCAGCGCCGGAACGAGCAGCGCCGCGAATGCCGCGGTTGCCGTCGCTGTATCCGCGTCCGCATCGCGCGGAGCAGACCTAACTACGGCTGATGTTGTTGGCAATACGCTGGACTTCATCAGCCGCTTGCACGCCTTTCGCATTCGCCTCGAACGCACGTTGCGCGCTCAAGATTTCCATCATCTCTTCCATGATCGAGACGTTCGATTTTTCGAGCATGCCGAATGCGATCGCACCCGAACCGCGCGAGCCCGGCACGACGAATTGCGGCGAACCCGATGCGCGAGTCGGCTCGAATGTCGTTCCACCGATCGAACGCAAAGCTTGCGGAGCGGCGAAAACGGCGAGCGCAATCTTTCCGACTTGCACGTGCGTACCGGCTTTTATGTCGGCGAAGACCGCACCGCTCTTATCGACGGTCACGTTCGCCGCATCCGGCGCCAGCTTTACACCGGGTAACGCATTGCCGTCGGCGGTACGCAGCGTCCCGTCCGTTGCGCGGCTGAAGCGGCCGTCCCGCGTAAACGCGGTGAGGCCGTTACGCGCGCGCACGGCGAAAAAGCCTTCGCCGTCAATTGCGATATCAAAGGCGCCGCCGCTCTTCATCAGCTTGCCTTGCGCGAATACGATATGCGAGCCGCGCGCCGTCGCGCCGACGGTCTGGCCGCCGTCGGTCAGCTCGGCGAAATCCATTGTCGAGCCCTTGAAGCCGACCGCATCGGCATTCGCGAGATTTCCCGCGATCAAATCGAGCTTCGCTTGTTCGAGCGCCATCCCCGATGCCGCCGCATACATCGCCTTATTCACTGAATGTGCCCCACATCGGTAGTTGCTTTTTGGCGCGCCGCATCGACGGCCGATAACGTTTTCTGCGCGGTCTCGAACGAACGTTGAGCGTCCAAAATTTCGATCATCTCGCCGATCGCGTTCACGTTCGAGGCGACGCGGAAGCCGCTATGTAATTCAGCTCCGCTCGCAAGCGGAATGCGGCCGACGGTGCTGCCGTCGGCAACGACCGTACCGTCCGGTCGAAATTGGGCGCCGGCCGGAGCGCGCAAAGCGCCGTCGGAACCAAGTAATACTCGGCCGTGCGCATCGACGAAGTAGCCGGCTGCATCGCGATGAAACGTTGCGTCGGTTAGCGCGACGCTGCGCTGCAGATCGACCCGCGATCCGTTACGCGGCGCAACATGCAGCGCACCGGGACCGCTCAGCGCAAGGTCGAGCGGCTCGCCGGTCGGCCGCAGCGACGGCCGTGTTGCCGCAATTCCGGCTCGCTCCAGGTGACGCCCGAAGCCGTCGGTCTCGGCGTTCGCGAGTTGGGTCGTTGCGCGTTCGAGCCGCGTTTGCGCGTCGGTCATCGCGATCGCGCACATCTGAATACCATCCACGTCCGTCACCCGTTTAGATTACTGTGCAAACATGCGCGCGGCATGCGCCGAGCGTGCGCAGAATTAGCGAAAACTTGTCGCGATCGAACCGCAGATCGCGCTCCACCCGTCAACCATCACGAACAAGTACAACTTGCAAGGCAGCGACACGACCGACGGGCTGAGCATGAACATGCCGAGTCCCATGAGCGTAGCCGACACGACGAGATCGATTGCAATGAACGGCAGATACATCGATAAGCCGATTGAAAAACCGCGCCGCAATTCGCCGACGACGAACGCCGGAACGATCACGGTTAGCGGTGCACGATCGAAGTCTTCGGTCGGACGGTGCGCGATTCTCTCGAAAAAATCGGCATCTTGGCGCGCCGTCTGACGCAACATGAAAGAGCGCAGCGGCACGATCCCGCGTTGCAGCATTTCGGTATTCGAGATTTGATGGGCTTCGTACGGCGCAAGCGCCTCGTGCGAGATCCGATCGAGCGTCGGCGACATGACGACAAGTGTCAGCACCAAAGCAAGTCCGGTAATTACGGTATTGGGCGGCAGTGCTTGCGTTCCAATCGCCGAGCGCACGAGCGACAGTACGACGACGATGCGAACGAATGATGTCGTCATGACGAGCAGAAACGGCAGGATCGCGACAAGCGTCAGGCCGCTGAGAATATCGAGCGGCAGCGTCGGATTGCCGCTCGCGGCAACCGTCACGACGGCGTTACTAATTCGGTCAGACGTAAGCCGAACCGGCCGTCGACGGCGATGATCTCGCCGCGTGCAACGACGCGGCCATTGACTTTGAGATCGATCGGCGCATCGATCGGATGCGTGAATTCAACGAACGCACCAGGACCCAGTGCCAATACTTGAGCGATTGTCAACGACGCTCCGCCGATGTCCGCGGTTACATCCAACGCGACATCTAAAATGAGATCCAAGGTGCCGGTGGCGGGCGCGATCATGCAGAAGTTCCTTTGACACCCGATGAAATGTGAAACGCAATCTTACCGTTGCGCACGCCGCATTCGCCCTGTGCAACGACGGTGTTGCCGGCTAAGAGCGCAGCCGGCTCGTCGAGCGCCGCATCGAACGTCACGACGGTTCCGACCCGTAACGCCATAACCGTTCGTGCCGCGACTCGCGTACGCCCGAGTTGGGCGCGCAATTGAATGCCGACCGGCTCCAGAGCCGATGGCCCGATCCGTACGTCGGACGCAGCGACCGGATCTTTGGCGAGGCCCAGACCGATCACCACGTCGACCGGCGGTGCGAGGCGTAACTCGAAGTACGTCGCACAATCGTACGCGTCGACGGCACCGTGCGCGCGTTCCACCGTGCGAATTTCGCCGGTCAAGGCAGCGCAGAGGTGCGATACTTCGCTCGCAATCTTCGCGAGCACGCGCTCCTCGATCGCCGATAGATCGCGGCCGGAAAGCGCATCGGTCTCCAATCCGAACGCACATGCCACCAGCCGCCGTGCGTCGCGGTCGCGAATGACCATCAGCAAATCGCTGCGTCGTGCACGTGCTAGAAACAGCGTCGCATTGGCAAACAGCGCCGGTTGCGCCCCCAGCGGCACGACGACCGGCTCGAAGAGATCGATCGAAACCGGACAGTCGAGCAATCGCGCTAAGTGCTCGGTCACCGTGTTCGCAACGTTGCATACCGTTGCTAGACGCACGTTCGTCGCCGGCTCGAAACGCGGCGTTCCGGCGCGATCGAAGCGCAGGTTTGCAATCATTTGACCATGTCCATGACGACCTTGTCGGTCTTGCCTTTGGCATTGTGCGCGGATTGCAGCGCGCTGAAGGCAACATAGGCATCGCGCAGATGCGTCAAGCCGCGCTTCATGTCGATGCCGCCGCGATCGTCGCTTTGCGGAATGAGCGAACCGAAACCGCCGCTGCCCGCGGCGGCGATGCGCGGTTCGGTGCCGGCAGGTGCCGTTACGTGCACGCCGTCGGCAGCGTCGACATGCACGCCGCTCGGAAATTGGGCGAGCGCGATCCGGCCGATGACGACGCGTTCGGTTTTCGGCTTGCCGGTTTGCGGATCGACGGCTTTGCGCATGTACGCAACGGTGCCGTCCGCTTCGATTTTCGCATCGGCAATGCGCCCGAGTGTCCCGTCGACCCGATCGCTGCGCAGCGGCTGTAACGTCGTCGCGCCGGGGCCATAACCGAGAACCGCGGCGCCTTCACGCGTTTGCAGCGCTCCGCCGACGAGTTGAAACGCACCGTCACGCGAATAGAAGCGACGCCCCTGCGCATCGCTGGCCGCAAAGTACGTGCTTTCCGGCGCGACGGCGTGCAGTGCATCGAGCGACTTGATTGCATGTACGCCGCCATCCATCCGGTCGTCGTCGAGCACCGGCACGTAACCCGGCCGAAACTGATTCGAGAGATCCTTGACGCGCGCGGCAATATCGTCGAGTGCCTGAGCGCTCGCTCCATCGATCATGCTACTACCTCGGAGTGATGAGACGAGTGGTGATGGCGACGCCGCGCGCCGCAAGTGCGATACGTGCCCGTTCGAGCACATCGGTCATGCGCGTAGCGACTCGCTCTTCGCACACCGCGACGACACTGATTCGGCCGGCGTCATGCTCGAGCAACAAGCGTAATAAGGCGCCGTCGGTCGTGCTGCATGCAACATCGAGTCGCGGGTTCAGCTCGCCGGTCTCCGGTTCGGCTTGCACCTCGAGCGCTTGTGTTCGCCGCACGGGCGTTCGTAATGGATTGAGTTCGCCGGCGCTTGCAGCGCAGGCCGGATTCTTGGTAGCGATCACCGCTCTGCCCGACATGATGCTACTCGATACGCCGGCGCTCGCCGTTTGCACGTGCGCACGGCGCGCCTGCGCGTCGGACGCGAGCGCATGAGGCGCAGACGCGACTATTTGCGTTGCGCGCGGCTGCGGCCGCCGTGCGTGTAAAGCATCGAACCAGGCGCGTGAGAGCGACCGCGGATCGGCGTACTCGAAGGGCCGTACGGCGTCGGAATCAACCTTCATCTAACGCGCAGTATACGGATGAATGTTGTAACGAGGATGCGCGGATTGTGTGAAGATCGTGTTAGCGAGAACGCGCATACGAGCCGAGCACGTCGGCAACGTAACGTTGTGTTTCGGCAAACGGCGGAATACCGTCGTAGCGTTCGACGGCTCCCGGACCTGCATTGTACGCAGCAACCGTACGCGGTAAATCGCCGCCGAAGCGATCGAGCAGCGAGCGCAGATAGCGCGTTCCGCCCGCAATGTTTTGCGCGCTATCGTACGGATCGCCGACGCCCAGCGACTCCGCGGTTGCCGGCATGAGTTGCATGAGTCCGGCTGCACCCGTCACGGACGTTGCGTTCGGATTACCGCCCGATTCGCGCGCGATGACCGCACGGACGAGCGCCGGATCGACGCCGTACTTGGCGGCGTTCGTCGCGATAAGCGGATCGAGTTCGGCCGGCAACAACGCCGGTGCACTCGCCGGCGCGATCGGCGACGGTAGCGGCGTACGCACGAGCCGTCCGAATACATCGGCGTCGGCGCGCGGCGTCCCATCGAGCTGATCGATGCGCCGTTCAACGGCGGATAGTCCGGCAACGAAGTTCACGTGCGTTCTCCCGCCACCGCGAAGAGCGCATCGAGCGTCTCCTGCGGTGGCGCAGCAGCTTCGGTTTGGCGTAAAAATGCATCGGTCGCGTCGGATGCAGCAATCGCCGTCATAAGTTCGGACGTCATTGCAGCGAGGCCGAGATCGCGCGCGTCTTTCGTTTGCGCGAGCAGCGATAACCGCCGGCGGAATCGCTCGGCGGCGCGGCGCTGGTCGCGGCTGACGACATCGTTCATCGTCCGGCTCGTGCTGGCCAACACGTCGATGGCCGGATAGATGCCGGCTCGTGCCAGCGCGGTCGACAGCGCGATGTGTCCGTCCAGTGCAGCGCGCGCGGCATCGGAGAGCGGCTCGCGTTCGTCGGCGCCGTCGGAAAGCACCGTAGCGACGAGCGTGATGCTGCCGGTGGTGAAATTACCGCCGCGTTCGAGTAAACGCGCCATGTCGTTGAAGACGCTGGGCGGATAACCGCCCCGGCCGACCGCTTCACCGTTGGCCAGCGCGAGTTCGCGCGCGGCGGTGCAAAAGCGGGCCAAACTATCGAGAATGACGAGCACGTTGAGACCGCGCCGGCGTAACTCCGACGCCTGCGCAAGAGCGACATGAGCGCCGCGCACGCGTTCGGCCGCCGACCGATCGCTGGGCACGACGACGAGGGTCGTATGCCGCGTGATGCTCTGCATCCAGTGGGCCGCTTCGCGCCCGCGTTCGCCGATCAACCCGACGACGACGGCATCGGCGCGCGCGCCGCGCATAAGCATTTCCATGAGCGTCGACTTGCCCGCACCCGGTGCACCGAAAATGCCGATGCGCGCGCCGCGACCGATCGTCAGCAGCCCGTCGATCGCGCGAATACCGGTCCAAAACGGCTCGCTGACCGTCGTCCGTTCGCCCACACCGATCGGCTGCGGAACGATGCTGGTGCGCCGCCCGCGCAGCGGAGACATGCCGTTGAGCGCGTGTCCGGCGGCATCGATCGCGCAACCGAGCAACGACGTTCCGAGTTCGAGCACGTTCGCGGACGTATCGCTTTCAACGATGTCGCCGATCGAGATTCCGGTGAGCGGGGCGAAGGCGGCAAGCCGCACGCGCCGTTCGTCGATGCGCGTAACGACCGCCGGGATACTCGGCACTCCGCGCGGCCGGATGCGAACCCCTTGACCGACCCGGGCGAGCGGCAGCGTCACCTCGAGCACGTCGTTGACCGCTGAAATCACGCGCCCGATGCGTGTCCCTTCCGGCATGCGCTGCTAAATCGCGATCCGGTGTGTTTCGAGCACCGCGGCAAGTCGCGTGCCGAGCCGCAAGTCGATCACGCCGTCGGCGATTTCGACCTGCAAGTCACCAGGTTGGAGCGACGGATCCGGAACGAGCGTTTCGCCCAACGGGCGCAAATCGTCAAGATCGCTTTCGGCTACGCGAAAGCGCAACGGCCGCGAACCGTTCCATTCCGTCACGACGGTTGCGATGAGCGCCTCTACATCGGCCGGCGCGAGTTCGAGTTCGCGCACGAGCACGCGACTGGCGATCATCTGCAGCAACGATTCGGTTTCCGTCTCGAGCAACTCGGCCGCGCGTGCACGCAACCGCACGACTTCCGCCGCAAAATTCGCGAGCACCGCCATGATTTGCGGGCTCGCTTTTTGCGCCGGCGGCGCATCGACGGCGGCCGGCATGATCGGCGGCGGTGTCGGCGGCTCGGGCCGTTCGGTCGCAGCGGGCTCCGGTCGGCTCGCTTGAGTCAAGATCGATGCAAAGCTCCGGAACCCGTCAGACACCGCTGACTCGCGCGCTGACGTCGCGCACGACGGGCGCCAGCGGGTGTGTCAAGCGGCGAACGATTTCGCGCCGTTCGCCGGCTTCGTACATCTCGAGCACCGCAGCCGTCGTAGGCGCAGGCAACGCCGCTAAAATTGCGGCGGCAGCGTGCACGGGTTCACCGGCGATCGCGGCATGCACGCGCTGCGGTTCGTCGGAATACGACGCGACGGCGATTTGCTTTTCAACGAACGCCGCGGTTTCGGTCTGCGCGCGAAGTGCCGGCGCGACGGAGCGAAATAAGAACGTTCCGGCGCCGAGTACCGCGAGCGCCAGCAAAACGATCGGCAGCGACGACGCCAGCGACGCGGTTTCAAAAGATCGGCGCGCAACTTGCACCGGCAGCGACGGCACTGCATTGAACGCCATCGGCTGCACGACGAGTGTGTCGCCGCGTGCAGCGACTAACCCAGCCGCCGCACCGACGACATTCTGAATCTGCGGTACCGCCGACGCAATCTTGTCATCGACAAAGACGGCGACCGAACGGCGATCGGTGCGGCCGGCTTCAAAGCGCGTGTTGCGCTCCACGGTATCGCTGCCGCGGTCGGTGGTCTGGTGTAGCTTGTCGTACTGCTTGTCTTTGCCGTGATAACGCTCGTGCACCGAATCGGTAGCGAGCGCCGCACCGAGCACCGGCGAGCGTTTGATTTCATGCACGCTGCTCGACGTCGGGTCCGTTTCGAGCCGAGCAAGAACGATTGTCCGGCCGGCGCCGACCGTGCGGTCCAGCGCGCCTTGCAGCGTCGATTCGAGCGCCGTATCTTCCGAACCGTCACCACCGCTCGGCTTCACGTTGAGCGACACGCCGTTTTGATCGACGATCGCAACGTGGTCGGCGGCTAAACCCGCGACGGCATTCGCAACGTAACTGCGAATACCGGCGACGGCCTGCGGCCCGAGCACGGTACCGGCGTCGAGCGACACGCGCACGCTCGCCGACGCCTCGTGGGACGGCTCGTCGACGAAGAAGCCGCGCGTTGCCGGCGCGATCAGAACGCGCGCATCCGAGACACCGGTGATGCCGCGCAATCCCTCGGCTAAGTCGCCTTCGAGGCCTTGCCGAACTTGCTCGTCGAGGACCGTCTGCGGCGTCAGAGCGCTGACCGATTTCAACACATCCGACGACGTGGTGACATGCTGATGCGGAACGCCCAGCATCGCCAGGCGCAGCAACACGTCGCGTTTGTGCGCCGGATCGACGATAACGTTATCGGCGCTGAGCCGGTACGGAACGTCCCAGCCGGTCAGCCGCTCTTGCACTTCGGTTTGCTGCGCGGCATCGAGCGGACGCGCGAAGAGCGCCGTGCCGGTGTCATGCAAAAAAAACGCAAGCGTGCCGGCGGCGGCGGCGAGAACGATGATTCCGGCGACGATAGCAATCCGCGCCTTCGACGATAAGCCGCTGACGAACGCATTACTTTGGGCGACGAGCTGCTGCAATGACCGCCTACACTTGCATGTTGAGGATAGTGTTGAGCGACTGCGTCGCTTTGGTCGCCGTTGCGCTGGCGACGTTGAGAATCGCGTCGGCGCGCGCGCGTTCGAACACCATTTCTTGCAATCCGCCGCTGCCCGACGTGAACGCGGTCTCGGCGCTTTGCGCGCGTTGCAGCGACGTTCCGGCAGCCGAAAACGCCGCCGTCAATCCGCTGAAAAGTTCGACGTCGGCGGCCGGCGCAGCGACCGGCGGGATCGGCGCCAGCGCCGGAAGTCCGGTGCTCAGGTCCGGCGCAATACCCGCAACGTTCATGCTGCGTTCTCCACTTCGAGCGTGTGCTGGATCAGCTGTTTGCCGGCATCGAAGACGCTGGCATCGGCCTCGAACGAACGCTGCGCACCGAGCACTGAGACCATTTCGCTAACCGCGTCGACGCCGGTCACGGCACGCGGCGACGGCGCCGCGCCGGTGTAAGCGACTTGACCCGCAAGCGGCTCCTTATCGTCCGCATCGATCGATTCGTCGGGTATGCTATCGCGATCGACCGGCGCGCTGGTAAGTCCGCCGACAAGGCGGCTGAAGCTGACGCCGTCGTCATCGGCATCGTCGGCACCCAGTACGGCAAATTGCGGCACGAGCGGATGAACCGGGTGGGTGCGGTCGGCAGTTTGCGTGACGGCAACATTCCGCGCAAGCACATCGAGCGCCGAGTGCTGGGCGTCCATCCCGCTCGCCGCATACTGCATGATGCCGAAATCGCTCATCGCGTGACCGTCTTAAGTTCGGCAAAGCGGGCTTTCGCGGCGCTGAGGATCGCCTCGCTGAAGAGTGCGTGCTCGGCGGTTTGCGCCATCGCGACGTCGAGGCCGTTACCTTCGGTTTTGCGCGCCGTCGCAGCAGCGTCGGCGGTTGCACGATCGCGCGCGAATCGTGCCGCACGCTCGAGGTCGCTTGCAATTGGATCCATGCGGCAACGATAGCGGGCGATTGTGCAAGCGTAATGCGCGAATTATGGCCGGAGTGTTTGTTCAGCTGCCTTTGCGGTGACGCGCAAAGATATTGGCTTCGTCCAATTCGGCGTTCTCGCGTGCTTCAACAAGCGCATCGTACTCGACGCGACAACGGTCGCGATGGTGCTCGAGCGCCGACCGCTGCTGCGCGCGATCGGCCAAGTCCGCCCGCGCTCGCGCTTGCGCCGAACGCGCTTCGGCAACGCGCTCCGCTCGCCGGACACGTAGCGTCGCAACATCGTTGAGGCTGATGTCGATCTCGCGCAAAGACCGAGCGGCGCGCGCGTCAGGCGTGAGTATTTGTGCGCGCAGAGTGGCCGCCTGCGCATCGAGTTCGTCAAGCGCGGCCTGCGCGGAATCGACGGCGGCAGTCGCGCGTGCAAGCGCCGAAGCGGCGTCACGCTCCCGGTCGACGGCGCGATCGAGCGCGACCTGCAACCGGTAGCGGAACGGCCTCACCCCTAGCGCACGTCGATATTGAGGCAGTGCATGACGGCGGCGTGACATGCGGAGACCGCGCGCAACGGCGCAATAAGCGGCGCCGGCTGCGCGCTTGCGGGACTGACGGCGATCGGGTTCGCAAGCGCTGCAGCAGGCAAGTGCCGAACGCGAACGATGTGCGCCGAAGCTGCGACTTGCCGGATGACCGGCGGCGCCGCCTGCGGCGCATGTGTCAGGATTGGCGGAGCATGCACAGCCGGCCGCGTCGGCCCGTCCGGCCGGGCCGGTACGATCGACCGAACGTGTTCGACTGCATGCGGCGGCCGATATGACGAGGGCCGACTTGCCGGCATCGGCTCGGTGAATAGGCGAATCATCGTATCGACCGCACCGGCAAAGCTCCGATCGTCCTGCGGCGAGTCCGCTAGAGCCGGCGTTGCGAAAAGCACCGATGCGCCAAGCAAAGCGCCGGCACAGAAACCTCGAGTAAGCCGTCGACGAGAAAACACAAGTTGCCCCTATTTTTGACGCGCGCCAGTTAAGCGAATTCGGGGAATGCAATTCGTCCGCGCGCTTACGTACAATACATGCTGCTTAGCGCGTAGCGCAAGCACTAATTTCATTCGCTTAGCACTGCGTACGACTCAGCAGCGAAGCTCGAAGCAGATTTCCACGTTTCTCAACACCGATCGTCCTCAACCGCCGCACCGCAAAAAGTGGCATTGATAATCGTATGATTGCGAGCGGGCTCGTTTCCGGCGCTCGCGCTACCTATACTCCCTGATGTTCAACAGCGCGGCGGCTCGCCGTGCGACGTAAGAGGGAGTACCATGACCGATCCGAGCGCGTTCAAGATTGAAGATACCGCACTTTGCCTCGTCGATCATCAGGTCGGCACCATCACGTGGGCCGGCGAGCTCGCCGGCACCGAAAAGGATCAACTCATCAAGTGGGTCCGCTTCATCGCAAAGTTTGCTAAAGAAGCGAAGATGCCGATCGTGCTCACGAGCAGCATGGAAACGGCCGCACAAGGGCTGCTGTTGCCCGATCTCAAGGAGTTGCTGCCGGACGAATACGACGCGCGTGTGAAGCGTACCGGTGTCATTAACGCATGGGATGATCCCAGCTATCGCGACGCCGTGCGAAAGACCGGAAAGAAGAACCTCTTGATGGGCGGCATGACGACCGATGTTTGCCTCGTGCCGCCCGCTATCAGTGCCTCGAAAGAAGGCTTCAACGTCATCGCCCTCATGGACGTTTCGGCGGCCGTCACGAAGATCGGCGCTGAAGTCTCGAAGAACCGGCTACACGACGCCGGCGTTACAATGATGACGGTAACGCCGATGATTACGGCGATGCTCGGCGATTACACGAATCCTGCGGCCAACGCGTTTTACGGTGCCATGGGCGACGAAAAGATCATGGATCTCTACCTCGCCGGCAACCTGCGCTAAATGAGCGGTCGATCCTATGCGGCGCCGGTTGATGCCGTGACGCACGACACGCGTGCAAGCCGCTCGTCGTCGCCTTTTGATTGGGACTGCCGACCTTCATGCGGATCGGCTGCGAGCATTTTTACAAGGCAGGTAACCTCATTCTTGCCGTGATCGACTATGAGACGTTTCGGAAATGACAACGGCGCATAAATTTTGAATTAACTCGACCAAAATGCTAGTTGACCTCGAATCGGTTCAGACCGCGCGCCGGCGCGACTTCGGCCGCTTCCTACGACGGCGGCGCATGCACTTGCAACCATCGCAAGTCGGCCTGCCCGACGGTGGGCGTCGCCATGTTCGCGGCTTACGGCGCAGCGAAGTAGCCGAGATCGCCGAGATCGGCGTATCTTGGTACAGCATGCTCGAACAGGGCCGCGTCGAAAACGTTTCGCAACGCATGCTCGATGCGATCGCCGGAGCGCTTCGCTTCCAACGCGCCGAACGCGACCATCTCGCGGAACTCGCTGCGGGCGCCTTCGTTCCACCACATGCCGATCTCTCGCCTCCGCCGCAGACATTGCTCGATTTCGT
The DNA here is from genome assembly GCA_965214935.1 of Candidatus Velthaea sp. Classification (GTDB taxonomy): domain Bacteria; phylum Vulcanimicrobiota; class Vulcanimicrobiia; order Vulcanimicrobiales; family Vulcanimicrobiaceae; genus Velthaea. The sequence continues at coordinate 362,201 of CBDCCS010000018.1, read as the reverse complement.
ACGCAACGCCGATTTCGGCATGGCATTCATTCTTGCACCGAGCTTCGATGTCGTCGCGTACAACGTGCAAGCGGACGCGTTCTTCGATTTCACCAAACATGGCACGAACCCGAATCTTTTGCGCCTGATGCTTGCGGATGCTGCGATGCACGATCGCTTCATCGAGCCGTCGTATGAGAACGTGCTGACCCAGATGATCGGCCATCTCAGGCTGTCATACGGCCGCTACGGCGGAGCCACGTTTACCAACTTGATCGCAGAATTTTATGGTTACGCCGATTTTGCGCATGTTTGGGATTCGTGCGCTCTCACGTCGCCTCCGTCGGAACGCTCGCGCATTCGATTGCCGGACGGATCTTCGCTCGATGCGGCCGTAATGGCGTTCACGTCATTCGCTGCTCCGACGTATACCATCATCGTAAAGTTAACGCGCGACGCGGCTCCGCGCGCCGAAAGCGATGCGCGGCCCGATGCGATCGATCAGCGCGATAAGACGCGTGCCTCGAAACGGTGCAATGAGTTCGGTGCGTTCCTGCGCGGTAAGCGCGAAGCCATTCGGCCGGCGGACGTCAACATCACTCCGCTGGGGCGTCGACACGCCCGTGGGCTGCGGCGGGACGAGGTTGCCGAGCGCGCCGGCATCGGCGTAAGCCGTTACACGATGCTCGAACAGGGCCGGATCGGCACGCTGCCGCCGCGCACGTTAGGAGCCATTGCCGACGCCCTCATGCTGTGCGCGCGTGAACGGACGTATCTCACGCGACTCGCGGCATCGTGCACGGCCCGCTTTGCCGCCGAAGATCCGGCGCCCGACGCCGACTTGATTGCGTTCGTCCGATCGTACCCGGACGGTTTGGCGCACTTTCACGATGCCGACTTCAACATGGTCGCGTGGAATGCGGAAGCCGGCCGCTTCTACGGGTTCGACGACGTCGAATCGCCGAATCTCCTCCGGCTCATGGCGCATGCGCCGAAGCTACGAGACGGTTTCATCGCTCCGCCATGGGAATCGGCGCTGCATGACATGCTCGCCCATTACCGTTTTACGCATGCGTCGCTGCCCGCCGACGGTCGCGACCTACTGCTCGCGCCGCTCGTAAGGAGCTCACCCGCTCTCGCACGCGTCTACGCACAGGATCACAGCGTTGCTAATCCTGCGATTGCTCGCTCCCGCTTTCGGTTGCCGACATACGGTATACGCGATGCGGATGTCATCTTGTTGACGCCGGCATCGTATCCGAGCCACATCGTCGTTCTCAAAACGCTCGTCAACGCATGACCGACAAGCCGGTAGGCTCCCTGATGAATCTTGCCCGGCTAGAGGCGTTTAGCGACGGTGTATTCGCGTTTGCGGCCACGTTGCTCGTCATCGAAATCCGGGTCCCCGATCTGCACGGAGCCTCGAACGCACAAGCATCGCACGCGCTCGTCGCCCTTGCCCGGCCACTGCTCGCTTATGTGACGAGTTTTCTCGTCATCGGCGTGATCTGGCTGAATCATCACACGGTGTTCACGGGTCTCACGGATGTCGACCGGCCGACGGTGTTGCTGAATCTCGCGCTGCTCATCGTCGTCGCGTTCTTGCCGTTTCCAACCGAGCTTATCTCCGACTATGGGAACCTCGCCGCTATCGTCGCATTCTACGGGCTCGCACAAGCCGCGACAGGCGCAACCTTCTGTGCGCTCTGGTTCTACGTCGAGCGGCGCTACCGGCTTCGAAGCGGCGCCGTGCGATCGCAGCGTGCCATCGCAAGTTCGCGCTGGTGGGCAGCGGCCTATCCCACGATAGCCCTCGGCGGCTCGCTCGCGGCATTTGCGAGCATCCCGCTCAGCGTTTCGATCTACGCGCTGCTGCCCGTCGCCTATCTCTTGCCGAACGCTGTCGAGTGGCAGCTTACGCACGACGCTTAATCTGTCTACAACAAAACGTGCGCATCGACTTGTATTATTCGGCGATATCCCAGCGTGTCGCTCGATCGAAGATTGTGTATGGCCGTTCGGTCGCTGTGAGCGCGTCTGCGTTCGCCGATGCCGCTTAAACGCTTGCATCCGCCTCGGCGAGCACGCAAACCATCTCGCCGCCTTCCATAACTGCCAACGTCGGACGCAGCAGCATTATTATCGTACGCGCGAACGGTGCGCTGTATGTTTCGAGCGTGGCGTTCGTGACCGGATCGATCAAACGCCCGATCGTCGTTCCGGCCGGCACGATACGCGCAACGTCGTCATCGCGTAAGTCCGGCAAGTACAACCCCGGAGCCGCCGTACGCAACGACACGGCGGCGCCGGTCGCAAACGCGGGTGCCGGCGCCGCTTCTGCGACCGGAGCGAGCACGCCGGTCGATCCCAGCGCCCGGCGCAAGCCGGTTGCAACAAGCTGCGCCCAACGTTCCTCGTGCAGGCCCGCGCCGCCGACCTCGATCCAGACGGCTTTCGCGCCTTGGGCCATTGCGTAGCCGGTCAAGCTGGTCGTTCCCCGTTCGGGTCCGTTGCGAATGAACGGCGCACCGATTTGTTCGGCCAACTCGTGACTGCCGGGAAAACGGTAGACGAAACAATTGACGCACCAGCTTCCGCCGCCATGGATGTCGAGCACGACGTCGGCGCCGTCGACCGCGTTGACGGCGAGCGCGTGCGCCAAACGCTGCGTATGCTTGCCGCGGGCATCGCCCGGAAACTCCATGTTGACGTCGTCGCCGTCGATGTGTGCCGTACGCGAGTTTTCGGCGAACGCTAACGGATTGGCAACCGGAACCACGCGCAGCGTTCCCCGCAGATCGCTTGCCGGCGTTGTCTCCAGCAGCTTACGAATCGAACGCGTGCCCCAAGGGCCTTCGTCGCCGTGCTGCCCGGCGACGATGAGTCCGACCGGCGCACCGCTTCCGATGGTGCCGACGTTTAGGTCGATCGTCGGCGCCGCGGCGGTCGCGGGAATCGGGTAGTGCGCCCAACGCAAACCGTCGATGAGGTTGTCGCTCATATGCCGGCAGCTTGCGTTCCGGCGACCGGTTCGCGTGCACCGCCGGCTGCCGCCGAACGATGCAGCGCTTCGATTGCGCGCAAGGTACCGAGCGCGTCGGAGGGCGCTAAGCGTAACGGGCGACGCGTAATGAAGGCGTCGGCGAATTCTTCGGCTTCGAGCTGATACTGGTCGACCGCCGTTATGCGCTCCTCGCGCGTAACACCGTGCGCAGTAATACGCAGAAACGTATCGGTGCTGGGAACGAACGCCGTCGGAACGTCGATCTGCCCGGCGGTTCCCGCGACCGTGTATGAACCTTGTCCGGCGGCGCGAAATCCGCAATCAAAGATCGCCGTGCGCCCGTCGCCGAAGCCTAAAATTCCGGCGAGCGAGACTTCGACACCGTATTGCGGGCGGAAATCCCATTGCGCGCTTGCCCAAAGCGGCTCTTCGCCGAACAGCATCCGCGCCGCGTTGACGGTGTAGCAGCCGACGTCCATGAGCGCACCGCCGCCGAGGTCGCCTTGCAAACGCACGTTCTCGCGTTTGAACGGTTCGAGTAAAAACGTGAAAGCAGCACGTACGAATCGAACGTCGCCGATTTCGCCGGCCGCGATGATCGCGCGAACGCGTTCGTGTTGCGGATGGAAGCGATACATGAATGCCTCCATCAACAGGACGCCACGCTCGCGGCAACCGTCGATCAGCGTTTGCGCCTCATCGCTGGAAAGCGCGAGCGGTTTTTCACACAACACCGCTTTCCCGGCCGCCGCTGCCGCTAGCGTCCACTGCGCGTGCAACGAGTTCGGCAGCGGGTTGTAGACCGCATCGATGTCGGGATCGGCGAGCAATGCTGCGTACGAATCATACGCTTTGGGTATCGCAAGCGAGGCAGCGACTTCGCGCACCCGCGCAGCGTCGCGTCCGGCGATCGCCGCGATTTCGCCGTTGTACGACGCGCGAACGCCCGGAATGAAGCGCTTTATCGCGATGTTCGCCGTGCCGAGAACACCCCAGCGAATGCGTTGCGTCATCAGCCTTATCCTAACGTTCCGAACCGCTGCTCACGCGACCGCAAGCCGGAGACTATCGATCGAGTGCACTTCGTCGAACAGCGCGGCGATAAGCTGTGCGCGATTCGTTGCCGGTGCTTCGCGCAGCGCTTTCACCGTTTCGTTGCCGAACCAGTATGATGCGAGAAACGGCGCGCGAAACGGGTGCTGCGCCATGCCGGTGCGCACGCGCGCCCATGACTCCTGTCCGAATCCGACATCACGGAGATAAGCGATTGACTCATCGGCGGTCCAACCGGATTCATGCAGATGCCAAGCCGCATTCGTCCCGGTTGCCGTTTGTAGGCGCCGAACTTCAATTTGCGCGGCATCGTCTTCGTCTTCAATCCAATCGATGAGGTCGATTCCTTGATCGCCGATGCCCTCTTGCACGGCACCCGTCACGCAGTTCGCCGTGCACAGCAATGCGTCGAGCGGGCGTTGCGCGTGCGCGGCGGCGGCGCGCGTCGTCAGCAACTGCGTCGAGTGACCCGGAAACACTTCATGACACACTAGATGCTTGAGCGCGGACCGTGTGACGCGCACATCGAGATTGATCTCCATCGTACCGTCGGCAAACGAACAGCGCCCAGCGTACGGAACGTTTCGCAGCGCGCGTAATTTCATCGTGTAGTTGCCGGTCGGCCGAATGCGTTCGTCGGTGCGCGCTTTCGCGATCGCCATGAGTTCGTTGAAAATGCCGGGGATTGCATCGGGATCGAGATAGCGTCCCGTTTGCCACGCCGTTACGCGCTCGCCGAGTGAACCCGTCGTAAAGCCGCGCGCCGTCATGAGCGCATCGAGCCGATCGTGTATCTGCGCGATCGTCGCATGGCCGACCGGTTCGGCCGGCACGCCGACGAGCTCGCTGAGCTTCTCTTGGAAGCTGAGCGTTTCGCCGGCGAACAGCCGCGTTGCCGCATCGAGCGAGCGAATCATCGCGCGTAAAAATAGCGTGCGCGCGCTTTCTGCAAGGTTCACCGTGGCTGCACCGAGTTCGGACAACGCATCACGCACGCCGGTGTAATCACGAAACGCCGTGGGCGTGCACAGATCGCGGCCGATGTAGATCGGCACGAGGCCCTCGGTATCGAGCGCACCGCCGCCGCGATTCGTCGCTCGTTCGAGTGCGTCGAGCCCAAGGGCGATCTCGGTAAGTTTCCGGCCCAGAGCGAAATCGTCATCGGCGGCCGAAGCCGGTGACATCGTTGACGTAGCTATAGCCGGATCGACGCGTTGAGATAGAGTGAGAACGGCGCGTTCGGATTGACGACGCCCATCGTGTACGGCCCGAGATACGCAAAGTACGGATTTCGCGCAAACGGATCGAACGTTGCGCCCGGGTTGTAGGCGTTACCGGTCGGCGCATACGCGCGCGACACTTCGCCCGATTCATAAGAGCATACGTGCGGCGAGCCGATCCCCGTCCATGCCGCTTTGGTTCCGCCGAAGCACTGATTGACGAGATTGGCGGCGGTCAACGATAGCGTCACGCGCTTATTGATATCGTACGACGCAGTAAGGCTGCCGATGAGCTGCGACGGTGACGTGAACGCGCCGATCGAATCAAACTTGCCGGTGAACACGTTGGGTATGGCATTGAGCGCAGCAGCGCATGTCAGCGCGTTGTACGGCGCGCCGCCGGCACTGCCGTACGGATAACGCGGATCGCCCGCCGTCGCACCCCCGAGCGTCCCGCAGCCGGCGGCCGGATCGATACCGGCGTTCGCTTCAGGCGAACCGTAGCGCTGACCGCCTTGAAACTGCAACGACGGTGTTATGGCGAATGCATTGTGGCGATAGTTGAGCACGAACGTCGCGACATGCGGCTCGGTATAGCCGTTGACGCCCAAACCCGTCGTCGCGACGACCGGATCGGTCGGCCAATACGAACCGCCCGGGTCGAGCACGTTCTGCACCGGCGCGTTCCAATACGGATTGGCGAAGCTCGTTGCCGCGCAGGCGGGGTCGGGTGCGCCGCCCGCCGTGAAGCACGGCGCCGAGGTAACGCCCGTCGACGTCGCGCCGCAACGCGCGTCGCCGGCATGCGTCGCGCAAAACGACGTATAGGCGTTGTAGGTTTTGATGTCGTTGTTGATCGGAGCGATGATCGAGCCGCCGCCGGGCAGCGTATTGTAGTGGATCCGCGCGTTTGTATACGTATACGAAAGCAGCGCCGCGAAGCCGTTGCGGTCGAACGAGCCTTTGCGCAATTGCACTTCAACGCCGCTCGTGCGCAACGACCCGACCGCGAGACCCGACGTGAGCTGGTTGGCCGGATCGATGAAGAACTCGGTCAATTCGTTTTTCGTCGTGCGGTAAAACGGCGTGACCTTGAATGAAACGTCCGAGTTCTTGAAGCCGTGCTCGAGCGAACCGTCGAGATTATATGACTCTTGCGGCGGGATATCGTGGCCCGCGCCGACGTAGCCGTACTTGTAAAAGCGCTGCGCGAGATAGGCCGCGAGGTTCTGTTGATGCGTGTTGTACTGCTGATATGCCGTCGGCGCCGGCTGCGTGTATTTGCCGTAGCTAAGCCGGAAGACGTCGTTTGCACTCGCGGCATACGTCAAGCCGATGCGCGGCTCGAACTCGATGAAGTTATAGTTCGCCGGTTCGTTCGTCAAGCCCGGAGATGTGAACGCAAGACCGCCCCGATTTGCCGTCGCGCACGTTGCAGTGACCGGGATAGCCAGACTCTTCTTCGAGACCGGCGTGCTGCCCGGATTGACGTTCACGCAATAATCGGTGTTGTAGGCGTTGAACCAGAACGGCCGCGTCCCCGTGTCGGTATTTGCGCCGGTAATTTGGTAATCGTGATAGCGTAAACCGTACTCGATCGTAAAGCGGTCGGTCGGCTTCCATTGATCGCTCAAGCTGCCCGAGACCGTATTTTGCGCGATGTTGTTGAACGCGCCGCTCAAACCGTTGTCGACGGCGTAGTATGCGCATGGCCCGGCGCCGCAGGTAACGCCGGCCAGCGACGCCGGCGCCGCCGTTGCACCCGTTGCGGAGTTGTACGTTACGGCCGATGCACCGCCGCCGCGTTGGCACGATGCCGCAGTCGCTACGCCGCCTGCAACCATGTAACACAAGCCGGCGGCGGGATTGGTCGAATCGACCGCGACGGCAAACGGCGTGTTACCGCCCGTCGCCCATGTCGTGCTGTTGTCACGCACCGACGGCGCGTGCGTGAACGACGCCTGCGCCATGAGCAGATGCTGCGGCGACAACTGATCGGCAAACTCGGTGCTATAGCCCGTCGCGTGTGTCCACAATTTGTAATCCGGCGGTTCGCCGAACGATGCGCTCGCCGGTGAACTCGCTCCATTGGGTGCGTACCATAAGAAATCGGAATACAGCGAGTACGCATATGCGCGCACGTACGCATTGCTGCCCATGTTGTGCTGATACTGCAATTTGAGGATGGCCTGGTCGTTATGCTGCGTGTCGCGTTCGTTGGCCGAGATCAATCCGGTTCCGCCGTTTGACGGAAACGAATACGACTGCACGAGCGACGCGTAGTTTGCCGGGAGTAGCCCGCCGAGCGGTCCGGTATAGATGTGACCGACCGGATACGCGTACGGCGCGACGCCCAAGTCGTTGGCCGATGAAAAGACCTGCGAGGTAATGCCGCCGGTTTGATACAGAAACTGTACGTCGTCGCGCCCGCCGTCTTTGTGCGGAACGCCTAAATGCAAATTGACGACGTTTTCGCGATCTTCTTGGTACGCGGGCGCGAGAAAATTCACCGGTGCCCGAACGAACCCGCCCGGCCCGACGCCCAGCCCGCCGGGTGTCGTCGCGGCATAGCAACCGGCGTAATTGGCGGCTTGCGCGCCGCCGGGGCATGGTAACGCTGCGTAGACCGGACCGTAGACCGAGTTATAAGCTGCGCCGTTATATTGATCGACCGTGCGGAAATCCTGATTGGCGCCGAGAAACCCGACGTAATACGAAAACAGCCGGTTTTTCGTCGCTCCGCTGAACTCGGCCGACAACTTGTGGTAAAACGACGGGCTGCCCAAGCCGACATCGACGGTCGTCGTGCCGGGATAGGTTCCCGTTTTGACGACCTGATTGACGAAACCCGAAATGCCTTGCGATTCAGAATTCAGCGGTGCCGAGCCGCTATACACTTGCACTTCTTGCTGACCCAGCGTTGAAAGGTTGTTGCCCGGAAAGCCGTTGATTCCGACGCTGACCGGAACGCCGTCGAACTCGTAGCCGACTTGGCTGTGCGTACCGCCGCGAATCGTGACGCCGGCCATTTGCGACCAGCCGCTCTGGCCGGAGGGCACGTACACGCCGGGCGTCGCTGCCAATGCCGAAAAAGCTTGATTGAGCGAACCGCCGCCGTTGAGCCCGGTAATCCGCGCTTGTGTCGCGGCATTGACGGAATACGAATCGGCGACGGCACCGGGACGCACGAGTTGCTGCGCGGAGCGCGACGTCACGCTGCCGATCGTTCGCAACGCCTTACGTATGCCGAGCGGCAGATTTTGCGTCTGATCGGCATAAATCGTCACGCCGCTGGTGCTCAAGGTTTGATAGCCGGCGGCTTCAACGGCAATGCTGTACGTGTCCGGTGCGAGCGAAAGAAAGACGAAGTGTCCGCCGGCATCGGTCGTTGCGGTTGCCGATTGCGAGGGGCTTACGGCGGTGACTTTCGCGCCGCTTACCGGTGCGCCGGCTGCCGCGTCGCTGACGGCGCCGCTCAGCGTGCCGGTCGAACCGGCCCACGCCGCCGAAACCATAGCGCAGCATAGTGCGATGACGAACGTCGTGCAAAAGAGATACCGAGACATCACGATCGAGCTCTTTCTGACAAGTAAGCATTAGCGGTCGGCGGACAACCGCGATAGACGGTCGTACGCGCTGTGAATGTGGTCTTCGATCATCGCCGTCGCTGCGGCACGCGAGCGTTGACGGATGATATCGAGCAATGCGACGTGTTCGTGCACGGCTTTGTCGAGATAGTTGCGTTGGTCCATCGAACGCGAGAAGAGAAACGTCTCGATTTGCGGTCGCAGGATCGACCATGATTGGTACAGCCGATCGTGCTTTGCCGCGACGTAAATCGAATCGTGAAAGCGGACATCCCACTCGACGACCGCGACGACGTCCTCGCGTTGCGTCGCATCGCGCAATGCCTCGACGATCTCGGCCATCGCGACGAAATCACTTTCGATTCCAAACTTGCACGCCCGATCGATTGCGAGCCGCTCGAGCGCAACGCGCAGTTCGTAGATCTCATCGATGTCGCGCGTCGAGAGCGACGTGACGCGCGCGCCACGATGACGTTCGAGCTTCAACAAACCCTCGCGTTCGAGTTGAGCGAACGCCTCGCGGATCGGTCCGCGGCTGACGCCGAAAATATCGGCGAGTGCCGCTTCGCTAAGATGCTGGCCCGGAACGAACGTTCCGCGAACGATCGCGGCGCGCAAACGATCAACCACATCGTCGGATAAACTCCGTCGATCGGGTAGGCCGAGTTCGCTTACAAGTTGCTTGAACGGATCCACGCCGTCAGTCGCCGCCTCCAAAGGAGTGACATCGGTGAACTGTTAACAATCGCGTTCATCGGACCTTAATGCAATCTTGACGCGGCGTCAAGGGAGGGAGATCGATGGCGAGTTGGGAGCAACGCCCCGGCGGCGTTTGTGCCGCCGTCGTCACTCCGCTCGATGCCGCACTCGCGCCCGATGCGGAGATGCTGATCGCGCATTGCCGCAGGCTGCTCGCCCACGGCTGCGATGCGATCAATCTGCTCGGCACGACCGGTGAAGCGACGTCATTGAGCGTCGCGGCGCGCTTGGAGGTCATGCACGCGGTCGGCACCGCGGGCCTACCGCTATCGCGGTTTCTTGTCGGTACGGGAGCAGCGGCACTTGCCGACGCGATCGTGCTGACGCGCACCGCCGTCGAACTCGGATTCGGCGGACAACTGGTGATCCCGCCGTTCTATTTCAAGGGCCTGATCGACGACGGCGTCTTTGCGTTCTACGAACGTTTGATCGAAGCGCTTAGCGACAATCGCTTGCGTCTGTACCTGTATAATTTTCCGCAGCTATCCGGTTTCACGTTTTCGGCCGCGCTCGTTGCGCGTCTAAGTATGACGTTCGCCGGCACGGTGGCGGGGCTCAAAGATAGTTCGGGCGTCGCCGGCTATGCCGCAGCGATCGTCCGGGCATGTCCGAACATCGATATCTTTCCGAGTTCGGAGACGGCACTGAGTGACGCACGTGCCGCGGGTTTTGCCGGCTGCATCTCTGCGACACTCAACGTCACCGCGCCGCTGGCAGCTCCGGTGTGGCGCGGCTCGCAAAGCGAAGTGCCGGCTCTGAGCGCGATGCGTTCGGCGATGGCGGCGCATCAGCTCGTGCCCGCCGTGCGCGCCGTGCTCGCCGAACTATCCGGCGACGAGCGCTGGCGACGCCCGATGCCGCCGCTGGTCGCGCTGCCCGAGCATGACGCCGCTGCGCTCATCGCCGAGCTCGAAGCGCTGCCGGAGTTCGGCACGTTACGGAGGGCGTACGCATGCGCGTAACGATCGTCGGTGCCGGTGCGATCGGCGGACTCGCGGGCGCCTATATGACGCGCGCGGGTTACGACGTCGTGCTCGTCGACCGTTGGCGCGAGCATGTCGAGGCGTTGCAGCGTGACGGCGTTTTCATCGACGGGATCCGCGGCGAACTGCGTGTTCCCGTGCGGGCTATCCATCCGCACGAGTTGAGCGGACCGCTCGAAGCGGTGCTCGTCGCAACTAAATCGCAGCATACGGCCGATGCGGTGCATGATTTGCTGCCGCACGTCGGCCCGCAAACGTTCATCGTATCGTTTCAAAACGGCTTCAACGAACCGCTCATTGCCGAACTCTTGACGGCAGCGGGTCTTGGCGGAAACGAACGCATTGTCGGCTCGATCCCGAATTACGGCGGTGCGCTCGTCGATCCGGGACATCTCGAGCACGTGCACGAGGGCCCGATTCAGCTCGGCGAAATGAACGGCGCGCCGACGCCGCGCTTACGCGAACTCGCAACGATGCTCGAAGCACTCGCGCCGGTTCAGCTTTCGAACAACATTTGGGGCCAGATTTGGGCCAAAGAAGTGTATTCCGCGCAAGTCGTTTTTTCGGCGCTCGTCGATGCGCCGATCGCCCAGTCGTTAGGCAACGAACGGTATGCGCGCACCGCCGGCGCGATCGTGCGCGAAGCACTCGAAATCGCCGACGCATGCGGTATTCGCGTCGAAGCATTCGACTTCTTCGATCCGGTCAATTACCGGCCGGAAACCGCCGCCGATACGGCCAAACTCATCGCCAACATCAACCACGCGATCTGGCTGCTCAAGAAAGATCAGCAGCCGCAAACGCACACGTTCGTCAAGCGCGGGTCCGGTATTTGGTGGGACATCGTGCATCGCAAACGCCAATCGGAAGTGCGCGCATCGAACGGGAAGCTCGTCGAATACGGGCGGGCGGCCGGTGCCGACGTACGCCTCAACGAGCGGCTCACTACGATGATCTACGAGATTGAAGACGGCCGGCGCGCGCTGGGCTTCCACAATTACGATGAACTCGAAGCATTTGTCGCCGCCGCCGGCCGGACGCTGCCGTGAACGGCAGGCCGCTCGGTATCGGCGTGATCGGCGCGCACCGCTGGGCCGAAACGGCGCATCTTCCGGGATACGCAGCCTACGGACGCGCGCGACTCGTCGCCATCTGCGACATCGAAGCCGAACGCGCGCATGCAATGGCTGCGGCGTTCAATATCCCCCATGTCTATACCGATCATCAGGCGCTGCTCGCCGATCCCGAGGTCGAACTCGTCGATGTGTGCACGCCGACGCATACGCATTTAGCACTAAGTCTCGCGGCGATCGACGCAGGCAAGCACGTGTTGTCCGAAAAGCCGCTCGCCGAACGCGCCGCCGACGCGTTCGCTGCCGCCGATGCGGCGACCGCCGCCGGCGTGCGAACCAAGCTCGGCTTCACCTTTCGCTATTCGCCGGCGCTGCGCCGGCTGCGCGCATGGATCGCCGACGGCACTTTGGGTGAGATCTTTCACGTGCACGGCTTCGAGCAGAATTCGCAATTTCTCGATCCGGACTTTCCGTTGCGCCAAGTCTCGCCCGATGCACCGCGCGACCGGCTCATTCCATCGTCGATCGTCGGCTATGGTTCGCACCTTGTCGACGCGATGCGCTGGTGCGCCGGTGACTTCGCCGCGGTTTGCGGCAGCATGCACAACTACGTTCCCGAACGCGCGGTGCGCGGCTACAGCGGCCGTCAGCGCATCGCCATCGACGACGGCACCGTGGCGATTGTCGAGTTTGCGTCCGGCGCGCAGGGTCTATTGCAAACGTCGTTCATCGCGGTGGGCAATTACCCGGGCGTCGAATTGCGCGTGTACGGCTCGAAGGGCGCCGCGATCGCACGGCTCATCGCCGAACGCGGTGTCGCCGAGCGGCTCACCTTTGCTTCAGCGGATGCCGTCGACTTCATCGAAATACCCGCCGACCCGGCGACGTTTCCGCCGCTAACCGATCTTTCGACGCCGTGGCCCGAACTGTACTATCGCAACCTCGTGCGCCACTTCGTGGATGAGATCGTCGACGATGCGCCGGCGGAATGCACGTTTCATGACGGTGCGAAAAGTCAGCAGATTGTCGACGCGATCGTCCGTTCGCACGAGGAACGCCGATGGATCGCGATTTCCTGACGCTCGTCGACGACGGCCTACGAGCGCTTTGGGATTACGATCCGATCGCAGCGACGTTCGCGGGCGAGCCGGGCTGGGCAACCCAGTTGCCGCGCGCGGACGCCGCGGCCGAGTCCGAAGCGCTGCAACGGCACGCCGCACTCGACGGGCGGTTAGCGGCGATGCCCGTACCCGACGATCCGGCGGCGCGGCTCGATGCACGGCATCTGCATGCATTCTGCGCGGCGGCGACAAGCCCGTACGCGCGGCGCGCACGTTATTGCAATCCCGCGTGGTACACGGGCGAAGCAGCGTTCGGTATCATTTCGCTGTTGTCGGCTTCCGGTGATGCCGGCAGCGTCGGCGATACAACAGTGCTTGTCACGGCGCTCGATGCTCGCCTTGCAGCATTGCCGGAGTTCCTCGACGCCGGTCGGACGGCGCTGAACGGCATAGCTATCCCCGCGGCTTGGGCATTACGCGCACGAACGGAGATCCGAGCGCTGCAACGGCTTCTGCGTGACGGACTGCCGCTTCATTCGCTGGCCACGACGGTCGACGAACGGCGCGTGGCGGCCGTACTTGCAGCCTGCGACCGGTTTGCAGAGACATTCGGCGGCGGACGCAGTGCATCGGCAACGCCGGACTCGTCCGGGGCGTGCGGCGCCGCCCACCTTGCGTTCATTCTGCGCACCGTGCATGGCTTGAGCGAAACGCCTGCGGAACTCGAACGTCGCGCCGCACGTGCATTCGATGCGGCGTTCGATGCGCTTACAACGCTCGCGCGACAACGCGATCCGAGCCGCTCGTGGCGCGAACAGCTTGCAGCACTCGCCGACGAAGGCCCCTTGCCGCAAGACGTCCTCCACACGTACGAGCACTGGCATGACCGAGCGCTGCGCGATGCGGCGCATCTCGTGACGCCGGCCGCCGATTACGGCTTGACGTTCGCGCTGCTACCCGACTGGGCTCGGCCAGTTGCAAGCGACTTGTATTTTCTCTTCTATCGATCGCCGGCGGCACGCCGGGCGGGCAGCGGCAGCACGTACTGGGTCGCGCCGCCGCTCGGTTCGCCCGCTGAGATTCGGCGCACGCATAACACCGCTGCCGTTAAACTCGTGCATGCCGTGCACCACGGCAGCGTCGGCCACCACACGCAGAACGCACGTGCACGCGCCGCGCAGTCGCGTTTCGCGCGCATCGCCGGTACGGACGGCGCGAGCGGGCTCACGCTGCTCGCGGCCGGCACGCTCGTTGAAGGCTGGGCCTGTTACGCGGAGGACCTACTGTCGGACGTCACGGATTTTTACAGCGCTGCCGAGTCGTTGCAATTAGCCTACTTCGAGCTGCGCAACATCGCGAGCTGCCTAGCCGATTTGCGTTTTCACACCGGCACATACACGCTCGAAGAGATGCGCGCGTTTTACCGCGATGAAGCGCACTTCGCACCGGCGCGCATCGATGCCGAAACGACCCGTAACTCAATGTTTCCGGGCAGCCGGGTGATGTACTGGTGCGGCACGCAGCAAATTGCGGCGCTACGCCGCACATCGACGCTTTCCGCCAAGGCGTTTCACGATGAATTGCTCGCCTTCGGCTCGGCGCCGGTCGCCTGGATCGCCGAAGAGATGGCACGATGAAGCTGCGCGCCCGGATCGTCATCGCCGTTTTGTTGACGCTGTGGACGGCCGCCGCTTCCGCTTGCGCACCAACCGGCACCGCTTCAAACACCCGCGCGCACTGGCTGCGGATCGCGATCGGACAAGGCGATCCGAACAGCCTCAACATTCATCTCGATCCGTCGGCCACGACGGGCTACATTGCCGAGCTGACGCAAGCGTATCTCGCGCGCTACGATGTCAACGCACGGCCCGTACCCGAACTCCTGACGGTCATCCCGACGCAACGCAACGGCGGCATCAGCGCCGACGGCAAAACGATCGTTTGGCATCTGCGCCGCGGCGTGCGCTGGTCCGATGGCGCGCCGTTTAGTGCCGAAGACGTTCTCTTTAGCGTGCGGACGATCATGAATCCGGCCAACAACGAAGAACAAGGAACAGCCGGCTGGGACTCGATCGCATCGATGGCCGAGCCCGACAAATACACGGCCGTCTTTCACCTCAAACATCCGTACGGCAGTTATCTGCCGCTCTTCTTCGGGACGGCGGCGAACGAACCGTGCATTCTGCCCAAGCATATCTTGGGCGCCCTGCCGAACATCAATACCGCGAGTTACAATCTCAAGCCGGTCGGCATCGGGCCATTTCGAATCGTGGCGTGGAAGCATGGCGACGCGATCGAACTCGAAGCGAATCCATATTATTGGCGCGGCAAACCGAAGCTCGAGCACATCACCTACAAGTTGCTGCCCGCCCAACAAACGCTCATGAATCAGATGCAGACGGGCGAAACGGATCTTTGGCCGCTCGTGCCGCCGAGTTACATGGAACGCCTGCGCGGCGTGTCCGCACTCGACGTGCTCGTGCAACCGAACTTTCGTACGACGAACCTCGACTTCGTCTACACGCGGCCGATCGTGAGCGACCGGCGCGTGCGCGACGCCGTTCGCGCCGCGCTCGACCGGCCGCGCATGGTCGCAACCGTTCTGCATGGCTACGGTTCGACGCACGACGGTGCGGTGATTCCGCTCGATCCCCCGGGCGCGCACGACGCGATCGTGCCGTATGCGCCGGCGCGTTCGCGGGCGCTACTCGACGCCGCAGGTTGGCGGCCGGGGTCTGACGGCATTCGCACCAAGAACGGACAACGGCTGGTGCTTCACGCGGTCTATCAAGTCGGAACGACCGAGAGCGACTTGACGATGGAAGCGGTTCGCGCCACGTTGCGCGACGTTGGAATTGAAGTCGACTCGCGCAAATTCGCGCCGAACGTTTTCCGCGCTCCGGCCAGTGCCGGCGGCGTGCTCTACAGCGGAAAGTTCGAGCTTGCGATGTATCCGCGGACGCTCGAAGCGGTTTCCGACGTGACCGGATTGTACGGCTGCGGCACGATACCGCCGCACGGCGAAAACGCAACGCGCTATTGCAGTCACGACATCGATGCGCTGCTGGCGCGGATCGAGCTTTCGTACGATACCGCCGAGCGCCGCCGGCTCTTTTCTGCCGTGCAGCGACGGCTCATCAGCGACGTGCCGACGATCATGCTCTATGTCTGGAAAGGCGGCTATGCGAGCAACAAGCACGTGCGCGGCTTTCACCCGCCGCTGCTGACGCCGTTCGACGATATGATGGACGTCGACGTACAATGAACGGCTTGACCGTGCTCATCGCCAGCCCGCTCGAAGCCGAACTCGCCGCATCGCTGCGCGACCTCGACGTGGTGGACGCTGTCGATTACGAACCGGAACTCTTAGGACGTCCACGCTATCCGAACGATCATGCCGGCGATCCGGCCGTACATACAGCCGACGCTCATCGCCGTTGGAACGAACTGGTGCGGCGGGCCGATGTCATTTTCGGCTACCCGCAAGAATCGAGCAGCGGTCTTGCCGCAATGCTCGCCGGCGGCCCGAACATTCGGTTCGTTCAAGGGACGTCGGCCGGCATGGGTGCTCACGTGAAGCGCGCAGCACTAGCACCCGAGGTGCTCGAACGCGTCAGCTTCGCTTCGGCCGCCGGCGTGCATGCCGGGATGCTCGCGGAATTCGCATTATACGGTTTGCTTGCGTTGCGCAAAGACGCACGTCGGCTCGCACGCATTCGAGCCGAGCGCGCATGGGAGCACTACGCGATGAGCGAACTCGACGGGTCGACGCTTGCGATTCTCGGCATGGGTCAGATTGGAGCGGCAATCGCGAAGCGCGCGCGTGCATTCGGAATGCGCACGATCGGCTTAACGCGTAACGGAGAGCCGCGTCCTAACATCGACGAAACGCGCGCGACAACGGCGCTATTTGAAACGGCACGAGAAGCCGACGCGCTGGCGATCACATTGCCGATGACCGACGCCACGGCCGGACTCGTCAGCGCGAACGTAATAGCGGCGCTGACCGCGCATGCCATCGTCATTAACGTCGGGCGCGGCTCGGTCGTCGACGAGGCGGCGCTTATTGCCGCGCTGACCGCCGAACGCATTGCGGGTGCCGTGCTCGACGTATTCGAGCACGAACCGCTGCCGTCCGATAGCCCGCTGTGGACGCTACCCAACGTTATCATGAGCCCGCACACCGCCGCGCTGTCGGTCCATGAAAATGCGCGCATTGTCGCCTTGTTCGCCGATAATCTCGGGCGTTTCGCACGCGGCGAAAAACTCCGCAACGCGCTTAACTTAGACGAGTTCTATTAACATTTAAACCTCTGCGAATTTTTTCGAAAAGCTTTACAATATTACTTTCGTGCAGACCGTTATGGATGGAATTGCAAGAAGGCCAGCTTTCAATGAACTAGCAAGAAGTATGAACAGGCGCTCAGCGAAATGTCAATGATTAGAGGGAGGCAGCTTGCAGATTGAGCTTATCGTCAGGTTTCGATGTAACTCAGGCTGCGGATCGGCGTCGCTTCTTTCTTAGTCGGGCGATGCGAAGACGCGCTTACGGGACTGGCAGCGATCTTTGCGGTTAATGAATTGGCGACGGTAGAACGTTGCTTACGTGCCTGTTCTTGATGGTATTGCGTTCATGCTTATCGGCGCGCACGCCGAAGCTGTTTATGCGCCGGAAAGAAGCACGAAAGCTATCGATGTCGTCGTTCGGCCCAAAGCTGTTGTAGACGCAGAACGCCAGCTGTCTCGTTTAAGTTGCCAGAAACAAAACGATCTTATATTGCCCAGCTCAAACCTTGATCTCTTCGGATCGGCGTGGCGTTGTCAAGAGCAGAGCGATCTTGACATTCTTTCGAGCAATGCGCCTTGGTTAACGGAAGCTTTTGCGTCGCCGCACGTGTTAAACCAAGAGGGTCAACGCGTTATTCCCCTTGCATTTCTCGTTTTAATAGAGATCGATTCGGCTCGCGGTATCGATCAGGGCGACTTGTCTCGCATGCTCGGCCGCTTAGAACCCGCCGCCGTCGATAGCATCATAGCGACGGTGACTCGACACTATCCCGACAAACAAATCGCTGATGATATTCGCCAGTACGCACAGATCGGAAGCTGGGAATACATGACGGAGAACGAGTTGAGGAACGTACAGGGCCGACCGGTGGATTTGCTCCTCTAACTGCTCCACCCGGAGCTTCGCCATGCCGCTAACGCCGTTCCGGAGATCGCCTCAAGTGTTCCGTGACCGAGATTATTTATTACACCATATGCCGGACGCGTGCACTGCTCGTACGATATGCAAGCCGCATACTCGAAATCGTACATGATTTTGGGCACATCGCTCTCTTCGGGTCGAATAACGACGGGGCGTTGCCAACTTATCATGTCGTCAGCTTTGTTCTCCGGATCGCGATCGAGCGTCCAGTAGTAATCGGTTCGACGCACAAGTACCATCTCAGCGAGTATGATCGCAACGTCGGTGAGCATTGAAAACACGATCTCATCGCCATCGCGCTTGCTGACGATCCACGCGCTGCGCTGCAGTCGCGCGTCTGCGACGGTCGGCCATTCGTCGACGGACCAGCGCCAGAGCGCATCAACAAACGGCTTGGGATCGGCTCCTTTCAACGCAGTACCGACATCTAAGCCAAAGTGCGCAAGCAGTTCGGCGGCGATCTGCAGACGCTCGGCGCGATTGGCTAACAGATACGCTAAATTCGCATCCGCTTGCGCCGCCGTTAGAATGCGACCCGGACCGGGGTACGGGATTTGGTAGGGAACGTACGTTGCGAGAAGTGCCCGTAAGCGGCTGCGCTTAGCAAGTCGCTGAAAATCGAACCAGCGTTTCATCCGAATTAGAATAATGAATCGATCGCGTCAAACACCTTGCGGCCAAGCTTATCTCCACCAAAGCCGCCAATCGCGCCACCAATGATTCCGCCGATGGCCGTGCCGACAACGGGAACAAACGATCCGGCCGCAGCGCCGACCTCAGCACCGACGATCGCTCCGCCCCAACCGCCGGCAATGCCGGAGGCCGCACGACCAGTCTCGGTCCCGATTTTATTTCCGTCCGCGTGGAACGCTTGACCAAGCTCGATCGCATCGCCGGCGATAGCGATCGGCAACATTACTTTGCCGGCCGTTTCTAGTGCTCGACCCGTACCCCGCACGGCGCCATTCTCCGCAAGCGCCTCACCGTCTTTCGCGGCCTGGGCTGCGATCGTCGATGATTTTGTCGTGCGTCCGACCTTCGATTCAATATCGATGCGTTGGTTATAGCGCGGGTCTTTCGCTTGTACATCGACTTGAACATCGACGCGACGTGTACCGTTCTGCCGGCTAACTTCGGTAATGACGTGATGCCCGGCATCCCGATAGCGTTCGGCGATTGCATCGCGCGCCGCACTGCCATTGACGTTGTTTGCTACCTCTTTCGGTACGCCGCTCGCCTTTCCAAGTGAATTCGGCGGGACCTGATTGGTAAACGCAGGCGACTGAATCCCATGCGACTCCAGCAATGTCGTTAGACCCGATGAAAAGCCGCCTCTGCCGGTCCACGCACTTCGCGTCGATTCCCATTGCTTCGATAATATCGGATTATTCACGAGCACTTTCTTACCGGCGGAGGCCAAACCCGTGCTTGCGGCGGTAACTGCGTCCGTTGCTCCGCGGGTGTAAGCTCGAGCGACGGCACTGTCGAAATTTTGTGCTTCGCTCGGATTGCGCTGCGCAAGCTCCGACTTGATATGCGCGTAACTCTCGGATGCTTTGGCAAAATCCGTCTGACTCGTTACGTGGTCAGCGAGACGGTCAAAGTCGACTTTACCGCTGACTTTATTTGTGACAACAGCGATCGCGCGGGCAGCCTGGTCTTCGTGACTATCCGAAGCAGTCAGACCGCTTGCTGCTACATTGTGAAGATCGGATGGCTCCGAAGAACGGGCGATAGCATCGGTTGCGAGAGCGCCGCTGGCACCGGCAGGTTGACGCTGCACCGTTTGTTCAGCAACCGCTGCAGTTGGTTGCACCTCCGGAGTCGACCCGACAGAATAAAGCGCTAGCGATTCCGGCATGATCTGCCCCCTCGAAAATCTGCGTTGCCTTCCCTATCACGTGATCTGCCTAATTTTTCAAGGGGGTATCTGGTAAAAAAAAGCGATCTTCGCTTTCGACCGCCCGGAAGCATGAAAACCGAGCTCGGTGATCCGATTTGGGAATCTCGCGCTCACGCCCGTGCCGCAACATTTGAGTATATCGAAATCTGGTACACCGAAACCGTCTCCACTTCACGCTTGGATACATTAGCCCCGAACAATACGAGTCGTCGCTGCCGATCGCAGCTTAACTAAATGTCCGGAAAACCGGGGCAACGTAATATCGGGAGCCGTCATCTTACTTTGTGAACTTCGCTTTAACCGTGCTCGTTTGTATAAATCAACGCTACGCCCGCTGTAATCAAGACTTAGGTTGCGGTGAAGTCGCGACCGCGCTGCCGATTCGCGAGGCCGAGAATTTCAGTCTCGCCGTAACGTTTAACACACGTTGTGTCTGCTTTATAGCTCTAAACTGTTTGAGCTGTAAGAACCCCAGTGTCTGACTTTTCAAGAGCCTTTAGTCCCTTGAAGCAAAGACCCGTCAGAGGGCTGATTGTTCGTGGTTCGATAATACAAAGAGGAGACGACACGCTGCACGCTGCGACTTGTAGGCGCGATGTCTTAAATTCTGTTTGTCGGCTTAATGCAACGTCGCTATTTTGTATCCGGCATCGCATTCACAGGTCTTGCCGGATGTGCCGGACTCGCCACGAACTCACTTAACAACCTACCACAAAAAGGTCTGTCGGCCGAAGGGACCCTTTTCCAATGCCCTGTTGGATGTCATTCTCCGCCGCCAACGCCAGCCGCAATTCTTGCTTCGGTAACAGCCCTGAAAGCAAACAACTACCGAGGCGCAAAGATGACAACGAATCAAGGAGTAGTAGCGAAAAGTATTGATAGCTCCGGTGCAAATTCTAACGGCATTATTATTCCTGGCACTTCGCTAACACTAAACGCTTACGGTACAGCAAGTCTTGTTATAACGCCGAACCACCCGGTCTTCTCAGGACAAACTTTCACGCACGGTTCAACGACAATCTCGCAGACGCCGAGCTTGGGCTTGAGCAGATTTACAGATCCAAAAATTGGAAGCGGCGCTACTTGGTATGACTCTCAGGGCAACTTAAACATGGTTTACAGCGGGTTCCCTGCGGGATCAACAATACAAGTAGCTAGTGTCAATCTCGCTCATACTGCGCCACCAGCACCTGGTTCACAAGCTGCAGGTGTGCTCAACGGCGCATATGCCGTCGGAGTCTTTGGTTTGGTCTTTGGGATTCTAGCGCCAGAGGTTGCGGCGCCGGTCGGTATAATTACTGGGATCCTTAGTGCACTTTTCGGCAATCCTTGGAACATTCCATCTCCACCGCCACCAGCCGGATCGCCATCAGTTTCAGGAATGATTGATAACCTCAATTTAAGCGACGGAGTTCAGATGCTGTCGGGAGGACCACAACCACCTGATGGTCTGGGAAGCGGCAGTTCTGCGCCAGACCAGTTGCTCTGCATGTAGTGTGTAACGAGAAATGCAGCAGTGGCAAATTTGGACCGGATGGATCCTCTCCTTGCTTTTTCTTGCATTTAACATCGTTCGTTATATTTGCGAACGAAAACGCCGGCAATGAGCATCTGAGGCTAGCTGCCCCCTTGTGAGGGTCGCGGCATTGATCCGGCGGCACTTGCTCGTATCGCAAGTGCCGCAGCCATTGTCATGTTGTCCCGAGCGCGCTCCGACGGCAGCTAATCAATCCGATTTTACGCGGCGCGTTCGCCCTCTGGATCGCGCTCGACGTCGCGTTTATCGCGGTCCTGGTGCATCTTGTCGTGCGCTACGCAGCCCCGGTGCGATAGCAAATAGTTATGAAGGGGTATCCGCCCTCGGCCGTTTCGGGCGACCGGGAAGCTCAAAGAGCGTAGACCAAGGAACAGGGTGGAACCACGGCGTCGGGCACGATTTTACCGGGCCGGGCTGGCGATCCATTCGGGTCTCCCGTTTCGTTTCGGGCAGCACGCTCTCGCCGACACCGTGCAGACCGATGCCTCGATCTGCAATCGGCACTACTTACCGATTACGCGCGCCCGCAAAATCGTAAACGGCGGCTGTAATTGTTGCGCGCTTTGCGGTGACGAGTGGATCGCTCGCACGACGTTCAGGCCGCGCACGACCTGGCCGAAGGCCGCGAAGCCGCGATGGTCTTTCGAGCGCAAACCACCGTCGTCTAAGCTCGGCTGTGCACCGATGCAGATGAAGAAATCGGTCTGTGCGGTATTGAGCGCCGCGTCGCGCGCCAGCGAAACCGTTCCGTCGCGATGACGTAAGCCGGTAACGCTCGTTGCCTCGAAGGCGACCGGCCGATCGAGTATTTTATGCGTACGCGTGTCATGCGTGGCTTGAATGACGTCGATCTTTACTCGGCTTCGCGGTTGATTGTCGGGCCGGGTCGTGACCGTGCGGAAGAACGAGCCGCCATCAAAAAAGCCGCGCCGCACGTAGCTCAGGAAGTTCGCCGCACTTCTCGGCGCATGCACGGTGTCGACGCGCACGTCGATCTCGCCGGCGCTCGTGTAAAGCGCGACGAGGACGGCAGCGAGCACGGGCATCATCTTGCGATCGCCTGCGCAAAAACGACCGGATCGACGTTGCCTCCGCTGAGCGTAACACCAACGCGCTTGCCCATGACGTCGACTTTTGCAAACAAAAGCGCGGCGAGTGCGCATGCGCCGCTCGGCTCCAGCACGAGTTTGAGCCGCTCGAAAGCGAAGCGCATCGCTGCGCGGATCTCGTCGTCGGTGACGGTCACGACGCCGGCGCAGAGCGCGCGAGCGATCGGCCATGTCAGCTCGCCGGGTGCTTGCGTTTGCTGTCCGTCCGCGATCGTCTGCGGCACCGGGATCGAGACGATCTTTCCGCTCTGCCACGACTGTAGCCAGTCGTCGCCCGCCGCCGGCTCGACGCCCCACACGGCAATTGGTGGTGCGAGCGCCGTTGCGGCCAGCGCCGAACCGGCGAGCAAACCGCCGCCGCCGAGACACACCAGCAGCACGTCGAGCGCACCGGTCTCTTCGAGCAGCTCGAGCGCGACCGTCCCCTGACCCGCAATGATGAACGCATCGTCGTAGGGCGGCACCACGATTGCACCGCTTTCACGCGCGATCGACTCGGTCAGTTCCGCCCGGTTCATTGTTGCACGATCGTAGATGACGACTTCCGCGCCGTATCCGCGCGTCGCCGCAATCTTCGCCGCGGGCGCATCCGACGGCATGACGATCGTCGCGCGCATGCCGAGCAGCTGCGCCGACAGCGCGACGCCTTGGGCGTGATTGCCGCTCGAAAACGCCACCACGCCGCGTTTGCGCTCGCTTCCACCGAGTTGAACGAGACGATTGTAAGCACCGCGAAACTTGAAGGCGCCCATCCGCTGCAAATTCTCGCACTTCAAGAACGCCGTCGAACCGGTGCGCTCGTCCAGCGTGCGCGACGTTACGACCGGCGTTCGATGCGCGACGCCGCGCAATCGGTCGGCCGCCGCCCTAACGTCGGCGACCGTTACCACCGGCGTTGCGGCGAGCACTACGGCGTCGCCGGCTCGTAGCGGAAATGTACGATCTTGGAATCCGGATCGAGCTTCATCTCTTCGCGGATCGCGCCTTTGTCGAATGTGACGTCGAATGAATGCACGCGGTCCGCGGCGTCCTTGGGCGTCGTCTCCTTGACGTTCTTGAGTTTGCCGAGCGGCGCGAGGGTATCGGCCGCGCGCCCGACGATGCCGCGATTGATCGTCGTAGCCGTCTCTGAATTCTGATAACTTTTGACGGCATCCACATTGTTGCTTTGCAGCGCTGCCGTTAGGCCGCGAGCAATTTTCTCGTAATGATTCTCGTGCGGTAGAAACGCCCGCAGAACGATGATGATGAAAACGACGATCGCTACGGCGAAGATGAGTTGACGGCCGCGCGGGTTGACTGCGATAGGACCGGTACCGTACTTCGGTACGTTCATGCCGGCAACTCGAGCGCAAGATCGCGGCCGTTGAACGGCTCGAAGGTCAGTCCCGGATTCCACTCTTGACCCAAGCGCAGACTCCAATTGCTTTCAAACAATGCGAGCGCTTCGCCGTTCCAGTCTTCGACGAACTTAGCGTTCGAGGGCAGCGTCGCCGCCGCTATTGCCTCGGGATCGGCAACGACTCGGCGCGCCAGCGAATACGGCAACGTCGAAAAGATCGTCTTGACATTGTACTCCGCTTCCAACCGGTACTTTACCACCTCGAATTGCAGCTCGCCGACGGCGGCTAGTATGGGTTCGGTGCGTGTTTGGCCGTACGGATACATCACTTGAATTGCACCCTCTTCGCGTAATTGAGCGATGCCTTTTTGGAACGATTTGTACGCTCCGCTGTCGATACTGCGCACGAGCGCAAAATGTTCCGGCTCGAAGGCCGGGATGCCGCTGAAGGTAATGTCGTCACCATCGCTGAGCGTATCGCCGATCGCAAACGAACCGGGGTTCGCGAGGCCTAACACATCGCCGGCAAACGCTAAGTCGACCGACTCACGATCGCTGGCGAACAATTTCATCGCTCGCGTCAGCCGGACGTCTTTGCCGGTGCGCATGTTTTTCACCGTCATGTCACGCTCGAATTTGCCCGAACAAACGCGCACGAAAGCGATCCGGTCGCGATGCCGCGGATCCATATTCGCTTGGATCTTAAAAACAAAGCCCGAAAAACGCTCGTCCGTCGGTTCGATTGTTTCCTGTTCGAGGTCGACGTGCGCCGCCGGCGGCGGACCTAACTTTACGAACGCATCGAGAAACAACTCGACGCCGAAGTTCGTCACCGCGCTGCCGAAAAACACCGGCGTCGCATCGCCGCGCAGCATCGCATCGCGGTCGAATTCGGATCCCGCGCCTTCGAGCAACTCCAACTGCTCGATGAACTCGCGGTACGTCGTCTCATCGGTCAACGACGCGATGCGCGGATCGCGCACGTCGGTAACCGAGACCGGCGCTTTCTTCGCGCCGTGTTCCGTCCGCTCGAATAGGTGCAAATCTCGGCTTATCCGGTCGTACACGCCGCGGAACGAGGGCCCATTGCCCAGCGGCCAATTGATCGGATATGCGCCGATGCCCAGCACGTTTTCAAGCTCATCGAGCAGCGCGAGCGGATCGAGACTCGGCCGGTCGAGCTTGTTGATGAACGTGAAGAGCGGGATTCGCCGCGCGCGGCAAATTGCGAAGAGCTTGCGCGTCTGCGGTTCGACGCCTTTGGCCGCATCGAGCAACATTACCGCACTATCGGCGGCGAGCAGCGTGCGATACGTGTCCTCGCCGAAATCTTGGTGACCGGGCGTATCGAGCAGATTCATCGTGTGGCCGGCGTACGGAAATTGCAGCACCGTCGAGGTGATGGAGATGCCGCGTTCGCGTTCGAGCTCCATCCAGTCCGACGTCGCGGAGCGCGCCTTGCGCCGCGCCGTCACCTGGCCCGCGGTGTTGATCGCTCCGCCGTACAGCAGCAGCTTTTCCGTCAGCGTCGTTTTGCCGGCATCGGGATGCGAGATGATCGCAAACGTACGGCGTTTCGCGACTTCGGTAACAAGATCCATCAGCGGTCTGCGTTCGACGAAGCGCCGGGCATACTTTGCCCGTTAATAGCGCCGGATCTCCGCCGATTGGCCATGCACGTAGACGAGCGTCAAGCCCGAAGCTTCGCGATAGAGCGTTGCTTCGGGCGGAACACGCAAGCGATCGGCGCCACGCGCAATTTGCAGTTCGTGTTTGCTCACGACGATCGTACAATCGCCGGCACGGACGACGGTCGCCGGCGAGATGCGGGCAGCGGGCGGAGGAAACGACGCGCGTAACGCTTGGAGCGGGCCGCGCAGCCGTTCGCGCTCGCGAAAACACTCGGGCAGCGAGCTCATCGTCCAGGAGCCGGAGCCGAGAAAGCTGCCGCGCGTCGCCGCCGAGCCGCCGGCTTCGGGCCGCTCGGCTGTCGGGGTCGGTGTCCCCGTAACGGGTCCGCTTACCTTGAGATCCGGCGGGCCGCCGCGCCGCGCAAATGCGATAGATCCGAATAGGACGACGATTGCGGCCGCGGCGGCGAAAAACGGCCAGAGCGGCCGGTTAAGCGGCGTTCTCGTCGGCGGCTGCGGCGTATGCATTCGGAAGCGCGCAGCCGGCCCGGCCGATTTTCGCGTCGGCCATTCCATAGTACACATCGAACGTCCGATCGCCCCGCTGATCGATGGCCGTCGGAAAAACAACGTTATTGACCGTGCCGTGAACTTCGTCGATCCCTTCGGGTTTCATGACCGGTGCGGGCGAGCGGTACAAGACGATATGCGGCCGATCGATGTCGTGAACGATCACGCCGGCGCTGTAAATCATGTGATACGAGTCGCCGACGGCAACCGCATCGACCGCGTGATAGAGCGAAAACCAGCCCTCATCGATGCGCACGGGCGGCGTACCCGCCCCGGTTTTTATGGCGCCCCACGAACCATCGGGCGGTAAAACGAGCGCACTTTCCGTCACCTTGAGAATATTGCGAACGTCGTCACGAATCGGCTCCAGCGGTACGTAGGCGATCCGCGTACATTCACGACGCTCGGGCGGCAATTCGAGAATGGCCGGCACGGTCGCGCGTCCATTGAGCGTGGTGAAGCGCAGCATCGGCCGGTGATAAAAAGCAATCGACAGGACGCCGTCGGGCGAACGGACGGGCTCGGGAAAAAAGACGCCGTCCTTGTCATCGCCGCTCGGCAGACCCGGCGCCGAGAAGTCGACGAGTCCTAAGCGTTCCCACACGACGGCATCGGTTGAGACGGCGACGGCGATGCGTGGTCCGTTCGGACCAAACGCGGTATAGGCCATGACATACCGGTCGAGCGCGGCGATGAAGGTGACGCGCGGATCTTCACAGCCCATGCCGCCGTTATTTGCCGGCCGGAGTTCGTAGGGCGTCTGCGGCTCGAGTGCGTACCCTTGACGGTCGAAGCGAATGTCGCCGTCCCGCTCGAACCCGCGCGCAATGCCGACGCGCGAGACGTTGCCGTGTCCGACGACGCGTGGAAACAGCAAGAGCGCACCATCACGGGTGCGCGCGCTTGCCGGATTGAGGACGCCTTCGGCTTCATCCGGTGAACCGTCGGGCGCAAAAACGACGCCTAAGCGCGTGATCGTTACGTCGAACTGGTCGAGCGCGGTCGCGTTCATGATCGTTATGCAAGTCCTGTAATGGTTTGATGTGCGGCCGGCACGGGCGTGCGCGTGACGAATCGTTCGGTACGGCTGCCCGGGCGCGATCCGAGACAATTTGCGCGTTGCAATAACCGCGAGGCGGGCTGTTGTACTGCCAATATCGACGCGACCTGCAAGTTCCTTAGGTTTTCGCCGTCATACCCGTACCGAACAACGCAGCAACCTCACCGGCAGTTCAAATTTTGCGAAAATCCAGACACCGGCGCTTAGCGCAAGGTGGTGGACGTTACCAAATCGCCCGACGGCGTAACGACATCGACGATCGAGCGAACGCGGTAGACCGAATTCGGTACGATCCATAGCGTGTAGGTGCGATACGCGGCCGCCGGTTCACCGCCGCCGAGCGGTCCGCGCTCGAACGCAACGATCCGTACGCGTTCGCTATTCGCCCGGATCGATTCGATGATCTGCGCCCAACCGGTTTCGCGATGCGGCCCCATTAACAACAACACGCCGAACTCGTGGTTGAAGCGGACCGGCGCGTTAATTCCGTATTGATGCAAGACCCGCACGTCACGCAGCACGACGATTTGCGACGGTCCGGTCGACGACGTTTGTCCGGTTTTGAAGGTTTGTACGCGAACTTCACGACAACCGGCCAGCGCGACGATCAGAAGGAGAGCTGCGAAAACACGCATTGGCGACGTTTTCGACAGCCGGGAGTCCCGATACCTCAACACCGCGCCGCAGGATGAGCGTTCGCCGGCCGTCGAGCGTCAACGACTCGAAGCGTTGGAAAGCGGCTCGGACGTGTTTTCTTAACCAATGTCGTTGCTGCCCGCAGTCCGTCCGGGTACGCTAGTGATAATGTTCCGTGCCTTCTCTTGGTCTGCCGCAGCGGCGGCTTTCGCACTCGCTGTTTTAGGCAGTTGGATTCGTATCAACGGCGCCGGTATGACCTGCCCCGACTGGCCGCTTTGCCACGGGCAAATTATCCCGCCGCTCGACGGCGGCGTGATTCTCGAATGGTCGCACCGGATGGTCGCATTTGCGGTCGGCTTTCTCGTTCTCGGTGCATTGATCGCCGGGTGGCAAGCACGTAACCGGATCGCCTTCGTGCGGCCCGTGTTACTTGCGATCGCCGTTACGTTCGGGGTGCAAGTCATATTGGGCGGGGCAACGGTGGCCCTGGCGAACAATCCGCCGTCGGTTGTTTGGCACTGGGCGACCGCAATGGCATTTCTAGCCGAGCTGACGGCGCTGGCAATTCTGTCGGTTGCCCAGCCGGCCGTCGAACGCCCGCGCGCGCAACAATCCGGCCTCTATGCCGTGCTTGGAGTAAGCGTCCTGACGGCCTTTGGCGCGATGTGCGCAGGGGCGTATGTGAGTTCGAGCGGTGCCGGGTTAGCCTGCCTGTCGTTTCCGAGTTGTGACGGGAACTGGCTGGGCGTCACGGCGGCGCAATTCGCCCAAATGCTGCATCGCGGCTTGGCCGGAACCTTCTTCGTCTTTGCGACGGCGGCCGCGTATTGGGCCGCTAGCTCGACGACCGGACGCGTACGTGCGGCGACGCTGGGCGGATTTGCTTGT
This sequence comes from Candidatus Velthaea sp., assembly GCA_965214935.1. GTDB lineage: Bacteria > Vulcanimicrobiota > Vulcanimicrobiia > Vulcanimicrobiales > Vulcanimicrobiaceae > Velthaea. Next base: position 333,594 of record CBDCCS010000018.1, on the reverse strand, counting down.
ATCGTTTTGCAAATTGCACTCGGAATTGCCAACGTGATCTGGGCATTGCCGACGGCGCTCCGCGAAGCGCATGCCGCAAATGCCGGCTTGACGTTTCTGGCGTTCGTCAGCGCTTTCGTGCTGGCAAGTCTCGACGGCACGGCGGCCGCCGCAAGTCGCCGGCCGGCGCGTACCGCAACCGGGTCGACGGTCGCGAGCCGCTTGTGAGTTCGACGCTTTCGCGCGTCGACGGCGTTGTTGCACCGCTTGCACCGACGGGTTGGCGTGGAGCGTTCGCCGATTACTTCGAGTTGACCAAGCCGCGTATCATTTATCTGCTGCTCATCACGACGTTCGCTGCGATGATGATGGCACAACGCGGATTGCCGCCGTTTTGGTTGACCGTTTGGACGCTTACGGGCGGGGCGCTTGCATCGGCATCGGCGGGAGCCTTTAATTGCGTTTGGGATCGCGATATCGACCGGCTCATGCGCCGCACGAAGAGCCGGCCGCTGGCTGCAGGCCGCATTTCCGTGGTGAATGCATTGATCTTTGCAGCGATCTCCGGCTGTGCTTCGTTAGCCGTACTGTTCGCATTCGTGAATCCGCTCGCAGCCTGGTTATCGCTGGCCGGCAACGCCTTTTACGTGCTGATCTACACCATGTGGCTCAAGCGCCGAACGCCGCTCAACATCGTCATCGGCGGCGCCGCCGGTGCGATTCCCCCGCTCGTCGGCTGGGCCGCGATCACCGGCCAGGTGGGCGGGCCGGCGGTCGGCTTATTCTTGCTGGTTTTTCTTTGGACGCCGCCGCATTTTTGGGCCTTGGCGCTCATGACGAACATCGATTACGACAAAGCAAATATTCCGATGCTGCCTAATGTCGCCGGCGTACCGCGGACCAAACGCGAGATCTTCGTCTATTCCGTCGTACTCGTCGTAATGTCACTTGCGTTGTGGCCGCTGCATTTGATGGGCCCGTGCTATTTCGGCGCGGCTGCCGTGCTCGGCGGTATCTTTCTCATGTACGCTTGGAAGTTATTCGGCGACGACTCGAAACGGTGGCCGCGCGCGCTCTTCAAGTATTCGCTCTTGTATCTTGCGCTGATGTGTGTAGCGATGGTGGCCGACCGCATTATCACAATCGTAGTCTAAGCTCTCATGCGATCGTTATGGCGGTAACAAGTTCTCCGCGGCCGGCGTCCGAACCGGGCGACACCAGCATTGCGGGCCACCGGCTCGATCGTTCGACGGTCCCGCTACTGGTGACCCTTGGTCTGGGCGTTTTCGCCGGTGCGCTCGATCTCGGCGTACTGAGCCCGGCGCTACCGGCGCTGGCGCGTGCATTCAAGGTTGGTCCGGACGCATTAGCTTGGGTTTTCACGCTGTACTTGCTGGCCAATATCGCAAGCATACCGATCATGACCAAACTTGCGGACCGAAACGGCCGCCGGCCGGTGTACATCGCGTGCGTAGCGATTTTTGCCGTTGGTTCGGTCGCGGCGATTTCCGCGCGCAGCTTCACGTTCTTTCTCATCGCGCGAGCGATTCAGGCCGCCGGTGCCGGCGGTATCTTCCCGGTCGCAACCGCGGCGATCGCCGATCGCGTGCCGGTCGAGCGGCGCGGCGCGGCACTTGGACTCGTCGCAGCGACGTGGGGTCTCGCGGCGATTATCGGGCCGAGTCTCGGCGGCGTTCTCACGCACGTTCTTTCCTGGCACTGGATCTTTGCCGCCAATATTCCGCTCGCCGTCGTCGTGATTGCGATGGCGCGCACGACGGTTCCCGCGAAGGTCAGTAACGTACGCGGACCGCTCGATATCGGGGGAATCGTCACGCTGACGCTCGGTCTGCTCGCGGTGATGATCGGGCTCACCCGGCTTGGCGTTCTGCTTGCGCCGATGCTGGCAATCGGCGTTGCATTTTTTGCAGCATTCGTCGGCATCGAACGGCAAGCGAAGGAGCCCGTCGTCCGGCTGTATCTCTTCACGCAACGCCAACTGCAAGTCACCTACGCGCTCGAGGTGCTCATCGGCATTCTTGAAGGTGCACTATTCTTTATCCCGGCCGCGCTTGTCGCCGCCCAACACATGACGTATGCGGCCGCCGGCGGCATTGCGGCTCTGGGCGCGCTGATGTTCGTGGTCGTGATCCCGGGTGCCGGACGCGCACTCGACGCCGTCGGCAGCCGCTGGGTGCTTACGGTCGGAACGGTGCTGACAGCGCTCGGATTGTGCATCTTTGCCTTCGGCTTCGCGACGCTGTGGATCTCAATTGCCGCCATGGTCATTGCGGGCATCGGCTTTGGTGCGCTGCTGGGCGCACCGACGCGCTATATCATTACCAACAGCGTCACGGCCGATCAGCGCGCCGGGGCCGTCGGGCTGCTTTCAATCTTTCTCATTATCGGCCAGATTTTCGGTGGCTCGCTTGCCGGCGGCATCGTCGCTGCGCATGCCGTCGATCTTCAAGGTTACCGCGACGCCTACTTCGCGTTCACGCTCATCGCCGTTGTAGCAGCGGCCTTAACGCTCGCACTGGCGTCGAAAGCGGGCGAACGGCACGAACCCGCAACCGATCGCTAAAGCAGTTTGACGAGGTGCCGGTACTCGGCCTCGAACGAATGCCGCGCGTAAAACGCGCGCGCTGCTGCGTTGGCATCGTTAACATTGAGGGAGAGGTAGCGGAAGCCGCGAGCGCGCGACCAAGCTTCGCAAGCCGCCAGCAGCACGCGTCCCGCACCGTTGCCGTCGACCGTTGCCGCAAGCTCGGAGATATGGCCGTGCGGCTCCCCGGTGAAAAAGTCTTCGTGCGTTACCACATACGCAAAGCCGGCGCGCGCGCCGTTTCCATTGACGGCGATCAGCAGCGTATCGCCCTCACGCGGCGTCTCGAACGCGGCAGCTAACTGACGCCGCGTGCCGCCGGCGACTTCGTCGTCGCCGCGCCAGGGCGCTCGCGTTTCACTAAAGCGCGCTGCGAGCCGCAAAACAAAGTCGCGGTCGCCGTCGCCCGCGAGCCGCACGCTCAGCGTCGTTGCGGACGCGTTAGACATTCTCGACAAAGATTGCGCGATACAACCGGCGTGCGAGATAACCGAGCGCGCCGATAAGAATCGATACGACGATCAGATCGCGGAGGCCGCTAAATTGTCCGACGTCGTTACCGCAGACCGCCGACGCCGTCTTCGATAGCCACAAGTTGAAGCGAGCGATCGGATTGCTCGCAAGTCCATGCTGCGCATCGATCTGCGCGACGATCTCATTCGGCGTCCACGAGGTGTCGGTAATCATTTCGGCGATGTTGCCGTCGGGACCGATCAAGACCGTATTTTCCGCGTGAATCAGCCCGATATTCGGATCGGGAAACGTCGTCACGCCGAAACGCGCCGCAAAGTCGAGCGTTGCCTCGGCATCGCCCACGGCCAGCGTCCATCTTGTTGCATCTGCGCCGAAAGTTGCAGCATAGCGCGCCAGTACGGACGGCCGATCGTAGGCCGGATCGAGCGTTACTTCTACGAGATGGGCGTGGCGGCGGCCGAGAAGCGGCTGCAAGGCGTGAAATTTTGCCGAGATAAGCGGACACATCCGGGCGTCTTGACAGCGCGTGTAGATAAATGCGAGCACGACGTCTTGGCCGCGCAACTGCGCAACGTTGAACGAATGCCCGGCTTGATCGACGAACGCCGTTGCAGGCACCGCATCGCCGACCCGAAGCGGTGTGACATGCCGCATGAGCGCGTCGCTCGTCACCCGTTGGGCGGCCGTGCTTATCACATGACGCAGCGTCCAAGGCTCGGTGCTCGTATCGACATCGGCATCGATAATCGAACCGATTAGCAGTTCACGCGCACGTGCCTGGGGAATGACCCGGAACGGCATCGCCATCGCCGGCATACCGGAAACGGCCTCATGTCGTATGATGATCGTCCCCGTTTGCGGCGTCAAACCGAGGACGAGACCGTGCAGGTGGCGCGCCTGCGTTGCACCTGCCGTCCCTGGAACTAGCAGCATGAGTGAAACGACCGAAACGATCATCCACGGCTTCCGGTCGGGCCGGATGAGCGCGCGCGACCGCGAGACGCTACTCATTCGCCGAAGCTGGACAAAGCCCGAACGCAAAGTCGTCATCCAAGGCTTTCTTGGACGGCTGCTGATCGCAATCGAACCGGCCATCTGCGGCGCGGTTTTTCTCGCGCTCACCCTCGGCATGGTGTTCAATAAAAACACGGGAATCATCGTCCTTGCACCGATCTTTGCTCTCGGCGTACTCGCCTTCGGTTTCTATGCCTTCGCCGTGATGCTCGCGCCGGTGCGTGCGCTGATGCATACGCTTGGACCGATCTACATCGTCGACGGTTACGTCCGCTATCGCGGCCGCGACTGTGCGTCGGACGAAAACTCGAACGGCTACATTGCCGCGATGACCGAAGATGGACGCGTCGCATGTGAATGGCCGACGATCGGGGATATCGAGCTGCCGGTGCTCACGCGTGCATCGATGTGTGAGTTTAGCGTATTTGGCGGCATACACACAATCGACGGCCGTTCGACCGGCGTTTTACCCGGCCGCATTCCGTCGTTTGGAGTCGGCGGCTTGAGTCGCGAACGCGACTTTCGTGCCGACGGCGATATCAACGCCCGTAATTAGCGAATCCCCTTCGCTTAACGTCAACCGCTGGTGTGCTTCTCATCTCACGTTGTTTCGTTCTTCGAGACCGTGACCTCGCCGCCATAATCCTCAAATGTAAGCGCGGCTCGAGCGCTCGTGCGAAGTCAGCGCTCATCTGCGGCGGCACGTCGGTAATCGGCAGACCCGTTTCGACGCTAGCTTGACGACGCGCATCGACGTATGCCTCGCTGATGTAACTCGATACGAGGTTCGCCATCGACGGCGACTGTGCCAGCAGCTTGCGCACCTTCGTGGCACTGTTGTTTTTGAACACCAGTCGGCTTCGCGTTGCCGTCGCCGGTTGAATCTGTAACTTGAATACATGCAGCGCGACAACCGTGATATGTGACAGGAGCTTCGATCGATCGCGACGTGCCAGACCTTCAAGCTCCTCGATTACGTTCTCAACGTCGACATCGAGCAAGCGCCCTTCGAAGGCGGCCGCGTGCAGCAGCTTCACTTGTTCTGCGACCCAAAGCGCGAAGTCGTGCTCGTACAGACTGGCCGTTGCTGCTCGCTGCATCGCGTCATCCGATCATAGCATCTTCCCGGTCTTCCGAGGCCTTTTCAACCGGACCGAGTCGGAGCCGGCCGTTCAGCGACGCCACGCCTGCGAGACTAGCCGAGCTGGATGTGCGTCGTGTCGATTGACGGCCAGATATGATGGAACGGGCTACCGAAAATCACCATTCCAAGTATGACGAAGATCATAGCGACGCCGATGCCGACTGCCCACATGACGATGGGCGGAATACCGGCCGAAACCGGAACGCCGCGTTCGTCTTTGATATCATACATTTGTTATGAACCACCATGCGGTAAGATGCCGAATGCCGCGACGATTACGAGAACACATCCCAGTGCCATCAAACCGAGCAGCGCTTTGGTCAGATTGTTATCGAGGCCGGTTGTTTTCCAGTCGGCACGCAGCGCAATAATCGCCAACACACCGATGAGCACAGCCGCCAAACCAGCGAAGATCTTTTCCGTTAGAGCTAAGGCATCCATTCGATCGTCGTTTCTCCGGCGGCGCGCTTAAAAGAGATAAAATAGAAAGAACAAGCCGACCCAGATGACGTCGACAAAATGCCAGTAAAGCGTACCGGCCGTCAACCCGAAATAGTGCGTCTCATCGTAAACGCCGCGACGCGTCTGCAAGAACAGTACGATTAAGTAGACGACACCGATGAAGACGTGGAAGCCGTGCATGCCGGTGAGCGTAAAGAATGAAGCACCGAAGATCGAGCCGTTCCAACCGCCGATTTGCGCGTGTGCATATTCGTATGCTTGTCCGCACAGAAATAGCGTCCCGAGTACGATCGTGGCCCAAATCCACATGTCGAACGCTTTGCGTTTGGCATGCTTCCAATTTTCGAGCGCGTAGTGCATGGTAACGCCGGAGCCGAACAACACGCACGAGTTGACGGCGGCAAAAGCAACGTCGAGCCGCGGCAGTTGTTTCCCGTCGACGATCGGCGGCCACTGATCGACCGTGTTGCGCAGATAGAGATATGCAAAGATGAACGACGAGAAGAGTACGACGTCCGAAATCAAAAACAGCGCGAAGCCCAGCAAACGCATGTCGCGCGTTTCCTGATAGATCACCTCGTCGTGAACGAGCGAGCCGCCCGCCGCGCCATGCACGTGGCCTTGTTTAGCGACGGAAACCGACACCGAGTTCTCCTATTTGTGCGCCGGGAGGAACCCGGCGCACGACGACGAGTAAGGCACCTCGATCAATGCGTAGCGAGCGGCTGACCGGTGCGCTGCGGCGTGGCCGCTGCACCTTCGCTTGCATCTAAGCCGATATACGGCAACGGATTACCGAAATCGTACGGCGTTGCAAGCACGGCGGGTACGTGTTTGAAGTTGTAATAGGGCGGCGGCGAACTGATCATCCATTCTAACGTACGGGCACCCCACGGATTGGCGCCGGCACGCTTGCCTTTATACAAGCTCCAAAGCATATTACCGAACAGCAGCAGGGTCGAAGCTGCCAGCGCAAACGAGGCAATCGATGCAACGTCGTTCCAGAATACCGCATCGTGCGAATCGATGTAGGTAGCAACGCGGCGCGGCATTCCCTGTAAACCGAGCCAATGCATCGGCAAGAACGTACCGTTAAAGGCCAGGAACGTAACCCAGAAATGCCACTTGCCGACCGCTTCGTTCATCATACGTCCGGTGATCTTCGGCCACCAGTAGTACAAGCCGGCGAAGATTCCGAACACCGAGCCGCCGTAAAGCACGTAGTGGAAATGCCCGACGACGAAATACGTGCCGTGAGCGTGCAGATCGACCGGTATCGCGGCAAGAAAAACGCCCGTGATCCCACCGAACGTGAACGTGATGAGAAATCCGATGGCGAAAAGCATCGCCGGTGACAGTTCGATCGAACCGCCCCATAACGTCGCCATCCACGAAAAAATCTTGATGCCCGTCGGAATCGCCACGATCATCGTGAGGATCATGAACGGCAGTTGCAGCCATGGAGCAAGGCCGGACGTAAACATATGGTGCGCCCAGACCATGAACCCGACGAGTGCGATCGCAATCGATGAAAACGCAATCATCTTGTAACCAAAGATCGGCTTGCGCGCAAACGTCGGTAACACTTCGGAGATAATGCCGAATGCCGGCAAAATCATAATGTAGACAGCCGGATGCGAATAGAACCAAAACATGTGCTGCCAGAGAATCGGCGAGCCACCCTTGGTCGGATCGTAGAATGGGATGCCGTAGACGCGCTCGAGAAAGAGCGCCAGCAGCGCAGCGGCGAGCGCCGTGGTCGCGATCATCGATAAACCGGCAGTCGATAACTGCGCCCAAACGAACAGCGGCATGCGGGTCAGCGTCATCCCGGGCGCACGCATTTTTAGAATCGTAACGATGAAGTTGATCCCGGTCAGCGTCGACGATATACCGATCAAGAAGATCGCGATGCACCACAGATTCGTGCCGACCGGGCCTTGCAGCGAGACGGGCGGATACTCGGTCCATCCGGCATCGGGCGCGCCGACGAGGAAAGCGCCGAAAAGCAGCACGCCGGCGATCGGAAACATCCAAAAGCTCAAAAGATTGAGCCAGGGAAACGCAACGTCGCGCGCGCCGATTTGCAGCGGCATGACGAAATTACCGAAGCCGCCGGTGACTAGCGGGATGATGACCATCCACACCATCGCCGAGCCGTGCATCGTGTAAACGCCGTTATAGACCTCGGGATTCATGAACCGGCCGTCGTTATGCAACAGCTGGATCCGAATAAGCTCGGCAAGTAAGCCGGCGAGAGCAAAGAACAGCAGTCCCGTAATCATATATTGAATTCCGATGACCTTATGATCGATCGAGAAAATATACTTACGGACAAAGCTGGTCGGCTCGGGATGTATGTGGTCGAGTACCGCGTGCGGCGCGACCGTGGTCGTCGACGTTGCGACTGCCATGTAGTATCGGGCTCCGTTACTTCTTGGAGAGGCTGACGAGATACGCCACGAGGTTGGCGATATCTTTATTGTTGATTTGATTGACTTGCGAACTCGGCATCACACCTAAATCGCCTTGATAACCGTTTTGCAGGATCAGCGCGATGTCTTGCGGCGAAACGTCGGTTCCATTGACAAGTTTCGGATGGTCGGGATCGCTGAAAAGCTTCCCGAGCCCGGGGCCGACGAGCTTCTGAGAATACGGCCCCAGCGAATGACAAGCCGAGCACTTCTGCCCAAAAAGCTGCTGTCCGGCGGCAACGTCACCGGCATTGAGGGCGACCGCAGCACCTTGCGCGCTGCCCCCGCCACCGCCGTTGGCAGATCCGCCGCCACCCTGCTGCGACGAAAACCACTTAGCGAAGTCTTGCTGCGAATCGACATGCACCACGGAATGCATTCCGCCGTGCGCGATGCCGCAATACGAGGTGCAAATGATCGGATACGTGCCGATCTTGGTCGGCGTGAAACGAACGGTGTTTATCTGGCCCGGAACCATGTCTTGTTTGACCCGGACTTCGGGAATCCAAAAGCCGTGAATCACGTCGCGCGAAGTAACATGGACCGTAACGGGCGTGCCGACGGGGATGTGCATGTCGGCAACCGGATTGCTGAGCTTGGGATAGCGATACTGGAAGCCGAACTGGTATCCGATCGCTTCCATGGTCAAGACGTCGCCGGCCGAGTTGTAAATGTTATTGAGCAGATTGACCGAGGCGATCGCTAAACCCAAAACAACGATGGCGGGAATTGCCGTCCACCAGAACTCGAGTACGGGCGCATCGTGAACTTGCACGCCGATCGTATTGGCCGGAGCGTTTTTCGGACGCCGAAAAACAATCGCGAAATAAACGATAAAACCGGTAACGTTGATGAACAGGCCCGAGCCGATGATCGCCAGCACCTTGAAGAGAATATCGGTCGGGATCGCGGTATCAGCGGCAGCTTCGACACCCATCGGCAACGGCACGATCGCCCAGAATATCGCCGCGCCGATCGACAAGACGGTGAGAACCGCCGCGACGATCCAAAAGCCCGGGCCCATATTAACCGGTTTTTGCTTGATGGTTTGTGCCAAGAATTACCTCACTCGTCCGATTACCATCCGTTGGTGCTTCACCGACGGACGTTTCAACGTCGACCGCTCACAACTTGAATCGTACGCATTTAGCTGCCAATTCGCTTAGACTTACGTCGGCTTCGGCACGGCACCGACGAATCGGCGCACCAGTACATCGATATTGCTAATCGCTGTTCCAACTACCACGGCGTCCGCACCCGCTGCAAACGCAAAGTTTACATCTGCCGGCGTCGCGACGCCGCCTTCGCAAATCGTAAAGCCGCCGTCGCCTGCGATCGTACGAACGAGGGCGAGAGCGGGCAGAACGGCGCCTTGGGTAGCCGCGGTATACCCGCATAACGTCGTTGCAGCAATCCCGGCGCCGGCTGCACGAGCCGACCGTGCGTCATCGGCGTCCGCGCAATCCGCCATTGCAAGCAGCCCGCGCAGTTCAATTGCCCGGATGAGCGAAGCGACGGAACTGCCGTCGGGCCGCTCGCGACGCGTTGCGTCGAAGGCGATAACATCGGCGCCGGCATCCGCGGCTTCGGCAACTTCGCGGGTACCGGCCGTAATATACGGCGCGTAGCCGGGATAGACGCGTTTGACGATACCGATGATCGGCAAGCCGATCGCCGCGCGCACGGCAGCAATGCGCGTCGCGCCCTCGATGCGAACGGCGGCCGCGCCGTTTTGCTCGGCGATACGAGCTAGCAGTGCGATGGTCTGCGGCGTATTGAGCAGTGAATCCGCTTCGGCTTGAACCGACACGATGAGCCCGCGCAATCGGGCGGTATTCATGCGTCGTCGAGCGCCATGCGCGCCGCACCGACCGCGGGTTCGTGTAAGGGTTTGACTACGCGCGCGTTCTCCGCAACGACGGCTAGATTATCAACCGTACGGCGATAGAGCTCGTTATTGGTGAATAAACCGCCGGTTAAGGCAACGGGGACGGCCGCTTTTTCAAGATTGAGCCGCTCGATCGCCGTCGCGGCAAGCGTCGCGAGTGCAAGCGCCGCCCGGTCGACCAGCGCGCCGGCTTCGGGATCGCCGAGCCGCGCAGCATCGAGCACGACGCGCGCAAACGTCGCGAGTTCGGGCCGGCCGATCTCGCGAACGTAAAAGGCGCGGGCGATCGAACGCAGGTCGGGACGGTCGAAATAGGCCAACGCCGCATCGCCCAGCCGGCTTGCCGTACCGCGGTCCGCATGGTCCATCGCGGCGGACAGCGCGCTACGTGCCAGCGTGAAGCTGCTGCCTTCATCGCCGAAGAGATAGCCGTAACCGCCGATGCGAATGCCCGCGCGATCGGCATCTTCGGCGTAGGCGACCGAGCCGGTCCCGGCGATGACCACGACGGCGGGCCGGCGGTCGACTGCACCCGCCAATGCGATCGGCGCGTCGTGCACGTAGCGTACGCGCGCACCGTTCAAACGCGGCGGCACGCCGTGGAATTCACCGTCGTAGCCGCTCAACCCGACGACGACCGCGTCGAAGACCGTCTCCGGCGGCAAATTCGCGGCAGCTAATGCGCGCCCGAGCGCCGACTCGCAGGCATCGGCACAGCGTCGCGAATCCGGCGGTTCATCGATGTGATCGCACGGACCGGCGACACCGCGGCCGGCGATCGACTCGTGCGCGTCGATGATAACGGCGGTGGTCGACGATTGACCGCCGTCGATGCCCAAGAACAGCCGCGACTCGGGCGCGCGCGCGCGTGCGGCGTCGGTCACCGGTGCGCGGCTCGGGTAACAAACGCGGCGAGCCGCGCATCGATCGCTACGTTCGCGCGGGCATACGCGTCGGCCGCCGCCTCGCGCAGCCGGTGCGACGAAAGCCGCGGGATCTCACCGATCGCTTCCCGATGATGATAGAGTTCGTGCGCGACGGCAAGATCGATAAACGAACGGACATCGCACGAACTCAAGCTGCCGCAATGCTCGCGATACCGTTCGAGCGCGCGTGCGTTCACGCGAATGACCGGACCGCCGGCGTCGTACTCCGAAAACAGTGCCGCGGATCCCCAATCGCCCAAGTCCGCAAGCTCGATTGCGATGCCGTAGCTTGCGGCACTGCTTTGCGGATCAGGCACCGGCGGTCACCGTACGGCGCAGATCGACACCGTCGGCAATTAACTGCGTCCGTAATTGCAGGCTGTCGACGTCACGCAGCAGTACGTTCGCGCGCAGCGATAGGCTTGCCGCCGTTCCGGCTGCCTGTCCGAGCGTCATGACCGTCGGCGTCAAGCGGGTCGATGCGAGCGCTTCGTGCGTCGTTGCAATGCAGCGACCGGCAACGAGCAGTCCCTGTACGGCGGCCGGCACGAGACACCGGTACGGAATCTCGTACGAAGCTCCGGGTGCTAACCGCTGCGTGACCGTTCCGGCGCCCGACGGATTGTGGATGTCGATCGGATAGGCACTGCGCGCGATCGCGTCGGGAAACGTGCGGCCTTCCAAAACATCTTGCGCCGTCAACGTGTACAGCCCGACGATGCGGCGCGATTCTCGGATGCCGATCTGCGTCGCCGTTGCGGCAATTCTCGCATTTGCAAAACCGGGAACGCGACGCCGGAAAAACGCCAACAGTTGCATTGTTTGCGAACGTGCTTCGATCTCCGCCCGGGTCAGATCGTCGGCATCGAGCGGATCGATGTCCGTTACGCGCGTCATATTCACGGTCACTTCGTCGGGATACGGCGAAATAAAGAACGAGACAAGTTCACGCGGAACGTCGACCTCGCCACGTTCGCGAGCAGCGTTCCAAAGGTCGTACAAACCGGCGACGGCGGTCAACGCACCGGCGGTGCGTTCGTGCGTTTTGAGCGACGTGCGCATCTCGTTCGGATGCGTGCGGACATAGGTCGCCAACGCATTGAGATCCACATGGCTCAGGCGAAACATCAAACTTGCCGGCTGCACCTTACCGCGTTCGTCGCCGGTTTGCAGCGCGACCCCCGCTCCGGCAGCGACAAAGGCATCGGCGGTCGTGTCGATCGTTCGCAGCGCACGTACCTCGCGCAATCCGCCGACCGTTGCAAAGCGCGCGCCGCGCACCGCGCCGTCGGTATCGCGTAACGTTGCGATGAAATACGCGTGCAGCAACAGATCGACACCACTCTCGCGCATCAAATCGAAAAGCAGCGCTTTGTGCACTTCGGGATCGAAGGGGGTGATGGTCGGAACGTAATCCGATGAATCGGTGATGTGTCCGGGCGAGCCGCCGAGCGCTACGAGACGCTCGACGATTTCTTGCGCAATGCCGCCGACGATGCGATCGGTACCGGAATGAAAGGTCATCCACGGTCCGACCATTGCCGCGGTTGCCGTTCCACCTAAAAACCCATAGCGTTCGACGAGTAACGTCCGGGCGCCCGAGCGCGCGGCGGCGAGCGCGGCAGCACAGCCGGCATTGCCGCCGCCGACGACTAAAACGTCATATCGCTCGCGTGCCATCGACGCCGGCTTCGCGATGGGATTCGAGCGTACTAGCTAAAAGACGGGGCATGTTCACGAAATCCGCTGCGTTCTACGACGCGATCTATGCCGCGCGCGGTAAAGATTACGCCGCCGAAGCCGCGTGGCTGCGCGCAGCATATCGGAACGTCGCCGCGGCGTCCGGCCGGCTCTTAGACGTCGCCTGTGGAACCGGACGCCACTTGTCGCTGCTGCGCAGCGAGTTTGCCGTTGAAGGTCTCGACGCCGAACCGGCGATGATCGCGATCGCGCGGGAACGCTTACCCGACGTGCCTTTACACGTTGCACGCATGCAGACGTTCAGCGTCGACGGACGATTTGCAATCGTGCAGTGTTTGTTTAGCTCGATCGGTTATGTCGCCGACGAAGCGGATCTGTTTGCGACGATCGCACGCTTTGCCAACGTCGTCGAACGCGGCGGACTTCTTGTCGTTGAACCGTGGTTAGCCCCGCAGGAATGGAACGACCGCCATCTCGACGCGGTTTTTGTCGATCAGCCGGAACTCAAGATCGCACGTCTCGGCCGCACCGAGCGTTACGGCACGACATCGGTGTTACGCTACGAGTACCTCGTTGCCGAGGTCGCCGGCATCTCGGCTTTTAGCGAATCGCATGCCTTGCAGCTCTTTACCGACGTGCAATACCGCGCGGCTTTCGCGGCCGCCGGACTCGATGTTCGCAACGAGCGTTCGGATTTGTTCGCGCGCGGTTTATACGTCGGGTCGAAGCACTGACGAGTCCCGCTCGCTCTACGGTGTTGAAGGCGGCGGTGCAAGCTGCGCGTGTGCTGTCACGATGAGCGCGTCGGGCGGCGCATGCGCCGGCGCTAAGGCACCCGGGCCGGCCGGTGCCGCTGCGTTGAGACGTACGGCGCCGGCGTTGAATGGTACCAGCAATTCACGGGTTACCGGCTGACCGCTCGGCCGTGCTTCGACGCGCGGCTTCGAGACAGTCACGCTGCGCGCCGCCGATAATTGCCGGCGATCTTTGAGTTGAGGCTGCCGCGCGGGCCGGTCGCGGGCGACGGCTTGCTGCTTGGGCTCCGGCCTCGATCTCACGGCGCTTGCCGTTCGATTCGGCAACGATGCAGGTCGCGCAACGACCGGTCGCTGCGCCCGCCGGTTGTCGGGGCGTGCCGCGGCGCGGCGCAGCGCGGTGTGGACCCGCGCAACCGCACGGCCGGCGGGCGATCCAATGACGGCCGGTCGCAGCGCGGCGGCGGTTGTGAACTTCGCAACGGAGCCGGTATCCGCATGCGTACCGTTCGTTACCGCAACGGCGATTCGCGCGGGCGCAGCAAGGATCGCCGGCGGCGATGTGTATGCGGACGTCACCCTTTGCAGCGCAGCGATGGACGGAGGCTCCGCGACCGTCGCGAGCGGAGCTTCGCTCAGTCGATCGAGGCCGTAAACAAGGGCGACAAAAACGCTGCAGAGCAGACCGAACGCGATCAAAAAGGCGCGCGGGCCGACATAGGTGACGCCCGTCTCCGGGTCGCTCGAATTGCGCAATGTCAGCGCTCCCGGTGCCGTCTTACAGGTGCCGGATCGAAGAGTGCCGCTCGCCGCGGCCATGGTGGTCGGCGCCGCCACCGAGCACCAGATCGAAACCCGGATTGACGTTATCGATGACATAGGCATTCCCGACAAGGCGGAAATTCATCGCCTGAGCCGAGCCGTCTTTGGCAATTGCAACGACGGCCGGTAGTTCGCCGGGCAGCGTCTTCCACTCGATGTACGTACGTGTACCGTCGTTGAACACTTTATCCGGCGCGAGCGCCGGTTCGCCGCTGATCTTGTATTTGGTGTCGGCTTGCGCTTCGGCAACTTGCGGCGTTCCGGCAAGCACCGTCTCGATCGCCGCACGCTGCCGGTCCGCGATAAGGGCTTTGGCCGCGGCATCTTCATCGGCATAAAAGAAACTAATGCGTGAGTGCTTGGCATCGTCGGCGGAGCGTAAAGCGATATCGTACACGCGCTTCGTCGTGGTGATCACTAGATTTGTGTCGAGCCCGGTAGCGGTTGGTTTGACGAACACATGCGGTGTGCTGCCGCTCGGACCGCTTTGACCGCCCGCGATGATCCAGCGCTGCGCGTCGCCGATCGCCATATTCAAAACGTTCTCACCGGCATCGAGCGTGATATCACAGACGTAATGCGGCTTGCAAACAAGATTCGGCGCCGGGCGGCGGCCGTAGTCGAAACGCAGCGATCCATCAGGCAGAACGATGCTGGGCGAAGTTGCGGCTTGCGTCACCTGGGGCGCTCCAAAGACGCTGAGCGCTGCGACTCCGAGCACCAAACAACAACGGCTTACAACGATCGACGGCATGACGGCGGCGCTCCTAGAAATCACGGCACGCTAACGTACCGCGGGTGAAGTTTGAAGAACTCGCTCTTCCTACCACCGCCGTACGTGCCGCTAACCCGTCAAACGTCCCGCCATAGACTTTCCGCTCGTGCAGGGCCGACTTTCGCGCATGCAGTCGTACGTTTCGCGTTCTTTTTGCAGCGCAAGAAGCAAGCCGTCGCGCGTACCAGCGCACCATATTTGCCGTTGGAACCTTACCCGTACGTTTGCTTGCAATGCCGTTTACGGTAGCGCCGGCGTGTGTGAAATTGGGTGAAATGTTTGCATCGAATTCGGCCGGGGAATTTAAGACCGGCTTGGACACGGCATCTAAGCTCGCGATTTGTTCGGACGTCAAGGTAACGTCGAGCGATGCCAGATTGGCTTCGAGATGCTGCAGCGTTCGTGCGCCGATAACGGTCGACGTTACCGCCGGCCGGCTGCGCGCCCAAGCTAATGCGACCGTCGCGCCATCGGTGCCCAGCTGTTCGGCAACCGCGTTGAGCGCGTCGATAATATCAAATTGTTTTTCGCTGAACTTACCGACGAACGTGCCGCGATGACCCTGCATCGTCGCGCCGTTTGCACGCGTGTATTTACCCGACAGCGCACCCATCTTGAGCGGACTCCAAGGCAGTCCACCAATGCCGAGTTCCTCGGCCATCGGGATGAGTTCGCCCTCCGCCGTCCGTTCCATGAGCGAGTATTCGCTTTGCAGCGCGACCAACGGCACCCGGCCGCGGAAATGCGCGACGATCTGCGCCTGCGCGACCTTCCGAGCGGGCGCCTCCGAAAAACCGATGTAACGAACTTTTCCGGCTGCAACGACGTCGTCCACGCGCCCAACCAAGATCGTCGCCGAACGTCATCCCGCCCAAACACAGCGGCCTTATCCGTAAGCCCGAACGACCCCGGGTAACCTACGAATCTAATGCCATATCGCCGCTAACGCAATCGTCGTGCGTGTGGTTCGGCCGGCCGGCGTTTCGCAAAGCGCTATGCGCTGCGCGGTGCGGCGACCACGGCAATGACGGAAGACGGATCGCAGCCGGCGATTTCGTCTCGAGCCAGCGCAAGCGCGGCATCCGCGTGCGTTACGCCGCCAAGATCGGCGATCCGGCGTCCGTATACCAGCCGCACGTCCGGTAAGGCGCGGCCGACATCGCCGAACCGGGTAAAACGCTCGAACGCCGCGGTCAAGATTGCCGTGAGATTCGCCGCAGTGGCGGGCAAGACGGATGCGTTCGGCAGGACGGCGCGCACGACGCCACGCTCGTCGATGATGCATACCGCCGGCGGTTGCACGGAGCTATAGAGCGCAAACGTTCCGGCAAGCACGGGTTCACGCTCGGGTTCCGCGCGCAAGTAGCGCTCCGCTATTCGGCGACGATCGGTCTCATCGACCGTGCTGCCGGCTTCGCCCGGCTCGACGAGTGCAGCGGCGCCGGACGCCGTAGCGCGCACGCTATTGCGCGAGCGATCGATGTCGACGGTGACTTCGATACCGTCGAGCGCGGCGCCGGCCGCAAGCGCAGCGTCAATCGCTTCCCGCCGGACGCGCAGCAGATCGTTCGGCGTCGGGTCGACGATCGTGCGCTCGACGACGTCGCGGACAAGGGCCAGCGCGACGCCCAGAGGCGATATGACTTCTGCGTGGCGAGCGAGGCGCGCGGCGAATCCAAGCCGCTTCGCTGCATACGGTATAAGGGCCGCAGCTCCGCCGCCGCCGCCGACAATCGTTACGTGCGCGGGATCGAGACCATAATCGGCAATCAGTTCGGCGATCGCGACGCGCAGCTTTTCCGTAGCGCGGTTCAAAACGTCGTGCGCCAGCGAATCACCGTTGCTTCGCAGCGCAACGGCGATGCGGGCGAAGGCGACCCGCGCCGCCGCGCCGTCCCCGTGCGCAAAGGCGGATTGCGGTACAAGGTCCAGCGCATTCGCCGCGCAGGTCGGCGTGATTGCGATTCGCGTGCCATCGGCAGCCCGCAGCGACGCAACTCCGTCATCGAACACCACGTCCGCTGCGGCGATCGCCGAAGCATCGCTGAACGCAGCGTAGCGCATCCCGGCGATATGCGCCGAACGCGGACCGACATCGGCGATTGTACCGTTTTCAATCCGAACGAGCGACCCGCCGGCGATGGCCAGCGTACGCACGTCGAGCGTTCGCAACAGGGTCCGATAGCCGCCGATCCGCGCCGGACGCAATTGCGGCTGGCCGCGCTTGATGACCGAACAATCGGCACTCGTTCCGCCGATCTCAATGAAGATACCATCGCTGACGTTTTCGGCGAATAGCGCTCCGGCAATGCCGGCGGCCGGTCCCGAAAGCAGCGTCAGAATCGGCCGTCGCTCGACTTCACCGACGTCCATCACGCCGCCGTCGCTGCGCATGATCATCAGCGGCGCGGGTATGTGCGACGCTTCGACGGCGATCTTGGTAACGCGCGACGTTTGTAGCATGCGCGGCAAAATTGCTGCATTGATCGCCGCGGTCCGCGTGCGGGCCCGCAGCCCATACATGGTCGAGACTTCGGCGCCCGACGTGGCGGCAATTCCGGCCGCGCGCGCCGCCGATACGACCGTCATTTCGCCGGCCGGCCGGTCGACGGAAAACGCCGCCGACACGGCGACCGCTTCAATGCGGTCGGCGGTCATGCGTGCGAGAAGCACCGCGCGATCGCTCGCCCGATCGGTAACATCGTAAAAGTCCGGTGCAAAGCGGCCGGCGTTGCCCAGCGAGATCGGTGCAAAGTGCATCGACCAGCGGGCGAACGCGTTGCCGATTCGCACGACGCCGACCCGCGCTAAATCGCCCTCGAGCAATGCGTTCGTGGCTTGCGTCGTCGAGTGGGCGATGAACGTAACAGTCGCCGGATCGATCTCGT
This sequence comes from Candidatus Velthaea sp., assembly GCA_965214935.1. Taxonomy (GTDB): domain Bacteria; phylum Vulcanimicrobiota; class Vulcanimicrobiia; order Vulcanimicrobiales; family Vulcanimicrobiaceae; genus Velthaea. Next base: position 315,687 of record CBDCCS010000018.1, on the reverse strand, counting down.
GCTCGCGCAGCAACCGCTCGAGACCCAGGACGATGCCCGCGGCGACGCCGTCGATATGGTCGTGCGTCGTCGGGACTTTAACCGATGCAAGAAGCGTTCGACTCATTGCATCGACGGCAACGACGTCGGTGAACGTTCCGCCGACGTCGATACCGATGCGAACCGGCCGCTTCAGCGTTCGACTGCCCAACCGGAAGAATCGCCGGTCAGGCTAATGCCGCGGCGAGCTCGTCGTACAGATATGTCATCGTTTCGATGCCGCAATAGAACTGATTGAGATCGAACTTTTCATTCGGTGCGTGAATCGCATCGTCGGGTAAGCCGACGCCGACGAGCACTTGCGGTAAGTGCAGGATGCGATCGAACGAGGAGACCGGACCGATCGTACCGCCGGTCCCGATAAACACCGGCGATTTGCCGAAACCGCGCTCCATCGCACGCGCGGCCGCCATTACGGCCGGATGACTGCGTGACGTTTCAACCGCGCGCACGTCGCCGTCGGATCGAACGTCAACGCGCACGCCGCGCGGCACGTGCCGTTCGAGATGCGTTTGCACGGCATGCTTCACGGCCGCGGGATCTTGATTCGGCACAAGACGCGCCGAGAGCTTCGCTGTAGCAAAACTCGGCACGATCGTCTTGCTGCCGGGACCTTGATATCCGCCGTACATCCCGTTGATCTCAAGCGTCGGACGCATCCACATCCGTTCGAGCGGCAGACGTCCGGCCTCACCGCAAAGTTCGCCGACGCCCAGTAATGCGGCTTCTTTGGCCTCATCGAAGGGTAATGCGGCAATCTCTGCACGTTCGGCGGATGTCGACTCGCGCACGCCGTCGTAAAAGCCCGGTACGGTCACCCGACCGTCGGCATCTTTGAGTGCGGCTAACAGTTGCGCGAGTGCCTCCAGCGGGTTCTTCACGACACCGCCGTAGTAACCGGAGTGCAGATCGCTCGATGGTCCATGCACCGTCACTTGCCAATGCACGAGACCTCGTAACGAGACGGTCAAAGACGGAACGCCTTCGGCGAAGACCGCCGTATCGGATATGACCGCGACGTCGCACTGCAACCGTTCGCGGTTCGCGTCGAGAAACGCCTCGAAGTTCGGCGAACCGATTTCTTCTTCACCTTCGATGACGAGCTTGACGTTGAGCGGCAGCGCGCCGTTCGACTGCAAGTGCGCTTCGAGGGCGGCGAGATGCATAAGCACTTGGCCTTTATCGTCGACCGAGCCGCGTCCGAAAATCTTACCGTCCCGAACGGTGCCTTCAAACGGCGGCGTCGTCCAAAGCTCGAACGGGTCGGCGGGCTGCACATCATGATGACCGTAGATGAGAATCGTCGGCGCGCCCGGCGCATGGAGCCACGAGCCGTAAGCAACGGGTAAGCCGGCGGTTTCAAGCACGTGCGCCTCGGTCAAACCGGCGGCGCGCATCCGTGCAACGACCGCTTCGGCCGACCTGCGAACGTCGGCATGGCGCGTGGGATCGGCGGAGATCGACGGATTGGCGATCCATGCTTTAAGTTCGTTCACGTACCGCTCGCGGTTACGGCGAACGTAATCGATGAGCGTAACGGTCGACGGCGCAATCATGGATGTTTCGTTCGCGAAGGTTTCGCGCGATTCCAGGTCGGCAGGGCCGCGCGAGGATGCGGCAGATACTTGAGCCGCGCAAGGATCGCCCGGCAACGCGCGTTACCGTCGGTACGGCGGCGTAAATCGGCCAGGCGGCGACAAACCGCCTCCCAATCGGTAACGGTTTTGCATTCCGCCGGATGCACGTCCGGGTTATCCGGCGACTTCACAAACGCTCTCCCCGTTGCGGTTGCACGAAGGCTCGTGCGGCGTGCCGTTCTCAACGATAATTTGCGCGACGAGCAACGCGATCAGATCGGCAAAACAGCCGGCGAAGAACTCGTCGTCGCGATCGAAATAGCCGCGTGCTTCGGCGTCGACACACAAGATTGCAATCGTTTTCCCCGAGCAAGCTTTTACCGGTACCGATAGCAGCGACTGATACGCCCGGCCCGAACGCGGCTTTGGAAAAAAGGCGCGGTCGGCGTCGACGGCGATCGAATTGTAGCTCGTTCCGGTTACGAACACGTTGCCGGCGATCGATTCCAGCGGCAGCGTCGCACGCTCTACTGCTTCTTGACGGAACCCATTGCCGTTGTACATGCGCAAACCGCCCGCGCCGCAAATCCACAGCGATGCGCGATGCCGATCGTGACCGCCGCGACTCATCGCGGTTGCGACATCGACGAGCACTTCGCCGCACCACGACTTCACCGCGCCGTCGTCGACGCCGTCGCGCACGATGCGCTTGGCTTCATTCAAGCGATCGCGCACCAGCCACAAAACGTTGCCTTTGAGTTTGTCGTCGCGGCTCATATCGCGCAGCGCCGTTTGCAGGTCGTCGACGATCTTCGCACGCTCGATTCTCACTGGACCGAACTCGAACCGGTCACCGCGCCAAATACGCGCTGCGCAGCCGATGAATCCGACGACGACGAGCAATGCAACGGCATACTCGACGACGCTTAACACCGGCGCCGGAATATTAAAGATCAAGTCATGAAGGAAAAGCCAAAAGTCTTGCTTTTGCAGCGGTGCAACGTTCACAGTTGTTTCTTTATACGCCCATCTTGTGCCAACGCCATGACACTCTGAGCGGCCGTCCGAATCGCTACAAATCTTCGAGCATCAGCGGCATCGACGACCGCCGCGCGAGCGCAGATCAAGCAACGCAAGGCGGCGCTGCACGTTACTTCCAACGGTGCCATGCGAGCGATCGCGACGGGCCTCATTGCGCGCTTCGCTCAACATTCGACGACGCCGACGGCTAGACCGCCCAGTGACGTTTCTTTGTATTTCGATTGCATGTCTAAGCCGGTCCGGTACATGACGTCGATGACGGCATCGAGCGAAACTTTATGTTCCTCGTTGTTGAACGCCAGGCGGGCGGCGTTGATCGCCTTAACCGCTCCGATCGCGTTCCGTTCGATGCACGGTATTTGTACCAGCCCGCCGATCGGATCGCACGTCATACCGAGATTGTGCTCCATCGCAATCTCCGCGGCATGTTCGACTTGCTCGTTGCTGCCGTTCATCGCCGCCACGAGTCCGCCGGCCGCCATCGAGCAGGCGACGCCGACTTCGCCTTGACAACCGACTTCGGCGCCCGAAATCGACGCGTTGCGTTTGTAAAGCATGCCGATCGCCGCTGCGGTCAAAAGAAACGCGCGGATTCCGGTCTCCGATGCACCCGTAACGTAGTCGCGATAATAGTGCAGGACGGCCGGTAACAGGCCTGCCGCTCCGTTCGTCGGCGCGGTGACGACCCGTCCGCCCGCTGCATTTTCTTCGTTCACGGCAATTGCAACGACGTTGACGTAGTCCATCGCGGCCAAACCGTCGGCATGCGCCGCCGCGCGATGCCTTGCATATAATCGCGGAGCACGCCGGCGCACGTTGAGCCCACCCGGCAGGATGCCCTCGGTCTGCAAACCGCTCGCCGCACTTTCTTGCATGGTACGCCAAACGTCGGCGAGGTAGGCGTTCAAGACAGGTAGAGGCGCAAGCGCAATCTCGTTCGCCTCGACGATCTGCCAAAGCGTCCGGCGCCGCGCATCCGCGAGGGCCAACAATGCGGCCGCCGATTCAAACGGAAACGGAGTCGATTCTGCCGCGCTAGCAGCGGTAAACCCCGGGCCTTCGACGCTCCCGCCGCCGATGGAAAAATACTCGCTTGCGTGGAGGACGCCGAACGCGTCGAAAGCGGAAAAGCGCATCCCGTTCGAGTGCTGAGGAAGCAAAGCATCCGGACAGAATACGATGTCGCGCTGCGGCGCGAACGCGATAGCGCGCCGGCCAAGCAATTCGATTCGGCAGGCGGCGCGGACGGCGTCCGGCAGCGCAATGACGATGCCGGGCGGAACCGTGTCGGGACGATAACCCGCAAGGCCGAGTACGAGTGCGCGATCGGTGGCGTGTCCGCGTCCGGTCAGCGCCAGCGAGCCGTACAGCCGGATCTCGACGCGCACGACGTCGGCGAGCCGGTCGCCTAACGAAAGCAAGAATTGCCGGGCGGCGCGCATCGGTCCGACAGTGTGCGAACTCGAAGGACCGATTCCGATTTTGAAAACGTCGGCGACGCGCATGCGGGCAGCTACGCGATGCCGGCTTGACGGCGGCGGCGCTCAGCCACGAAACGGCGTTCCGAGCGCGACATGCACGAGCGGGCCGCCGATACCGCCGCGCTCGACGTCGAATGCATGCGGCTTACCGTCGTACGCGCGCAGCTCGGTTTGATAGGTGCCGTATTCCCACCAGTAACGGCTATCGAGTTTGTCGATCACGTCGCCGGTTCGCAGGCCGGCAACGTACGCCGGACCACCCGGCCGGACTAGCGCTCGCATATAACCGTCGGCCGGCTTGAACAACGTGTAGAAATACGTCGGACCGTCGGCCGGATCGTATGCTAAGCCACGCCCGAAAACATTTGCGGCAAGCACCGGCCGGTCGTGCATCCACAACCGCATGCGAAAGAGCACATCGAGAGTTAAGCGGGAGATATCGTTACCTTGCGCGTGCCATTGATCGACCGACCAGCCGCCGCAATCAAGTAATTCGATTCCGATATCCCGTTCCGGACCGTTGCGCTCGACCGAGACTCGCGTAACGGCGGCGTAGGGTTTGGCGTCGCACGGACCGGCACCCGGATCGACGTCGGTAACGATTGCGCGATACCCGCGCCAGCCATGCGCGATGGCGTGCACGATCTCGGTCGCGGCATCAGCGGCTTGCGCATTCGCGGGAAGCACGGCAATGGTTTCGGCGGCCGCATCCGGGGCGGTAAGTCCGCCCAGTTCGGCGGCGCCGGCAGGTTTGGCGAGCGAGAACGGTGCCTGCGCAAAAAGCCGCCCGCCGAAGACGACGACTGCGATCACCGCGACGGTTGCAACGGCGACCTGATACGGGAGCGTCAAGCGCATGATGCGATCGACGCCGACGCCGGTAAAGTTCGCAACCCAAACGTTCTGCGTATTGGTCGGATCGCAGACATTCTGAACTTGTACGACGGCCATTACCGCGGCCACGAGCGCGACGGGCGCGATGACGTGCAGCGTCGCAAGCACCGTGAAAACGCCGATGCCGACGCCGTACAGGTTGAGCGGACCGCGATAAAGCGCCAGCGGACTGAGTAAGCCGAAGACGACAACATATGCCAGCGGCGTACGCGGCGCCAGGACGGCGATGAGCGGCGTAACGGCTCCGGCGACCGCCGGCAGTTTGGCCGCGAACAGCAACATTCCGATACCGATCATTAGAACGATCGCCGGTGCAACGTCTTCGACGCCGCGAATCCAGGCTGCCATGAGCGTCTGCACGGCAGCACGCGGACGTGTGACGCATACGCCGAAGAGCGCGGCAACGGCAAAGGCTACCGTCGCATCGACGCCCAGTCCCTTATAGATGATGACCGGCAGAATCGGCGTTACGAGGGCAATCGGATGAACGCGCCGCTCGGGCAGCGGCGCCGCAACGGCAAACGTTGCATAGTCGCGGTTCGTACGCGAGCGCACTGCGGCGAAGACGACGATCGCGATCCCTTCGATCGCTGCAAGCACCGCGACGTACGGACCGAACGCGCTCTGCTCGACGCCGAAGATTTGGCCGTAGAATTTCCATTGCGCCAAATTAAATATGTAGCCCAGTGCGAACGCCATCAAAAATAACGTGGCGGCGGTCGCGCGCGGAACGCCGACCGTCAGCATGACCGGCAGCACGATCGTCCCGATCATGATGATCGCGCCGAGCCCGGTCACCGAGGTAAATAAGACGGCGACTGCCGCGCACACCACGAGCGCGAGCACGAGCGGCCGATCGCCGCCGAATTCGGCCGCAAAGGCGACGATCGCTTCGGCGATGCCGGTGGACAACACCACGCGGCTCAACAGCGCGCCGAAGATAAGCGTCGCAATCGTCGGCGCCAGCAAGACCGCGCCTTTGGCGAAAATCTCGGCAACGCCGCTCGGACCGGCACCGGCAATAGCGCCGATCGCCAGCGCCATGACCGGAACGGCAAGTAAAGCCGGGAGTTTGCGCGCGATCATCAAGCCCGCGAGCAGAACAAACACAGCGACGATCGCGATGCCGGTCAATGCGCGGCTTCCACGACGTCATCGAACGGCGGCAGCGTGCGCTCACGCAAATACGTTTCGCGCGCCGCCCGGTTGAGCGCATCGGCGGCGGCAACCGCGCGTTCGGCCGCAAGCTCGTAACGCACGAGTACGCGATCGAGTCCCGCCGGCGTACTTTCGTAGCGCCACGCGCGCGCATACAGCGGCGCGATGGCGGTCAGCTCGTCGCGCAATTCCCAGCACAAGTACTTTGCGACGTTGAGCCCGCGATAGACCGCACCGTCGTCATGCGCGGCAACGTGCGAGCGCGCATCCGCGTAATAAGCGCGCGTTTCGCGGCCGATCTCAAACCGCCGGCCCAAGGTGTCGTAACGCAGGGCTGCGAGCCGCATTACCTCCGCCGCGGCACGATGCAAGGGCGGCGCACTTCGAGCAAGATGCGTGAGGACGTCTTCGGCCTGGTTTCGCAACGCGGGCAGATCGAGCGCGGTCATTCTCGCATCGATACGCGCGTCGAACGGATCGCTCCAAAACAAGTAATCCGGCGGATCGCTAACGGGCGACGAGCGCAAGCCCGAGCGGATCGTTTGCAACGCATCGAGATCGCGCGCCCACGCCGGGTCGTCGGTGCCGAAAAACGCGCGAGCGAACGTTGCGTGCCAGGTCGCCCGGTCGACCGGCCGGCGTTGCCATGCGCTCGCCGCGGCAAACGCAACGGCCGGCCACGTTGCCTCGAATAGCGACTCGCCGTCGTCATGCCAAACGGTCTCGAACATCCCTAAGACGTGCGCTGCTCGACCGTCGTTCACGAACTGCGCCGCATTGGTATACGCGGTTGCGAGATCAGGATAGATCTCGTTCCAGTTTGCGGCTCCCGGCGCAACCATCTGATCGAAACCCGCCGCCGCAACCGGATCTAAAAAGCGGCGAAACGACGCATCCGTGCCGTAATGAAAACTGACGATGACGGTTCGCTTGGGAAGCAGGCTCAGAATTGCCGGAGTCTGTTGCACCGCGTCATCCCAAATCATCGGGCGGCTTCCGCCGGCCGCAACGACCGCCGCGAGCCGCCCGACGTGACCGGCGAACACCTGCGCGGTACGCGGCGTACGGCCGCGTCCCAAATCGATCGGCTCATCGGCACCGATATGGAAAAACGGCGGACGTCCGGCCGCGCGTGATTCGGCGCGCAGCAGCGGTTCAAGGTACGCATACGTCGCCGGATCGTCCGGCGCCAAGAGATAGCCGTGCGGCAACTCCGCGAGATTTGCAAGCTGCTCGAACTTCAGCGTCTCATGCATGTGCGCGAAGGTTTGCTGCTCGGGGATCACCGTCACATGGTAGCGATCCGCATACCGCGTCAGTTCAGCGAATTGCGCCGCGCTTAAAACATTGGGAAAGGCAACGTACGGATGCGCCGGATCTGCGAACACTTGCTCCATATACGGCGACCAGCCGTTAATTTTGAGCCCCGCCAACGTGCGGATGCGCTCTTTAAAATAGTGCATGGTCGGAAACGGTCCGCGCGAGATATCGTCCGAAACAATGCGCCAGGCCAACGCCGGCCCGTCGTCGATGACGGTGCATGGCAGCTGCCAACGCACGCCTCGCCGCACGGGCAGTTGCGCCAACGTTGCGAGCGCATCGAACGTCAGATCCGGTCCGGTACTTGCAAGGCGCACCGCGTTTTGCGTGACGGTAAGCGTGTATCGCCCGAGCGCTAAAATCGGCTGCATCAGCGCCGGTGCAAGCGTGACGTTCGTTCGTACGGACCGAACCGGCGCGGTGATGCCGAGCGCACTCCAACGTTCGCGTATCAGCGCAAAGCCCGCCGCGTCGATCGTCGGGGGAAAGCGCAACGGCCGGTCGAGATTCAAGCCGCCGCCGGTGCAAGCGCGCATCGTGATGTGCAGCGGAGCGGGGACCAGTGCCGGCGACGGCAGGGCGGCGCAGGCGCTGCCCGTGCAAACGGCGACGCCGGCGAGCGCGCCGGCTATGCGGCACGGCAAAATCATTCCGCTGCCGCGCTTCAACGACGCGACGACGGTTCCCGTGCTCCGCGCCGTGACGATTCGCTTCAACGGCGAGCGTTTTCGATGCCGCACGCGTCTGAAGGGCCAAGCACCGGGGAACCGCAAACGTCGCCCGGTGAGCACAACGAGGGCAGCTTTCGGCCTGATCGTATCGGTAACGGTGGTCGCAAGCACGGGATGGGCTTCGGCGGCGCCGGTTACGCTAACCATTGAGAGTTGGCGTAACGACGACATCGCGATTTGGCAAGATAAAATTATCCCGGCATTTGAGAAAACGCATCCGGGCATCGACGTGAAATTTGCGCCGACCGCACCGACGGAATACAATGCCGCCCTCAACGCGAAACTCGCTGCCGGAACGGCCGGCGATCTCATCACGTGCCGGCCATTCGATGCATCGCTTGCGCTGTATCAGAAAGGCCGGCTCACCGGCGTCAATGCGCTCCGCGGCATGAGCAATTTCTCATCCGTGGCGCGCACGGCTTGGACGACAGATGACGGCAAGACGACGTTTTGCGTACCGATGGCGTCGGTCATCCACGGCTTTATCTATAATAAAGATGCCTTTGCGAAGCTCGGCTTACAAGCACCCGCAACCGTCCCGCAATTCTTCGCCGCGCTCGATAAGATCAAAGCCGACGGAACGTACGTACCGCTGGCGATGGGAACCAAAGAAGGCTGGGAAACGGCGTCGATGGGCTACCAGAACATCGGGCCGACGTATTACAAAGGCGAAACCGGCCGGCTGGCGCTCATTGCCGGCAAACAGAAGCTTACCGATCCGCAGTGGGTCGAACCATTTGCCGTGCTGGCGAAGTGGCGGCCGTACTTGGGTGAGGGCTTCGAGGCACAATCGTACGCCGACAGTCAAAATCTTTTCACCCTTGGTCGCGCGGCTATTTACCCGGCCGGTTCGTGGGAGATCAGCGGCTTTCGTAAACAAGCGGCCTTCGCGCTCGCAGCGTTTCCGCCGCCCGTGCAAAAAGCCGGCGATCCGTGCTTTATCTCCGATCATCCCGACATTGCGCTCGGACTCAACGCGAAATCGGCACATGTCGCAGAGGCCAAAACGTTCCTCGAGTGGGTCGCCTCGCCGCAATTTGCCGAGCTTTACTCAAACGCGTTACCGGGCTTTTTTAGCTTGCAGAAGTCGCCGATTGCGTTGCAAGACCCGCTCGCGCGACAGTTCGCGAGTTTTCGCTCGGCCTGCAAGTCGACGATTCGCCCGACGTATCAAATTTTGTCACGCGGAACACCGAATCTCGAGAACGCGTTCTGGGTCGAAGGCTCCAACGTGATCAACGGGACCGACACGCCGGCGCTCGCGGCGGGCAAACTTCAGCAGGGCCTCGATCGCTGGTACAAACCCGCGAAGTGAGGCCGGACGAGAGCGCTTCAAAAGCGCCCAAGCGCCTGCACATCGCGGTTTTCCTCGCTCCGGCCGTGCTGATCTACACCGCGGTAATGATTCTTCCGCTCGTCGAAACACTGCGCTTAGCACTTTTCTCTCCACTTAAAAATGCCGATGTCTTCGTCGGGCTCAGAAATTTCTCGGCGCTATTCTTCGACGACCGCTGGTCGCATCAATTTTGGAACGCCTTACTCGATAACATCATCTTCTTTGCAATCCAAATGTTGCAAAATCCGATCGGAATCATGCTCGCGGCGCTTTTGGCGATACCGCGTTTGCGCGGCGCGGCCGTCTATCGCACCGCAATCTTTCTACCGACGTTGCTGTCATTCGTGATCGTCGGTTTCGGTTGGAAGCTGATTCTCTCGCCGTTATGGGGTGTCGCGCCGGCATTGCTCGGCGCCGTTGGTCTCAAGTTCTTGTTTGCGCCGTATCTCGGGCGCGAGGGTTCAGCCCTCGTGACGCTCGGTTTCATCTCGGTCTGGCAATACGTCGGAGTACCGATGATGCTGTGTTACGCTGCGTTGATTGCCATTCCGGATGAACTGACGGATGCAGCCGACGTCGACGGAATCGTCGGTATCGAGCAGTTCTGGAAGGTCAAATTACCGCTCATCTGGCCGACCGTCGGAATGATTTCGATCCTTACGTTCGTCGGTAACTTCAACGCTTTCGATCTCGTCTATACCACTCAGGGAGCGTTGGCCGGTCCGAATTACTCGACGGACATCTTAGGCACGTTTCTGTATCGCACGTTTTTTGGCTATCAATTACAGCTCGGCGATCCGAACATGGGCGCCGCCGTTGCTGCGATCATGTTCCTCATTATTCTGGCCGGCGTTTGCCTCTATCTGTTCCTCGTGCAGCGCCGCATCAATCGCTATCAATTCTAAGGGCACGGGATATCGGCCATGGCAACCGCTCGCGGCTCGCTAAGACGTGCCGCGGCAGCACACGCCGTGTTGATCGCGTACACTGCCGTCGCCGTGCTACCCGTACTCTTCATCATCATGAATTCGCTCAAATCGCGGCGCGCGATCTTCGCCTCGCCGCTCGCGCTGCCGGGCCCGGGTTCGTTCGATCCGGTCGGGTACGTAACGGTTTTGAGTCAAGGCAACTTCATCACGTACTTCGGCAATAGCATCGTCGTCACGCTCGTTGCGCTGGCGGGAATCATCGCGTTCGGCGCGATGGCCGCCTTTGCGCTGGCCGAATATCGCTTCCGGCTCAATACGCTCATGGGCTTGTACTTGATGCTCGGCATCATGATTCCGATCCGGCTCGGTACGGTCGGCATACTCGAACTCATGGTCGGAACGCATCTCGTCAACACGCTCGTCGCCTTGATCTTGGTTTACATTGCGCAGGGGTTGCCGATCGCCGTGTTCGTGTTGACTGAATTCATGCGCACGATTTCCGACGACCTCAAAAACGCCGGCCGTATCGACGGCTTATCGGAATATGAAATCTTCTACCGCCTGGTGTTGCCGCTGGTTCGCCCGGCGCTGTCGACCGTTGCCGTCTTCACCATGATACCGATATGGAACGACTTATGGTTCCCGCTTATTCTGGCGCCGGGCGAGAGCACAAAGACCGTAACGCTCGGCGCCCAGCAATTCATCGGCCAATACGTCACAAACTGGAACGCGGTTTTAGCCGCACTCTCGCTCGGCATTTTACCCGTCATCGTGTTGTATCTGACCTTCTCAAAAAATCTCATCCGCGGCATCACCTCGGGCGCCGTGAAGTGACCGCCGGATCCTTGCGCTGCGCGCGCATCGACGCTGCTTGCGGCAATCGCCGGCCGCGATGAGCGCACTCGAGCTCATTGCGATAACCAAGAAATACGGGCAAACCGATGTCTTGACGGGGATCGATTTCGCGGTCGCGGCCGGCGAATTCATCGTGTTCGTCGGGCCGTCCGGTTGCGGCAAGTCGACGTTGCTGCGCATCATCGCCGGACTCGAGCGACAGACGTCGGGCCATCTGCGAATCGCCGGCGTCGTGGCAGACAACTTGCCGCCGGCGAAGCGCGGCATCGGGATGGTCTTCCAAAGCTATGCGTTGTATCCGCATCTCAACGTCGCCGACAATATGACCTTAGCGCTCAAGCGCGAAGCACTCTCGGCCGCCGATATCGAGCGGCGGCTCGCCGCCGCCGCCGAGATGCTCGCCTTGACGCCGCTGCTCAAACGCAAGCCGATGCAACTGTCCGGCGGTCAGCGTCAACGGGTGGCGATCGGGCGCGCCATCGTGCGGCAGCCCAAACTCTTTCTTTTCGACGAACCGTTATCGAATCTCGACGCGGCGTTACGGATCAACACGCGCATTGAGATCGCGAACCTTCATCGCACGCTCGGCGCGACAATGATTTACGTAACGCACGATCAAATTGAAGCGATGACGCTGGCGGACAAGATCGTCGTGCTATCGGCGGGTGCGGTTCAGCAGATCGGCCGCCCGACCGAGCTGTACCATTTTCCGGCGAATCTTTTTGTCGCGAGCTTCATCGGCTCACCGAAGATGAACGTTGTGCGCGGCGACGAAGCGCGCCGATTCGGCGCCGCAGCGCTGGGCATTCGGCCCGAGCACCTTCGGATCGACGCCGAAAATCCACGCTGGACCGGCGTCATCACGCATGCCGAACGTTTAGGCTCAGACACGTTTCTTTACGTGCGTACGCAATCTGCCGGTGAATTGAGCGTGCGCATCGTCGGCGAAAGCACGGCAGCCGTCGGCGATACCGTCGGGCTGTCCCCGCTCCCGTCAAGCACGCATCGCTTCGACGACGGCGATACGCGCATGCCGCAAAACGCTTAGCCCGATTCGACGGCAGATTCCGCTCGCGCAAGCAGCACGCGCGTGCGTGCATCGAGTAACGTTGAGATTTCGGTTAAATAGTCGTCGAGCGACGGCGGCGCGATCGAATCGGCGCGTTCTGCAGCCGCGGTTAAATCGCGGTCGAGCTTGTGCACTGCGGAGAAGTCGGTTCCGTCGACGGTCGCGGCTTCGAGCGCGCGCACGACATGTTGATCGGCAAACTGACATCGCAGCAGGATAGCGGAGAGCGCATCGCCCGCCGCGCCGTCGGGCCCTAAACGCTCTTGCAGGCGCGACACCGCTTCGCCGACGTACGCACGGATTTGTTCGTCGACCAGACGTCTGGAATCGTCATTCGTATAGTCCGCGTAAGATTCGATCCGCTCGCGGACAAACGCCAAATCGTCCATAGGTGGCGGAGGATACGACGGCGCAGGCAAACCGCCTATGGCTGTCATTGCCGGAGTTGCGCTCGTCGGCGCACTGGCCGGACTCGCGATCGTCGGCTTACGCTACCGGGCCGAGCAACGTGAGGTCCGGCGCGTTCGGGCCTTGTTTTCGCGCTATCTCTCGCCGCCGGTGGTGGACGAACTGCTGCGCCGTAAAGATCCCGCTCTATACACCGGACGTTCGTTGCAAGCAACTATTTTAGTGTGCCGTATCTGGAACTTTGCCGGCTTCGCCGAATCTTTGACGGCGCAAGAAACGCTGCGTTATCTCAACGAGTTTTTTGCTTTGGCCGGCACGTCGATTCAAAAATATCGCGGCATGATCGACAAATTTCTGGGCGACGGCATCATCGGCGTTTTCGGTGTACCGCTCGAAGATCCGCACGCCGAGGAACATGCGCTACGGGCCGCACTCGATATCGTGCGACTCGTCGACGCGATGGACCGCCGTTGGCGCGCGCAAGGCCGGCGGTCGTTCCAAGTTGGAATCGGCATCAACTCCGGTGACGTCATCGCGGGAGACGCGGGCTTTAACGAACGCCGCGAGTTCACCGTCGTCGGTCCACAGACACTGTTCGCCGAACGGCTGCAAGAAGCAACATTCGAGCTCAACGCCTTCGTCGTTGCGGCCGCTGCAACGTGCGAGGTGGTGCACGAGCTATTCACGCTCGTTCCGCTCACCGGACACCCGCTGCCCGGACTCAAGCGCTTGGCCGACGCGTTCATCGTCGTCGGCTTCAACGCCGAAAGTCAAACTCTCGACATGCCGTCATCCGCCGCTTTCAAAGAAACCAAAGTCGAGGCGAAACTCTCCGCGGTTTCGGCAACGCCGGCGCGGGTTGCGCGCATCTCCCCCGCGCCGCCCGATGCACCGGCACTGCCGCTGATCGAACGCAGCGATCCGCTTGCACCGATGCGCCCGCGTAAACGTCCAATCGACGAATGGACCGCTGACGCTGCGGACGGCGAGTTCGGTTTTGCGCGGCCGCACAGCGACGATCGCGACCGTCCGATCGTGCCCGATCCGCCGGCCCGGCGCGCGGCGTACGAGCATCGCGGCGGGCCTCCGGTCGAACTGCCGCCGTAAATTCAGCGTGCGAGCGGTAAGCGCCGCAGAAACGTTTCGATCGTCGCGCCTTGAAGGACGAGCGTCACAAGGACGACGGCAAACGTCGCGTCGATGATCTGCGCGCGATGCGGAAAGCCGTCGGGCAAGCCGAGTGCAAGTGCAAGTGAGAGCGCACCACGCATGCCGGCGAAAAATGCCGTTTCACGCCAGCCGGGATGCGCGGTATTCAAACCCAGCAGCGGCAACACGCCGAATGCCAACATTGCGCGCGACGCAAACACAACGACGATTGCACTCAGAACGAGCAGCGGTTCGTGAAACAGCCGCGGGACCTGTAACACCAGACCCGTAGCCAGAAACACGACGGCATTGGCTGTGAAGGCGATCACTTCCCAAAACCGGTCGACGTCTTCGGGCGCTTGTGCCGTAAGCACGAATGCGCGCATCAGCCGCAACGTGATTCCCGCCGCGGCCGTTGCAAAGACACCCGACATTCCGAGCGAACTTGCAACACCGTAAGCGCTAAACGCCAGGACGACCGTCGCGGTCAATTCGACCGATCGTTCGCGCGCACCGCGAATGGCCAATCCGATCGCCCCGGCCGTTGCGACACCGATCGCGCTTCCGCCGACAACGCCGATGACGGCTTGCCATGTTATCGCCCAGCCGTCAACGCTTGCCGGATGCGCGGCGAGCGCGAGCGCAATGCCGTAAAGCGCGATCGCTATGCCGTCGTTGGCAATCGACTCGCCTTCGACGAGGGTGAGCAAATCGAGCGGAACGTTGAGCCGGCGAAAAATAGCGATGACGCCGACCGGATCGGTAGCTGAAACGATCGAACCGAACATAAACGCCGCCACGACCGGCAGTTGCCCGGTGGAAGCTAAGCCGAAGGCGATGACGCCGCTGGTCAGCAGAACGCCGGGCACGACGAGTACCGTTATCGACCAAGCCATCCGGCGCAATGCCGGCGCATCGAGATTCCACGCTGCCTCAAAGATGAGCGGCGGAAGAAAAATAAATAACAGCGCCGGCCCGAATGTGAACGGCAAATCGATCGGTGCGGTGCTTGAAACGATCGCACCGAAACCGACGAGTGCAACCGCGGCCGGCAACCGCACGCGTTCGGCAACGATCGCGACGATAACCGCGGCCCCGAGTAACTCGATGAAACCACTCGTGCCGAGCGCGATGTCGTTCATGCACGGAACCGCGACGGCCGGCGCAGATGAGCGGCGTGCATGATGCACGCTCAGGATTAGGGCTTCGCTTGCAACTTCATGCAACGGCCGGACGACACGCGACCGTCAGGCGGCACGCCGTTGTGAATCGTCGCGTTGTTCGGCGTGCTTTCTGCCGCCTTCGAGGACGCTGAACTCCCGCACCGGTACGCCGCCTTTGGGCGGCGTATCGGGCGGATCTCCCGAGATAAAGTAGGTATGAATGCAGGCAGCCGCACCGCCCAACGCGAGCAAACCCCAAATACCAAAGAAGAAAAATTCAGGCGTTACGGGCCGATGATGCATCGCATTGTACAACGGGATTGCGATCGAACATCCAAGCGATAAAATTCCGCCCGCACCGGCAAACGCGGCAATGTGAAGAAAACTGCGTTCGCGCGGCCGGCGGTGTTTCATCGCAGATTTACCGTTCCCAAAATGGCTGAACATCCGAGCGGCTTTGGGCTACGTTACCCTTTCGAGGGCTTGCGGCAAGCGGCACGAACCTCGCCGACTGTGGAAGATGGGACACGTCTAATGGAGCGATTGCGGGCGCGCGATTCCGCCGCGTTCGAGCAGCTCTACGACGCGTACCATCGGCTCGTTTTCGGTATCGCCTTGCGAATGCTGAGCGACACGACGATGGCCGAAGACCTAACGCAATCCGTGTTTCTCAAAATTTGGAGTTCACCCGATTCGTTTCACGACGGCAATTTCGGTGCTTGGCTCTCACGTGTCACCCGCAACCGGGCGCTTGACGTACTGCGCAGTCGCGCCTCACGGCCGGAAGGCGAGATTCCCGCGGATATTCCTATGGACGGCACAATCGACGATGTTGTTTTCGCTAAAATTGATTCTCAGCGCGTGCGTAGCGCGCTTGCCGGGTTGCCCGACGAACAGCGTTCGCCGATTGAAATGGGCTTCTTTGACGGAGTTACCCATGAAGAAATTGCGCGCCGGACCGGCATTCCGCTGGGCACCGTTAAGACTCGCATCAGGTCGGGCCTGCGGCGCTTACGCGACGATTTGCGCGGAGCGATTTCGCGATGAGCGAAGCGTTCGATCGTGAGGCGATGATGGAACTTGTCGCAGCGTATGCTTTAGGCGTGCTGCCGGCGAGCGAACAGCGACTCGTAACGGCATACATTTTGGCCGATCCGGAAGCGCGAGCGGAGTTCGATGCGCTACGGCCGGCTGCCGATCTGATCGGCTTGGCGGCCGAAGAACCCGTCGACTCCGCACGTTCGGTCCGCATGAAGCAACGCATCATGGCAACGGTCGATGCGCAAGCGCGCCCCAACGTCGTGCCGATCGGCGCGCCGCGCCGCACCGCCGTGGCGGGCTGGTCAGCGGGAGCGGGGTTAGCCGCTGCGGCAGCCGTCGTGTTTGCACTCGTAAGCACGATACAAAATTTTTCTTTGCGCGGCGATCTTGCAACCGCAAACTCGCGAGCGGCGTCGCTACAGGCACAAATTGCGCAAAACGAGCGCGTGCAGACGCACGACCGGGCGATGGTTGCCGATCTCATCGCCGGCGATGCGCATCGTTATCCCGTTCCGCAAGGTCAAGTGGTAGTTCGCGGAACGCACGTTTACTTGACGCTGCAAACGTTAGCAATACTGCCGCGCGGTAAAGTGTATGAAGCATGGACGATTGCGAAAGGCAGCAAAACGCTTGCGCCTAGTTCGCTCTTCACGCCCAACGCCTCCGGTTCTGCAGTTGTCGCGCTGCCCGAAAACGCCGATACGCTGTCCGTCGTCGCACTCAGCGTCGAACCCGAAGGCGGCAGCAAAGCTCCGACGTCAAAACCAACCTTCGTACGGCCGCTAAGCTAGCCGCGCGGAGACACATCTGCTCGAACCGCTCACGCGCACGACGTGTGCCGACGCGATAGCGTACGTTGCGCGGCGGCCGTATGAGAACACGTATCTGCAATGGGTACTCGAGGGCGGCCACGGCCTAACGGCACTCGACGACGCCTACATGTTTCGCGATGCCGGCGGTGCCGTCCGGGGTGTCGTCTATTTCGGAACGCAACTCGTCATAGCCGCCGACTCCGACGAAGCGGTCGACGCTTTCGCTTTCGAGGCACGCCGCCATCCGGGATTGCGCAGCTTCGTCGGAGCAAAATCGTGCGTCGACCGGCTATGGCATCGCGTCTGCGAGTGGCACCGGCCGCCCGTCCTCGCCCGCACCTGTCAACCGGTCTACGTCCTTTCGGCTTCAACGCGCAGGCCTGCGCCGGCCGCCGGCGTGCGGCAAGCAACGTCCGGAGATCTCGACTTGGTCCTCGAAAATTCCGCATTGATGATGCTTGCCGAACTCGGCTACGATCCGCGTTTCAATCGCTCCGGCTTCGCCGCCGCGATTCGCCGCGCGATCGCGCTTGGACACTGGTGGGTCTGGATCGAAGCCGGCGAACTCCGCTTTCAACTTAACGTCGGGGCGCGCACCGGCCTGACCGCGCAGTTGCAAGGCGTCTGGACGCCGCCGCCCGTCCGCCGGCACGGTTATGCGCTCGCAGCACTCGGGCAGATTGCAAGCCGCTTATTGACGGAAAACCCGACGTTATCACTGTACGTCAACGACTTCAATGAGGACGCGATTCGGCTGTATGAACGGGCCGGGTTCATCCGTACCGGCGCGATGTCGACGCTGATTTTTGCATGATCGTCCGGCGCTACGGCCCCGACGTCGGGCTCATCGCGCTCGCACTCGTCTTGCAGGTCGTACCGATCGACGCACGCTGGCTCGAAAACGGTTACGCCAACGGCATCTACCCGGCGTTGGCACGAACGTTCGTCCCGCTTGCCAATGCCGTACCGGTGTCGCTCGGCGATTGCATTCTCATTGCGATACTGGGCGGACTGGGCGTTTACTGGATCGCCGGCTGGCGCCGCTATCCCGATCCGGCCGTACGGCGACTCGCACGCATTGCGTTGCGGACCGCCGCGGTGGCGGCCGTTGCCGTCCTTTGGTTCGACGCGGCGTGGGCGCTCAATTACCGCCGCGTGCCGATCGTCGGACGCATCGCTTATAACCGGGCTCGCGTTTCACCGCAGAGCGTCAGTGCTTTCAGCGCGACGATCGTGCGTCAACTCAACGCCACGGTACTGCCCGCCCACGCCGATGTCGAATCCGAAAACGTCCTGGAAGCACGGCTTGCGAACGCCTTCGAACCCGTTGTGCGCCGGCTGGGCGACCGTTACGACGTCAAGTTGTCACGCCCGAAGCAAACCATCTTCGATCGCTGGTTCGGCATGGCCGGCATCGGCGGGCAATGGGATCCCTTCGCTTACGAAACCTTACTCAACGGGAACTTCTTACCGTTCGAGCGGCCGTTCGCGCTGGCCCATGAGTGGGGTCATGTCGCCGGTTTCGGCGACGAAAGCGATGCGAACCTCATCGCCGCGCTGACGACGCTGCGCTCCGGCGATCCGCTCATCCGGTACTCCGGGCTGTTTTGGGCCTACGGTTTTCTGCCCGACGCCGACCGCGAGCGATTGCCGATCTCGCCGCTCGTGCGCGCCGACCTCAACGCCGCCCGGACGCGCTTTTTGCGCTATTACGATCCGCGCGTTTTCGTCGCGCAGTGGTTCGTCTACGATAAGTTTTTGCGGGCGAACCGCGTTGCGGCGGGCGTCGTAAGCTATTCCCTCTTCGTGCAAGTTCTCGTCGGCACACCGCTTGACCGCGAGGGACTGCCGCAACTGCGCCCGGAGCGCGGCCGAGAATAGGCCGGTTGCTCGCCGCAAGGGGGTTGAATCGGGCCGACGGTCAATGAAGATTCGATGAGCGAAAAAAAGATTTCGGCGCTTGCCGTGAAAGCCGCCGACAAAGCCCGTAAAGAGCGCGAAAGCGAGAATCTCGGTAAAGCCGCCATCGTGGAGTCTGAGAAGATTCGCGCCCGCTTCGATGATGAGCGCCGGGCGCTGGCCCGCCGCTACGGCGTGATTACCGGTCTGAGTTAACCGGCTTTCGCTGCGAACGCCGGACGTTTAGCCCACCGGGATGCGGCCGGCGTCGATCGCGGCAACGAATGTCTCGTGATCGCTTTCGGCTTGACCCGCATAGAGCAAGCCGAAGCGGACGATAGCTTTATCGAATACGTCGCTTTTGCCGAGATATGCAGCAATTCGTACGGCGTCGCCCGACCGCGCGTGAGCGCTGGCCAGCGCTCTGCCGCACATCTCCGCATAATCGCGTAGCCCGTAGCCGTCCATAGCTCCGATATCGACGGAGCCCTTTTTATCTTTAAATTGGCGGACATAGTAATCATGTTCGCCCGATGTGCCCCAGCCTAGGAACGCATCGCTTGCGCTTTGCATGAGACGTTGACCGAACACGACGCGTTCACCGTGATTGGCAAACGGGCTCGGTCCGCAATATGGTTCGAGCACCGACGCCTGAGCTTGCTTTATCTGCAAGATGAGATAATCTTGCGCATCGGCGTGAAGCAGCGCAACCGAACAGCGCGTCCCGATGCTGCCGACACCGACGACTTTGACCGAATGGTCGACCAGCCGATAGCGACCGAAAAGCACTTGAATTTCGCGCGCAAGCGTGCCGCTATACGTTGCAAACACGCGCTCGACATCGAATCCGCCGTCGGTTTTGCCGTTCGGATGATACAGGAGCGGCGGCTCGTCGACAAAATGCCGTCCAGCGGGGCCGGGTACCGTATATCGCTCGAGCGCAGCTTGCATCGAATGGGCCTGCGCGTGGTCGACGATTAGCCGGCGTTTGCGCCGCTCGTCTGAATCGCCCGACGAGACTTGGGCGGCATCGATATGCGCGTACCAGGTATCGAGCGCCGACGTTGCAGCAAAGTCGATCATCTTCAAACGATACGCACGTACCGCCGCCAGCGCAGTAAGGTTTGCGCCGGAATCCTTGAGGCGAATCGACCGCGCTGCGAGGACGAGGCTGGCGACGAGCCGCTTGACGTCCCATTCCCACGGTCCGCTGTGGGTTTCATCGAAATCGTTCAGATCGAAAATAAGCCGCCGTTCCGGCGTGGCGAAGGCCCCGAAATTCAGGCAGTGCGCGTCGCCGCCGATTTGAACGCTCACGCCGGTGGCCGGGGTCGTTGCAAGATCGGCGGCCATCACCCCGGCGCTGCCGCGGAAAAATGCAAAGGCCGATTCGGCCATACGCGCGTTGCGCAGTGGTATGAGATGGTCGACCCGGCCATGACTGGAATCGGCGATGATGCGTAGCGCCTGCGACCGGTTGGGCACGGTCACCCACGCCGAATGGCTCGAGCGCGGAACGGCCTCACGCAGCGCTTTGCCTGCGGCTGCGCGCTCCGCGGCACTCGGCTGTCCCGCTCGGGCGATCGTCATGCTCACGTCATCGTCATATCGACGCCGCACGCCCGCAGCCTCTCGGCGCTCATGTTTTTAACGCAGTCCGTCGTAAACTCGGCGTGCCAGCCATTGCATGATCAGCCTGCGACGCTGTTCGAGTTCGGCGGCAGTCGCGCCGGCGACCGGTCCGCCGCAGCGTTGGTTCAAGGTTGCGTGAACGAGCTTATGGTCGACGCCGAAGGTCGAACTCACGTGTGAGACCAGGCCCGCGACCGCCTTGCGCAGCGACTCCTTGCGTTCGCTATGCGTGAGCACCACCGGCGGCGTCGCTCGGGTCGAAGGCGACGAAGTCGTACCGGTCGGCGCGCCAACACCGGATCGCACCGCCGGCTCGGGTAACCGCGCTGCGGGATTGAAGAGCGGTCCGAAATCGAGCGTCCGGCTCTCCGTCGCGTTGGCCGCAATCGATGCGTACAGGCCGTCGTCGCCGGCAGCGTGGCGCCGTTGCGCCGGATCGAATTCGATCGGCTCCGGCCGGTCGTCCCGCTCTTTGAGTCCGGTCCGGACGTCATCGGTTATGCGGGCGGCCAACGCGCGGATACGCGGATCGTCCGGCACGAAGACATACGCTTCGCGCTCGTCGCCATGCAGGCCGGACGTCCGCACGAAACGCCCGCAGAATTGGCGGAAGTACATCTCGGTGACGACGTTCGTGGCGAAGACGCCGACACGCAAACGTGGAATATCGACGCCTTCGGAGACCATGTGAACGGCCACGATCCAAGGTTCGCGCGAACGGGCGAACGCCGTGAGGCGGAGCGACGCGTCTTCGAAGTCCGATACGACGATCGCCGGCTTGACACCGGTCCGGCGCTCGAGCAGACCGGCGATAAAGTGCGCGTGTTCCTGGTTCATGGCCGCCACGAGTCCGCCGGCATCGCGCTGACCGGCGGCGCGCACCGCCAGCAAACGCAGATGCGCTTTCTGCAGCACGTCGCCGACCCAATTCGGCTGGGTGAGCGCCGTTCGCAGCCGTTCGCTCTCATGCCGCCGCCCTAAACCCGTCTCGAACGATGCCGTGATTGCTTCGCCGTCGCGGCTGATCCACTGGGCTTCACCGCCGTGCAGCGGAAAGACCAGCGCGCGGCAAACGCCGTCCCGCAACGCCGAGGCATAGTCGTAAGTGAAAGCGGCGACGGACAGACCGGCGTGGTAGTCGACGAAGGGAATCGGCGTTCCGTCGGATCGGAAGGGCGTGCCGGAAAGTGCGATGCGATAGGCGGCACGGCCAAACGCGTCGCGCAGCGCGGTTCCCCACGACGCCTGATCGCCGGCGTGATGGATTTCATCGAGCAAAACGGCGATGCGGCCACCGGCTTGCGCGACGAGCCGGGCATACACGCCGGGTGCTGCGGCGATCTGCTGGTAGGTGACGGCCGCGCCGTGAACGTCCGCGGCCAGCACGCCGGCCGCGTTGTTGAAGTGATGGTCGAGAACGATGCCGGCTTCGGCCATCGCGCGCGCCACTTGTGCTTTGAGATGCTCGCGCGGCACGACGGCGATGACCCGTTCGACGTTCCGTTCCGCCAGCAACGCATGCGAGAGCCGAGCGGCGAAGCGTGTTTTGCCGGCGCCGGGCGTCGCGACGATGAGCGAATCAGCCGGACGGCTCGTCTGCCAGCGCGCGACGGCAGCGGTTTGCCACGTGCGCAGAGGCAAATGCCAAGTCGAAAGATGGGGTCCGGACACAGAGCAGGGCTCGTTCTTCGGATGGCTTCGAGACCCTCGAAACGCTTGCGCCACAATTAACTTTGTGATACAAAGTGAAAGATGGAAGTGTCTCGAGCACTGGCCGATCTCGCGGAAGTTCGCAGCCGGCTCGTTGCCGTCCAGCGCTTTCGCGGTTGGTCCGGCGGCGCCGCAATCATCAGCGGAAGCGCCGCGGTAACGATCGGCGTCTATCAGTTTCTCACCCTTCCCTATCCGCTTTCGGCCGTCGACGCAGCGCGTTACGTCACGATGTGGCTGGCCTGCCTGATCTTTGCGCTGGTCGTAAATTACGGCGCGATCGTTCTGTGGCTTGCTCGCAATTGGACGCTACGCGCGCGGGTCGAACTGCGGACCGTCGGGATGACGATCGCGCCGGCGATTATGACCGGCGGGTTGCTGACGCTGGCGTTGATGCACCGTCACCTGTTCGGTCTACTGCCGGGGGTATGGTGCGTTTGTTACGCCATGGGCCTCATCGCGTCGCGCGCGATGGTGCCGCGCGGCGTACTCGCCGTCGCAGGCTTGTTCGGCGCGGCCGGAACCGCCTTGCTTTTCGCCCAGGACGTCAGTGCGTTGCGCTGGTGGGTGATGCCCGCAACGTTCGGCATCGGGCAACTTCTCATCGGAGCACTCGTTTTACGTGATGACCAGCGACATGAACTCGGATAACGACGCACCTTTTGCTTACTCCGGACTCGAGCGGATCTTTCACGAACGCGGCCGGCTTGCCGTGTGCACGTGTCTGGTCGCCAGCGACGCCGGAATGCGCTTTACCGACTTGCAAGATGCGTGCGGGTTAACGGACGGCAACCTCAATCGGCATCTGCATGCGTTAGCCGACGTCGGCGTCGTTAGTCTGCAACGCTTGCGCGGTAACGGCCGGCCAGTGACGATCGTACGCATCACGCCTTCGGGCCGCAAGCGGTTTCTAAGTTATATCGATGAACTCGAAGCGGTCGTTCGCGCCGTCCACGACCGTTCGCATGCGCAGAGTGCTGCATCCGCCTGGGTGCCGCAAGGATGATTCACCAGCTCGAAGCACCGCTGACGAGCGTCGCGCCGCGGCACGTCGCCATTATTATGGACGGCAATCGCCGCTGGGCGCTCGCTCACGGTCTGCCGGCGATTGAAGGCCACCGGCGCGGCGTTCGTGCGCTGCAACAAACGGTCGCGGCCGCGGGGCGGGCCGGCCTCGACGTGCTCACGGTGTATGCGTTTTCCGAAGAGAATTGGGGGCGGCCGAGCGACGAAATTGCGCTGCTCATGGATTTGGCGCGCGTGTTCGCGCGGCGCGAAGCCGCAGAGTTGTTGCGTGCGAACGTACGCGCCCGCATTATCGGCAAACGGGACCGCTTGCCGCGCAGCGTTCGCGATGCGCTGTCCGAACTCGAAGCGCGTACGGCGGCGGCGACCGGCATGCTGTTCAATATCGCGATCGACTATAGCGCGCGCAGCGAACTGTGCGACGCCGTCCGGGCGCTGGCCAAAGACGTCGCCGACGGCAAGCTCGCGCCGGATGCAATTAACGATGATGCGATCGCCGCGAAGCTGACGACGGCCGGTCTGCCCGATCCGGATCTTTTAATTCGAACCGGCGGCGAGTTACGGCTTTCCAACTTTTTACTTTACCAGTGCGCTTACACCGAATTGTGGTCGACGCAAACGCCGTGGCCCGAATTTGACGGTCACGCCTTTGACGCCGCGCTTGCGGCGTTCGCCGGCCGCCAACGGCGCTTCGGCCGTTAATCAGTAGCCAGCCTTTCTTTTTTTTGGTATACTCCGTGGGTTGTGAGAACCCGAGCCGATATCCGTAACGTCGCCATCATCGCCCATGTCGACCACGGTAAAACGACCCTCGTCGATGCAATGCTCAAGCAGAGCGGTGTTTTCCGCGAAGGTCAAGCAACCGAAGTGCGCGTGATGGATTCCAACCCGTTAGAAAAAGAACGCGGCATTACGATCTTGGCAAAAAATACCGCTGTTCGTCACGGCGACTTGAAATTTAATATCGTCGACACGCCCGGTCACGCTGATTTCGGTGGTGAAGTCGAGCGCGTGTTACAGATGGTACAGGGCGTCGTCTTACTCGTCGATGCAGCCGAAGGCGTCATGCCGCAAACGAGATTCGTGTTGCGTAAAGCGCTCGAACTCGATTTACGCGCGATCGTCGTGATCAATAAGATCGATCGTAAAGATGCGCGCGCACAAGAAGTCGTCGATGAAGTGTTCGACCTGTTTATCGAACTTGGTGCCAGCGACGAGCAGTCGGAGTTTCCCGTCGTTTATACCAACGGCCGCGCCGGTATCGCGCAATATACGCTCGAAGAAGCCGGCGTCGATCTCGAACCGCTGTTTGCAACGATCGCCAAATCGGTTCCGGAAGCGCCGGCCGAAGACGGCGGCTTTCAGATGCTCATCTCCGCGATCGACCACAATAAATACGTCGGCCGGATCGGCATCGGACGGATTTTCCGCGGCACGGCCAAGCTCAATGCGCCGATTGCCAAGGTCGATCGCGCGGGCGATGTCGAGAGCGGCTTGCGCCTAACGAAATTGCTGACGTTTGCGGGTCTCGATCGCGTCGACGTCGAGGAGGCCGGGGCCGGCGATATCATCTGCGTCTCAGGTATCGAAGGACTCAATATCGGCGATACGATCACCGATTCAGCGACGCCCGAGGGACTCAACGCCGTCGCGATCGACGAGCCGACCGTTTCGATGTATTTCATGGTGAATGCGTCGCCCTTCGCAGGTAAAGAAGGGAAGTTTCTTACCTCGCGACAGATTCGCGAGCGGTTGATGCGCGAACTCGAATCAAACGTCGCTTTGCGCGTTGAAGATACCGACAGCGCCGATACGTTCGAGGTTCGCGGCCGCGGCGAATTGCATCTGTCGATTCTGATCGAAACGATGCGGCGCGAAGGCTACGAGATCGCCGTTTCCAAGCCGCAAGTAATCATTAGCGAACGCAACGGCGTAAAAATGGAACCGGTTGAATATGTCGTCGTCGACGTTCAGGAAGAGTATGCCGGGCCGGTCATCGAGTCGCTCGGAAAACGGCGCGCAATCATGTCGAATATGATCACCGTCGGCGATTCTCGCCGGCTCGAATATACGATGCCGACCCGCGCGATCTTCGGTTTGCGCGGCGAGTTATTGACGCTTTCCCGCGGGACGGCGGTTATGTCGCACACATACTACGACCATCAGCCGCTTGCCGGTTCGATCCCGGGCCGTTCGAACGGTGCGCTCGTTGCCAGCGATTCCGGTGTTACGACCGAGTATGCGATGGTCGGACTCGAATCGCGTGGCCGGTTCTTCGTCGGCCCGCAAGTCGATGTTTACGAAGGAATGGTCGTCGGCCGCGCTAACGACGATAAAGATATCGCGATCAACGTCGTGCGGGCAAAGAAGCTGACGAACATGCGCGCGTCGGGCTCCGATGACAGCACGAAAGTTTCGCCGCCCGAAGAGATGTCGCTCGAACGCGCGATCGAGTTTATCGAAGATGACGAACTCGTCGAAATAACGCCGAAGTCGATCCGCATCCGTAAACGCATGCTCAACGAAACCGACCGTTTACGTAACCGTAAACGCGATAAGGTTTTTGCCTAACACAAACTGCCGGGTTCGCCGGTGCACTACGCCCGACGAAACACCGGCGGCTCCGCGGATCGCCATGAAACATCGGCGGCGCGCACCGGCCGCGCGCAGAAATATCCCTGAACGGTCGTGCAGCCGCACGAGCGAATAAAATCGTACTGGTCGGCGTTTTCCACACCTTCGGCGATCGTAGCGACGCCTAGCGCCGTGCCGAGCGCAACCACGGCTGCAACGATGTGTTCGCTGCGGTCGTGCATCGAACCGTCGCGAAGACCGCGCACGAAAGCGCGGTCGATTTTTAAAGCGTCGAAGCGAAAGCGCTGCAAATAGGCCAGACTCGAGTAGCCGGTGCCGAAATCGTCGACGACAATTCGAACGCCGAGCGTCTTGAGTTGAGCGAGCGTGGCCGCCGAGACATGCGGATTGCGCATGAGCAGCGACTCGGTCAGCTCCAAGTGCAAGCGGAATGGCTCGAGGCCATAGCGCTCCAAGACGTCGACGACGGTTTCATAGAGACCCGGTGCGTCGAATTGCAGCGCTGAGACGTTGACCGCCATGAAGATATCGCGACCGGCGTCCTGCCAGAGCCGAGCGGTTTGAGCCGCCTCGTGAATGACCCAAGTCCCGATGGCAATGATTGTGCCGTTTGCTTCTGCCAGCGGTACGAAATCGGCCGGCTCGATGACGCCGAGTCGGGGATGATTCCAGCGCAACAGCGCCTCGGCGCCGACCGGATGTCCGTCGTGCACGGCATACATCATCTGATAGTAGAGTCCGAGTTCGTTGCGCTCGAGAGCGTAACGGAGATCGCGTTCGAGATCCAGTAAACGCAGCGCCGAGTCGTCGGCGCCGACAGTCGCCCGTTCGAGCCCGCCGCCGTGCGCTTTCGCAGCGTACATCGCCCTGTCGGCAGCTTGTATGAGACTCGCGGGCTGCGTTGCTAACGCCGGATAGAATGCGATACCGAAACTCGGCCGAACCACGATTTCGTAGCCTTCGACAGTGAACGCCGTGCTGAACTCGTCGAGCAAGTGCAGTGCGGCTCGGGTGCCGTCGGCCGGATCGCGCAGATCCGGAAAGACCACGATGAACTCATCGCCCGCCATGCGCCCGATCGTGTTTCCGGCAGCTAACGATGAGCGCATTCGCCCACCGATGGCTTGCAAAAGCCGGTCGCCGATGTAATGTCCGAAAGCATCGTTGATTGCTTTAAAGCGATCGATGTCAAGCACGCCGACGCCGACGGTCGTGCCGCTTTGTTGGGCGCGTTCGATAGCGGCGCGAAGCTCGATTTCGACCGCCGTTCGGTTCGGGAGGTCGGTCAGCGCGTCGTACATCGCCATTCGTCGCAGCCGTTCTTGATCGAGATGACGTCCAACGACGAGCGCCGCAAACCGAACCGTCTCCTCGAATAATCCGCGTTGCTCGGCGCTCAGAGCCAACGCGTGAGACTGCTTTGCATAAAGCGCAAACGCTCCGAGCACGACGCCGTCGGTTGAAAAAAATGGAATCGACCAGCAGGCGCGCAGCCCGGCGGCTAACGCCGCTTCGTGATAGCCGTTCCAACGAGCGTCCAACTCGATATCCGTACAGATAACCGGTTCTTGAAGATAGACGGCGGTGCCGCACGAGCCGACTTGCGGTCCATAGCGCACACCGTCGATGGTCGCCAGATAGTCGCGCGGTACCTCCGGGTCAGCGGCCGCAACGTGCAGCCGGTCGTCCGCGACGAGCATGACGGTTCCGAGGCTTCCCGGAATAACGTCTTTGAGCAGTAAGACGATGCGTGCCAACTGCGTGCGAAGCGGTTCGTTCCGAACGGCCATTTCAAGCACGAGACTGCGAACGCGTTCGTACGCTTCGCGGGCCCGTCGCGCGGTCAAGTCGCGCTGCACCCCGATGAAGTACATGCACGAACCGTCAATGTCGCGGACCGGCGAGATGTTGACCTCGGCCCAGAACGTCGTCCGGTCTTTTCGATATTCGAGTACCTCGACCGATACGCTCTGGCACCGGTCGATGGCACTAGCAATACGAGCGATCGTGGAGATGTCCGTTGCGTCGCCTTGCAGCAGCATTGCCGGGGTTCGGCCGATCGCTTCACCGGCGGCATAACCGGTCATGCGGCTAAACGCATCGTTGACATACATCACGCGATAGCTGCCCGCAGCATCCGGTTCACCGGCCGTGACGATCACTGCATCGGTTGAATGGACGACCACCGATTCGAGCATAGCGAGGCGCCGTTCGACCGGCAGCTGCTCGTCGAGGAACTCAAGCGTCGCAATGCGGGACGATTCGCCGGTGTATGCAAAGCGGGGCGTCGACTTCAGCGCGACCTTGATCCGTCGTCCATCTTTAGTCAGCATCGTGCACATTTCGACGGCACGTTCCGAGCGGCGTAACACTGCGTTACAATCGCCGGCAGCCGGAGGGCGCGAACATTCAACAATAAATGCCGGAGCGCGGCCCAGAACGTCATCGGCCGTCCAGCCTAAGAGCGACTCCGCGGCGCTGCTCCAAGTGTTTATTTGCGACCGTTCGTTCCAACCGAACACTGCCACGAGCGGAACCGATCGTTCGACACCCTGCGCAAGGTGACGTCCGGCTCGACCGGCGTCGCCTTCGATCAAGTCCATAACGAGACGTGCGAGCGCCGACAAACCAACGCTCTGATCGGCGCTGAATTCGCGCGGCCGGCGATCGATAACGCAAAGCGTACCAAGGGCAAAGCCGCGCTTCGTTACGAGCGGGGCGCCGGCATACGCTCAAATGCGCGTTCACCCGTCACCAGTGGATTCGCGGCAAAGCGCACATCGAGTGCGGCATCCGGAACGACCATGACGCGCTGCGGCGCCTCAATGGCATGCGCGCAAAAAGCGACGTCGCGAGTGGTTTCGCGCAGCTCCAAGCCGATGGCCGCCTTGAACCATTGACGGTGCTTGTCGATCAACGAAATCAAAACGATCGGCGCATCGAAAAGCGCAGCGGCCGCCAGGGCAATAACATCGAACTCGCGTTCGCTTCCGCTATCGAGGATGGCGAGCCGATGAAGCTCTACTAAACGATTCGCTTCGCGTTCGGCCAGCGAATCAGCAAAGCCCAATGTTTCGTTCCGCCACCTTGGCCTGGTGCACGAATAAGCAGTCAAGTTGAAAAATTAAGCACGCGTGCGAAGTATTCGATCTAACCTGCTGCGCTTGACAAATCTGACTCATTACAACGAGGCGGGTATTCTGCGACGTCGACAATTACACTAGCAACAACACAAAGAAATTAGCACGCGTAGTTGCGTAAAATCTTACAATCGGTAACGCAGCGCCGAAATAGAGTTCGGTCGCCGACTCCGCTAGGTGCCGACCGTTACGCCTTGCCGGCCGATGTTTCTAAACGAATGCGGCAATCGGTGCCGGAACGTTGCCGATATAAAGCGTAATGCGTTCCAGTAAGTCCGCAACACTTGCTTGCGCAATGTGCCGACCGACGATGAAATCGAAAACGTCCCCCGCGACGCCGAGCGGCGGATGATAATGACCGTCGAGCGTGACGATCGATTCGTTACGCGACTCGTCCGCCGTTACATAGATCGTGCCGGCGAACGCCGGAAACGGTCCGCCGACGGACGGTTGCCAAGCGACGGCATAGGCTTCGTTGTCTTGACCGAGCGGCGCGAAGCGTGCGACCACGCTGCGTTCGAGCGTTACGCCTACATGCAGCGCCGAAATATCGAACGGCGCACGCAACAGTATCGACATCTCCGCCTGCGGCGCAAATTCGCGTAAAAAATCTGCTAAGCGCACATGCGTCTCCGCAACCGGTTGGTTGACGCTTATCGAGACATTTATATGGTTCATTGCCGGTATCATATCGTATCGATGGAATGCGCGCTACGAACATTGTCGTACGTAGCGCAACGAGCTACGTTATCTCAGCTAATTTGTAATTAAAGTATCTTTCATATATCATCATAAAACACGATATCTTGCAGCCATTGAGGTAGAGCTGTTCAAACGTGCTGCAACGCCGTTAAGCGTTTTAGGCATTCGGCACGCCGCGCGTGAACGTTGGCAGGCCGGCGGCGATGTATGCATCAGCAGCGCACGAAGCGCTACAGTGTTCGAGCGAACAACATCAGCTCCGCTCGATCGCTATGAAGCCGTCCGGAGCTTAGCGTTCGCTCCGCTTAGCGCAATTTAACGAATGCTCGCCGTTCGTTGCGCGTCGAGAATTTCGCGATAGAGCCGAGCATAGGCTCGGCCCGAGCGGCTCCAAGAAACGTCGGTACTCATGGCGTTACGTTGCAATACATGCCAGGTATCGGGGGCAGCGAACAGTTTAGCTGCGCGAAGCACCGCGTCTTCGAGTGCTTCAACGGATGCCGATGTGAATTGTATCCCGGTTGCGACTTGCGCTGCTAAAGCCATTTCGTTTGCATCGATGACGGTATCGGCCAGACCCCCGACGCGTGCAACGACCGGAACGGCACCGTACCGGAGCGCGCACAATTGCGTTAGCCCGCATGGCTCGAATCTGGACGGTACTAAGATGACGTCCGAACCGGCTTGGAGCAGATGCGCCGCCGTTTCGTCGTAGCCGATATAAGCACCAATGCGACCGGGGTAGGTCGCGACCGCTGCAACGAACGCCGCTTCGAGTTCGGTGTCACCCGCACCGAGCACGACGAACTGAACGCCGCGCGAGATAAGCCGCGGCAACGCTTGCAGTAGGAGATCGAGTCCCTTTTGGGCCGACAGACGGCTGATGATCCCAACGAGCAGCGCTTGCGGGTCATCGGTGAGTGCAAAGCGTTTGCGCAGCGCTGCCGTGTTCGCAGTCCGTTTCGCAATCGTAGAAAGATCGTAGGTGGCAGCGATGAACCGGTCGCGTGCAGGATCCCAGACCGCGTCATCGATGCCGTTGAGGATGCCCGAGAACCGGTCGGCACGCGTGCGCAGTAAGCCGTCGAAGCCCATGCCGTCCCGGGGCGTCGCAATCTCAACTGCATAGGTTGGTGAGACGGTTGTAATACGGTCTGCGAATTGCAGTCCGGCTTTGAGGAAACTGAGATTGCCGTAGTACTCGATTCCATCGACGGCGTACGCCTGCGGCGGCAAACCGAGCGGACCGAGCAACGTCGGCGAAAAAAGTCCTTGAAATGCAAGATTGTGAACCGTCATCACCGAGCCGGGGCCACGGTCCGGCGCAAAGCGCAGATATGCAGCGCTGAGTCCGGCTTGCCAATCATGCGCGTGGACGATATCGGGGACGAAGGCAACGGCTCCGAGCGCAATTTGCGCGGCCACGCGTGAAAGCGCCGCAAAGCGGAACGCGTTGTCGGGCCAATCGCGACCATCGAGCCCGAGATAGGGGCCGCCGGGCCGGTCGTAAAGGTGCGGCGCATCGAGCACCAACAAATCGAGGCCGCCGCCTCTGCCCGCTAAGACGCGACCGCGCTCACCGAAAACATCGTCCAGCGGCAAAATTGTCGTCGCGCTCTCGAGTGCGTCGATCACCGCCGGATAGCCGGGTACGAGCGTTTGTACTTCGACGCCTTCGCGGGCAAGCGCAGCCGGGAGAGCGCCTACGACGTCGGCGAGTCCGCCCGTTTTAACGATCGGATACACCTCGGATGCCACCGACAGAACGCGCATGCGTTGCACCGCGGGCAACCGCTTAGAGCTGATCGATCATCGGTTGCGTGATCAAGCAGATGCCGTTGGACGTTCGAGTGAATCGCGCCGCGTCGAACTCCGGATCTTCGCCAACGACGAGACCTGCCGGAATCTGAACGCCGCGGTCGATGACCACATTCGTCAGCCGGACGGAGCGATCGATTTCCGCATACGGTAGCACGACCGCGCCGGTAAGTTCGCCGAACGAACGGACCTTCACGCCGGTCGACAGCAGCGAACGGCGTACCATCGAACCTGATAAAACGCAACCGCCGGAGACAAGTGAGCTGATGGCCGTGCCGCGGCGGTTTTCCTCGTCGTGAATGAACTTTGCGGGCGGCGTTATTTCGCCGTACGTCCAGATCGGCCAATTCGTATCGTATAAGTCGAGCGCCGGCACGAAATCCGTGAGGTCGATATTCGCTTCCCAGTAAGCATCGACCGTTCCGGCGTCTCGCCAGTACGCTTCGGCTTGCGGAGTCGACCGCACGCACGACCGTTCGAACCGATGCGCAACGGCCCGGCCGTTGCGCACGATGAACGGAATGATATCCTTGCCGAAATCGTGCGCCGACGCTTCTTCTGCCGCATCTCGCTTGAGCTCTTCGAACAGAAATTTCGTGCGAAACACATAGATGCCCATGCTGGCAAAGGCCATGTCCGGTTTGTCGGGCATGCCCGGCGGGTCTTTCGGTTTTTCGAGAAATGAAATGACGCGGTCGTTCTCATCCACGTGAACCACGCCGAATGCGCTCGCGTCCAGCCGCGGGACTTCAACACATGCAATCGTGACATCGGCCTGCTGCTCGACATGCTGCTTGAGCATCTGCTCGTAGTCCATCTTATAAATGTGATCGCCGGCCAGCAGCACGATAAATTCCGGTGCATAACTGTTGATAATGTCGATATTTTGATAGACGGCATCGGCGGTACCGGCATACCATTGTGTTTCGCTAACGCGTTGACTGGCCGGAAGTATATCAAAACTTTCGTTACGTTCGGGACGTAAGAAATTCCAACCGCGTTGCAGATGCCGGATCAAACTGTGCGCTTTGTATTGCGTGGCTACGGCAATGCGGCGGATACCGGAATTAAGCGCATTCGACAAGGCGAAATCAATGATGCGGGATTTGCCGCCGAAATACACTGCGGGCTTCGCGCGCTTATCGGTAAGCTCGAGCAGCCGCGTCCCGCGACCGCCCGCTAAAACGTATGCCATCGCGTGGCGGCTTATCGGCGCACTCGAAGAAATATTAAACGTCACGTTCGCTCCGGTCGATCAGCGTGCACATGGTCGCAGGACCACCTTTGAACGGCATTTGCCGTTAGCGCGTATCTTCTTGCGTGATCGGTTGCATCAATGCGGCCGTCGCGCGGCAGCGATCGCACCGAGCAGATCGCGGCTGGCGCCGATTCGTTCGAGATGCGGATAGCGAGGTCCGCCGCTATATGCGAGCGCAACGGTACGATACACATTTCCGCCGAGCGTTAACAACGTCACCGTGCCGCTGCGCTGTGCGTCGCGCAGTGCATCGTCGAGCGCGGTTTGCGTGTCGCCGCCTTCGAGCGCCCGACCGTTGACCGCAACGATCTTGGCGCCTGGTCCGATGCCGGCGCGTGCCGCCGGCGAGCCGCCGATTACGTCGACGATCGATCCGTCCGTTTTTGCGACGAGACCCAGCGAAAAGCGTGCATCGAGACTTTTCGCGTGGCCTTCGCGTAATTTGTAGAACGCGCTGGGCACCGGCGTGTAGACGACGCGCCAGCCGGCGAGCGTGAATGGATCGGGCGGATGCGGGGCGATGGCGTCGATGCGTTGAGCCAAAAACGCCCGCCAATCATACGGCTGCACGGCGCTGAGCGCCGCGATAAGATCGTCGCGTGTGTATGGAACGACTTGCGGACCGCTATCGCTGCGGCCGAAAAAGCGGCGCGCAACATCGTCCATCGACCGGCGGCCGCTCGATAAACGACCGATGATCACGTCCGCTTCGAGCCACATCAAGTTCCCTTCGGGATAGAAATCCACGCTGCGCCGCGTTGCTTCCCACGACCGGCCGGCGGCATATAAAAATGGCCCGGATACCGCCGTATCGAGCAATGGGCGCGTCAGCCGGCCGGTCGTCGTATCGAGCTCCGCATAGGTTGCCGCGAGTGAATCAAGCCACTGCTCTTTGCTCCATAGACCGCTACGTTCGGCTTGCAGCTCACCATAGAACTGGGTCATACCTTCGTAGACCCACAAGAGACTGTCTTGCATCGGCACTTGCAGATTGCGTGTAGCGAGATCCGCCGGCCGCCGGTATTTTCCGTCCCACGAATGATTGAATTCGTGCGGCAGCAGATCGCCGTCGTTCGCTAACGCGCTCGCATCGGTGAGGAAATCGCCGTCCGTGCCGTCATCGCTCGATTGGTGATGTTCGACACCCTCACCGGGAAGTACGTCCGATACGGTCAGCAAGAACGCGTAGTGATTGAAATGCCGAGCGTGATAGAGCGCTTGCATCTCCTGAACGAGATTGCGGAATTTCGCGACGGTCGCCGGGCTTGCATCGAGTTGCGCCGGCGTGTCCGCGAACACGTCGAGTTCGACCGGCGCGGCATCGAGCGATCCCAGCGGAATTCGCTTGACATTGAGTCCGGCATCCAGCGGCGAATCGACGAGCATCTCTTCGCTCAGAGGCTTGAAGCGGATTTGCGCGCCTTGCTGCGACGCCACGTCGAGCGCGCTGGCGAATTGCCAGTTCGTATCCGGAAGCTGTAATGACGGCTCGATTTGCAGCGTGCCGTAATCGGCGACGTCGGGAGCGAGAATGACTTTATTCCACGTCAGCACGAGCGTCGTCGGCGACGCTAAGCGGGCGGAACTATATTGACCCGCCGCGGCACCCAAAAAATCGAACTGCACGTCGAGCAGCGTAACGCCCGCGGGCACATCGACCCGAAACGCGTAGAGTTCTACCGGATCGCGACGCCAGTCTAGCGCCGTGCCGTTCGCGCTAATCGTCAGGCCGGCAAGATTCGCGAGCGGCCCGTTCGGCGCGTGCTCGCCCGGGATCCATTTGGGATAAACGAGCTTGAGCGGACCGGCGGTTACCGGTAGCGTTTCATGCACGTGCAGAATACCGCGAGTCGCTTCGCGCGCATCGACCGCGACCGTCATCGGCGTCGACTGCGTTTGCGCGTCGCCACCCCTGCCGAGAGCGGCCGAAAGGAGAACGACACTACCAATACGCGCGAGCAGCGCTTTGTATCTCATCGGGTTACGGTTACCCGGCCCGTGGGAGAAATCTCGCGCGCTTCAGGAACGCGCGCGTTACTTAGAAACGCTACGATCATCGCATTGACCATCTCGGGCGCATCTTGCTGAACCCAGTGCGAAATCCCCGGCAGATAACGCAACGTCAGGTCGCGCACGTAGTCGTGCGTTCCAAACGTCGTCGATTTGCTCAAAGCGATATCGGCTTCGCCCCAAATCATGAGCGTCGGAACCTCGACGACCGGATATGCACGCGCTGCAAAGCGCCGGCTGTCTCGAGCAAGAGCACGATACCAATTGATCATGGCCGTTAACGCGCCGGGCTCTGCGGCATTCGCGCGGTAAACATCGATGACCGCCGCCGGAAAGCGGCCGGGATGCGTCGCCAGCGCGCGGAACGCATAGCCGACAGCGGCAGCATCGTTCCAACCGAGAACCGCCTCCGGCAAGCCGGGCAGTTGAAAGAACGCAATGTACCACGAGCGCAGCGCCTGGGGTAATTTGCGCAACTCGCGCGCAAAGAGCGCCGGGTGCGGCACGTTCATGATCACGAGCCGCTCGAGTCGTCGCACGCGATCGATGGCGACAAGCCACGCAAGTGCCGCGCCCCAGTCATGGCCGATGAGCGTTACGGACCGTGCCGCTGCGGCATCGATTAGTGCCGCAACATCGCCGACGAGCAAAGCAGTGCGATACGCTTGGACTGACGGCGGCCGCGTCGTGCGGCCGTAGCCGCGAAGATTCGGAGCCCACGCACGGTAACCGAGCGCGGCCAGTACCGGCAACTGCGCGCGCCAAGAAATTGCAGCCTCGGGAAACCCATGCAAGCACAACGCAAGCCGGTCTCCGCGACCGCACGTCTCAACCTCGAAACGCAAACCGCCGGCTTCGACGACAATTGTTTCGATGGGCTCGCGAACGTTCATCGAAGCGCTTATTAACGAAAAGCGCCGACGTTACCGCCGGCGCTTTTCCGATTTACTACGGACGAGCCTTAGCTCTTCGCCGAGTAAACGACACACCAGCCGTTGGGGCTGATTGCTCCCGCAACGACTTGGCAGCCACCCTTGGCTTTGGGATCTTTGTTTGGAATGAAGAACTTGCAACCCGCGCACTTTTGCGCACCCTTGGGTTGATCTTGATATGACACGGCCTTTTGCGGAGATTTGCTGTCCGCTGAAGCCTGGCCGACCGTAGCAGCGGCAGCCGTGGCAGCCAGCGGCAACGTCAACAGATTGATGAGAACGGATTTACGAGATACTTTATCGCTCAATGAAGCCTCCGGATGTCTGATAGATCCAAGGCGCTAACGGTTCCCGCGGTCGCCGCGTTCCTTACCGTCGCCGACGCCCGATCAATTTTACGTGAGCACCGGAAACGGCGGTAAGGGCGCCACGACGTTGAAGGTCAATTGGTCGCCGCCTTCGCCGACGCCGATGCGCACTAAGTCGCCGTCACGAATGTCGCCGGCCAGGATTCGCCGTCCAAGCGGCGTTTCGACTTCGCGCGCGATCGCGCGCTTGAGCGGCCGTGCACCGTACGAGGCTTCGTAACCGGACCGGACGAGATGCGTTTTGGCCTCGTCGCTGATTTCTAAGCCGATGCGCCGGTCGATCAGACGCGCACGGACCCGGTCGAGCTGAATCTCGATGATGACTTTGAGCTGCTCTTCGGAAAGTGCGTGGAAAACAACCGTTTCGTCGATCCGGTTCAAAAATTCGGGCCGGAAGTGCGTCCGCAATTCTTCGAGTACCGTCGTCCGCATGCGGGCAAATCCGGCACTTCGTTCATCGCCGCGATAGTCGAGGATCAAGTGACTGCCGATGTTGGACGTCATGATGACGATCGTATTGCGGAAGTCGACCGTCCGGCCTTGCCCGTCGGTTAAGCGTCCATCGTCGAGAATTTGTAAGAACACGTTGAACACATCGGGGTGCGCCTTTTCAACTTCATCGAACAAAATGACCGAAAACGGCCGGCGGCGCACGGGCTCCGTGAGCTGACCGCCCTCATCGTAGCCGACGTAGCCGGGCGGTGCACCCAACAAGCGCGCGACGGTGTGCTTCTCTTGATACTCGGACATATCGATGCGGATGAGCGCGCGCTCATCATCGAATAAGTACACCGCCAGCGCGCGTGCCAGTTCGGTTTTGCCGACGCCGGTCGGTCCGAGGAACAGAAACGAGCCTAACGGGCGATTCGGGTCGCCGAGTCCCGAACGGGCGCGGACGATTGCTTCGGCTACGGCGTCGACCGCCTCGGCTTGACCGATGACCCGCTTGTGCAGTTCGTCGGCGAGATGGAGCAGCTTTGCGATCTCGCCTTGCAGCAGTTTACTCACCGGGATGCCCGTCCAGCGTGCGACGATCTCGGCAATGTCCTCTTCGTCGACCT
Organism: Candidatus Velthaea sp.; assembly: GCA_965214935.1. Classification (GTDB taxonomy): domain Bacteria; phylum Vulcanimicrobiota; class Vulcanimicrobiia; order Vulcanimicrobiales; family Vulcanimicrobiaceae; genus Velthaea. The sequence continues at coordinate 278,533 of CBDCCS010000018.1, read as the reverse complement.
CTTCCTTGAGCAACCGCGTATCGTTCGGGCCGAGCGACGCTTCACGTTCGCGCAGCTCGCGTTCCAGATCGCTGAGGCGGCCGTACTTCAAGCGCGAGGCCGTGGCATAGTCGGCCGCCTGCGAGACGCGATCGATCTCGATCTTCGTCGACTCGATCTGTTCGCGCAGATTGCGCAACGAGTCGACCGCGCTCTTTTCGTTCTGCCAGCGCGCGGCTAACCCGTCGGATTCTTCGTGAAGAAGCGCGAGGTCCGCCTCCAGTTTTTCGAGCCGCTGACGCGACGCGTCGTCACTTTCACGGCGCAACGCTTCGCGCTCGATCTCCAACTGCATGATGCGGCGCGAGGCTTCATCAAGTTCCGTCGGCATCGAATCGATCTCGGTTCGCAATTTGGCACCGGCTTCGTCGACCAAATCAATCGCCTTGTCGGGCAGAAAACGGTCGGCGATATACCGATTCGAGAGTACCGCGGCGGCGACGAGCGCTGAATCTTTGATGCGGACGCCATGATGGACTTCATACCGTTCGCGTAGCCCGCGCAGGATCGAGATGGTGTCCTCGACCGTCGGCTGATCGACCGTTACCGGTTGAAAGCGGCGCTCGAGCGCAGCATCCTTCTCGATGTACTTGCGGTATTCGTCGAGCGTCGTTGCACCGATCATGTGCAGTTCGCCGCGTGCAAGCAGCGGCTTGAGCAGGTTGCCCGCATCCATTGAGCCTTCGGTTTTACCGGCACCGACGACGGTATGTAATTCATCGACGAATAACAGCACGGCGCCCTGCGCGGCTTGCACTTCTTTGAGCACGGCCTTGAGCCGTTCCTCAAACTCACCACGGTATTTAGCGCCGGCGATCAGCGCGCCCATGTCGAGCGAAATCAGCTTCTTTTCTTTCAAACCTTCGGGTACGTCGCCGCGCGTGATGCGCTGCGCCAAACCTTCGACGATCGCCGTTTTACCGACGCCCGGTTCGCCGATGAGCACCGGATTATTCTTTGTCCGGCGCGAGAGCACTTGAACGACGCGCCGGATCTCATCGTCGCGGCCGATGACCGGGTCGAGCTTCCCTTGCGCAGCCGCTTTGGTGAGATCGCGGCCGTAACGCTCGAGAGTTTGATACGTGCCTTCCGGATTTTGCGTCGTCACCCGCTGGTTGCCGCGCACGTCGCGCAACGCGCTTAACAGCTTGTCGCGCGACAAACCGGCATCTTTGAACAACCGCCCCGCACCGGCCGTATCAGCGGTCATCGCCAGCAACAGATGTTCGACCGAGACGAAGTCGTCGTTCAACTTCTTGGCTTCTTCATCGGCGCTCGTAAGCAATCGAGTAAGCGCCGGCGCGACGGTGACTTGCTGCGCCTCGGCATTCGAGCCGGAGAAACGCGGAAGCTTCCCGATCGCCACCTCGACGTTGGCGCTAAAAGCCGACGCGTCGAGGCCGGCCTTGGTCAGAATCGGCGCGGCAACTCCGTCCGGCTGTTCGAGTATCGCCGCAAGCAGATGCTCGGGCGCTGTTTGCGTGTTCCGTTCGGCCAGCGCCCGGCTATAGGCTGCGTTCAGCGCTTCTTGAACGCGTTGAGTCATACGTTCGACGTTCATTCGCACTCTATAACCCAGAGTGCTAATCGGGCGGTTGCGCGTTTTAACCCGTTATGCCGAAACGGCGCCCGCGTGTCGAAGCAGCGGCGTGATGCACGGAACGGCGACGCTTCCCGCCTTGGCAAAAGCCGCCTTTCGCGCGTTTTTCGTTTACGACGTCGCGGATACGATCGATCTCGAGCGCCTGCGAACGGTTCGCGGCGAGGGTGTCTCACGCGCGCCTCTGCAGTTGCGACGCGAAGCGTCGTCCGATTTCATCCAGTACCCGGTCGTCCCGCTTATCGTCCGCTTGCCGGACCTCGAAGAATACACGGCGACCTTGCGCGCAAAGATCTTCGATTTCGGCGTCGTTTCGGTTCGGATCAGTATTCCGTTCGCCGGCGAATGGGAAGAATTCGGCTCGTCGACGCGTCGTTGGCGCAGCGACCCGCGGCTCGAGCAGCAAGCGCGCGCGGCCCTGGACGACGTGCTCAACGAAATCAGCTCCGCACTAGATAAACCGCATCCGGCGCTCGTTGAAGATTATTTCATCCTCGAAGTCGACCGCTTCAGCGAACATGTCGCGGCGCAGCGCCTGTCGACGGAATTCGCGTCACCACTCGCTCAGCTCTTACTCTTCGAGGACCGCCCGCTCGTGCGCGGCGAGCAGATCGAAGCGCTGCGGCTTTCAACGTCGTATTACGACGACGACTTCGTGGTCGTGCAATGGGATGCGGCCTTCGTCTACGACCGTGCCGAAGGCGCCGAGGCCGTGGAGGACATTCTCGAGTTTGCCAATTCGCAACTTGTCGAATTCCGGACGTACGATTCGCGGCTCGACGCCGAACTCGATGCAATTTATGCCGCGGATCCCGGACGCCGGCGCGGTTCGATGAATCGCTCGGCGGCCCACAGCGCTGCGCAGGTGCGTTACTTGCTCGTCGATATTCTCGAGTTAACCGACCGTACGTCAAACGCGCTGAAAATTATCGGCGACGCGTACTATGCGCGGCTTTACCGCTCGATCGCCTCGCGCCTCGGCCTGGCGGATTGGCAGCGACTCATCGACGCGAAGCTGCGCTCGGTCTCGGAGATCTATCGCGTGTTCCAAGATCAAGCGCAGCATGCGCGTAGCGAACTGTTGGAAATCATCATCGTGGTTCTCGTTGCCGTCGAAGCGGTCATCGGCGTCATCGCGCTACGACATTGAACCGCCGTGCTTGCGGCACGCCCGCAGTCAGAAGCTAAATTGTAATTGATGCCGGATGTATTTAAAGTTGTACGGCAGCGTCGGCTGCGTGCGATCCGCAAAGCGCTCGCGAACCGAGAAGCCCCGGTACGTTCCACTGCGCACCGTGTTGAAGTTATAGGTCACGTCGCCGTCGAGTTCGTAGGTTCGATTGCGCAATAAACCGTTGACTTGGGCAAAAGCAGAATCATAATTATACGCAGCTTCGCTGGCTATGACGACGAGCCGCTTGTCGTTGCTCGTATAGGTTATTGCGCCTTTGAATGCCGTGCCGGGGCTGCGGCGATCGGCCATACCTTGCGAAATGCTCGTCGTATAGAGCGGGTCGCTGGCATACGAATCAGAGTAGGGTGAAGCAATACCGCCATAGGCCACCCGGTAAAATCCCGGCCGGCTGGGGATCGCTAACACCTGCGCTGCGTTGACGGCGCCGTTCGCGCCGGCGCCTAGCGGCTGGTCCGTGCCACCGCCGGGCAGAAAGTAACGCGCGCTCGCCAAGCGTGTCGCAGCTGCAAGCGACGCTGCGGGAAGATCATCGTAATTCCACGGTGTTTGATCGACGCCGACGGTAACGAGCAGATTTTTGACCGGATTGATGCCGAGTTGCAGGCCGATCGTCTGTGCTTCGATGCGGCCGAGAATCGCTTGACCGCTCTGACGTTCGGACAAGAACTGGAACGCTGCGTACGGGTTGTAGACGTTCTTCGGTATGAAGTTGTACTTCGATTCGAAGTACGTGAGATTCGCGATATTGTGAAACCGATAGGTTTCTGCTAAAACCGACGCGCGAGCGTTGGGCTTAAAGCTCAGCGCTACCCGATCGGCACCCGTGGTACCCGGCTCGGTAGCGCGAAATGCTCCGCCGCCACCGACACCCGCAGGCGTCGTCGTACACGTCAGCAGCGTACATTCGTCGAACAACGATTCGGTACGGTCTTCAAAGCGCGTGATTCGCGTCAATCCGAGCGCCAATGCTTTCGTCACGTTGATGGTCGCATCGATGCCTTGATATAACGCGGGTTTGATACGCGAATCGGACGCCGGCAACCAGGCTTTGTTGAGCAGCTGGTCGCCGATTGCGACAGCAGCCGTCTTATCGGTGTATTTCACATAGTACTCGAACGTTTCGAGCGGATAGCCCGGCAACGTGTTGTCCGTACCGGCATTGTTGGCAGCGCAAAGCGCCGCGGGACGGTGCACGATAAGGCCGCCGCCGACGTTGCAGTTTACGGTGCCGCCGTTGAGCCCGAACGGATACGCGCCCCACAACGCGCCGCCGACTGAAAACGGTGTCGTACCGATCTTATAGTCAGCTCGCAAGACACCGCCGAAATTAACGGCTTGCCGGTTTGGCCCGGTCGCCGCGGGAACCGCCGCGCCGTTATATTCCGGCGTGTTGAGCCGGTTAAAGTCAAAGGCGCGAAGCGTACCGCTTAGCGTGAGCCCTTGTACATGCAATGGATTCCAACCGGTCGCCGACGGCACCGTCGCAGGTGAACTCGGGCTTCCGGAGCGGTCGGTTGTCGGTGATGGGGCAGGACCGGGCGCACTTTGCGCGGCGGCGACGCCCGACGCAAGAGCACTTAAAGCTACGCCTGCGCTGAAGCTGCGGAGCAAACGTGAAAGCAAAACAAATCCTTCGCAAGACATGATGAAACGTTCCGCAGGCTACTGTGACGCACGATTGTTAAGCAAAGATTATGGATCGTACGCTTCGCACTCACCACCGCAAAGCGCTAACCGAGCGGCCAACTTCATGTCGCGTACGGTCAACCGGGCAGTCGAGCGCGCAAACACGTCCGCCGTCGGAGCGGCGAACGTCGATGCCAAAAAAATTATCGGCGCCTAGCTACGCGTCGATGTATCGCGAGTATCGAGCGCCGATCGTCCGCAGCAATCGAGCGCGTACGAACGCGGCCGGCAATGGCCCGGCTGCCGGCGGCAAACTCGGGCAGGTTGCTTGCTCTAAGCGGCGGTAAGGTGCTTGTTGAGCATCGACGTAATCGTCGACTCGTTGACGAACCCGACGATCCGATCGACGGCTTGACCGCCTTTAAAGAGGATCAGACATGGAATACCGGAGACTTGGTACTCGCCGGCGAGGCTTGGAGCCTCATCGGTATTGAGCTTCACGAACGACATTCTGTCGCCCATCGTACCGGCGATTTTTTCGACGACGGGTGCAAGCATTTTGCACGGGCCGCACCAAGGGGCCCAAAAATCGACGAGGACCGGCTTGTCGGATGCAAGCACGGTGGTCGGAAACGTGCTCTGAGAGACGTCGGGCAGTGCGCTCATAAGTTGGTCATATACCTCCGTTCCGTTGGACCCGCAGCAAAGTCTGCCGGTTTCGGAATGCCGATCGCTTAAACGATCGGCGGCTCCTCGCCGGTGATGTCGGCAACCCGTTTCGAGACTTGGCCGAGGTTGGCGATGGCAATGACCGAGTCACCCTTCTCGAGGCGCTGCAACCGCACGCCTTTGGTCGAACGCCCGGCGCGCCGAATTTGATCGACGGCGATCCGGATGACTTGATTGCCGCTCGTGATGAGCAGTAACTCGTCATCGTCGCGCACGAGTATCTGATCGACCACATGGCCGATTTCTTTCTCTTTGGCAAACGCTTTGACGCCTTTGCCGCCGCGCGCGGTATGGCGGTAATCATCGATCGGCGTTCGCTTCCCGTAGGCTTGCGACGTCACGATGAGCACTTCGCGCCGGTCGTCTTCGACGACATCCATTGCCTCGACCGTATCGCCCGGTGCCAATGTAATGGCCCGGACGCCGCGCGCATTGCGGCCCATGGGACGAACATCTTTTTCATTGAAGTGCACGGCCATGCCGTCATGCGTCGCGAGAATGATGTCGCGCGTCCCGTTCGAGAGATCGACGCCGAGCAATTCGTCGGCATCGTCCAGACCGATGGCATTGAGTCCGTTACGGCGCACGTTCGAGAACTCTTCGAGTTTCGTTTTCTTGATCACGCCTTGGCGCGTGACCATGACGAGATAATTGTCACCCTCGAAGTCGCGAATGGGGAAGACGGCCGTTACGCTTTCACCCGGCGGTAAGGTCAGCAGATTAACGAGTGCCGTACCGCGCGCCTGACGCGTGGAGTCGGGGATCTCGTACGCTCGTAAGCGATACGCCCGGCCCTTGTTGGTAAAGAAGAGAACGTGCTGATGTGTCGTCGCAACGAAGAAGTTGGCGACGACATCTTCTTTTTTGAGATTGGCGATACCGACGACGCCGCGGCCGCCGCGATTCTGCTGGCGGAACGTATCGACCGAAACACGCTTGATATAGCCGCCGACGGTCGACGTAATGACGACTTCGGTGTCGGCGATGATGTCTTCGATTGAAAGTTCGCCGTCGAGCGCCTCGACGGGCGTCCGGCGCGCATCGCCGAAACGCTTGCGAACATCGACGGTCTCGTCTTTAACGACGGCAAGTATCTTCGTTTCGCTGGCGAGTAACTCTAGAAGCTCCGCGATGGTTCGGACCAATGCAGTATGTTCGTCTTCGATCTTCTGCCGTTCGAGACCGACGAGCGTGCGCAGCCGCATATCGACGATTGCCACCGCCTGCGTTGCCGATAAGCGAAAATCATCGTCGATCTCCGTGCGCGCCATGCGGCGAAACGCGTCGGACAGCACGAACGGTTCGGCAACTAACCGCTCGCGTGCGGTTTCAACCGTATCGCTCTCACGGATGATGGCGATGACGCGGTCAATATTATCGAGCGCGACGAGAAAACCGAGTAAGAGATGCGCCCGGTCGCGCGCGCGGTTGAGTTCGTACTCGGCTCGCCGGCGCACGACTTCTTTGCGATGCTCGATGAAATACTTGAGCATGTCGAGCAAAGAGAGGACTTGCGGTTCGAGTTGCGTCTGAGTGCTGCCGGCCAGCACGTAGGCACTGCCGTCCGAGCGCTTCGCGGGCACCAGCGCGAGCATATTAAAAGCAAAGCTGGACTGCAGCGGCGTTTGTTTGTAGAGCTGATTGAGTACGACGTTCGGTATCGCGTTACGCTGCAATTGAACGACGATCCGCATGCCGTGCCGGTTCGACTCGTTATCAAGCCGTGAAATTCCGACGATTCTTTTCTCGGAGTGCGCGTCGGAGATCGCTTCGAGAATGCGATTTACCGAGACCTGAAACGGCACTTCGCTGATGACGATCTTGTATTTACCGTCTTCTTCGACGATCTCGGCCTTGCCGCGCAAAGGCACGGAGCCGCGCCCGGTGCGGTATGCGGTGCGAATCGCTTCGCGCCCCATCAAAATGCCGCCGGTCGGAAAATCCGGCCCGTGAACGATGTCGAGCAGCTCGTCGAAGAGTTCGTCGTCCGAGGCCGTCGTCCGATCGATGACCTTAACGACCGCGTCGCAGATCTCTGCAATATTGTGCGGCGGTATATTCGTCGCCATGCCGACGGCGATACCGCTCGACCCGTTAATGAGTAATTGCGGCAGCTTCGCGGGCAGGACGACCGGTTCGGTCGTCTGGTTGTCGAAATTCGGAACGAAGTCGACGGTCTCTTTGTCGATATCGACGAGCATTTCCATCGCGATGCGCGCGAGCCGGGCTTCGGTATAGCGATAAGCCGCCGGCGGATCGGGATCGATCGAACCGAAATTTCCATGGCCGTCAACGAGCGGATAGCGTAACGTGAAATCTTGCGCCATTCGCACGAGCGCATCGTAGACCGAACTATCGCCGTGCGGATGATAATATTTGAGAACATCGCCGATGACGCCGGCCGACTTGCGATGTTGCTTGTCGGGCGTCATCCCATTCTCGCGCATTGCGTACAGGATGCGCCGTTGCACCGGCTTGAGTCCATCGCGTACGTCCGGCAGCGCACGGGAGGCGATAACCGACATCGCATACGAGAGATAACTCTCGCGCATTTCGTCTTCGACGTTAATGAGCGAAACGCGATCGTTATTCACAGCCGGAACACAACTCTTTCCGATGACGCCGCAGGCCGGCGCGTATTAACACAGCGACGTTAACGAACGGGACCGGGTTCGCGCGGCCGCACCAGTGCGCCCACGATGAAGCCGACGCTACCGCCGACGACGGCACCGAGCACCGCAATGAGCAGAAACTTACTGCCGATGCCGCCGCCGAGGTGTCCGACGGAAAAAAAACGCAACGTGACGATGATCGCCTCGAAACCGGCGGCGAGAACGGAACAAACCGCCCCCGCGATGACTCCGACGAGAACGTCGCTCATGCGCAGAAACATCGTCGAAATGTTCGTGTTTGCGTATGGTGTATCTTCTAAGCGCATGGAGATAGCGGTACCCGACCTGCGCGCGCTCGACGCTTTCGCCGATGCCTTCGCTCGCGAGTTACGGCCCGGGTCGGCAGTTGCGCTGCACGGCTTGCTCGGCGCCGGAAAAACGGCGCTGGTCCGCGCGCTTTTGCGCCGATTGCACGGCAGCGACGCCGCGGTAACGTCGCCCACGTTCGTCTTCCGGCAGAGCTACGACGGAACGCCGTTGATCGAACATATCGATCTTTTCCGGCTGGAAGATCCGGCCGAACTCGACGAACTCGGCCTCGACGACGCCTTTGGCCCGGACCGGATTACCTTCGTCGAATGGGCCGAGCGTGCGCCCTCGATTCTTCCGCCGGGCGCCATCGCCTTAGACATTACCGGCAGCGGGTCGGGGCCGCGGACGATCGTCGTGCGAGGCTCGTGAAGATTCTCGCCCTCGACGCAGCGCTCGGCTATTTTTCCGCGGCGCTGGCCATCGACGAGCGGGTCGTTGCGGAGCGTTCGGCGAGCAACGACGCGCTCGAAACGGGCATCGCGCGAATTGCCCGGTTACTCGACTCGGCGGGCCTTCGCCTCGCTGCTCTGGATTGTATTGCAGTCGGTACCGGACCCGGCTCGTTCACCGGCGTTCGAATCGTGCTGTCGTTCGCGAAGAGTCTAGCGTATGGGGCGAATGTCCCGCTGGTCGGCATTTCATCATACGACGTCTTGGCGCCGCCCGATACGCCGTTGCCGGTCCTAGCAGCGGTCGCCGGACGGCCGGGTGTCATCTGCGCCCGGCTAACGGTAGCCGGCGGCGCGCAGCAAACGGCATGCGGCGTAACGTCGACGGTCTGCGAGGAGCTGATCGCCCGAGTCCCGCCGGCGCAGACGTTGACGGTCGCTGCGAACACGGAGGACGTTCTTTCGTTCATCGCCGAACGCCGTCAAAACGTTCGGCGTCTCATAACGAGAGCTGCTGAAAATCCGGCCATCGTTATCGCGCAGCTCGCTCGCTTCCGGCAGCCGGTGAATCTTCACGCGATCAAACCGGATTACGGCGAATTACCTGCAGTAACTGTACCGAAAGCCCGTACGATTCGACCGCTTAGCGGCGCATGAGAGTAACCTGTGAGACTTCATCTTTGCCGTCATGACCGGCCCGATCATTAAAGCCGAGCTTGAGCCGCCGGGCCACGGTCGCCCGCGCCGGCTCGAGATCGCCGAAATGAACGCCGCCGACATTGCCGCGGTACTGTCGATCGAAGGGCTGTCATTTACATCGTCCTGGCCGCAAAACGCTTTCGTCAACGAGATTCGGGACAATAAGCTGGCGCATTACTTTGTCGGACGCATCGAGGGGGAAATCGTCGCATACGGCGGGATCTGGGTGATACTCGAAGATTCGCACGTGACCACGATCGCCGTGCATCCGAATTACCGTGGACGCAAACTGGGCGAAGAGATGCTCATTCATTTGCTCGATCAGGCGATCGCCGCGCGCGCATCGTGGATCACCCTCGAGGTGCGCGAAAGCAATGAAGTCGCACAGCGGCTCTATCGCAAATACGGCTTTACGACGGTGTCGACGCGACGCGGCTATTACAGCGACAACAATGAAAACGCGCTTGTCATGTGGGCCGGAAACCTGCGCGGACCACTGTATGCGAGCCGGCTGGCCGTACTTAAAGATGCCTTGGCGCGCGATAACGCCGCCGATTCGCGCTGAATCCGGCGGGCGTTTCGCAACCAACTGACGGACGGAGTTTCGTGCGTGCCGTGGCCGCCGTTCGCTCCGGTCTTGCCCAGGAGTATCGGTTCGCCCACGTTATCCGGGTGGCGCGCTTCGCCGAGCGGCTTGCGTCCGCGCACGGCGAAGATTCGTTCAAAGCACGGCTAGCCGGACTTTTCCATGACGTTGCGCGCCTCTATAGCGGTCGACAGCTAATCGATGAGTGCATCGTACGCTCGCTGCCGATCGACGCATTCGAACGGGCGAATCCGATCGTGTTGCACGCGCGCTTGGGCGCCGAACTGGTCCGCGAACGGTTCGGCATTACCGATGAGGCGATTTTGTCGGCGATCCGTCAGCATACGATTCCGGTGCTGCCGATGAGCCGGCTCGACGTCATCGTGTATCTGGCCGACGCACTCGAACCGGGCCGCGAGTTTGCCGAGCGTGCGGAAATTGCCGCGACGGCGTTCCGGGATCTGCACGTCGCAATGCGCGACGTTCTGAGCTCGACAATTCGCTATCTAGAACGCCGCCGATTGCCGGTCGCGCCGCACACGCTCGCGACGCGTGAGGCGTTTGCCCGGCCGGCCGCGAGTGTTTGAGGCCGGATATCTCGAACGATTGTAACCCGCACCTTCGCGGCGCACCCATTGAGAAAGGGCCGACACTGCCGGATTTGCTTGCTACCGTTCAGACCGCCGCCGACGACAAAAAGGGCGAAGACATCACGATCATCGATCTTGAGGGACGCACGATCGTCGCGGATTCATTCGTTATCGTGACCGGCCGCTCGAAGATTCAGACCCGTTCGATCGCCGACGCCGTTACCGAGGCGGCTCGCGCCAATGGTTTTCCGGTCGCACGGACCGAGGGCTACAATGACGGCGGTTGGATTCTCATCGATTTAGGCCACGTGATCGTCCACGTCTTCACGCCCGATCAACGTCAGTTTTACAACCTCGAGCGGCTCTGGGGCCGGCCGGTTGAGGCGCGAGCGCAATCATCGTGAAGCAGCGCGTCCGCTCGCCCCGAGGTCAGGCGCGCACTCGGCAGTTCTGGCTCAAAGCCTTTGTTTGGGTGTTCATCGCCATTTTCGTGCTGGGGTCCGTCGGAGCCGTCACCCTTCTCGCATTGCACTGAAACACCGGGTTGCGGGGTATGGTAGTACAAACCGGAGGACCCGCACCACCATGAAAACCGTCCCTGCAATTGCCGCGCTGACCCTCGCGCTTGGAACGACCGCGCTGCCTGCGTTCGCGCGAGATTCGTATGTCGCCGACAACGCGCATCTGTTTTCCGCGGCCGCAATTTCGTCGATAAACGCCAAAGTTTCGGATTTCGCCGCAACGGCGCATAAAGAGGTCTTTGTCGACACCGAGACGACCGTCGACGGCACGCCGCAAGCCGCCGCCGAGGCCGTGTTCGCGAAGCAGCAGGTGAACGGCGTTCTGATTTTCATCGCGAAATCACCGAAGACGATCGGCGTCGTTCCTGATCGCGTCTCGAGTTCGTTCTTTCCGCCGTCGACGACGTCGGCTATACGAACGGCGATCAAAAGCGGCTTCAATTCGGGCGATTATAACGGCGGAATCAATGAAGGCGTCGATCTGTCGCTGTCGTTTTACCGTAGTCACCTCGGTGCGCTGACACATCAGAAAGCGTCATATGCACCCGTCGGGGGCGGCGAAGTCCGCTCCAGTCAGGCAGGGTTCTTCAACATGGGCTTTATCGGCATCTTGATCGTTCTGGCGATCATCTTCTTTGTGATTCGCGGTATCTTTCGCGCGATGGCCGGGCCGCGCATGATGCCGCCCGGTGCCGGCTACGGCGGCGGCGGCCCCATGATGGGCGGCGGTTATGGCCCGGGTTATGGCGGCGGCTACGGCGGTGGGGGCGGCGGATTTTGGAGCGGCTTGATGGGCGGCTTAGGCGGAGCGTTCCTCGGCAACGAACTCTTCGGCGGCGGCCGGCGCGATGATTTCGGCGGCAACCAGGCCGGCTTCGTCGATCAGGGTCAGTCGACGGGGGATGCCAGCGGCTTTCAAGGCGATGCCGGCCAAGCCGATATGGGCAATGCAAGCTTCGGCGGCTGGGGTGACGGCGGCGGCGGCGGTGGCGGCGGCGACTTCGGCGGTGGCGGCGGCGGCGGTGATTTCGGCGGCGGCGATGATAGCGGCGGCGGCTGGTAGCCGCGATTCTCGGCACTGAGCGGTCCCGGCGGCAACGCCGGGGCCGTTTTCAACGGATGACGACGGCGGCAGCTAATGCGTCTTGAAGTCGCGGCGTAATTCCGGCAACATCCGCCAGCTCATCGACGCTCGCGAACGGCCCATTGAGCTCGCGATAAGCGACGATCCGCGCGGCAATGCCCGGTCCGATGCCGGGCACGTCCTCGAGCATTGCCGGCGTTGCGACATTGAGATCGATCGGCGCAACCGGTGAAGCGTCCGGCGTGTCCTTCGCCGCGCGCGAAAGGACATGGTGCCGCCGCTTGCCGTGCGCCCGGTGCGGGACGCGGACGCGTGCTGCACGTGCCGAATGATCGCCAAGCTTGGGCACCGCGATCTCGGCGCCGTCGACGAGCGGTTCGGCAAGGTTCACGGCAACCAAATCGGCATCCGGTCGAGCGCCGCCGGCTCGGGCCAGCGCATCGATGGCGCGACCGGTAGACGCCAGGCGGTAAACGCCCGGCGTGCGAACCGCACCCGCGACGTAGACGACGACGAACCGAGCTATCGGAGCCGGCGCGCGACCGCTCTCGACCGGTGCGCCGGTGCGGATCCCGCTCGGCGTTGTAACGTCTGCGGGTTGCCCGGCGGCATGAAACGCCGGCGGGTGAATGTAGAGCGCAACAACGGCCGCGATGACGGCAAGCGCGGCAAAAACGTATTTCATCGCTGCGCGATCACGCCTTGCAGCGCTCCGGCAACGAAGGGGTTCGGACGATTTGCACACGGTAAGACACGGGATGTCCGACGAGCGCTCGACGCCATACGATTTCCATTCCGCCGAGCGGCGCTGGCAGGATCGCTGGGAGATCGACGGCATCTACCGGGCCGACGATGCCGACCCGCGGCCCAAGTATTACGTGCTCGAGATGCTGCCCTATCCCTCGGGCGATCTGCACGTCGGACATGCTAAGAATTACACGCTGGGCGATGCGGTAGCACGCATGATGCGCATGCGCGGCTACAATGTCGTCCATCCGATGGGCTGGGACGCGTTCGGCTTACCGGCTGAAAACGCGGCAATCGCTCGGCACATCGCGCCGCAAACCTGGACGCGATCCAACATTGCAAACATGCAGCGCCAGATCCGGCTCATGGGCACGGGTTACGATTGGTCGCGCGAATTCGCAACGTGCGATCCCGAGTACTACCGCTGGAATCAGTGGTTCTTCCTACGAATGTACGAGCGCGGCCTGGCCTATAAACGGGAAGCACCGGTCAACTGGTGTCCGGTCGATCAAACCGTTCTCGCCAACGAACAGGTCGTCGACGGCGCCTGCTGGCGCTGCGGCAGTATCGTCGAACGGCGAAATCTTTCGCAGTGGTTCTTGAAAATAACGGCCTACGCTGATCGGTTACTGACCGGGATCGAACGGCTCGACGGTTGGCCCGCGCGCATTAAAACGATGCAGCGCAATTGGATCGGACGCAGCGAAGGCGTTACCTTTTCATTCGACGTCGAACATCTCGAAGCGAAGATCGACGTCTATACGACGCGCGTCGATACGATCTACGGCGTAACGTTCGTCGCGCTGGCCGCCGAACATCCGCTCGTTCCGGCGCTGCTCGACGCACGACCGGAGCGCCGCTCGCAGATCGAAGCGTTCGCCGCGGACTTATTCACGAAGTCCGAACTTGAACGCACGCAGCTCATGGTCAAGACCGGAATTTTCTCGGGCGCATATGCCATTAATCCGCTCTCGCGTGAGAAAGTCCCAATTTGGATCACAAACTACGTACTCGCGGACTACGGCACCGGTGCCGTCATGGGCGTTCCGGCGCATGACGAACGCGACTTTGAATTCGCCCACAAGCATGGTTTGCCCGTTGCCCAGGTGGTAGCCGCTCACGGCCAAACGGTCGACGAACCGCTGAGCGCAGCCTTCGTCGACGACGGTACACTCATTGCAAGCGCCGAGTTTTCCGGCATGACGTCCGAAAATGCACGGCATTCAATCGCAAGCAAACTCGAACGCGCCGGCCTGGGCACGACGACGGTGAATTTCCGCTTCCGCGACTGGTTGATTTCGCGTCAACGCTATTGGGGGACGCCGATTCCCATGATTTACTGTCCGCTCGACGGTGAAGTCATGGTTCCCGATAATGCGCTGCCCGTCGTGCTGCCGCCCGAAGTGGAAATCACCGGCCAAGGTTCGCCGCTTGCGCGCGATCCCGATTTCGTAAATACCACGTGTCCCACATGCGGCGGTCCGGCGAAGCGCGATGTCGATACGATGGATACGTTTTTCGATTCTTCGTGGTATTACGTGCGCTATCTCGATCCGCATAATACGCAGCAACCGTTCGCGAGCGACAAAGTCTCGGCGTGGCTTCCAGTCGATCAATATATCGGCGGAGCCGAGCACGCGGTGATGCACCTGTTGTATGCCCGATTCTTCTATAAGTTCATGATCGATCAAGGCTATCTAAGCGGCGACGACGAGCCGTTCACGCGACTGTTCAATCAGGGCACCTTGCTGCGCAACGGTGAGAAAATGTCGAAGAGCCGCGGAAACGTGGTCGGCATCGATGAGACCGTCGACACGTACGGCGTCGATGCGATGCGCTTGTTTTTGCTCAAAGCTGCTCCGCCCGAAGACTCCCTGGAATGGACCGACGAAGGAATCGTCGGACGGGTGCGATTCATCGCGCGGGTCTGGCGTGCATGTGAACCGTTGACGGCTGCCGCCGGCGCCGTGTCGACGCGAACGCTGCCTGAGATGCACGGCGATGCGCAGCGTCAACTCGTGCGTGCCGTGCACGTTGCACTCAAATCCGGCAGCGACGAGATGCAGACCAAGCGTTTTCACTTCAATACGACGACCGCGCGTTTAGACGAGCTCGTGAATTTGTTGACCGTTGCAACGCGCGATGCGGCCGGTGCGCGAGACCCGGCGGTTCTGTATTGCATTGCCGTTCTACCGATACTGCTAGCGCCGTTTGCTCCGCATCTGGCGGACGAACTCTGGGCTAGATTGGGTCACAAGCGCTCGGTGCATCTCGAGCGCTGGCTCGATGCCGATCCCGCTGCGCTGGCCGTTTCGACGATCACCCTGGTCGTTCAAGTCAATGGTAAAGTGCGCGCTCGGGTCGAGACGACGCCCGATATCGGCGAAACGGCGGCCTTCGCCCTGGCAAGTGCCGAGCCGCCGGTGGCCGCGCAACTTGCCGGCAAAACCATTCGTAAACGTATCTTCGTGCCGGGCAAGTTGCTCAACATCGTTGCAAATTAACTTGCGACCGGTGCATGCAGGTCTTCGCCTTGCTGCAACAGCTGCGGAAGCCGTTCGAGATCTACCCACGGGGCCGGCGCCGGGTGCATGAAGAGATAACCCTGCACGCCCGAAACGGCAATGCCGCTTTGTAATAATTGCACGGCGTCCGAGGTTGCATACTCGAGTAGTCCGCTGGTATCGATTCCCTCGGCGATCACGTACGCATTCATCGCTTGGGCGATCAACACGATCGCTTTCACGATTGCGGCTCGCGTCGGGTCGTCCACGGCTTGAACCATCGTTCGGCGATCGATTTTGATGTAATCGAATCGAATTTGTTGCAGGATCTCGAGCGCGGCGTTTCCGGAACCCGTATTGTCGAGCGCAAGTTTGAAGCCGAGCGACTGCAGGCGCTTCGCCTCGCACAGCACGCCGTCCATTCGCGGCATCGCGCGCTCGGGTAGTTCGAGCACGATGCGTTCGGGCGCCAAGCCGGCGTCGCGCACGGTGTCCGCGAACGCCGTCCCCGCGATCCATTGGGCATGAAACGATTTGGGCGCAATGTTGAGAAACAGTAATGCCGACGGCGGCAGCGACGCCGCCGCCGCGATGATGAGCCGGACGCAGACCGCGTCGAGTTCGTGCGCGCGCCCGAGCGATTCGGCAATGCTGAAAGCTTCATCGGGTCCGCTCAAGCCCGACTCGCTGCGCGGCCGCGAAAGTGCTTCGTAGCCGAACGGCCGGCTCGTCGCTAAATCCCAAATCGGCTGAAACGAAATGTCCAGCGCCGCATCGCTAATGAGCGCGTGAACCGCCGCGATCTTCTGCGGCGTAACGACCGAAGCTTCGTGCATCGCGGGGTCATAGGTGACGAGACGGTTACGGCCGGCGGCCTTCGCGGCGTAGAGTGCCGCGTCGGCGCGTGCCCGCAGCAAGGTTGCGCTCAGCGTCGCATCGCCGGCGTTGCAACCGATGCCCATGCTCACGGTAACGCCGTACATACGCCGGGCCGCAGCCGACTGCATGCGCTCGAAGCGCGCGGCCGCCGCAACTCCGTCGCCGGCCGGAAAGATCACCGCAAACTCGTCGCCGCCTAAACGGAAACCGAGTTCACCACAGCCGAATTCGCGCAGCCATGCACCGAGCGCCGCGAGCACGCGATCGCCGTGCACGTGACCCATGCGGTCGTTCACGATCTTAAAGTTATCGACGTCGATGAGGACGAGCGATACGCAACGGCCTTGCGTCTGCGCCGCTTGCAACAGGCGCTCGAGGGTTTCCTGATACGCGCGATGATTGCCGAGACCCGTAAGATTGTCGGTGCGTGATGTTCGCTCGAGAACGACGAGCTGACGCGATTTTGCCTGCTCCGCTTTGCGCCGCGACGCCCCGACAAACAACGAACAGCCGAACAATTCGAGCACGCCGATAATCGACACCAAAACGATCGTGCGCGCTGCGCTCGTTTCAGCGGTTCGCAAATCGACGATTGCCTGGCGTGCAAGCTCCCGGTACTTGAGATCGCGCGCATCGATCCGCGCTTGGATTGCGGCAAACAATTCGCCGGAGCGCCGGCGCTTCACGAGCTGCAAAGGCGCCGACTCTTCATTGTCGATCGATGAAAAAAGCGTCATGAGCGAATCGACGTAGCGGTCGTGATCCGCCAGCACGTTGCGTACCAAAACCCGATCGTCGGGCATGGCGTTCGCGGCGATCGTCGCAGCCGTTGCTTCCAATGCAATGGCGATCGCACGAAGTTCGTACATGCCCGATCCGGACGCATCCGTTCCGTGATCGCGAACGAGCGCGCTCTCCGACCACAGCTCGCGGGTGAGCTTGGCATACGCTTCGCTCATGGCGCCGGCCGTCTCCGCACGCTCGGTCGCGCGCTCGATCGTCCCGGCCGCCCAAAAAGCAGAAACGATCAAGGCGATAAAAACTACCGCAAAACCCGACGATGCCAGCAGGCTCAAAAAACGCGCATGCTGCTGCAATGCCGTTACGAGTCCCGCTTTGCGCTCGATGTGGTCAACCCGTGCGTTCATGAAACGCGGTATCCGCCGATCGCCGGCATTTTAAGCCGACTGCTCTTGAGGTTGAAATGCCATCAGGTACGCCTCGGCGAGACGCTCGTGCCGGCTCGGCTCGATCTCGCCGGCGGCCGGGCGTTCTAGCGGAACGACGACTTCGGCAATTGCGAGCCAATCATGAAGCGTGCGGACGAGCGAAGCTGCGGCCATCGCCATGTTTCCGTCGCGACGTAACGCCGTTGTCGCCGTCGCCTGACCGGCATTCACGGCCGCGAGCAAGCGCGCCATGCTGCGATGGAAGACGGCATGGCGTGCTTTGGTCACATAATAAAGCGGCATTCGGCGCAATTTTTCCGAAATCGTCGTATTGAGCCAGATGCCGATCGGACACAGGTCCTCGCGCGCGACGTGATCGAGATCGAATGCGGAATGACCGGTCGAAACCGCGGTATGCAAGCGTTCCATCCACGAACGGTGCGTGTCGAATGCCGTCTGCACTTGAAGGCGTAATTCCTCACGCTGGAAGGGCGACAACGGTGCCGGAGCCGGTTCGTCGATTGCCTCGTGCAACAGCACGCCGATCTTACTTGCAGCTACGTTCTCGTCGGCCAACAACTCCAAAGCATGCGCCGGTGGTAACGGGCGGCTATAAAGATAACCTTGCAGATGCGTGCAGCCGAGCCGCCCAAGCGCCGTGCGCTGCGCGCGTGTCTCGACGCCCTCGGCTACGACGTCGACGCCCAGCGCATGCGCCAAACCGATGATCATCCGAACGATTTCGGAATTCGTCGATATATCGTCCATGCGCCCGACGAACGATTGATCGATTTTGAGCGTATCGATCTGAAACGATTCAAGATAGCTGAGCGACGAGTAACCGGTGCCGAAATCGTCTAAGGCGATGCGTACGCCCTGTGCGCGAATATGCGTAAAGAGCGTACCGACGACCCCGGCGCCGGCGAGAAAAACACTCTCGGTTATCTCGAGCTGAAGGACACCCGGATCGACGTCCGCCGCATCGATTGCGGCTTGCAAATCGGCAACGAAATTTGAATGCAGCAATTGCTGACACGAAACGTTGATGCTCATGAGGATCGGCCCGGCGCCACACCTCTGAAGTTCGCGCGCCATGCGGCAGCTTTCAAAAAGCACCCAGCGTCCGATCTCGATGATGAGTCCGGTCGCTTCGGCGATCGGGATGAAGTCGGCCGGAGAGACAAGACCGCGGGTCGGATGCTGCCATCGAACCAGAGCTTCAAAACCGTAGACGCGATTGAGCGCGATGTCGACGAGGGGTTGATAATACAAGCGCAGTTCGTTTCGCGCGACCGCTCCGTACAGGTCGTTGCGAATGTGCAGCGCCACGTCGGCTTCGTCGCGCATTTCACCGGTGAAGACGACAAACGCGTTGCCGGCAATCTGTCGCGCTCGCACCAATGCCGTATCGGAGTCGCGCAAAACCGCTTCGGCATCCCAATAGTCCGTAGCCAAATGGACGATACCGATGCTTGCGGCAACAACGACGTCGTCCGCATCGACGGGCGGACGGGCGGAAATTTCCAGCAGCAACGTTTCGGCGACGCGCAGCACATCCGCAGTGTCTCCGGAGTGTTCGATGAGCAAGCCGAAATTCGCACCGCCGATCCGTGCAACGGTCGTCGAGGCACTTGCAAAGAAGTGCACCCGTTTGGCGAGATCGCGCAACACCCGGTCGCCGATGCGATAGCCGAGCCGATCGTTTACGTAGCGGAACCGGTTGAGATCGAGATGGATGACGCTGTAGGCGGCTTTTTCGTTATGCGTTCGTTCTACGGCCGCGCTGATGCGTTCGATGAAGTGCGAGCGATTGTAGAGGCCGGTAAGGTCATCGTGCACCACGGAATACGCTAAGCGCGCTTCGACCCGTTCGCGTTGTTCGATTTCCGCTAACAGTGCGATGCGCTTTTCGGCCGCTATTCGACCGCGTGTCGCCGCTTCTTCAGCGTTGCGGCGTTCCGTGATGTCCCGCTGTACGGAAATCCAATGCGTGAAATAACCGGTTTCATCGGCAACCGGAGTGATACTCAATTCGACCCAAAACGGCTGGCCGTCCCGACGATAATTGAACATCTCGATGACGATCGGCCGCCACGCCGTCAGCGCCTCGCGGATACGGGCGCGTGAGTAAGCGCTCGTCTCGGGGCCTTGCAAAATTCGTGGTGACTTGCCGACCACCTCAGCGCTGGTGTATCCCGTCATGCGCGTAAACGCCGGGTTGGCGTAAATGATGCGCGGACCGGGCAGCCCGATCGGCTCGGCTTGGGTTATGACGACGGCGTCATTGGCATGAACGACGACCGATTCGAGCAAAAGTGCACGTGAAGCGGCCGTTAAGACGCCGGGTAAAACGCCGTCGATCACCGGCGCGACCCCGATCTTACGGCGCGGCGCATGCTTCGTTCGTGGCTTGAGGTCGCGACCAAAAAACCCGGTCCGACCATTGAGCGTTCAACGCGAGATCTCGCACGTTAGACTATTCGGCGACTTGACCTGACAAGCTGAGCCGTCGGCTCAGCTTGTTTTACGATGCAGCTGGCTGGACTGCGGTAGCCTGACTGCGGAAGAAATCGACCGTTGCCTGCATGCCGTCGAGCAGCGACACTTCGGCCTTCCAACCTAGCTCGCGCTCGGCTTTCGCCGGATTGAAATAAATCTCGCGCGCGTCGCCGTCGCGGCGCGGTGCGTGCATGATCGGAGCCTCGAAGCCGGTTGCCTTCACGAGCGCATGATAGATTTGATTGACCGACGTCGTCCGCCCGGCGCCGATCACAAAAATTTCGCCGGAACCCTTCGTGAGCGCCGCGACATTTGCGCGCACGACGTCGGCGACGAAAACGTAATCTCGCGTTTGCTCGCCGTCGGAGTCGATGCGCACGCCTTCGCGGCGTAAGAACCGCGCAGCAAAAATCGCAATGACGCCGGCCTCACCATTGGGATCTTGGCGCGGACCAAAGACGTTACCGTAGCGCAGAGCCGTGTAATCGACACCGTGTTGCAGCTTATAGAAGCGTAGGTAATGCTCGGTAATCATTTTTGTGATACCGTACGGTGAGATCGGCAGCTGCGCTGAGTTTTCGTCGGCCGGCATTCGGTCGAGGTCGCCGTAGGTCGCAGCACTCGATGCAAACAGTACCTTGCGAACGCCGGCTTTAACGCCCGCCTCGAGCACGTTGAGCGTCCCGAGCACGTTGACGTCGGCGTCGTACTTCGGATCCCGGGCACCGATTGCAACGCTGTGCTGCGCGGCATGATGCGAAATGACATCGGGTTTGAATCGCTCGAAGACTGCGGTCAAGCCGGGATCGCGTATGTCCATTTCGACGAACTCGGCAGCCGCCGGGACGTTCTCGCGCCGCCCGCCGCCGTGCGACCACAAGCTGTCGACGACGAGCACGTCATGCCCGGCGGCGAGGACCGCATCGACGAGGTGCGACCCGATAAAACCGGCTCCGCCGGTGACGACGATACGCATAAATCCGCGCGTTCGCCACGATGGTTAGTCACCCTCGCTTCGGCCGAGCCGCTCGGGTGCGAGGCTTTTTTGCGTTGGCGAGCGGACGAAGCTGATGAAAGACGGACGGTCGAGCCCATTCGCAGGCGTCTTTTGCGTTTGTGGTATAATCGGCTACACGATGAGCGTCACATTGCGCGAGGCGACCCGACCGGCAACTATGGCGCGAACTGCCGTCAAGTTTAACACGAGCCGCGAACTTCTGTTCGCCGCACTTGCCGCACTTGCGATAGCGGTCGCTATCGTCGGGTTCGAGCTTGCGACGAAGAGCATCTATGTTAGCGGCTTTACGATCGTCGCGCTGCTCGTAGCTTCGATTGGTTTCTTCGCCACCTCGCAAGTAGCCAAACACCGCTAACGCGGCTTGTCGAGTCCCCGCAGACGTCGCTCTGCTGCGGCCAAGCGCAGCGCGAACGGACGCCGGCGCATCGTAACGGTTCGCGGCGAGGACCCAAAAGCGCCCGACGATCGAGTCGCGGCACAACGCCAGAAACGGCTTGCGACCGGGTCGCCCGGTTCCGATCATCGCTGGAAAATTGCCGTTGCGACGATCGGGATTGAAGGTGCCATCGCCGCCGCGCATTCCGCGAGTCTTTCCGATGTCGTCAACAACGTACTTGTCGGCATGTTCGGCGCGCGCATCACGCCGCTGGGACACGACCAATTTTGGCAAACGATCGTCTTGATGCTGCTCGTCGGCGGAACGGGCTTAACATACATCGTCGTGCTGCGCCGCCGCTGACCTCCGTCGCGGACGCATTTCTCTAAGCGTACGCAACGTACATTGATGCTGCGGCAATGTAAGGTGATGGCAGTCCGGGCGTAAGGTCCGAGCAGCAGTTCCTGCACACAGGTTCAACAAACTCCGTTCGCGATTCACTACGCAAAGTGGACGACCAGATGCGGTGAACGGTTCATCGGCTCGGCCCGAGCGCCTGCGCGCGACCCTTCGCACGGTTGTGTTGATGATGGCGGGTATCGGCGCAAGTCTCTTGTCTTATCGCTCGCCATTACACGCCGACAGCGGCTTCGACGGTTGTTGGCGCTATACGCTGGCGGTTGCTTCTTCGCTGCATCTCGTGTTCGGTCGCGATCTTGCATACACGTACGGCCCGCTCGGCTGGATCGGTGCCCCCATTGTATCCGGATATCACGTAGCCGATCTACAACTCGCGCTCCCGGCTGTTGCGATCGCTTGCGGAATCGCCGTCGTTCGGCTAACGGCGATCAGCGCCCGGCCTTCGCTTGCCCTTATCGTTTACACGCTTGCCGCCGGCGCTTTCGCTTGGCCGGCGCTGCATGGAATCATCGGCATCGAGCCGGACTATCAGCTCGTCTTCATCACGCTCGTTGCGGTACTTACGACCGAACCAAAATCGATCTGGGCAAACCCGGCGTTCGCGCTGGCGGGTTGCTGCGCGGGCCTAGCGATCGCTATAAAGACAACTGCGTTTATCGACATCGGCGCTATTATTGTCTTTGCAATCGCGCCACTCGTATGGAGCGATGCGCGTCGCGCTTTGAGCCTCATCGGATCTACGGCGGTGTCGTTCTTCGTCATTGCCTTCGTTACGCTCAACGATACATCGATGCACGGCGCCGTTCAAGCATTCTTTGAGAACTCGATCGATATTGCCGTCGGTTATACCGGCGGCATGTCGGATGGACAACGTGCCAACGAAACACATGCAGCAGTGGGCACGATCGTTATTTGCCTCGCACTTCTCATATGTTGGGGCCGCGCGGGACGGTCACGCGTCGCTGGTATCTGTTGCAGCATTCTTATACCGGGATGGAAACATACTATCGTCCGTCAAGGCGTCGAGCATAGTGTCTATCTCTACGCAACCGTAGCTCTTATTGCCGCGTATGTCATCGCCCGAAGCATTCGCCGCCGCGACGTCGTCGTCGCGACGGTCATCGGCGCCGCTGCGCTCATTCATCTCGCTACGTTGGACTCGGTCAATCATCTCCAAACGCCACCGGACGTTGCCGGCGCGGCAATTAGAAATCCCGAGCCGCGCTGGAGCGGCCACACGATCGACGCGCTTCCGGCCGATAGCGTCACGGCTATCCTGTCCGACGGGATCTATCGGCCATTGCCGATGTTTCAGCTCATGCTCGCCTATACACCGCTTCTCGACAATCTCGACGCGGCCGCACTTGCGGCGCGCGGAGCGGACACGATCTTATACCGCTTTACCACGATCGGCAATCGGTATGCCTTTGCTGACGCCCCGCTGGTAATCCGCGGATTACTCTGTCGATATCGTGCACGGGGAACGGTCACCAGCAATGACGGCCGACGATTCGTCGAGCTCGCCAGGTCGGCCGACAACTGTCGGGACCGGCCGCTGCAAGTCCAAACACGACGAAAGCTCTTTCTCCTACCGGATACCAAGCGCGATAATTTCATCGTAGCTCGAATCGATTTAGAATTAACGCCTCGCGGACGGATGCATTCGGTTCTGTGGAGGGTCACGCTGCCGGCGTTGAAGTTTACTTTTACGGATGGAACGTCCGTCATCGAACAGATTAGCGCTGCAACCGCGTCTGATGGAATCGTCGTCGACCCGGCTCCAACGAGCCAGAGCGACGCGGAGGCGATGTTCCGGACAAGGTTGCAGGGCAACGTATCGTCGTTGGCGGTCGAGCCCGGACAAGACTACGAAGTTCGATCGGTCGCCTTTCTGTCAACACACCGCACCTTGTCGCAGCCGCACGTCGCGATCGTTAAGGCCAACGCGACAACGCCCGATTAGCCGGCGGTTCCGAACGACCGCTTTAGACAAGTAGTCACTATTGATTGCGGCGTGATAGTCGCTCGCATGATTCGCGCACCGCTACTGTTGCCGGCAATCGCTCTTCTCGCAGCGATCGTCGCAGAACAACGCGGCGTAACGCTTAGCGCAGCTGTGTGCGCGATCGCGATCGCCGCTTTCCGGCGTGACGTCGCGTTAAGCGGGCTTATCGGGCTTGCCGTTTCTGCGATCTGGGGACATCCGGCGGTTGTCGATCGCGAGCGTCCGACGGCGCGCTACAGCGGTGTCGTGGTAAGCGACGTTCGATCGGAAGGCGGCGCGTATGCGTATGCCTTGACGGTCGACGGCGTCGGCACGCTGCATGCCGTCGGCACCCAGCGAGTACGTGCCGGCGAACGTTTGACCGTCCGCGCGCGAATTTCGCCCATCGACGAGCCGCGCAATCCGGGCGAACCGTCGGCGCGAGCCATTGCACTCGATGACGGAATGATCGGCGAGTTAGCGATACAGCGCATTCTTAAGCGTGAGCCGCCGGACCGCAGCGATCCGCGGATTTGGGCGGCGCTGTGCCGCGAAATGCTTTCGGCGTACGTTCGGCGCGCGCTGCCGGAGCCGGAAGCGACGGTGCTTGCCGGCGCGCTGTGGGGCGAGCGCGGCAGTTTGCCGCAAGATGTTCGCGACGACTTTCAGGCGACCGGCACGGTCCATGTTTTAGTGACCGCCGGACTGCATCTGGGCGTCATTGCCGCACTCGCGACGACGGTCTTCGCACTATTGCAACTGCCGCGTATCGGTGCGGCTTTGGCGACCATCCCGCTAATCTTTAGCTATGCTTGGTTGAGCGGGTGGCATCTGCCCTCGCAACGTGCAGCCGTGATGATAACGATCGCGTTGATTGCGCGTGCATGCGGTGCGCGTGCGCTGTCGCTCAATAGCCTTGCCGTTGCCGCGATCGTGGTCGCCGCATTTCGGCCCGTCGCCGTGCAAAGTATCTCGTTCGTTCTTTCGTTCTCATGCGTCGCTGCGATCGTGCTATTTGCGCAACCGCTTACCGAACGATTAGCCGCTTTTCGGGTGCCGCATGTTATTGCCGAAGGGCTTGCGCTGACTTTTGCAACGCAGGTCGGCGTCTGGCCGCTGACCGCTGCTACCTTTTTTAACGTTGCGCCGTACGCGATGCTCGCAAACGCGATCGTTGTTCCCACCGTCAGCCTCGTGTTGCTCGGCGGCATTGCAACAATCGTCACGCATCCCGTCGTTACGTTGAGCGCGGTCTTTGCGAGTTGGACGACGTGGCTGCTTGCAGCGGTGCTTTTGACGACGCATGCAATCGCGCAGCTCCCCGGCGCGCGTTTGCGCCTGACACCGCCTCCGGCATGGGCGATTGCTGCGTACGATGGAGCCGTCGTTGTTTGCGCTGCACTGATTGCGCGCAAGCGGAGCGCCGCTGCGTTCGTGTTCGCCGGCGCGTGTACGTTTGTTGGTCTGACGGCCTGGTTGCCACGCACCAACGGCTTTTCAATCACCGCGCTCGACGTCGGTCAAGGTGACGCACTGGTCATCCGCACGCCGCATGGCCGGACGGTTCTCATTGACACCGGCGGAAAGCTTGAACGCGGGCCGCCGGTGAACGGGAAGTCGCCGGCCGAACGAAGCGCCGAGCGTATCGTGCTACCGTATTTGCAACGCGCGGGTATTACATCAATCGATGCGCTAATCCTGACGCATCCTCACGGCGACCACGTCGGCGGAACGGCTGGGATTTTACGGCTGATGCCGGTGGGGTGGATCGCCGATAGCGGCCAACGCTATGGTGGGCACGCTTATAACGACGGACTTGCCGAAGCACGAAGGCATCGAGTACCGGTTATCGTGCCGGCTTGCCATCAGCGTTGGGTCGATGACGAGGTACAGCTGACGTTTCTGACACCATGCGGGCCTCCGTTCACGGACGGTGCGAACGACGTGAACGAGAACTCGCTTGTCGTACTCGTGCAATACGGAATATTGCGCGCGCTGTTCATGGGTGACGCTGGTTTTCAATCGGAAGAACGGCTGCTCGTTCAAGGCGTCGACCTGCGCGCCGATATCCTCAAAGTCGGGCATCACGGTTCAGCGTATTCGTCGAGTCCCGCATTCATCGAGGCCGTGCATCCGCGCTTTGCGATCGTGTCCGTCGGCCGGCACAACCTGTTCGGCCACCCCGCATCAAGCACGCTGGAAACATTGCGCCGTGCGGGTGCTTCGATCTTTCGGACGGATCGGTGCGGAGCAGTCGCGATCGCCGCCGGGGTCGCCGCGACGCCGACCATCAGCTCGATGCTGTCGTGTACTTCGGCGTCGAGTTCGCACGAATAGGCCGAATGATCGTGCCCCAAGCACTTCCGCGCCAGAATATCCGCTGCAAACAAGCGCAGCCGACCGTTGGAATGACCTCAGAACAGGACTCTCGGCGGCAACATTCTGCTTCGGCTCGTACCGGCGGACGTCGCCGAAATCAAAACTACAGCTACATGCTCCCAACCGACCAGCTTTACAGGCCTTGTGCTGCAAGACAGATATGGAACGCATCATCACGCAAAGCGAACTGCGCAATGATAGTACCGAATCATTCGTGTACTCGAAAGTGGCGACTCCTCTATCATTACCTGCAATGGCGTGTCCGTGGGCGCCTGACTTCGATCGTCTGACGAAGGTTCATCCCGACTTTTGACAACAAATTCGCCGCTCATTTGCCGCAAATCGATTACAAGACGTTCCGCGCTGACATCGCTGCGTTCATCGACCAAGACCTAACGTTCCTGGTCGATATATGCATCTAAGTCGGCGCGCAGGCGCGCGTATTCAATCCGCGGTAGTCGTGCGAAAGCGGTGTGCAGTTTGCCGACGGCGCGAACGACGTCAACGGAAACTCGCTAGTCGTGTTGGTGCAATATCGAACGACCGATGCCACAGGCGCCATTCTTCGCTTTAGTACCGGGATCGCACTTGCTCGAAAATGCAACTGTGGTATAAGCGTGCCTATGACGGCAAGGACGTATGCAGCCCTCACGCCTTTGCTGCGCAGCCGACACACGCGATATGACAAGAAGACCAGAACGAGTCAAATCTGTGCTCGAGCGATCAAGCGCGAGGCGCCGGTCGCAACGTGCTTAACGCGCCGGTTCTCGCGACTTGTAGGCGGCTTCTGCGCGAGCAATAAGCTTGGATGCGCCGAGCTGTTCGGCACAGACAGCAAAGCGTTGTGTCGGACCGTGCCATCGAAGCTCGTCGACATCGGCAAAGAGTTTCGCATCGTACCGAAGCATCGCCAAGTTTTTAAATAAGAGCGCGCGTTCACGTTGCTCGCCGAGAACCTGTGGCGGAAAATCTTCGATCGGGCCGTGGCGGTTAATCAGTGCGACCGCGCCTTTGGGTCCAATGCCGGCGATGCCGGGATAGCCGTCCGCTGCATCGCCCACAAGCGCGAGATAGTCCGGAATCAGCACCGGATCGACGCCGAATTTCGCGCGCACCGCCGAAGCGTCGCGGATGACATTGCTGCGCCGGTCCGCCTGTACGATCCGGTCGTCAACGACGCACTGCGCAAGGTCTTTATCGGGTGTCCAGATGCAGACTTTCTCGACGCGGGCATCGCGCGCCGCGAGGGAGGCAGCTGACGCCAGCGCATCGTCCGCTTCCAGCTCGACGGTCGGCCAGACGACGACTCCCATGGCGACGAGCGCGTCTTCGAGCGGCTCGAACTGCGCACGTAGCGCGGGTTCAATGCCTTGGCCCGTCTTGTAACCACTCCATAACTCATTACGAAACGACTCGATGACATGATCGGTCGCAACGCCGATGTGGCTTGCACCTTGCTCGAGCATCTGTAGCACGGTGGTCAGGACACCCGCTACGGCGCCGAAACGGCGATCCTCGCCCTTGGTAAATCGACGCAGACCATAGAAATGACGAAAAAGCTCGTACGTTCCGTCGACGAGATGAACGACCATCGAAGAACTACGACCGAACTCTCGGCACGACCGCCACGACATTTCTGACTTTGAGCCGGATCTACTGCGCAAAATCCTCGACGTACAGCGTGGCATGGCGGCCGATCGCCAACGCCGAGACGCCGATCTTCTCGACTCTGGCATCGAGGATGTTAGCACTGTGCGCCGGGCTCTTGAGCATCGAATCGTTTGCCGCGCTTTCGTCCGCGGCAAGTGCGATGTTTTCCGCCGCGACTTTCCAGATGAAACCGACGACGGCTAACCGATCGGGCAGCGATGAACCGTCCGGGCCGGTATGCCCGAAGAAGCGGCGACGCGCCATATTCTCGGCATGCATTTGAGCTGCTCGTGATAGCAGCAAGTCCGCAGAGACGTCGCCTAATCCGCGGGTTCGGCGCGCCCGGTTGACGTCCGCGATGAGCGCAGTCTGCTCGCTGGCGAGCACGACGGCCGACATCGGCTCGTTTACGACCAGTGCGTCATACTGCGGTTCGGCGGACGCCGCGCCGCCGAAAACCAAAGCCATTAAAACCATTACCGCCAACCGCACCTTTTTGGTGTCGGCAACGGACTGAGCTTGCTTGAGCTAAGAGGCCGAGCAGGATCGAGCTGACGTTCGGCCATGCGGTACGTCGCGGTCGCGCCTCGTCACGGCAAGGCACAAAACGCCATCTCCGTGTACCAGGTAGGTTCGGCCCCTCAGGTGTCTGCGCGCTGACAGTGAAAAGGTAGACTCCGCCTTCAGGCTTTAATTGCAGACGCTACGATGTTGCGCTCACAGCGTATAAGCCGACGCCGTCGACTCTGGTTAGCCTTTTTGGCTTACAATCTTTGCGCTCGTTGCAAGGGTTGTTAGCGTTCAGGCCGGGGCCGGCGTCTTGAAATACGTGACGATCGCCTGCGATTTCGCAGCGCTTGTCTTCGCCGGGTCGGCGTTATCGGTCAACCGACGTCTCACACGGCCGAATCGCCGTCATAGCTAGGAAATGCCGACGTCCATCCGGGCGGCGGCATGAAGCGCGCGGGCTCGGCCAGCCGATGCGCCATGTACTGTTTCCACGGCTCGTCAGCGAACGTTACATCGAAGGCGCGGTCGACTTTGGGACCATCGCTCAGCTTTGCGACGAGCCGCAGTTCGCTCACAATCGTCGCATAAGACGACGCGATTTGACGCAACGCGTCGTCCTGCAGGGCACAGACGTCGACCAAGCTCTCAAGACGAATGCTGTCTTGCGGTCGTAACGGATCGAGTGCCGCCAGCACGTCCAAACGGAGATAATCTAAATAGCGCGCGGCATCAAAGCGGTAGCAAACGCGGCCGTCGAACGTTCGAAGGTGCGCGCGCATCGGTACTGCGCTCAGCGTGACGCCTAGACTTCCATGACCCTCGAGACGCCACGGATCGTTTGTCGCCAATAGGCGCAGATAGGCATCGATCGAACGCTCGGCATCTTCAAAGTAGCCGATCTCGAACGGCTCGGACTGCGCATCCCGGTTCGCCATCCAGCCGCGCAATTCCGAGCGTGAAGCGGCAACCGGCGCGTCACCCTCGAACGGCGCGAGTTCCGCATCATCGCCGAAGCTGAGCTGCACGTCTGAGATGATTGCGTCGTCCTCATCGTACAAGACGTAAGCGGCGAACCGTCGCTTTGCAGTTTCACGGTCGGCGGCTCGGATTCGCGCGAGTCGCGTCGTCGCATACAGCACCTCGTACATGGTGCGCTTACTTTACGACCCGGGCCGTCCTGATGTAATCGAGCTTCGGAAACTCCGTGCGCAAATAACTATTACCGCTCGCGGCAATGCGGCCTTGATCCGGGCTTTCGCCGTAACCGGAATACAGCCGATCGACGACGTTCATGCCGCTAACAACCGTGCCGACCGGTGCGAAGCCTAAACCGTCGAGCCGTGCGTTATTGCTGACGTTGATGAACAGCTGTGACGAACGGCTATTGGGTTCACTGGTTGCGGCAAAGCTGAGCGTACCGCGTACGTTACTCGCGCGAACGGGATCGTCGGCGATCGAGCCGGTCCACTTGCTCGTAACCGCCGGATCGCCGGCGTAGCCCCACTGTACGACAAAACCTGGTACGACCCGGTAAAATCGCGCTCCGTCGAAGACATGGTGCGTGATGAGTTCGTACAGGCGATCGGCACCGTGCGGTGCTTGACTGCGCACGATTGCAACGGTGAAATCACCGCGCGACGTCGCAAAAATAATTCGATAGTGACCCGGTACGGCGCTGAATGCAAACAGCGGCAAAGCCGCCGCTCCGACTGCTGCAAGTGCGCCCGTTACGAGCGCCCGACGGTTCATAGTGAAAACCTCACCCGCTGCGTTGCTGCAAGGCGCTGCCGCCGTCCTTCGTCGGCGCCGGTTACGCTGCGTTCGATGCAGAGCATGAGTCGCCCGTGCAAGATGACGCCGGTACGCCGATCGCCGGCGGCTGACCGGATCGCCCCAACAGTAGCGTTGAGGCTACCGAGTTCGCAGCAAGCAAGGTCAACGAGAACAACCGCTTGACTTATATGCGGTGTACATATATGCTGCACACAGATAAGGACGTGCGGCATGGATGTATCTGAAATCCGGTTTCTGGAAAGCTATGATGCGACCGCGTTTGAACGACCGTCGGTAGCCGTCGATGTGGTTCTCCTGACCATTCGCGACGAGCAGCTCGAAGTGTTGCTCGTACGCCGCGCGGAAAATCCGCAACGCGGAAAGTGGTCGCTGCCCGGTGGCTTCGTTGACGTCGCGCTTTCGCTCGACGACAACGCTAAGAGCGTCCTCGAACGTAAAGCCGGTCTGCGCGACATCTATCTCGAGCAATTATATACGTTCGGCGCACTTCGTCGCGATCCACGTACACGCATCATTACGGTCGCCTATTATGCGCTTGTCGAAAGCGAGCTGCTTCGCACGATCGAGCCGACGGCGCATCGGCTAACGGCAGCGGTTCGCGTGCCGTGGACCGGCGAAACGGGCGGGCCGGTCGACGTCATCGACGATTGCGCGCGCTGTCTTGCAGTCGCGTTCGATCATGCCGAGATCATCGGTATGACGATCAAGCGTCTGCGCGGCAAGCTCGCGTACACGCCGGTCGGGTACGAGCTCCTTCCCAAACGCTTTACGCTGCTCCAACTGCAACGCGTGCACGAAATCATTTACGGCATGGCCGTTAACAAAGACTCGTTCCGCCGCCGCATGCTCGCATCCGGCGAACTCGATGCGACGAGCGCCACCCAAGCGGGTGTCGGTCATCGTCCCGCCACGCTCTATCGCCTGCGCACGAAAAGAAAGGCTTAACATGGCTCAAATACGGCGTTTCCCATTTGTCTATCATCTGCGTGCCGATCAGACCGCGCACGTCTTACACTTTCGCGGCGAACGGCTCGTTCGTAGCGGGCGCGGATTGTCGCTGTGGCTATGGCCGTTGAGCGATAGCATTTCCGAAGTCCCGATCGACGACCGCGATTTCGTCGTGGCAGTTCACGGTCGCACGGCGGACTATCAGGATGTTTCCGTGCAGGGCGTCGTCACGTACCGTGCGGTTGCACCCGAGCGGCTGGCAACGCGCGTTGACTTCGCTCTCAATCTCGCGACGGGCCGGTACGTGCGTGAGCCCATTACGCGGCTCGAAGCGCTGTTATCGCAGCTCGCGCAAGAGGAAGTGCTACGCTATCTTGCGCGCACGCCGATCCACGACGTGTTGACCGACGGCGTCGCGCGTCTGCGCGAGGCGATCGATGCAGCTTTGGCCGGCGCGCCGCAGCTGCCGGAATTCGGTCTGACGGTAACGGCCGTTCGCATCACCGCGATCCGGCCCAATCCGGATCTAGAGAAA
Organism: Candidatus Velthaea sp.; assembly: GCA_965214935.1. Classification (GTDB taxonomy): domain Bacteria; phylum Vulcanimicrobiota; class Vulcanimicrobiia; order Vulcanimicrobiales; family Vulcanimicrobiaceae; genus Velthaea. Next base: position 247,079 of record CBDCCS010000018.1, on the reverse strand, counting down.
GCAATCGAGGCACCGATGCGCGAGCGCATTAAACAAGAGTCTGATGAGGCGGCCTTCGGACGCCGCGCGCTCGCCGTTGAGAAAGAACGGGCGATCGCCGAAAACGAGATGCAGAACCGCATCGAAATTGCCAAGCGCGAAGAACAACTGGTCGAACAAGAGGGCGCGAACGCCGAACGCCGCGCACATAGCGACGCGCTGACCACCCGGATCGCCGCCCAAGCCGAAGCGCAACGAATTGCAACCGTCGACGGCGCGCACCATGACATCGAAGGCCAGCGTTTGGCGCTGCTGCGCGATATGCCCGGGCCGGTGCTGGCGACGGTCGCCGCCAATGCGTTCGCCGACCATATCGAGCGCATCGACACGCTGCAGATTACGCCCGATCTGTTGGCGTCGCTGGCGTCGCACTTTGCCGCCGGAGCAACGCGGAGTGCGTAACGGTGGCACAATTACTGCCGCGGATCGTCATTGTTACGCGCCCGTCGGAACTAACGCTACTCGTTAGCGAGCATGGCACGCGCGAACAGGCGCGGTTCGCCGTTAGCGAAGAGGGACGAGATTTCAACGAGCTTGTCGTGCGTGATGAACGGCAGCGTGATGCCGTTCGCGCCGTAACTGCGAGCTTGCCGCCCGCCTGGCGCCGAGCGACCATCAATCGCGACGACCTTGCCACGTTCCTATTCGACTCCGGTGACGTCGTCGTTGCAATCGGACAGGATGGGCTCGTCCCCAACGTTGCCAAATATCTCGATACGCAGCTCGTGCTCGGTATCAATCCGGATCCCGAGAACTACGAGGGTTTGCTCGTGCGTCATAGCGTGCGCGAAGCCGGCGCGCTGCTCGAACGCGCGGTCGCCGAACGCGTAGCGTTCGAACGCCGCACGATGGTCGAAGCGCGACTCGACGACGGGCAATCGCTGCGCGCGCTCAACGAGATCTTCGTCGGTCAACGTCAACATCAATCGGCGAAATACCGGCTGACGGCCAACGGCGCACAGGAGCGTCACTCGTCTTCGGGCTTTATCGTGGCAACCGGTACGGGTTGCACGGGTTGGGCGCGCTCGATCGCCCGCGAGCGGAAGGATGCCGTCACGCCGCCGGCGCCGACGCAACGGGCACTCGCGCTCTACGTGCGCGAGGCTTTTCCCGCGCCGGGGTTCGGCACGAGTCTCACGGCGGCCGTCCTCAACGAGTCGGCTGCGACAGCGGTATCGGAGATGACGTCGGGCGGTGTTATTTTCGGGGACGGCATCGAAGATGATTTTCTTCGCTTCGGATGGGGCCGTCGTGTGGAAATCACGACGGCCTCAAATTCTCTGCGTCTTATCGTTTAATGCTACTGCGAATGTTGCTAGACGACGGCCTTCGGTATCACGTCGTCGAGGCCCATTTGCGAGAGCACGCCCACTTGATAGGCTGCCGCCGTCGCATTGATGTGGTCGGTTGACGGCTCGGTCGGAACCGTCGTGCGCAGTGGACGGCTCCCGGCCGGGGTATTTGCTATGCGCAGGATCGCGCGCGCAACATCGGCGGGGTCGCGCCCTTCGGCCGACGTCGCAAATGAACCGATTGCTTGGAAGAAGCGCTGTCCGGTTGCGCCGTAGCTTTCGGCGCGCGCCGTATCGTCGGCATACGTCCCTTTGTTGCCGATTTCCGTGTTGAACGCTCCGGGCTGAACGATCGCGACATCGATGCCCAGTGGTGCCAGTTCGTACGATGATGTTTCGGCAAGCGCTTCGAGCGCCCACTTCGACGCCGCGTACACGCCGCCGAGCGGAAACGTCAGCCGACCGGCGACCGATGACACGTAAACGATGAGGCCGGCGCCGCGTTCGCGCATCGCCGGCAAAAACGCGCGATTGACCCGCAACGGCCCGATCACGTTTGTGGCGAATTGGCGCTCGACGACGGCAGGTGAGAACGCCTCCTCGATTCCAAAAAATGCAGCGCCTGCGTTGTTGACGAGCAGATCGGGTGGCCCGTCTTTGAGAATGATCGCTGCAGCAGCGGCAACCGATGCATCATCGGTTACGTCCAATTCGACAACTTCGGCACCGGCGGCACGCAGCGCCGTTGCCGCACCGGCATTGCTCGTCCCGATGTTACGCATCGTTCCGAAAACGTGCCAACCGTCATGAGCAAGCAATTCCACCGTAAGACGGCCGAAGCCCGAGCTAGCGCCGGTAACGACCGCGATCCGTTTTGACATGAAAACCTCTCGATTTTGGGCAGGGAGGACTTCACTGTAACAGCTAAACTTCCGAATAGAAAGTACTAACCAAAAAGTAAGTGTCAGGATAAAAATGGAACGTTCTGCGAGCGGTGTGACCGAAGTGCCTACCGGCCGAGGCGATTGTTTTCGCTCGGAATGTCCGGCGCGCGAAGTGTTCGCACACGTTACGGGGCGTTGGGGGGGACTCGTCTTGGCCGCGCTGCGGACCGGAACGTTGCGCTTTTCGGCGCTTCGCCTGCGAGTCGGCGGCATCTCCGAAAAAATGCTCGCGCAGACCTTACGTGAGTTCGAGCGTGACGGCTTACTCGTGCGCCGCCAATTTCCCGAAGTGCCGCCGCGCGTTGAATACGAACTTACCGCGGCCGGCAGCCAAGTCGCCGAGCGGCTTCACCATCTCATGAGCTGGATCGAAGAGCACGTCGTCGATCTCGTTACAGCGCAGCAAACCCACGAGCGCAAACAGCAAGCTCGCTAAGACGACAGCGCTCTAGGCGTCGTCGGCGACCGACATTCGCGTCAACCTAATTGTGTGAAAAGTTCGCGATAGCGAATCGGGGACAAACTCGTTGCTCGCCGGAAGTGCTGACGCAGATTCGCCGGCGATCCCAAGCCCACGTGTGCCGCGATCTCTTCCACCGTGAGATTCGTCGTTTCCAATAGCTCTTTGGTCCGACCGATGCGTTGCTGTTGCAGCCAAGCTAACGGCGCGGTCGCGGTTCGCTCCATAAAACGACGATGAAAATTACGCCGCGACATGTGCGTCTTCGACGCCATGTCGTCGACGGTGATCGGCTCGCCGAGCGCCGCGAGCATCCACTGCTGCACCATCGAGATGCGGTCGTCGCCGGGTGGGGCAGGTGCCGTCTCGATGAATTGGGCCTGCTCGCCTTCGCGACGCGGGGCCATGACGATTCGCTTCGCGACATGATTGGCAACCGAGCCGCCGAGATCTTTACGCAGCATGTGAATCAATAAGTCGACGCCCGCGGTGACGCCGCCCGACGTCAGCACGTTACGGTTGTCGACAAAAAGCACCGTAGAATCAACGTTAAGCGCCGGATACTGCCGTGCCAGTTCGTCGCACAGCGACCAGTGTGTCGTCACGGTCAAGCCGTCAAGCAATCCGGCTTGAGCCAGCGCAAAGGCACCCGAGCAAATAGAAACCATTCGGGCCCCACGTTCGGCGCAAGCGTTGAGCACGCCGAGCGTTGCACGATCGAGCCGCTTTGTCGAAGCGCCTGCATACCCCGGAATAATGACCGTCTCGATTGCGTGCAACAGTCGAAGATCGCCGTCGGGCACCAGCCGCAGTCCACCCGCAACGGCAACGGCCTTGCCGTTGACGCTCGCCGTACAAACGTCGTAGAACTCCGACGCCTCGCGAGCGAGAACGTGCATTGGAATTGCGAAGTCCAGCGGCAAGACGTCTTCCAAAAGCACGACCGCCACACGATGTCGATTCATGGCACAATTCTACCGCATGTTGGCAATACGGCCACTCACGGCTCGTCGAGAATCAGCGCAAACTATGGCTGACGAGCCACCTGAGGGCCCGTCGCCACCCGAGTCGTGAAGGATCTGTACATGCCCATCACCCGTCAGCTATCGGTTGTCACACTTCAAACGGCGCTTGCCGTCGTGGCGCGCGGTATCGCCGAAGGCGAAAAACGCGGCGTTCCGGCCTCGGTGACGATCGTCGATCCCTCGATGAATCTTATCGCGTTCGCTAAAGCCGACGGCGCCACACCGCACAGCGTCGACAGCAGCCGGCGCAAAGCCAACACCGCTGCCTCGACGCGCCGGCCAACGGGGTGGATGGGCGCTAATCTTGCGTTGCCGCTGCCGTTGGCAACCGATTTACAGCTGACTAATATTCTCGGCGGCTCGCCGCTGCTTGTCGAGGGAACGGTTGTCGGCGCAGTCGGCGTTGCCGGCGGCACTCCGGAGCAAGATGCACAGATCGCGGTGGCCGTGGCCGCTTATGCAACGGAACTCTCGTAACGGCACACCCGCACGAATGCTCGCATCGAACAACGCTCCGAAAGAAAGCACACCTATGTCCCGCACCACTCCAACGATCGTACTCGTACATGGCGCGCTCACCGACGCATCGGTCTGGCACGCTGTCATCGCACGACTTCAACACCGGACGTACAACGTCGTCGCGCCTGCAATGCCGTTGCGCGGCCTTGCAAGCGATGCCGCCTATTTGCGCAGTGTTCTCGCCACGATCGACGGTCCGATCGTCGTTGCGAGCCACTCGTACGGCGGTTCGATCATCTCGCGTCCCGACGCCCTAAGCGGCGCCGTCGGTGCACTCGTCTTCATTGCCGCCTTTCAACAAGATCGGGGTGAAAGCGCCGGTGAACTCAACGCGCGCTTTGCGGGCAGCAAGCTCAATTCAGAGACGGTCGTCGTTCGCGCGTATCCCGGCGGCAACGACTTATATCTGCGGCCGGAGTGCTTCGCGGACGTCTATGCAAATGACGTGGAGGCCGCTACTGCGGCCGTCATGGCCGCTGCGCAGCACCCGATCGATCCGGCTGCCCTCGACGAGACATTCGACGACGTCGCCACATGGCGTTCGCTGCCGTCGTGGGCGCTTATTTCGACCGCCGACAACTCGATCCCAATTGAGGCGTTACGCTTCATGAGTCGCCGCGCCGGCTCGCACACCGTCGAGGTCGCATCATCGCACGCGATCCCCGTTTCGCATCCAGCGCAAACCGCCGACATCATTCACGCCGCGGTCGTAGCCGTCGTCGACGCTACCGCGACGGCTGCTTGAATCGCGCGAACGCGCACCAAATAACGCCGTTACACAAAGGTAAACAAACGCGACAAATGAGCAATATGTCCACCCTCCTCGAGCGCAATCGCGCGTTCGCACGGACCGACGCTCGGCGGCGAGCGCCGGCAATCCCGTTCTCGCGCAAAAGCCTTTACATCGTTACCTGCATCGACTACCGGGTCGATCCGGCGGCCATTCTCGGGCTGGAGTTGGGCGACGCAATCGTGCAACGCGTCGTCGGCGGCCGGGTAACGCGCGGCGTCATTGAAGACATCGCCTACATTAGTTATTTAATCGAGAGCAAATTTCCGAACGGTCCGTGGTTCGAGGTGGCAGTCATTCACCACACCGATTGCGGCTCTGCGCTGTTAGCGAATGACAGGTTCCGTCACGGTTTTGCTCGACGCGCGGGCGTCGACGAACACGCACTGGCCGACAGACCCGTCCTCGATCCGGCGCGCACCGTTAGCACGGACGTAGAACGCTTGCTGCGCAGTCGCGAGATTTGCTCGAAGGTAGCAGTCTCGGGTCACGTGTACGACGTCGAGACCGGCTTATTGTCGACCGTCGTTGACGTCGCTCGCGAAAGCGATCGCGGTACTGACGTCGCGACCGTGCACTAATTCAGGAGCGCCCGGAAAATGCGCACGCACGTTTCGCCGGCGGGCCCAGCCGGTGCGGACGTGACGACGGAGGGGCTCGTCGCTCGGATTTGCGAAAGCGAACGCGAGCTCAGCCTCTTTTCGCTAGAAGGGCGTTTCAATGTCGCCTTTGCGCCTGATCGCCTGCGGAGTTGCGGCGACCGTTATCGCCGCCGGTCTTTTCGTTCGGCCCGGTCCGGCCGGCGCCGATGACCCGATGATCTCCACGAACGGGACGACGGTGCACGTTCACATCGCGAACCCGGAGGTGCGCGCGCATGACACGCCCGTTCCTCAGGTGCGTTTTACGCCGGGTGACACGGTTTTCGTCTCGGCCGGCGGGTGCGTCCAAACGGGCGGTTCGGGAAATACTTGGAAACTGTATGTCGATCCCAGAGACGACAACAGCGATCGCTTGTACCACGGCTTAATTTCCGTTCCGACTGCAACCGCCGGGCTCGAGCGATTGAAGGGCGTCATGGCCCGCTCGCCGTTACATGTCGCGAACGTTCCGGCGGGAACCGACCCAGCCGAACTGATTCTCCACATCGGCTACGATGACGACGACTATGGAGACAACGGCTATTGGGGTCATGATGACGGTACGAGCGATCAATGTAAGAACGTCGGCAACGCCTACATCGACATAACGATCGAACATGGGCAGCCGGTACCGCCGGCGTTACCGCGAGCACCGATGGATTTGTGGTGGGACAACATCGATGATAATTTGCTGCCGCTCAATCCACTGTGGGGCGCGCAAGTCGGCTCCGATCGCAGCCCGAACGGCAGCACACCCGACGCAGCGACGTTATGTGCAAATTTCCACGACGAAGACGACGCCCTTAAGCTCGGCAGCCCGGCCTGCACGACGCAGCAGCCGACGGTCGACGAACCGAGCTTCTGGAGCGATCCGGCGTTCTACACCGTCTGCCAACTCTCGGGCGGCGTTTCGGGCGCCGTTCACGGGCATATTAATTGGGGATTGGCCACCTACACCGGGACGCTGCTCTTCACCGATCATTCGAAGCCGATACCCAGCGGTACGGGCGACGACGATTACGATCTGTCCTTACAGCGCTCCGACCAAGCGTCGGCCACAACCGGTAACGAGACATTCGCTAACGGCCGCGATCGCGCGCTGGGGCTCGAATTCGATAGCGATGAGACAATCGATCGTTTCGACACGCCGTGGTGGTCGTCGTTTCATAGCGCCGTTGACGCCGACGACTCATGGGCGCAGGCGCGCGGAATGCTCGGCGGCGACGCCGGCACGAACGCGATCGTTACCGGCGTTATCGGCATCGATAACAAACATGGAGCGCATGCAGAACTGCACCCCGTTCTCGGCATGGCGGCACAAATACCGGCGCGCACGACAAACGTTAGCGAGAGCTGGGCGTTCTTCGGGCGTACGCACGGCGACGAAGGTGGTTGCAGTCAGGACCAGCACGCCTTCGTCAGCTCGGGTCTGATGCAATTCTTGCTCCCGATTTCGGCCGGACGGCACCCGGTCGTGAGCGGCTCGACGGTGCATGCAAACGGTGCCGGTGCAAGTTGGACGGCGACGTCGCTTGCCGACGGCACGCTGTTAACGCTGCGCTTCCCGGCCGGCGTCTCGATGATTTGGGGCGAGATCGCCATCGGTCACGACGCGGTCAACGCCGGTTACCGCGGCATTATCGTTAAGCGCGCCGCCGCGCTATCCCCGCAACGCGAACGTCCGGCTATTGCAATGCGGCGCGATCAACGGCCCCTTATCGAGCCGCAGGACCAATATCTCGAGCCTCTCCTCGCCCAACTGACCGCGAACGAGCGCCGGCAATTTATTGTCGCGTACCTGCAAACCCGTGCGGTTTCCGGGGTTACCAAAGCGCAGTCGATGACCCGCGCGCCAAGCGGCGCCCGCACGGCACTCGTCCGCCTTGGCGCACCCGTCGTTAGCGGAAGTTTCAACGTTGCCCGAGATACCGCACCGGTCGCACCGCGACACAGTCACCTCACGCGTACGGCTCCACGACGCGTAACCGGTTCTGCATTTCGTCTCAATACAAAGCAGATTGCCGAACATCAGCGGATCGCCAATGCGCTGCGGGCGACAGTCGGTGAAGCGCGCGCTCGCGCGCTGGTCCGGCCGGTCGAGCCGCCGCGTCAACCGCATCCCGTTCGTGCTCGAGGCTGGTGGCTAACGCAACCATAGCGATGAACGGCATCGGGCAAGCCGGTCGTACCAGCGTGTTTGCTCCGCCGGCGTTACGTGCGCATTTGCACCGCTCGGATTGGGAACAAGATACAAGTGCGTCGTTCCGATGCGCAGAGGTTGAAGACCGAGAACGACGGTCGCGTCCGTCGCACCGAGCATGCGATGCACGTGACGATAGCCGGTGATGCCGTGGAAACAAGCGATTCGCGGATATAGCGCTCGAGCTTCTCGACGAGCACACTCACACCGGCCGCGAACTCGGCGGGCGTTACTTGCGCCGCCCGGATCGTCGGGCGTTTGACAACATCGGTAAAGCCGATGCCGTAACGGAGTAGCGCTGCATCGTGCTCGGGTCCGAGCTTGCGCACACCGAGGCCGGCACGTGCGTCGCCGCTAAGTGTCGAGCGCGACAAGCAGGGCCAGAATCGATTTGTCGGGCGCGCAAAATAGTGTCCGCGTGAAGCCGCGTATATCGATGGATTTATCCCGACGAAGACGATGTCGAGGGCTTCCGCCAGCAAGTCGGCAAGAAGCGGAAGCACGGTCGCCGGCGCGTCATTCATCGGTGCTCGTCGCGAGCCCCGCGCTCGAAAGCCCACGCAGCCACTCGCGCCGGTTTGTGTTTCCGGCTTCCCACACCAGCAAAGCTGCTAAGATCCCATAAAATGGTAAGTGGCCGACAAGTTCCGTCTCGTTAAACACGCTTAAGTGAGATTGAACGGCAACAGCGCGAAGATGACAATCTCACGGTTGAAAATACCGAGCAGAATCCACAAACCAACAAGTAGCTCAACGCATCCCGCGGCAAGCACGAATAACTCGTCTGAGATCGGCAGGCCTAGGGCCGCGGTGAAGTTTAACGGATGCGTTTTCAAAAAGTCGAGTGCCAGCGGTTGATTCGCAAGCTTCTCGGTGAAGGCAACGACGGTCAGGCTGGCGCCGAGCCCGATCCGCAACGGGATCATTGCGTTGCGCGCAAGTGACGGCGGCGGTTCGAGCTTCGGAAATAGTATGCGGTCGATGGCAACCGGGCCGCGCCCGGCCATGAAGAAAAAGACGGCAGCACCGAGATACACCGAGTTTTCAAGTGTGTTCTCCGCGCCGACGATCCAGAAGCCGCTGACCCAAAGAACTGCGAGAAGTGCCGCGCTAACACGCGTGAGACCGCCGAAGAAAAACGACAGTGCAATAAATGTTTCGCTCAGGCCGGCGATAAACGCAGGCAGACCGGTCATTCTGTCGTTCGGCGAAAAAAGCCGCGTGTGCGTTCCGTCAACGAGTAGCGGAACGGCAAAATGTATGCCGATAATCAATGGCAGCAGGCGATAAAGAAGGCTTTTACTTTCGAACGTCGCTCCAAATGCAGACGGCCCCGGCAAAAAACTCCGCTCGTCGCGCAGGCGCCAAACAATGAACGCAGCGAGCGTAACGACGAGCACGATCCCGGCTAAACTTAACGGCAACGGCCGAAAACAGCAGGTCCCATCGGAGTCGATGTCCGCCTGCGTCGATGAACCACTTTTCATGCGCTGCAGCCGGAGACGAGATGCTGGCGAACGCGAGCGTGACGCTGAACGCCAAGCCGAGAAGCGCGCATCTTTGCGCACGAGGCTTCGAGCGCAAGCCACGTCCCGTTTGTTGCGTTATCACGCCGAAACGCAATTAGCTTGATGAGACACGGGAGCGGCGAGGCCCGCGGGTCCGTTGCGTGCAGCCGGCCGAGGTCGCGCAGCAAATCGCGGGGTGCATTGACAAACGCCGTGCTTCAAGACACTTATACTTTGGTACAATAGGCTCGCCGGCGCAAGTCCGCTACAATGCAGTGGGGCACCGGGGATGTTCTTGCCCAGCTCTGGAGGTACGCATGAGTGCAGTTTTAGAGGTCGAGACACTTTACGACTTAGCAAAACTCGGAATCGAGAATCCGTTTCGTCGTCGCTATGATAATTTTATCGGTGGAAAATTCGTGCCGCCGACCGAAGGCCGCTATTTTCCTAATGTGAGCCCCGTTATCGGCCAGCCGTTCACGGAAGTTGCGCGTTCATCGGCCGCCGATATCGAGCTTGCGCTCGATGCCGCGCATGCTGCTCGCGAAGCGTGGGGCCGGACATCCGGTACCGAACGTGCGATCATTCTCAATAAGATTGCCGACCGGATGGAGCAAAAGCTGTCGGTGTTGGCGCTCGCGGAAACGATCGACAACGGCAAGCCGATCCGCGAGACGACGCTTGCCGACATCCCGCTGGCGATCGATCATTTCCGCTATTTTGCCGGCTGCATCCGCGCGCAAGAAGGCGGGATCAGTCAAGTCGACAACGAGACCGTCGCCTACCATTTCCACGAACCGCTGGGCGTCGTCGGTCAAATTATTCCCTGGAATTTTCCGATTCTCATGGCGGTCTGGAAACTCGCGCCAGCGCTGGCTGCCGGCAACTGCGTCGTGCTCAAGCCGGCCGAACAAACGCCGGCATCGATCATGGTCTTCATGGAGATGATCGCCGATCTTCTTCCGCCGGGCGTCCTAAATATCGTTCAGGGCTTCGGTCTCGAAGCCGGCAAACCGTTAGCGTCGAACAAGCGCATCGCGAAGATTGCGTTTACGGGCGAAACAACCACCGGCCGGTTGATCATGCAGTATGCTTCGCAGAATCTCATTCCGGTGACGCTTGAACTCGGCGGCAAGTCGCCCAACATCTTCTTTGCCGACGTCATGGAACAAGATGACGCGTTTTTCGATAAAGCACTCGAAGGCTTCACGATGTTCGCCCTCAATCAAGGCGAAGTTTGCACGTGTCCCTCTCGCGCGCTGATCCAAGAATCGATCTACGATCGCTTTATGGAGCGGGCACTGGCGCGCGTCAAAGCGATAAAGCAAGGCAATCCGCTCGACATGTCGACGATGATCGGCGCGCAAGCATCGAGCGAACAGCTCGAGAAGATTCTGTCGTATTTCGATATCGGCGGACAAGAAGGCGCAAAAGTTCTGACGGGCGGCAAGCGTAACGAACTCGACGGCGCATTCAAAGATGGATATTACGTTGAGCCGACCATCTTCGAAGGCAAAAATTCAATGCGCGTTTTCCAAGAGGAAATCTTCGGGCCGGTCGTCAGCGTTACGTCATTCAAAGACGAGGCTGACGCGCTTGCGATTGCCAACGACACGCTCTACGGCTTAGGCGCCGGCGTCTGGTCGCGCGATGCGAACACGTGCTATCGCATGGGCCGCGGCATCCAAGCCGGACGCGTTTGGACCAACTGCTATCATCTGTATCCGGCTCACGCCGCGTTCGGCGGATACAAGCAGTCAGGTATCGGACGTGAGAATCATAAGATGATGCTCGATCACTATCAGCAGACCAAGAATGTTCTGGTGAGTTATAGCCCCAACAAACTTGGATTCTTTTAGTTTCGGAGCGGCTTGCGCAAGCGCAAGCCGCGTCGATGCAACTCCTGCAGCGGTCGAGCTGATCGACCGCCTGCGGGAACGGCATGGCCCCGTTATGTTCCATCAATCGGGCGGCTGCTGTGACGGCAGCAGCCCGATGTGCTATCCGGTTGGGGACCTGCTCTTAGGCAGTTCCGACGTGCAACTCGGATCGATCGCGGGCGCTCCGTTTTACATGAGCGCCGCGCAGTTTGCCTACTGGCAGCACACGAAGCTGATCATCGATGTCGTACCCGGACGTGGCGGTATGTTCTCTCTAGAGAACGGCGAGGGCGTCCGGTTCTTAACCCGCTCGCGCATGTACACGCCCGACGAACTTGCGGCGCTATTGCCAGTAACCATCGTCGAAGCTTAAGCTACAGAGATATCGTTGACGACGCCCGGCGTACTAACCGGGCGTAACGGCGACGTCAGCCGCGATGAACCGGCGTTTTTGCTTTCGGCGGCGCATCGTGACGAGTCGTAATCGCGCGATCGGGCGCAACGGCGCCCTTGGCCGTTGACGCTGCGGGCGCTTCTTGCCGCGCGGACCGGCCGAACGTCAGCATCAACGATCCGAAGATTAGTTGAGTTAGACCCCAGAAGAGATTCACGTTGATACCGAGTGATTTATGGTAAATCCCCGGATCGCTCGTCAGGCCGAAGATCCCCATAATGAGACCTAAGGTAATAAACAGTAAACCGACCGGAACGCGCAGATCGAGATCCATGCGCGTTTACCGGAACGCTACGTTGAGGCCGATGCAGCACACGATAACGAGTCCTCCGAGAAACGCCGGACGTGTGTACCAAGACACGGCCGAATCGTTCTGACGTTTGGTGAGCGAATAGACTAAACCGACGAGTTCGCTATCCGGCCGCGGCCGGGTCAAGACGCTGATGACCGCGGTTATCACGAGACACGCGGAGAAGGCATAAATCGCCGTATAGAAGTTTTGAGCCATCTCGCTGGGATAGGTGTGGAGAACGGCGAGAAATCCACCTTTGAGGCCCGTTGGATCGCCCTGCGGCAAGGTTAGTCCGTGGTGCAATGCCGCCGCGGCCGTGCCGGCAAGTAGACCCCAAAACGCACCGTGTCCGGTCGTGCGTTTCCAAAATTGGCCGAGCAAGAATGTGGCGAACAGCGGTGCGTTTACGAACGCGAACACGAGCTGCAAAGCGTCCATGATGTTGTTGAACTGCGCGGCCATATATGCCGTCACGATCGAAAGCGCGATGCCGACGACCGTCGCAATCCGACCCATCTGCAAATAATGCTTGTCGGATGCATTTTTTTTGATATACGGCTCGTAGATATCGCGCGTCCACACCGTATTGAACGCGGTGACGTTACCTGCCATGCCGGACATGAAGCTTGCCAACAGCGCCGTAATTCCCAAGCCCAGCAAACCGGTCGGAAAGTACGTTGAGAGCAGCGCCGGAATAACTAAATTGTAATTGAGAACCGGCTTACCGTCTTTGTTGGTGACAGGTTTGCCGTCGGTCGTGGTCTGCTGCGGAATGATGCCGTTGCCGCCGTACGCGAGTGCCGCGGCGACGCCGGCTTTCGTTCCGGCTTCCGTCGTCGACGCGATGACGGTCGGATGAGCGCGCAGCATCGCCTCGGTCTTCGGCGCGGCAAGCGCAATGAGCCCCGGCAATATCACTAAAAACGGAAAGAGCATCTTCGGGAATGCGGCGACGAGCGGCGTACGACGCGCGTCGAGCATCGAGTCGGCCGCCATCGCACGTTGAACGATCAGATAATCGGTGCACCAATAGCCAAACGACAGGACAAAGCCCAAACCCATCACGAGACCGAACGAGTCGACGCCGAGTAAGTTTGTATCGGGCGATTGCAAGCCGTGCCATGTATGCGTGAAGGCGGGCGGCAACGTTTGCGCGATCCCGTGCCAACCGCCGCTGGCCTTGAGTCCGAGGAAGACGAGCGGAAAGAAACCAGCGACGATAAGGAAGAACTGTAAGACTTCATTGTACATTGCGCTGCGCAGTCCGCCGGCCAAAATGTACGCCAACACGATAATTGCCGAGATAACGACCGATACGTCAAAAATATAGTGCAGCGGAATGTTCATGGCGGCGAACGCCGCGTCGAACACATGCATCGAAATGAGCAACTGCGCCATGGCGTACATCGAGATACCGGATGAAAATACCGTCATCACCGTGAAGGTGATCGCATTGAGCGCCCGCGTTTTCTCGTCGAACCGCAGCTTGAGATACTCCGGTACGGAGCGGGCTTTCGATCCGTAATAGAACGGCATCATGAACACGCCGACGAACACCATCGCGGGGATCGCACCGAGCCAATAGAAGTGCGCGGTGAGTATCCCGTATTTCGCACCCGAAGCCGCCATACCGATGACTTCTTGCGCGCCGAGGTTGGCGCACACGAAAGCTAAGCCGCAAATCCATAACGGGACCGCGCGGCCGGCCATAAAAAATTGCTGGCTGTCCGTCGTTTTCCGGCTCAGCATGAACCCGATGCCGAGTACAAATCCGAAATAGACGACCATGATGACCCAGTCGACGGGCGAAAGAGTCATCGGCCGAATGCAGCTTCCGGCGCGTGGGACATAGATTCACTCCTGGGCGCAATTATTGGAACTTAGTTACCCGCTTTTGAAAATCATAACCGCCCGTTTTGCGCGGGCAGTCGAACACGCCGGCTCCAAGCGGCTTGTTGCCCGCGGTGGGCGGCCGCAATGGCGATGAACGTCACGGTTGCCGGCCCGGTCAGTCAGCGTCCGCTACCAGCGTTGAGCTTCCACCACTTTGCGGGACGGTGCAGACATGAATGTTCCCGGCATCAACGTTTTCGCCCGATTCAAAGCCAAGCGCGGCAGCGAAGACCGCGTTCGTCGTGCACTTATGGATATGATCGAACCGACGGTGCAAGAGAATGCGAACATCGGCTATGCGCTGCACTCCGCAAGCGACGATCCGACGCTTTTTCTGCTCTACGAACAATGGCAAGACCAAGCCGGTCTCGACAATCACATGCAGCAGCCGCATTTCGCGGAGATGGAACGCATGCTCGACGGTGCGCTCGAGAGTGCAATGGAGGTCATAACCGCTCATATGATCGGCGGCGCAACCGCGCCGAGCGCCGCCGGAACCGCAATCTCGTCGTAGCCGGTTAGCGGCGCAAACGCAGCCCTTGCATTCCACCGTCGACGGCCAGTGACGTTCCGGTCGTCGCCGACGCCAGCGGGCTTGCGAGATAGGCGATTGCCGCTGCAACTTCTTGTGCGCTGACCAGCCGTCCCATCGGCTGACGCGCGGCAAGTTGACGGCGTTCGTCTTCGGGATCTTCCGCGTTGTCGAGCAAGCGCGCAACCCACGGCGTATCGGCCGTGCCGGGATTTACGCAATTGACACGGATGCCCTCGCGCACGAGATCGGTTGCCATCGCAAGTGTTAGCGAGAGCACCGCGCCCTTACTTGCACTGTAGACGGCGCGATTCGGCAATCCCGCCGTTGCCGCAATCGAGCATGTATTGACGATCGCGCCGGCCTGGGAGCGGCGCAAATGCGGCAGTGCGGCGCGGGTTACCCGCGCAATTCCGACCACATTAACATCGAAAACGCGATGCCACTCGTCCGGTTCGTTGTCGCTTATCGTGCCGGCCGCGCCGATACCGGCATTGTTGATGACGATGTCCAAGCTTCCGAAGCGCTCGAGCACTGCACGCACGGCCGCGTCGACCGATGCCTGATCGGCAACGTTTGCCGAAAAGCCGCTGATCTCCGGAGTATCCGGCCCGGGCTGCAAATCGAGAACTCCAACGCGCGCGCCGCGCGACGCAAGCAGCTCCGCCGTCGCAAGACCGATTCCTGAAGCTCCACCGGTAACAAGTGCCACCAGACCGTCGAATTCTGCCATGAACGCCTCCGGGCTGAACTTACGATTCCGAGCCGGTCTGTGCCTTGACGCGCGTCCGGGGATGCGCGCGGCTTTAAGTCAAACCGCGTACGGTACCATGCCGCTTGTAAGAATATCACTCAACACCGGCGACCCTGCGTTCGGCGCCGCGATCGGAACGGCCGTTCATCGTGCGCTCGTCGAGTGCATGAACGTGCCGGCCGACGACCGCTTTCAAGTGATTAGCGCGGGCGCAACCGGGCACGTCATTTGGCCGCCGCAGTATTTAGGCATCGCACATTCCGAGGCGGTCGTCATCGTGCAAATCACCTTGAACGGCGGACGGACGGTCGAACAAAAACGTGCGCTCTACGCGCGAATCGCCGAATTGGCGTCCGTCGATCCGGGCGTTCCGAAAGCCGACATGATCGTCAACCTGATCGAAGTGAGCAAAGAAAATTGGTCGTTCGGCGACGGGATCGCGCAGTATGCGTGAGCCGGTAAGTGCAGCCGCAGCCTACGCGACATATCCGAGCTTACGCGATCGCACGGTGTTCGTGACCGGCGGCGGTTCGGGCATCGGCGCCGAGATCGTCGAGCATTTTGCGCGACAGGGATCGCAAGTGGCATTCGTCGATGTTGATGCAAGTGCGGCGACTCGTCTCGTCGAGCGGCTGACCCCAGCTGTAAGGCATGCGCCCGCGTTCATTGAATGCGACGTCAGGGACATCGCGGCGCTGCGTCGCGCGCTTGCCGCTGCGGCTCGGCGCTTGGGCGATGTGGCGGTGCTCGTAAACAACGCCGCGAGCGACGATCGTCATCGAACCGCCGAGATAACGCCGGACTATTGGGACGAGCGCATGGCGGTGAATTTGCGGCACTATTTTTTCACTATCCAAGCCGTCACTGACGGAATGAAAATCGCGGGCGGCGGGTCGATCGTCAATATCAGTTCGATCGGCTGGCTCATTCCGTCGATCGACCAAGCTGCCTACGTCACGGCCAAAGCCGGCATCGTCGGTTTGACCCGAACGCTGGCGCACGAACTGGGGCCGGCGGCCATTCGCGTCAATTGTATATTGCCCGGCGCGATCATCACCGAGCGGCAGCGCCGCCTTTGGCTCACACCGCAATATGCCGCCGCCGTGCAGCAAGCGCAATCACTCAAACGCGATCTGTTGCCGGATGAAGTTGCGCGACTCGTTTTGTTCCTTGCAGCCGACGATAGTTCGGCGATGACCGGTCAAAGTTACATCATCGACGGTGGATGGGTGTAACCGCATAGCCGCCAAGCTGTTTTGAAAGTGCCCATTGAGGCAACAGGGTCGGCATGACGCTTCAGATCGCTCGGTTGACGGCACTCGCTGCGCTAACGTTAGCGGCATATACGCCGATGCTCGTTTCCGCCCAGAGTGCGAGCCCCGCGCCCAAGCCGAAAATTTCGATCGCGCCCAGAACGATCCACAAGGCGAAATACAAGCAAGATACGATGATTAAGCGTAGCCAGCGGCATCCGGAAGCCACCAGCGGAACGAGTGCCTCGGGCGAAAATCCCGAAAGTCCGGCGCCCAATCCGATGATGAGTCCGCACTAGCCCCGCTTACTCCTTACGCGCCGCGCGAAGCGCCGACCGATGCGCCGGAGTACCGACGTGAAGCATGCGGGCCGCGCGCGCACCCGCCGGATCCGCGCTTAGCTCGCGCAGTCGGCACACCGCACACTCGAAACCATAGCGCTTTCCGGCTCGAATCATCTTAATCGCGGGCATCTTGGAAAAGCTACTCTGCCCTACGTCGAGTCCCTGTTGAAGCGACTTGCCGCCGCCTGCAAAGCGCTGCTACGCTAAATACCGCTTTAGGTAAGCTTGTTTGGCACCAATTGAGTTGGGTCATGACGAGCTCATGAAAGCAGTTGTGTTCCACGGAATCGGCGATATACGGCTTGACTCCGTGGCCGAACCGAAAATCAAAGAACCGACCGACGCAATCGTGCGGCTGACATCGAGTGCGATTTGCGGGACCGATTTGCACATGGTTCGCGGGACTTTCCCGGGCATGGTACCGGGAACGATTCTGGGCCATGAGGGTGTCGGCGTCGTCGAGGAAGTCGGTAAGTCCGTCCGTAATCTGCGGCCCGGCGATCGGGTCGTCATTCCGTCGACCATCGGCTGCGGCGCATGTCAATTTTGCCGAATGGGGAGCTTTGCGCAGTGCGATGTCGCGAATCCTAACGGTCCCCAAGCCGGGACCGCGTTTTTCGGCGGACCGGCGACGACGGGACCCTTCAACGGCTTGCAAGCCGAGTACGCGCGCATCCCGTTCGCAAACGTCGGGCCGGTAAAATTGCCCGACGAGGTAACGGACGATCAGGCGATTCTCTTGTCGGATATCTTCACCACCGGCTACTTCGGCGCCGATATTGCAAACATCGAGCCGGGTAATTCCGTCGCCGTTTTCGGTTGCGGTCCGGTCGGGCAATTCGCCATTACGTCGGCGTTTATGCTCGGCGCCGGACGCGTGTTCGCAATCGATCGGATTCCCGGACGTCTGCAGCGCGCCCAAGCGCAAGGCGCTGAGGTCATCAACTTCGATGAGACCGAACCGATCGCCGAATTGATGCGCTTAACAAACGGGAACGGCGCCGATCGCGTCATCGATGCCGTCGGCGTCGATGCGATGCGCCCGCAAGCCGGACCGGCGCTGGCCGAAGCCAAAGCCGAAGGCAAAGAGTTTGACAAACAGATGCACGAGGTTGCGCCCGAACAACATCCCGACGGCGCGAACTGGCACCCCGGCGACGGGCCGTCGCAGGTGCTGACGTGGGCGGTCGGTGCGGTACGAAAGGCCGGAACAATTTCAATTATCGGTGTCTATCCGCCGGCGGCGAAGGCATTTCCGATCGGCGCTGCGATGAACAAGAATTTGTCGTTGCGCAGCGGTAATTGCAATCACCGGGCGTATCTGTGGAACGCCGTGTCGTGGGTGAAGACCGGCCGGCTGACACCCGAACGGATTCTCACGCAATTAGCTCCGATGACCGGGGCAATCGAGGCGTACGAGGCGTTCGACCGGCGCCAGGAAGGCTGGCTCAAGGTCGAACTCGTTCCGGCTGCCGCAAACGGCACGGTGCAAACAATCCGCAGCGATGACGCTGCGGCGACCGTCGCGCACGCAGCTCACTAGCAAGCATCAAGCGCATACACTTATTTTCCGACGGCAACATAGGTGTATGCGCCCGGCTTCCAAACACAAACGCTACCGTCGAGCAGAACAAACGATTCGCAGCCGTCCACGTCGGCATTGAAGCCTTCATTCCGCGCCTTCGTGCGCGGCCAGTCGATATGTTGCTCCTTGCGCGCCGCCGCACGCGCCTTGAGGTACGAAAACTGCGGAGATTTCGTCAAGACGTTTAAAGCACGCGCCAGCGCCTGCGCTTGCACCGTTATTTGCGCGCGAGTTCGGGCGTAGCGGCGACTTCGGATGCGGCGTAGGTAAGCTCGATCGCGATTCCGTCCGGATCGCGCAGAAAGATTTGCAGTTCGCCGGTACGCGGTATGAGAAGTTCGCTCGACGCGGTACCGGCGGCTTCCAGTCGCGCGCGCATCGCCGTTAAACCGGCGGCGCGGAAAGCAATGTGATCGATCGCGCCGCTGCCGCGCTCGGTCGACCCACCGTCGGATCCGGTTAAATGAATGACGGCAACCCGGTCGTCGTACAGCCAATATCCCGGAAACGTGAAAGGCGGCCGGTCGCCGACCTTCAAGCCGATGACATCGACGTAAAAGTCGCGAGTTGCGCCAATGTCGCGGGCCGCGATGTTCACATGGTCGAGACGTTCGATATGCATGCTGATCCTTTTAGCGCAAGTCGGCTTCAACGAGAGCGGTCAGAGCCGCTCGACAATCGTACGCGTCGCACGCGCAGGTTCGAGATCGGTGAGTGCATCGGTTGCTATTGCGCGTTCGGCCAGGTGTTCTGACTTTAGCGCAAGGCGATACGTTGGAACGGCATCCTGACTGCGGCAGGCCGTCAAGGCGATCAGCGCCGCTTCGCGATTTGCCGGCCGCTGCTCTTCGCGATATGCGTTGCACAGCAGCGGCACGCACCAATCGTCGGCGACGACGCCGAGGTCGCCGATCAAGCGCAGCCGGGCGGTGTCGTCCAAACCCGTCGAGCGCGGATCGAACTGGCGACACCACTGCATCTCGGGCCGCGAGCCGGTCGCTGCGGCTTCGACCGCAATCGCGGCGGGCAACGCTTCTTGCGCCGGCTCTACGGGTGAAGCCGCTACGGCTTCTACGGCGCCCGACATTTCAAGGGCGCCGGTCGAACGAGCGTCCGTCGGATGGTCGCACGCCGGCCGGTCGGCGGCCGCTGCTGCCACTGCCGGCATCCGCCTGCCGCGCCGGACCGCTACCAGACCGACGATTAGCATTACGAGCAGCACGGCGGCAACGACTGCGACGGCCATGAGCGCTAGTTTAGCACACGTTGTTGTTCCGCCAAGACCCGAATAACCGACTCACGTGCCGCATCGAGTTCGGCGCCGACGGGCCGGCGCAGCGAAGCGACGAATTCAATTGCATCAAGGTGCGTACGCGCCGCGAGTTCGCGCGCCAGCAAATTGCGGTAAACGCTGAAGTCGGCAATCGGCCCGCCGTCGAGCTGGAGCGTCGTTCCGATGAGTTGCACCATCGCATGCCAAGGCGCTGCGGTCGCAAGCTCGCCGGTATTCAAGGGCGCGATGCGAGCCGCCAAATCCGCGATGTCGAGCGTTTCGAGCAGGCGCAGACCCGAACGTATGGCCGGCCGTTCGGCGCCGCTCGCCGTCAATTCGCCCAAAAGCTCGAGCAGCGACGAACGCAGCTCGGCCGTTTCGACATCGGCTGCTTCGAGCGGGAAATCGGGCAAGCGAACTTTGATGAAAAGCCGGTCGGCG
Organism: Candidatus Velthaea sp.; assembly: GCA_965214935.1. Lineage (GTDB taxonomy): Bacteria > Vulcanimicrobiota > Vulcanimicrobiia > Vulcanimicrobiales > Vulcanimicrobiaceae > Velthaea. The sequence goes on along the minus strand of CBDCCS010000018.1, from coordinate 226,960 downwards.
ACGCCTGCGAGAAGTTCGCGATGTGCGCGCAGACGATTGCGCGCAGCGCGGTCCGCAGCGGTGACCCGGTCCGGAAACAATGCGCGCAGTACCAGCAAATGTGCGACCAGACCGCCGATTCGGGTTTGCTCGAGATACTGAACGACCCAGCTAAGCTCATCATCGTTTAAATCTAGGAAGACGGCCGTCGTGGCCGGTTCTGCCGCGGTCGCGCCGTTGGCCGGCGGAAGTTGCGCGTATTCGATCGCGGGCACCATTACCGGCGTCACGCCGGAGGTGCCGCCGTTGGAACCGACGGGCAGCGCGGGCCGTAATTCGGTGTATGCCGGTTCGAGGGTCACGAAGGTATTGTGCGCCGCAAGCGCACCCGAGCGTAAGGGGGCGGCGACCGCGCCGAGCACCGAAAACGGTAGCTCCGGCTCGATGATCGGCAGCGCCGATGTCGAGTGGACGCGAACGGGTAGGGCAGCAATGGAGATCTCGGCGGACTCATCCCAGCGTACGATTGCCGCCGTTTCGATCGCTGTCGCCGGCGGCAACGGAAGATTCACGATGACTCGCCAGCGGGCGATAATTTCCACACCGGGCCCGACGTCGGCTAATGTCAAACCTGCGGCGCTCAACAGCGGCGACGTTCCGGCGAAATCTTGCAGCGCGATGCCGTTGAGTGTGGTACTGCCGGGCGCATAGACCGCATTGGTCACACCGGCAACCCGCGTGACAAGCCGTTTTGCAGCGCCGTCACCGCAGTTGCGCAGCGACAGCGTGTAGGTGATCTCCGCGCCGGCGTCGATCGTTTCACCCGGCAACGCCACGAGCGTTGCGCCTTCACCGAACGACGCTTCGGCGTGCGTTGCCAATTCGATCGTCGTCAATCCGAACGGCACGACGTTCAAGCCGCCGGCACGCGCCGCGATGCTCAGCACATCGCCTCCGCCGACGGTACCGACAAGCCGGAACGACAACATCGCCTCGCGGCTTTCACCGGCCGGGATGTCGCCGAAGACGACGATGTTTCCATCGCGCGTCGCATCCTCGACGCGCTCGAGCCGTAACTCATCGGGCGGTTGCAAGAAAACGCGCACGTCGCGCCCGCGATCGGTGCCTTCGTTGACGAGCACCAGGCGACACGTACTCAAACGGTTCGGCCGCAGCGCTTCGGCGCTGCCGAGTGCGAGGTGCGATGTTTTTGCCGAGAAACGCGGCCGCGATGCGACCGTGTGCACCGGTGCGCCGAGATCGACGGGCGGACATTGCGCGGTCAACAACATGGCGTGCAAACGCAGACCGGTCTGGTCCTCGATTACCGCAGCAATCTGCGCTTCGATCCGCAATTCGCGCGCCGATCCGGGTTCGAGCATATCGAGTGGAATGACGCCGTCATCACTAATCGACACCTCGCGATCGTTATCGTACACGTGCAGACGCTCGAGGCCGTCGTCGGCATGAAGTTGAAGCCGCACGTCGGTGGCACTATCGCTGCCCATGTTTTGCAACGCCACCGTATACTTCACGCTGTCGGCGGGGCCAACCCGGCGCGACGTTTCACGTTCGATTTTATTGAACGCCGGCGGAAAGTGCGGCAGCGAGCGGGCCGTCACGATCCGCTCGAATTTGCGCTGACCTTTCGACCAGACGACGGCTGCGGCGATGCGCAGTTCGACGCCGTCCGCGACCGGCGAACGCACGACGCCCGTCAGGCCGATTTCAACCGAACGCCCCGGTTCGAGATCGCCGATGGTCAGCGTATCGGGCTGCGCGCCGCGATCGGGGACCGGGAGACCGTCGATACTGAGCGATCCGCTCGAAAACGCAATGCCCTCCGGCAGGCTAATTTTCAGCGTCGGCTTGCGCGCGCGTGCCGTGCCGCCGTTCCGGGCGCGCAACACGATCCGCACGCGTTGTCCCGGCTCGACTTCGTCGTCGCATTCAACGCGCAGCGACGTGTCGTCGCCGGCAAACAGCGCCGCCGACGGTATTTTGATCGTCACCGGCGCGAACGCGAATTCGGCGACTTCTTGCGAGCAGACCGCGCCTTGCGCAACGATCGGCGTTGCATCCTCGAGCGGCGAGTCGATCCGAACGCGATAGCCGATATCGACCGTCGCTCCCGGACCTAACGTCGGCGCGATGACCGACGGTCGCGCAAAACCAAAAGGTTCGACCTCGGAGGTCCCGTTGAACGCGCGGCCTTCGATACCGACACTGTGCGCGACGTACGTGGTATGCGCCGGCAGCGGCAGCAGTACGATGAGATCGTGAGCGCTGCTCTGACCGCTATTGTGTACGCGCGCACTAAGTTGCAACTCTTCGCCCGGTAACGCTTCGCGCGTCGGCGACAAAGCGAGCGTCGTTTTCGCGTTCTGCAATACGGGCCGGCTGCGGACGACGAGCCGCACGATGTTCGAACCGATCACCGGGACGTCGAACGAGGCAATAGCCGCTTGCAGGCTTATCGGCGTCCCGTTTTCGATTGTCGTTGCGACGGTGTAAGCAAGTGAGACGCGCCGCTCGCCGCCGGCCGGAATTTCGCCGATGTCGGCTCCCGACGTTTGCAGCAGCGTCGTGAGGCCGCCCAGTTCGTCGAGCGGCGTTTCATCGATTCGCGCCGTTCCGACGAGATACGTCAGACCTTCGGGCAACCGGAAACGGACGCGAAAGCCGCTCGCGGTTCCACCGCCCAGATTGCGAAATGTAAACGCCGCATAGACGGTCATGCCCGGCTCGATCGTCCGGTTCGGCGAGACGTCTAACGTTCGCAGGCCTTCGGGTAACAGCGGGCCGCGGGCTGCAAAGACCTCGGAGAGCGTACGCATGCGCGCGCCTTCGGCACAAACTGTAAAATCCCGACAAAGGCAAGCGTGAGCGGAACCGTAGCCCGGAGCTTACCCGCGCTGTACCGTAGCCGCGCGAACTTCCGGAATGAAATGTTCGGCGCGCAGCACCATGACGTCGGTAATGAGAACGATATTTGCTCGTTCGCCCAGCGATGGCAACATCGCATCGACGATCGCATCGAGATGATCGGCGGTGACGACGGTAACGAGCACGACCATCTCGCGGTCGCGATAGCCGTGTTCTCCCAGCCCGGTCGCACCAGGGATAAGCGTATATCCCGTTGCGTGCAGTTGCACGACTGCGAGGAGTGCGTCGACTTGCCGAGCTTCGACGACGATTTCGACCCGCTTCATTCTACTATAATTGCGTTGACGGCGCATCGTGTGATCCTCCGGCGCCGGCGGCTCGTGACGAAGCGCCGGGAAGAAGAATGCGCGCTGCCGGCCGTTTGCACCCGCTGCTCGAATCGGCACGGCGGAACACAACTCGTCCGGCATGCAGCACGACGCCTTTCCCGGATGCTTCACAGACTTCGGTGCCATCATTGCGGCAGCGACCGCTGACGGGGCTATGGTTGAGCCGCGTGCGGGTCGAACGTACGGTCCACTGCATGACGCTTTCTCGGCCCCGGCAGCGAACGCGCTCCCTGCTGCTTCTGGGCCTCGTACTTTCGGTGCTTCTTCACCTCCTCGGCGGCGGTTTGTGGGCGTTATGGGCGCGTACGCTGGCGCGGATAACGCCGCGACCGATGGTCTGGGCGAGCCGCCAGGAAGCGCCACCCGCGGCCACCGTTATTCGCATCGAGCACCGCGCTGCAGCGGCGGCTGCGCCCGCGCATGAAAATCGCGTAACGCGCGTTGCCCCGCGACCGCATCCGATCGCAACGGCCGCACCGGCAGCACCACAACCGAAACACGAACTTGCCCACATCGCCGTTCACGCGCCGGCACAAGCGCCGGCGACCGCCTTCGCAAGGTCGCCGGTCGTTACACCGCGCCGCATCAAACCGCTTGCACCTGCCGTTATTGCAAAACCGCAACGCGCGTATTCCGATCGGCAAATTGCCGTACTCACGCAGTCATTCTCGAAAACGATCGCCGAGTCGCGTCAGACGCTCGGCAGCGTTCAAAGCGCGAGCGACGAGACACCGGTCGTGACGATGAAACACTACAGCACGCACGTTGCCGGCATCCATGAAGGCATGAACCCGGGCGACGGAGACATCTGGCCGATCTCGCGGCAGCGGATCGGAAATACAATGTGGTATTACGTACGCTATTCCTACGTGCACGGCGACGGCACGTACGAGTCCGACGCCGTTCCCTGGCCGTTCCACTATGCGATCGGCGACGATCCGTTCGCGCGCGGCGACAAACGCATACCGTTGCAGCCGCCGCCCGACGGCTATAAGCCGGACCGCCCGCTCAAGCCGATTCTCATGCGCTATTTCGGCGGTCCCGACGTCTTGGACTGACGCCCCGGCGCGAACGCATCACGGCGTATAGATCGAACGTGCGCTACGCTCGAGACGGCGGCCGGCAAGGAATGCGGCGACCGACATCAGCGTCGCCGTTAGACATGCCGCCCACGCCGCAGCCGTATCGAACCGGCTCTCCGACGCTGCGAACAGCCGGCCGAGGCCGGTCGTCCCCATTAAATATTCGGCGACAAGGGCCGCCAGAATACAATTAGCCGACGAGATTCGCACCGCAACGAGCAATTGCGGGATCGCCGCCGGAAGCACGAGATGCCGCAGCCTGGCCGGCTTACCGCCGCCGAGCACATCGAAGAGATCCGCACTGCCGGGCGGCAACGTGCGTAAGCCGGTCGCAACGAGCACGAACGTCGGGAAAAATGTAATGAGCACCGCGCATGCGATGACCGTCCGCACGTCGTACCCCAGCAGTCGCGCGACGAGCGGGATGAGCGCGACGAGCGGGGTGGCTTGGACGAGCACGGCGGGCAGCGTCAGTGCTCCGCTCACGAACGGCGAAAACCACGTTGCAACCGCCAGACTGCAACCCAGCAGCGTGCCGATCAACAAGCCCGCAGCAGCAACGGACAGCGTCATGAGACCGGCGTTCAGATACACGCCCGGATGTGCAACGAGTTCGGCGACAACGTCGCGCGGAGCCGGCGCGACCAGCCGCACGACATGACCGCCGCTTATCCACGCCTGCCAGACACCGACTACGAGCGCTAGCGGCCAGTATGCGGCAAACGCCGCACGCAAGCGCATCACGCCGGCGTCACGCGTTGCCGTAGCGCCGCGCTGCCGCACGTTGTACGAAGCCGAGGAACAGAAACGCCGTTAGCGAGATGAGCGATCCGATCGACGCGGCGGACCAGAGTAGCGCAATCTGATAATTTTGCATGGCGTTTACCAGTAACGGCCCTAAACCGCGGTCGGCCGCGAACCACTCGCCGACGATGGCGCCGACGACGCTTACCGGCGCACTTAGCCGCAGACCGTCGGCGATTGCGGGGAACGCGGCGGGCAGCTGCAAACGGCGGAACACCGTCCAGCGCGAAGCGCCTAATACCGCGAGCACGTCGCGTTGGGCGGACGGCGTGGCTTGGAAACCCGCTGTTGCGGCGACGAAGATCATGAAAAAAACCGCCAACGCCGCGACGGCGACCGGGTTGATTGCGGGCGGTGCGACGATCGCGCACAGTGCACCGACCGCGATCACCGGGATCCCGTTGACGATGGCAGCGAGGCGGTCGATGCCGAACGCCGTCGGCGGCAGCAGCACCGCGACGAGAGCAAGTCCGCAACCCAAGATGCTGCCCGCGACATACCCGAGCGCACTTTCGCTCGATGTCTGCAGGGCGGCCGCAGTCAGCAACGCGCGATGTTCGGGCGCTCGAATGAAGCTTGCGACAGCGGAAAACGGCGGCCATGACGGTCCGAGTATGCCCGAGCGCCCGGCGACCTCCCAGGCAACGAGCAACGCGAGCAAACCGGCGCAGCCTGCCGTGGCCGAAAGCAAACGTTCGTTCATGCGCCGGCTTCGGGCGCATCGAGCGCGGCGGTGAGCCGGTCGACGAGCGCATGGAACGCCGTTGCCGTCAGCAGACTGCGATCGCGCGGACGCGCGAATGGGATCGGGGCCACCTGCAGTACGCGGCCCGGCCGGCTCGACATGACGACGACCGTATCGGCCAGGAACACCGCTTCTTCAACCGCGTGCGTCACGAGCAAGGTCGTAATCGCGTGCTCGGACCAAATTCGCTGCAGTTCTAAATTCAGGTGCCGGCGCGTCACCGCGTCGAGCGCGCCGAACGGTTCGTCGAGCAGCAGAACGCCCGGGTCGAGGACGAGTGCCCGCGCGATGGCGACGCGTTGGCGCATGCCGCCTGATAGCTGTGCCGGCCGCGCGCGAGCGAACTCGCGAATGCCGACGACGTGGAGTAACCGGTCGACGTGCGCGTAATCGACGGCCCGGCCGACGGCGCGGAACGGCAGCGCGATATTCTCCCGTGCGCTTAGCCACGGCAGTAGCGCGTGATCCTGGAACGCGACGCCCAAGCGGTGCGCGCCGGTAATTTGCGCCGGGTCGCGCCCGCCGATCGTCACCGTGCCGGCCGTGGCGCGCAGCAAGCCGCCCAACAGGCGTAATACGGTCGATTTTCCGCAACCCGACGGACCGATGATCGCACAAAACGTTGCAGCCGGGACGTGCAGATCGACCTCCGTCAAGGCCTGCACGTGTTCGCGGCCGCTGCGGTACGCCATCGCGACGCCGCTCAGCCGCAAATCGAATGCTGCGTCGATCAACCGGTAACGCGCAAGCCGGCGGCAATTCCATTGATCGACAAGCGAATGGCATCGCGCAAACGGGGATCGCGCACGTTCTGCTTGCGATATGACTGCAACATGCGAATTTGCAACAGCGAGATCGGATCGACGTACGGGTTTCGTAGCGCGATGCTGCGCGCGAGTACGGAATCGGCGGACAGCAAGCGATCGCGCTGCAGTATCGACAGCACGGCCTGCACCGAGCGTTCGTACTCGGCGAGAATGCGCGGTACGAAGCGTGCGCGCAAGACCGAATCGTCGACGAGTTCGCGCGCGTAACGCTCGAAAATCGCCATATCGGCAACCGCTAACGCGCGTTCGACGCTTTGTACGAGCGTTGCAACGAAGGGATCCTCGGTCGCCATCGCGCGCAGAACGTCGACTTGACCGGCAGACGCCGCGACCGCGCTCCCGAAGCCGTACCAGCCGGGCAACATGCAGCGCGATTGCGCCCAGCCGAAGGCCCACGGAATGGCGCGCAGATCGTCGATCGTACGGCGCTCGCCGCCGCGGCGCCCGGGCCGCGAGCTGATCTCGAGCTCGCCGATCTCATCGACCGGCGTGCTCGAAGCGAAAAACCGCAAGAAATCCGGCTCGTCGATGAGATCGCGATACGTTTCGCGTGCCCGAACGGCCAAGGCGTCGAGCAGTGCGGCGCGCTCGCCTGAGATCGGCGCCGGTGTTTCGCGCGCACCGCCGAGCACCGCCGTCACGGCCAATTCCAGATTGCGGCGGGCCAGGGACGGAATACCGTAGCGCGCGCGAATGACTTCGCCTTGTTCGGTGACTTTTAAATAGGCGTTACGGCATTGCGGGGGTTGGGCGGCGACGGCTTCGCGAGCGTCAGCGGCGCCCCGCCCGACGGACCCGCCGCGACCATGAAAAAACCGGACGTCGATGCCGTTTCGTGCCGCTGCATCGGCGATCGCGATCTGCGCGCGATAGATCGCCCAAGCCGCCGCCAAGATGCCCGCGACTTTGGTTCCGTCGGAATACCCGAGCATGATTTCCCACGTACCGAGCGTCGCGACATAGGCGCGAAATGCCGGTTCGGCAAGCGCGCCGGCGCAAATAGCCGCGCCGCTTTCAAGTGCCGGCGTGCTTTCGAATAACGGTACGATTTGCGGCGGCTCGCCCTCGAGTGCGCCGCAGGTGCGAGCCAAAACAAACAGTGACAAAATATCGAACGGGGCTTCGGTTCCGGCCAAGATGAACGAACTGACAGTGTGCGGACCGCGGCGCGTACGCAGCGCGCGGACAGCCTCGAGCGAAGCGATGACGTCGGTTGTCGGCGGCGACAACGATGCACGCGGAATCAACGGTCGCACCGAGGCGAGTTCGCGCGCAAACCAGGCAGCGCGCTCGTGTTCCGTGCGCGCAGAAAGCGCCGGAAGTTCCGGTTCGATCTGCATGACGATCTCGTCAAGCGCGGCCACCACGCGATCGCGATGTTGCCGCCATTCCAGCGTGTACAAGTGAAAACCGAAGATTGCGAGCGCGCGACGTAACCGCCGTAACGGACGCACGACGTCGCTGCCGCTATGCGCGCTCAAGCTGGCTTCGAGCGCTTCAATGTCGGCAGCGAACGCGCCGGTATCGGGATAAGCTCCCGGTGCGTCTTTGAGCGTGAGCGTGAGGCGCCGGTGCATGAACGCCAGTTTGCGCCGGTACGGTTCGGTCGCTTGCCGCGGACCGAGCGTATACCGGACGTCGGGATAGGCTGCCGCGTCGCGTTCGACCGATGCAATCAAGTCGGCCGAAACTGCACCGCGCACGATGTTCTGCGAAAAGCGCGCTTGTAAGGCCGCGACGGCTTGCAAGTAGCGGTCGATGACGAACGCCCGGCCTTGTTCGTGCGCGTTGACGATCGCATCGGGCGCAACGTTCGCATTGCCGTCGCGGTCGGCACCGATCCAACTGCCGAAAGATAAAAACGTCGGCACCGGTTGCGCCGTCCGCTCTTCGAGACGCTCGAACAGCAGCGTCGCTTCTTCGAAGAGCGATTCGCGAAAACGCGCGAGCAGATTGCGTACTTCATCGTGCACGGTCGGGGCGCTGTTATACAATTCGCTGCTCTGCCACATCATGACGATGAGCGCGCGCAACTCGGCTTCGATTGCCCGCGCTTCGTCGGGTGTTTGCTGACGTTCGTCGAGATCGCGCAGCAATTCGGCGATCGCAGCGATTTTTTCACTCGTCGTGCGGCGCAAAACTTCGGTCGGGTGCGCGGTAAACACCAAGCGAATCGCGAGCCGCTCGAAATCCGGATGCGGTCCGGCCGGCAGCGCTTCGATCGATCCGCGCAGCGGTTCTTCGCCGCCTAGCGCCCGTTCGCGGCGGCGATTCTCGCGATGTCGCTGCTCGGCTAAGTTCACCATGCGGAAATACAATCCAAATGCGCGAATGACGTCGATGGCGTCATCGGTCGCCAATGCATCGAGCACGCTGTCGATTTCCGCATCGAGTGCGAGCGCCGGTTCGGCGCGGCGCCGGCGCGTCAAGGAACGCAACCGTTCGACGTGCTCGAACGTGCGCGGCCGTGCATGCGTCTGCAGCACTTCGCCGACGAGCCGGCCTAAATAGGCGATACGTGCCCGCAGCGGTGCGCTCGTATCCCGCACGGGCGGCGCGTTCAGGGACGCGATATCGTCGATCAAAACCAGCGCGCGACGGTCTGCCGGTAGGCGCTGTACTCATCGCCGAAGCGTCGCTCGAGATACCGTTCTTCGGGCGTTACGACCAACCGGTCGAGCAGTGCCAAGACGATCGGTAAGATCACGAAGGCCGGCAACGAACGGGCGAACATCGCGATGCCGATATAGATCGACGTTGCGCCGACGTATGCCGGATTGCGGCTCAAACGAAATGGCCCGCGCGTCACCAGCGTTGAAGCCGGCCGATACGGATTCGAATGGGTTCCGGCGCGTCGCAATTCGCCCAGCGCAGCGACACCGATGGCAATGCCGGCAACGACTGAAGCCGTGCCCAAGCTGCGCGCGAAGACCGCAGCCCGGCGTTCATCCCACGCAGCCCGGCCGGCCCCAAGCCCGATCGCTAAACCCGTCGCAAACAGCAGCGGCGGCGGTAAAGCAACTCCGGCCGTCTCAGCATCGCCGGCGCGTGCGCCCGCATCGGACATGCGATTCTCCGGCGGCATCAGCCGAGGTCCTCACGGCGGATGCGCGCGTATTCCGGGCGCACCGACGGTAATTGAACGAGTCGGGCGATCGCCGCATCGAAGTTCCGTTCGCGCGTCCGATGGGTGAGGATGACGATGTCCGTCTCGTTGTCGCTATCGCCGGCGCCTTGCTGCAACATTGCATCGACGGAAATACCCGCATCGGCGAGCGTGCGGGCGATATCCGCCAGGACGCCGACTGCGTCTTTCACGCGCACGCGAAGATAATACGATGTTTCGACGTCGCTCATCGGCAAGATGCCGACATCGCTGAGCGCGTCGGTTTGAAAGGCGAAAAACGGCACGCGCTCTTGCGGTTCGGCTTGCATGAGCCGCGTTACTTCGATGATGTCGGCGATAACCGCCGACGCCGTCGGCTCGGCGCCCGCACCCGCCCCGTAATACATCGTCACGCCGGCCGCATCGCTTTTCACCAAGATGGCGTTCATGGCACCATCGACGTTTGCAATGATCCGCTTGGCCGGAATGAGCGTCGGATGGACGCGCAATTCGATTCCGTTCCGAGCGCGGCGCGTTATGCCGAGCAATTTAATGCGATAACCAAGTTCTTGCGCGTACGTGATATCTTTGTCGGTGAGTTTCGAGATGCCCTCGATGTAGGCGCGCTCGAATTGCACCGGGATACCGAAACCGATCGCACTCAAAAGCGTTAGCTTGTGCGCCGCATCGATGCCTTCGATATCGAAGGTTGGATCGGCTTCGGCATACCCGAGCCGCTGCGCGGCTTCGAGCGCTGCGGCAAAGGGCAATTTTTCGGCCCGCATTTCGGACAAGATATAATTACTCGTACCGTTGATGATGCCGGCGATCCACTCGATCCGATTCGCCGCGAGCCCCTCGCGCAAGACTTTAACGATCGGGATGCAGCCCGAAACGGCCGCCTCGAACGCAATCATCACGCCGTGCTCGCTGGCGGCCGACCAAATTTCGTTGCCCGCCGTCGCGAGGAGGGCTTTATTGGCGGTCACGACGTGCTTGCCGTGCTCGATCGCGCGCATGATCGCGCTTTTGGCGACCGTCGTACCGCCGATGACTTCGACGATGATGTCGACGTTGGGATCGCTGACGGCGGCGCACGCGTCGTCGACCACGCGAATATCCGGTCCGACGATGGTTCGCGCCCGCGCGAGGTCGCGCGCGGCGACCCAGGCGATCTCGATGTGCCGCCCGGCACGACGCGTAATCTCTTCGCGATTGCGCGTCAGCACCTCGAAGGTTCCGCTACCGACCGTACCGATGCCTAACAAACCGACCCGCACCGGCTCCATTGTTTCCAACATTTTCCGCTCTCAAGGTAACCGGTCGCAATCCGGCTCCTTCGCCGTACGCTCAAGCGCGGTTACGGCGCCCCGGTGCGCAACTCCGTCTTGGGGCATCGGCAGAGATCGCCGGCAGCGGACAACGCCCGATGACCGGTACAGGCCGAAGATGCGGGACGCTAGGCCGCGTACGTGACGCCGGTAACTTTGACCGACTGATGCGAGAAAACCGAGCCCGCCGAACGCCCGACGAAGACACCCGACGTCGGTGCGATATCTTCGTAATCGCGCCCGATGGCGACGACGATATAACGCAAATTCGTCGCACAACCGTTGGTCGGGTCGAGCGATATGACGCGCACGCGATCGCGTTCGGCGGGCACCAGAAACTCGACCCAGGCGTGTGTCGCACCTTCGCCCAGCAGATGTCCGGAGACGTAGCGCACCGGCAACCCGCACGCCGTACTCATTGCAATGGCAATATGCGCGTAATCCTGACAAACGCCGCGCCGCATCGAAAAGGCAACCGCTGCGGTGGTGAAGACGTCGGTAACACCTTTGGTGTAGATCATTTCGCGAAACAGGTAATCGCAAATCGCCACGGCGAGCTCGGCGCGATCCGGGTAACGAGCGCGTAAATCCGCAGCGGCATCGAGTATCGCTTCATCGGCGCGGATCAAGCGGCGCGGCGCGGCAACCGGCGCCGCTTCGTCGAGCGTTTGGCTCGCGATGACATGCGGTCCAAGTTCGCGGTCGCGCGCAACGCGCGACGTCAGCTCGAACGCGATGCTGCGTTCGACATGGGCGACTTCGAGCCACACGACGTCGTTACCGAACGCATCGCTGAGTTGTCGGGCGGGAGCATCGGGCGACACGAACAAGTCGTGCGAGAGCCGGCGCTGATCGCCGTGCGCCGCACGCGGCGAAATAACGAGCTTGTGCCGTAAGCGGCTAATCGGACTAGCGTATTCGTAACGAATCGACTGATCGATGCGATACGTCGCGCCGGTGATCGCGGACCAGTCGAGCGCTTCGTGCGCGACGACCGGCTCGGGCGCGATCACGCGGTTTTCTCGGCAATGACGAGCATATCGTGGAGTTGCGCCCGGCCGTACGTCGTGACCATCGCAACGTCGAGCGCGTCACGCCCGCGCGCGATGACGGCTCGGCCGCGACGCCGCTGATTGTTGCGCGGGTCGAAAGTGTACCAGCTGCCGTCGAGATACGCCTCGAACCACGCGCAAAAATCCATCGGCGCATAGGGCGGCGGTACGTCGAGATCCGGCAGATAGCCGAACGCGTAACGCGCCGGAATGTTGAGCGCGCGGGCAAACGTGACGGCCAAATGCGCGAAATCGCGGCACACGCCGACTTGGTTTTCGTATGCGTCGAGCGCCGTCGTGGTCGGGGTGCTCGTGCCGTACGAGAAGCGCAGATGCGCGTTGACGAAGTCGCAGATCGCCTGAACGCGCGTCCAACCCGGCGCAGTTCCGCCGAAGAGCTCCCACGCTTTATCGCCGAGCAGATCCGAGAAGCAATAGCGGCTGGGCAGGGTGTACAGCAAAACGTCGTCGGGCAAAGCGTGAGCCGGCAGTTGCGCTGCATCGGGGACGAACGGGTCGAGTTCGTCGGACACATCGACTTGCCCGTCGTAACGGATTTTCGTCCGTCCCGCCGGCAACACCGTGCGCCGGCAGCTGTTGCTATAAACATCGGTGTAATCGTGATACGAAGCACTCGGATCCGATTCCCAGCGCTCGCTCGCGACGTGCTGACCGTCGATTGCTGCGGGCTGAACCATGAAGATCGCGGGCGTGGGTGCATCGACTTCGTAGTGAAATTCGCAGCCGACGCTGATTCGCAGACCCGTGTCGATCATGTTCGCCATCACCTTTAACTACGCTCGCCTCGCTAAGGGTCTTTTCGCCATATGGCCGTTCAAACGCGTCCGCGTTGCTTCGTACCCGTCTCGGCGCGGTTGTCCCGGGATGATAACGGGGCGGCGCGAATGCGCGCCGAGGTATGCTAGACCTGCCCGAGGTCCCGCGCCGGATCGGCATCGCAGCCGCCCTGCTCGCGCTGGTCATTGCGTTCGGGACCGCCGGCTACGTTGCCATCGAGGGGTGGGGATGGTTCGACTCGCTGTACATGACGGTCACGACGTTCACCACCGTCGGCGGCGGCGAACCGGCGCCGATGAGCATCGCCGGAAAGTGCTGGACGATGGCCGTCGTGATGATCGGCTTCGGCGTGCTGACGTATACGTTGCTGGCGCTGATCGAATGGGTCCTCGAAGGCCAGCTCGGGATCGCAGTGGAGACCCGCCGGATGCGCCGCCAAGTGGCGCGCATGCATGACCACTTCGTGCTTTGCGGCTACGGCCGCGTCGGCCGGGAAATTGCGCGTGAATTTTCCGACGAACGCATTGCCTTCGTGGTCATCGACATCAACGAGCAGTCGCTCGCGCGCGCGGCCGCCGAAGGTCATCACGTCATCATCGGCAGCGCTTCGGACGTCGCGGTGCTTGCCGCGGCCGGTATCGATCGCGCACGCGGGCTCATCACTGCCGTCGACAACGATGCCGAGAATATCTACGTCACGTTGTCGGCGCGCGTGTTGCGGCCCGACATTTTCATCGTTGCACGAGCGAACACGGCAGAGTCCGAACCCAAGCTGCGGCTGGCCGGTGCCAATCGCATTATTTCGCCGTACACGATCGGCGGAAAACGGATGGCGAGCTTGGCGATGCGGCCTACGGCCGTGGAATTCGTCGACACCATCATGTCCGCTTCAAACGCCGAGTTGCTGCTCGAGGATCTCACGATTTCGGGAAATTGGGCCGGACGCGCGCTCTCCGCGTTGGCCGGCGAGGCGGATGAAGCGATCGTGCTGGCGATCAAGCGCGGTGAAACGATGATTTTTCATCCGCCGGTGAGCACGCTGCTCGAACTCGGCGATGAAGTGATCGCCGCGGGCCCGGCAGCAGCAATTCGCGCGCTCGAGAAGCGTCTGGGTTGAGCCCGCGCGCGGGTACGCTCGTTACGACCACCGGTGCCGCTGCCGCTCGACCGAGCTTACGCACCATTCGCTCGAAGGAACGATGCATGGATCGAATCATACCGCCGGCTATCGCGTGAGCGCCGCACAACGTTACCGCGCCCCGGGGCGCGTCAATCTCATCGGCGAGCACACCGATTACAACGGCGGCTTCGTCATGCCGGCGGCAATTGCATATGAGATCCAAGTTGAAGCGACCGTCCGTGACGATCGCAGCGTCAACATCGTCTCGGACGGTTTCGCCGGCGAGCGCCATTTCGATTTGGACCGGCTGGCGGCCGGCGTCGAGCACGATTGGAGCGATACGATCCGCGGCACGATCGTCGAACTGCAAGCCGACGGCCGTGCGTTACGCGGCGCGGATCTGCGCGTTACCAGCGATCTGCCCGTCGGCGCCGGTTTGAGTTCATCGGCGGCGATCGGCGTGGCGGTCGGTTATGCGATGCTGGATATCGCCGGCTTGCCGGTCGACCGCGTTGCACTCGCTCGAGTCGCGCAGCGTGCGGAAAACATTCACGCCGGGATTGCGAGCGGGATCATGGATCAATTCATCTCGGCCAACGCGCACGCTGCGCAGGCAATCTTACTCGACACCCGCAGTTTGTCGTTCGATTATCTCCCGCTGCCCGAACGCGCAACCTTCGTCGTGTGCAATACGATGGTCAAGCATTCGCATGCCACCGGCGGCTACAACACGCGGCGCGCTGAATGCGAAGCCGGTGTTGCGGCATTCGCACGCCGTTATCCCGAGGTGCGGGCGCTGCGCGACGTCACGCCCGAACAGCTCGAGGCGCTGCGCGATTCGCTGCCCGATGCAATATTTCGGCGCTGCCGCCATATCGTAACCGAAGATGCGCGCGTCCTGGCCGCCGGCATTGCGTTGCGTCAAAACGATCTGCACGCGTTCGGCAAGCTCATGAACGAGTCGCATACCAGCATGCGCGACGACTTCGAGATCAGCGCACCCGAAGTCGACACGATGGTCGAACTGGCGCGCGCATTCGGTCCCGGTGTCTACGGCGCCCGGATGACCGGCGGCGGCTTCGGCGGTTCGACCGTCAACCTCGTCGCCGACGCCGATGTCGACGCCTTCGTTGCCTATATCGCGCCGGCATATCGCCAAGCGACGGCGATCGAGCCGTCCGTTTATTTAGGCGTCGGCGCGGCGGGTGCGGGAAAGGTCGGCGAATGAACGCCACCGGCGACTGGCGGTCGCGCCCGCACCGGCGGCTCAACGCGCTCACCGGCGAATGGATTCTCGTCTCACCGCAGCGCACGCAACGCCCGTGGCAAGGTGAAACAACGGCAACCGGACCGCGTGAAGAAAAGCCGGCCTACGATCCGTCGTGCTATCTCTGCCCGGGCAACGCACGTGCCGGCGGCGGACGCAACCCGCAGTACACGCAAACCTTCGTCTTCGATAATGATTACGCCGCGCTCGTGTACGACACGCCGCCGGCGGATCTCGACATCGGCGGCTTGCTCGTCGCACAATCGGAACGCGGTATTTGCCGAGTTGTCTGCTTTACGCCGCGCCACGATCTATCGATTGCGTCGATGCCGGTCGCCCACATCCGCGGCGTCATCGATGCTTGGACCGAGCAATACGTTGCGCTCGGTGCCGATCCGGCGATCGGCGCGGTGACGATCTTTGAGAACCACGGCGCACAGATGGGCGCGAGCAACCCGCATCCGCACGCCCAAATCTGGGCCAACGCGCGGCAGCCGAACGAACCGGCCAAAGAGCAGGCTGCTGCCGCTACGTATTTAGCGCAGCACGGAACGTGTTTGCTGTGCGCGTATCTCGACCGCGAAGTCGCGGCGGCCGAGCGTATCGTCTACGCCAACGAGCATGCCGTCGTCGTCGTGCCGTTTTGGGCGGTGTGGCCGTACGAAGCACTCGTCATCCCGCGTGCGCATGCCACCGCTCTCGACGCCGTCACCTCCGAGGCGCGCGACGGTTTCGCGACAGCGATGCGCGCGTTGACCGCCGCGTACGATCGCGTCTTCGACACGCCGTTTCCCTATTCGATGGGCTTCCATCAACGGCCGACCGACGGCGAGCCGCATCCGGAATGGCACGTGCACGCGCATTACTTTCCACCGTTGCTGCGGTCGGCGACCGTGCGCAAGTATATGGTCGGTTACGAAATGCTCGGCATGCCGCAACGCGACATCACCCCTGAGTTTGCCGCCGAGCGTTTGCGCTCGCTGGCGGCCGGTGCATAGCCGCGCTGGGAGAGATTACAAACGCAAGCGTTGCTCGACGATCAGGGTCGACGCGGTGAAGTCGGGCGAATTCGGACCGAACGGATACGTCGTCAACCCGCCGAAGGCGGTGCGCCGAAACGTAAGCAGGATCGAACTGCGCGGCGTCTGAACCGCCTCGACGCCCGCGAAGAACAGCCGTTGAGCAAAATCGACCGGTTCGGCGAACGCGCCGTTCATCGCATACCGGCCGATGCCCGTTGCCGCAACGACGTTAGGCGACAGATGACGTGAGAACGTCACGATCGCCTGCGGAACCTCGTACGACACGCGATCTTCCGGATGCGCGGCCAAGAACGGCCGGAACTCCGTATCGTCGACGACATCGAGACTAATGTCGCCGATGCGCGGATGCCAAGCTGCCCACAACGCCGTTCGTCTTTGACGCCCGAACGTCGCCGCGCCGGGGGTCTGCGGCAGAAAGTAACCGTCGATAAAGCCGCTCTGTTGCGATGAAGTTACGGTCTCCGCTTCGATTTGATGGACGTCGGTGTACTCCAAATGAATCTCGAGCGGCCCTTTATCGACAAAGTAGCGCAGGCGGTAGCCCTGACGGTTGACACCCAGCACGCTGTTGTCGATAAGTTGATAGTTCGACTTGAGCCACTGCCCGGGCCAGGCAAAGGCGACGCTCCATTGATTTTCCGGCACGCCGTACGGCAGTATCATCGTCGCGTAGCGCGCTTCCATGCGGTAGAAATCGAGCGCTGCGGTCGCGCGGCCGCGCGTTTGCAGCAACTCCGCATGGTAGTAGCCACCCGGCGCCGACGTTCCCGGCCGAGCAACGGGTGCAGCGTCGTACCACGCGCGGCCGACCTCGATGATGCTATCGACCCCGAGCGCGGGCAGCACGTGGAAAGCGGCGCGCAGCCCGGCCAACGTTTGGCGTTGGCCGCTCAAACGGCTCGTCGGCAAAACGCCTTGCGGGTACGAGCCGAACGCCGGATCGAGACCGAACGGCACGGTCGTCGTGAACGGCGCTCCGGCGGTGACGACGTGGATCGCTTCGCCCGAGAAGCGCGTACCTTCGCCGCGATCGAACACCAGCGACGCCGCCGAGAGTCGCGCCGATTCGCCGGGCAAACTCGGCAAAGCAGCGTTGGTGAGTTCGAGCGTTGCGGTCTTGCGCTTGGCAACGACGTCGATACCGTGCAGGGGCAGCGCATTCGCGTAAGGCTGCCAGGTATCGAGACCGGCAATGCCGCCGGCCAACGTTTCGGCAGGCGCAAATGCGATGGCCGGGTTGACGTTCGTCAACGCCGGTTGAGCGAAAACGAAGCGGTCGGTCTGCGCGAGATCGAGCCAGCCGCCGCGTAAGACGATGTTACCGTCGGCCGTACCAACGCCGCCGCCCAAAATCGACAACCGCGTGGCAGTCGCGGCATCGCCACCGGGATGCGTCGGAAATACGACGCCGTAGGGCAATGCTTGCGAACCAAGATGCGGGTTGATCGTCGGCAGCAGATTTTCGCTCCAATACGAGGCGGTCGTAACCGATCCGTGCGAACTGCCGAGACCGCCGGTGAGATCGACGTCGAAGGCTCGGGTGGCAAAGTTCGCCGTCGTTATGACTTGGCCGATACCGCTGTCGCCGTTCACTTGCGGTGCGCTCGAAAATAAGTCGTACGGCGTATTCGGTGAAAGCGGCGACCCGTTGATGAATCCGGCCGACTCGGGACCGACAACGCCCGGACCGCTCGACGTTTGCCCGACATAGGTAAGACTCGCGTTCGTACGCGCGTGCAAACCCAGTGCCCTCGGCGTCGGTGACGCACTTGCGGGCGTGGCCGGCTGCGGCGCCGTCGGTGCCGCCGTTGCTGCCGGATTCGCCGGCGCATGAGCGGGTGCCGGACTGAGCCCGGGCGACGGCGAGGCCGACGTCGCGGGCGCCGCTTGCGCATCGGCGATCCGCATCATGACCAACAGCAACGCTCCCAGCGCACCTGGAATAAACGCGAGCGACGCAGGTGTAAGCACCGGGCGCATCCGCAAATACAACGGCTTCATCTCTCCCTCAGCTACGCTGCCCGGCGCGCGTTTGCGTGTCGAGCACTCCGCGCACGTAGCGTGTCTCAGCCGACGGTCGCAAGCGCCGGCCGCAAGTCGGGCGCGCTCGCATTGCAAACAAACGGCGGCTCTAAAGCCGCCGTTGCTCTCAACTCGAATTAGCCGAAGCGCACATCCCGGCCCGCCATCCTCAGCGGTGTCGCGTCTGGACGTGACCGAGGAACGTGCCCCAATTCGCATACTTGTCGCGCGGGCCGGGGATGAACTCGGCGCCGAACCAAATGCTGCCGTCCGCATCGGCAACGGCAGCGGTGTAATCGCCCCATCGTCCGGCACCGTTACCGCCGAAGGCGGCATAGCCGGTGAAACCATCGTCGGGCCCGGCGCCGGCGCCGGCCAGGTGCACCTTGCCGTCCGGCGTCACGTAGACCGCCGACGGGTAGTAATCCGGGCCGCTCAGCGTCGCGGCGAGCACGGCGCGGCCGTCGCGGCCCACACCGATCGAAGGAAACCAAATATTCTCGCCGGCGACGGCAACATAGCCCTGTTGCACGGCTCTGGCGGTAAGGAATCCGCTATCGTCAAAACTGGGCGCAATGGCGAAATAGGCGATTCCCGCATCGATCTTGGCGCCCGACCGGACGGCGGTATTGAGCCCCGACCATAAGCGCCCGGCGGCATACACGACTTGATTCATCATATCATCGTTGGTTTGCAACTGCTCGAGCGGCTCGCCGACCGAGGTTCCCAGCGGCGTCGAACCCGCCTTTTGCGTGGCATTGGGCGGCGCCGCATAAGCAACGCTGCTGATGACGACGTGCTGGAAACCGACCGCCGGAACCGATGCGTTCAGCGATGCGGTATTCGTCAGCGCCCACACGGCAACTCGGTCATCGTTGAGGTTGAAGAAGTCGAGTGCGCTCAGGAAATATTCGGTACCGTTACGGACGCGTGCGGCGACCGACGTGTCGGGCGCGGTTGCGGGTTGAATCGAATACCACGTCGGCGAGTTTGCCGAACCCGGACCGCCGTCGGGCGTCGGCAAAGCGCCGGCATCGATGTGAACGATCGCCGAGCCGTGGCCGGCGGTCAATCCATGCTTCGACAGCGCATAAATTTGCGAGCCGTTAAAGGCAGGGCCGTTGATTGAAAACTGATTGCTCGTGACGAACACGCCGTTGGCGTCCGCGCCGAGATACGGCTGATCGCCGAAACACGGGCAGCCCGGATTGGCAGCGTCGGTGGTGTCGAACGAATAAACGTCGTAGCCACGCGTCGGATCGGCGGTTTGGCTGACGGCGATGAACGTCGCCGAATGATTGCCGAAGTTACCGGTTGCCGGCGACACATCGATTTCGAGTTCGGTAAGAAACCAGCGTTGCGTATCGCCATCGAAATGGCACTGCGGATCGGACAGAAACTGACCGTAACCCGTCTTGGAACTAAACGCCGGCAGCAACCCGAAAAATTGATTGAGCGCGGTCGGCGCCGTCAAGCGCGTGCCGAACGAACTGTACACTGCAACGGCATTGTTGACGGCGTCAACGACAAAGCCGTTTCCGGCGCACAGCGCCTGGTCCGGCGGCTCGTCGGTCTGTTGCGTCCCAAAGTATGCTCCGGTCCCGGCCATGCTTTGATCGACATCGGTCAGCCCCGAAAAGCCGAAGAAGTCGGGCTCCGCGCCGACGACGGGTAGATTCGGACCGAGCGGAATCGGAATGCCCGCCGCGTGCAAGGCCGCCGACCGCGAACGTGCCGCCGGATGGACGTCGAGCGCGCGATAGCCGCGCGGATGTACGAGTCGCGGGCCGCTCTGCGCGACGGGTGCCGCGAACGCCGGAACCTCGGAAAGCTGCGCAGGACGCGTTACGCCGTGAAAGGTGAGTCGCTCGATGCGCTGCAGCGGACGAATGGGACGGACGCTAGCACCAATGACGTGCGTCACGCTGGCGAACGCCGGTGCGGCAGCAATCGCGCCGGCCAGCGCAACGGACAAAAACAGACGGGCAATCAACAGCGTCTCACTCCTATCGCCGGTCGAACGCAATCACGCACGTAAGCAAAAGAGGCTTGCGAATCAACGGATGCGGCCGGTTACGTGCGCGTTCAATAACGCCGAGTGCTGCCCTGTTCAACGAACGAATCGATCGCGTCGCATTCGCGTGTTAGAGAGTGGCGGGCCGCGGTCGTGCTACAAACAGAACGGCGGCCCAAAAACCGCTTTTGTTAGCGCGAAGGCGGCCGAACGTGCGATTACGCGAACGTCGGTCGGTCTCCGACCCTACCGCTGCGCGCAGCATGGCTGGCATCTCGGACATTAGCGCCGGGAGCGCGGCAAACGCAACCGCCGTACCGCTCAAAGCCGATAACGCAGTCGAAGTTGAACCGTTCGCCCGAGCGGATAGCTCTGCGGAACGTAGCCGTCGGTTCCGTAGCTCCACGGAACGGCTTGCGTAACGCCATCTTGCGTCGGGATGCCGTTGCCGAGCGTATATGGCATCGTTCCAGCCGGCAGGCCGGCCGCGCACGGCGCATTACCGGTTCTTACCTGGCCGTAACAACTCGCATATGTCGCGTTCCCGCCTTTGTAGCCGGGCGGACCGATGAGATATGGGGTTCACTTGATATGCCGTCGGGGCAACATTACCGAACAGATTCGCAACGTCGACGATAACGCTCAGCCGCGGTGTTAAGTCTTTCTCGATACGCAAATTAACGCTAAGTTCCGGTGACGATCGCAACGTGTTCGGATCGCTCCCTTCGCTCGTGCCCAAACTACCGATATATGGATTGCTCGCTGCATTGAACGGCGCCGAAGGGTCGGCCAAAAAGTAATAGTTCGCGCCCGGATTGACGTAATTATCGTTCGGCACTTGGATCGGCTTGCCCGTAACGGGATGAAAAATCCAAGCTTGTTTGCCGTTACCGTATGGATAACCGGTTTGATACGAGAGCGACGGTGTAAAGCGCAAGCGGTGTTTGCGGTCGTCGAAGCGATAGGATAGCGTCGCTGTAAAATCCGGCACATAGCTGACGGGAAACAGATGGCCGGCGGCGATTGCCGGGGCGTTAAGGTCGTTATAGGCGAATTGGGATGCACTCGACGAAAATGCGCGGACATAATTGCCGTCGAGGGAGAATCCGCCGTTGCTTACGTACAGGTCGACGCCGCTCGCGCGCAGGTTGCCGACGTTGGTGGGGACACCGACACCGTTGGGTGCTAAGTCCGACGCAACGGCAGAACGGAAATTGAACGGCAAGACGTCGATAAGATTTTGTTCGAACTTTCGATAATACGTCAGCCGAAATTGAGTGCGGCCGGCGCCTTCGAACGAATAGGTCGCGTCATTGCCAATTTCCGATGCAAGCTGCATGGACGGCGCCGCACTGCCGTTTGATTGAAGGTTCGTCGAATCGATACGATCGGCTTCGAGCGGAGCCGGCGCAACGGTGATGCGATCGAAGTTCGCACGCAGGGCGAAGTGCGAACCCAAACGATAGGCGGCCCCGAGATGCGGGTCGATCGCTCCGGTGTCGTAAGCGTTACCGAAACTAGGCTTGACGTGCGCATGCGTTGCACGTGCGGTTCCCTCGACCTCGAGCCGATCGCCGATCGACCACGTATCGCCGAGATACGCAAGATACGAGTCGATCGTCGGATGCGAGGTGATGAATTCGTCGGCGGTCGGAACGACTTGATCGAGATACGATGTGTTCGTCCGGTATTCGGCACCGAAGCGAACGCGATGTAAGCCGTATACCGCTTCGTTGTCGAGGTTGATCCCGTTTTGCCGCTGTGCGGAGCTTTGAAATAGCGAAATCGATCCGTTCGGAAACCCGTTCTCATCCCAAAACGGTCCACCCGAGGACGATCCAAACTGCGATTGATAGATCTGTACGCGCGAAAAGACGTGCGCACCTGAGTGTTGCCACTGGCCTTTGACGATATCGTAATGACCGCGAACACCCGCGGCAAACGTCACCGGTACGTTGCGATTCGTTTCACCGGGATACGTCGTCGTCGCACCATCGAATGCACCCACGGTCTCGCCTGCGTACGGCGAGCCGTACTGGTTATATTGTGCCTGCCCGACGAGGGCAAGGATCGAAACATCATCTCTTGCCGTTGCAGCGTAGTGCACGTTGGATTCGAGTGAATATTGACCGCGGGTCTGCAGCGCCAGACCGTACGTACCGGCCTCGGCGGCATAGAACGTGTGCGCGTTGCCGTATTGAAGATAATCGTTGCCGAATGTGCCGGCTAAAGCATAGCGCCATTGATGGTCCGGCGTTGCTCCGAGAAATTCGATCGTGCTAAAGTGAGACTTTACGCCGATTCCGTCGGCCAGCTCGAATGTTGCGCTAGCCGGGTAGGTTCCGACGGCGGGGATCTGATTTACCACGCCGCCCAAGCCGTTATCGCTTTCGTTCGCGTAGCCGGCCAGAACGACATGGGTCGAAGCGATGCCCGTCGTGGGAAGTTGGGCGCCGTCGATGTTGCCGCCGGGCTCGGCGATGACGCCCTGTGGTATCGGAATCGAATCGTAATCGAAAATAGTATCGCTTACGCGGCCGGCACGCAGAATGGCATTTGCAAACTGATCGAGATTCACGCCGGGCACATTGGCGATCGCGCCTTGAACGGTGCCTTGCGTGTAGCTTGAAAGACCGTCGGATGACGTTGTCGGAAGCTGCGCTCGTGCGGCGTCGCCGCTGATTGAAAATGAATCGCTCGGCGTACCGACCGAAAACGCTTCGCTTTTCGCCCGTACGTTGCCGATCGTCCGAAGGGCGGCTTCAAGCCGGAATACCGATCGCTCTTCCTGGCCGCTCAGCACGCTGACGTCTAATTGCGTGGCGGTCCGATAACCGGCGGCATTGACGCTGACGACGTAGGAATCGGGCGTGACGCCCAAAATGACGAACCGCCCGCGAGCATCGGTCACGGCGGAGTAATGCCCCGACGGTGCGGCCGCAGTAATCGTCGCATGCGCGAGCGGTGTTCCGCGTGCCGTCGTCACCGTGCCGACGATCAGGCCGGTCGTCGCTTCGGCGGCGCCGGCCGGTCGGGCGAGCAAGAATACAAATATCGCTAAGGCGCTTAGCGATCGCTTCATCGTGGCTCCCTACAAACGCCGAAAGGCGCTTGAAGACGCATGCTTCGTCGTTAAACCGGCGTTACCAGGAGCAACGGCGGTGCCCGGCCGCGGCTTTGGCGAACGTAGCGATTCACCCGCCGGGACGGCGCGTCGCGCCGGTCGAACCGGATCGCTGCGGCGGTCCTATTGACGTTCGGATGCCCGACGAACGCAAGCGCGGTGTGAACGCGTGCACGCTCAGACTGAAAGCGACGGGGCCACCCAGCCATGCCGTTCCGCCGAGCAATCTGCCGCCGGCGGCAAGCTGTTCGAGGCTTTCCAGCGCAAAGAGCGCGGCCAACTGCATTGCGATGATAGACGCAAAGCGCTGCGCGAGCATTGCGAGCACGAGCGTCAACCCGACGAGCAGCGTCGGAACGACGCCGAAATGATTGTTGTCGGAATATCGACCGCCGAGAATCCCGGAATTCGAGACCGATCCGACGACAGGATCGGCCAGAGCCACGGCAATAACAGCTGCCGCGCTCAAAAACGGAAGACGGCAAGAGAAGCTTCCGATCACGTCTGCGAAGTTTCGGCTTGCGTTGAAGCGAACCCCGGGCGGCGTGTGCCGTCTATTCCGTCGCCGATGCAAAGCAGCGTTAAGATTCGGCGCGCCGGCGATCCGCGGCGCACGACTTACCGGCAGTAATTACTGTTTGACCGTCAGTATAAGCCGCACGCCCAAGGGCTCTACGTAATTCGCATCGGTCGGCAGCGGCCCGAACAACGCGCCGCCGGATGCGTTTTGGCCGACGATGCCGCGGTAGGGAACGCCCGCGCCGAACAGCGTAAAGCGGCCCGCCGCTGCATTGAAGAGATTGCTCGCAGCCAGTGACAAGTCGACATGCTTATCGATTTGCGTGCCGACGAGCGCATTGACGATCGTGAACGGGGGCAAATTGAGCTCGTTGTTGTCGCCCCGGAAATTCGCAACCGCACCGGCGTGCAGACCGGCATTGTTCCAGTCGACTTCGAGCGAGCCTTGCTGTTGCGGGACGCCGAGAAACTGCGCGTTATCGACGAGATTACCGCCCGATGTCGGGTTCGAAAACTGCGCATTGAGATCTTTGGGATATGAAACGTTGAGGCCGTACGTCGCGGTCAGATACAGCCGCTGCGGCACGAAGCGTTGCACGAAACGCACTTCGGCGCCCTCGTAAACGGCGTTACCGACATTACTTTGATAGGACACGCATTCCGGCAGCGGGTTAACGTACGAGCTTGATTTGCAAGCGCCGTTCGCAACTGCAGCGAGCGGGTAAAACACCTCGACGGGGTTGCGCAAATTCGTTCGGTATAACGAGAAGTCGATCGTCGACGAGCGCGAATCGTGCGAGATGCCGGCTTCGTACTCAGTCGCGTGCTCGGGTTGCTCGCCGGCGCTTCCCTGACCGACAAATACATTGTTTCCATCGAGCGTCAATTGACTGTACGGAAACCGGTAGCGCTCGGCCAGCAACGGCGCGCGAAAGCCCGTGCCGAGCGAAAAGCGAAGTCCCGTTTGCGGATCCAGACTATAGATCGCGCCGAATCGCCCATCGAGGTTCGCGCCGAACGTCGAGTAGCGCGAGTGAAAGACACCACCGTCAATTCGTAATTTCGGCGTCGGCACAAAACCGCCGCGCGCAAAAAGCACGCCGATCGTTTGCCCGAGCAACGGGACCGCCTGCGACGGCAGCAACGGCGCGTTTGTTGCCGCGCCCGGAGCAATGAACTGCAGCGACTCATAACGTGTATATCCGCCGACGGCGAACTGAGATTTCGTAAAGATGCGCTGCCACGTCGCAGCGCCGTTGTAGCGATGGTCTTGGTGAACGAGGTCGTACGGTGAGGCGCTGCCCCCGTTGACGTCGATGCTGTTGTCGCTTGCTGAAAAGTCGGTCGTCAGCTCTCCCGCGCCCAGCGGCGTGCGACCGCGCAATTGATAGGCACGAATCACTTGTTGGAAGGTTTGATTGCCGGGGCCGGTCGGTTGGCCGTATTGGGGCATTGCGATGTCGCCGCTGTTGCGGTCGATACCGTTGAGCGCACTACTTTGGTCGCGATTGTCCCCGAGCACAAACACGCGCGCGGTCATATCGGCATCTTGTGAAAACGACCAGGTCAGCGTGCCGAGCGCCACGTGCGAAGCGACGGCCGAGCCGAGCTGCGTGGCGCACGGCGCGCACGCCGGATCGCTTGTCGAATAAAGGGGTACGCTCGCGTTGACATAGCCGCCGTCGTTCTGTTGATCGACCGCCGCCGCGTAACCCAGACGGCCTTGCGTTCCGGTTGCGTTCAACCACGCTTCGCTGCGTCCGAACGAGCCGCCCGACAGCGATAACGCATAGTGCGGGCTCTTGGTCGGACGCAACGACAGCAGGTTGATCGCGCCGCCGAACGTGTTACTGCCGTTGGTATCTTCGGGACCCAGACCCTCGGTCACGTCGACGGCCGAGAACGCCGCTACCGGAAGCCGCGAGAGATCGAGATCGCCCGTATTCCCATCGTTGAGAAGTTGTCCGTCCAGTGCTATCAACGATTCCGACGGATCGGGACCGCGCAGCGCCACGACGGCAATCGCGCTTGCGGCACCACCGTCGGGTCGTGCGAACGTCGTACTCGGAATTTGCTGCAATCCATCGATGACACGATCGTCGCCGAGCCGATCGAAATCCGACCGCGTTAGCGTCAGCGACGGTAAGGTGCCCTGAATCGGCGTAAGGCGGCTGTCGACGGCGACGCGACCGATCTGCCGTAGTTTCGGTGAGTCCAGCGGCTCGAGGGAGACATCGATGCTGACGTCGCGCTCCGCTTTGACGGCCACCGTAACGGGAGCATAGCCCCGAACCGAGGCTGCAATCTGATAGACGCCCGGGCTTGCCGTCAGCGTGAACTTGCCGCGAGCATCCGATGTGGCCGGTGCGGCGACCGGAGCTCCGCGCAGCTCGACCCGAACGCCGGCGAGCGGCGCGCCGGAAACGGCATGAACGTTGCCGCTGATGAGACAGCACATGGCAAGCAGCAAGGGGTGCATCTGGCCGTTGATACATGGCGGAAAACGACAATCCCCGCCGCTGCGCGACTACCCGGGGCGGTGCCTGCGCGGCTGCCGGCGACTACTGCGCTGCATTGCAAAAATCACGGACCGGAAAGGCTGCATCACGCTGCAGCCAGTTCGTCCGAGCGTAGGTCGCCGCCGCATCGACGGCATGCAGCGTGTAGGCGCGGCGCGAACGCGGCGACCGATTGGGCGCGCTGTAGTGCGGCAGCAAACCATGAAAGACGACGAGCGTACCGGCCGGCACCTCGAGCGGTAGCGAGGCGCGCCGATCGGGCCAGGGCATCGCATCGAGCGTTTCGAGCCGGGCAGCGCCGGCATCGACGACAAAGCGCTCGCGCAGCGGCGTTCGATGGCCGCCCGGCTGGACCCACAAACAGCCGTTATCGACTGCGGCATCTTCAAGGGCAAACCAGAACGTGGTTACCGACACCGGTTCGGTGACGAAGTACGTCGCGTCCTGATGCCAGCGTATTTCACCGCCGATTTGCGGTTGTTTGAAGATGTACATCGACTGATAGATGCGCGGCGCGGCCAAGCCGACTCCACGCGCGATGGTTTGCAAGTCGTCACCGTGTGAAAAACGTGAAAATACCGGATCGAGATCGTGCATGGCATGACCGATTTTATTGATTGCCCGGTCTTTGGGCGCGACGAGCCGGCCGTCGGCAGCGAGTGCTTCTTCTTCAAAGAAACATCGCACCGACGAACCCGAACTCATGAAGCCGGCGTCATCCTTACTGCGTTCACCGGCGGATCGAAAAATCGAGCGCGGTTCCTCATCGGTGAACGCGTCGACGATCGCATCCGCCCGCGCTCGAAGTTCGGCTATTTGAGCCGTCGTGCGCGCGTTCGGGATGATGACGAAACCGTCTTCGGCGAATTGCCGCTGCCGTGCAATGTCGAGTTGCATTCGCCGATTCTCTTCGGCATGAAGCCGCTTTTCCTCGTCGGCTCGACCGCTCGCAAGTTCGGTTGCTGCAATGCAGCCGACGGCTGCAGGGTTCCGCCGCCCATGCGGTCTGACGTAGCTCGATGGACGTTCGCTTTGCCGTTACCGCGTTCGTGACGGCGTTTACCATCATCGACCCGGTCGGCATGATTCCCCTCGCGCTCGCCGTTACGACTCAGGCGTCTCCGCGCGCACGCGCGGCGATCGTCGATCGGGCCGTCATCATTGCCGCAGTTATCATCTTAGTGATGGGTCTGGCCGGGCGGGCGCTGCTTGAATACCTCGGCATCACGTTGCCGGCATTTGCAATCGCGGGCGGCGTGCTGCTGCTGCTCATCGCCATCGACATGCTCTTCGCGCGCAAAACCGGCACCAAACAAACCGAAGAAGAACAGCGTGAATCCGCGCAGATCGAGAATCCCGCGGTCTTTCCGCTGGCGGTGCCGATGATCGCGGGACCCGGCACGATCGCGACGGTTTTGCTGCTCGTCAATGCAACGCATTACAACGGCGTGCGGCTGGCAATCGTGTTTTTTGCGTTCATCACGGCACTGGCCGTAACGTGGGCGTGTATGCGTAGCGCAACGCTCGTGCTCAAGCTCATCGGCAACACGGGCGTGCACGTCGTCACTCGTTTGCTCGGAATCATTCTCGCGGCTCTCGCCGTGCAATTCGTCTTGAACGGCTTGACCGAAAGTCCGCTCTTCCATCGTGCGGCCACGCTCCACCAATAGCGGAATGCGCTCGACTCGGCGAAGGCTGCACTTCATGTACGTGCGTGATCGGTATGAAGCG
Organism: Candidatus Velthaea sp.; assembly: GCA_965214935.1. Taxonomy (GTDB): domain Bacteria; phylum Vulcanimicrobiota; class Vulcanimicrobiia; order Vulcanimicrobiales; family Vulcanimicrobiaceae; genus Velthaea. The sequence continues at coordinate 198,602 of CBDCCS010000018.1, read as the reverse complement.
GGCGCAACTGAGCGACTTTGAAGCGACGACCGCCCACGGCGACGGCATCATACAAGTGCGTTTACCGATGGCCGGCAATCCGTTGCGCTATATCAACGGTTATTTGGTCGCCGAAGACGATGGCCTTACGCTTATCGACGCCGGTTGGAAGGCCGACGATGTGTTGGCGGCGCTGCACGCCGGTCTACAAGCGCACGGCTATCGCTTAGGCGATATCCGTCGCTTAGTGGTCACCCATGCGCACTTCGATCATTACGGATTGGCGGCGACACTCATGCGCGCCGGCATTGCGGAACTTGGGATGCATGTCCGCGATTGGGAGCTCGCGCGCGCTACGTTGAGCGATCCGGCCGGCGCAGATCGCGTTGCCGATGCTTGGATCGAACGCAACGGATTACGCGTCGACACCTTGCTCGAAGACGAGCTGCATCATCACCGGACGGAACTCGCGCCGCCGACGCGCGAGATCGCCGACGGCGAACGGATCGGACGCCTGCAAGCGTATTGGACGCCCGGTCACACGCCGGGTCATCTGTGTTTTTTCGACTTACCGACCGCTACGCTTTTTAGCGGCGATCACATCCTGGATCCGATCACACCGCATGTCGGCATTTGGCGCGCGGGCGACAGCGATCCGCTCGGAGATTACATCCGTTCGCTGCACGTCGCTCGGACAAGCGCCGCACGGCGCGTTTTCCCCGCTCATGGCGAACCATTTGCCGATCTGGGTGGCCGTGTCGATGCATTGCTGGCGCACGAAGCACGGCGTGAAGCGCAGATTCAAGCGTTGCTCGGCGCCGAGCCGCTGAGCGGCGCCGACATTGCGCGCGCGTTACCGTGGACGCGACGCAATCGAAACTTTAGCGAACTCAACTCAGCGCACCAGCAATTCGCCGTTGCCGAAACACTCGCTCACCTCGAACGCTTGCGGCGGCAAGCGTACGTCAGGCGCGACGAGCGCAACGCTGCGATCGTTTACCGCCGCGCCGTTCCCGTTGACGCCGCGTGATCCGCGCGCAGCGCGGCGCGATCTCGGCAATGTTCCTCATCATCGGCATCGGTATCGGCGCCTGGGCCGCGTTCATTCCCATCGTCAAAGAACGGCTTGCACTCAACGATGCTGCGCTGGCGGTCGTTTTGCTCTGCGCGGCGGCGGGTGCGATCGTCGCAATGCCGGCCTGCGGCGCGCTTTGCGATCGTTACGGCAGCCGCCGCCTGATCGCCGCCGGTGGGACGCTTTACGGAATGGCTTTAGGTTATACGACCGCTGCACCGAGCTACGGACCGCTGTTGGGCGCGGCGTTCATCATGGGCATCGGAAACGGCACGCTCGACGTTTCAATCAACGTTAACGGTATCACGCTAGGGCGTCGCGCCGGGCGGCCGGTCATGTCGTCGTTGCACGCACTCGTTAGCGTCGGCACGTTCGTCGCCGCCGGCGCAATGGCGGGCGTCGTCGCCGCGCGCTGGCCGCACGGCACAGCCAGCGCCGGCGTCGCAATCGTGATAGCCGCCGCCGCCCTGTCGGCACTGCCGCTGCTCGTCCGCGAAGATCCGCAACCGCACGTCCGCCGGCGGCGCTCGCGCCGGATCCCGGCTCGTCTGTTATGGCTCGGGGTCGCGGCCATCTGCGGCGCCGTATCCGAAGGCGCGCTCGTCGGCTGGAGCGGCATCTATTTGCGTGAATCGCTACATGTGAGTATTTCGGCCGCGCTAGGTGGATTTGCAGCCTATGCCGTGGCAATGTCCGCGGCGCGTTTCAGCGGCGACTGGATCGTCGACCGCACCGGCCGCGTCCGGCTGATTCGCGCCGGCGGCATCATTGCGGCGGGCGGGATTGCACTCGCGCTTATCGTCCACACCTACAGCGCGGTCTTGGCCGGCTTTTTCATCGCCGGCATCGGCTTAGCGAATGTTTCGCCGATCGTGTACGGCGCGGGCGGCGACGACGCGCAAGCGGGTTCGGGCGCCGGAGTTGCGGTCGTGACCACGCTCGGCTACGGCGGCTTCTTCATCGGCCCGTCGCTCATCGGCTTTACGGCCGCGCACTCATCGATTGACGTCGCGTTTGCGTTCGTCGGCGTATTCGCCCTGACGATTGCGGCGCTCGCACCCGTCGTGCGCGTACCGGATCGCGCGCCGCCGGCCGGCGTCAGCCGTTAACCTGTTGCCAGCATCGGCGCGATCAGCGTAAAAATATCGTCAACGGCGCCTTCGAGCGGTCCGCGGTCCGGCGTGCGAACCCACTCGTTCGCCCCGCCGTAGATCGCGCCGCTGATCGTTGCTGCAATGAGTTCGGGCGCGACGTTTCGCGGCCCGGCCCGTGCGCGTAGACCGCACAGGAGCATATCGCGCACGACGGCCATGAGCGCCGACTCGAAATGGCTGTCGAGTTCCCGCCGCTCCGCACAGGCAGCCCCGGGCAAGCCGGCCAGATAATCGCACATTGCCAACGTGATGTTCTGCAGCGCTTGCGGACACGAGCCGTCGAAGCGCACTTGGCGTTTGGTCAAAACGGCCTGAAACTCGGCACCCACAAACCCCTCGAGCAGCGCGAATTTATCGGGATAGTGGGCGTAAAAGGTCGCACGATTGACGGCTGCTTCGGCGGTGATATCGCCCACGGAGATCTTTCCGAACGGCTTGCTGCGCAGCAATTCGGCCAGCGCCGCATGCAGAAGATATCGCGTGCGGCGCGTTCTCGGATCGGCCGGTTCGACCAGCGGTCCAACAATCTGCGCCATTATCTTATCTTACTACACCTGTTGCAAAAGCAACAGTTGTTGTGTATAACGGTCTAGCGCATCGTACGATGATGACCACCCCCCTTTTGCCATGCTTACACGAGGATCACTTCATGCCTAGTCTGCTCGTCATTGAATCCAGTCCGCGGGGAGACTATTCGGTCTCGCGCCAGTTGACCGCAAAATTCGTTGCCGATTGGACCGCGGAACATGCCGGCGGTACCGTCGTCCAACGCGATTTGGTAAAAACCGACCTGCCGTTCATTGATTTGCCGTGGATCGCCGGTGCCTATACGCCGCCCGAACAACATTCAGCCGAAATGGCCGAAGCGTTGAAGATTTCCGACGAGCTCATCGCAGAATTGATGGCCGCCGACCATCTCGTGCTCGGGACATCGATGTATAACTTTTCGATACCGGCCAACCTCAAGGCATATATCGACCACATCGTTCGCATCGGCGTAACCTTTTCGCCGAGCTACGAAGGCTTAGTCAAAGGCAAGAAAGCGACCGTGATCCTAGCATCGGGCGGCGTGTATACGCCCGGCGCCTACGCCGAGTCCCATAACGTCGCCAGCAGTTATATCAAGCAGATCTTGGGCTTCATCGGCATCACCGACGTCACGTTGCTGCTTGCCGGCGGAAGCTCGGCGGTCAGCACGGGTAACGTTGAACTGCCGGCGTTCCTAGCGGAGTTCGAGCCCGCAGTAGCGACCGCGGCACGAGCTTAGGCCCAATCCGGCCTTATACGCCGGGCGGTGCAGCGAAGGCGACGACTTCGTTGCGCTCGCGGTGATTGGTCCAGAACCGTTCGCCGTCGAAGGTCAGCGAGCGGGCCGCGAATCCGATGCGCGCGAGATCCTCGACGATGGGGGTTGCGCCGCGCGCATCGACGCGCGTGAGCCAATAATCAGTCGTTTCTTCGCGATCGGTCGTCGCGAGGTAGAAACGCCCCTCGACGACGACGCAACCACAGATACCGTGCGGCACATCGATGATGCTGCCTACAGCGCCGGCGGCATCTAAACGGAGAATTCGCCGGCGATACCACTGCGTCAGGTACAGCCGGTCGCCGTCATACCCGAGATACGAACCGGTATCATCGGGACACGCAATGCGCGCGTCGGCCACGAAGCCGTGGCCGGGTACGAAGCGGCGAATGTACCGGTTATCGTCGGGCGCTTCGCCGCAAACGACGCGCAGGTCGTCGCCCGTTACGGTTAAGCCCCAGGGTGTTCCGGGCGCCTCGCCCTCAGCGTGCGCGATCCAGGTAGCGAGATCGATACGGTAGAGCCGGCACGTGTCGCGCGAGCCCATCCACAGATGTTCGCCGTCGAACCCCAACGACTGCGGCGACGGCGACGGCGACGGCAGCCGTTCGAGTTCGGTGATATCGGGCAGCACTAGATCGCCACTTCCACGCCGAGTTCGACGCGCCGTTCGGCCAGGATACCTAAATCGTCGGGTAAGGGCCGCGAGTTGCGCAACAGAAAGCGGAAGTAGCGGCGTTGCCAAGCCGGCAACGGCTTTTTTGTGTCGGCCACGATCTTCGGATCGGCGTAGAAGAACGACGTCTCATCGGTATCGAGATGCAAACCTTGCGCACCGCAGCCTTGTAAGATCGCGCCGATAACCGGGCCCTCCATATAGCCGAAACTTGCGCGAACGATCGCGAGCCGCGCATTGACGCGCTCGATCTGCACCCGCTCCGGCTGCGGAACGTACGGACGCGCTGCGCGTACGAGCGTCAAAAGCACGACTTGTTCTTCGTCGGCTCGAGCGCGTATCCAGCGATGCCGTCCGCCGATGAACGGAACGCCGTGCGGATTGCCGGTGAGAAACACCATCGTCCCTTGCGGCTTTTCCGATGAAGGCCGGGCTTCGCGCAGATATTGATCGAGCGGCATTTGCAAATCGAGGAGCGCTTTGCCGATACAGCGCCGGCCCTCGAGCCACGTCCATGACGTGATGACGAAAATCAAACTAATCGCGAGCGGCAGCCACGCACCCTCCGCGATCTTGGGCAGGGCCGACAAGAAGAACGTCGAGTCGACGATTAAGAATAACGTGACGAGCGGGATCACGACCGCGCGCCTCCATTTCAGCACCACCGTCACGACATGGTAAAAGGTGATCGATGTTGCCAGCATCGTCGCCGATACCGCGAGGCCGTAGGCGGCCGCTAAGTGATCGCTGCTGCGAAACGTGACGACCAGTGCGACGCAGGCGATTGCGAGCACGACATTCACACCGGGGACGAAGACTTGACCCGCCTGTTTACTCGACGTATGAATGATGCTCAAGCGCGGCCAGAGATTGAGGTTGACGGCTTGCTCGGTCAGGGTGAACGCCCCCGAAATGAGCGCTTGTGAGGCAATGACCGTCGCGGCGGTCGCCAAGATGACCATCGGAATGAGCCACGGTCCCGACGTCAGAGCGAAGAACGGTGCATCGAAGGCGGCTCTATTCGTCAGGAGCACCGCACCCTGACCGAGATAATTTAAGATCAACGCCGGGAAAACAAGCGAGAACCAAGCCGCGGAGATCGGCAGCCGGCCGAAGTGCGACATGTCGGCGTACAACGCTTCAACGCCGGTAATCGCCAGCACGACCGCGCCGAAAACGAGGAAGCCGAACACGCCGTGATGCGTCGCAAAATAGATTGCATTGCGCGGATCGAGCGCAGCCAAAACGCGCGGCGCTTTGACGATTGCAAGCAGACCCGTGACGGCAATTGCAACGAACCACAGCACCATCACCGGACCAAATAGTTTACCGACTCTTTGGGTACCGCGCGATTGAATGAGGAATAAGGCGACGAGAATCGCGACCGAAATCGGCACGATGAACGGTTGTGCGGCTTGCGTCGATACCCCGATGCCTTCGACGGCCGAGATGACTGAGATCGCCGGCGTGATGACGCCGTCGCCGAACAGCATGGCCGCGCCGGCAATGACGATGAGCGGTAAGACGCCGACTTTAATCGGCATGCCGAAGCTGCGGTCGGGCGACGACAACGCAAGGAGCGCTAAGATTCCGCCTTCACCTTCGTGATCGACGCGCATGAGGGTGCCGACATACTTGACGCAAACGACGATGACGAGCGCCCAAAACAGCAACGAGACGATGCCGAGCACGTTTTCGAGCGTCGGTTCGACTTTGGCCGTCGTGAAACACGTTTTCAGCGTGTAGAGCGGGCTGGTTCCGATGTCGCCGAAAACAACGCCGAGTGCGGCCAGTGCCAGCGCCGGTTTGATCCCCTCGGTAGTCTGCGCTTGAATCTTTGACGGCGGCTTGGCTAAGGTTTCCACCGCGCCGTTACTTTGCAACGCCGCTGAAAGCTCCGCTGCGCGGATGAAAGAGCGAACGCGGGATCATCACTCGCTATACAAGTTGCGTGTGCGGCGCGCCTGGTGTTGCGCGGTAAGCCGCAGGATCGGGCGGCGCGGAGATTGCGCGCAACCGATGAACTGTCTCGAACGTCGAAAGCGGCATGACGACGATGCCGCCGGGACCGCGTGGCTGGGAGACGTTCGGCTTTTTTGGTGGCGGGTCCGCCGCGGGCGTCGTGCGATTCTTCGAGCGCATGGCGCGGACCCATGGACCGGTTTCCGCGTTCCGTCTCCTCAACGCCCGCATCTACCTCATCGATGAACCCGATTTGATCGCCGAGATTCTCGTTCGGCGTCAACATGACTTCGTGCGCGACACGGGCGCAACATTATTGCGCGAACTCGTCGGCGATGGGCTTTTGACGAGCGAAGAACCGCGTCACCGCGAGCGCCGGCGCATGTTGCAGCCGGCCTTTCACCGCGCGCAAATCGCAACCTACGCGCAAGCGATGGTTGCCGAGTCGGTTCGCCTCGGCGACCGGTGGGCGGCGCAAACGACGATCGACATCGCAGCCGAGATGCGACGGCTTAGCTTGAGCATCGTCGGCTCGGCGCTTTTCGGCGCGGATTTGAACGGCGGCGCGGCCAGGATTGTCGATGTTTTGACCCGCGTGATTCGCAAGAGCGCGGTCTTGGCACCATTGTTGTCCCTTGCTGAGCCGCTCGCCCGAGCCTACCGGCGGCGCTGGCCGACGGGGCCGGGCATCTTTGATTCGGAACGGCGCGAACTCGATGCGATCGTTGCACCCGTCGTCGCCCGGCGCCGAGCGGCGAACGGTAACGACATCATTTCATTACTGCTGGCGCAGCGCGATGAGAGCGGCGCTCCGCTCAGCGACGAAGATATTCAAAACGAGGCGGTCACGATCGTCTTAGCCGGACACGAAACGACCGCAACGGCGCTTACCTGGGCCTGGTACTTACTTGCCTTGCACCCGGCAGCCGCCGACACGATGTTCGACGAAATCGACCGGGTGATCGGCGACCGCCTTCCCGTCGCCGCCGACGTCGAGGCGTTGCGCTATACGGCGGCGGTATTCAACGAAACATTGCGTCTGTATCCGCCCGCAGTGGCGTTCGGTCGCCGGCCGATTGCCGACATGACACTAGGCGGCTATGTCATTCCGCGCGGTTCAAGCGTCTTTGTGAGCCCGTACATCACTCAACGGAACCCGCGCTGGTTTAACGAACCCGGACTGTTTCGGCCCGAGCGCTGGATGGACGCGGCGACCGTACGTCCGAAGTTTGCTTATTTTCCGTTCGGCGGCGGTGCCAAAATGTGTATCGGCGAGTCGTTCAGCAAGCTCGAAGGCGTTCTCGCGTTAGCTACGTTAGCCCGCCGGTTCCGACTCGAACGCAGCGATCTACGGCCGGTGGGCATTGCACCGGGCGCCGCTCTCCGGCCCGACCGTCCGATATTCATGCAGCCCGTCGCGCGAGCAGCACGTTACGACGTAGGTCGTTTGACGCAAGTCCCATGACGTGAGATACTAGGGCGTCACCCTTGCGCGATCTCTCGAAAAATGAGCGACCGGTTCGCGCATTTTTTTGAAAGATTGACGGTTAATCTCTTTGACGTTCGATACGTTCGATTTACACCCCGCGTTACTGCGCGCGATCCACGACCTCCGGTTCACCGAACCGACGCCCGTTCAGGCTGAAGCGATCCCTCCGGCGCTCGCCGGTCGCGATATCCTCGCCAGTGCCGTCACCGGTAGCGGTAAATCAGCCGCCTTCGGCATCCCGCTCATCAATGCACTAGCCGCGAAGCCGCGCGGCACCACGCGCGCGCTCGTTCTGGCGCCGACGCGCGAACTTGCAATGCAAATCTCCGAGCACTTGAGCCTGCTGGCGAAACACACCAACGTGCGGGTAGCGGCGGTGTTCGGCGGGGTTGGTTTCGGCGGTCAGGTCGGCGCGTTTAAACGCGGCACCGAGGTCATCGTCGCGACGCCCGGGCGCTTGCTCGATCACATCGGTCAAGGTACGGCAAGTCTGGCGAAGATCGAGTATCTGGTGCTCGATGAAGCCGATCGAATGCTCGACATGGGTTTCTTGCCGGTTGTCCGCCGGCTGCTCAAGATGATACCGGGCGCTCGCCAGACGCTATTTTTCTCAGCGACCATTCCACCCGAGATTGCCGCATTGACCAAAGAAATGCTCGACGATCCCGTACGCGTCGAACTTCAGGTCAAGAGCGCGCCGGCGGAAGGCATCACGCAGACGGTCTACACGGTCAATCAGGTCAGCAAAAGCGACTTGCTGTTGGAGTTGCTCAAAGACAATGTCATCTACAGCGCGATCGCGTTCACGCGAACGAAAGCTCGCGCGAATCGGTTAGCCGCGCTGCTCGAACGTAACAACGTTGCGGCCGAACGCATTCACGGCGATCGCTCGCAGGCGCAGCGCACGCGCGCACTCGCGGACTTCAAGCGCGGTAAGTATCGCGTTCTGGTCGCAACGGATGTCGCGGCTCGCGGCATCGACATCGTAGAACTCGGCCACGTCGTCAACTACGATGTGCCGATGGTGCCGGAAGATTACATTCATCGGATCGGCCGAACGGCGCGGGCGAAAGCAACGGGCGACGCCATTACGTTCGTTTCACGCGAAGAGGAAGGCTATTTCGCGCAGATCGAACGCAAACTTGGTAAGCGTATGGATCGGGCGAAGACACCGGATCTGCCCGAGCCGAGCGGTCCGCCCGAGCCGTTCGAGCGTCCGCGCAGCCGCGGAGCCGTCCACACGGGGCCCTCGGCGCGGCCGCGCGACGGAAAGCCCCGAACGGCCGGCAAGCCGGTCGTCAAGCGCACGGGTCGCTGGAACTAGTTCAGCTTGCTGCCGCCCGTTTATGACGGGCGGCTTTAGTGATCGCCGTCTTTGTGCCGGCGCGAGTCGGTAACGGCAAGGTGTAAGCCGCCGACGAGAAACGAGGCGAAGACGATGCCGAAGAGCCCGCTACCGAAGATTGCGTAGGCCGGCACCGGTCGGGCACTGCCCATGGCGAGGATAACGGCCATCAGCAACGCACCGAGTAAAACGCTTGCGCACACCGAAACGAACGTCGAGCCGAGCACTTCTTCATCCGACCGGTACTCCGAATCGCTCGTCTGCGCGCGGCGGGCGGCCTCGGAGCTTATCCGGCGGGCGCCGCTCGAACCGTTCACGGCTCGCTCCGCTTTGCACGAGCATCGACGAGCGATTGACCTGACGATCCGATGCAAGCGAAGATCACGAGGTAACGACTCCTAACGAAACGGCGAGTAAAGCGGCCGGGAAGTACACGTGCCGTTATTGATGCGTAAGCAGCAAGGGGCCCGCTCCTTTTTAGAAGCAGGCCTGATATGGTCGACCACCATCGCTCGAGCGAACGAACGGACAAGCCCGCTCGTTAGACGCCGACCGCCTGACGACGAGCTTGCGTCACTTGAACCGAAACGCTCGCATGCTGCGGAATCGTAACGTTCTCTTTGTTGTTCTTGGCATACAAGTAACCACCGCCGGCGCCTAAAGCACCGCCGAGATTCGTGCCCAGCTTCTTGCCGATGAGGTTGCCGACCAACAGTCCGGCGAGCGCGCCGCCGGCTTCCTTCAACCCGTTATTCTTCGTGTTCGTCTGTACGTTGGTCGCCCGACCCGTAAGCGCATAAGAAGCGCCCGCGCGCGTATGCAGTTTGTCGAACGCAAGCTCTATTTTACCGGGGCGGCCTTGGCTTGCACGCTGGACGTCCGACACGTGACCGTAGATCACTCCGCCATTGATGTTGTTGTCTTGTGAATGCACGTCGCTAATGGTGAAGCGCTGTCCGACTTGAACGCTCTTTGAATCGAGTGACTGATCCATATTACCGACAAGAAGGGTGCCCGGTCCAACTTGCGCCGCCGCGGTCAGCGGGACCAGACCGATGATTGCCGCGACGATGGCGGCCATAAATTTTTGCACGAGTACCTGCCTTCAAGGTTAGAAAAAGATGATGGAATATAACGATTGCAGGTGCGACGATCGCCGGTTTTTCACCGCGGTCGAGCCGCTCCGCGCAGCCCGCCGTCGCACAGGCAATCAACGTATTTGCAGCCCCAGTTGTTGCGTGCTCGGATAAAGTCGACGTTTCGAGGGCCGGCGAGTTATGTTTTACATTCTTTCCCGCGGGTAAGCAAAGATTCAATTGCGCGCGTTATGACGGCGTTGAATGTGAATACGGTCGTGCGCCTGCACGATCGGTCGCGGGTGAAGTTATCGTTTGTAACAAGCGGCACACGCCGTTAACGGCCTTGCCGGCGATCGAACGAGAGACCCGGTATCGATGCAACGGTTAGGCGGAAGCCGTCCGGACTCCGCACTCTACTGGGAGTTCCACGCCGAAGAAGCGATCGCTGCACACGCACGGCGACGCGACTTTATCGGGTTTCTTCGCCAGCACGGCACCGCCGAGTCCGATTACCAGGCCGCTGAAATCATTTTCGGCGAACTCGTTGCCAACGTGATACGTCATGCGCCCGGACCGATAACCGTACGAGTCGAGTGGCGAACCGGATTACCGACGCTGCTCGTTGTCGACAAGGGACGCGGATTTAGCTGGAACCCCGTGCTTCCGCGCGATCCGCTCGATGAATCGCAACGCGGATTGTTCATCGTACAAACTTTGAGCGCCGACGTGCACGTTGCGCAAATGTCCGGCGGCGGCAGCGGCGTAACGGCGGTTCTTCCCGTCGTGCGGCGCGGCGGCGTTAGCATACGTTAGTTTCGCTGGGCGACGCACGATGGTTGTTGTAATACTCGCGGCCGGAACGGCAAGCCGCATGGGATGCCAAAAACTTCTTTTGCCCGTCGACGGACGTTCGATCGTCCAGCGCGTCGTCGACGCGGCGGCAAAGTGGCCGACCGTGATCGTCGCCGGCGATGAGGTCGCTGCGTCGCTGGCAGCGACGGCATTGCCGATCGTTCGCAACGCATCGCCCGATCGCGGAATGGCGCATTCGTTACGACTTGCAAATCAAGTCATTCCCGGTACGGAGCCGGTCGCCGTCGTCTTGGGCGATCTGCCCGACATTACCGCGGCCGACATCGATGCAGCGGTCGCGGCGTACGACGACGCCGTTGATATCGTTCTGCCGAACGCGTCCCAAGCGACGCATCCGGTCATCTTCGGCCCGCTCGCACGCCGCAAAATCGCAGCTCTTCCGGACGGCGATACGATCAGGCAATTGCGTGACGATCCGGCCTTGCGCCGGCGCTTCTTTACCGCCGCGGCGCAAATCGACATCGACACTCCCGACGACTACCGGCGGCGCTGCGCCAGTCAATGTGATGCGTAAAGTTCGATTACGCCCGAGGGTTGTATGCAACGAAGGTCTAAATACTACCGTACCGGTTCTTGCAGGCGTATGGCCTCGACCCGGACTTCGCACATCCGCTTCGCCGTTTAGCGACGAAGCGGCTCCGTATGTATAGGCGTCATGGCAATGCAAGACGCGACGGCGGCCGATCAATTTCGGCCTAACCGGCGCTCGGCAAACCTGGCTGCGGTGGATTCGCCACCGCGGGCTCCGCATCTGCGGCCGTATCAAATTGAAGCGCAGCAGGCGATTCTCGAACATCGAAAGCGCGGCATTCGAACGCAACTCGTTTCGTTGGCAACCGGCTGCGGCAAAACCGTTATCATCGCGACGCTGCCGAAACTCTTGGGCCTGCGCGAAGGCGACGTAACCCTGGTGGTCGCGCACCGCGACGAGCTCATCGAACAGATCGTCGAAAAGATGCGCGCCGAGAACCCGGCTGCAAAAATCGGCGTCGAGAAAGCCGAACGCCGGGCCGATGACGACAGCGATATCGTTGTAGCGACGGTACAAACGCTGGGTGACAAGCGCCTCGTCGAATTCTCCGCCCGTTTCGGACGGCGCATCGCGCTTTTTATCATCGATGAAGCACACCATGCCGCTGCGCCGTCATACCGCGCCATCGTCGATCGGATCGTCGCGCTACGCAGCGATGCAATGATTATGGGCTTCACCGCTACGCCCAATCGCGGCGACGGCGTTCGCTTAATCGATATCTTCGAGAAGATCGTTTACGAGATGGATACGCGCAAAGCCATCGACGCCGGTTATCTCGTTCCGGTTAAATCGTTTGCCGTTGCGACGACAACCAATTTAGATAACGTAACGTCGCGCGGCGGTGATTTTGTGATCGGCGCCCTGGCCGCCGCCGTCAATACCGTCGATCGTAACGCACGCATCGTCGCGTCATATAAACAGCATACCGCCGGTCTGAAAGCACTCGTGTTCACGGCTTCGGTCGAGCATGCGCGAGACGTCGCCGAAGAATTTGTGGCCAACGAGATCAAGGCCGAATGGGCCAGCGGCGAGACGCCGCGCGCCGAACGCGAGCGTATCGTACGTGATTTCCGCAGTGGGAAAACCCATGTGCTCGTCAACTGCGGACTGTACCTCGAAGGCTTTGACGTCCCATCGGTGCAGGTCATCCTTAACGCGCGGCCGACGAAGTCGACGACGCTTTACACGCAGATCACCGGCCGGGCGTTGCGTCCGGTCGACGAAATCGCAAATTCCTTGTCGAGCACGACATCGGCGCTCAACCGGCGCGAGCTCATCGAAAAAAGCATCAAACCCGCCGCGATCATCATCGATTTGGTCGATCAGGCGCAGCGCCATCAACTCGTAACGTTACCGTCGTTATACGGCTTGCCGCCGCAAATTGACGCGCAGGGCCGGATGACCGCCCAAGTCGCTGAGAAGTTCGAGGCACTGCTCAAACTCGATCCAAAACGCGCCGCACGCGTACGCAGCGCCGATGACATCATTACGCTGCTGGCCGAAGTCGACGCGTTCTCGGCTCCGCCCGATATCAAGCCGACGTGGACGGCAATCGATCCGATGGATCACTGGCGTATGGAACTGCCGGCTCAGAAGGTTGCCTACGATCGCAAGGGCCGCCCGATCGCGAATTTCGGCAAGCGCTACGATCAATGGGTCGCTGAGGCTAAGCGCATTGCACCGCATGAGGACGCCGAATCTTTTGCGCGCCGAATGCTCAATGTCGATGCCAAATCAATTCGGTACGAACGCTCGCGCATCGACGTTAAGCGTGACGGCGATTTGTATTTGACCTTGTATACCACGAACGATTTACCCGAACGCGTCATCGATAAGTCGTCTTCGCTGCCCGGCGCGCTCGGTAGCGCTTATACGCGAGTCGACGAAATGCTGTCAGGCTATACGCAGATTGCAACCGTTCCCGAGGGACGGCCGCGTACGGCGCAGGCTCCGAGCGGCGCAAACGGCGCCAAAGCCGGCGGACGCCCGCACGGCATCAATCCGAACGGTGCGCCGGCGAACCGGCCGCCGCGAAACGGCCGGGTAAATCGCCGGCCGAAGCCGTAGGACGCAGCGGAAGCGCGAACCCCTCGGCTGACTCGAGCGCACGATCGATCGCTGTAAAGGTGCGATGCGCGAAGTCGATGTTATACGCGATGACATGGACCGTTTGCACGATCGCGACGGCGTTTGCAAACAGGGTCGTCCGCTCGGCTTTGACGCGTTCTCGCACGTTGCGGTAATCGCCGCGTCCGTATGCAGCGACCGCCCGAACGAGCGCGTTTGCACCCAATGTTGCGGCCGCCGCGGTCCGGCAGCCGAGCACCGACCGTGTTGCTGCGACGTACGCATGCATGGCGGCCGGCTCGTCGTCCTGCGCCTGCCGGCGGCGGGCCAATGCAAGTGACGTTCGCGCAGCGGACCAGCGGCACGCGGTCGCCGGTTTAGCGGCAACTAACACGACTGCGCCGGAACAGTACGCAAGCGCAGCGCCGAAAGCCACCCATTGAACGATGCGTGAAAGAAGCACGGTACGGGTGTAACCGGGAGACGATGCGCTATTGCATGCAATCGGCTCGTTCCACGATGACCTACTGCTCCCGAACGACCTTGCGCCAAACGGATGGGCCGGCCGCGAAGACCGCGCCGCACGGGAGTTCGGCGATGCACGTAAAGGCCGCGCGCGCCTCGATACAAGCGCGTTCGAGCGGCGTATGATACAGCACGACGACCGACCGGTCCGGATCGCGTAGTAGCGCGTCGAGAACCGGTTCGAGCACTTCGGCTCGGAACGGGTTGTACAGGTAAACGACGAGATCGCCGCGCGGAAACGAAAAGCTTGCCGCGTCGGCGCGTACGAGGCGAACGTCCCGACATCGGACATCGGCTTGCGGCCAGCGTTCGCGGTTATCACGCGCAATCTGATGCAGGGCCGGCGAGATTTCGACGCCCACGATCTGACGGAACGGTCGCCGCGACGCAACGAACACAACGCGGCCCATCCCCGAGCCGATGTCGACGAAGGTCGAGCGTTCGGGCGCCAGCGGCGCCGCATCGAGCAATCGTTCGATGTCACCGACCGGCGTGGCTTCATAGTGGGTCGCAAATTCGATACCCGGACCGACATTCTCCGGATCGAGTTCACCTAGAAAAATAAGTGCTTCGGTTGTAATCCCATTGACGGCATCGAAGCGTTGGCCGGCCGGCCGTCCCGACGGCATCAGGCACTGCTGCGATCGAAATAATAGTGCAGGGTTGCTTCGGCGCGCGCGCCGTCGATCCGAAGCAGCGCATACGAGTAGCGCGGGTTCATCCGCTTATCGGTGGGCGAACCGGGATTGAGTAAAACCCGGTCGCCGTGCCGTTCGTGCAGCGGCCGATGACTGTGACCGAAGCAAATGACGTCGACGGCTTCATCGGCAAAGCCGGCTAGCGCGTTACGCGGAGCGGCATGTTTGCCGGCATCGCCGTGCAGCATCCCTACCCGCACGCCTTCGATCAGCAAGATTTTCTTACGGCCAAAACGCTTACGAATTTCGTCGCCGTCGTTATTTCCCGCGACGGCATCGACGGGCGCGATGGCCGAAAACAGATCGACCGCCAACAGTTCGGTCATATCGCCGCAATGCAAGATTCGCTGAACGCCCGCATTCCGCAAGCCGGTCACGAGCGCGCGCGGTAACGCGCGCCCGTAACGCGGGAGATGCGTGTCGGAAACGACGCCTACAACGGTCATGCAATCGTTATTTCCGGTTTTCGTTCGGATTCTTCATCGAGTGCCGTACCGACGAAGACGGCGAGCGCACCGAGCGCAACGAGCGCCCGTCCGGCAACGACGCGCGGACTGCGAACGTAGTGACACAGCGCGACGTCGTTCATGACGGCGCGCCGGCGTTGCCGTGTAAGCTCGCACAGCAACACGAAATTAAGCATAAAAAAACCTCCGGCAGATGCGGAGGCCACGATGCAACCGACGCTGTCGGTGCAATTAGCAGGCGTGACCCTCCGCGGCAAAATCGATCGATCGGCACGTGCCGTTCGAGTAAGGATTCGTTGAAATAACGATCGTCATCATGGCTCCTTTCTTGCCCGGCCGGTCAACCGGCAACGGATAAGCGTCGTGCAACAATAACACCGCGATCGGCTGTTTGGCAAGCGCCGCTAACGTAATTGTTGCGCCCGCGCTAAACATTTTATTTGTGTAATCAATCGTTCGCGCGTGCGACCGAGCGCAGGAACGATCCGCGCGCGAGCACCAAGGGTGCACGGTGAGCGCTGTCGTCGAAGGCCGGAGCATTGCATACTCCGCCGAGACGGCGGGCCGGGCCGGCCGTGTCGCATGCCAGGTGTTGCGCAGTCACGGCACCGATGACGGCGCACTAATATTTTCAATCGTCATCCGCAACGATTCGGATTCCGACGTACGCGCCGTCGCATTCATCGCGTCGGAACGCGGGCACAGCGGGACGCTCGTGCAATGCAGCGTGCAGCGCACGTGCGACTTTTCAACCACCGTCGAGCTCAAGCGTCCGGCGCTGCAGCACGTTCCGGATTTGCACATTGACGTCCACGGCGAAGATATCGGCTTCGTGTTGATCGTACCCAACGACACGAACGCTCCGAACCGCCCGGCCGAAACGCCGTCGTTTGCACTCGCGGCAGTCGAACCTGCGCGTCAACCGCTGCCACCGGCCGTCGTTCGCGCGCCGAACGTGCGGCACTTCGAGCGGACCGACGCTCCTTCGCAAGCGCCGCTCGAGCAGCGCCGCAACGGTATCCGGCCCGGTGCGCGCTCGCCGGCCGCCGTCCCGATGTTTCTGCTTTTTCTCGCGCTCATGGCCGGAGTCGGTGCGACGATTTTCCGCCCGCAGATCGTCGAGCTGCACGTACCGCCGGAAGCGCGAACCGCAGATACCGTCGCGATCGGCTACACGGCGACGGGTCTCGGCGCAATTCGCTATTCCGTTAGCGGTCCCGATGCAGCCGAAGTTGCCGCCGGTCCGCTTCGCGCCGGCGCGGGTTCGTTCGAGGTAACCTTGCCCCCCGATCGCGCCGGCCGTGCGTATCTCGTGCGTCTGTCCATGAAAGGCATCCTCGGCGGCGACGTTGCGGAAGCGTACGTCCACGTGCCCGCGCCCGCCGTCCACGTGCGGTCAGCGGTGCCGCCGACTCGTGTGCGCGAGCCGGCGCCGCCTCAGATTCGGTCGCTTGCGCTCGACCGCGCAACGCTCAGCGGCGGAGGCAGCGTCAACGTTTATTACGATGTCGACGCGACGAGCGGTACCGTCGCGCTGCTCGATCCGGCCGCACAAATTACGTATGGCCGAGCCGACATCGACGCTTCCGGGCACGTCGCGCTCGCCGTGCCGGCCGTACAAAGCGAACGCTTCTTGAGCGTCGTGCTGACCGTGCGGCGCGGCTCGAACGTCAGTCGTTCACGCGTCGCAGTGACGGCCGAACCGCAGACGTCGCCCAGCCCGCCCGCCGACGGCGCCAACGCCGGTCCCGAGGTCTCCGGTGGCGCCGCTTCGCTGGTTCCGGCTATCAGTGCTCCGCCGGTCGTACGCTCCGGCGCGACGTTCAGCGTGCAGATCGCCGGTAGCGTCCCGGGCCTCAACCTCGTCCTCGACGATGTTGAAGGCAACGAACTCGGCCGCTCGGCGATCGGACCGCATCAGCGCAGCGCGACGTTCAACGCCCCCGACGTGCGCAGTTCCGCGACGATCCGATTGCTTGCGGTCTATCCGCAGGGCACCGGCAGCGAAACCATCGTCAAGACGATTCTCGTGACGGCACGTTGATCGCCTAAGAGCGGGCACGCGCTCGCGCCGCCGGGAATGCGTTTCGCATGCTCGTCCTGACCAACGTGCACCGCAGCTTCGGCAACGTCGTTGCCGTGCGTGACATCTCGCTGACGATTCCACCCGGTACAACGTACGGGTTACTCGGACCGAACGGTGCCGGCAAGACAACGACGATGCGGATGATTTTAGGCATACTCATCCCGGACGCCGGCCGCGTGACGTGGCAAGGCCGGCCGATCGATCAAGCCACGCGCCGGCGCTTCGGCTATCTGCCCGAAGAACGCGGCCTGTACGGCAAGATGAAGGTCCGCGATCAAATCAAGTATTTCGGGCGTCTGCACGGGCTGCGCGAGCCCGATCTCGGGCGTCGAACGGCGCTCTGGCTCGAACGGCTGGGCGTCGCTCAATTCGCCGACCGGCCGTGCGCCGAGCTTTCGAAGGGCAATCAGCAAAAGGTTCAAGTTGCCTGTGCCACGTTGCACGAGCCCGAGTTTCTGATCCTCGACGAGCCGTTCTCGGGTCTGGATCCGGTCAATGCCGACGTTTTGCTCGGCGTGCTGCGCGAAATGCAGATCGCCGGAATGACGCTGGTATTATCGAGCCATCAAATGTGGCAGATCGAGGATCTCTGCACGCATGTTTGCATCATCGCGAACGGAAGTGTACGCGCGAATGATTCCTTGGTCAATTTACGCTTGAGTTGGCCGACGCGAGTCGTCGAAGTCGAGCCGGCGTCGGCCGAACTTGCCGCGGTCCTTACGGGCGAAGCCGGCGCGGTCGCGCGACCGGTGCACAACGGCGCGCTGGCTTTCGACTTGCCGCGTGACGTGAATATGCCGGCGCTTGCGCGCCGCTTGACCGCCGCCGGCGACGTCGTCCGCTTCGAGCGGCGCGAGCCGTCGTTGCACGACATCTACGTACGCTCGATCGGCGAACCGGTATGAACGACGTCGGAATAATTTTCGTCGCCGAGTTTCTGCGTAAGATCCGTTCGCGGCCATTCGTGGTCGGCAGTCTCATCGGCGCATTGGCGATCGTCGGACTTGCGGCGCTGCCGAGCTTCGTCAATTCGGCCTTCGACAACGCAACCCGGCGAATCGTCGTTGCCGGTGAGCCGGGCTTAGTCGCTTCGGCCGCGCAATTACTGCGCCCCGACTACACGGTCGTTGCGCGCTTACCGATCCCCCGAACGCCGCCGACTTTGGCCGATTTGAACGCACAGCACAAAGCCGCCGCGTTTATTGTCATCGAGCGCCGCCTGCACCGGCTCGCGGTCACCGCCTACGCGCGCGATCCGGCCAACTTCGACACTCTGATCGAGCGCGATCTCATACCGCTCAACATTGCCATTGCAACCAATGCGCCGCTAGCGCGCGTGACGCCGTATTTAACGCTCGACCTCAGCGTCAAAAGCCTCGATGCGAAATTCGTCGACTCGGCGTCGGCCGATGCCGCGCGCGGTGTCGCTTATCTGCTCGTCGTTCTGTTGTACATGTCGATACTGCTCAACTCGCAGACAGTCATGACATCGGTCGCCGAAGAAAAGACCAGCCGCATCGCAGAGATCCTTGTAGCGACGACATCGCCCGCGCAATTGCTGGCGGGCAAAATCGGCGCTGCGGGCGCGATCGGCCTCATTCAGCTAACGCTCTGGATTTTGGTCGGCGCGGGAACCGGGGCGGGCATCGTCGCGTCGTTCGGCACTCACGCGCACGGCGCGGCAGGTACGCTCGAATCGGGCGCGATCACTATTTCCGCCGGCGTCATGGTCGCCTTCGTCCTGTTCTTCGCGATCGGCTTCATGCAGTACGCGACGCTGTATGCCGCGGCGGCGTCGCTGATCAACCGCACCGAAGACTTAGGCAGCGTCGCCGCCCCGCTGGTCATTCCGGTCGTCGGCGGTTTTTTTCTGGCCCAATACGCGCTGGCGTTTCCGCAATCGCCGAACGTCGCCGTGCTTTCGCTCGTTCCGCTCGTCTCGCCGTTTGTCATGTTTACGCGCATGACCGTGGCCACGGTACCGGCGTGGCAGATCGTCTCGTCGCTCGTTGTCAACATCGCGGCGACCGTTGCAATTATTTGGGCGGCCGGGAAAGTCTACCGGGTGGGTTTGTTGCTGTACGGCCGGCCGCCGAGTCTCGCCCAGGTCATCGCCGCGCTGCGCGCCTGAAACGCAGTGCGGCGGCGGCCGGTGTGCCGGGCTAGGAGATCGAGCCCGGCGGTCCGGCGGTCGGTGTCGGGACCGGCCTGACCGTCGGCACCGGCGTCGGCGGAGCGGTCGGCACCGGTGTTGCCGGCGACTTCGTCGGGACAGGCGTGGCAGGTGTAACTGTCGGTGCCGCTGTCGGCGGGCTTGTAGGCGGGCTGCAACACGGCGGTGCGGGGGTCGGCGTAGCCGGGCCCGCGCCGGTCGGAGTTGGCGTGGGCGTCGGCGAGCCGTTGCCGTTTCCGCCGTTACCGTTACCGCTGCTTGACGGAGCCGGGGCGGGCGTTGCGGTTGCGGCGGCCGTCGGTTTCGCCGTCGGCGCAGCGGTCGGCGTCAGCGTGGGCTGCGGCGTCGGCGTCGGCGTCGGCGCTTTGGTCGGCGTCGGCGTCGGGCTTGGCGATGACGGCGGAGCCGGCGATGTCGACGGAACGGTGCCCGGCGGATCGTAACCGGTTACCGGCGGCGGCGGAACGATCGGCGCCCCGATTCCCGTCGAACAGTTCGGGCTTACCGGAAACGGGTGCGGATTGAAGTCGTTCGGCGCCAGCGCTTTGACGTTGCCGGCAGTCGGGTATTTGAGCGGAGCGAGCGACGACGACACGGCGGCGTTAAGTGCCGTTGCACAGTGCATGAGCGTCGACAGGTCGGGCGAGCGATAGAACTTATCTTTTGTCTGGATGAACGTCGAGAGCCCCGAACTCGAGAAGAGCGTGGAGTTCGAGACATTTGCTGAGATTACCGGGACACTCTGCAAGAGCAAGTACGACCGGCCGGTGTTGCCGGTAAACGCCTGACGCTGCACTGAGTGATCGCAGGCCGGCGTGATCGAGCCGGCATCCGGAGCCCAGAATGACGGCACGACGGTCTGCGTCGCGGGCGTTCCATTTTGCGGATGCGTGTTCGGCAGCGCACCGCCGCTGAGGTAGAGCGCATTGGGCTCGGCACACGGCGAAGTCGGGACGGTATCGTCATCACCCAAGTTATTGTAGAGCGTATTGAGGCTGTAATCGTGTTGCGGATTCTGCTGTGCGGAAATGACGCCCGCATAGCGAACGGCCGCCTCTGCACGTTCCGAGACCGTTCCGGCGCGAATCCCCCACGTGACTCCGTAGAGCGCCAACAACATCGCCGGCATCGCGATCGCCGTCTCGATGAGCGCCGCACCGCGTTGATATTTCACGTTCCACACCCCAAAGCCGCAGCAGATTTTTGACCGCTAAATGGATGGATCGGGATTGAATTCCACCAGCCGATATAGACGCTGAATTCGTCGCGCAAAACGGTGTTGATGAAATGCTGGCCGGCAACGGCGACGACGCCGTTGCCGCCGAAATCTAAGTTGTACCAGTCATAGCCGCTCGAATCGGTGATGACCCGGTTGCTCAGAAAATTCTCGGGCGGTTGGTACGGTGCTTGCGGATTGGCGTACGGATTGTAAATCGTTCCGGGCTGCAGCCAATCTTCTTCGACCATCACCGGCGTTGCCGCGCCGCGCGCGATCGCCTTGAACGGCGGGAAGTTCCAGCCGGCAAAACTTGGAATGAGCGACGGAACCGTCGCGCATGCATACACTTCGACTTGCAGCGGCGCGAACAGCGCGGTATTGAGCGGCGGCGAGCCGGGCGAACTCACCGTCGATGCAAGCGCCGTTTGATTGCCGGGTGTCGGTTTGATCACGCCGCTGGCATCCATAAAAACCGATTCGGTATCCGAGCGCGTACCGATGACCGGCGTTCCATATTTAAAAGAACAGTTGCCGCTGTCGCCGAGTGCACTGGTGCAATCGCCGATTTTTGCAAGTAAGGCGAGCGCGTCGGTCTTGATGTTGCTGAAATTGAGCGCTGCCGTCACTTGATGTAAGGCAAGAACGTCACCGGAGTAACGCCCGACGGCGGCGTCGTACGCCGGCTCGAGTTGGTTCAGCAGAATGTACGTACAGCCGCCGGGCAAGAGTTTAGCGAGTTGACCGTTATTGCAGCCGCCGTTTCCATGCGCCGCGAGGACCATGGCATTGAGCAAATGCCGGATACGATACTCTTCGACTGCACCGGCATACAACGTCGCCGTCATTTCGTTGAACTGCTGGGTCTGCAAGGTCAAAATCGCCTGAGCGGCGGCGTCGGCGGCATTTTGCGCCCGCACCTGCCAGCGTAACGTGTTGGCGTAATTGATACCGAAAAATGCAAACACCAGGATCGCAATGGCACCGGCAAGCGTGAGCGGCAGCGTTTGACCGCGTTGACGTTCGAGGGTCAGCATGCAGCCGGATCGCCGCCCGGATTCAAGGGGAAATCGCCGATATGCGTCGTTCCGACGGCGTATGCGCCAAGCTGCGTATTATCAAACGAATAAACGCATTTTACCGGGCCGGCTTGGTTCGGGTTGAGCACGCTTGCGAGTGTCGTAGTATTGCCACCGGCAGAGACCAACGCGCCGGCGATGTCGGCAAACTTGTTTTGATGTAAGCGCGCTTCGTAAAACACGGCTTGTCCATCGGGGACCACGCCGTTGATCGGCCGGCCCCAATTCTTGGAGTCGAGATATTCGGCGAGTCCCAGGCCGACGAACTGCGCCGACACCGGACACGAGCTGCCCCAGGTCGTGCCGGCATAGGCTTGCGGACACATGGACATGTAATTGAAGCCGATAAAATACGGCGGAGCGTTATCGCCGTCGACGAGCGGATCGGTCGCCGTCGCGAACGCAGCAGCCGAGTTGAACGCCGAGCCGGAAACGTCGCCGTGACCGTTGATCAAACGAAACGCCGGATCGATGGCGATCCCCGTAACGCTAATCTTTTGCGAAGCATCGAGCAATAAACTGGCAAAGTTCGTGCTGGTGACGGTCGCGATCGTTTGCGTCGGTTGAATCATCGAGACGCCGCCGTGACGGGCGTTCGGTTTATTGAGAAAATAGTTACCCGCGGCTTCCGTCGTCGGCGGTTCGCCGATGGCCGGCTCCGGCACGCTGACGTTGGGCGAATTCAGATGCGGCAACGTCGCTTTGGCCAGCGTCGGTGCATCTTGATAACCGTGCGGATTTGCGCCCAGCAACGCTTGCTGATGAGCGGCGGTAAATGCGCCTCCGTCAACGGTCAACTGCTCGAGACCGACCATGCCGAGCTGAATCGAGCCGTACACCAGCGCCATGATGAACGTAACGGCAAACGCAGATTCAACGAGGACGGCACCGCGCTGTGACGTCACGTCACTTCGCCGCCTGAGCAACATTCGCCAGTTGCGCCGATGAATTGGCAAAGAACGTTTCGAGCACGCTGCCGAATGACTGCAGCGCGCCGATGGCCACCATCGAAACAAGCCCTAAAACCAGCGCGTACTCGACGAGCACGCCGCCGCTCTCATCCGCAACGAGATGCGTAAGCTTCGCGATCATCGTACGATCGTTTCGGGCGTCATTACGAACACGACATCGGTCTGCGAATTTTGATAGCGAGTCGAACGGAACAGCTTGCCCAGCACCGGCAGATCGCCGAGCACCGGAATGCGGTCGATGGTCCGCTGCTCGATCCGGCGCAACAGTCCGCCCATGACGACGCTCTCGCCGGGCTGCGTGATCATGTCGGTCGATAATTTACTGGTCTTGAGCGCGGGCACGACAAAACCGTTCAGGCTGATACCATTTTGGTAATCAAGATCGGAAACTTCGGGCGCAATCAACGTCTCGATGCTGCCGTTACCTAAAATCTTGGGCGTCATATCTAATTTCACGCCGTACTCCTTGAACTCGATCGAAATCTGTCCGAGGCCGGTTGAAAACGCATACGGGATTTCACCGCCGACGAGGAATTTTGCCGCCATGCCGGGCGATGTCACAAGGTTGGGTTCCGACAAGATCTTGGCATGGCCGGTGCGTAAAATCGCATCGAGCGTCGGCGCCAGATGCGTGATCCGCATGAACGGCGCAACGTTGAGCGCCGAAGCAGTTGCGCCTTCGAGACCGAGAAATTGCGGATCGCCGTAAATGAAAGCACCCGGATTAGCGGGGTCCGGATTTGCGCCTTGCAAGCGCAGTCCGAGTTGCGTGAGTCCGGAATTATCGATCTCTAAAATGTAGACTTTGACGCCGATTTGCGTGGTTTTATCCATGCTCAGGCGGTCGATCACCTTACCGTCGGAACTCAGGAACGCGCCCGCGATCCCGCCGGCGCGCTGCAACGCAAGTTCGGCGGCTTGCCGATCGCGAACGACGCCGCTGACGACGACGTTACCTTTACCGTCGAGGTCGACGCTGACTCTCTCGAGCCCCGGCATACGCGTGAGCTCGCGCTGCAAAGTTCCCAGTTCTTGGGTTACCGTGACGGCGTTGACGACCTCGAATTTTTCCGCCTTCGATAGTTCGGCGAAGCGGTTGACGATATCGCTAATGCGCGCAAAGCGCGCAACGTCGCCGACACTGCCGCTGATGACGATCGCATTCTTGGCCACCGCAACGGTCACGTGCTGTTCGTCGAGCGCATTACGCAACACGCGCGCATACTCGCTCAGCGATTGCTCGGTCACATTAATGAGGTACGTCTTACGCGACACGCCTTGCCAGACAAACAGCGTCGTATGCCCGTGCGACTTTCCGTTAACGAGTAATTGTCCGCTACCGGCCATGACGACGCCCGCGATCTGCCCGTCACCGATCGCTAAACGGGTGACGCCCGTGACGGCCAGGGTCGTGGATTCACCGGTCGGCACCGATATGACCGCAACCGAGGCTGCTTCGGTAGAAACGCTTTGAGCAACGCCGGGCACCGCCGTCGATAGGACGAGAGCTCCGAGAACCGCGACGAGACGACGAGCGAACGATGGGATCAAGACAACGCCCCTTAGCGAAAATGCAAATGAACCGCGTGACTTCACGGACCTTCACAGTATAGATCGGCAGATAGGCGTTAACGCGTTAACACAGCGCGAGCATTGCGTCAAGAATTTCGGCGCCCACTTCCCAACCCGCGAAGCGCGGCCTAGACTCACAACACGAGCCCATCGTTTAAGGAGCCCGCATGTTTTGGTCTACGATCCGTCTGGCCGTTACGGTCGGCGTTGCCGTCATCTGTTCGGGGGTAGCGGCACAAGCCGATGACGCCGTTCGCTTAAAGATCTTGGCCGCGCAAAGCGGCTACACGTTTGAATGGATGCCCAGTGAAGCCGGAGTTACACTTCTGCGACCGGGCGTTCGTATCGTACTGCACGCCGGACAAGTGTTCTACGAAATTAACAATGCTACGCCGATTGCCGATCGCGCGCCGCGATTCGACGGTCACGATTTTATTATTTCCGCGCAACTCGCGCAAACGCTGCGTCAGATTGCCACGCACTATCCGGCGCGCGACGTCGATACGGGAAGCGCGCCGGTCGAGCCGCACGACCGTGCGCAAGCGGCCGTGCCGAGTGATGCCGTAACGCTCGATGCGCACCAGATTCCGGGCCGTGAAACGCTCGTCCTGACGGGCAATGGTCCCGCCGGCGCGACGATCCTTCTCACGCTGTCCGGCGAGCTATCGACGGACTTGCCCGTGGTCGTTCTTTCTCGCACGAGCGTTACGACCGCTACTGATGGGACATTTTCTGCCGAAGTACATTATGGTCAAGACACGCACCCCCGGACGATCCTTATCGCCCGGGCGTCGACTCTCGCCGGAGCGTCGTCGGCTTACGCGCGTGTAACCATCGGAGTTCCAAGTCCGCACATCAAGACATCCGGTCTTGACGAATGGCCCAAGAAGTAGTCACCTCACCGCTCACTTCCACTTTCGCAAAGGACTCTCACGTGTTCAACAATCTCAAAAACGTTCTCATCGATGAAGACGGCGCGACGCTCGTCGAGTACGCACTCATCGTTTCACTGATCGCAATTGCTTGTATCGCTACGATCACGACCCTCGGCGGCACGATCAAAACGGCGTTCAGCACGCTTTCAGGCAGTCTCGCCAAAGCCTAATAACGGAACTGCATCGGCGCGAGCTACGCGCACGCTTCTACCGTTCGCGTAGCTCATCGCAATTATGACGTCCGAAATACCGCTGCTCGTCTTCCTCGTGTCTTGTCTCATCGCAAGCGTCACGGATCTACGCCGCCGGCGCGTTCCGAACGTTCTGACCTACGGAACGACGGCCGTCATCGTTGCGCTCAACGCGACGCATGGCGCGTTATGGTTCTTCTCGAGTCTCGGTTCAAGTGTCGCAATCATCCTTGCCGGCAGCGTTATCTTCGGATTCGGCTGGCTCGGCGGCGGCGATATTAAGTTGCTCGCCGCGGGCGCCGCGGCGGTCGGATTTCCAAACTATCTTCTTACGTTGCTGTGTATCGCTTCGGCCGGCGGTGTTCTTGGGGCGATTTACGCGCTGCGGGAACGGCGTCTCGCCGCGATGCTCAGCAACGTCGCCATGAGCGCTCTTTCCGGTACGAATGTCACGCCGGCCGCGCAGTCACGGCGCGTCCCATATGCACTTGCAATCTGTGCCGGCTCATTCTTGTATGCTGCTTCGGAAAGTTACGCACCATGGTTTCGGTTCGTTCACTAAATAAACGTTCCACGACGATCGTCATTGCCGCGATCCTGGCACTCGGAACCGGGCTGCTTGCGTTTAACTATCTATCGACGGTCAACAAAACCGCGACCACGGTTGCGATGCGGACCGTCATTGTGGCGACCCAAGACATACCGGTGCGCACGGTCATAACGCCGGCAATGTTGACGGTAACGAGCAAACCGGCGGATTCCGTCGATCCGGATGCGTTAGCCGGCGCTTCGGACGTTGCCGGACAAATCGCCCTCATCTCGATCCCGTCCGGCGGTATCGTTTCGGCCTCGAAGGTCGGCCGGCTCGGTTTAGGCGGGCTGACGGTGCGTATCCCGGCCGGTCAGCGCGCGATCAGCATCGCGCTCGATCGCGTCAAAGGCGTCGCCAACTTAATCGAAGCCGGCGACCACGTCGACGTCATCGCCGTTACCCAAGGCCGCACGGGTGGTGCCGGGGTACCGGCCGCAGCAACGATCCTGAGCAATAAAATCGTGCTGGCGATGGGTTCGGCGCAAGAGACGCCGACCGCCGCAGCAGCCGGAGCGACGCCCGCGCCCGACGTAACGGTCGAAACGGCGACCTTATCGGTAACGCCGAAGGAAGCAAAGATTCTCGCGCTCGCCGATCTCAATGCGACGCTGCGCTTAGCGTTGCGCTCGATCAAAGATTCGCGCCGCACCGAGAGCGCCGATCCGTTCGTAATCGAAACGGCTGCACCGGCAGCAGTGCCCGCGGCGGCTGTTGCCGCTGCGCCGGTCAGCGCCGCGCCGCCCAAACCGGCCGCGTCGGCGGCACCTAAGCCGATGGGTCCGCCGCTCATCGACGGCGATCACTTCGTGCTCCGATGAACGGTCCGATATCGATCATCATCGGCACGAAAGGCGGCACCGGCGCGACGACCGTCTGCGTCGACGTCGCCCAGGCGATCGCCAAGGCGAATAACGTCGCGCTCGTCGATGCGGACTTTGCGGCGCGCCGCAGTGTTGCCGTGCTTACCGACATGGTCCGGGCGCTCGATGCTAGCCGAACCTCGGCAAACATGGCAATCGCCGCCAAAGGCCGCCTTACCGTCATCGAGATGGCGGCTTCCATCGACGGCGCGTTCACTATCGCACCCAAAGACGTCGAAGCGATTGCCGGAAATCTCACCGATACGTGCGATGCCATCGTCATCGATGCAGCGCAGCCGTTCGCCGCTGCGATTCGCGCCTTCGTTACGCGGGCCAGCCGATTCGTTTTGATCGTCGAACCGACGCTGCTCGGGTTGACCAACGCGCGCCTGGTGCAGATCGAACTCGAGCGCTTCGGCGTACCGCGCACGCACCAGATGATGCTGCTCAACGGGCGCATCCCGCGGCATGAAGTTTCACGCGGCGACATCGAAGCGGCGCTCGGGCTCAAAGCGATCGTGGAATTGCCCGCCCACAGCGATAAAAAGTACGATCGCGCCATCGATACGCTTGCCGCGGCGCTCATTGCGCCGGCCGCAAACGGGCCGCTGCTATCGCTCAAGCCGTCGTCGCAAGCGCCGATCGGCGATCGGCGGGGTACGCGCCGGCGACCCGATGAAGCAGCACCCGCTCCGTCGAGTAACGGACATTCGCAAAACGGCAAAGCAGCGAGCGGCCCGCAAACCCGGCAGCGCGATACGCGCGATCAGCTCAAGTCCGAGATCAACGACGAACTGACGAAACGTCTGGATTTTGCCGATCCGACGCGAGCCGTCGACGATGCCGGCAAAATGGCCGAACTGCGCATTCAAGTCGGTGAGGTCGTCTCCGAGTTGCTCGGGTATCGCACCGACGTCGGCTCGGCCGAAGACATCGCCGCGCTGCGCCAAGAAATCATCGATGAAGCGCTCGGCCTGGGGCCGCTCGAAGATCTGCTGCGCGACCCGTCGATCACCGAAATCATGGTCAACGGCGCGAATCGGGTGTTCGTCGAGCGCAGCGGCAAGATTGAAAAAACAGCCAAACGCTTCACCAGCGAGCGCCAATTGCGGCTGATCATCGAACGGATCATCGCGCCGATCGGTCGCCGCATCGACGAATCGCAACCGATGGTCGACGCCCGTCTTATCGACGGCTCGCGCGTTAATGCCATCATCAGTCCGCTGGCTCTCGACGGCGCGACACTGACGATCCGGCGCTTCCCCGAGCGCCGGATGCAGGCATCCGATCTCGTGCGCATCGGCGCCGTCACGCCCGAGCTCGTCGACTTTTTACGCGCGGCCGTCGAAGCGCGGCTAAATATCGTGGTAGCCGGCGGCACCGGCTCAGGCAAAACGACGTTTCTCAACGTATTGTCGAGCTTTCTGCCGTCATCGGAACGCATCGTCACCATCGAAGACGCAGCCGAACTTTCACTCGCTCAAGAGCATGTCGTGCGGCTCGAGTCGCGGCCGGCAAATATTCAAGGCGCCGGCGAGATTCGCATTCGCGATCTGTTACGTAACTCGTTGCGTATGCGTCCCGACCGGATCGTCGTCGGCGAGTGTCGCGGCGGCGAGGCGCTCGATATGTTACAAGCGATGAATACCGGTCACGACGGCTCGCTGACGACATTGCACGCGAACAGCACGCGCGATGCGATCTCGCGTATCGAAACGATGGTGCTCATGGCGGGCTTCGACCTCCCGGTGCGCGCAATTCGCGAGCAGATCGCCAGTGCCGTCGATATGGTGCTCCATCTATCGCGCATGCGCGATGGTTCGCGCAAGTTGCTGAGCATCTCCGAAGTCGTCGGTCTCGAAGGCGATGTGGTTACGATGCAAGATATTTCGCGCTATGAATCGCGCGGCTTAGACCGCGACGGTAAAGTCAACGGCGCCTTCGTATTTACCGGCGTTCAGCCGATGTGCATGAAAAAATTCGAAGAATACGGGATCAATTTCGACATCCGCACGCTCTCGAACATGGAGCTCAAAGCCGCGTCATGGTAGCCATCGCCCCATTCGCGATCGTCATCGGTGCAGCCGCTGCTGCCGGTCTGCTGTTCTTTAGTTTTTGGGACCGGATCTCGGGCCGGCTGGGGCGCTTTACGTCGTTCTTTGCAGCCGACCTTGAACGCGCCGGAATTAAGGTTTCGAGCGAACAGATCGTCGTCGGAATCGGCGGCGTCTCGCTGACCGGCTGGATCTTCGTCATCATGGTGCTGCACCCGGGTCTTATCTTAGCAATTTTGCTGCTCGGCATGTTTTTCGGTATTTCGGTCATGGGCTTCCGGTCGTGGATCAACGGTAAAGTAAAGAAACGGACGCACGCCTTCAACGAGCAGCTCGAGATGGTTCTGCGGATGATCAGCAACGGCTTGCGAGTCGGTTTAGGCATGCGTCAGGCCATCGTCTTGGTAACCGAGGAGTTAAGCGATCCGGCGCGCGGCGAGTTTCTGCGTGTCTTCGGTCAAACCAATATCGGCGTATCGCTCAACGATGCGCTCGACGCGCTTGTCGGCCGAATGCCGTCCGAAGAATTGCGCATGATGGTCAATGCGATCCAAGTACAATCGCAAACCGGCGGTAATTTAGCCAAAATCATGGATCACTTAGCGCTGACGATCAAAGGCCGGCGAGCGGTTCAGCGCAAAATAAAATCGTTGACGGGCGAGGCCATTGCGGGCGCCTGGGTGCTCGGCGCGTTGCCCGTCCTCGTCGGCGGTTTCGTGATGGGCACGCAAGCGGACATGCGTGAAACGATGATCACGACGTTGCCGGGTCATATCGGCTTAACGCTCTTTTTCGTGCTCGAAGGCGCCGGTATCTTCACCCTCTGCCGGCTCTTGTCGTTCGACGTCTGATGCTTGCCGCCGGTATCGCCGCGCTCTGCGCGGCTACGCTCTTCGCGGTCACCGTTGCGTTACTGGGCTTTCGCAGCGACGCCTCACGGCGGGTCGCCGAACTCGATTGGACGCAGCGCGAGCGAGCCAACGCGGGACAATCAAAAGTCGTTTCCAAGATTCTTTCGGGCGTCGACAAGACCGCGGTCGGCGCAAAGCTGGCCGAAGCCGGCTGGTACAAGACGTCGGTCAAACGCTTCGTCATGTCGCGTTTCGTCGCGGCGGGCGCCGGCATCGGCATCGCATTTTTCGCAACGCTC
The DNA here is from genome assembly GCA_965214935.1 of Candidatus Velthaea sp. GTDB lineage: Bacteria > Vulcanimicrobiota > Vulcanimicrobiia > Vulcanimicrobiales > Vulcanimicrobiaceae > Velthaea. Next base: position 168,496 of record CBDCCS010000018.1, on the reverse strand, counting down.
ATTCTCAATCAAGCGCACTTCTTATTTCTGGCAGCGATCATCCTCGGCGGCGTGGGCATGATCGCACCATCGTTCGTCATCGACGGCGCGATCAAGAAGCGTAAAGAAGCGATCGGCCGGCGTATCCCCGACCTGCTCGACATGGTATCGACGACGGTCGAAGCGGGTACGGCGCTCAACTCCGCTTTGGCCAGCGCCACGAGTTCCTTCGACGGCCCGCTGGCCGAAGAAATCGCCATCGTGCTCTCCGACGTGCGCTTAGGCCGCAGCCGCGCCGACGCGTTCAATGCCATGGGTCAGCGCGCAAAACAGCAAGATTTGTCATCGATGGTTACCGCGATCGTACAGACCGAACGGCTCGGCGGAAACATCGGCGACGTGCTCGACGAATTGGCGCAAGAAGCGCGCGCGAGGCGGCTCTCGCGAGCCGAAGAAATCGCCGCGAAGTTGCCGGTATTAATGATTTTGCCGATGGCGTTCTTCATGCTCCCCGCGCTCTTCGTGATGATCTTTACGCCCGTCGTCGCAAACATGTTGAAATGAGCGGTATTATCATCAGCGCGATCGCGTTTGCGATCTTCGCCTTCGCCGGAATACTCATCGCACGCACGTACTTCACCGGCGAGCGCCTTGCCGATGGTCCGCCCGCGAGCGAGCCGCCGGTGAACGTGCTGATCGTTGCGGGCGCGCTGATCGGTGCGATCTGCGCCTACCGCGGCTTGCGGCCAGAAGCGCTCGCAATCGTCGCCGCGTGTTGCGCGCTCATGGCCGCCATTTGGTATACGGATGTTACGCGCGGCATCGTGCCCGACGCCTTGACATTGCTGCCGCTCGGAGCGCTCATCGTCGGCGGCTTGTTGGCCGGACGCTGGTACATTATCGTCGTCGCCGCGGTCCCGGCGGCGCCGTTCGCGTTCATGGCTTGGCGGACCAAGGGTATCGGCATGGGCTGGGGCGATGTGAAGCTTGCGGCGCTGGGCGGAGCGTTGCTCGGCATTCAAGATGCGATGCTCGCGTTCGCGCTGGCCTCGGTGGTCGCAATCGCGATTGCAAAAGTGCGGCGCGCCGAAAAGCAGCCGGTCGCCTTCGGACCGTATCTTGCTTCGGCGATCATCGTGCCGCTATGCTTGCACACCGGAGGCTGACCGATCCCGAACGGCGCGAGCGCGCTCCGAGCTTACCGCCTTTAACGTCGCTGCGTTTCGCAGCGGCGTTGCTCGTTGTTTGCGCGCACTGGGACGTCAGCCGCGGGCACGTCCCGTCGATGTTCGGTGCGGCCGGAGTCGAATTTTTCTTCGTCCTTTCGGGCTTTATTCTCACCCACGTCTACCGAACCGGCTTTACGTCGGGCAACGCGCTCGCGGCCGTGCGCGCATTTTGGCTCGCGCGATTTGCGCGCGTCTATCCGCTGCACGTCCTGACGCTGCTCGCGGTCTGCCTGCTCGGGCTCGTGGCGATCCGGCCGCCGTTCTACGGCATCGCCCTGGGCGCGCAGCTTACGCTTCTGCAGAGCTGGATTCCGGTGGACAACGTCCCGTTTGCTTTCAACGGTCCGGCCTGGACGCTGTCCGATGAGGCATTCTTCTATGCCGTTTTTCCGTTCGCGCTCCAGCGCTTGATTCGAGCCCGCCTGTCGATCGTGCACTATGGCTGCATTGCGGCCGCCATCTGGCTGCTCGCGTGCTGCTTCGATCTGTCGGTCGATGCGGCGCAACCGGCGATGCAGTGGCTCGTTTACGTTTTTCCGCTGCCGCGTTTAGCCGACTTCATTTGCGGCATGATTCTTGCGCTTGCGTTTGCCCAAGCCGACGTTCGCCTATCGGCCGCCCGCGCTACCATTCTCGAATGTGCATCGATTGCAACGGTTATTTTCGGTATTGCCATCTCGCCGTCGTTGCCGCCGGCGTATGGTTTCGCTTCATGTTTAGTGCCGGCATGGATGGGACTTATTTTTATCTTCGCCGTGCAACGCGGCGCGCTCTCGCAACTTTTGCGCGCGCGGCCGCTCGTTGCACTCGGCGAGGCCAGCTTCGCATTGTACATGGTGCACCACATCGTCATGGACCGATTGACCGGCTGCGGTGCGTTGGCGACGGCGTTAGGCGTGGCACTCGCGATTCATCACTGGATCGAAGTACCGGCGCGCAAAGTAATTCGCGCACGTACACCCGGCTTGCGCCTGCGCGAACCGGTTTAATCGAACGCCTGACGGCGCCTTAGGCGATAGCGGCGACCGCCGAGCGACGCGTAGTCGCAGCAAGTTCACCGCTCTTGCCGCCGAGTTCGATCAGGCGCAGCGTGACGATTGCATGCATCGCCGCGAAACGGCGCTCGAACGGAAACGCCCAGGTTGCGGGCGGTTCGCCGGCCAGAAACGGCGAACGGTACATGCGCTCGGCGCGTCGATAGTGTCCGAGCGCCGAGACGAAGTTTTCGCGCTCGTAAGCATCGGCCGCAAGTTCGCAGGCATACGTGTACTCGTGCGCCGACACGATCGCATTGGTCAGGTCGAGCGATACGACGCGCTCGCCGCGAAAATACGAACCGACGTTCGCGGGTCCGACGCAGGCGCCGATCGCACGGCGGATGGTCGAGCACGCCGTACGCAAACTCTGCGCCGCGAGTTGAGGGTCGGCGTTGGGCCAGAACGTGGTAACGATCTGATGCCGAGTCGCTGCGCCTTGCGGCTGCATGGCGAGATACTGGACGATCTGCCGGTCCCGACGGCGAATCCAACGGACCGGCCGGCCCGCTACGAGCATATCGAAACGCCCGAATAGTTCGATGAATGCCGCACCCGAGGGCGCTTGCAGCAGCGCGTTATCGCTGCGCCAATCCGCCAAGCCGACGAAGACGGAAGCATGCTTGAGCGCAGCGGTTCGGCAGGCGCCGGCAACGGCGATCGGCCAACCATCGGCTGCATCATTGAGCTCCGCTGCACTTGCCGGCGCGAGCGCGAGCCCGAAGGCCGCGGCGCAGCCTAAGCTTTCGTCGGCAGCAAACGCCAACACAGCGGGATCGCAGCGATGCGCGAAACCTTGCGCGCGCGCGGCACGCAACGGCAGCGTCTCGTCCCGACGCATGATGAAGACGAACCGGACGGCGGCGGGGACATCGAGATAGAGTTGCGCCAACACCTCACGCGCATCGCGGTCGGCGTCGTCGACATTGTCGACGATGAGTTCGAGCGGCGCCGACGCACTCAAGAGATCGACCAAACAATCGTACGAGCCGATCGCCGCCACGCCCAGTGCTCGCGCCAGCCGAGCGAAGAGCTGCCGTCGATCGGTCTCCGGCGTCAACGAAACAAAAGCGGTCCGGCCGGGACGGGCGCGTGCATAGAGAACCGCGCACGTGGTCTTACCCGAACCGGCCGGTGCGACGAGCAAACGTACCGCCTCGCCCGCATGAGACGCAAGCCAGGCATCGACGCGTTTACGTTCGATTACCACCGCGGGAATTCGCGGTAGCCGCAGAGCCATCACATCGGAACCATCGGCGCTTCAGCGGTTCGGCCTTAGCTCGGCGGCCGGCAACCGTGCACGAAACGCCGTGCGCGCAAGTACGGCCAGACAACCGACGAAAGCGCCCACGGTGGGCACTTGCAGCAGCAAGAAAACATAGCTCGGATGCGGATCCCGCCAAGCAACATAGGCTGTCCACGAGCGCTCTGCGAGCGGATTAAAAGGCGCGTCGAAACGGAAGTTCGCCGTGGGAGCGTGGACGTGCATGAGGGCGATCGTAAATAGACCGAGGAGTAGAACGGCGCTCGCACCGCCTAAAAGCGCGCCCGCCGTGGACCGGCCCTCAGGCCGCAGGTACAAGATCGCAAGGACGACGAGTGCGACGGCAAACGGTGGATACGCGACGATCGCCAGCCACGGAACCGCAAGAATAAAGATCGCGCTCAGCATTGCGATTCGCTGCCGCGGAAGCTGCGCGGCGAGTGCAAGGTACGCCGGAATCGCCAGCACCAGCTGATCGAAATGGACGTAGAAGCCGCCGAATACGGCAAAAGCCGGCGGAATAAGCGCGATGATTGCAGCGCCGAACGCGGCGCGCAACCGCAGCGCGATACCGACGCCGAACGTAGCCGAAACCACATACCAGATGTTTCCGAACGCAAGTGCCGAGCGTGGTGAAAAACCGGCGATCCAGGCGAAATGCGCCGTGCTGAATTGCGATCGTTCGGCGACGTTGCCAAGTGCGTGCGCATGCAGTACGGCCCGGACGTATTCCGTATTCGTGTCGAGCCCGAGCACGGCAAGGGAGACCGCGCAAAGTGCCATGCAGCCGCCGATTAACCCGATGCGAGCGCGCGGCATCGCGATGAAAAGCGCCGTACATAGCGGCAACGCAATTGCCGGAAAGGCCGCCGTGAGCAATGCACCGGCAACCGCCGCGTTCGGCCGTTTGAATCGCAGCGCCGAGGCACAGACCGCGATGCCGAAACCAACGAACGGTGCCGACTGTCCGAGCGGCAACGCGACGAGAAGTTCGGGCACGGCAACGGCAATGGCGATCGATGCCGGCGGCAGATCGATTAGCCGGATCAGCAGCAAGATCGTGGCCGCCACCGCGGCCAACGATGCCACGATCCAAAGCAACGCGCAGACCGGAAACGGCAGGACGGCCAGCAGGGCAAACAACGCAAGCACGTAGCCGGGCAACGGCGCCGGAACCGTAACGACGTCCGCTTCGACCGGCATGCCCGGAGCGCTCGTCGTTCGTTCGCATTCATGCAGCGGATGCTCGCGATACGGATCGGCATGCACTGCGACGGCGCGGCCCGCACAATAGAATGCGCGCAGATCGTAGAGCCGCACCGGCGCAAAGGGTAAATAGCCGGCGAACGTTAGTGCGACGATGCCGACAGCCAACGCGTTCGCTCGCCGTCCGTTCATCGCGCGTCGGCCGTCGCGAGACGCTGCAGCCCGGCCGATCCGACCGGACGAAAAGCGACCCTGCACATGAGCAGCAATCCGGCACAGAAGGCGAGCAGCGTCGGCACTTTGGCCAGAACGTACCAGAGTTGCTCCGGTGTACTCGTCGCGCGAACGTACTTGCCCCAAGCGACTTGCGCGAGCGGATTTGCATCGCCGGCGGGTACTGCGCGCAGCGATACAACGGCGCTATGCGAGCCGGGCGAGCCGATAACGGCAACGGCGATCCCGCCGAGGATAAGCAAACACGACAGCCCGAGCGGGACGCTCAGCCGACGACAATCCATGAGCCGGGCCAATACGGCGCCCAAGATTGCAACCGCCACATACGTGGGCGGCAACGCGGCGCAGATAAGCCACGGCACGGCGGCGATAAACGTTAAGATGATGACCGGGCGTTGCAACGGAACGGTGCGCGTCGCGAGCACGAGCAGAAACGCCGGTAGCGCCAAGTCGAGCTGTTGGAGATGCGTGTGTACGCCACCGAACACCGCAAAGGCGACCGGCACGAAAACGACCGCGGCTGCGCCGAGCCGTCGGCGCAGCCGTAGACCGACGATGGTTCCGGTAACGAGCGCAAGTGCATACCAAATGTTACCGGCCGTCACTGCCGTTTGCGGCGCGATACCGGCGCTGAACAGCAGATTTGAAACGCTAAACTGCGAAAATTCCGGAACGTTGACGAGCGCATGCGCCGGCAACACCGCAAACAGATACTCGTATTCGCGCGCCGGACCGAACGCAATGCAATCGAATACGGCCAGCGCTGCGATGCCGGCGCCGAGCACGAGCCGCGTTTGCGGCACCGCGAGCGCAAGGCTCGCTGCTACAGCAAGTCCGACTTGCGGATCGAGAAACACAACCAACGCCGCCAGTGCCGCCCGCATCGGTTGCCGGGCTTCGAGCGAATCTGCACACATTGCAAGGCCGAACAAAACAAAGACCGTCGGCTGGCCGAGCGGTAGCGCGATCGTCGCAGCCGGCAGCGCAAGGACGATACCGACTGCCCGGCGCTTCAACCTCGTCACGGCGGCAATGCGGACGATCGAACCACCCAGTGCCGCACACGAGCCGAACGTCCACACGGCGGCAGCGAGGTTGAACGGCAGCGCTGCCAGCAGCGCGAAAAGCGCCAGCACATAGCCGGGATAAGGCGCGGGGATCGTGACCTGCGCCGGCAATGCCGACGCGATTTGCGCCGGCAAAGCGCGTTCGCATTCATGCAACGGATGTTCGCGATACGGGTCGCGACCCGCAAGCACGCTGCGACCCGCGCAGTAAAACGCGCGAAAATCGCACAGGCGCTCGGGAAATAGCGCTAGCGAAGCAACGTATGACAGCGTCAGCATCAAGCAGATTAGAACCGGCATCGATGTAATTCGACGTTGACTGCCGTCGTGCGGCACGACTTGCGAGCTTGCGCGCATCACTGATCTTCATCGGCCGTCGCCGTCCGAATGCGCGAGCACGCGCAATGCTTTGCCAACATTTATTTATAGGCGCCGGTCTTGCTCGGCCGGGTCGAGCGCGGGGGTAGCTTGCGCGGCGTTGTGTAGCCCGCGGACAAGCTGAACGATTGCCGGGCGACAGCAAAGTTCAACGCCGCGCTCCGCTTAAGTAAGCACGTATGGACGTACTTCCACTCCTTAAGGGCGCCGGTATCGGTCTTGCCGTTGCGGCGCCCGTCGGTCCGATGAGCGTCCTCTGCATGCGCCGCACGCTCGGCAACGGCTGGCGACTCGGATTTACGACCGGACTCGGCATCGCGACGGGTGACGGGGTATACGCATCAATTGCGGCGCTTGGATTGAGCAGTGTCTCGCGCTTCATGCTGGCCTACGATCGGCCGTTGCACTTCTTAGCCGGCTTAATTCTGTTGTATCTCGGCCTCAAGACATTCGTAGCACGGCCGCCACGAACCGAACTCAGCTCGACGAGTACTTCTACGGCAAGCAATTACCTGAGCGCGCTGATCTTGACGCTGACGAACCCGCCAACGATCGTTTCGTTCGCGGCTTCCTTTGCCGTCCTTGCCCCCGCGACCGGATTGGCAGCCGGCGCTACGGCACAAACCGTTGCGGGGGTATTTCTGGGATCGACTGCGTGGTGGCTTCTCATTTCGACGACGGTAACCATCGGCCGGCATACGCTCGGGCGACGTGCAATGCGCTGGATCGACGGCATAACGGGCATCTTGTTAAGCGCTTTCGGCGTCGCTGAGATCCGCCGCACGTTGTAACGATTGGCCTGCAACGCCCCGTACGGAGGAACCGGATTCGGGTCTACGTTAGAGTGCAATCCGGGCAGCTTGCCCCGCGTAAATACGTCCCGGTGTTTTCATATTTGAGGCCGCACTTACGGCAGACGAGCGTGGGCAACGAACGCTGCGAAACACCGTCGTCGAGTGCGGCTAAAACGTTGCTGACTTCAGCGGAATGCGACGAAGCGGAGTGTTGCGGAGGCGGCTGTCCGAAAACGCGAGTGAAGAAGCTCCACATTGGACGGACAATTGCTTCGCGTACGAACCGTTCCTATCGGCAATATGCAAAGTCTTTGACTGATTGCCCGTAACGGCGTCCGAACGCAGCCGATAGCATCGGTGTGAAAGTGGCGTCGCTAATCGTCGCTATATTTGCGGCGCGATTCTTCGCCGTTGCCGTCTTCTATCCGAAAAGCGACGGCGATCTTGGTTGGCAACGCTGGCTCGGCGCTACTATTTTGCGAACGCATGCGCTGCCGCGGACGATCGGCAACGAGACGTTTAGTGCGCCGGGTTCAGCCTGGATACCGCAGGAGTGGTTGTTCTCGATCGGTGCTTTCTTGGGTCAAGGCCAATGGTGGCCGGCGTTTGCCACGCTGAGCGCCGTGGCGGCCGTTGCCGCATTGATGATCGGTGCGCGGCGCGCAAGCGAGCGCGCAACTCCGTCAACGGCGATCGCGGGTGACGATCGTGTTCTTTGGTCTCGCACTTTTCGAGTCGTTCGGCGTTCGCGATCAGGTCATGGCTTGGCCGTTGCTCGGTCTCTTTCTCGCCGGCCTCGAACGGCAGAAACCGGCGCTCGTGTTCAGCTTGGCCGTTGTGGCGCTTTGGTCGAACGTCCACGCGAGCGTCGCGATCGCTCCGGCGCTGGCCGCCGTTTGCAGTCTCGGCAGCGCGCTCGAGACCGGGTGGTCCGGGCGAACGCAACGGCTCGCGGTCATCGCGCTGTTGTCGATCGCCGCCGCGTGTATCAATCCGCTTGGACCGGCGCTCCCGCGCTATGCTTTGATGCTCTTGGCAAGCCCGATCAAGGCGGTGATTTTCGAGTGGCAGCATACCGACTTTAGCGACCTATCATTTACCTTCGGTGCGCTGCCGTTGCTCGTGATACTCGCTGTGTTCGGCGTCGCCGGGCCGCGCCGCTGGACGGACCGTTTCCTCGTACTCGTCTGCACGTTGCTCATGTTCGGCGCCAAACGCAACATCGCGATCTTCGCAATCGTGTGTTATCCCATCGCCGCGCGTTCGCTCGCTGCCGGCGTTCCGTTCTTCGGGCGAGCCGAACGCCGCCCGGCAACGTCGATCGAACGCCGCCTCAAGCGCTTCGTTCCTGTGTTCGCCGTACTTGCCGCCGTGGGCATCGGTGCACTCTTGATCGGCCGGTCGGCTGCCGAACCGGACGGCGCGACCGATTTAGTGCCGGCGCTGGCGTCGATCCAAGCGCTCGATGGCCGCCACAACGTGTTCTGCTCGGATTTCGCTTCGTGTAGCTTCCTCTTGGACGGACCGCAGCGCGTGTTTCTCGACGGCCGTGCCGATCCGTATCCGCCGTCGGTTTGGCAAGACTTCGGGCAGGTCATCGAGATCAAGCCCGGCTGGGACGCAACCTTGCACCGCCGCCAGGTCGACGTTGTGCTCGTCGAGACGGCATCGCCGCTGGAACAAGCATTGGAACTCTCGGCCGATTGGGCCAGCCGCTATCGCAATGCAACGTACCGTGTTTGGACGGCGACGCCGGTGACGAGCGCAGCCGGAACGGCCTTGCACCCCACCGAACAGGAGAGCGCCGCTCGGCCGGTTCACAAGCCGTAGTGAACAAAGCCTTGATACCGATCCTGGGCATTACGCTCGTCGACGTTCTGGGCTTCACCATGCTCATTCCGATTCTGCCGTATTATGCCGAGCATTACGGCGCTTCGCCCGTCGCCGTCGGCCTCATCTACTCGACGGTCGCGTTCTTCGCGTTGTTCGCTGCGCCGCTCTGGGGACGGCTGAGCGATCGGATCGGGCGCAAAGGGGTTTTGCTGGCCGCACAAATCGCCAGTGCGATCGGCTTTCTCATGCTCGGCTTCGGCGGCGCGTTGTGGGTCATTTATGTCGCGCGCGCAATCGAGGGTCTCGGCGGCGGCGGGCTCGGCGTCACGCAAGCGTACGTCAGCGACGTGACGACGCCGCAGGAGCGCGCGCGCGCCTTCGGTTTAGTCGGTGCGACGTTCGGCGTCGGCTTTCTCATCGGCCCGGCGCTATCGGGCGTTCTGGGTGCGCTTCGGCTACGCCGTGCCGCTCTTTCTCGGTGCGGCGCTGGCAATTGCCACGGTCTTTCTAACGCTGTTCCTGTTGCCTGAATCGCACAAACCCATCACCTCGGCCGTCAAGTTCGAAACGATTCTGACCGCGCTACGCGCACCGAATCTCGGAGCGTTGCTGCTCGCACAATTCGCGTTTTCATTTGCCTTTTATGCCTGGATCTCGATTTTCGCGCTGTTCGTCGAGCGCGTGCTGGGCTACGGGCCCTCGCAGTCCAGCTTCATCTTCGTCTTATCGGCGGTCGTCAGTATCGGCGTTCAAGCATTTGCAATCGGCCGGCTCGTCGAACGTTTCGGCGAAGGCCGTATCGCGATTGCCGGGTTGTGCTGCGCACTGATCGCATACGCATTCGTGCCCTACGTTACGTCGACGCCGACGTTGTATGTCGTCGTCCTGTTTTGGGCGCTGTCCGGCTCGCTGATCCGGCCCAGCTTTACGGCGCTCATCTCACGAGCGGCACCGGCCGAAATCCGGGGCGCCCTGTTCGGCATCAACGATTCGCTCAGTAATCTCGCGTTCATCATTGCGCCCATCGTCGCAACGCTCATTCTCACCAAGAACGTGCACGCCGTCGGTATCCTGCCCGTTGTCGGAACTCTGGCGGCGCTCGCGATCGGCTTCCGTCTGCTCACCCGCACCGAAGCGGCGCTCAACGCCTAAACATCCGTTGCACCAGCCCTTGCGACGACCGATGTCGCGCAATGAGCGGTGCTCGGGCGCTTGTTGCGCCGTTCGTCCGCTGTTTGCACGATACTGCCGCGACTCGCCAGGATGCGCCGCGTCTAGCTTGCCGGTGGCGCAGACGCTTCGACGGCATGAATGGCGAGCGTCAGCTCGCGTAAAAACGACGATGCATCCATGACGATACCCAGCGTTTGATGCGAGCCGCGATCGGTTAATTTCGTTACGCTCGAGGGATTGATATCGACCGAAATTGTCTTACAGGTCGCCGGGAGCAGATTACCGACGGCAATCGAGTGCAGCAACGTGCAAACCAACAGCGCCATCCCGATCTCGGGCACATGCCGGCGCATCGCGCGTTGACATTCGACGACATCGGTAATGACGTCGGGGATCGGACCGTCATCGCGAATCGAACCGGCCAGCACGACCGGAATCTGCTTCTTGAACGCCTCGAACATAATTCCGCCGGTCAGCAGCCCGCTATCGATCGCCGCTTGGATTCCACCCGCGGCACGCAGCCGGTTGACCGTGCGCAGATGATGCACGTGGCCTTCCTCGGCGGGAAACGCATCGTGCAAATTAACGCCGAGCGACGTCCCGAAAAACTGCGACTCCATATCGTGCACCGCCAGCGCGTTTCCGGCGAAGATCGCGTTCACGTAACCGTCGCGCACCAGTTCGGCAAGATACGGCCCGGCGCCGGTGTGAACGATCGCCGGACCGCCCACGAGCAACACGCGCTTTCCGCCGGCCAAAACGCCGAGCAGTTCGCGCGCGACTTCGCCCAGCAGCGCTTGACGCGGTTTCTCGCTCGAAACGGCGCTCGCCATAAACTCGAACACCGCTTTTTTGCGCGCTCGCTGCGGCATCTGCACGCGTACGCCCTCATGCCCGACGACCACGGGTTCGCCGGCCCGAACGTCCGACGGCGCGACGGTCCGTGCCGCCCCGCGCTCGATGACGATGGCACAGTCCATCTCCGGCAATGCGGCCGGGAGCCAGTTGCCCCCAATGCGCACGTCGGTCGGAAAATTGGTCGTAGCGTAAAAAAGATCGGGCAGCACGCCGTTTGCCGGTGCCGGTTCGGTCGCGGCATCATGATCGGTCAACACGGTAACGCCGACGTCGCGCAACTTGTCGAGCACTTCGCGCATCACGGCGTCCGCCTGCGCCTCGATCCGCAGCCGCGCGTACGACACGTCGTTTTTTGTATGCCCGGTATCGAATTCTTCGATGACATACGCGGTTTGCTCGTAGTCGGTGAGGATGCCGAGCACGCGCGAAAAAATACCGCTATCCAAGATGTGCCCGCGCAGTTCGACGAGGCGCACAATCGTTTGCGCAGCGCGCGCCGAATCGCTAGCCATGCCCCTCGTGTTCGTGCCGACGCCGCTCGGCAACCTCCGCGACATTACGCTGCGCGCACTGGACGTGTTGCGCGAAGCAACGCTCATCGTCGCTGAGGATTCGCGTGTTGCACGCCGTCTGCTTTCGGCATACGATCTGCCGGGTCGCGAACTCTGGACGTATCACGAGCATAACGCGGCGACGGCAACGCACGCCATCCTCGAACGGTCGCGCGAGCAGCTCGTCGCGGTGGTGACCGACGCCGGGATGCCCGGGATCAGCGATCCGGGGACGGCCCTCGTCGCCGCGGCTCGCGAAGCCGGAATCGGCGTCGATGTGCTGCCGGGACCGACGGCGTTCGCCTGCGCGGCAGTCTTATCGGGATTCGACGTGCGACGCTTTGCTTTCGCCGGCTTTCCGCCGCGTGCGGCCGGCGAGCGCCGGGCGGCCTTTCGCACCGCACTCGGCCGCGGCGAGCCGTCGGTATGGTACGAGTCGCCGCATCGCATCCGCGCGACGTTGACCGATCTGGCCGCGGTCGATCCGGCGGCCCGCGTGTTTCTCGTGCGTGAATTCACCAAGTTGCACGAGCAGCAGATCGCCGGCACCCCCGACGCCGTCGGTGCCGCGCTCGTCGATCCGATCCGCGGCGAGATCGCCTTCGTACTCGATGCGGGCGCCGCCGCCGAAGCCGCGCCGCCACCCGATGCGGCGATCGATGCGGAAATCGCGACGCTCATCGGTCAGGGCATGAGCACATCGGCGATTGCCAAGGCGTTGACCGAGCGCGGTTTCGGCGAGCGCCGCCATTTGTATGCGCGCATCAGCGATCGGCGACGCGCAGGTTTGAGCGTATCGAAGGCATGAAGGCGAAAGCGATGGATCGCGCTTTCTTCGTCACCACGCCAATCTATTACATTAGCGGCGATCCGCATGTCGGCCACGCATACACCACCATCGCCGCCGACGTGCTCGTGCGGACGGCGCGTACCGCCGGACCGGCGTATGCGCTTACCGGTGCCGACGAGCACGGTCAGAAAGTTGCGAACGCCGCCGCGAGCGCCGGCATGACGCCGCAAGCCTACGTCGATGCGCTCGTGCCGCGCTGGCAGTCGCTCGCGCCGACCTTCGATGCGCGCTTCGACGATTTCATTCGCACGACCGATAAGCGCCATGTCGACGCATGCATTGCGGTGTTCGAGCGCTTGCGCGCAACCGGCGACGTCTATCTCGGTACGTACGAAGGCTGGTATTGCACCAACGACGAGACGTTTTGGCCCGAGTCGAAACTCGTCGAGGGCCGTTGTCCGAATCCGGAATGTCGCCGCACCGTCGACTGGCTATCTGAACAAGATTGGTTCTTCAAGTTGTCGGCATACCGCGACCGGCTTATCGTGTACTTCAACGAACATCGCGATTTCGTGCGGCCGGTCTCGGTCTGGAACGAAATGATGGCCACGCTCGAAGGCGGACTCGACGATCTGTCGATTTCGCGCACGAGTTTCGACTGGGGCATACCGTTGCCCGGCGGCGTCATGTACGTATGGTTCGATGCGCTCATCAATTACATCAGCGCAACGGGTTGGCTCGACGATCCGCAGCAATTTGCGCGCGTCTGGCCGGCAAGTATTCAACTTGTCGGCAAAGAGATCGCGCGCTTTCATACGCTGATTTGGCCGGCGATGTTGTGGGCGCTGGACCTCGAAGCGCCCAAGCTCGTCTTTGCGCATGGCTGGATCTTGAGTGAAGGTCAGAAAATGTCCAAGAGTCTCGGCAACGTTTTCGATCCGTTTGCATTGGTCGATACGTACGGCGCTGATTCGATCCGGTATTTTTTGCTGCGCGAGGCGCCGTTCGGCAGCGACTTTACGGTTTCGGACGAAAAACTCCGCACGCGCCACAACAGCGATCTCGGCAACGATCTCGGTAACCTTTTGCGGCGCTCGCTGGCCATGCTCGAGAAGTACCGCAACGGCCTCGTTCCGCCGGCTACCGAGTCGCGCATCGGCGAACAATTTGCCGACCTTGGCACACTCGTTTACGAACGCGTGACCAACCTTCAATTCCGCGAGGCGCTCGAAGCAATCTGGGAACTCGTAACGGCGCTCAATCGCGAGATCGAAGAACGTAAACCCTGGGCGTTGTTCAAAGCGGGCTTGGGCGATCAACTCGACGCCGTGCTCTATGATTTGTGCGAAGGCTTACGCTGGCTAGCGATTCTAACCCATCCGTTCATGCCCGAAAAAGCAACCGAGATGTGGCGTCAGCTCGGGTTGCCCGATACGCCCGAAGTGCTTTGGCGCGACGAATTGAACTGGGGCGGCCTGGCAAATAACACGCAAACAAATCCAGGCGCGGCGTTGTTTCCGCGGATCGATGCAGCGTTGCCGGTATGATCGATTCACACGCTCACATTCACGACCCGAAATATGACGACGACCGCCCTGCGATGCTGGCCCGCGCTCGCGCGGCCGGCGTCGACGCGATCGTGACGATCGGCTGCGACCTCGAAGACAGCCGGCGGGCGCTCGTCACGGCCGCCGAGTTCGCGCTGCATGCATCGATCGGTATTCATCCGCACGAAGCCGTCGACGCCCCCGCCGATATCGCCGCAGCCTTCGATGCACTGGCGGCAATCGGCCGGCAATCGATTGTAGCCGTCGGTGAAACGGGACTAGACTATTTTTACGAACATAGTCCGGTCGCCGATCAACAGCGCGTTCTCATCGCTCAGTTGCAGTACGCGCGCGAGCGCCAATATCCGGTCGTTTTCCACGTGCGCGACGCGTTTGCCGACTTTTGTGCGATTCTGCGCGAGCATTTCGACCCTTCGACGATGCACGGCGTCGTGCATTGCTTCACCGGCACCACCGCTGAGGCACGCACCTATATCGACGAATTCGGTCTACTCCTCGGCATCGGCGGCGTCGCGACATTCAAGACCGCCGAGCCCCTGCGTGAAGCGATCCGCGCCGTCGGCCTGCACGATCTCATTTTGGAAACCGATTGCCCGTATTTAGCGCCCATTCCACATCGCGGGAAACGCAACGAACCGGCATACTTGACGGATATCGCGCAGCGCATTGCGGTAGTTGCGGGCTGCGAGCCGGGCGACGTCGATACCGTAACAACCGCAAACGCGCGCCGTCTCTTCAACGTCTGACTCCGCCGTCAAAGGCAGCGAGCTGTCAAACAAGGTTGCGAACGGCCCAGTGCACCAGCAAAGAGATGAACCCGAAGCGTCGGCAATTTCATCGGCCGACCTTTTCTTGAACGATCCGTTATACGACTGCTGCGTGCGCGGCGACGGCTGCTTCGATGCGGCCGATCTCCGCGGCTGGATCGTTCACGTCGATGACGAGCTTTACATAGCGGTCGTCGCGAAGCGTGATTGCAATGGCATGATCGGCCGTACGAACGTCCCAAAATGCTTTGCCTTCCGGGGTGTGGTACGTGCCGGCCGTTATCAGCCCCGGAACGTGCGTCCCCGGCGCTCTAATGCTGAGCGACTTTTTGCGTGCCTGCTCTGCGGCCCGAGCGACACCGGAGATGTGTGCAAGCGGAATGCGCAATTCGCTTTTAAATGCCCACAGCTTGTCGAGTCCCTGCACGCGTACGAGCAGTGTCTCCGCGTCGATTTCAATCCGTGTCATGAGCGAGCGTATACCCGGCCACGGATGCTGCCATGCAACGCATAGTTGCACGTCGGCCGGATCATGCGAGATACGAGGAACTCAAGGCTTCTCTTTATGCCTCAGGCCTTCGGTCGCGCTGCCGTCAGCCGACTATCGGCGCGGAGCACAGCGGGCCGCTTTGACGGACGCGCGCGCCGCGTCGTACGTGCATGCTAACCGGCGGTCTGTACTGCGGCCCGACGTGCTTGAAGCGAAGCGACGAGCGGAATATCGGCGCGCTGCGATCGCAGGCGAACGACGAGCAGCCCAAACACGACGGCATCCATGGCGAAGACCAAACCGCTCGTAAACGCACCGTCACGGTAAATAAGCAGTCCGTACTGGACGGTAAAGAACGCAATGACGGTGGTCGCCGGAAGTCGATACCGCTCGCGTTCCGCCCACGCCGAGAACAGCGGGACGAGCAGCAGAACCGTGTAATGCGCGCCGGTGTTCGGATAAAGAAACAATGCCAGAGCGAGCAGCATCGAGAGGCAGAGCGCGCGTTCGCTCTCCGCGGCAAATGCGCAAACGGCAAATGCCGCGACGATCGACAATCCGCAAATCACGACGAACACGGGATGCGCGCCGATCGAAAAATAGCCGCTGTTCTCGCCGCCGAGCGTAACGACGATCTTGTATAGCGACTCCCAGCCCTTGAAATAGATCTCGGGATACCGCTGCGTCGGGTTTTGCTGCAGATACGAGCGAAAAGCTGCGATTCCGACGATCGGCAGGGCAACGATGAATAGCACGCAAAGCGCGGCGACGAGGCCGTAGATCGCACTCCAACGCCGGCGCGCGATGTAGTAGAGCGCAAAGACGGCGCTAAGCGGACGCACGATCGAAAGCGGCGCGAGCCACATTCCGGCGCGCATCGCGATCGGCTGGCGCCAGACCATGAGCAACAGCAGCAACGCAAAGAAGTTGAGCTGTCCAAAACCGACCGTCAACGCCGTGCCCGGCAGCGCTAAAACCAACACGGCGACGGCAATGAAACCGGGGATGCCGTTTGCGGCCAGAAATTGGCGCCATAATGCAACGATGCTCAGGCCGATCGTCGCGAAGAGCACCGCATACCAAGCCGCCATCGCGGCTTGCAGGCCGGCAATGAAGCCAAGCGGATAAAACAGTACTGCGGCAGGCGGCGGATAGGGCATCCCGATGTGCAGCGCAATCGTATTGAACTCAGCGTCGTTCGCGGGATTGAGCAGTGCTGCGTAACGAGCATACGAGGCGACATCGTAGAGGTTATGACCGCCGGCGCAAATCTGGCCGACCATCCAAAAGACCTTGAAATCCCACAGCGGCGGTTGCGCTATTTCGTGCAGCGCCATGCGCACCAATTCGGTTGCCAAATAGACGGCAAATCCGGCGCATAGCGCATACCAGACCCGCCCCACGATGCCGGGGCGGGTACCAAAAAACAACAGTCCGGCAAGAACGGCGGGGATCGAGCCGGCAACAAGCAGCGTGTGCATTAACGCCTCACAACGAAGCCGGGGCAAGCGTTAGACGGTTGCATAGGACCCGCTCGTACCGTCGACGCGAAGTGCGGCACGGCCCGCGGGCATGGCCGGCGGAGTCGCGCTTAAGAAATCTCGCAGCAGCAGACCGAAGACGGCGACATTTGCCAACGCACACAAGTGACTGAGCATCGGAGAAATTCGAATCGATCGATCATCGTTGCTTTGGCATCATCGAGGTACATGAAATCCAAGCCGTACTCCATATTCAATAGCAGCGTGATCGACAATACCAATGCGGCACGCCGGTAATGTTGCTTGAACACTAGCGTGCCGCAGAAAATGACGGCGTAATAGAGATAGCGTTCGTGCATTTCCGTCAGTAGGAGGAAGAACGCAAGTAGTACCAGTGCCCCGGCCTCGAAAAGGGCAGTCGTGCTATGGCTGCGGGTGTAGCGCCAATAAATTAAGGCCGCTGCCGCGATAAACAGAACGTCGCTCCAATGTTGCATGGAGACACCGATGAATTTGGTGGCATCCGATACAAAAAACGGCTGAAAGATGGCCCAAATATTGAATGCATTAAGTGAATTGAAATGAAAGATGCCCGAAAAGTTAATGAATTGCCCGACCAAATGACGAGTCGCGATCAAGGCAGTCGGATGCGCGAAATAGCCGTAAGCGAGAGCCTCGGCGATGAGCGCCGAAGCGAGGAAGCCGAGAAGCGCGCCGCGAACGCGCCGCACCCGCGCCTCACCGCTCGCGCGCAACGGATGCAACAGGAGCAACGGGACGAGAACGAGCACCGGCGGCTTGATAAAGATCGCGGTGGTCAGCGCAATCCACGCAATGACGTTGCGCCCGGCTGCAAGCTCGGCCAGGGCGAGGAGTGCGAGAACTGTTGGGATGGCGTCGTTTTGCCCCCAAAATGCAGAGTCGTAAATCGGCGCCGGGTTCAGGGCAAAAAACGCCGCACCGAAAAGCGCAAGTGCGTGGCTTGCGTGGCGTCGGATGATACGGTAAAGCAGCAAGGCCCCGACGGCATCCATCAGGATCGCCGGCAATTTTACGGCGACAATGAGCGTAGCGTGGTCGTAGCGGCCATGCACGAACCAGTGGAATATCCAGGCCTCGACTTCATACATGACGACGGCCATCGGCGGATAATTCAGCCCGGGTGTTTGTGCGTAAACATGGGCGGGCGGAAGCTGAGCGATCGAGCTGAACCAGTCTGAGAAGATCGTAACGTCGTCATGATAACCCGCGGTCTGAATCAAGCTCAGGCGGACGATCAAGCCCGCAACGACGATCGCGGCCAACTGCGCAAACTGCACCCGGCGCCGGTTCATCGCATCCGGCACTTGCGTGCGCTGCGTCAAAAACATGATTGACGGGATTGCCGACCCCGCGCGGGCGACCTCCGGTTGAAGGTCATTGCGACGCGGTAGTTTCGGCCTTGCTCAGCCAGCGCCGCAGCGTTTCATAACTGTCCGGGTGGCCGGAATCAAGTGTCCGTTCACAAGCATCTTGCCGGCCGGTACTCTTACGAAGACGCCGAGAGCGTCATCGGCACCTGGCGGAAAGTCAGGCGCGTCGAATCGTTTGGGGCAGCCGTTTGCTGACCGCGGATCAGGGTCCGCCGGCGCAACGTCGACGTTGATGTCGACGGCGCCGCCTTATACTTTCTCACCGAACACGTCACCCGGCATCGTGCCGATCGCCGCTGCCTGCCGGCGAGCCGCTTCAAGCCAATTCGCCTCGAACGCCGCGCGCAACCCGTCAACGGTGGCCGGATCGCTTGTCGTCAAGCCCCAGTCCTGTTGCCGGCCCATCGCGCCACCGGCGTACGTCGCGTTCGCCGACCCGATCCACGCCTGACCGCCGGCGACGGCAAGCTTCTCGGCAAGTTCACGATTGCCGCTCGTCCCGACGCGCACCTCGACGCCGAGAGACGCCAAGCGGTCGAGTCGCCGTCGTTCCAGGTCCCCCTCCGGTCCAAATGCCGTCGCTTCGCGCCCGGCGACCAGCAAGCGGGTGGGCACGTTCGATCCGGCGCGCTCGAGCAGCGCAGCGTAAATCGCTCCGTTGCCGAACGATTCGCTTTCAACCGCTAGCGATTCGCGTCCAGCCTCAGCGATCAGCGCCGCTTCCAACGCTTGAGCCGTCGCTTTGGTGGTCGCAAGGTTGCCGAAAGCGGTCGGGTTTCGATCGGCGCCGTTCGTAGCGTGCCCGCCGTTCGCAGCATCCCCGCCGCGTAGCGCACGTTCCAACGTAGCCGAATCATCCGGATCGTCGTCGCGCACGATCGTCTCACGACCGCCGGTCCAATTGCGGTCGTCGAGCCACGCGACGCCGTCGACAACCGCCGCCTTTATATGAACGGCCGGTTCGCCGGCGCCGCGCATTGCGGCATCCACTCCGGCCGAGAGCAGTACCCGAATCGAATCGGCATTCGCGCGATGCAAGCTACCCGTCGCGTCATCGAGCGGATCGCGCTCGAGCCGGACGCGAACGGCGGCACCGGAGTGCGCGGCGGCGATTAATGCCTCGCGCGCGGCTCCGGGTTGCAGGATATACGCCGTGAAGTCGACCGTTCGAGCAATCTTGACCGCCGCGCAAAAGGCCGGACCGGATGATAGGGCAATGCTCACGGGCACCCATCACGCCGTGGGCGGGTCAAAGAAAGGGGACGAGCGACGGCGAAACCACCCGATCGCAAGCAAACGATGGATAAAGCTCTGTATGTGCGCGAAATGTTCGCGGCGATTGCGCCGCGCTACGACGCGACGAATAAGATCCTCACGGCGGGCGTCGATGAGGCCTGGCGTAAGCGGGCGATCGCGGAGCTCCAGGCGGCCGACGATGCGCGGCTGCTCGACCTATGCTGCGGTACGGGCGATCTGGTCTTTCATTTGCTGCGGGCGAAACCCGCAATCCACGTCACCGGCGTCGATTTTTGTGCCCCGATGCTGGCCGGTGCGCGCGAGCGAGCGCGCGGCGAAGACGTGCGCGGACAGGCCGAATTCATCGAAGCCGACGTCATGGCGCTGCCGTTTGCCGACCGGACGTTCGACGGTGCAACGATGGGCTTCTCGATGCGAAACGTCGTCGATATTGTCGGGACGCTCAAAGAAGCGCGCCGCGTGCTCAAGGCCGGCAGCCGATTCGTTAATCTCGATGTAACCAAAGCGCCCAATCCGCTCTTCCGGCGCTTGTTCAATCTCTATTTCTACCGGCTCGTACCGCTCATCGGCGGCGCCGTCGGCGGATCGAAAGCCGCGTACCGTTACTTGCCGAATTCGCTGACGAACTTTCCCGACGCTAACGCTTTGGCGGAGCGATTCCGTACCGCCGGTTTCCACGACGTGCGGTACGTTCGCTTGGGCGGCGGCGCGATCGCCGTCCATACCGGGGTTGCTTGATGCTGCAAAAACGGCACGATCCGGCCGGCGACCTGTATGCACTCGTCGAGGATTTCTTCCAAAACTCGTTTTCAACCGACAATGCCCTCATAACCGAGGCGGTGCGCCGGATGCTCGCCGCGGGCGGCAAACGGTTGCGTCCGCGCTTCACGTTGCTGTCCGCCGAAGCGATGGGTGCGCGAGCGGCCGACCATCTGCCGATCGCCGCATATATGGAGTTGATCCATGTCGCGACGCTCATTCATGATGACGTCGTCGATCATGCCGATATGCGCCGTGGCGTAAACGCGACGGCGGTCGATTTCGGCAACCGGATCTCCGTGCTGGCCGGCGATTATCTCTTCGCCTGGATATTCAAAAACGTCACCGCCGGCTACCCGCACCCGGTGCCGAATATTTTGAGCTCGACGCTGGCCGACATTACCGACGGCGAAGTGCTGCAATTACGTTCGCTCGGCAACCTGCAGATGCGGCTATCCGAATACGTGGAAGTTGCGACGAAGAAGACGGCGCGGCTCTTTTCGGCGTCATGCGAATGCGGAGCGATCATGGGCGGCGGCAAAGCCATTGCCGTCCAGGCGGTTGCGGACTTTGGCTTGTACTACGGGATCGCTTTTCAGATGCAAGACGACTTGCTCGACATGACCGGCGACGAGGTTCTCCTGGGCAAGCCGGTCGGCAACGATCTGCGCGAAAAGAAAATGACCGTGCCGGTCATTCTCGCCTTGGACGGCGCAGATCGGGAATTCCGTGCCGATCTCGAACGTTTCTACACCGAAGATAACGAAACGCGGGAGCGGATCTCCGGTATCGTTCGAGGGATTGGCGCGAGCGGCGGGTTCGCCAAAACGAAGCTTGCGATCGCGGAGTACCTCGAACGGGCGAAGATGGCGCTTGCGCCCTTGGGGAACGTTCCGGCGCGTGCCGAATTCGTTGCCATCGCGGACGCGCTGCTCAAGTAGCCGTTTCCCAGCCGGAGGCCTCATCGACATGCTTAACTCACTCGTTCCCGTCCTGGCGTTCCTCGGGCCCGAAACATGGATCATTCTCGTGGTCGCCGGTGGCGTCTTAATTTTCGGCGCCGACAAGCTGCCGAAGCTCGCCCGTAGCGCCGGTCAAGCGAAAAAAGAATTCCTCGTCGGCCAAGCCGAGGCCGATATTGCAGCGGAAAACGCGCGGGCGGAGGCTCGCAAACGGGCGGAGAGCCACGCTGCCGCGGCAACGATGCCGGTCGTTGAACCGCCGGCCGCAACGCCGGGGACTTCTTCGGTTCAGTCGCTCTGAGATTGCCGGCTGATGGTTGCGGAGCGTCGCCCCGGCGACGCCGGTACCATGCCTGACTGGGATCAAAAAGAAATGCCGTTTACCGAGCACCTGCGGGAGCTCCGTAACCGGATGGTCGTTTGCCTGGCAGTCGTCGGCGGGCTCGCCGCCGTGTTGTTCTGGCCGTCCCAGTACGTCATCCCGTGGCTGACGCATATGTATTTTCCGAACATCCGCTTGCACGCGTTCGGGCCGGCCGAAGTGATTATCGTCGAGTTCAAGTTCTCGATCTACGGCGCGATCGTACTGGGACTGCCGGTGATCTTATATCAAATTTGGATGTTTATCGTCCCGGCGTTTCATCCGCGAACGCGCCGCATGGTGTATGCGTATGTCGCGCCGTCGTTGATCCTCGGCTTGTGCGGCATCGCCTTCGCCCACTTCCTGGTGATTCCGAAAGTCACCGCGGCCTTGTTGATGATCACCAACCAAGTCGCTGAAGAAACGTTCGGGATCGAATCGACGATGAATCTCATTCTCATCTTACTGCTCGCCTTTGCGCTCGTCTTTCAAACGCCCGTCGTCATGGTGCTGCTCGCACGCATCGGGCTCATCAACGTCACGATGCTGCGCAAATACCGCCGCTATGCGGCCTTCGGCATTCTGTGCGCGGGCGGTATTCTGGCACCCGACGCGTCGCCCACGACGATGTTCTTGATCGCGGCGCCGATGTACGTGCTTTATGAGATTTCAATTTGGGTGATCGTGCTGCTCGAGAAGTCTTGGAAGCGCGAAGCGGCTTTCGCTTAACATAGTTGTATGGCCGCCGCGCAGCTGAGTACTCGATCCAACCCGATCCGTGAAGCGTACGCTGAATTCGTTGCGCTTTTTTCCAACGTTCTGTTTGCCGTTTCGCTGTTTGCCGTTTGGGGTGTGCTCACGCTGATCGGCGTCATCGTCGATCAAGGCAAAGACCCGAGCTTTTACTGGCAAAACTACGC
Organism: Candidatus Velthaea sp.; assembly: GCA_965214935.1. Lineage (GTDB taxonomy): Bacteria > Vulcanimicrobiota > Vulcanimicrobiia > Vulcanimicrobiales > Vulcanimicrobiaceae > Velthaea. The sequence goes on along the minus strand of CBDCCS010000018.1, from coordinate 146,129 downwards.
CCCGCAATTAGCGCGCCTCGTCTTGCGCCTCGACCTCGATAACATCTATCACTCGACGGCCTACGTCGGTATCATCGGCCTCATCCTCGTCTCGCTCGGCGTCTGTACCTTCAAGCGAGTGATACCGGCGCGGCTGCCGCCGTTGCGCGCAGTCAAGATCGACAAGATCCCGCTCAATGCATCGGTGAACGTGCGCGGCGATGAAGAACTCGTGCGCGGCCGCGTCCAGGCGTTCTTTGCCGCGCGCGGCTGGGAAATCCGCAAACGTGAAATCGGCGGCGACGAGTGGATGTTCGCCGATCAGCATAACTGGGCGCGTCGCGGGGTGCTCGTCGCCCATGTCGGCTTCGTTATCATCGCCGCCGGAACGTCAATGTACTGGGCGCGCGGCTTTAGCGGAACGACTGCGGTGATCTCCGGCCAGTCGACCGTTATCCCGCAGACGCACGCGCGCATTACACTCGACCGTTTCGGTTATCGCATCGATCCGGTGCAGACCAAGAGCGGCACGGTGTATCAGCCGATCGATTACGTCTCGAACGTGACGTATGTTGGAAACGACGGTGCGCCGCACAAGGCATTGCTGCGCGTCAATCATCCGCTCGATATCGACGGCACCGATTATTATCAAGCGTCGTACGGTTACGCCGTCGATTTCACACTAACGCAGAACGGCCGGCGGCTGGCAACCTCACCCGAAGGCCCGCTCAAAGAGGGTGGGGCGTTTCCGATCGGCACGACGAGTCGCGCGATTCAATATTCACAGTTTATCGGAACGATCGATCGGCGCACCGGACTGGCGGCAGCCGATCCGCGCCCGAACGATCCGGCAGTCGTCATCACCGCTTTCGACGGCGAACGCGCTGTCGGGCGTGCGTCGATTCCGCTCGGCGGCAGCATTGACTTGGGCGGTGGATATCGCTTGGGCGCCACGCGTTACACGCTTTATTCCGGCTTCCAATACCGGTACGATCCGGGCATTCCGCTCGTTGGTATCGGCGCGTTCGTGCTGCTTGCCGGTCTGTGCATTTCGTTTTACTTGCTGCCGGCGCGGCTGTACGTGCAGATCACCGGTTCGAACCGTTCGTGGAACGTCGGAATTGCCGCAACGACGGTCAAAGGTTATACCATCTATGAGGAGCAGTTTGCCGACCTCATCGAAGCACTCAAGCGTTCCGAAGATGGTCCGCGCAGCAGACGCAGTCCGTCGCCCGCGTTCGGTACTGCGTAAAACGAGTTGACAGCCGCTGTTGTGGTTTGTACGACCACGAAGCGTCCGATAAAACAGGAGAAGTACGTCCATGGATCCAGCAAAACAAGCCCTCGATCAAACGCTACTCATCGTCGGTATCTCCGCGTATGTCACCGGCACCTTAGTGTTGATCGGCTATTTTCTCTCGCGCTCGAATGTGCTCAAAGCAATCGGGATGCCGCTTGCGGCGATCGGCTGCATCGCGCAGTTCGCCGAACTCGGCGCGCGCTGGAATATGACGGGCATTTGGCCGCTGACTAATCTTTACGGTTCGCTCTCGTTATTTAGCGCGTTCGGCGTGCTGATTTTCATGATCTTCGCGATAAAGTACGATCTGTGGTTTATCGGCTTCGGCGTCCTGGGCATTGCGGCGATTACGCTCGGCTATGCGACGACTTGGAACGAAGGGTACATGCCTGCGGTACCGGCACTGCAATCGTACTGGATCAAAGTCCACGTGCCGCTCGTCATCGCATCGTACGCCTCATTCATGGTCGCCTTTGTCGTGTCGGGGATGTACCTCTTAAAAGCGGCGTTCGAGCAGCGCCTGGGGACGGGCAGAGCAATGCGCGGATCGGCCGCCGGAGCCGGATCGGCGATCGGCGTTTCGATGTCGGCCGCTTATGCCGCGCCGGCGCCGGCGGTCGGTGTCATCCGTAGCGATACGCCGCACATCGATGCCGCCGCGGCGCGCGGCGATTTTTGGGGGCTGTGGCTTGCCGGCTTACCGTCGCTGGGCAAGCTCGATATTTTGACGTACCGCATTGTTGCTGTTGGTCTGCCGCTGCTTACCGTCGGCATCATCACGGGCGCTTGGTGGGCCAAAGAGGCTTGGGGCGCTTATTGGCAATGGGATCCCAAGGAAACCGCAGCCCTGACATCATGGATCATTTATGCTGCATACATGCACTTGCATACGCGTAGCGCATGGCGCGGATCGCGCACCGCGTGGGTCAGCGTGATCGGCTTTCTCTCGATCGTCTTCTGCTATCTCGGCGTGAACATTTTCATCAGCGGGCTGCACTCGTATAAGATGTAAGCGTCATTCGACGGCGGCTTTATGCCACTGCGTCTGCGCTTCGGCCGGCAAGCGATCGGGCAGATTCTTTAAGAAGTAGGTGATCTGCCAGATCTGTTCTTCGCTGAGATTGGACTTGTACGACGGCATCGCCGTAAAGCGGATGCCATGCTCGATCTTCCAATACGTTTCGCCTTCGGGATCGTCGTCGACGCCATGTTTGGCGAATTGCGGCGGCCGGATATACAGGCCTTTGGCAAGCACCGTTTGCTTGCCGTCGGCCGAACCGTGACACATCGCGCAGTGTTGCGTGTATAAGGTCGCGCCGGCGACGATCGCAGCGTCCGAAGAGGCGAACGGATATGGCGGCTGCGGCGCATCGCGAGCGATCGTTGCATCGAGCGATGTATGTGCCATCGTTCGTTCGAGCGCGGGCGGTGGAACGTCCGCCGTTGCAGGCACAAGACCGAACTTTACCACCACCACGATCGCCGCTGATATGACCGCGAGCGTCGCGACGACGCCCCATATAAAACGTAGCATGCTAGGGTATTCATTGGCCGATGGGCGCCGCACTTTCAAATCGACGTTTCGTGGCCTATCTTGTTACGGCGGCGCTTGCCGACGGCGGCTATTGGATCGCGCTCATCGCGCAGGGCTGGCTGGTCAGTAGCTTTACGAACTCGCCGTTTTGGCTTGGAGCGGTCGCGGCGGTCGCGCAGTTGCCCTACCTGCTATTCTCGCTTGCCGGTGGCGACTTGGCCGATCGTTACGACCGGCGCGCGGTGGTCGCACTCAACAACATCGTGTTGGCGATGGTCGCTCTGCTATCGGCAGCGCTGATTGCAACGGGCGTCATAACCGTTTGGTGGTTGCTCGTACTCGTGTTTGTCGCCGGAACCATAACGGCACTCGAACATCCCGTCGATCGTGCCTGGCTATACGATATCGTCCGCGGGCACGAACTGGGCAGTTCGATCGCCTTGTCATCCCTCGAGTGGTCCGTTGCACGGACCATCGGCCCGGCGGTCGGCGGTGCGGCGATCGCAACGATCGGCGTTGCAGCCGGCTATGCCGCGTATGCCGTGCTGACGTTGCCGATCGCCGTTCTAGCATTGCTGCTGCGATCGAAGACACCCCGAGAATCGGTAAAAAACGTTGCGATCGAGCGTGCCGCGCAGCCGCGCGAAATCATCATCTTTTCACTTTTTATCGCGACGTTTACGGTCGGCGTGACACCATACATCGCGCTGTTGCCGGACATCGCGCGCAACGGCTTCGGCGCCGACGCCCGGCTTTACGGTCTGATGGCAGCCGCCGGCGGAATCGGCGCGATCGGCGGAGGGATCGCGCTTGCGATTGCCGGCGACCTGCGGCACAAAGGCCGGCTTGTGCCGATCGCCTCGTTCAGCGGCGCTGCGTTACTGGTGCTCTTTACGCTCGTCCACGCGTTATGGGCAGCGTTGTTGCTGCTCGCGGCGATGGGCACCGTCGACACCCTCATGTACGCGCTCGCGAACACGTACGTTCAAGAATGCGCAAGCGAAACGCAGCGCGGCCGGGCGAATGCAATCTTCTCACTCGCGTTCTTAGGTGGTATTCCGATCGGTTCGCTTTTGCTCGGCGCGTTCGCGGCGCGTTACGGCAGCAATCTGACGTTGGCAACTTCCGGTTTCTTGGTGTGCGCAGCGGCGCTGGTATTTTGGTTCGGAGCACCCGTCACGCGCGAAGCAGCCTAGCTGCGAGCGCCGAGTGCGACACGTCAACCGGCTGCGTCGCAACGCCGAGCCACGATCGGCGGTTGAAAATTTCGATGGATACTCTTGCCCAACTCGGCGGTACGCTCGAAAGCTTGCGTTTCGATAACAGCTTCGCGCGCTTACCCGCGGCATTCTACGAGCGCCGCACGCCGACCGGTATCGGTGAACCGCACCTCATCGCATTCAACCCGGACGCCGCCGCGCTGATCGGGCTCGATGCGGACCAAGCGCAACGCGCGCTTTTCGTCGACGTCGCAGCGGGAAATGCTTTGCTGCCCGGCATGGAACCGCTGGCGGCCATCTACGCCGGCCATCAATTCGGTACGTTCGTGGCGCAGTTGGGCGACGGTCGCGCACTCTTACTGGGTGAGGTCCGGACGCCAAGCGGTGCGCGTTGGGAATTGCAACTCAAAGGCGCCGGGATGACCGCGTTCTCACGGTTCGCCGACGGCCGCGCGGTGCTGCGTTCGACGATTCGCGAATATTTGTGCAGCGAAGCAATCCATGCTTTAGGCATTCCGACGACGCGTGCACTGGCGATGACGGGCAGCGCTGAGGCGGTCTACCGTGAAACGATCGAGACGGCCGCGGTGCTGGTGCGCATGGCGCCGACGTTCGTGCGGTTCGGCTCGTTCGAGTTGTTTGCTTCACGCGGCCAATCGGCCGAAGTTGCGCTCCTCGCCGATTACGCGATCGAACGTGGAGCGATTGCCGCGCCGGACGATGCCGGCCGCTACGTGCGCTTCTTCAGCGGTATCGTCGAGGCGACCGCCCGGCTCATGGCCGGATGGCAATCCATCGGCTTTGCGCACGGCGTCATGAATACCGACAATTTCTCGATCGCCGGTTTGACGCTCGATTATGGTCCGTTCGGATTTCTTGACGTCTACGAGCCGGGCTTTATCTGCAACCACACCGATGCCGGCGGCCGCTATGCATTCAACGCTCAACCGGCGATCGGTTTGTGGAATTGCTACGCCTTGGCCAACGCGTTGTTGTCGCTGATCTCGAAGGACGATCTCACCGCCACGCTGGCAACGTATGAAGCGACCTATCGCGCGGCCTATCTCGAGCGGATGCGCGCGAAGCTCGGGCTTGTTGCAGCGGAGCCGGGCGACAGCGACCTCATCAGCGCATTGCTCGATCTGCTCGCAGCGGACCGCGTTGATTACACACGCTTCTTTCGCGCACTCGCGGCGATCGATCGAGCCAGTTCACCCGCCGATGACGCCGTCGCCGAGTTTTTTTCCGATCGTGACGCCTGGTATGCATGGCAGAATCGATACCGCGCACGGCTTGAAGGCGAAACAACATCGCCGTCGCAACGCCGGTCGAGCAAAAACGCCGTCAATCCGAAATTTATCTTACGGAACTATCTCGCGCAGACGGCAATCGAGCGTGCGCAACGCGGCGATTTCGACGAGATTTCGATTTTGCATGCACTCTTACGCCGGCCGTTCGACGAGCATCCCGGCTACGAGCGTTATGCGGACGCACCGCCGGATTGGGCAGCCAAAATATCCGTTAGCTGTTCGTCCTGACCACTTGCATTCGATCGTCGGCATGATCCCGTCGCGGCTTACTGCAAGTATTCTTCGACCACTTCGGCCGGACGCTCGTGCGCGCTATCGGGGTCTTGACCGAATTCTTCACGCGCGCGACGCTGGCGCATCAAATCCCAGAGTTTGTCGAGCTGAACGTTGACGTCGCCGAGCCTCCGCTTGTCGTCCGACGACATCCCGGTGCCTTTGTCGAACAGCGTGTGCTCCTCGGCGACGAGACGTTCGATTTGTTGGTGTAATTCTTGATCGTTCACGCTGCACTCCTTACCCGTACGTCGCGCGGCTATCCCTGCGTAGCAAGCCGAAGCGCCCGGCGCCGCACCGTTCGCGGCGGGCCGCTCGCAAACAGCCACGGCACGCTCGCGACCGCCGCCGTCGCACAGAGCGACATCGCCGTGGTGTAGCCCGCTCCGCTCGCAGCTGCAGCCGCAGCAAGCACCGCACCGGCCGTCATTCCGATGCTAAAGGCAAGGTTGTACGAACCCATCGCCGCGCCGCGCGTCGCTTTAGAACTACGCTCGAACAACAAGGCGATGCCGATCGGCACGACCGCGGACCAGGCGATGCCCAGCAGTAAGCCGGCCAGCGTTACCTGGAGCGGCGATTGCGCGTGTGCGGCGAGCAGCGCGCCGCCACATTGTACGAGTGCCGTCGGGATCGAGACAAGCCGCGGACCGATGCGGTCGACGAGCCGTCCGGCGAGGAAGCGCAATGCAAACGTCGTGGTCGCCATGGCAGTAAAAAGCAACGCACCATTGGCGATGCCGCGCGCCTCAAACGTTAAAATCGCTAGCGATCCGTTCACTCCGCCGGCCAGACTGCAGGCAACAAGAAACGTAATTGCCGGCAGCCAGACCGAACGGATGAAGATCTTGCGCGAACGCCGCACCCGCGTGCCGCTTTCTCGCGGTAAGCGCACCAGGCACAGCGCACCGGCGAAAGCGACGGCCGCAGCGACGAGATACTGCTCGCGATAAACGCCATGTTGCCAGAGCCAAAAACCTGCAGCCGGTGCGGTCGCAAAGCTGAGATTTCCGACCATCCCCAATGTTGCCGTGGCGGTCACGGCACGCTCGGGTGCCACCACCGAACTAGCGTACGCGTATTCTGCCGTAATAAAAGCAGTGATTGCAACGCCGCGCAGTGCCATGATCGTGCCGTCGATGAACGGGTGCGTTGCAAACGCAAGTCCGACCATCGAAGCACTGCAAAGCACTGCTGCAATGCGGATTGTAAGCAAGCGGCCATAGCGATCGGCAAGTCCGCCGATCGGAATGCTAACGGCAAATGCGGCAAACGAACCGGCGCCGACAATGAGTGCAACGATGCCCGGCGCTACGCGATCGGCGCTGAGTGCCAACGGTAACGACCCAAGCGGAAGATTGAGTGCAATCTCGATGAAGAATGCGCTGACAATCAGAACCGCGTACGCCATCGGAACAGTCTAACATCCCGAGTGCAGTAGGAAAACATCCGTTGGTGAAACGAAGCGACGTACGTTTTGCCGTGTATTCGCGGCTTCGCACGTGCAATTTATAACCGCCGCACTGTTAATTAGGGGAAACAATGGGCCACGCCGAGGCGTATAAAGACGAAGGTACTCCTGCTGAGCAAACGCGCCGCACTTTCATGGTGCAAGCAACGATTGCCCTCGGCGGAGTGATCGGGCTCGGGATTGCGATCCCGGTCGTAACGTCGCTCATCCCCGCTCAAGATGCGCTTGCATCGAACTGGTCGCCGCTTACCGCTGACGAACTTGCGCAGCTAAAAAAAGCAACGGATAAGCCGATTAAAGTCAGCTTTGCGGTGAAGACGAAAGATGGCTACTTGCCCGAAGCGTCGGCCGATGAGTTTGTCTGGGCGATCAAGACCGATGAAGCAACGATGAAAAGCAAACGGCCCGAACTCTTTGAGAGTGCCGCGAAGTTGTCGTATCCGGTCGTCAATATGGGCTTCGTCATTTTTAGCCCGATCTGTCCGCATCTCGGCTGCCGCTATGCCTATAACGATCAATCAGGCAAGTTTGCGTGCCCGTGTCACGGTTCGGTCTATACGACCGTCGGCGAGCATATCGCCGGTCCGGCCCAGCGCGGTCTCGATCCGCTGCCCCTGCGCGAACAATCCGGAACTGCACAAATCACCTGGATCCAGTACGAACAAAACGTACCGGACCATGTCGTTCTCTCGTACTCCACCTAGAGGCTCATTTCGATGCTTACCTGGCTCGACCAACGCACCGGCTTCGTTACGCTCACAAAGGGCTTTTTAACTGAAGATGTCCCGGGCGGCGCTAGTTACTGGTACGCCTTCGGCTCGGCGACGGTGTTCGCGATGCTGTTGCAGATCGTCACCGGTATCTTTCTCACGTTCTACTACTCGCCGTCGGCATCGACTGCGTGGGAGTCGACGAAGTATATCATCGACAAAGTTCCGCTTGGTGGATTAGTGCTGTCGCTGCACTATTGGGGTGCGTCGGCAATGATCGCGTTCATGGCGATGCACTTACTGCAAGTTTTGCTGTGGGGCGCCTACAAGAAGCCGCGCGAATTACAGTGGATCGTCGGCGTCATTTTGTTCATCCTAACGCTCGTTCTCGGGCTGACCGGCTACTTGCTGCCTTGGGATCTCAATGCGCTGTTAGCATCGAAGGTCGCGATCTCGATTGCCGGCTCGGTGCCGCTTGTCGGCGGCCCGACGTTGAACTTCTTGCAGGACGGCGCCAGCATCGGCACGCTGACGATCAATCGCTTTTTCGGCATTCATGTTTGGTTGACGCCGGCGATTCTCGTTGCGCTTGTCGGCGCGCATCTTGCCATCTTTCGCTGGAATGGCCCTGCCGGACCGCCGATCGACGAAGCGCCGAAACTCAAACCGGGCCGTTTCTGGCCCGACCAGATGTTTATGGATACGGTCGTCTCGTTTGCGATGTTCGTTGTGATCGTCGCGCTCGCGTTCATCTCTCCCGCCACGATCGATGCGAAGGCCGACCCGAATAATACAGCGTTCGTCCCGTACCCGGCGTGGTATTTCATGGCGCTCTTTGCGCTGCTCAATATTGTGGGTGGCGTGCAAAATCCGACGCTGCTTGAACTGCTCGATCTGTTTGCAACCGTCGTCGTTCCCGGCGGCCTGGTGCTCGTGCTCATCTTGCTGCCCTTCATCGATCGCAATCCGTCCCGGCGGCTGTCACGCCGCCCGTGGGTGTTGGGTCTAACCGCAGCAACGATGTTCGGCGCGGTGGCGCTTAGCGTCATCGGCCAAGTGAACGTGCAAAACCAGCAGGTGCTGCATGGCGTCGCCGGACCCGGTGTTGCGCAAGCTGCTACCGCGCCGGTCGGCATGAACGGCGCACCGCCGGTCGAAAAGGCTGCGGCTGCAGGCGGCGGCGGTACCGGTGGAACGCAAGTTGCCGCTGCGGGCGGTGGCTCCGGCAATGCGGCTGCCGGCGGCACCGTGTTCGGCGCCAATTGTGCCGGTTGCCACGGCGCCGCGGGTGCCGGTCAAGCCGGTGTTTTCCCGCCATTAGCTGGAAACGCGTACGTGACGGGCGACGATAAGGCCGTCATACATACACTCAATTACGGCATGAACGGTCCGATCAAAGTTGGCTCCGCCTCGTATAACGGTCAGATGCCGGCATGGAAAGGCAATCTCACCGATCAGCAGATTGCCGACGTGATTACCTACATTCGCTCGAGTTGGGGTAACAAGGCTTCCCCCGTTAAGACCGCAGACGTAACGGGGGGCGCGAAGTAATTCTTCGCCCACGCGACGTCGAAGTAATTGAAAGAAGAGCCGGCCAATGCGCCGGCTCTTTTTTTCGGTTTGGCGCTTGCCGATTGCACCGGTCGCGCTCGACCGACGCATGTTGCACGACGCGGCAGCTTACGTGGCGCAAACCCGCGGCAGGCCACCGATCAACGCGTGCATGACTTCGCGGGCTTGGTCTTCGAGTGGCTCGTCGTGGTATTGCGCGACCAGCCGCGGATCGCAAAACTTCATCGTTGCGGTTTGAATGACGCGTGCCAATGCAGGCGGATCGTCGACCGCAAACTCAGCGTGCCGATTGCCGTCATCGATGATTTCGACGAGAATCCCGGCGAGCACGCCGAGGTGCGCCGCGACGAACGGACGGCCGTCGAAACTGGCAAGCGAAAGCAGCTCGTGCGTACGTGTATCGCGCAAATATTCGCGGCGTTTCCAGCGATGAAGTTCCACGACAAAATCAACGAGACGGAGCGTTGCGAATTGTGGCCGGTCAGCCACGTTACGGCAGACGCGCTCGCTTTTCGCCAACCACGTCGCGGCAATCGCATCGACAAGTTCGGTTTTGTTGCGGAAAAAGCGATAGACGTTCGCATGTGACATTGCGCAATCGCTCGCGATGTCGACGATGGTCGTCTTGCCGTAACCGTAATAGCGAAAACGCTTTTCCGCTGCCGCCATGATGCGCGCCCGGGTCTTGCGAGCGTAATCCGATTCGGGAGCTGACAGACTGATAGCGGTTGTCATACCGTCATTTCTTTCGGCAATTGCTTGCCGCTTCAAAAGCCTGGTGATAGGTTACAGCTATGATCATTTGTAAGCAATCCGAAGTCAACTATGCGTAAAGCCGATCTCGGCGGCGAATTTACGTTTCCCGGCACGGCGTTGACCGTGCACCGCATGGGCTACGGTGCCATGCAACTCGCCGGACCCGGCGTCTGGGGGCCGCCGAAAGACCGCGCCGGCGCCGTTGCCGTCTTGCGCGAAGCAATCGCGGCCGGCGTCAACCATATCGACACGTCGGATTTCTACGGCCCGCACGTGACAAACGAGATCATCCGCGAAGCGCTCGCGCCGTACCCGTCAGGCTTGATCGTCGTAACGAAGCTTGGCGGCCGGCGTCCGGCCGACGGTTCTTGGCAGCCTGCAATAACACCGGCCGAACTGACCTCGGCCGTGCACGACAACCTTCGCAATCTCGGCGTCGAGGCACTCGATATCGCCAATTACCGCTTCATGGGTGAAGATCAAGCAGCGGCTTCGATTGCCGAGCAAGTCTCCGTTCTGGCCGATCTTCAGCGCCAAGGCCTCATTCGTCACATCGGCGTCAGCAATGTGAGCGCGGCGCAAGTGGCCGAGGCGCAGACCATCACCAAAATCGTGTGCGTACAAAATAACTACAACGTGGCCCATCGCGGCGATGACGCGCTAATCGACGACCTAGCCCGTCAAGGCATTGCATACGTGCCGTTCTTCCCGCTCGGCGGCTTCTCGCCGTTGCAATCGTCGACGCTTTCGGCGGTTGCCGAGCGGCTCAGCGCGACACCGCTGCAAGTGGCGCTCGCGTGGCTGCTGCATCGCTCGTCCAATATTCTGTTGATCCCCGGTACGTCGTCGGTCGCTCACCTGCGCGAAAACTTGGCCGCTTCCGAGCTAACGCTCACGCCCGAAGTCCTGGCTAAGTTAGACGGTGTCGCGGTCGTAGCAGCCGGTTAGGACGACGACAGGCTTGAACTGCAACTGTCAAAGCGAGTGCGTCGCTTCGCTACGTTGACGCGAAGCGACGCTATAGGGTGAGTATGGTATGCGTTCGGTGAATCGCGTCCGCAGGTGCGCGGGTGAACGTCCGCTTATGTGTCGGATCGTCGGTACCGGTTATTTTAACGGCGTCTTACAGGGTTACGTCCTGCGTCCATGACGCTCGCAATGCATGTAAGGAGCTTTGCATGAAGCCGGTCGTCCGTCTCTTCCTAGCAGCGTTCGCTGGGCTTATCGCGCTCGGTGCCTCGCCCCAACCGCAATCCGCACGCGCCGATCGCCCGCGGCAAACGCGCCCGTCATTTGTCGATCGATTCACATTTAACCGCTATACGCCGAACGCGATACGCCGCGCGAGTCTTGCCTTTCTGACACCGAAGCATTTATCGGCAGCGCGCATGGCCCGAAATGCACGTGGTAGTGATTCGACCGCACCTCACCGTTGGTGGTAACGTTTACGTCGATAATACGACGTTGGCCCAAGTATATTTTCCCATCTCGAGTTGTCGGTCAAGCGATTTCCTAGCGAACGCGGTTAATGACTCCGGCGTCATTGTTGGTTCTAGCCAGACTCAATTTCGCGGCGAAGTACTAACGCTTGGCGGATGCCCGACGTACGTTCCGATGTCGGCAGCGATAACTCGGCCGCGGATGCCGTCGCTGCAAACGGCGACATGATTGTCAACGCTTACCGTGCATATTACCTGTGGTCGAAAGGCCGCTTGTTTACGATTCCGTTACCGAGCGGTTACGACGCCTCAAAATACAACGTTGATCCGATCGGCTTGAATGCGTCAGATGTCGTTGTCGGTAACATTTACAACAAGGGCGGGGCGCTCAGCGGAACCTTCGTTTACGCGAATGGAAAGTCTACCGAACTTCAGTCGCTTTTTCCGCCAAACTCCGGTTGGGTGGCCACGTTCGCGATCGGCATCAACGATAACGGCGAGATCATCGGCCAAGGCTATCTTAAGAACTTACTCACACCATTCGCACTTCGCAAATAGTGGGCTCCCCGACACCGCTTAACACAAGGACATCGTAGTAGGCAACACCGGCACTTGCAACGCGCCGCTAAGCATTTCTCCAAGTTCGTCATCCGTTGCCAGCGGCCCAGGGCTTGAGCTCGGCGCTTCGCCCCGACCGCGATCCGCACAGGTGCATCACGTGCGGCGACCACTCGCAAAGAACGGCAGCGATTATCGACAGCCGTCAATCGATTTTTGCTCTTCCCGAAGCCGGTCGTTGGTCTTATCTTAGGCGCAGTCGCGGGCTTGACACACGGAATGCGTCGCTGGAAACACCATCGGCACGCGCGATCACTTGCGGCCTACGCGCCAACTCGTCGATCGAACGCAGTATAACCGCTTGTTCTCAATCCCGTACGCCGCGTGACGCTCGCCTTAATCTGACATAGAACGCACGTCAATGTCGACGAAACCAACGCGACGTTGCAAAACGCGGCTAAACATTATCGAACGTAGGACGTTTGACTCTGTAGGCCGAGCCGCTTAACTCGGGAGAGCGACACGACCCAACCGAAACACCCTGCACCGTCTGTTGCGAGGTAGTGAATATGTTGTTGCGCCGTATCTTTGGTGCGCTTCTTGTCAGTTGTGCCGTAGCGATCGCAACGCAAAGTGCTCCGATACGGCCGGTGTCGGCGGCCGGCGCGTCGATCGATTTTCCTCATACAACGACGACGTTGCTTCCGATCGCTATGTCGCTATCGCCGGAATCACGACGGCAAATGTGAACAAGTTGCATGTCGTTTGCTCGGCGACGGTCGGAACGCCGCAACCGTTCGAGAGCGGACCGATCGTCGTCGGCGGCGTGTTGTACGTGACGACCTCGAATCAAACGTTCGCACTTAACGCCGCAACGTGCAAGCAACTCTGGGTCAACACCAATGCCGCGTCAAGCGGCTACCCCAACCGCGGCGCAGCGTACGCCGGCGGCTTGATATTTCGCGGCTTCCCCAACGGACATGTCGGCGCGCTAAACGCCACAACGGGCACGTCGGTATGGGATCGCAGCGCCATTGCCGCCGGTAGCCTCGAGTTCATCACGGGTGCACCGATCGTTTGGAAGTCGATGGTCATTATCGGGACCGCCGGCGGCGAAAATGGACAGATGTGCCATGTCGTAGCGCTCGATCAAAGAACCGGAAACGTGCTGTGGTCGGCGCAGACCGTCCCGAATCCGGGCAGTACGGCCGCCGCAACATGGAAAGGCGCAACACACATCGCCGGCGGCGCCAGTTGGACCTCGCTCACCGTCGATCCGCAGACCGGGATGCTTTACGTGCCGGTCGGCAATCCCGGTCCGGATTACGATTCTCGCAATCGCACCGGATCGAATCTCTATACCAACGCGGTGCTGGAAATCAATCCGTCGACCGGAGCGTTCGTGCGCGCGATGCAGTTCGTCCTGCAAGACAATCACGACTGGGACCAAGCTGCGACGCCGGCAGTTATAACGCTGCCCAGCGGCACGCGTATCGCGCTCGTGGGCGGCAAAGACGGCTACCTGCGCTCGATCGACGTGAACACGTTTGCGCAACATTGGAGTACCGCCGTTACCACGATCTCGAATGCCACTGCGCCCATCACGACCTCCGGAACGCACTTCTGCCCGCAGGGCGGCGTCGTTTGGAACGGCGCTGCATACGCGCCGACAACCGCCCTGGCGTATGTCAATGCGGTCGACTCATGCAGCACCGTCTACCTCGAAGCCAAGCCGGTGTCGTACGTGAAAGGAAAATCTTGGCTTGGTTCGAGCAACGTCGTCGTCGATGCCGCGCGTTCGGGCTGGCTATCAGCCATCGACGCAACGACCGGTGCCGCGCGCTCGACGTATCATTCGTCAAAACCGCTCGTTGCCGGTGTGACGCCGACGGCGGGCGGACTCGTGTTTACGGCCGACTTGTCGGGCAACGTGCTGGCCTTCAACGCCACGACCGGTACCCTACTGCGAACGGTGGCGACCAATCTCCCAGTCGGCGGCGGCGTGATCTCCTATCAAGTTGCAGGCACGCAATACGTTGCAGCCGCGGCCGGCATGTACAACTACGATTTCGTTACGCCAAAAAGCACGCCCACGGTTGTCGTCTTGGGACTCTGAGCTGCGCGCGTTTTGGGAAAGATGAGTAACGAATGACCGAATCAATGGTTCGCTTTCGACTGCCGCAAGTAGCATCGCGCGCTATGAGCGCTCGTGGATTCGCTTTGGCCGCACATGTTGCAACATGTCGACGGCGCGCAACATCGCCGCTTATAGGCAACTTCTAAGTTGCGACAGTCACACACTCGGAACGGCTTATTACCGCTGCAATAAGGTTAAGCGGTTTGGGACCGGCGGCCGACAAAAGGCTACGGGCGCCATCGCGTGTTAGTCTACGAGTGGGTGAGAGCGATGATGCGTGTAAGCTCGATCTTGCGCGCATCCTCGCTTCCGGTTGGAGCCGTCAAGGCGACAATCTTGAGGTCGCTGTCGCCGGCGGAAAGGACGTCACAATCGACGGTGATTTCGCCCGCGATAGGATGCTCGATGGTTTTGCGGTCCTCGGAATGCTCGCCGACTGCGCCGGCGCGCCACAGTTGCGCGAAATAGGAATTGCCGTCGATCGTACGACGCAGGAGCTCGGCTAGGCGATGGTCGTGAGGATACCGTGCACTCGCGCGTCGAAGGTCGGCCACGATTGCAAGATCGGTAGCTTCGGGGCTTTTCGAGCGAACCGGCCATTCCTCAAGGCGGCCGCGACTGCCCGGGATGGGAAAGCGCGCGCACACCAAGCTACGCTCTTCCGGTGCGATGACCGACGGATCGCCGAGGAGTGCAGCCCAACCGGCATTCCACCAGACGAGCCGCCAGTCCGCAGCGAATACAGCGACTGAAGCGTCCGCTAGACGAGTGAGCAAACGATGCACGCCGGGCGGAATGCAATCGCTGATGACCCGGTCAGCCGGTGGTTGCAGACCCGCCAATTGGTAAAAATGGTCGCGTTCGGCCCGGGTCAGCTGTAAGGCCGATGCCAACGCGGCCACGACATCGGTGGACGGTGCGGTCGCCCTTCCCTGCTCGAGTCGAACGACGTAATCGACGGAAAGACCGGCAAGTTCGGCAAGCTCCTCGCGGCGCAGTCCAACCGCGCGGCGTGGCCAACCGGCGGGTATGCCGGCCTTCGCTGGGGTGAGACGGTCACGCCATACCCGAAGCGTGGCTCCAAGACCGGCCTCGGTGGAAGTAAGCTTTGTAAATTGCGGCTCGACCATGACGTTGCAGTCGCGCAAGGTGGTATCGCTGGTCCCACCGCCGCGCCGTCTCTGGTTGACACCATGAGTGATGAGAGAGACTGGCCGCATGATTATCACCTTCATCACCGGGGCCAACAAAGGCCTTGGGTACGAAACAGCAAGACGCCTCATTGAGATTGGCCAGACCGTCGTCGTGGGTTCCCGCGATCCCAAGCGAGGTCAAACCGCAGCCGATCAGCTCGGCGTTCGATTCGTGCCCATCGACGTCGCAAACGACGAATCCGTCGCTCAAGCCGCAGCAGACATTAAGGCTCACGAAGGTCGTATCGACATACTCGTCAATAACGCCGGCATCATCGGCTCGGATCTCCCGGCCGAAGAGCTTGCCGGACCCCAGGCCGCCGAAATCTTCAACACCAACGTCGCCGGCATTGTGCGTGTCATGCACGCGTTCTTGCCGTTGCTTAAACTCGCTAAGCACCCAGCGGTGATCAATGTCAGCAGCGGAATGGGTTCTCTCGCCCTCACTCACGATCGCACCCGAGTCGAATCCAAGCCGATTGCTCCGCTCTACACGGCTTCTAAAGCCGCAGTCACAATGCTTACCACGCAGTATGCCAAAGCGCTGCCCGGCATACGGGTCAACGCGGCTGACCCCGGTTACACCGCTACCGATTTCAACGGACACACCGGTCACCAAACCGTAACCGAAGGTACGGACGCGATCGTCACGTTGGCGACTGAAAGCCCCAAAGCCGGCACGGGCCGATTCATCGATCGCTTTGGCCCGGTCCGGTGGTAACGTATTCGCCGCAATCGAGCGAACGTCGCGGCCGTGTCTACACGGTGACACCGTCTGGCTCGATAACGCGCGATTAAGGCAAGTTCGCACGCTTCTCCGTTGTAACTTACGTCTCCGGATTTTACGCCATTGTCCGGCCATTGCCGATTCGTCGAACGCGACTTGGACATCGATAACGATCAATGCCCTGCCTCGGAGCGAATCGGCTCTCGTATTTAAGGACCACCGATCGCGAACGTTACCGTCTCGTTCACGGTGATCGGCAATACGAGCGGGCCGTACAAACCGATCGTCGGCGGTCCGTTAGACGGCGAATCTAAGGCGTCCGGCCGGCTCGAACAGCCGACTGGTATGAACGACTGGGTATCGGCGATCGCCTCGACCGCGCCCAAGCGCAGTCCGGCGCCGGCCGCAAGGCGCGCCGCGCGGCTGCGCGCGTCAGCGAACGCCGCGCGCTCGGCCCGTTCCTCGTCGATTGCGCAATTGTCGACCAGCAGCGAAACTTGCAACTGCACGTTGCCGTAGGCCGGTGCGAGCCGGTCGGGCAGCGATTTCACGACATCGCGTGCGATCGCTTCAAGCCGCTCCCGAGTCGGCTTAGCGATCGTGCCGACAATCGCCGGAGCCACGCTGCGTGTGCTGAGATTGCCGATCGGCAAAACCTCGCGCACATCGGCAACGCCGCTGGCCCGCAACGCATCGACGAGCGCATCGGCCGCTTCGGCGAGCGGCAGGGTGCCGGCGTTGGCCACGCCTTGGTTGCCGTAAATTTGAACCGAAATACGTGCGCGATCGGGAGCCGCCGCGGCTGTGCCGCGACCGATGACGGTTATACCGCTCGCAAACGCTCCAGGTCGTCCAACGAACGGCGTGGTTTGGGCAACGGCCGCGCTACTCGCCGTCAAGAGCGCGAAGACCGTGAACAGCCGAAAAGTGCGCATGTTGCAGTCGTGCATTCGCGATCTCGTTCGTGACAGTCTGCCTGCCACTCCAACGGGTCGGATGGCGTTCAAGCGTTTGCGTTGGTGACGCAAAACGACACGAAAGAGACTGCGCGGCTTCGCTTCGCCAACTGTAGAACCGGCGCGAGTGCTTCGCTTATCCGATGATAGCGTCCACGTCCGTGCCACTTCTCTGCTCGCTTCATCCGTTCAATCGGATTGCGGCAATTCGTCGACCGTAAGATCGCTCGTCTCGCTGACGACGTGCAAGTTCGTCCGACCCTGCATTTCGTGTAAGCATCGTGTTACGAGCGCGCGTCGCTCGGCGATCAGGCGGTGACCAAAGCTCCTGTGCATATAGCCTAGAGCGATACGCAGAATTTATGCGACTCGTGACGTCAGGCGGATAATCGCCGCTCGTATATCTCGCCTTCGTCGTTAGCTCGTCGTGTCGAAGGCGCGGTCTAGCAAGCCGGAATATCAGCTGCGAAAGACGCAATCATCGCGTTAATTCCCAATGTTAGTTTCTCAATGCGCCTGCGCTGCAGCGATCGACCCGGACGCAGGCGCTGCGTAAGAGACAACATCACTAAGCCGTGGAGAGCCGCCCATAGTATTTCGCTTACCGTGTCGACCTCAACTGGTTGTACGCCCGACTCTCCGACCGCAGTTGCAATTATTGCAAAAGCATTCTGCGCGGGCGTCGGAGTTTCGGCTGTGGCGAAAACGATGAGCGGCGGAGCCACGAACATCACTTCGTAAAGTCGCGGCCGTTCTAATCCAAAGCGCACATAGGCATTGGCGATCGTGATGAGCGGCCGTTCCCCAACTTTCGCAGAACGCTTTAGGCGCTCGGCGAGCGAGATAAAACCGTTGACGACGACAGCGACTAGAATCGCGTCTTTACTAGAGAAGTGCTGGTACACCGCCGGCTGAGTACGATGTATTGTCTCAGCGATGCGCCGAATGGTGAGGTGCTCGACGCCTTCTTCTTCGATGATGGCTCGGCTCACATCAATGATGTGGTCTCGAGATGTTCCACGGAGCTTTTGTTTTGACGCGCTGGTCGTTGTCATAAATCCGGCCGCAACACCATAAGGACGGTGATACAGAAGGTAAGCGCCGACGAGGCGATGCCAGTCAATCGAATCCGGTGCTGCAGATTTGGCTTTTCGGAAACAGCGTTAGCGGCCGGCTCGATCACAAGCCTTATCGCTGCGGCCACCAGTGCAAACAACGCAAGGGATACCGAAAGCCATATCGGGTGAACTATTTGCAGAATCACCTAGAGGACGATCCCGGACACCAACGTTACGCCGGCGCCAAAGCGAAGAAGGACCAGCACGGAGCGCAATGCGGCCCAACGCCGACGGCGGCAGACACGTGGCATACAAGGATCGTGGCATCCATGTCAGTGCCGTAAAGCGGCAAGCACACCTGCCAAGATCATGTATGCGACCGTGCCAAGATGAACGGCGGTACCCGATAACTTCCCATGACGCTTGACGATCCAAGCGTCGGCAGCCGGAGCGATCGCTCCGCTGAAAAGTGCAAAGGCAAGAATGGAATGGTTCGCGGATGCAGTCACGACGAGCAACGCAGCAAGAACGAAATCGCGGTTGGCTTTTACCTCGAGGTACGGCGTCGGAGTGATGTCTTTTGGAATCGGAACACCGTATGCGAAAGCAGCGCCTCGCGGCGCCGATGCCGCTCGGGCCGACAAGGCCACCAGCCCGGCTGCAAGCGTGTATGTCATTCCCTGGCTAATTGTCATCATGTTCTCTCCATAACGTTGTTATGGAGAGAACATAACGTTGTTACGTTGATCTGTCAAGTACATTCATTTCCTAGCGGGATCACCGTTTCATCGTAAGTCGAAATGGTGTCGCCGAGTTAGCCGCATTGCCTCTTATGCAAAGCACCCGTGTACAACGTCGCGAGTACTCGCGGCCGGCTATCCTCGCTTGACAAAGCACGGGTCGTACCCGCAGTCATCCGCGATTCGCGTCGTTGGCTCCGTGAGCACAAGAAGCGCACAACGCTCCTTGATCGACCCGCTGCATTCGTTCTCAACTGCACCCCAATCCGTTCACCATTTTAAGTCTGCGCATCTCAGGACAGTGGTATGCGGCGGTTAACGGATTTACTGAAGCGTTAAAACAAATGGATGCATTTCGTCTGCGCAGCCTTGTCGTCGAACGAGAGCGACGCAGGGCCGGTTGAAGAAGTTTTTGTTTGCGATATGTCGCAATGTGAAAAAGTCCGCGCATTTGCGCCGGCGAACACCGCACGTGAAAACGCCTATGTTCCGACAAACAAATCCAATTGAGGATTAGCGGCATGAAGTTAAAACAGCAATTGCCCTTTGCGCTCTTCGCGGCAGCAGCTTTTTTGCTTGCCGACCTTGCTGTCTGTAACCTGAATCGCGCGGAAGCTGCGACAACCGCGACCGGTCAGTTGCAACGGCCGGCCGCAAAGCCGACGTTCGTCAACCGTGGCCGGACTGGTTCCGGCGTTCCACGTTACTCGGTGATTTACCAATTCGGAACTGCCCAAGGCCAGCCGTACGAGCCGCTCGATACACTCACTTTATTGAACGGCGCGCTCTACGGCGTATTCTTCGGCGGCGGCGCTGGATCCGGCGGCATTTACTACGGCGGCGTTTATAAGGTCACTCCGCCCGGTACGGTGAGTTTCATCCACTACTTCACCGGCTCGGCAACGGAAAGTGGAAACCCGAGTACGTCACTGCTTGCCGTCAACGGAAATCTCTACGGAACGATGACCGTGCAATCGGCATCAACCTGTTGCATTCTCTATGAGATCACTCCAAGCGGCGAGGATCGCTTACTGCAAAAAGCGGACTCCCGGTACCAGTTGCCGTCTTCCCTTACTGAGTTCAACGGAGCATTGTACGGCACGTTAGAGTCTGGACCGGGGCCGTTCGGCAGCATTTTCGAGCGGTCAGCGTCTGGCGCAAGAATCGTGTATGTTTTTCCAGGCGGTTCCCGCGGCGCCTCGCCGAACGTGTTAACCGCTGCCAATAATACGCTCTACGGCACGACGACCATCGGCGGCGATGCAAACTGTAAATGCGGCGTCGTGTATCGGCTCGACAGCGCAGGAATAACGATCTTGCATACTTTCACCGGTTCGCCCAGCGATGGAGCGGAACCGGGCCGGCTCCTCTACAACAACGGAATTTTTTATGGCACGTCATACAACGGCGGAGCTTATAATCTCGGAGCGGTTTTTGCAGTCGACCTGTTCGGCCATGAACGCATCATATATAGCTTTAAAGGCGGCGCCGACGGAGCCAACCCGACGGGCGACCTAGTCGACGTGGGCGGCGTACTTTACGGGATGACAAATTACGGCGGTCTCGCATGTAACGGTCCGTATCTTTCTTGCGGGACGATCTTTTCCGTTTCGCCGAGTGGGACAGAAACCGTAGTTCAACGTTTCAATGGTACGAACGGCTTGTATCCATCCGGCGGCCTCACTTATCTCAATGGCGTTTTCTTCGGTTCCGCTACAGCGGGCGGAAGCAGTTTCGTCCCAGGAATCAATTCGGGGCTCGGAGTCGTATTTTCACTCACACTATAAGGATCAAAAAAGGTGAGATCAGCAGTGCAAGCTGTAAGAGTGCGTCTTACAACGGCTTAGGTAAGTTGTACTATCGCGACTGTACGTTCGTAACGGCTCTATTTTAATGCGCAAGGAGTGTACAATAGAACTCAGTTACGTGCGAGGCGCGTGATCGGACGTTCCCAAATCGGCCAAAGCGCCCAATCCACTACTGGGATTCAAAGATCCGCATCCATGACGCTCATCTAGGACCGCTACCAAAGTACGCGTCGAAGTGTCTGTTACGGTGCTCCGCGCGGTGCACTTATCGAGATCGATTTACATTGTCTGTCCGTCGGGATGCCGGGCGACGAGTAAACCGGGCGGACATAGCGGACCGTCGACGCGCAATAGCACGGTTTTTCCGTTGCTGTCGAGTTGATTGAAGTTTCGTCGAACGTGTCGCGTCAGTGATGCAAGGGCGGAAACATCGGCGCTTCGCGTGACAATGTACGCCGCACTGCCGCCGCAAATCGCTTCTAAAAAGCTGCGATCGGCGTCCGGATCGATTGTTTCGACGCCCGGCGCCGTATAAAAGATCAAACCGTTTCCACCGGATACACCGCGAATGGCAACGCGGTCACCCGGCGCGCGTGCACGATTGATGATTGCCGCCATTTGCGGAATAGGTTTGAGCCGTTCGGCGACCGGCACGCCGATATACGCGATGAACAAGACGAGCAATAAACTGGTAACGGCAAGCACGTACGGCGCAGTTGTGCGCGTTCCGCGGCGAACGATCGCCGCGACCGTTGCAATCGAGCCGACGAGCATCCCGACGGCCAGCGTTACTAGTTGCGGCGCGACCGCTTCGAGCGCAAGTTTATTACTGCGGCCGAACGCAATAATGGCGAACGCGATACAGCCGATCGTTAGCGGAACCACCGCCGCCGAGATCACTGCAGCGCGCCGGTCGCGTCCGTCACTCATCGTCTTAAACCACAAACCCACGATGATTGCCAACGCCGGCAGTATCAGTGCGATATAATTCGGCAGCTTTGTTTGCGCGAGACTAAAGAATGCAAGCGGCACAATGGTCCAGACGATCGCCAGGCGCAGTAATGCCGCGTCACGATCGTTTGCGGACTGCCAAGCGCGCACGAATGCCACCGGAACAAATGCAATCCACGGAAAAAAACCAAGCACGACGACGGGCAGATAATAGAACCACGGACCGCGCTGATTCTCGATGACGCCGGTATAGCGTCCGACCGTGTAGTGGCCGATCAGCTCGACCATCGCGCCCGGACCGACACGCCAACTGAGCAGCGCGAACCATGGCAGCGCGACGGCGCAGAAAACAAGTGCAGCAGCAAACCACGCGCGCAGCGGAGGTAACGTGATGCGGCTCTCGAGACGCCATTCCCAGAGCATCCAACCCGCGATGACCAGTCCGACAATGACGGGCGCAACGGGGCCTTTCGCGAGCGTTCCGAGCGCAATCGCCGCACTGCCTGCAAGCAGCGCAGCGACGCGCGTGTGCCCGTCGAGCCGATTGCGCGATCGCGCAGGTTCAAGCGCGCGAAACCACCAGAAAATCGCGCCCGTCACGGCCAAATCAAGTAAGGCGTCCATGATCGCGAGCCGGCCGACGATCGCTTGCATCAAGCTCGTCGACAGAATAACTGCGGCGTAGATACCAGCTCGATTCCCGGCAATCCGCCCGGCGGCGTATCCGACCGCTCCGCCCATCGCAATTGTTGCGAGCGCCGACGGCAAGCGCATCGCAAACGCGCCGACGCCGAAGATTTTTGCAAACAGCGCCGCGATCCAAAAATAGAGCGGCGGCTGCGTAAACCACGCGATGCCGTTGAGATGCATCACGAGCGGATCGTGATAGATGAGGATCTCACGCGCGACTTCGCCGTAGGCGGTCTCGCTGTTGTCCCATAGCGTTCCGACGCCCAGGCCCGGCAAGGTCACGAGTGCGGCGAAGAGTGCACCGAGAAACGCAGCGCGCCTGGGAACCCGGGCCGCAGCGTCGGTGAGTGGCATCGAACCCCCAGGTTTAGTCGTTGTCAGCACGGAGTCCCGGGGGTTACGCTTAAACGAAGGTATCGTGTATCCCATCATTCTCACCCTGCGCGGACGGCGCGCACTCGTCGTCGGCGGCGGACCGGTCGCCGAACGTAAGGTGCGCGGTTTGCTCGAGGCCGGCGCCAAGGTAAGCGTCGTTGCGCCCGATGTGTCCGCGCACATCGACCGGTTGGCGGCGGACGGCAGCATCATGTTGCTGAGGCGGCGCTACGTTCCGGCCGACGCCGCCGGCACGCTACTCGTGTTTGCGGCGACCGACGACAGCGGCGTTAACGCCGGGATCGTCGCTGACGCGCACGCCGCCGGCGCGCTCGTGAACGATGCCGGCGATGCGGCACGCGGCGATTTTTCGACACCGGCCGTACACCGCTCGGGACCGCTGCTCGTCACGGTCGATTCGGGCGGCCTGTCGCCCAGCTTCACCAAACGCATTCGCGACGAGTTGGCGATTCTATTCGATTCGCGCTATGCGCGCGCGGCAGCGACGTTAGGCCGCCTGCGCGAACGCGTTTTGGCCGTTGTCCCGCCGGCGAGCCGGGCAGCGGTGATGCGGCATTTCAGCGAACGCGATATCGACGATCTGGCGGGTATGCCGTCAGCGGAAATGGAGCACGAAGTGGAACGCGCCGCCGATACGGTCGCCAACGTCGTCCCCGCCGATCCGCGCATTCTGGTGTGCGCGTCCCGCGCGAGCGCGCTTGCGATGGTGCAGACGCGCATGATGATGGCGCAACTCGGCGCCGCCGGCATCGCATCGACCGTCCTGAACATCACCACCAAAGGTGATGCCGTGCAAGACCGCGCGCTCGCGGCGATCGGCGGCGACAGCCTGTTCGTTAAAGAGCTCGAGAACGCGCTGCGCGACGGCCGCGCCGATTATGCCGTCCATTCGTGTAAGGATCTGCCCAGCACGCTGCCCGCGGACATGACGATCGCGGCGATCACCGAGCGCGAAGATCCGCGCGACGCGTTTTGCAGCGAGCGCTACGCGAATTTCGCCGCGCTACCGCCGGGTGCGCGCGTGGGCACCTCAAGTCCGCGCCGGCGCGCACAACTGACAGCGTTGCGCGGTGACCTCACCTACGATGACATCCGCGGTAACGTCGATACGCGCTTGCGGAAGCTCAAAGACGGTGCGTACGACGCGATCGTGCTGGCCTGCGCCGGTTTGCGGCGGCTGGGCGTTGGTGCAACGTACACGGTGCCGTTCGATCCGGCCGAATTGATCCCGGCCGTCGGACAGGGTGCGCTGGCAATTGAGACGCGCGGCGGCGACCGTAACACCGAGCGGATTGCAGCCGCGCTTACGCATGCGCAAACCAATCTGTGCGTCCGCACCGAGCGTGCGTTTCTGCGGACCTTACGCGGCGGGTGCCAGGCGCCGGTCGGCGCGCACGCGACCGTCGCCGACGGCGCCGTACACGTCAGCGGCGTGATTGCTGCGCTTGACGGCTCGCGCGTCGTGCGCGGCGAGCGTCATACGGCCATCACCGGTTTCGGCCCGGAGGCGGTTGCCACGGCCGAAGCCTTGGCCGTCGAACTTGCGCACCGGCTGTTGGCCGACGGCGGGGCGATGATCCTCGAAGCGACCGCGCCGCCTCCGTTGGCCGGGCGGCTGTTTCTGCTGCCGCGCACGCAAGATCGGCCGAGCCGGATTGCACCGGCGTTCCGCGACGCCGGTGCCGAGGTCATCGAAGCTGTCGATAGCGCGGCCGCGCGCGCGGCGCTCGGCGACCGTCTGCCGACCGCGATCTTGTTCCCCTCGTCGGGCTCGGTGATGGCCATTACCGAGTACTTAGCCGGGCTGCGCGACAATGGACAGCGCCCGGTTGTCGCTGCGATGGGACCGGCGTCATCGAGCAGCGCGGACGCCTGCGGGTTCCCGCCCGACGTCGTCGCACCGAATGCCGAAGTCGGCGCGTTCGTGCAAACCGTAACGCGCTTTGTGTTGGAGAACGCCTGATGGATGTCGCCGAACGCTTCGCTTTGCGCGAGCGCCCGCGCCGGTTACGCTCGAGTCCGGCAATGCGCGCGCTGGTGCGCGAAACGCGGATCAATCTCGACGGCTTGGTACAGCCGCTTTTTATCATCCCCGGTCGCGACGTGCGCACCCCGATCGGCTCGATGCCCGGCGTTTCGCGCTATTCCGTCGACGCCGCCGTGCGCGAAGCGCGCGAGCTGGCGGCGATCGGCGTGCGGTCCGTGCTGCTGTTCGGCGTACCGGATGACAAAGATCCGATCGCCAGCGGCAACGACGATCCCAACGGTCTGGTGCAAAGCGCGGCGCGCGCGATCAAAGATGCGCTGCCGCAGATGCTCGTCATCGCTGATTTATGCAATTGCGAATATACCGACCACGGTCACTGCGGCATCATCGATGAACGCGGCGACGTCGACAACGACCGGACGCTCGAGATTCTCATGCGTACGGCGATCAGTTACGCGCGCGCCGGCGTCGACATCGTCGCGCCGTCCGACATGATGGACGGCCGCATCGGCGCGATACGCGGCGCGCTCGACGGCGATGGTTTCAGCGGCACGACGATCATGTCGTATGCGGCGAAATACGCGTCGGCATTTTACGGCCCGTTTCGTGAAGCCGCCGGTTCGACGCCGGCTTTCGGCGACCGGCGCACCTATCAAATGGACCCCGCGAACGGTCGTGAAGCGGCGCGCGAAGTCCGGCTCGACGTTGTCGAAGGCGCCGACATCCTTATGGTCAAGCCGGCGCTGGCATACATGGACTTGATCCGTCAGACGCGCGAACAGATCGATCTGCCCGTGGCGTGCTACAACGTTAGCGGCGAATACGCGATGCTTAAAGCCGCCGCGGAACGCGGCTGGATCGACGAAGCGCGCGCCGTCGATGAGATGCTGACCGGCTTTGCCCGCGCGGGCGCCGATATCATCATCACGTATTTTGCCAAAGACTATCTACGGAGCCGATAATAGACATCGGTGTGTTGATTCTCGCCGGCGGCGAGGCGACGCGTCTACCGAACAAGTTGCAACTCGCCGCGGGCCTGACACCGATGATCGTGCGCGTGTACGACAACCTGGCCGGCGGCGAGACATTCATTTCGTGTAACAGCACGTTTCCGGCCGATATCGATGTGCTGCTGCCCTGCCCGATGGTCGTCGATCGCTGGCCGCTGCGCGGTCCGCTCGCCGGCATGCTTTCGGCGATGCAAGAGATGCGCAGTCGCTGGGTATTTGCCGCAGCCGGCGACGCGCCGTACCTCATTCGCGGCTTCATCGACCGGCTGTCGGCATTGCGCCGAAGCGGCGACGAGGCCGTCGTGCCGCGGCATCACGGCCGGATCGAGCCGTTGGCCGCGCTGTACGATCGCGAGGCGTTTGTGCGCACGGCGCTGCCGATACTGCGCGCGGGAACCGGTGCATTGCGCGTCGTTATCGACTCGCTGGCCGCGCGCTACGTCGACATCGACGACGAGCGCCTGTTTACCAACGTCAACACTCCGGCCGATTATGCGGCTATCCGCGAGGTTCTCACGTGAATCACCAGCGTTCCCTAGCCGCCTACGAGCGCTCGAAGCAAGTCATCCCGGGCGGAGTGAACTCACCGGTTCGTGCTTTTCGTTCCGTCGGCGGCAGTCCGGTCTTCATCCGTGAAGGCAGCGGCGCGACGTTCACCGACATCGACGGCAACTCGTACATCGATTACGTGATGTCGTGGGGACCGCTCGTCTTCGGCCACGCGTATCCGCCGGTCATCGAAGCCGTGGCACGGGCGGCTGCGCGCGGAACGAGCTTCGGTGCGCCGACCGAAGCCGAAAGCGAGCTGGCCGAGCTCGTCATCGATATGGTGCCATCGGTTGAAAAGGTGCGGTTCTGTTCGAGCGGCACGGAAGCGACGATGAGCGCGCTGCGCCTGGCGCGCGGCTTTACCGGCCGTGAGAAAGTCATCAAATTTGCCGGTTGTTATCACGGCCACGGCGATGCGTTTCTGATTTCCGCCGGTAGCGGCGCGCTGACGAACGGCGTCCCCGATTCGCCGGGGATTCCGGCCGGCGTCGCAGCCGACACGATCGTCGTTGAGTACAACGACCTTGACGCCGTCGCCGCCGCTTTTGCGGCCAACCCGGGCAAAATCGCGGCGCTCATCATCGAGCCCGTCGTCGGCAACATGGGGCTGGTGTTACCCGAGCCCGGGTTTCTCGCCGGTCTTCGCGAGCTCACCGAAAACGACGGCGCTCTGCTGATCTTCGACGAGGTGATGACCGGCTTCCGGGTTGGTCCGGGCGGCGTGCAAGGCCGTGACGGCATCTTGCCCGACCTTACCACGCTCGGGAAAGTCATCGGCGGCGGGCTGCCCGTCGGTGCCTTCGGCGGCCGTGCCGACATCATGAGCCGGCTGTCACCGGAAGGTCCGGTCTATCAAGCCGGAACGCTGTCGGGGAACCCGCTGGCAATGGCCGCCGGGATCGCGACCTTGCGCGGACTTCGCGAACCCGGTGTCTACGGACGATTCGAACGCATTGGTTCGCGTATGATCGACGGCATGCACCGAGTATTCGAGGCACACGGGATCCCGCACACGACCGCCCGCGCCGGTTCGATGTTCGGTTTTTTCTTTGCCTCGGGCCCGGTGACGAATCTCACGTCGGCGAAGACCGCCGATGTGGCACTCTTTGGGAAGTTCTTCCATGGGATGTTGAATCGCGGCATCTATTTTGCGCCATCTCCGTTTGAAGCCGGGTTTCTCTCGGCCGCTCATACCGAAGCGCAGATCGATACGACCATCGCCGCGGCCGACAGCACATTGACAGAGCTTCTCGCCGGAGCGCGGACGTGACGTCCGGCGTCAAAGCACTTGGGGGTTTCTCGTGCCGCTCGTTTGTCTAGGTCTCAGTCATCACACCGCGCCCGTCGAAGTCCGCGAACGCCATGCGTTCCCGACGCATCGGATGGGCGAGGCGCTGATCGCGCTGCGCGACTACGAAGCAGTGCGTGAAGCGGTGATGGTCGCGACCTGCAACCGGCTCGAGATCTATGCCGAACTCGAAGACTATGAAACGGGCGTCAATCAGCTCAAGCAGTTTTTAACGAACTTCCGGCACGGCGACGTGGGCGACATGGAATCGTACATGTACACGCTGCTGGGAAGTCAGGCGATCGATCATCTCTTCCGCGTGAGCACCGGACTCGATTCGATGCTCATCGGCGAAGCCGAGATCCTCGGCCAAGTCAAAGATGCGTTCATCCAAGCGCAGCGCGCGCGTTCGCTCGGCAAAACGCTGCATACGCTCTTTCGCGAGGCGCTCAACGCCGGCAAAGAAGCGCGGTCGCACACCGCGATCGGCAATGAATCGACCTCCGTTTCGACCGCGGCCGTCGAGTTCGCCAAGGCGCACTCGGGGCCGCTTGCAGCGAAAGCCGTGCTCGTCGTAGGTGCGGGCAAGATGGGCGCGCTCGCGGCCAAACGGCTCAAGCTCGAAGGCGGAAGTGAGATCAGCATCATCAACCGCTCGCACGACCGGGCGCGTTCGATCGTTGCGGAGCTTGGCGTCGGCCGCGCGCTCGAGATGCCGGGTTTAGTCGAAGCAATGCAGTCGGCCGACATCGTCATTACGTCGACGGGTGCGTCGCACTTTATCTTAACGCCCGGCAACGTAGCCGAAGCAATGCTGGCCCGGCCGAATCGGCCGTTGACGATCATCGACATCGCGGTACCGCGCGACGTCGATCCTGAAGTGGCGCGCATCCCCGGCGTGCACGTCGTCGACATCGATGCCTTACAGCACGTCGTCGACGATACGATCGAACATCGCCGTGAAGCCATCCCGCTCGTCGAAGAGATCATCTCCGAACACTCCGAGCGCTTTCATCAATGGTATCAATCGCGCGTCGCGGTTCCGGTCATCAGTTCACTGACGAAAAAAGCCGAACTCATTCGCGAATCTGAAATCGAGCGGTTGTTCTCGCGCTGCCCGGAACTCACCGAACGCGAGCGTATGCTCATCACCGGCGCATCGCTCACAATCATCTCAAAATTGCTGCACACCGCAGTCGTCAAAATTCGCGACAAAGCCGTCGAGAATCGCGCCGAAGCAATGACGCACGCCTTGATGCTCGACGAGCTGTTCGACCTGCGAACGAAGCACGAAGAAACCGCCATGCCGGTCGCGGCGATTCCCGTCGCGGCGATTGACGCGGACAACGCCGAGTAAGATCCGCAGTGCCGGTCGGTAAAGTCTGGCTGGTCGGGGCCGGACCCGGCGATCCGGGTCTCCTTACGCTTAAAGGCGCGCGCGCACTCGCCCAATGCGACGTGCTCGTTTACGATTATCTCGCTTCAGCGGCGATCGTCAACTTAGCGCCGCCGGATTGCGAAAGGATTTACGTCGGCAAGAAAGCCGGCGCGCATACGCTCACGCAAGACGAAATTACCGAGTTGATCGTCAAGCTCGGCGTCGACGGGCACAAAGTCGTGCGACTCAAAGGCGGCGACGTCTTCGTGTTCGCGCGCGGCGGCGAAGAAGCGCAAGCTTTGCATGAGGCCGGCGTGCCGTTCGAGATCGTGCCGGGTATAACGTCGGCAATCGCCGCGCCCGCGTACGCCGGCATTCCGATCACTCACCGCGATCACAACACGTCGTTTTCGATCTCGACCGGCCACGAGAACCCGCTCAAAGGCCAGTCGACGCTCGACTACGCGAAGCTCGCCAACCCGAAACAAACGATCGTCTTTCTCATGGCGATGGGCAACTTGGCCGCCATCATGGGCGAATTGCGCAAGCACGGTATTCCCGGCGATAAGCCGGTCGCGATCGTTCGTGAAGGCACGAAGCCGACGCAAGAAACGCTCGTCGCGACGCTCGATACGATCGTTGCCGAAGTCGAGCGCACGAAATTTGCTGCGCCGGCAATCGTCGTCGTCGGCGACGTCGTCAACGAACGCGAAGCGATTCGCTGGTTTGATAACGGTCCGCTGTTCGGTAAGCGCGTCCTGGTGACGCGGCCGGCCGTGCAAGCCGATGAATTCTCAGCGCGATTGTGGGAACTCGGTGCCGAGCCGATCGTCGCGCCGACGATTGCGATCGCTCCGCCGGACGAGGTCGCACCGGCTTACGATGCCGTTGAACGCGTACGTGATTTCGCTTGGGTCATTTTTACGAGCCGGAACGGCGTCGATGCGTTCTTCGATCGCTTGAGCGAACGCGGTCGCGATGCACGCGCATTCGGCGATGCGAAAGTCGCGGCAATCGGACCGAAAACCGCTGAAGCGCTTGCCGCACGCGGATTGCGCGTCGATTTCATGCCGTCGACGTTTATCAACGAGGCGGTTGCGGACGGCATGCTCGAGCGAACCCAGCCGGGCGACCGCGTTCTGCTGTTTCGCGCACAAGAAGCACGCGACGTCGTGCCGGATGCGTTACGCGCGGCGGGCCGCAGCGTCACCGACGTCGCGGCGTACAAGACGCGCATTATCGACGATGCCGAATTAGCCGCGAAGGCTGCCGGCGCCGATATCATTACGTTCACGAGTGCGAGCACCGTTAACGGTTTTATTGCGAATGTCCCCGCCGCAGCATCGTTGTGCGCCGCTAAGCTAGTTGCGTGCATCGGTCCGGTCACCGCCGCAGCGGCGCGCGAAGCGGGCATCCGCGTCGACATCATCGCCGATGCCTTCACGGTTGATGGCCTCGTGCTCGCACTCGATACCGCCGTTTCGGCCTGACGCCGGCAACCTTCGGGCTTGGCGCCCTTTTTGCCGGCGCGATCGCGGCTCTTGCGCTGCGAGCACGCGCGCTTACGCGCGGGGGCGCGGTTGCGGCATTCGTCGTCGGCACCTTTACGTTCGGTGCGGGCGGCGTTGCATTTGCCCTCGTGTTACTTGCGTTCTTTTTGCCGTCGGTAGCGTTAAGCCGGGTTGGCCGGGCACGCAAGAAACGGCTGGTCGATATTGGTAAAGGCGGAGCACGCGATGCGCAACAGGTGCTCGCCAACGGCGGCATTGCGACGATTTGCGCCGTTATTGCCGGACTAAGCCCTGCCGCTTATCACCTAGGAAGTCACGCAATTGCCACGCCTCCGCCTACGATCGCGAGGGACGGCGCTGCGCTGATGCAGCCGGTCTGTTGGCTCGCGGCGTTTGCCGGCGCGTATGCGGCAGCGACCGCCGATACGTGGGGAACCGAGATCGGCACGCTCGCGCGCGGAACGCCGCGGTCGATCGTCACGTTGCGCCCGATTGCAGCGGGTCTATCGGGCGGAATCACCATTGCCGGAACGTTGGCTGAAGTCGCCGGAGCGGGC
The DNA here is from genome assembly GCA_965214935.1 of Candidatus Velthaea sp. Classification (GTDB taxonomy): domain Bacteria; phylum Vulcanimicrobiota; class Vulcanimicrobiia; order Vulcanimicrobiales; family Vulcanimicrobiaceae; genus Velthaea. The sequence goes on along the minus strand of CBDCCS010000018.1, from coordinate 115,071 downwards.
TGGATTGCGTTTGCGAGCGTTGCCGCGTTCGCTACATTTCATGCTAATGGTGCAATCGTTCACTCGCAGCCGAACGAATATCTACGACTGATCGTAGCGGTCGTCACGGGCGGCGTTGCAGGTGCAACCATCGATTCAATCCTTGGCGCAACGCTGCAAGAACTTCGGCGCTGTCCCGTTTGCGAGCGAACCTGCGAGACCGATCCACATGTTTGTGGTTCACCGACAATGTTGGTTCGCGGATTACACGGCATGTCGAACGATCTGGTCAACGCCGCAGCGACGTTTGCCGGCGCAGCGACGGCGTACCTTGCAACGCTGCTTGCGCTGTTGTCTCGCTCGGGAACTTGAAAGAAGAGCGTCATCAGCGAGGCGAGCGTAATCCGTTGGCTGCTGGCCGGAGATCCGGCGATTCGCTGGCAAGTGATGCGCGATGTGACGCGTGAGCCGGCTGACGTCGTCGCTAGCGAGCGGTCGCGGGTCGCTCGGGAAGGTTGGGGCCGCGAGTTGCTCGATCGTCAGGCTCCCGAGGGCTGGTGGGGCAGTCGCACCGACCCCGGCTGGATGATCAGCATGGACGCCCTCGCACTCCTACGCGAGCTTGGCGTCGATCCTTCGAGCGTAGAAGCGCGTCGCGCGCTCTCGCGCGTTTCGTTGCAGCTAACGTGGGAGACGTTGGGTGATCGCCCCTATTTCGACGGCGAAACGGAACCATGCATCAACGGCGCAATTCTTGCTTTCGGCAGTTACTTCGGCGTCCGGTGCGATGCGATCGTGGATCGGCTTTTGGACGAGCAACTTGCCGACGGCGGATGGAACTGCGAAGCGCCACCCAGTACACGCTCGTCGTTTCATTCGACCATTCGCGTTCTCGAAGGTCTGCTCGAGCACGAACGTAGGTGGGGCGTCGCATCCGGCGTCACCGATGCGCGCGCCAAGGCCCACGACTATCTTCTAGAGCGCCGCATGTTCAGACGCTTATCGACCGGTGAAATCATCGATCGCCGCTGGACGCGTTTTGCATTTCCGACTTTCTGGCACTACGATATCTTACGCGGGCTCGATTATTTGCGCAGCGCCGGATGCACGCCCGATAAGCGCGTAGCCGAGGCAATTTCAATTGTCGAAGCTCGTCGCCGTCAGAATGGCCGCTGGCCGATAAACCTGCTGCATGCCGATCGATTGAACTTCGGAATGGAAGCAGAACGCGGTAAAGCGAGCCGCTGGAATACCCTGCGCGCGATGCGCGTATTACGCTGGTATCACGAACGATAGCGCACATTGCAGAAACGGCTGCGTTCAGGCGATGTGTGGCTCGAAGATTGTGTCGGCAATCTCGACGTTAATCGGGACCGCCAAAAAGGCGGCGCGAGCGCGGCGATCGTCGATCCGATCGGCGAATGCCTGCAGTTCGCATCGCGCGCGTGCCGCCGAGTCGCTGGCTCGGTTGAAGTCGCCGGCTGCAGCGAAACTCTGAGTGATGGCCCAACGCGGGTAATGCGGCCAAAACGCGCTTCCGAACGCGCCGTCGTCGATGGAACATAACTCGTTCGCAATGAGCAGTGCATCCGCGCTCCGACCGGCGCCGGCATACGCGAGCGCAAGATCGGCGAGATCGTCCACGAAGTCGCGCGGTTCTTGCAACGGGCGGCGAAGTGCGATGCCGGCCTCCATATGCCCGATCGCTGCGTCGAAATGACCTAAAGCGCGTTCGGCATTGCCGAGATTCGCGAGCGCGGCCGCTTCAAAGACGGGATAGGCGATCGTACGCGCCAGGTCGAGCGCGGTACCGGCCAGGGTCTTTGCAGCCCCGGCGTCGCCCAACTGCAATTTGACGAAGCTTGCATTCACGTGATTTGCAACGACCGTGCGCTCTTCATGCGCGACGGCGAAGAGCAGGTTCGACTGCTCGATCGAAGCCAACGCTTCCTCGAAGAGACCGAGTCGCATAAGCAACAGCGTACGGTTGGTGTGAGTCAACGCAAGTCCGCGCTTATTTCCGATCGCTGCGTACGTTTCCAACGCGCGTTCAAAGTCGCGCAGCGCGATCGTAAAATCACCGAGCCACGCCGCGCTCGCAGCGCAGCGCCCGCGTGACTGCGCTTCGCCGTCGCGATCGTTCGTCTCGATTTGCAGCGCCAGCGCTTGGACGGACAAGTCGTAACTTGCCCGGTAGTCGGCGCGCAAGAGAGCGGCCTGGGCAGCGACGGCCGTCGCGCGTGATTCGACAAGTTTATCCGACAGATTCCCAGCGCGATCGTGCATTCGTGCAAGGTACGCGCGCGAAGCCGTAAGATCGCCGACGTTCGCCGTTTGATCGACCAGAACGTAAAAGCACTCCAACTGTCCACGCACGTCGCCGATGCGCTCGTACACGGCCAGCGCTTCGCGAGCCGGACCGAGGGCTTCGGCGGGGCGGCTGCGTAAGCCCGAATGCGTGGCGGCTTGAATGAGCGCCTGCGCATGAGCACGATCGTCGAATTTTGTTTCTCGGTGCAACTCGGCGATCAAGCGGCCTTCTTCGTCCGATTCTCCGAGCGTTCGAGCCAAGAGCACGCGGCGCATGAGCACGTCAAAGCGGCTGCGCGGGTCGGTGCCGGCGAGCTGCTGCAAGGCATCGATATCGGCACGTTGGCCGGCGCGCTCGCCGCGCAGACCGTACGCGCGTTCACGAATATCAAGCGCCGCGCGCGCAACATCGAGCTTCGGAGATAAGCGTAACGCGAGCGTCGCTAAATCGGTTACATCGCCGTAAGCGTGCATTTGCGCCGCTGCAGAAGCAGCCTTGACGTACCACTCGGCAGCGACGTCGGATTCGCCGGCGCGCTCGTGATGGCGCGCGATCTCGCGCTCGGACATGGGGAAGTGCAACTGCTGTTCGGCTTCGAGCCGATGCGCAATTCGGGAGTGCCGCCGCGCACGCAAATCGGCATTGATTCCGGCGTAAATTGCGTCGGCGATGAGATGGTGCGTGAAAACATAGTCATAGCGTGCGCGCGCGCCGGCTTCGCGCAGAATGCGCCGGTCGAGCAATTCGTCGAAGCCGCGCGCCACCTCGGCAGCCGGCAGATTCGAAACGTCGCGCACGAGCCCAATACTGCAGCCTGGCCCGGCGACGGCCGCAATCTCAGCGACGGTCACGGCCACTTCGCCAAGTTGCGCGATGCGCGATGTGATGACGCTCGTAATCGACGAGGCGTCGGTTCGCATGTGCCAATCGTCTTCGAGCGCAGCGCTGATAAACTCACTGACGAAGAGCGCGTTGCCTTCGCTCTGAACGTGCAAGTCGCGTGCGAACGCCGGCGGGCATCCGCGCAACCGGTCGACGCGTGCCACAAGGTCGCTGAGATCATCGACGCTCAAGCGCGGGACTTGCAGTTCGCTCACGTTTGCGAAGGTTGCCAGCGATCGCACGAGCAGGCGCAGCGGGTGACGCGCCGGCGTTTCTTCTTCGCGACATGTAGCAACGATCATGATCGGAACGCGAATCAACTCTCTTGCAATCTCGCCCAGCGCCTCGATCGTCGCGGAGCCTGCCCAATGCAGATCTTCGAGGACCAGGAGCGCCGGGCGCGGCGACGCTAACCGGCGCACCGCATCGGCAAGCGCGTCGTACAGACGCGCAAGTTCGCGCTCGGCAGATTGCGCTGGCGGCGCGATGTCGGGTGCTGCCGCATCGTGTAATTCGGGCAGTAGGCGCGCCAGCGTTGCGCGCCGCGCCGCCCCCGGCGGCCGTGCAAGCAGCAGCGGCATCGCCGAGCGCAAGGCTTCGATGATGGCTTGATACGAGGTTGATTCGGGCGCTGCCGTGGTGCCGACGAAGACGCGTCCACCTTCGGACTGCACGCTACGTGACAGCTCGTCCGTAAGCCGCGTCTTGCCGATCCCGGCCTCGCCTTCGATCAAAACAAACGTTCCGGCACCGCGTGCCGCTCGGGTCCAGGCCGCATGGAGCATTGTCATTTCGCGCGTCCGGCCTGCGAACGGCAACAGCTTGACCGGCGTGCGCTTCCCGGGTTCGTCCGGGCGATCCGCGAGCGCACCCGGAACGGCTTCGTTACGAACGATCGATTGACGGAGCGCCAGTGTTTCAGGCATCGGCGCAATTGAGAGTTCATCGCGCAACTGGCGCGCGAATCGCTCGTATTCCGCGAGCGCGCCGGCCGTATCGCCGGCGGCATAGCGTGTGCTCATGAGCGCTCGCAGCGTGTCTTCGCGCCATGGATCGGCAGCGAGAGTTCGCTTCGCGCAAGCGATCGCCGCCGTATATTTGCGTTCGGAACGAAAGCGCGCTAACGACGCATCGAGGATGCCAAGATAGCGCGCACGCAAGCGCTCCCGTTCGGCAACGATCCACTCATCGTAAATCTCCTCGAGTAAGTCGCCGGTATAAAGATCGAACGCACGATCGTGCGTACGCGCATCGCGGGCGAACTCTTCGAAAGCAATCACATCGATCGTCGCGCCCGCTTCGGCATTCCAGCGCACCGTATCTGAATCGGCGATGAGCCACGGTTCCCCGGCGCGTTCGGGTAACGCCTTGCCGGCAAGGTACAGGTAGCGCCGCATCTCTGCCAGCGCCGTTGCTTCGTCGTCATCGGGGAAAATCGAGTAGGCAAGTGAGTCGCGCGAGATCGGAGCGCCGCGCTGCAAAATAATTCGCGCGAGCATTGCGATCGTACGATTACGTTTCGCGAACTTGAGCGCAGTACCGTTCCAGCACATCTGAGCTTGGCCGAAGAGCCGGATGTCAAGCTGACCGTGACGTGCGCCGGCTAACGTCCGCGCTTGACCCGCTGCGGATTCGCTCATTTCAACTCGCCGAAATTAGGGCAAGTAAGCTCACCCCGCTGTTATTTACTGCTTGCGGCTCCAAGACCCTGAAACTTGGCCATATCGACAGCGCGCAGGGCGCCGAGGACCGGTTCCATATCGAGGCCGGCGCCATCGACGCTGACGGCGTAACGGTTATCGACGATCTCCAGCAATTCGCTGCGCTTGCCGGCGTTCGTCCACTTCTCATGTACGCGCCGGCCGTCGACGTCGACGTTCTTTTCATAACCCGCATCGCTATCGCTCTCGACTTGCAACGTCGCAGCCATGTTGGCAATGGCGGCGATTCCGCCCATATTGCCGAGATCCGCAACGCTAAGGTCGATCGATTTGCCGTCAGCCGATTCGTACTTCGCATCGGCCGACGAGGCGGCGATGCTGGCAAATGAACCCGACGAACCCTCGGCAGCGACGCGCGGCAGACCGCCGGCAGATTGCGGCAACAGCGTCTTGAGATCGCTATGCGCGACGGGCTTGACCGCATCTTTGCCGCCATGCACGAGCGCGCTCAACGCCTGAATTCCGGCTTGCGTTTGGGCAGCCGGATCGTTGCTGCCGGCCGCCGTGCGCGCTTCATCGCCCGCCGCGGCGACGCTATCGACGACCTTTTGGGCGCTCTGGGTATTATCGTTACCGCCACCCATCGCAGCGCCGAGAACGCCCGCGACGACGCCGCGCGCCTGCGCTTCGCTCGACACCGATTCGAGCGACGAATGATGCGCGAACGCGCCGGAGGCAAGACCGACTGCGCCGCCGGCAAGCATCAACACGAAGCCCAGCGCAATACCGCAAGCGACGCACGCCGCCGTGTACGCAACCGCCTTGCCGGGCGCGCTCAATGCCAGCGGCGTTGCGCCCCGGTAAAAGACGTATAAGGTCCAAAACGCGGCGAAGATTTCGAGAAATGTTAGCGGCGGCAAGATACCGAGCACGCCCGCGATGAGCGCGGGTGTATATGAATAACCGATCAATTTAAATCCGGCGATTCGATCGCGCCGGCCCCCGAACGCGGGCGCAAGCTGCGATGCGACAAGACTCATCACGCCGGCCGCGATCAGAATTATAATGAACGTTAAGACGGCTTGCCCGATCGAAGCGACGAGCGGGGCGCGATACGTTCCGACGAACGGAATGCTCACCCCGACGACCGATAGACCGATCAGCAGCGCCACCGGGCTAATTGCCGCTAACGGTGCGAAGTAGCCGGAGACGATACCGGCCAACGATGCCGGTTCGGCCGCGATCACCGGCCATTCGGCTTGAGGCGAAAGAGAAATACGCTTCGCGCGATCGAGTATGTTCACGGGTGCTCCTTTGAACGTTGCAATACGAGGCTTGCAAGGAGCATAGCGCCGTTGCGTGCCGCATGCGTGCGGCATGGCTCTGCAATACGCTGGGGACATGCAAGAAGCGGTGCGGTGATGTCGGAGCGGCGCGAGTGCGTCTTTTTAGTACGGATGTGGCGCGACGCCGGAGCTACCGAAGGCGCGTGGCGCGGTTCGATCCAAGAGGTTGAAACCGGTCGCCGCCGCTATTTAAGCGCGCCTGCCGACGCCGCCGAATTTATCGCGAATGCGCTGGGATCGCCCGCCGGCTCAGCCGTCGAACCGCCGCCGGACCGGTGCGGGTAACACGCGTCGAACGTTGGCCGTGTTATTCGTTTGCGCGCAGCGTAGCGCGGTTACGTGTATCTCCCGTTGTAAGCGAAACGCCGCCCAGGGAGCGGCTCGTGCCCGCCGCCCAGCTTCGAGCAGCCACGTGATGCCGTCTCGTTCAGACTTGTGCCATGCCGCCGTCAACGAAGAGCTCAATCCCATTGACGTAGCTCGCGTCATCTGAGGCCAGGAACGAAACCGCTGAGGCGATCTCGCTGGCCCGGCCCATGCGGCCGAGTGGAACCGACGATGCGACGTGATTCTTAAACCCGATACGCGCTTCTTCGGTCGGCAACAGCGCTTTGATTGCCGGCGTTTCGATCGGCCCCGGACTGACGACGTTGACACGAATGCTGCGTGATGCCAGCTCAAGCAGCCACGTGCGAGCGAAGTTTCGTACGGCTGCTTTTGTGGCGCTATAGACCCCGAAATTCGGAGTACCTTTCGAGCCGGTTACCGACGCGTTAAGGACGATGGAAGCCCCGTCGACGAGCAGCGGCAGTGCCTTTTGAACGGTGAAGAGCAAGCCTTTGGCATTTACGCCGAAGATGGAGTCAAAGTGCTGTTCCGTGACTGCTTCGAGCGCCGCAAACGATCCGATACCGGCGTTGACAAACAGGATGTCGAGCTTCCCGGCGTCGTTCTTTATTGTCGCATACACGCGATCGAGGTCGGCGAGATCCGCCGAGTCGGCGCGCAGCCCGACTACGTTGTGAATCGACGCCGCGGCGGCGTCGAGCTCGTCTTGGCGGCGGCCCGTTATAAAAACGCGGGCGCCGTCATGGCTGAGGCGCTGCGCGGTGGCTAAGCCGATACCAGTCGAGCCTCCCGTGACGAGCGCGGTTTTACCGAGGAGCTTCGTGGATGTCATACGATCTTTCGACAAACGCGACCGGCCATAATTGTTACACTGGATTCATGGCTCGGCCACGCACATTCGATGAAATGAAGGTTTTGGAATCGGCTCGCGATGCGTTCCGGACCGGCGGATACGAAGGAACGTCGATGGACGACCTAACGGCCGCAACCGGTTTAGGCAAAGGCAGTCTGTATGCTGCTTTCGGCGGCAAACGTGAATTGTTTGAACGCGTGTTTGCCGTTCACTGCAGGGAAGCAGCCGAGGAAACGCATGCGCGACTCGATGGTTCCGACGCCGGCGCTTACGAGCGCTTGCGAAAGTACGTGTACCTTTTGTCCGTCAACTCGGTGCCGTCGAGTCGCCGTCTCGGCTGTTTCATCGCCAAGACCACTGCAGAGATCGGCGCAACGGATCCGGTCATCGGTGCGCAAACGCGCGCGACCTTCGAAGAGCTTGCAAAAACACTCACGTTGACGATCGAGGCCGCGCAACGGCATGGCGACATCGCCCCGTCGGCGGATCCGCGCAAGCTGGGCATGCTTCTGCTCGCTACACTGCGCGGAATTGAAGCGCTTGGAAAAGGCGGAGTATCGACCGCGATGCTTAAGCGCGCGGCCGATGCGGCTATCGAGGCGCTGCCGCACCCCTAGCGTTACGCCGCCGGCAAGCAGCGCACCTGAACGTATCCGACACATCAAGTCTTTCCGCCGGCTCGTTGCAACGGCAGCAAGACTGCGATAACCGTTAGAATAGCCCATGCGGCAGCGAACACGGCGGGCACTGCGCGCGCAAAGAGCATCGAAAGTCCGCGGTCGGGAGCCGCACGTTCGCTGCCGCTTCCATTTGCGTCGCGGCGCCACATGATGCCGGTCAAGCCGGGCTCCGCCTGCATCAATGCCAGTTGGCGCACGTTCCACTCAACGATGATTTTGTAGCTCGCAACGACGCCGGGCCAAGCCAGAACGGCCAGAATGAAGCCGAGGAGCGATAGAATGGGCGGCACGAGTACGGAGAAGATCGATCCCCAACGATTATTGGAACTGCTCATCGCCATGGTAAATGCTATCGTCAAAAACGCCTCGGCGCTGATAAGTGCGTTGACGCGATCGTGTAGCAAGCCGATCTCGAAGCGCGTCTCTTCGCGTAGAAACGTCAGGCGCCGAATGTAATCGACGGAGCTTTCGGAATCGTCGAACACCTCGAATCCTCCTTTCATTTTATCGAGCAATTTACCAGACAGTTCGCTGCGTTAAAAGAATCTGCTCTTAGCGAGCAGACGAACACCATACTGACGGCAAAGTACTCGCCTGCGCGCAACGTTAGGAGCAGAACGTGAGCCGGCAACGTTTCATTCTTGCTTTGGATCAAGGTACGACAAGTTCGCGTGCGATCGTATTCGATCGCGACGGCAAGATGCGCGCCATCGAACAGGCGGAGTTTCGCCAACACTTTCCACAACCGGGTTGGGTCGAACATGACGCCGACGATCTCTGGCGTTCGCAACTCTCCACCGCACGCGGCGCACTGCGCGGTGCCGGCGTCGAAGCAGACGATGTTGCAGCGATCGGCATTACCAACCAGCGTGAGACGGCCGTGATTTGGGATCGTACGACCGGGCGCGCGTTGCACAATGCGATCGTGTGGCAAGACCGCCGAACGGCGGTAACCTGCGATGCGCTACGCGCGGACGGACACGAAGATCGGGTTCGCCGCATCACCGGCCTGCTTCTCGATCCGTATTTCTCGGCAACGAAATTAAGCTGGATGCTCGATCGCACTCCCGGATTGCGAGAACGCGCGGAACGCGGCGAGGTTGCCTTCGGTACGGTCGATAGTTGGCTGACGTTCAAACTCACCGGCGGCACACGACACGTCACCGATGTGACGAACGCTTCGCGCACGTTGCTATTCGATATCGAGCAGCTCGATTGGAGCGAAGAACTGCTACGCCTTTTTAACGTGCCGCGCGCCGTGCTGCCCGAAGTATTGCCGAGCACCGCGGCTTTCGGCATGACACGGCCGGACATCTTCGGCGCCCCGATTCGAATCGCCGGGATTGCCGGCGATCAGCAGGCGGCGCTCGTCGGTCAAGCCGGCTTCACATGCGGGATGGGAAAAAATACGTACGGCACGGGCTCCTTCGTCGTGCTAAATACCGGAGACACGATTGTCCGCAGCAACGAAGGGCTGCTGTCCACGATTGCATTTGGATTCGAGCCGAAGCGGGTCACGTACGCACTCGAAGGCTCGATTTTCGTAACCGGCGCGGCCGTGCAGTGGCTGCGCGACGGACTCGGCATAATCGAACGCTCTTCGGACATCGAGATTCTTGCGCGTGGCGCCGGCGACTCGGGCGGTACCTATTTTGTCCCCGCTTTTGCGGGTCTCGGCGCACCCTATTGGGATCCGTACGCACGCGCAATGCTCATCGGAATCACGCGCGGGACGACGCGCGCCCACATCGCACGCGCCGCCCTCGAAGCGATGGGATATCAGTCCGCCGAAGTGATCGCCGCGATGCAGCGCGATGCGAAGTTGACGCTGAGCGAACTGCGCGTCGATGGCGGAGCTGCGCTCAATGACATAGCCATGCAGTTTCAAGCGGATATTTTGGGCGTTGATGTCGTACGGCCGCAAGTGACCGAAACGACCGCCCTCGGCGCTGCATACCTTGCCGGCCTGCAGACCGGCTTCTGGCCCGACGTCGATGCCGTCGCAAAGCACTGGCACGAAAGCCGGCGCTTTTCGCCGAACATTACTTCGGAGCAGCGCGAGAAATTAATGGCGGGATGGACGCGTGCGGTGAAACGCACCCTCGGCTGGGCGGCGGAGGAGGCAACAGCCGCTGCAACTTCCGTATGACCGATCGGCATACTGCGTGCTTCAACCGCGCGGCGAACATCGAACGGCTTCAAACGCCGGTCGATGTCCTTGTTATCGGCGGCGGCGCGACCGGGCTAGGTACCGCGCTCGACGCAGCAACGCGCGGATATCGAACGGCACTCATCGAGGCCATGGACTTCGCGAAAGCCACGTCGAGCCGCTCTACAAAGCTCGCGCACGGCGGCGTGCGTTACTTGCAAAGCGGCAACATTGCTTTGGTCCGTGAAGCGCTTTACGAGCGTGCAGTGATGCGGCGCAATGCGCCGCATCTGGTTCACGATCTGGCCTTCGTGCTGCCGACGTTCAGCGCGCTCGAGACAGCGTACTATGCGGCCGGCTTGACTGCCTATCAATTGCTCGCCGCCGGCGCAACGTTCGGGTCCAGCCGTATCCTCGGACGCCGTGCGGTACTCGACCGCGTGCCGAACCTCGATGGCCGCCGGCTGCGCGGCGGCGTCGAATATCACGACGGACAATTCGACGACGCGCGCTTCGCGATTGCACTCGCACGCACCGCGGCTAAACGCGGCGCCGTTATTGCGAATTACGTGCGCGCCGAACGCTTCATTCAAGACAGCGGACGAATCAACGGCGTCGTTGCCTTCGACGTGGAAACGGGCGCCGAGTTCAGCATCAGAGCATCGGTCGTCGTCAATGCGACCGGAATTTTTGTCGACGCGCTACGTTCGCTCGACCGGCGGGACGTTCGGCCGTTACTAGCGCTCAGCCGCGGCACGCACATCGTGCTCGACCGCGAAGTTCTCGGGGGCGATCGCGCGCTCATCATTCCGAAGACCGACGACGGTCGCGTGCTTTTTGCCATCCCATGGCACGATCGCGTGGTTGTCGGCACGACGGATATTCCGGCGACGTTCCCCGAACTCGATCCGTCGCCGTCCGACGCTGAAATTACGTATCTTATCACGCACGTCAACCGGTATTTACGCACGCCGATCGCGCGGGCGGATGTTCGCGCGTCGTTCGCCGGCTTACGCCCGCTCGTCAACGGCAAAGCAACGGCGACGGCGAAGCTTTCGCGCGAACATTACATTGAGACGTCGCGCAGCGGACTCATCACGGTAACCGGCGGCAAATGGACGACATACCGGCGCATGGCACAAGACGTCGTCGACGCGGTTTGCGCGCACGGCGCGCTGCCGCAACGCCCTTGCATTACGGCAACGCTTCCGCTACACGGCTCGCCGGCGACGGCCGACTCCGTTGCGAGCGGCGGTGCCGAAGCATTGCGGGTATACGGCACGGATGCGACGGCGCTCGCGAACATCGTCCGCGACGATTCGTCCGCAGCGGCAAAGCTGCACGAACGCTTGCCTTACACGCGCGCTCATGTGATCTTTGCCGTACGCGCCGAGATGGCCAGAACCGTTGATGACGTCTTAGCGCGCCGCACCCGCGCCCTGTTTCTCGACGAGGCGGCGAGCATCGCCGCGGCGCCCGAAGTGGCACGAATTCTTCGCGCCGAACGCAACGAATCAACACTCTGGGTCGATCGGCAAATTGCCGACTTTTCCGCCGTCGCAAAGCGGTCCGAAGCCCCGGCGCCGGAGCCGTTGGTCACGGATCGACGGCCCCGCTCGTAGGCAGCGCGGCCGGATCGTGGCCTGACCGGTGCGCGTGCGTGAATCGACTTCTGTCCGCGCGTGGTTGAGGGAAACGAGAGACCATCTCGCTTCACTTCCCGGGAGTCCCCCTTTGGCAGTTGCCGCCCCGCCGCAGAACGGCGTTGCCCCAAGTTTCCGCCGCGCGGATCAAGAGCTCGATGTCGTCGAGAAGGGCCCGGCGCTCGTTCTCATCACCATCGGGATCATGCTCGCAACCCTCATGCAGACGCTCGACACGACGATCGTCAACGTTGCGCTGCCGGTCATACAGGGCAATCTCGGGGCAACGATCGATGAAGGCGCCTGGGTCGTTACCGGCTACATCGTTTCGGCCGTGGTGGTCATTCCGCTCACGCCGTGGCTGCAAATGCGCTTCGGCCGGCGGCAATATTACTCGACGGCGATCATCGGTTTTACAGTCGCCTCGGTCTTCTGCGGATTCTCCGCCTCGATCGAGTCGCTGATCTTTTGGCGTGTGGTGCAGGGGCTCTTCGGCGGGGGTTTGGTCGCAACGGCGCAGGCGGCTCTGCGCGATAGTTTTCCGCCGGATAAGCTCGGCGCGAGTCAAGCGCTGTTCGCCATGGGCGCGATCGTCGGTCCATCGGTCGGTCCGACCTTAGGCGGCTGGCTGACCGACAACGTGTCGTGGAACTACGTGTTCTTCATCAACGTCGTTCCGGGCGTCATCGCAGCCGCGATCGTTTTGCTGCGCATGAAAAATCCGACCGCGCCCCGCAAGCTGCCGATCGACGGCATCGGACTAACGCTACTTGCCGTCGGCTTGGCATCGCTGCAATATATCCTCGATGAGGGTCAACGCAACGATTGGTGGAGCGACCCCGTCATCACCACCTTCGGCGTCATTGCCGCCCTCGGTTTGTGCGGGTTCATTGCTTGGGAATTGTTCGGCACCCCGCGGCCGATCGTCGATTTGCGGGCGTTCAAATATCGCGCCGTCGTCGCCGGAACGGCGCTCGGCTTTGCGATCGGCGCAGTGCTGTACGGCGCGACGGTCATCTTGCCGCAATACGTTCAGAGCTTGCTGAACTTTACCGCAACCTTGAGCGGCGAATTGATCTTTACGCGCGCATTTTTCATCGCGCTGTTGACGCCGTTTATCGCGCGCTATGTAAGCGCCGGCAAGATCGATGCGCGCTTGCTTCTCTTTATCGGTTTCGCGATGATCGGGACGGCGCAAATCTGGCTTGGCCTCATCACGACGTCGTCGAATGACTTCGCGTCGCTGATCCCGCCGGCAGTCACGAGCGGTATCGGGCTTGCGATGGTGTTTACGCCGCTGTCGATTGCCGTTCTAAGCGCTTTACCGGCAGCAGTTGCGCCGAAGGCGGCGGCCTTTAATAGCCTCGCGTTGCAACTCGGCGGATCGTTTTCGACCGCCGGTCTGGTGACGCTGCTCGCACGACGCAATAGCTTTCATCAAGACGTGCTTGTCGGTCACGCCAACACGAGCAGTATCGCGGTGCGATCGCTTCTCGCCGATCACGGCTCGATCGGCACGCTCTATGGAACGATCCTCACCCAAGCCAGCGTGATGTCATATGCCGACGCCCAACTCGCGCTGGGCGCTTTGGCATTTCTCTTGATGCCGTTGATCTTTATCTTACCGAAGCGTCGAAACACGGCGGACCGAATCGAGATCCCGGCAGAATAAGGTGCGCCGGAGTTACGCGCTTACCGCGGTTCCGTACGTCTTCTCCAGATACGGAATAATATCGTCGTCATCATCGAGGATGACGTCGCCGTCGACGAGCACCGGTATGCCCGTTTGCCCCGATACGGCCTGAACTTCGCCACGTTCGGAATGCGCATGCGGAACGTTGACCGTTTTGTAATCAAGTAACAAATCGGTCATTTTTTTGCGCACGCGCGCGCAATACGGACACCACTCCGCTTGATACAACACCATTTCGGTCGCTTTGCCCATGGACGGCTCCTTAAAGACGGACGCACCGCAAAAAGACCGGCGGTTTGAAAAGGTTGCGCGCTATGCGCGTTCGATCTCGAACGGTACGCCCAACTCCGCCGCCATCTTCTCGAGGCCATCCCAGACCTTGACGTGGACGGGAACGCCGCTGGCCCGATGTGCGAGCGTCTTTTCATACTCGATCTCGCCCGCCACGTAAATGCGCTCTTGCCCCGGCGTCTTGGCTGAGTTTTTGAAGCTCTGCAATTCGCGATCCATGTCGCGCTTGAAGTCGGCGACATTGCGGAATCCGTCGACCCGGAATGCCGCGAACCAGTGAGAGATTGCGCCGGGTTGCGGACCGTCTTCGGGCCGCGGGAGGCTGTTACCGAACTTTCCGCCCGAAAGAACGCCGCAGAAAATATCGGCCAGCAATCCGAGGCCGTAGCCTTTGTGGCCGCCGTTGTCGACGCCGAACCCGCCCAGCGGCAATAATGCCCCGCTTAGCGCAACCTGGGCATCGAGCGTCTCGACACCCTGCGCATCGATCGCCCAACCCGGGTTGAGCGGTTTATTCTTGCGGCCGTACACCTCGAGCTTGCCGCGCGGCACCGTCGTTGTCGCAAAGTCCAGCACGAAAGCCGGTTCGTCGCCGGTCGGAACGGCATAGGCGAACGGGTTGGTGCCTAACATCAAGTCGCGCCCATACGTCGGGGGCGCCGTACCGAACGGTGTTTGTCGATGCCATGCCGACCAGGTCGTGCTCGAGACCCATCATCGCGTAATACCCGGCGATGCCGTAGTGGTTGGAGTTGCGCACGGCGCCGAACGCCGACCCGTGTTCCTGCGCTTTTGCGATGACCTTGTCCATCGTGCGTTTCGCGACCGGATGTCCGAGCCCGTTCCCGGCATCGATCGAGATCGACGTGCCGGTTTCACGCACCGTCTCGATCGTCGGATGCGCTTCGATCTGGCCTCTGCGCAGCCGGTTGACGTAATAGGATTCGAGCCGCGCAACGCCGTGCGATTCGATTCCGCGCAGATCGGAGGCGACCAGCACGTCGGCCACGATCGCCGCATCGGCCGGATCGATCTCGACCTTGGTGAGAATCGCCCGCACGAAATCCTTGAGCGTTTCTTCGGTCGACAGACGGTATTCGGTGGCAGCAGTTGCCATAACGATTGCAGCTCCTTGGTGATCGTGGCTTTGCGCCGCGCGAAACGTCCGGCGAGCGATGTGACGCTGGGACCGTCAATCGGTTATCTTGGCGAAGCCGTCGCGTACCGTCCTGCCGCCCGAGCCTATAACGTCGTCTTACCGAGCGCGCTGAGAATCAACTCGACGGCAAGGATCGCCGTTTGGTTTTCCCGGTCGAGAATCGGGTTAATCTCGGTGATTTCGAGCGACCCGAGCGTACCGGACGATGCGACCGCTTCCATGAGAAAATGCGCTTCGCGATACGTAATGCCGCCGCGCACGGCCGTCCCGACACCGGGCGCTTCGGTCGGATCGATACCGTCCATGTCGAAGCTGACATGCAGCGAATCGGCGCCGCGCGCCGCGATCTTGATCGCTTCGTCGATCACCCGGCTCATGCCGAGCCGGTCGATATCGGACATGGTGAACGCTTTGACGCCCAAGTCGTTGATGATGCGCTTCTCGCCGTCATCCACATCGCGCAGACCGATGAACACCATGCGGTCGGTTTCGATATTTTTCGATTCGATTGCAAAGTGAACCGGCATACCATGCACGTTACCGCTGGGTGAACTCAGCGGTGTGTTGATATCGCCGTGCGCGTCGACCCAAATGACGCCGGGCGATGTGCCGCGGCCGCGCCGAATCCCCGCGAGTGTCCCGATCGCGATCGAATGGTCGCCGCCGAGGACGAGCGGAAAGCGTCCGTCGTGTACGATCGTCTCGACGACGCTCGCCAATTCGCCGCAGACGTCTTGGATGATCGGCAAGAACTTCGCAGCTTGCATCTCGGTCGAAGCCGATTCGGGTTGCGGCACCGCCAGATTGCCGTGATCGCGAACCGAAATTCCAAGCCGCTCGAGCGACTCTTTGAGCTTCGCATAGCGGATTGCCGACGGCCCCATATCGACACCGCGCCGGTCGGCACCGAGATCCATCGGAACGCCGACGACGTCGACGGCTGCCACGCGCATCATTTCACTTTCTCGGGACGCATCGCGCGCAACGGCTCGCGCGTCAATACGGACGGCACCTCGTCCGACGACACGGCTTGCGGCAGCAGATGTTCGCGCAGCACGCGCAGCATTGCCGCGACCGGAACCGACAAAAAGGTACCCGGCAGACCGAAGAGTTCGCTGCCGATGAGAATCGCCAAAATGATATACAGCGGCGACAGTCCGACGTTGTCTTTGAGCACGCGCGGCGCGACGAAATTGCCGTCGACCTGTTGAATTACGGCAAACAAACCCGCAACGATGAGCGCATTCGTCGGCCCGTTGACGAGCAATGCGAGAATGACCGACGGAACGAAGCCGACGATCGCGCCGGCATACGGAATGAAATTGAGGATGCCGGCTGCGACGCCGATGAGCAGCGCGTAGGGCACGTGCATGATGGCCAGCATGACGCCGATCATCGTACCGACGATCGCGCCGTCGATGAGCTGCCCGCGGATGAATCCGCCGACGACTAAGTCGAGATCGTCGATGATCGCATCGGTTTTGGCCCGATGCTTGAGCGGAAAAAGCGCCAGGATTTGTCGCTTGACGTTACTTGCATCCATGAGCATGTATGCGGCCAAGACCGGAACGATCACGATCGTGCCGAGCACCGTCACTGCCGACAATACCAGCGCCAACGTTCGTTGCGCTGCATCGAATGCGTATTTCTGAACGAAGGCTCCGACTTGGGCGGGCAGCGTGGCGAGATGGTGCCGCTGATCGGCCGGAAGTCGGAGCAGTAGCGGGTTCGTCGGATGCAGCAATTCGCTTTGCGCCGTGCTGACGAAACCGGGGAACTGCACGACGAGCTTCTGCGATTGGTCGACGAGCGGCGGCACGAGCAAACCGAACGCCAGCGAACCGAGCAATGCGATCGTCACGTAAACGGTAACGATCGACCAAATGACGGGCGCGCGTTCGTTGAGCCGGCGCACGAGCGGATAAATGAGGTACGCGAAAAACATCGCGGCCACGACCAGCAATCCGGTCGTGCGAATTGCGGCAAAAAAGTTCAGCAAACCGACGATCAGATACATCGCCAGTGCGATGACGACCAAGACTTTGAGCGCGTACGTCACGCGCCGTTCGCCGCGAGTGATCGGCCGGCGCGATGTCGGTCCTTTGCGTCCAGCCGGAACGTTCATTAGAATGCGCTTCGCGGCACTCGAAAGGCCAACCCGCATCGAAAGCGTAGTGAAGCCCGGATGTTGCACGGTTTCCGTGCGGTTTATGCCGCATTGACTCTTGCCCTGAGCGTTCTTTTGCTCGGAGGCTGCTCTCACGCGAAGTCCGTTGCCGAGGGCGGGCAGGCACGACTAGGCATGGTGACCGATGTGGGCGGCTTGGGCGACCGGTCGTTCAACGATTCCGCGGCGAGCGGTTTGAACGAAGCGAAAACCACGCTGCATGCCGATGTCGCGATATTGCAATCGAAATCGGCAGCCGATTATCAACCGAACCTGACCGTTCTCTCCAATAAAGAATACGATCTGATCTTCGCGATCGGCTTTCTGATGGCCAAAGACGTCAACGAAGTTGCGGCGCGCTTTCCGCTGCGGCACTTCGCAATCATTGACGCCGTCGTCGACCAGCCGAACGTCGCATCGGTCACGTTCAAAGAAGAAGACGGCTCGTTTCTCGCCGGCGCAGCCGCTGCGATGGCAAGTAAGACGCATCAGATCGCGTTTTTAGGCGGCATCGACATTCCGCTGTTGCGAAAATTCGAGGTTGGCTTCACCGCCGGTGCGCGCGAGATCGATCCGCAAATCAAAGTTGCCGTTAAATACGTCGGCAGCTTCGACGATGCAGCCGCCGGCAAAGAACTCAGCGGCGTATTGTTCGATCAGGGCGCCGACGTCGTGTTCGTCGCGGCGGGTAAAGCTGGGATCGGCGCGATCGAACAAGTGAAGATGCGGCCGAGCGGATATATCATCGGTGTCGACTCCGATCAAGATGCGCTCGCGCCGGGCCGCGTGCTCACCAGTATGATCAAACGCGTCGATGTCGGCGTCTACCGGCTCGCCCAGCAAGCGGTCGCCCAGAAGTTGCCGAGCGGCCATCTGGTGTTAGGACTTAAAGAAAGCGGCGTCGGTTTGTCGCCGTTCACGTATACGAAAAGCGTGATGACGCCCGGCCGGATCGCGCGGATTGCGAAGATCCGAACGGCGATTATTGCGGGCAAGATCGTGCCGCCGTCGACGCGCGAAGAACTCGCCGCATTTAAACCGGACGCCGCGTTGCGCTAGTGACGGGCCTGCATGGCTGACGCCGTCCTGCGGCTGCGCGGAATTCACAAACGCTTCGGCGCCGTTACGGCCGTCGACGGCGTCGATCTCGATCTCTTTGCCGGTGAAATCCATGCGCTCGTCGGTGAGAACGGGGCAGGAAAATCAACTCTCGCGGCAATTGCCTACGGCGCGCTCAAGCCGGATTCGGGGACGGTCGAGACGAGCGTAACGATCGGCCTGGTGCATCAGCACTTCGCGCTCATCGAGCGGTTGCGCGTTTGGGAAAATATTCTGCTCGGCCGCGAACCGCGCAGCGGCTTGGGCCTCGACCGGCGCCGTGCGCGTGCCGCCGTGAACGAACTCTGCACGCGCTTCGGCTTGACCGTCGACCCGGATGCGATCGTCGAAACGCTGCCCGTCGGCATCAAGCAACGCGTCGAACTCTTACGCGAACTCGTTCGTGAACCGGCGGTGCTGCTGCTCGACGAACCGACGGCTGCACTCGCGCCGAGTGAGATCGATGCGTTCTTCGTCACGGTACGCGCGCTCGCGCAGCGCGGTACGGCGATCCTTATCGTCACGCACAAGCTCACCGAAGTGATGGGCTACAGCGGACGCGTTAGCGTTATGCGCAGCGGTAAACATGTTGCGACCTATACGACGAGCGACACGAGCGCGGCGGAGATCGCCCGCACGATGGTCGGCGGTGAAATCCCGGCGTTGGCGGCGCGTGCCGTTACGGCGCCCGCCGCGCGGCTGGTCGTAACCGATTTGCAGGCAGGCAGCGGAGCCGGCGCACTCAGCGGGGCGAGCTTCACGGTTGCCGCCGGCGAGATCGTCGGCATTGCCGGTATCGAAGGCAACGGCCAAACGCTGCTTTCCGATTCGCTCGCCGGGATCGCACAATATCGCGGCGAGATAACGCTCGACGGTGAGGTGCTGGCACCGACGCTCGGCCCCGCGCAGCGGATGGCCCGCGGCATCCGCGTGATTCCACAGGACCGCCGCTACGAAGCGCTCGTGCTCGGCTGGAATATTCGTGAAAATGTCGCACTCGGCCGGCAGCGGACGCCGCCCTTACGCCGCGGAACGACGATCGACCGCAGCGTCGCCGGGCGCTATGCGAGCGATGTGATCGAGCGCTTCGATGTCCGGCCGCCGAACCCCGAGGCAATCGTCGGCGCGCTTTCGGGCGGTAATCAGCAGAAGATCGTCGTTGGCCGGGCGCTGGCCGGCACGCCGGCGCTCGTGGTCGCCTATCAACCGACGCGCGGCATCGACATCGGCGCAGCCACGATGGTCGGCTCGCGCTTGATCGAGGCCCGCAACGCGGGCGCCGCCGTGCTGTTGATCTCATTCGAGCTCGACGAGATTTTCGCACTCGCGGACCGCATCTACGTGATGTTCGGCGGCCGCTTCGTCGGAGAATTCAACCGCTCGACGATCGATCGCGGCCGGATCGGCGCGCTGATGGCCGGCGGCTGATGCAGCGCACGCTGCGCGATGCGCTCATCGCGCTCGGCGTCATCTTCGGCGTCGGCAGCATCGCCATGCTGCTCGCGCACGTTAGTCCGATCGACGGCTTCAGCGCACTCTTCGACGGGGCGTTAGGCAATCAATCCGAACTTGCCGAGACGCTGCTGCAGACGACGGCATTGCTGTTTCCGGCGCTCGGCATTGCACTCGCGTTCCGCGCCGGTCTGTTCAATATCGGTGCCGAGGGGCAGATCGTGCTGGGCGGTTTGACGGCCGGTGTTCTAGGCGTCGCCTTACCGCTGCCGGCGCCGGTGTTGATCCCGCTCGTCCTGGCCGCGGCGGCATGCGCCGGCGGCGTGTGGGGCGGACTTGCCGGTTTTCTCAAAGCGCGCTTTGGTGCCAACGAAGTCATCTCGACGCTGATGCTCAACACGGTTGCCGCGCTGCTCGCGACCTATCTGGTAAACGGCCCGTTCAAACAGCCCGGCGCGGGCGCCGCCGAAACACCGCAATTACCGCCGGCGGCGTGGCTGCCGGTGCTCATCCCCGATACGCGATTGACGATCAGTTTCATCATCGCCGTCGGGCTGGCCGTCGTGCTGTGGTACGTGTTCGCGCGGACGGTCGTCGGCTACGAATTGCGCGCGGCGGGCGAAGCGCCCGAAGCCGCCCGGCGGGCCGGTATCGATCTTGGCCGCACGGCGCTCGTCGCAATGACGCTGTCGGGCGCGATCGCAGGACTCGGCGGCGCGACGATCGTTATGGGCGTGCTTCATCGCTTCAACACTGGACTATCGCCCGGCTACGGCTTTTTTGCAATCGCAGTCGCCCTGGTCGGCAATCTCGAACCGCTCTTCATCATCATCGCCGCGTTTGGTTTCGGCATCTTGCAAAGCGGTGCGATCGCCATGCAAGCCCAAGCGAACGTCCCGCGCGATGTCGTAAGCGTGATCGAAGGACTCGTCATCATTGCGCTGGCCGGACGGCGCTTCGTCGCGCGGGGACGCACCGCGTGAACGCTTTTGCTGCGACGAGCGTAGCGCTGCTAACCCTAACGCTCATCAAGGCGACGCCGCTCATCTACGCCGCGCTCGGCGGCGTTTTGTCGGAACGCTCGGGCGTCGTCAATATCGGCCTGGAAGGCATCTTGGTCGCCGGTGCATTTTTCTCCGTGGTCGTTGCGGGCGCGACCGGCAACCCGCTCGCCGGTGCGCTCGCCGGGGTGGTGGCGGGCGCACTGCTCGCTAGCATCCTCGCGTTCGCAGCGACCCGGCTGGGCGTCGATCAAATCGTCGCCGGCACGGGCCTGAACATCGTTGCGTTGGGTGGAGCGGCGTACGGGCTCGTGCTCATCTTCGGACAGCCGGGTGCTTCGCGTTCGGTACCGAGCCTCGGACAGCCGGGCGAAGCGGTGCTGATCGTCCTGGCTTTCGTAATGAGCGCCGGACTGTGGTTCATGCTCTTCCGCACGCCGTGGGGACTGCGCGTGCGCGCATGCGGCGAGAATCCGCGCGCCGCCGAGATCGCCGGCATCGACGCGCTTGCAACGCGCTTCTGGGCGGTCATCGCCGGCGGCGGGATCGCCGCACTCGGCGGCGTGTACCTTTCACTCGCCGAACTCGATCTCTATTCCGACGGAATGACCGCCGGTCGCGGATACATCGCACTCGCCGCCGTAATTTTCGGGCGTTGGAACCCGCTCGGTGCGCTCGGGGCGGCGTTATTTTTCGGCTTTTTCGCCGCGCTGCAATATTCGCTGCAGCGCGCCGGCATCCCGAGCGAACTCATGCAAGCACTGCCGTATCTTGCCGCGCTCGTCGCACTGGCGGGCTTTGCCGGTCGCGTGCGAGCGCCGGCGGCCGACGGCATTCCGTTCGAACGGTAGCGCGACCGACTACGGACGAATTTCGCACGCACGTCCGCTATTCTCTGTAATGAGGGGGCGTTATGATGTTGCTTGCCACTGCCACACAAACACCGCAGCGCTGCGGAAGTTATAGCAAGACGCGCGACCGAGAATGTTTGGCGTTCGGACGCTATGAGTGCCGGAAAACCGAATGCGCGCACCGCTCGTGCGGTTTACACGTCGTTCGCGACGATGCGGGAATTCGTTGCCCGCACTGCGGCGGGCCGGTTCGAACGAGCAAACACTAAACATGTGCACGATGGTACGGCCTTGACTTCGCGTTGCAAGGCATCGATGATGAGTACGAATGCAGATGCACGTGCTGCGACGCTCTATCGTTGCCATCGTACTTTGTGCTGCGTTGCTCGGCAGCGCGTGCGCGGCAAACGCCGGTGCGATGCCCGGACCGCTGGGCGATCTGCAAAATCGGCTGGCGCTGATGTCGACGCGGGCGCCCGGCCATGTCGCGGTGATCGTCAAAGATCTCACGACCGGCTTGAGTACCGGCATCAATCAATCGGCAAATATGCCCGCCGCATCGACGATCAAGATCCCGGTAATGGTCGAAGTGTTCCGGCAAATGGCAGCCGGCGCATTCGATCTGAACCGCGAGGTAACGCTAAAAGCCGGCGATCGGGATTGGGGCTGGGGCGATCTCTCGAGCGGCCGGCCCGGCGCGCGCTACTCCGTTGCGCGTTTGGTGCGCTTGATGATTACCGAGAGCGACAATACCGCGACGAACATGCTCATTCGGCTCGTCGGACGCGTTCATATCAATCGCACGATGAACCGCTTGGGGCTGCGGCAAACGCGCGTCGCCGATTACATTCGCTCCGACGGCGATATCCGCAGCTTGCGAACGAGCCCGCTGGACATGAGCAAATTGCTCGACGCGATGGCACACGATCGTTTGATCGATGCCTGGTCGTCGCGCGCGATGATAACAATTCTCACCGGCCAGCGTCACAACGGATTGCTGCCGCAGCCCTTGCCGCCCGGAACGCAAGTCGCGCATAAGACCGGAACGCTGCACGACACGCTCAACGACGTCGGGATCGTTTACCTCGATAGTTCGCCGTACATCATTGCCGTGTTGACGACGCAGTTGCCGAGTCTTGCGGCCGGACGCCGCTTCATTCGCGGCGTTTCGCGCATCGCGTACGATGCGTTCGAGCGATTCGCCGATTGGCGTGAGAGCAACGGTTATCCGGGCATTCCGGCGCTACCGCAAACACCGGTGCTGCCGGATATCGCGCCGGCGGTCGGTGAACCGGCCGACGCCATTCCCGCGCCGCAAGATGCGCCGGTATTGCCGGCAGCGTCGCCGCTGCCGCAGCCACAATCACCATCCGACGGGGCACCGGATGCCGCTGCAAGTCCGGCCCCGGCGGCTTCACCAACGTAATACCTGGCGCGTCGCCGCGCCGGCCCGAACCCTAAGCCCGAACGGCGCGCGACGCGTACGTCTTAATGAGCCAGCCGGCGTATTTCGGCAGTTCGCCGCGCGTAAGTTGCGCATAGATGCCGGTTATTGCTTTTGCAACCGGCCCTTGCGTTCCGTCACCGACGAGGCGATGGTCGATCGATGATACGTATTGAATGCCGGCGCCGCTGCCGGTAAGCAATACCTCATCGGCACAGAAGAGTTCGCTGCGGTCGATCGCGCGCTCGACGACCGTCAGACCGAGTTCATGTTTTGCGAGATGCATGAGCGTTCGGCGCGTGATGCCTTCTAGGATATTATCCGACGGACCGGGCGTGTAGAGCACGCCGCCGCGCAAAATAAAAATATTCTCCGCACTGCCTTCGCTTACGTGTCCGTCGTGCGAAAGCATTATTGCTTCATCGAATCCATTTAAGATCGCTTCACTTTTTGCGAGCGCCGAATTAACGTACGCGCCAGTAATTTTTCCGCGCGCCGGCGTGCTCGTGTCATCGACCCGACGCCATGAGCTCACACCGCAACGCAAGCCGGCGTTCGCATCCGCGTCAAAATATTTCGAGAACGGGAAAGCGACGATTGCGAAACTGTGGTTGATGTCGTGTAACCGGACGCCGATCATCTCGTCCGATTTATACGTAAACGGCCGAATGTAGATATCGCTGCGAAAATTGTTGCGAATCACGAGATCCACGGTAATTTCGGTAAGTTCATCGACCGAATGCGGCAGCGTCATCATGAGGATCTTGGCTGATTGCGCTAGTCGCTCGTAATGCTCGCGGACGTGTAAAAGATAGAGTTCATCGTCGGCGTGCGACCAGAAACCGCGCACGCCCTCAAAGCAACCCGTGCCGTAATGCAGGCCATGCGTCAAGAGCCCGATCTTCGCTTCGTCGTAGCGGGCGAAACGGCCGTCGGCGTATACCGTGAGGTCGGCAAGCATTCAAAACTCCATGTTCGCGCGTAGTCGTGCTGTCGTCGGTCGTTGCCACCGTCAAGAGGCGAAACGGCAAGCCCAGCCTATCGGCCGAATTCGTTCTCCGACGTTCACGCAGCGTGACGGCCGACCCTCGCTCGGAAAACGTTCGGGACGGCCGTGCATATACGACTACCCGGCTCGTCGGAGCAACAGACTCCCGCACTCTTGCGCGGGAGGGTTCCTCGACCGTCCCGAACGCACGCGGCATGTTTTTGGAAGGCGATCGGGCGTTCGACTTGATTTGGGGAACGGCGAGCGGAGCGATTGCGCTGGCGCTTGCCGTGCCGATGTTGTGGTGGTGGCTGCCCAAGCATCGCCGTTCGCTCTTCGGCACGGCGATCGATCCCGATTGCCGCCTGCAATTGGGGTACGGCCTGTTCGCCATGGCAATGTTCGGCACGAACTTCTTTTGCCGCTTTATCCCGCACGGCTTTCTCGAGTACGTTCATCCGACGTTTGCCTTTATTACCTTAGCGCTGCTGATCGGAATCGGTCCGCGCATCGTGTACGTCGCGCTGAGCGCGCGCAAGCAGCGCCCGTTTACGCGCACGGCGTAAATTGCAGGCCTCGCTGCGCCTGTTGGCCGCCTTCGCCGGAAGCGCGGCGCTCGGCGCGGCCGCATTTGCTGCGCCCGGTCCATTGCATCTGCCCAACGATTGGTCGATCGCGGCGCCGGCCGGACCGGTGGCCGTCATCGGCACCTTGCCGCAAGGCATCACGCTCTCGAGCGACGGCACCCGCGCATTCATCGTCGAGGCCGGCTATGGGAAACCGGCCTTACGCATCGTCGACACCCGGACGCTTGCAACGACCGCTCGTGTCCCACTTCCCGATGCATTCGGGATTGCGCTGCGCGATAACGGCGGTGACGGCGTGTGGGTTGCCGGTGCGAGCTCGAATGCGATCGTTCACATCGACACGACGACGGCCAAAGTCGATCGGACGATCGACCTCGGAAATGACTTTTACGCGACGTCCGTTGCGCGCTCGCCGGATGGTAAAACGCTGGCCGTAACCGGCGATCTCGCCGCACGAGTAGCGTTCGTTGACGAGCGGGCGGGCACCGTCTCGGCAGTTTGGAGCACCGGCGGACATCCGAAAGCGACCGCTTTTAGCGCCGACGGCACCCGTGCGTTCGTCGCCGACTGGGACGGCCGAACCGTCGACATCGTCGATCCGTTCAAGGGCAAGACGGGTGCGGCAAGCGTCGGATTGCATCCGTCGGCACTCGCGAGCGACGGAATCCGGCTGTACGTTGCGGACGCAGACGACGACGACATCAGCATTATCGACCTCGCGACCGGTCGCACCATTGCGCGTGCAGCACTCGGCTTGAACCAAATCGTCGGCGCTTCTCCAAACGCCTTGACCCTTGACGGTGACCGGCTTTACGTCACTTGCGGTGCGGCAAATGCCGTCGTGGTCATGCGGCTCGATACGCGCGGCGCAACTGCGATCGGCGCGATCCCGACGGGCTGGTATCCGACGGGCGTCGCCGTCGACCGGCGCGCCGGCGCGCTATACGTGCTCGACGGCAAAGGCGAGAGCGGCCATCCGAACCCCGGCTATGCACCGCTCGCTCGCGTCCATGCCGGCGACGACCGGCCGGGCTACATTGCCGCGAATCTCGCCGGATCGGTGCGCCGTCTAGCGATTCCAACCGATGCGCAACTCGCGGGCAGCATGCGCGAACTGGGCCGGCTCGGGCCGCCGTACCACATTGCCGCGCTCCCGGCCGATCCGATCGTGCACGCCGGCGGCCCGATCGCACACGTCATCTACGTCATCAAAGAGAACCGCACGTACGACCAAGTGTTAGGCGATCTGCCGGCGGCAGACGGCGATCCACGCCTCGTGATGTTCGGCGCGCAGGTGACACCCAATCAACACGCGATCGCCGCCCGGTTCGGCATATTCGATCGCTTCTTCGACAACGCTCAGGTCAGCGCGGACGGCCATAACTGGTCGATGGCGGCGTTTGCCAACGACTATCTCGAGAAAATGTGGCCGCCCGAATATGCCGGCCGGCGGCCGGTGTATGATTTCGAGGACGGTGCCCATGCGGCAACGCCGCATGCGGGCTATCTTTGGAACCTTGCCGCCCGCAACGGCGTGACGTTCCGGAACTACGGTGAGTTCAGCACGCCGGGCGCACTGCCGGGTAGCGACGTTACGACCGACTTTGCCGAATTGCGCGATCGCACCGACCTGCACTATCCGACCTTCGACATGGCCGTTGCAGACGTCGACCGGTTTCGCGAGTGGAAGCGCGAGTATAGCGCGTTCGTCGCAGCCGGCACGGTACCGCAAATTGAAGTCGTGCGCTTGCCACGCGATCACACCGCGGGGACGCGACCCGGTACGGTGACGCCGCAGGGAATGGTCGCCGATAACGATGCCGCCGTCGGAATGCTTGCCGACACCGTCTCACATGGGCCGTATTGGAAAGACACCGCGATCTTTATCTTGGAAGACGATGCGCAGAACGGCGCCGATCACGTCGACGAGCAGCGCTCGACGTTCTATCTCATTTCACCGTACGCCAAAGGCGGCATCGGTCACGCAACCTACACGACGGCCGGCGTCCTGCGAACGATCGAGCTGATCTTCGGTATGCCGCCGCTGACGCCGTACGATGCCGGTGCGCGTCCGTTGTCCCAAGCATTCCGGACGACGCCGGACCTGCGCCCGTTTGTCGCCATGCCGCCCTCGACCGACGTCCACGCGCTGAATCTCAAGACAGCGTACCGGGCGGAGGATAGCGCACGGCTCGATTTTTCCCGTGAAGATGCGGTGCCCGACGGCGAACTCAACGATATTCTTTGGCATGCCGTTCGGGGACACGCTGCCGAACCATCGTCGGGCTCGTTCGAATCGGGCCGGTAGCGGCTGCGACAGCGAAGGCTAACCGCTGTTCGCACGCTTCAAACCGTCTCATGTATTTGTATGGCGAATGCGGTATGATCGGTAGTGCTCCTATCACCGGAGCCTGGAGGATGTCATGACTATCGCGCGTTTACTCCGTCTGCCGCTGTTCACGCTGGCGCTAGGAGGGTTGCTCGCGCCGCTGGCGACTCGGGCTCAAGATCTTCCATCGTACGCTCATTCCGATGTCGTCAGCACCGACGAAACGATCCACGGCCGAATTGCTTCGGTCGACGGAACGTTTCGCATCGCCCTTGACGACGACCGCGGTTTCGTCGACACGATTGCACTGCATCAAGGGACGATCATCAATCCGACCGGATTGACGTTAGCGCCGGGTATGAGCGTTACGATCGAGGGCTACGGCGGCGGTTCGGTTTTCAATGCAAACGAGATCGATACGCCGTACAACTACTCGGGTGTTTTACCGACTCCGGTCTATTACGGTCCGGGTTATTGGGCTCCGGGTTTCGGCTACGGCTACGGTCCGTCGTTCAGCATTGCGTTTATTTTCGGCGGCGGCTACGGCCGCTTCGAGCGGCATGGCTTTTATGGCCGGCCGTGGGACGGTCATCGGTATTTCGGCGGCTACGTCGGCCGGCGTGATTCTGACGGCGGCGACCGCGGCTTCGAAGGCCGCGTCGGTGTCGCGGCCGGCACCGCACGGGCATTCTCGGGTGCAGAAGTCCGCGCCGACGGCGGTCATGTTCCGGCGGCATTCAACCGCCGTTCGTTCGCCGGCCGCCCGGATGCCGGCGCACAAGCACCGGCCGGCTATGCCGAACGTTACGTGCAAGGCGGCGGACGTTCGAGCGTGTTCGCGCAGCGCGGTTACGGCCAGCGCACCCCGGTCGGTGGAGCAGCGCGGCCGGCAGCGGCGGCGCCGCTGAATGCGAGCGGCCGATTCGCGGGCGGCAACGCCCGGTCGATCGAGTCGTCGCGTGGTTCGACCGGACGCGGCGGCATGCGCCGTTAGGTGGCTGCTAGTGCATAGCTGCGCTCGGCTTCGAGGTCCTCGCGCGACAGTTGCCCGACGAACGCGCACGACAAATAGCCGTTGGGCCGGATGAAGAGCGTCGTCGGATATGCCTGCATGCCGATTGTTTTATAGACGCTCGACGATTCGTCCGCGGCGACCGGATAGTCGATCGCAAAATGTTCTTTGAATCGGCGGGCCGTCGTCGCCGGTTCTCCGACATCGACGCTGATGACGATCGTATCGGCGGCATGCGCGGCGGCAAAGGCCGTAACGTCCGGCGCTTCGGCATTGCACGGTCCGCACCACGACGCAAATAAATTAACGACGATGACCTTATCGCGGTGATCGGCTAACCGGAATACCGCCGACTCGACGGTGACGAATGTGAGATCCAGCGGAGTCCGCGTCGAGAGCGCAAGCCCGTTCGGTCCGTGAATGTGATGCCAGCCGTCTTCATCACGACGCCGCGCCGCAAGCGCCAGCACGCCGCCGGCGACCGCTAAAAAGCGTGCCCGCGACGTCACGCGCGTACGTTCGCGAAGACGCTCGCCGGCCGCACCTGCATACGCGGCTGCGATTTTCGGCAGTACGCTCGTATTTGTCGCCGAAGCGTCGATGGTAACTCTGGATCACTGCGTTTACCGCTGTGAAAGGATCGCATGGCTGATTTTCTCGATCGTTCGCATTCGGTCGCCGGCCCGGGGTTTAGTCGCTGGCTCGTCCCGCCGGCCGCATTGTGCATCCATCTGGCTATTGGACAGGCGTATGCCCTAAGTGTATTCACCAAACCGCTCGCGCAACTCATCGGCGTCAGCGCGCCGACGGCCGGCGATTGGAGCGTTACGCAACTCGGCTGGATTTTCAGTCTCGCAATCGTGTTTCTCGGTTTATCGGCAGCTTTCGGCGGGCGTTGGGTGGAAACCGTCGGTCCGCGCAAAGCGATGTTCGTGGCGGCGCTCTGCTTTGCGGGCGGATTGCTCATTGCCGGCGGCGGCGTGGCACTGCATGCATTGTGGCTCGTCTTCTTCGGCTACGGCGTCGTCGGCGGTACGGGCCTCGGCATCGGCTATATTTCGCCCGTCTCGACGCTCATCAAGTGGTTTCCCGATCGGCCGGGCCTAGCGACCGGTACGGCGATTATGGGTTTCGGCGGCGGCGCGCTTATCGGTGCTCCGTTAGCAATCAACTTGATGAAGTTTTATGGTTCGCATGCGAACCCGGTCTCGACGGGCGTCGCGCCGACGCTCTTGACGATGGGTGCCGTGTACCTCTGCTTCATGCTCGTCGGCGCGTTTATCGTACGCGTAGCGCCGCCGGATTACGCTCCGGCCGGTTACCAGCCGCGCACTGCCGGCAAAATGATCACGACGCAAAACATCCTGGTCGGTACGGCGGTACGCACGCCGCAATTCTACTTACTTTGGGCGATGTTGTTCGTCAACGTGACCGCGGGTATCGGCGTACTGAGTCAAGCTTCGCTGATGATCCAAGAGATGTTTCCGGATCGCATCAGCATCGCCGCTGCAGCCGGTTTCGTCGGCCTGCTGAGCCTCTTCAATATGGGCGGCCGAATTTTCTGGGCGTCGATGTCCGATTACATCGGACGGCGTCCGACGTTCTTTATCTTTTTCGCGGCGGGCGCGGTACTATATGCAACGATCCCATCCTTCGGACGGAGCGGAAATATCGCGCTGTTCGTGCTGATGTACGGACTCATCTTGAGCATGTACGGCGGCGGTTTTGCGACTATTCCGGCTTATTTGCGCGACCTTTTCGGAACGCTCAACGTCGGTGCGATTCACGGCCGCCTGCTTACTGCGTGGTCGGCAGCGGGCGTTGCCGGACCGGTGCTGGTGAACTACATCCGCGAGTATCAAATCAATCACGGCGTCGCGAAAAGCGATGCCTACTCGACGACGCTGTATATTATGGCCGCACTGCTGCTCGTCGGGCTTGTTTGCAACTTCCTCGTGAAGCCGGTCGGTGCGGTGCAAAACGTCGATAACGCCGTGCCGGCAGTACGCTGAGTTCGGAGCGCATACGATGACGCAGCTACCACGATCCAATACCGAAAATACCGGTAAGCTTGTCGCAGCCTGGCTGTTCGTCGGCCTGCCATTCGCCTGGGGCGTCTTCGTAAGCGTGAAAAATGCGCTGGCACTATTTCACTAGAAACCTGTCCTTAAAGACTATCCTTAAAAGTCAATAGCGTTTTTGAGGTGATTTGTCCATGGCGTGTCGTGGTACAGTGATCTAGTTATTTAGCAGGCGGCAACGACGTCTATTTGCTGGACGACAGCTGGTGAGTAGGCAATGGTATTGTGATTGAGCCGTTCGGTAATTTGATCCTCGATGCGCTCCCGGAAGCAGAAGCCGAAGACCTTCGCCCGCACCTCAAGCGAGCCGCACTCGCAGTGCCGGCCGTCTTGTACGAAGCAAAAGCGCGCATTGCCGACGTGTATTTTCCGGCCGGGGCGGTGTTGTCGGTGCTTACCGTCATGCGCGACGGTACCGCCGTTGAGATCGGCACGTTCGGACGTGAAGGCATCTCCGGCGCTCAACTCATCTTGGGCGGCACCCACGCTCCGAGTAAAATGATTTGTCAGGTTCGCGGCAATGTGCTTTCGTTACCGGTCGAAGTATTCTTAACGAACTTTGCATCGGCTCCAACGTTTCGGCGCATCGTGTTACGCTACACCGAGGCGTTATTCAACTTCATGGGGCAGTCGATTGCCTGTAATCGGCTCCACACCGTGAACGAGCGCTGCGCGCGCTGGCTATTGCTGACGCACGATCGCATACTGGGCGGCGGCGAGTTCGACTTGACGCAAGAGTTTCTTTCGATCATGCTCGGTGTCAGCCGGCCCGGCGTGAGCATCGCTGCCGGCGCATTGCAAGAAGCCGGCCTGATCCGGTACAGTCGCGGACATGTCGAGATTCGCGATCGCCAGGGGTTAGAAGCAGCATCGTGCGAGTGTTATGCGATCAACGCGCGCGAATTCGCGCGCTCGTTCAACGAGCAAAACGGCGAAGCATTTCATACCACGGAACGTCCGAATCAAGGTTAGCGACGCGATAGCGTACCGCCGAGCGTAGCTCGAAGCGACGTACGGGCGTGTGAAATAGCAGATTCCCGCTAACGCATATAACGAGTGGATCTTTATCGTACTAGGTGTTAGTGCGCATAAGTTGCTTGCCGATGGATCGCCTTATCTTGCGAGCCGTGCCCTTGAAACTCTAACGAAGCCAAGCGCACAGATGTACTATTTTTGCAGACGGTTACACGTCGTTGCTCCTCTTTCTCGGATAGAAACTATCCAAAATTCAACCGCCCGTAAAACTTTACACGCCTCTTACTGACAAGTTGCTATGAGTACGATTCTAACGAATGGCTCGCGCGGCTAGGCACCGTATCGCGCTTCGTATCCCGCTTGTAAGCCGGCGTTCGTAAACCGATAGGATCGCAATTGCCCGTGTTATTACCGTATCGAACAAACCGCATTGAAGACGACGCCGGTGCTCCGAATGCCGCGGACAGCGCACTGCCGGCTGTGTCGTGCACGGTTCGAGAGGATATAGCCATCGGCGCGGCGCGCGCGGAAGCCGGAACGCTTTACGAGTTTCTCATTGAGAGCCTTACCGATCATGCGGTATTTGCGTTATCCGAAAGCGGTCGCATCGTAAGCTGGAATGTCGGTGCAGAGCGCACCTTCGGCTACACGGCTGCCGAAGTGCTCGAGCGGTCGTTCGAGTTGATTTTCACGCCCGAAGATGTTCGCGCCGGCGAACCCGGACGCGAACTCGCGGCTGCCATGAAAGGCGGTCACGTCGAAAAAGGCCGTTGGCACGTTCGCAACGACGGCTCTCGCTTTTGGGGCACCAATACCGTTGCGACCATTAAAGCAACGGACGGCAGCGTTATCGGCTTTACAAAGCTCGTTCACGACGATACCGATGCACGCAACGTGATGAACGCACTTAGCGACAGCGAAGAACAGCTGCGCCTTCTCGTCGACAGCATCAGCGAATACGCGATCGTCTCGCTCGATGTCGACGGCATCATTGCAAGTTGGAATCCCGGCGCTCGGCAACTTTTCGGTTATCGTGAAGACGATATCGTCGGCACCGACTTTGCGGCGCTCTTTCTCAATCTCGACCGCCAAGCCGGGATCGCGACGCGCCAACTCGACGCTGCGGCAACGCACGGTACGGCCGATTATGAGGGCTGGGTCGTACGCGACGACGGAACGCAGTTTTTCGCCAGCAGCAAGTTATCGCGCATCCACTCCGGCAGCAGCAACACGCCGCGCGGATACGTTCTCGTCGCGCATGACATCACGGAACGTCACTTTACGGCCGCCGGTCTGCAACATCGCGCATTTCACGATCACCTGACGAACGTACCGAACCGCGCCGCCTTTTACGAGCACGTGCAGCGCGCGATCGCCTTTCGCAAGCGTCACGCGTCGCATGTTTTTGCCGTGCTGTTCGTCGATCTCGACAATTTCAAGCAAATCAATGACGTCGTCGGGCATAACGCCGCCGACATTCTATTGCAAGGTGTTGCCCGGCGACTGGTCGGATCCGTGCGCGATCACGACATCATCGCGCGGATCGGCGGCGATGAATTTGCCGTTCTGCTCGACGGCGTCGACGGGCTCGCCGATGTCCAGGAAATTGCCGAACGCATCGGCGCAAACATGGCAGCACCCTTAAACGCCGGCGAGCAAACGGTCAAGGTTTCCGCCAGTGTCGGCATCGCCATGTGTCACGACAAGCATGCGAAACCGGAGGACATCCTGGCCGATGCCGATCTCGCGATGTATGCTGCGAAGCAGCGCGGACGCGCAAAGTCGGTTACGTTCAGTTCGGCGATGCAGGCGGGCGCCACGCCTAAAGAGCACGCCGAATTACGAGCGGCACTCGACCGCAACGAGCTAGCGCTGCGGTATCAACCGATCGTGGACCTAGCGACGCGCCGGCCGGCGGGCTTCGAGGCACTCATCCGCTGGCAGCATCCGCAGCGCGGCTTGATCGAACCGCACGATTTCCTTCCGCTCGCTCAAGCGACCGACCTGATCATCGATGTCGATCGCTGGGTTTTGCATCAGGCGTGCGCGCAGCTCAAGCAGTGGCAAACGGCAGTGCACTCGACGCGACCGTTGCACGTCAACGTGAATCTGTCGCTAAAGAGCTTCAATCATCCCGGGCTTGTACCGACCTTGAACGAAGTTTTGCGGACGACGGGGATACCGGCCGGGTCGCTGCATCTCGAGATTCCCGAAAGCTCGTTCTTGGAGCGCTCCGAACGGACGCGGACGCTGCTGCAAGACATACGGCGGCTGGGCATCGAGCTTCACGTCGACGACTTCGGGACGGGCTATTCGACCTTGGCGGCGTTGCAGCACATGCCGGTGCAAGGCTTGAAAATCGACGCGATGTTCGTGACGAGCATGAACTCACGCAGCGGCTTTGAGATCGTGCGAACGGTCGCGACGTTAGCGCACCATCTGGGCATTACCGCGATCGCTCAAGGCGTTCGCACCGAACAGCAGGTGCGCGATCTCGAGACGTTCGGTTGCCGCTTCGGACAAGGTTTTCTGTTCAGCGAACCACTCGACGCCGCCGCCGCTTTCGCCTATAGCGAACGCTTTTAAGCCGAGACAGCCCCGTTCGTGCGCCGGCGTTTCTCTTCGACGAAGGCGAGCACACCGGCTAAGTCGCGCGTGTTAAGCACATCCTGCGGCCGTAACCAGGCCCGGCGCGCCTGACCGACGGCGTACGCGACGTTGGCAAGTTGCGCCGACCCATGCGCGTCGGAATCGCAGCTGAACGTGACGCCGAACTCGCGCGCGCGTCGCGCGAGCGAACTCGGCAAATCGAGCCGATTCGGCTGACCGTCAATTTCCAGCGCAGTCCCCGTCCGCGCGGCGGCGGCGAATACGGCATCGTAATCAAACTCGTAGCCGGGAAACGTCTCGACGTGCCGCCCTGTCGGATGACCGATGATATTGACGTACGGATTCTCGCACGCGCGAATCAACCGGCGCGTCATGTCGTCGCGCGATATGTTCACCGCGGAATGAACGCTAGCCACGACAATATCGAGGTCGGCGAGGACCGCGTCGTCATAGTCCAGCGTGCCGTCGGGCAAAATGTCGACTTCACTCGAACGGAGTGAACGCACGCCGTACCGGTCGCCGATCTCAGCCAGGCGAGCGCGTTGAGCGCGCAGATCTTCGGGCGACAACCCCATGCCGCCGCGGCCCCATGAATGATCGCTGACCGAGTGATAGGCATAACCGCGTGCCGCCGCCGCCGCGATCATCGCTTCGAGCGTATTGCGCCCGTCGCTCCACGTACAATGCATGTGAAAATCGCCGCGCAGATCGGCGACGTCGACGACAATAGGTAGAGTACCGTCACGGGCCGCTTCAATTTCACCGATGCCCAGCCGGAGTTCGGGCGGAATGTACGCTAAGCCGAGCTTTGCATACACGTCTTCTTCGGTACGGCAAGCGGTCAGCGAACCATCGGTCAAATCGACGATGCCGTTTTCACTCACGCGCAAATTCTTGCGGACGGCAAGCTCGCGCAGTTGAATGTTGTGTTCGCGGCTGCCGGTAAAATGCTGCAACAGATTGCCGTACAAATGCGCCGGCAGAACGCGCAGATCGATCTGCAAACCGCCCTTAAGCCAGATGCTGGCTTTGGTATCGCCTTCCGCGAGTACGGCCTCGGCCCGCTCCCAGCCGGTGAAGGCAGCGATGACCGATTGCGGATCGTGCGAGGTGCACAAGATGTCGATGTCACCGACGGTCGGCTCTTGGCGCCGGACGCTGCCCGCGTGCGTGAGATCGGCAGCGTCGGTGCGCTCGCGCAGATACGCAACGATCTCGCGCGCAAGCGGCAAGGCTTCCCCGAGCGGCGTCCGGCGCCGGCGGCCTTTATAGGCGAGAACTCCGCGCCGCATGTTATCGATGGTCTTGGCTCCCAAGCGAGGCATGCCGTCAAGCCGGCCGGCCGCCAGCGCCGCATCGAGATCGGCCAGCGACGCGATTCCGAGCGTGCCGAACAGCGCTTGCGCGGTCTTCATTCCGACGCCCGTAACGCCCAAAAGTTCCACCAAACTCAGCGGATAGCGCGCCTTGAGTTCTTCGAGTTGGCCGCAGCTTCCAGTGGCGCAAATCTCCGCGATCCGGCTCGCAATGGTCTTTCCGATTCCGGGCAGCTCTTGCAACCGCCCCGCGGCGGCGAGATCGGCAATCGGCGGCGCATTCTCAAGTGTTTCCGCGGCTCGCTCGTACGCCATGAATTTGAAGAACGGCTCGCCGGCGAATTCCATAAGCGTCCGAATTTGGATGAGAACTTTTGCGATATCCGAGTTGGCCGGCCGAGTCATGAGGAAATCATTCCACGAATCCGAAGATGCGTCCCATGTTGCGCGAAGGGCGCCCGCGTCTGGACGCGACGGTATTCAACCTACCCATCGACAAAATGCGCGATGGATATTACTCGGACACCTACTTTAATCGCGCGCGTGAAATATTGCTGGCCGATCGCTATCGTGCACGCGTGCGAATGCAAGTTTTTCAGCGCAATACGTCGATCTTGTGCGGCATCGATGAAGCGCTCGCTATACTGCGCACGTGTTCGGGCGAACGCGGCAGCAACGGAGCATGGTCGGACGGCTGGTCCGCCTTGCACGTGCGTGCACTGTACGACGGCGATGCAATCGAGCCGTACGAAACGGTTTTGCGCATCGAAGGCGATTACGGTCTCTTCGCACATCTCGAAACGTGCTATCTCGGCGTTCTCTCGCGCCGTACGCGCATTGCAACGAACGCTCGGGCCATCGTCGACGCGGCCGGCGGCAAAGACGTGCTGTTTTTTCCCGCGCGCTTCGATCATCATTTGGTTCAGACGGGTGACGGCTATGCAGCATACATTTCCGGCGCGCTCGGCGTATCGACCGATGCAAATGCCGAGTGGTGGGGATCGCGCGGGATGGGCACGGTGCCGCACGCGCTCATCGCGGCATATCGCGGCGATACGGTTCGTGCGACGCAAAAGTTTGCCGAATACATCGATCCCGGCGTCAACGTTATTTCACTCGTCGATTTCGATAACGATTGCGTGGCAACGTCGGTAAATGTTGCGCGAGCGCTCGGCGACCGGCTGTGGGGCGTACGCTTGGACACCTCCGGTACGCTCGTCGATGCCTCGATCGTTCCGATGATGGGCACCTTCAAACCGACGGGCGTCAACGCGCAACTCGTGCGCAACGTGCGCGCCGGGCTCGATGCTGCCGGTTTTCCGCGCGTACGGATCGTCGCGAGCGGCGGATTCAATGCCGCCAAGATTCGCGCCTTCGAACGCGAGGGAGTTCCCGTCGATGCCTATGCGGTCGGCAGCGCATTTTTCGACGGCAATGGAAGCTTTGATTTCACCGCCGATATCGTCGCCGTCGACGCGACCGGCGGCTGGACCGAATGTCACAAAATCGGCCGGCCCGAACGCCCGAATCCGCGCTTAACGGCCGTCGTCTAAGGCCGGCGAAGTAGCTGCCGGCGGCGCGTTACTGTCGCCGCCGGCAGTCGAGTAGGACCGGATTGGATCAAACAGCCGCGGTCGCGATGCTCGCGAGCTTTTCCAGCATCGCGCGGTTGAACATCGGAATGTCTCCCGGATGTCGCGACGTGAGCCAATTGCCGTCGGTAACGATCGGCTGATCGCGATACAGACCGCCGGCGTTCCGGATGTCGTCCGCGATCGCGGCGAAGCCCGTGAGGGTACGACCGCGTACGACTTGCGCTGAGATGAGTATTTGCGGCCCGTGGCAGATCACGAACATCGGCTTTTTCGCCGCGTCGAAATCTTTGACGAACCGCTGAACGTCTTTGTTGGTCCGGATGTGATCGGGCGACATGCCGCCCGGGATGAGCAGCGCATCGAAGTCGTCGGCCGTCACATCGGCGACGACCTCTTCGGCCTTAACGCTCTGCCCTTCATCGAGTCCGCGCTTACCGCGGATTTTCTGCAGAGATTTATCATCGGCACCGACGATCGTGACGATCGCGCCGGCCTCTTCGAGCGCCCGTTTCGGCTCGAACAATTCCGATTCTTCAAAACCGTCGCCGACTAGCGCGGCGACTCGCTTCCCTTCGATATCCATGGACGGAGTTTCCTTAACAATGCCTCAAGGCCCTTATCGGACCGCTCCGTCCAGCCAGGCCAAGCCCAACCGTCAGCCCGCAGCGCAGTCGCAACGCCCGGGCTCCGGCCTACAACCGCCCAGCGGTCGCGGCAGCAGCAGAGCGGAGCAGATAAGCAAGCTCTATTTCAAGTTTGCCGACCGGATCGAGCAAGGCGTCGTCGGCGAGCATCTTGAGCAGCGGGTTGCGCTTGGTCATATCACCCTCGGGCACCGCGTGTCGCGGATTGATCTCGCGCATGTAGATCCGCGCATCGTGCCGCACCGGTCCGGCCGGCAGAAAAAATAGCGGATCGAGTCCGCCGGCGTACACCTCGAGCGATAACAGTCCGGTCTTCTGCATGAATTCGATCGGGCGCACGCGCAGTGCCCGGGCGAAGGCCGCTGCGACGGCCACGCCGACCCGCGCGCCGCCGAGCACCGCATCGACGAGTGTCTCCTCGAGGCCGGCCGCTTGCGCGAGCCCGGCGCGATCGAGGTCTTTAGCGGCCGCCAAAGCCGCGAGGCCGGCAGCGAAGTCGGACCCGCCGACCGTCCCGGTC
Organism: Candidatus Velthaea sp.; assembly: GCA_965214935.1. Classification (GTDB taxonomy): domain Bacteria; phylum Vulcanimicrobiota; class Vulcanimicrobiia; order Vulcanimicrobiales; family Vulcanimicrobiaceae; genus Velthaea. Next base: position 77,406 of record CBDCCS010000018.1, on the reverse strand, counting down.
GCCGCATCATAGGCGTGCTCCATCACGGTGCGACGTTCCGCGCCCGGCGCAAACGGTCCTCACCGGGCAGACGGCCGCACGCGGCGAAAGCGTCGTGCCGATGGACACCGAGGCGCGTAAGAGCCGGCACCTTGATATTTGTTTGGAAGACGACGTTGCTTCGCGTTTGGATGCCGGCTTCTCGGCGGTGCGCTTGCGCCATGAAGCCTTGCCCGAATTTGCGCTGGCCGACGTTGATTGCAGCACCGAATTCCTCGGTTTCCGGCTGCGTGCGCCGCTCATTATTTCGTCGATGACCGGCGGGACCGCGCGTGCCGGGGAAATCAATCGCCGGCTCGCGGCCGCCGCCGAAGCGGCCGGCATTGCGCTCGGGCTCGGCAGCGGACGGGCGGCGCTCGAGAACGCCGACCTTGCCGTGACGTATGCCGTCCGCCACGTCGCGCCGACGATACCGCTGTATGCCAATTTAGGGGCCGTGCAGCTGAACTACGGGGTGACCGTCGAGGACGCGCGGCGGCTGGTCGACTTGCATGGCGCGAACGGCTTGTATCTCCACCTCAATCCGCTCCAAGAAGCACTGCAGCCGCACGGCGATACCAACTTTCGCGATCTGCTACCGAAAATCGGACGGCTGTGCGCGACGCTCGAGGTACCCGTCTTGGCCAAGGGTGTCGGTTCGGGGATCGCTGCGGCGACCGCTCGGCGGCTGCGCGACGCCGGGGTTGCGGCGATCGACGTTGCGGGCGCCGGCGGTACGTCGTGGGCGCTGGTGGAGGGCCGGCGCGCCGGCGACGCGCAGCGAGAACGCATTGCCGAGGCGTTCGGCGATTGGGGCTATGCAACGGCGCGAGCCACCGCTGAAGTCCGCGCTGCCCTGCCCGGGATGCCCCTCGTTGCCAGCGGCGGGATCCGAACCGGCGTCGACATAGCGAAATCGATCGCGCTGGGTGCCGATTTGTGCGGCATCGCGCTGCCGTTCTTAGCCGCGGCCGACGAGTCGGAAGCGGCCGTACACGCACTCGTTGCCGAGTTGATCGGCGCGCTGCGCATCGCTCAGTTCGCCAGCGGCTCGCGCTCGCTGGCCGAGCTCCCGACCGCTCTTCAGCGCTAAAGCGCCGCCTTAGACCGGTTCGGTTTTGGGTTGGCGCGAAAGGTTCACCGTCTCGCCCTCGACTCGCACCTCGAATGCGTCGACGGAACCGAAATCGCCCAGCGTCATCTTGCCGTCGGTCAGGTTGAAGCACCAAGCATGCCAGGGACATGTCACCATCGTCCCTTCGATCCATCCTTCGGCTAGCGGTCCGCCTTGGTGCGGACACGTATTGTCGAGGGCATACACGACGCCTCCGACGTTGAAGAGTGCGATCTCACGGCCGTCGAGAGTGACGGTGGTTGCGGTGCCGGGTGCGATCTCGGACAGCTTGGCAACGGGTATAAATTCTGATGACACACTTCGCCGTTTACCCGAAGGGAACCGCACGTCTTGCTTCGCGATTATCGGAATTGGCTCAAGGCCGAACTGGCGTTGCTCGGAAACGCGACGCATCACGCGTATTCGTTCGGCCAAGCAAATATGGCGCAGCGCGCCATTGAAGAACTCGATAAAGAACTCGAGCAAACGCTGTACGTTGCAATCGAGAAACCCGCGGCCCGGCGGGCGTTGACCGAACTCGAACTGCTCGGCGAACGCGGGACGGCGCTAAGTCCGGGCCTCACGACGTTGCGCGCAGCGCTTCTGGCGGCGACCGAAGAAGCGCGGCCGCCGGCCGATGAAGGCGTTTGACCGCGTAGAGCGCGTTTGCTACAATCCGTCGGTCGCTGTCCTGGAGCGCCCGTCGGGCGTCTCTGGCAGACACGCGAGACGGAGAACTTGCCATGCCTTTGACCAAAGACCAAAAAGCGGATATTTCGACCAAGTATGGTCGGGGTGCCAACGACACCGGCTCGGCCGACGTGCAGATCGCGGTGCTTACAGCGTCGATCAATCAGCTCAACGAGCACCTCAAAGTTCACAAGAAAGACCATCACAGCCGGCGTGGTCTGCTCATGCAGGTCGGACAACGCCGCCGTCTGCTCGGCTACCTTCAGAAAAAAGACCTGGAGCGCTATCGCAAGCTTATCGCCGATCTCGGATTGCGCCGCTGACCGGCGTTTAGTAGCCCAGCGCTAAGCCCGATCGCCGGCGGCGATCGGTCCCCCCGGTCATTTTTCCCGTCCGCCGGTCGACGACGACGGCTTGGGCCGAACCCCACCGTTCGCGCAGACCGAAAGAATAGCCGATGTGCTGCAAGTGCTTTTGCGTTGCAGCGCTTAGCGCGCCGCGTTCGATTTCGACGATATCGGGCAGCCACTGATGATGGAAACGCGGCGCATCGACGGCGGCTTGCGCATTCATCCCGTAGTCGATGATGTTTTGCAAGACGCCGAGCGCGATCGTGATGATGCGCGAGCCGCCCGGGCTGCCCGCGACGATCGCGACGTGGCCGTCACGCAAGACGATGGTCGGTGCCATCGACGATAGCGGGCGCTTTCCGGGCGCAACTGCATTGGCATCGCCTTGCACTAAGCCGTACAGATTCGGCACGCCGGCTTTACTGGTGAAATCGTCCATTTCGTTGTTGAGAAAAAATCCGGTGTTGCCCGCGATAACGCCGGCACCGAACTCATCGTTGATGGTAAACGTTACGGCGACCGCGTTGCCGAACCGGTCGACAATCGAATAGTGCGTGGTTTGGCGGCGTTCGGACGGCGGCAGACCTCCCTGAACGCGGCGCGAGTCGCCGGCGCGTTCACCGATTCTGCTCAGCTGCCGGGTGATATACGCGGGTGCCAGCAATCGCGAAACAGGATTGTCGACGAAATCGGGATCGCCCAGATACGTGTTGCGGTCGGCATAGGCGAGACGTTCGGCTTCGACATCATGCCGGATCGATGCAACGCTGCCGAAGCCGTCACGTGCGAACGGATAACGATCGACGATCGAGAGAATTTCGCACATCGTCGTTCCGCCCGAGCTCGGCGGCGGAGCCGACACGATCAGGTAGCCCCGATAACGGCACGTAACGGGCATCAACACTTCGCTGGTATACGAACGAAAATCATCGAGTGCGAGGATGCCGCCGTTGCGCCTGCTTGCACCGACGATGGCGCGTGCGATCGGACCGCGGTAAAAGCCGGCGGCGCCGGCGCGTGCAACGATCCGCAGCGACCGTGCCAACTCGGGTTGACGCAACCGTTCGCCGGCACGTAGCGGAGCGCCGTCATGCGTCCAAATCCGTGCAACATTCGGCTGGCGCGCGATGTGCCGGAAATGCGGGCCGAATTCGTCGAGGTCGCCGGCGCTCAGGATGAATCCGTCGCGCGCAAGTGCGATCGCGGGCGCCATCAATTGGGCGCGGCTACGTGTCCCGTAAGTCGTCCGCGCACGCTCGAATCCGGCTACCGTACCTGGCACGCCGACGGCAAGCCAGCCGTCCGTGCTGCGGCCGGGCGCGACGTTGCCGCGCGCATCGAGGTACATATTTTTCGTCGCACGTAGCGGCGCGCGTTCGCGAAAATTAATAAATGCATTCGTACCGCCGGCGCGATGAATCAACATGAAGCCGCCGCCGCCGATGTTACCGCAGCACGGGTCGGTAACCGCTAACGCATAACCGACCGCGATCGCGGCATCAACCGCGTTGCCGCCGCGTTTGAGGATGGCGACACCGACGCGCGTCGCCTCGGCTTCTTCGGTCGCAACCATACCGTGCATTCCGGCCGCGGGCAACGCGCGAACCGGCGCCGCGACGGCACTCAACGGCGCGCTCAGCAGCGCAATTGCACTTAGGCATGCCGCCCAAGCAGCCCGCCCGGTCAACCATCTTTGCATGCGCGGCAATGCGTTATCGGCGATTGCGCGCCCTTGCCCGAACCGGCCGGCAAAGGCGAAGTTACGTGCATAAACGAACGTGTCGCCGTTCAAAGATTAAGAAAAAGAACAGTAAGCGCTCCGGCTTGCCCAGCGGCGCCGGTGCACAATTAGGAGAACCTGTGCCAGATTCCGTCTCTCTCGAGATTGGTGGCCGAAGCCTCATCATCGAGACCGGCGAGCTTGCAAAGCAAGCGAATGGCAGCGTCCTGATTCGCTATGGCGATCAAAACGTTGTCCTCGCCGCCGTTACCGCCTCCGAGAAGCCTCGTGAAGGCGTCGATTTTTTTCCCCTCACCTGCGATTATGAAGAGAAGATGTATGCCGCCGGTAAAATTCCGGGCGGCTACATCAAACGCGAAGGCCGGCCGTCCGAGCACGGCACGCTTAGCGCGCGTCAAATCGACCGGCCGATTCGGCCGCTGTTCCCCGACGGATTCCGCAACGACGTTCAAATAATTACGACCGTGTTGTCGATCGATCCGGAACTCGATAGCGACGTCATTGCGGTGTGCGCGGCCGGTGCGGCGCTCGCCGTCTCCGATATACCGTTCGATAAAAATGTTGCGGCGGTCCGCGTCGGCCGGGATACCGGTGGCGCTTTAATTTGCAATCCGACGTTGCCCCAATATGAATCGGGCGGCATGGACATTGTCGTCGCCGGCACCGGTGATGCCGTCATGATGGTTGAAGGCGGCGGCAACGAAATATCAGAGGAAGATTTTTTAAGCGCCGTCGAATTTGCGCACGCTGAAATTAAAAAAATCGTTCGCGCGATCGACGAGTTGGCAGAAAAGGCCGGTAAAGCGAAGCGTGAGTATCCGCTGCTTACCAGCGATCCGAAACTTAAAGCGTGGGTCGAGAAAAACTTCAAAAAAGAAGTTGCCGTTGCGATGCGCGTTAGCGAGAAGCTCGAACGCAACGCGGCGTTAGAAAAACTTTCGCGCGCCGCGGCGATCGCCAAATTAGCCGGCAAAGATCCCGTCATCCTGGCGCTGCTCGAAGACAAATCAAATAAGGATTTCGAGAAGATCGTCAAGGCGATGGAGGAGCAAGAACTTCGCGTCATGGTCGTCGACGAGCAGATTCGTCCCGACGGCCGGAAGCCGGACGAGATTCGTCCGATCTGGTCGAAGATCGGTTACGTTCCGCGCGTTCACGGTTCGGGCGTCTTCACGCGCGGGCAAACGCAAGTCTTCACCGCCGCGACCCTGGGTTCGATCAGCGATGAACAGCGGCTCGACGGAATCATGGCGATTCCCAACAAGCGCTACATGCACTACTATAATTTTCCGCCGTATTCCACGGGCGAAGCGCGACCGATGCGCGCCCCGGGCCGGCGTGAAATCGGCCACGGCGCGCTAGCTGAACGCGCGCTCGTTCCGGTGTTACCGGCCGAGGAAGATTTCCCGTATACCTTGCGTCTCATCAGCGAAGTGCTCGAATCGAACGGCTCGTCGTCGATGGCATCCGTTTGCGGCTCGACGCTGGCGTTGATGGATGCCGGCGTACCGATCAAGAACCACGTGGCCGGTGTTGCCATGGGTCTGATCCTGCACGGGAAGAAACACGCGATCCTCACCGACATACAAGGCCTTGAGGATGCGCTGGGCGAGATGGATTTTAAAGTCGCCGGCACCGTCGACGGAATTACTGCCATTCAGATGGATATCAAGGTCGCGGGCATTACGATCGACATCATGCGCGAAGCGATGGCCGAAGCGAAGAAGTCGCGGCTTTTCATTATCGATAAGCTCAAAGAAACGATCGCCGAACCCAATCAGCAGCTCTCGAAGTGGGCTCCGCGGATGCTCGTACTAACGATCAATCCTGATAAGATCAAAGACGTTATCGGGCCCGGCGGTAAGGTCATCAACAAAATTATTTCCGATACCGGCGTCAAAATCGACATCGAAAACGACGGTCGGGTGTTCATCGCATCGCCTGACGGCGAAGGCGCCGAAAAAGCCAAAGCGATGGTCGAAGCGCTGACCAAAGAAGTGAGAGTCGGCGAGACGTACCTCGGTACGGTGACACGCTTGATGAACTTCGGCGCATTTGTTGCGTTCTTGCCCGGCAAAGAAGGCTTGGTCCACATCTCGCAACTCGCGGCGCAACGCGTCGAAAAAGTTGAAGATGTCGTCAAGATCGGCGATCAGATCATGGTCAAAGTGATGGAAGTCGACAGTCAAGGGCGTATCAACCTATCGCGCAAAGCCGTTTTGCCGGGCGCCGACAACCAGACCGAAGATGCTGCGTACGTTCCGCGCGGTCCGCGTCCGGATGGCCCGAGCAGCGGCCGTAACGGCTCGGGCGGGGGCGCACCACGCACGCGCCGTCCGCGCGACTAACGCCGCAGACGACATCCGTTTCACAACCCCGATCGTTTGACGGTCGGGGTTTTTATGCCGGGAGCTCGGTGCTTTTTCAATAGCCGCCGAGCCGATGATACACGCATGAAGCCGCGATTAGAGCACCGCAATTCGCAGAAGGTCGGCGTTGAACCGAGCGAAAGGGAACCCGGCTCGCATGGAGATTTCACTGTAAAACCGCATCGTATCCGCACTGTCCTCGCGTCAGCGTGTATGTTCGCCGTATCAGCGCTTGCCTTCGGAGCGAAGCCGGCCGAGGCTGCCACGCTGAACGGAATTCGTATCGATGCAAGCACCGGCCGTAACCCGCGCGTCATTCTCGCTTTCGCAAACGGTCTACCGAATTTCAAAATCTTCGGCAACGGCACGACCGACGTTACGCTCCTTCTACAAAGCTCGACGCGCGGTGTCAATGCGCCGACGACCGTCATCGGTCGCGATCCGCTCAAATCGATCTCCGTCGATGCTTTGGGCGAAAGTCTGCAAGTTACGTTTCACGAGTCGGCACCCGCCAATGCAACGGTCGGACCGGGTCCGGGACAAACGCTGCTCGTCACGATCTCATCGTCGGGCGGCGAACTCAACGCCCTTGCAGCACCACAAGCGACACCGGTCCCGGTTCCGACTCCGCCGGTCGCTGCACCCGGCACCGAAATCACCGAAGTCGTTCCACTCAAATACGCGGACGTAAGTGAAGTCGTCGGGCTGCTGGTGTCGGGTCAACAGATTCCCTCGAACGACTCGTTTACACCCCAAGAGCAGCAATTCGGCTCGGCGGGTATTTCCAGCGGTACCGGCGTTGCAAACGGCTTCGGTCAAGCCGGCGGCCTCAACGGTAATGTCGCGACGCAGGGAATCACGCAAGTACAAAACTTCGGCGGCGGCGGCGGAACGGCGCTCGGACAGCAAATTAACGACAACATCGGCGTCGACCGCCGGCTCAATGCAATTATTTTAACCGGCACGTCCGACGTCATTGCACGCTACAAAGCAAAAATCGCAAAAATCGATATCCCGCTCGCCAGCGTGGAGCTCGAAACGCAGATCGTCGAATTGACCGACACGGCGGCCAAAGACATCGGCATCGATTTCGGTAATCCGATCGTCAACGGCGCAACCTACACAATCAAGAGTTTAACGACCGGCCAAGCCGCGCTTGGTCTGCAAGCCGCCGTGTACGCGCAGATTCTCAAAGGCGAAGGCCGCACGATCGCGCGGCCGCGTATCACCGCGCTCGATGGAACATCGGCCTCGATCGTGACCGGCAACCAAATTCCGATTATCAGCACGGTGACCTTAGCCGGTGTCAACGGCACCACGTCGCAGGTGCAATACATCAGCGTCGGCGTCAGCTTGCAAATTCAGCCGCGCATTAACAGCGACGGCTTCGTTACATCGCACATCTTTTCGCAAGTCTCGAGTGTGACCGGATCGGTCGTGAGCAACGGTCAGAGTAACCCGACGTTGAGTCAGCGCGAAGCATCGACGTCGGCGACGGTCAGAGACGGCGACTCATTCGTCATCGGCGGCTTGCTGCAGCAGAACGATCTGAGTAACGTCTCCAAGTTGCCGATCTTGGGCGATGTACCCATAGTCGGCGGGCTCTTTCACGTTCGGCATGATTCGTCGACGAACACGAATTTGTACATCATCGTGACGCCGCACATTCTCATCAACGGCGTCAACCCGCCGCCTGCCCGTCCCTTGCCGTCGCCGATGGCGCCTTTGCCGCCTTTACGGAAGAACAACAAGTAAGGGCAAGACCGTCCGGGTGCTGCTGCCGCCGGCCGTCGAGCGTTGCGATCGGCCGGGCGGCCGCAGGGCTTTCCATCTTGGGCGAAAGCGGGTATACTAAGGGGCGCGAGTTTAGCGACTCGTGCCGATCCACCGAGGTCAGCCACGCCCGCAGCGTGGTCCAAGGTAGATTCTTTGGGGCTGAATAGGCTCGACGGGGTCAGTAGGGTCGGGAAGGACAGGCAGAGCTGCAGGCCCTCTCAAAACGACTGCAAGCATGTAAATGCAAACACCAACGAACGCTTTAACGCCATTATGGCAGCCTCGTTCCCGCAAGGGCGCGAGCTGGCACTGGCCGCTTAGCATTCAAGATCCCTCCACCCCGTAGGTCGAACGGCGCAAGCCGGACGAGAACGGGTACGGACTGACCTTGGTCGGTTCGGGCTTGCCGGAAGGCCTCCCATACCGGCGGTGACTCGACGACCATACGATCGGGACAAGTAGCGGACGTTAGCCCGCTGACGCTTTGGTTCTAGCGATACACGGGGCCCGGCCGGTAAGACCGGCAGCGCGATTCTGGTGAGCGTGCCGTAAGGCAAAATCCAGGAAGCCTGTGATGTCTCGGGTTTGCGATTTCGGACTCGGGGGGCAGTTCCCCGACAGCTCCACCAATTCGTTGCTCTATCCCAACGGACGGTTTTTGTATCCCAACGGACGATCTCCGATGGTCTACAAAATCTCCGCTGGGATAGGAGCCCAAAAGAGCTTGCAGGCGCAAGCTCTTTTGCTTAGCCCCAAAGCTTCCGCGAAATCCGGCACGCTGAAAAGTTGTTCGACTCGAGGCCGTTGAAGGCTGCTTACTGAGCAGTGCCGGCACCGTACCCAGATCAGCAACGCTACGCTCGTAGCGCTCTTAAGGCGGTATTCTCGACGCCAGCGTCAGCGCGCGTCATCCAATATTCCTGTGAGAGTTTTGACGATCGAGTTGATGGTCGATCTCCTCGAATCACGTCCATAGCAATTCGACGCTTAGCATCGAGCGACACAGAGTCGTTTTCGATTCACCGTGTTGCCGAACGAAGACATATTCCACTTGACCAGATCGAGCCTTACTACAACGAGCTGGAGCGGCAGATGCTCGATGAGTTTTACGCATATGTGAAATCCGCAGGTGAGGTAACCTATCTCCATTGGAACATGCGCGATGCAAACTACGGTTTTGCCGCAATCGATCACCGCTACGCTGTACTTGATGGTGCCCCGGTGACTATCCCGGAAACAAGACGACTCGACCTTTCTCTTTTGTTTCAGCAAATCTACGGCTCGCGATATATCGAAAATCCAAAGTTAGCAACGCTAGCTCGCAAAATTCAATAACGATGGAGCGATTTCTCATGGGCGTCGATGAAGCGAGCGCGTTTGAACGCAAAGAGTATGTCGCTCTACATCAGTCTACCCTTAGGAAAGTCGATATCTTGCACACACTCGCCGAGCGGGCCTACCGAGGAACGCTTGTGACGAATACGTCATGGTGGGTTCTTCACGGGGGCAACCTTCGTGGAGCATGGATGTGGCTCGTTGCGAACAAAACTTGGGCTTTCATTCTTGGCTTAATTGGCTTCGTTCTCGCCATCGTAGGGATCTTTCTTGCGTATCATCCGCCGATACATGCGTAGCGCACCGCTACTGCCTCTCCTCGTATTTTCTGAACACACGTATTCAAATTGTCAGCTTGAAGAATCCATCGACTACGGCGGCGAACCTAGAAAATTCCCCCGACCGGACTTCGTTAAGCGGCAGGCCGAGTTCGACTGCGTAGCCCCGCACCGTTTCCAATGCAATCGTTTGCTCCAGCGCAAGCTGACCTGAATCGGCTACTGCGCGGCTGCGCGCTGTGTCGATCGCTCTTCTTTCCGCGATGGCTTCAGGAACGTCGGAGACAAAGATAATCCCCTTTGGCGCGAGTTCGCGTATGACCGAAGTCGGAATTCGCACGAGGTCATTCCCGTTCGACACTACGCTGTGCCCGTCGAACAGCATGTCAGGAAAGTCGGCGCTGCGAAGGCGTTGAGAGCCGAGCGTGATGAAAACCTGGTTCGCTAAGATGTCGTCCTTGGGCAAACGGGCTAACAAATCGCGATCGCCGTCGGCTACTCCACGGCCCTCCCGGATCAAGTCGCCTCCTGAAATACGTCGTACATCCGGATGTCGGGTTGTGAAATCGGAAATGAGCCGGGTCTTACCCACACCTGAAACACCAAATACGGCTACAAGCTGATTGATGCTAGTAACCCAACTGCTTATGGAGGTTTAAGAGATCAACGTCTTTTGAGTCGAGCCTCACGAGTGACTGTGGCCAACCATTGAGAATCTGCTGATCAAGCAACGATGCAAATGGGAGAGGGTTTACCAAGTGGCCAGCGAGCATGAAATCGATCACCTTTAATGGTGTGTCCTTTTCAGCAATGAGCGCTGCCTGTTGATCCTCGGTGTAAACACTGCGTCTCCCGGTCATTCGCAATAGCACGTTGATGTCTCTTGTTTCTTGCATCTTCTCGACGACGCCGACAGAACGAATAACGCGCGAGAAGCTTTCCGTTCCTGAAACGTAGAATAGTAAGATATCGCCAGGATTTAGCTTAGACACTTTCGTTCTACAAAGGTAGACCTTGCGAATTGTGTTTCCGGGGGTACGTTCTCGGGACTCATCAAACAGTCCGATCTGCTTCTCCGGAGGAACATTTTCAGGGAACAGAATGCGGTGCCATTGAGGCTGTATTGGAATAACGTAGGTGTTCACGCGCGTGTCCGAAACAAACCGAGGGTAGTGCTCCTTTGCCAGAACAAGCGGTATACCGAATTGCGTTAGAGGCCCGCGCCCCATAACTTTTTCGTATACCGCTTCGCCCGTTTCCTTGTATTTTGTCCTCGCGAATCCGAACTGCAGCAACAAGTCGAGTAGAATAGATTGCTTCTCTTCAAAAGCGGTAACGTATACGACTTCATAACGATTTTTCTGCGCGTACCATAGGACTTGCTTTAGAAGGTGTTCGCCGAATCTTTCACCACGATACTCTTCCTTTACCTTAAACGTTGAAATTTTTAAGATGCGCTCGCCGGGCGAGGTTGCATCGGTTTCTTGACGTGGCTCCGAGTCTTTGCGAATGAGGACGCCTGCTGTTTCGGTTTGCGCTCCTACCTCCAAAATCCAGCATGGGCGCTTTTGGACGGTTCGGAACCAACGGTCGAAGTCCGGATAATCCTCGCGTAGAGTTGCGAGTATCGGGTCGTGCGGCGCGATATTGAAGCAGTGCGCGTCGCGAATGTAAGGAAGTACAACGCTGGTCGGCTCGTACGTCGCCAGCAGCCAATCGATCGCGTCACGAATTCGGAAGACGCGATCTTCGATGCCGGCTCGCCGCGCGCGGCGGTGAATCCCCTCATCATGCGTAACGAGAAAATCAACGATGCCTCTCCTGACCGCATCGAGTAATGCTACATCAACCTTGGTGTTTTCGTCGTTAGCCGGTCCAAATGTTCGGTCAAGATCGACCTGCGACGACGCGGCAACACCACAAAGCATCTGGAACTTGCTGAGCTTGGACATGCTAATCGATCTGCGACTCGCATTTTTATCGCGATCGATATCAAGCTTTGATACCTCGTGTACATACAGAGAAACCCCGTGTGTACTACATCTCCGCTGCATCTCAGCATACTCGGCAGCTACGGGCCGATCATCTTCCAGCTGAAAGAGGATGTTTGTGTCGATCAAAAACGATCGACCGGTGTCCATCTATTCGGCGAGAGCTCTGTAGCTTGAGGGGAAATATCCGTAAGATTGCGGAGGACGGAATCCAAATTTGCGCTCGAGCTTTTCGCGGGTAACGGGTTCTTCTAGCTTTCTGATATTGTCCAACACGATGACGTATCCACAAGCAAGGCCGTTGAAATATCGTTCAAAGTCGGATCGTTCGATTACCGCGTCGTCTGCGTATTGCTTCCAAATCTGGTCGATGGGGAGCCTGTGAACGTCCGCGATCTCCGCGGTCGCAACGATCGTCTTCTCTGGCGCCGAGGAGTAGATCAAAACGAAGGTGCCGATCGCTCCATCGCTCGCGAAGCGCCGGCGGAGTTCGACGGTCTTGCGACCATCGGCTATGTCCGCCGCGTATTTCGGTTTGACGCTGAAAATCAGCGTTCTCTCGACAAAGCTGAGCATGAGCTGCACCCCAAATGACGCGCTATCAAATGATTTCAGTCCGGTCATGGTCCTGGATTAGGCATCCTCGGCCGTAGCAGAGCGGGCTTGCTCATCCCGGAGCGTTTTCGCGACTTGCTCCATATTCGCTGATCCGATGAGAGCCAAGATAATACTCCGCTCGGTTGCTCGAAGGCCAATAAGCCGCAAATCATTCTTCATGGTTGCAAGTTTGTGCTTGGCCTCAGGGGTGAGGTCGAAGGTTGCCCTAGCTGATCGCTTGGCCAGCTCCTTCATTGAACCCAGTATAGCAGAAAACCATATTTCCGGGAGCCTGGTATTGAGGGTTAGACCGCGGTTTCGGCCTTATCGCCTGATGCAAAAATGCCAACCTCCGCTGCTCCACCTTGGGCGGTTGACTTTTATCGAAGTAGATGGGCGACTCTCGTTTACGCCGGGACGTTCGCCGGCATACAACATTTGTGAAACCCGGCTTTCCATTAAGGCTCTCACCAGGGCCGACGCGATTCTAGGGCGAGGTTGCCCCGCGGGATCCAGTTTGTGAGCAGCGAGGAATCATTGAGGTTATCGGGGTCTTAGCGTACCGTACTCGTTCGGGACTTTGACCTTCTCTAGTCTCTTCGGCGGAACACGAGATTCTTCGTGTTTCAAAAGCTGGTGGAACGACTCAGCATTCGTAGTCCATTAACCTATTAAGCTCCAGTCGAGAAATCTCAGTGGCAAGTTCTTCGATGTTGCAGTCGCCTGTCAACATTCCGTCTAGGAGTTTTCTACGTCGTCGGTCGAACGCGCCATTGTTGATTGGCGAATTGTGTGCCGCTATAACGAAATTGTATGGTGTCAAGTACCGTACGCGGAGTTCGGCTTCGTCTTTTAACTGAGTGAGCTTACCATCAATCACGGTCGCACCGTCATCATAGTGTTCTCGCGTCACGTGGCGGCCCCTAAAGACGGCAAACTCCTCGTAGGAATAGCCAAATCGTTCGGTGTCTTTTGTGAGCATTGGTATGTCATAGATTCCGGTTGGCTCAGACGGCTTGGTTATCACATACACGAAGAGATGAGGGTACGAAAGAGAGTGAACCGCAGCGACTCGATCAATTACAAGCTCCATAGAGTTGAGTAGGAGAGTCTCATCGTTGAGGAGCACGGAACTGTCGATTTGAAGTTCGCCATCTCGCCACCACCATATCGGCTTAATCCAACCACGGTCTGGCCTACGCAGTCGGAATATCAACGGTTTCTTAAGTAGGGCTTGTAGCCTAATTATCGCGTCCTTGCGCTCAAACCACTCGATACCGCGCACACCTGGAAACGCCAACGTGAATCTTCCGCTGAAAAATCCGGTGCTGCTTTCGTGGAGATAAGGTAATCGGCTCAGGTTTGTTGCAGAGCGATCGCGAGCGGCAAACATCTGCGCATCGCGAGGAGTCAATGAGTAATCCGTGACACCCGCTTTATCGAGGTCGCGCTCTATCTTTCTTAGTTTTTTTCGTAGATCAATCGTACGTTGACGAACCTGCTGGAACGTAAAGAGAGCGGCAGGGCTTGGCGTTACCAGGGTAACACTTTTCAGGCGATTGCAACCCGAGTGGGCGGGCACAAGATTCTGATAGCTTTCTATCGCAAAATCGGATTCTAAACCATAATTCTCTCTGATTTTGTCAAGCGACTTCGCGTGATCCCTTGGAATGATGTGATCAAGCTGCATATCGGTAAGAGCGACGTCGCGATGACACCAAAAAGCATATCCCGCCGTAAGTTCGATACATCGCTAAGCGTAACGTCCAATCCGGACGCTTGCTTCTATCCGCCTCGTTTGCCACGCGCAAGATATTCAAGGAGATTCGGCTGGATTTCTTTGTAAATTGCTTTCTTACCGGGTGCCGGCGAGACGACACCCAAAGTACCATCTAATGTGTTGAGTCTTGAATTGTATCTCGTCCTCTGCCGCCCGTACCTATGACTCTAAGGTCCTGGGCTCCAGACGCTGACGCGCCTCTCAACAGTCGGCCTACCTCATTCTGGCTTTCGTTCGCCTGCAGGGCACATTGCGATTGTTAGTCGAGGAAGCGGTTCTGATTGGGCTACGCCTAACCACGCGGTCGAGCTTAGCCTGCAGCTTCACCAGATTCGGTCGGGCGAGTCTTGCAGATTGCTGAAGTAAACGGTTTATTGAGCGGATGAGTAAGATCGAAAGGGCAAGGCGCTAGTCAGTAAGTAGATTTGATTTCCATGCGCAGCCGACCTTGGTTAACGGAAGACTTAGCCTTTTTGACCGAGAACGCTGATCGCCTTTCGCATATAGAACTCGCGACGCATCTCAAACGCTCAGTTTCTGCTATCTCTCTGAAGATATCCCGTCTAAAGCGGGGCGATTTAAAAATGCCGTCGTGGACGCCAGCTGAAGATGCTATCTTGCTCAACTCGGTCGTAAAAAACAAACGAAGAAGCTTAGTGCAACTGACGCCGCCCCTTGAAAGTATCCCGCCCATAACCGGAGAATTCCGGGGCGAAATCGCCCGATAGGGAGTCTCCTTCCGTGAAGAAATCGCGCTTTACCGAAGAACAGATTGTAGGCATCCTCAAAGAGTCCGAGGCCGGCGCAAAAACGGCTGAACTGTGTCGCAAGCATGGCATCAGCTCGGCGACGTTTTACGCTTGGAAGTCGAAGTTTGGCGGCATGGAGGTTAGCGACGTCGCCAAGATGCGATCGCTTGAGGACGAGAATCGTCGACTAAAAAGATTGCTGGCCGATTCTGCGCTCGAGATCGACGCGCTAAAACTGATCGCCTCGGGAAACTTCTAACGCCCGCGGAGCGGCGACGAGCTGCGCGGGCGGTGATAGAAACAATCGGGCTGAGCGAACGCAAAGCCTGCATAGTCGTAAGCTGCAATCGGCGGACATACCGGCGCAAGTTGGTGATCCGAAGTGAAGATCCAAAGATTCTTGAGCGACTACACGACATTGCGATGCAACGCCGGCGCTTTGGATATCGGCGACTTGGCGTACTCTTGCGGCGCGAGGGAATTATCGCCAATCACAAACGCATCTACCGGCTTTACGCAGCGGCGAAGCTTCAAGTACGCAAGCGGCTTAAGCGCCGCGTTGCTCTCGGCCGCGGCGAGCCCGCGCCGATGGTTACACGGGTTAATGAAAGGTGGTCGCTCGACTTCGTTCATGACACCTTGCAGAACGGCCGACGCATTCGAGCTCTTAACATCGTCGACGACTTCACGCGTGAAGCGCTTGCGATCGAGGTTGATACATCGCTTTGTGGTTCTCGTGTTGCACGCGTTCTGCATCGAATTGCGAATGAGCGCGGTGAATATCCCACAACACTCGTGATGGACAACGGCACAGAACTAACGAGTAACGCGATGCTTGATTTTGCAAAGCGAACTCGTGTACAATTGCACTACATCGAGCCCGGTAAACCGACGCAGAACGCATTCATCGAAAGCTTCAACGGTCGATTCAGAGATGAATGCCTCAACGACAATGTTTTCCGGTCACTAGCCGAAGCTCGACAGATCATCGAACAATGGCGCGTCGATTACAACGCCGCTAGACCGCACACATCGCTCGGCAATCTAACGCCGAACGAGTTCGCAAAAAGCCAGCTCACCTCAACGATCTCTCTCTGGCTATGAGCTGGATACCCGACGGGGCAACCTCACAACTACATCAGCTCCTGCCACATAGGACCGCAAGGGCGATTAGCGCGCGCCTCGGCGCTCTCGGCTTGCGAAGCGGGCGATACACTTTCGACAAAGATTACTTCTGCACACCGACCCATCAGAACGCCTACTGGGCCGGACTCCTTGCAGCAGACGCTGATATTCAGGAAACCCGCGACTATCTAAGTCTTAAGTTAAAGGAGACTGATAATGAGTTGATTCGGCGATTCGCGCGCGACACTGGCTTCAGCGGACAACTTTACTACTATACTCAACACGACAAGAGAACGGGAAACACGTATGAATCTGCACAGATTCGCGTCTATGGGTGCAAGTCATGGATCAGCGACCTGCGGCGGCTCTGGAATATAACGGGTCGAAAATCGCTCACTCTCAAACCGCCAGAGCTCCCGGACGTAGCACCGTATCTTCTGTCCTTCCTCGTTGGCTTTATCGATGGAGACGGCTCTATCCAAGCGCTCGTTGATTCCAAGGATCGTCACTACTTGCGCTTACAACTAAGCGGGACAAAAGAATTTCTTGATTGGGCAAAGCGCATCTTCGACAACCTCGTCCCCAACACGCATTGGCAGGAGTCAAATGTACGAAGGAACGGGAATATGTATGATCTCATTATCACCGGGCGGCGAGCGGTACTGATTACGCAAATTCTTCATCAACAGCCTGTCACGAAATTGGCTCGTAAATGGGACCGCGTTCCCTTGAGCGCTCAGAAGCCAAATGATATTCTGCCACTCAGACTCTTCGACTAGAGGAACGATATCGCTTTAGATGGGCAGTTTCGCATGCCAAGACATTTATTCTCACTCCCGGAACATACGAACTTGCCGCCGCAGGTAACGCATCGATCACGCTCCTCAGTGATTGTCCCGATGCGACAAGTCCAAAACAGTATCGACCAAATTTCGCAGCCGCGAAGATCTAAGTCTACCGGATCAGGGATATCAAAGGACGTGCGGCTCTTCCAAATCAGCCCCTCATCCTAAAAGACGTGGACCGAATCGTCAGAATGCGAAAGGGAGGCAGCACGAGTCCGCCACCTCCCTTTTCAGCGGTCAGTAGTGTTCTAAGCGGCCTCCTGGTTCTCTTCAACCCCAAAATCGTCATCCGTGGCTGCAGCGTCGATATCGATTTGATTTGTTTTGTACCACTCTGACGGCATTGGCAAGAATGCCGTGTTGCGCGCAAAGCTCATCGGGTCATCATAGATCTTCTCGAGGACGACGATACGGCGAAGCGAGTGGACGAGACACTTAGCAAGGAGTTCGTTCTCGAATGCGACGTTGGCTCGTGCAACCTGCTCATCCGTAAACACCTCACCCTTTGGAACACGCGTTCCATGCGAGCGAAAGAATGAGGATGTCGTTCGTTTCATGGAACTGAAGACGCCCTCGATCTTGGAGCGGAAGCGGTAAATCTCTTCAAAGGCGTCGTTGTGCTGAGTGTACATGTCGTACAGCTCGATCGCACCAGTGGATTTTTTATTCGTGGGATTCCAGTTGACCTTGATCGGAATGATCGCTTTTATGCCGAGACTATCGCAAATGATAATATTGTCATCGCTAAGATACGCCTTGTCTCCGAGAGCATATCGCAGCTTCGGGAAAACGCTCGCTGCGTTTTGAATGAGGCGCGGCCAAAAGTTGACATCTGCAGTAGGTTTGCTCGGGTCCGAGTTATCAATGTTGCGCTCATGGTCCGAGAGGACAACATCAGCGATGATGCCCGTCACTCCGCCGGAAACGACATGCGCCTTGCGCCAGCGGTTTTTGGGCCGAATAATTTTGTCGCCTTTACCGGAATCGAGATACACCTGGGTCATACAGGAGGCAAGGCCCGTGGAATCTACCAGTGCGAGGGTTTCGATTTTTCTGACGAACTTTGCGGTTCGAAAGAGCGCCTCGCGAAGAAGGGGAGTAAGTGCGGCGTCATGCACGTAAGCCGAGAGTGAATTCTTGCAGGGCGCAGCCGAGATATGTCTGAGTCGTGCCATTTGGCAAAGTTCGTGGCGCGTGTCTTCGAGCGACCGATTCGCGAATGCTCGGAATGTCACGGCAAACAGCCGATCGTGAATCGGCATTTCTTGACCGCCCCACTTCGCAACGGGTTCTAAGGCGAGTGTGCGGGACAAGTCCGCCAATAATTGCGGGACACGATCACGCATTTCGCGATACGCCGCGTTGCGACGTGTGGACTCTCTTGCTAGTCCATCTGGATACTGGATCGTCACCGGCGCCCGGCGGCGTCCATTGCCATACTCTTGCGCGATTTTTTCGGCCGCAGCTTTGATTCGCTCGGACGGCAGGATGACGTGGCGCGACGGCCACATCCCGATTTCATCCTGAGTATGCTCCGCTAAGAGCAGTTTTAGGGCGCGGCAATGCTTACACTTCTTACCGGGTTTCGCCGCCCGACGTTTTTGGAAGTCGCCGCATTCGCACAACTCGTCGTGCGACTCGACCTCATAAAACGCATCGCTGCGTTCTGACTGAACTCGGGCGATACCGCCGCCAATCCAGACGATTTTTCTTCTTGCGGCAATAGTCAGGGCTTTTCGGTCTCGGTCGTCGGTTAAGGGGATGACTGGCTGGTTGGTGGATGAGGAATCCAAGACATGGGAACTCTTCTGGTCGCTCGGCAGACGCGGAGCGACGCGTCTGGACGACCGCCAGTCGATTCCGTTCCGCTGCTCCTAAAAGCTTGGAATCGAACTGGAAAATGCCCGGCGTCGGGGTGGTGCCGGAAAGGACCCGATGAGATTCCCCTACGTGCTCAGATCGTAAGAAAACCTTTCTCTTCATGCGCCGCGGTAACGCGCAATCAGGTTACAAATAATGTCCGCTCAAGAAGTATCGCGCCTTTGCCGGCCCGTTCGACCGACTCGGATGGGACGCTGCTCTCGCCAAACCCTGCCCGTCACTACGAACGTTTTCTCTTGAAAACCTTTCAATTTCGACCGTCAAATCTCAAATTTTTTCACTCGATCCAAGCATGTGTTACGGCATCTCCGTCGAAGTTTAGTTTCTCTTTAGATACGGGGAATACGGCTCGCGCGACGATCCGAGAATGGCGTCGGTTACCAAGTACCGATTTTATCGGCTGTCCCTACGGGTTAAGTAGATGAGCCGCCTGGCACCGAAAGATACGTTTAAGGGCTTACTCTTTCAAAGCTGGATGAAACAGCGCATGCTCGTCGCCCTTGCCGTTCATGGACCGATGCGAATCCAAGACGCGGTTGACCTGAGCCTCGCAACATATCCAAGCAGCGAACAGTTCGATTCTTTCGAGGCAACTGGCCTGATTAATCGCTTTGGAAGCGAGCGGAGCCGGATGATTGCACTCAATCCGGCTTTTCCAGCTATTGAAGAACTGCGCATATTGCTGCGCGCACTGACCGACCACGCGATTCCGCCACCACGTCTACCCTACTCCGAAAGCCATCCGACGAATAAGCCGGTCGAGCATGATCATCTCGATCTTTTCGGCTATAAGTTTCAAACGATCGCGGTACTCGCGGTTGCGTATGACGGCCGGATGACGGTTGCTGATTTGCGTCAAGTGTTGCGCAAGCGAGGTGCCACGACAATAAATATTGAGGGCGCATTGGCCGCCGTTGCCAAACGCCAAGTTCTTGAAGTTGTTGGTGGCTCGATGCTGATCCACAGCCAATTTCGAGCAAAGCATGAGCTGACGTCGTTCATTCAGTCATTTACCAAGATACTTCCAGACTATCGAATGACGATACCCCGGGACTTTGCGAAGGAAGAGCCCCTTCCAACGGTACGGTACGATTGGAAGGAAGGCCCCGTTGGTCGAAGAGTAGCAGCCGGGGTTCAAGCTTCAACCGATCGCGTGCCGCTGCTATTTGGGACCGTCATCCGCTTTCGGGTGCTTGTCGCACTGGCTATGAACGGGGCAATGTCTCCGACCGATCTAATCCAGAATACAAAAGTAAGTCGCCACACTTTGTTCACTTTCAAGGAAGAGGGACTTCTCGTCTCCGCTAAGGTGATCGAGAACCGCCAGCGATCGCTCTACGCGATAAATCCGGGACTTCCAGCGTATGACGAACTGGTACAACTCGCACGCGTATTAGGTACGCAATGGGTGCCTGCGGGAAAACAACTTGCATCTACGATTGTTCCAGGCATGTTTACGCCTAAGAAGTGGACACCCGGCTTAAAGCGATACTTTGGTTCAGCGACTCGAACCGAGACACTACTGGGGCTATCTGCTCTGGGACAGGCAAATGTGTCGTCGCTTTGCGGATCGGTGAAAACGCACGATCGTCACGAGATAGAACGAAGCCTGCTGATGTTTCGCAACTACGAGATAGTGAAATATGTGGATGAAAAAGAAAAGCGAAAGCGCTTTGAACTGAATCCAGACTGGTTTGCGGCGATGGAATTGGCTGCTCTACTTGTAACTTTGCGAAAACTTGATACTCGGCACCACTTCCGCGAGCTAAGTAGGTCCATTTCCGACGAGGAGTTGCTCAGCGGCTAACGCCAGAAGGATGTCCCAGGCCGTTGGTTCTCAGTGTGGCGAGTACTCCTTGCCGGTGGCATCGGCACCGGCCCCGACCCTACCCCAAAACCCTTTCTCAAAATGTCGGCGTGCCTTCGAGCATGGAAGGGCCACGACTACGGTGGCCGCCGGTCCTACTCTAAACCTCAGGGCATCTGCCGACGCTGGCCACGACGACCGGGACGGTGGATTACCGGTGTGTCATCTCTTCGCAGCTGGTGAGTCTGATCGAGGCGTTACCAGATGCCGTCGCCGGGGGTATCGTCGCGAAGAGGCGTTGGGTGCAAACAGACCCGCTCGTCATGCGCTCGGCGAGCTGCCCAGAGTAGAAAAGCGATTCCAACGTCCGTCTGGGAGTCTCTCAATCGCGTACGTGCTTGCGAATTCGTTCGAGTCGCTTGACTATGAGCTTCAGCGGAAACGGTGCTCGAGTATCTTGTAAGGTCGATCACTGAACGCGAGCCGTCCTGAAACATGGACGTGAGCATTGGTGTACAAAACAAAGCGCACATCACCGGGAGGATATCGATGTCGGAGGTCCTCGGTTCGAACGCCAGTCCTGAATCGACGTTGCGCTTCAGCGTTGATGACCTGTATGCCGCCGGCGTGCGCCTTGGACCCGTTGAGAGCACCATGCAGCCACCGACGACGACATTCGAGGAGTTGCATCGGCGAGCCGAAGATTTGCTACGTCGGATTGATGGGCGCAAAGCGCGGAGGATTGCACTATTTCGGGGATGCGCCTTAGCGATCGCAATTTGCGGTGCAGCTGCGTTTCTGGGTTCCTTTATTTTGGCGAAGGAGTAAGCTGCGTTGGGGAGCTCTCAAATGTTTTCATCAAACGGCGGTTTCTCGAAGGTCATATCGAAGCCCCAGGATCGAATCGCTGGTTCGATCATATGTTTGACAGCTTTTTCGTATTCGGGGAGAACCGTCTCGCCCGATAATCGCTTTTGGCTAATATCGGGTCGGTAGTAATGCAGGTAGTTCTTAAGGGATTGCACTTTAGCTAAGAGATCCGGGTGTTTAGACTTTTCGGTCAGCAATGCATACAGGTCAATAGCTCCGGGTGCCGCGATGGAGAGAAGTTCAAGCTCTTCAATGTCGCAGTACACAAGCGGCTCCGTCGATTGCAGAAGGTTTCTTGATTGGAGTTCCTGCTCTATCCAATGCTTCAGATAGATAAGTCCCGGAATACTTTGACCCGTGACTATCAGCGGCGCGATCGACGTGACCGCTTCAGGATACGAAAAGAGTCCGTTCTGAAGATCGGTCACACACCTCTGGACTTGTTTCGCCTTGCGTAGCACCATGGAATCGATGTCTCTTTTGATTGCGGTCTCGTCCATGGCAAACAAGCTCTCGGTGAGCCGAAAGCGCGTTTTCGTTACCTCGGTGAAGACGGTCGCGCCGTCATCGAGTCTGATTGCAACTACGTCTGACGACTTGTTCTGTCCGTTTAAGTAGACTATCTCACCATATTGGTGATAAGTCGTGGGCAACAAGATTGCGAACAGGTCGGCAACATAATCTTCGAGAAACCTCCCTTGCAATCGTGAGAATTGCTTAGCCTTCTCAAGCCCGTCTGCCAGTTCGTATTCTGCGAATAGCGCAAAATACAATCGCGTTTGTATCGTATCTTCAAGTAAGGATGGCAGTGGGCAAAACACTTGGTCGCCATCAAAGACGACAAGCGGCTTTTCGATAAACGGCGCTAAGTCTGATACGGAAAAAGTTGGTTCCGTTGATTTTTCCGATAGTTCCGATCCTTGGTAGCTAAATCGCGTTATCCAGGAGTCCAGGACATCACGCCGATTCAGAGTTGATGGAAATACTTTTAGGCTCAAGTAGGGGAGCTTCTCGGCAATATCTTTTGCAGATCTGAGCGAGAGGAAGTGCGTCAGCACGCAAAATGCCGATGCTAGGTACTCGCCTGGAGTCATAGACATTAGGCGTTGGAAATCCGCTGTCATTGGAAGTCTGTCTTGCGCAGTGGACGGGAGCGCATCACACCATTTGAAAAAGCGATAATATCGTTGGATTACGTGAGCAAATCGTTCGTTTGGTAGAACTCCAGACTGCACCTCAGTGCGAAAGAAAGCGCGTCGTGGGTCTGCGCTGGGGTCCTTGTCGG
The DNA here is from genome assembly GCA_965214935.1 of Candidatus Velthaea sp. Taxonomy (GTDB): domain Bacteria; phylum Vulcanimicrobiota; class Vulcanimicrobiia; order Vulcanimicrobiales; family Vulcanimicrobiaceae; genus Velthaea. The sequence continues at coordinate 54,805 of CBDCCS010000018.1, read as the reverse complement.
CAACTTGGGACCACAATTCGTTGACCGCGAGAAGAAGCCGCAGCACGATATCGGCAAATTCTCCAACCGTCGCCTGCGTCTCGCAGAACTGGAGGGCGTATCTCGCAAGAAGCCCGAGTTGAAGTTCATGGACGAGCACTCGTGGCTCGGCGCGAAGCTTGGCGAGAACGCGTTCCCCGCAGAGAACTGGCATCAATTCCTTCGCGAAGTCTAGCTGCCACTGTGGTTCCATTCCTTTGCCGGCACCGCCATGCATAATCGCAGAAACGCCGCAGACGAAGCTGAGAAACTGAAACTTGTTAAGGCGGCTAAGAAGCGTCTTAACGAGGCCAGGAGTGGGTTGTTGGTGATAGATTTCGGCGTAAGTGAGTAGCGCTTTGACTTCTTCAATTCCACGGTCTTGCCGCACCTTGTCTCCTAAGATGTGTCACAAGCGAAAGACGCAATTAAAGTCATTGCAGTTGCGACTTTGATCTTCCTCGTGATCGTCACCCATTTGATCGAGTACACAATGCTTCTTCAGAGTTATTGTTAACGGCTCCGGCTTCATTGGGTTTTCGTGAGTGCTGCGACCCAGTCAGTCGATATGAGGGCTTGCGCTTCGCTTAGTGGCATCGTCCCGTTACAAACGGCCGAATGTAGACGATTTTCAAGTTGATCTTTTTGTTTTGCCGATGCGACGGACTGCGGCCAGAGGTTGCGGATGTCCGTTGGGTCTCCCCCGAGTTCCAAGGGAATCAGATGATCAATTTCGTACGCTGGATAGTGCTGGCCATTAGCGTCGGTTGTGCGGCGCTGACCACGCGGAATATGATATCGAGTATATGCTTCGTCTTTGAGCCGGCGCCACAGTAGTCCCTCTGGGCGAATGCGAGTTGCGTATCCGGGTGAACAGACTAATGCCGTGTCTGTTGTCCTTTCTGCACCTGGAGTCAGCGTTGCATTGGGCAGAGCATTGTCAAGTTTGGAAAAAGGCTGAGATGTACTCGTTGATCTTACGCTGACGGCGACCGCGGCGTTTGGATGTGATGTAATCGCTGTGATGAGCTGTATGTGGGTCGCAGCGATGAACGCCGACACGATCGCGACTGCGGCGACGAAGCAGACCGTGGATCGAATGACGATGCGCCGACGACGGAGTTGCGCAGCGTATGTGAGATTCTTTTTACGTCTTGCCACAGCGGGAGAGTTGGTACCGCGGTTATACGCGGCTTGCTTGTACCTTGCTGTAGTGGGCCGGATCCGCGATTGATGCCGCTATGGAACCGTCTGAAATGCGAGATTCACAAATGGTTACGCTGTCGCCAGTTGACCACTGTTGCACGAGAAAACGCATTGTCCCAATATCAACAACGGTATATGATCTTCCGTTCCCGGTCACGACTGACGTCCCCTCATTACTTACGTTCGACAGGGTGGTTGTCACACAGGAGATTGGAGACGATGCGGTTCTTTGAGATACGGTAGCCTGGACTTTCGCGTAGTGTACGGGATTGGCTATGGATGCTGCAGCGACGCTGCCGGGAAGCGTCGCCATGCAGACCACAACATGATCGCTCGTGCTCCATTGGCTCGCCAAGAATCTCATTGTACCAGCCTCGGATACCACGAATGAATATCCGTCGCTTGCGTCGATTCTGGCGCCATCATCGCTCATTCTCGTCAACTGGGCATCGTCGCAAAAAATGCTGGTCGCGTGGTCATGTGATTCGAGCGTTGCTTGAACCTTCGCGTAATGAGTTGGGTTTTCTATCGAGGCAGCCGATCCGCGCGAAATGCAAATCGTCACGGCATCGCCGGTACTCCACTGCGCTGTAAGAAATCGCATTGTACCGTCAGGCGAAACGGTAAACGTATCTCCGTTGCTCGCGCGAATCGTTGCTCCGTCGTCTTCGACATCGGCAACCTGAGAAGATGCGCAGGAATTGTCTCTAACTAGCGCAGGCCGGGTGATAGGCAATTTCGATGCCACCGCTGATGCAATCGGTGCCGAAGCAGGGTGGATCGACGGAGAGATAAGAGCCACTTTATGAAAGGCGGGCGAGCTTGCCGATCGGACGGAATTCCGTGGCTTTGGTGCTGGGTTTGTCGCAGCGATGGTTGGAGTGACCGCCTGGCGCGCGACGGTTTCAGATTGAGCACGCTCAGATTCCGTTGTATACCCAACAGGATGTGACGCATTTGTACTCGGCTCACTATGAGCGAGGCTGCTGAGGTACCATATGACAGCAATTACGATCGCAATTGCAACGAACGTGACGGGGAACTTCGTCGGGGGGACTGGCGGCTTGACGGAATCGTTTGGTGAATCACTAAAGAGAAAGCCCGATCGCAACGGATCGGCTCGAATGTCCAGCTGATGGTTGCCAACGAAGGCAATATGCCCTAGCTTGACGATTTGGCCTTCTTTGTCAGCCTTCATTCTCTCAAGCATCATCGAAAGATTCAAGCTGATGCTTGCGAGGGCGGCACTTCGTTGTGCATTCATGAAGTAATTGAGTAACTGTTGCTTGACTGCAACATCATTATCGGAAAGCCAGTCGAATTGGCGCTCAAGCTGGTCCGGGATTGCGTGTTGAACGGTCAGGCCATCAAAGTATCTCGCGATATCGCTCATTGCCGCTTTATAATCGGTATCGGAACCGACGTATACGTATTTCCTTGAGTGTGGTCCGTAGCGCTTCCAGATAACTTCAACAATTGCGTGCTTTGTGGAGACAGGCATATGAGGCGGCATCAGCGCAAATAATCGTTTCGCGATCATCCCGCTCATTTGAACCCGGCCGGATTCCCATTTCGAGATTGTTTGTCGTGCATAGTCGCGCGCAGATTTGCCATACTGGGCTTCATACTCGTCTAGTATGAACTGCCGTGCGCTACCCGACAATGCAAAAAAGGCGTCCTTGACAATTTTGTCGGACGCTCCAACTTCGTCGGAAAACGCCGAAGCCTCGCGAATGTGCGCTGCCGCCCGCTCCTTGCCGTATTTCTTACCCGACGATCTACGACGAGAACGATATTGCACCGCTGTTATTTCTTGAAAACGGCAAATAGCAAGCCAATGCCGGTTTTTTTGGCATCACGACGCTTAGAAGATGATCCTGTCTCAAGGGTGACTTCGTACCTTCGTCCTGAAACAATTTTGGTTGCCTGGAGAAAGATGCCTTGTTGCGTTGTCTCAAAAAAGCTTTGCTTCATTGCGGCTACCGTTGATCGAACCGCCGCGATCATCGCGTTATAGTCGTCGCTTTCGAGGTTGGCGCGCTGCGCCCGATCTGAAATCGCGTCAATCTCTGCATCAAGGTTGGTATTTTCCGTTACGACGACTCGCGCTTTGAACACGTGTCAGTGGTGCAGAAAGAGTGCAACGAGGACTAGCAGCGCAATGACGGCAACCGCCACGTAAACGGGTGTTAAATTTCGCTCGCCAGCCATTGTGCGGGTGAGTTTACCGGTGGCGGCTTGCGCCGTATTTCCCATGATCACTTCGGTTTTACCTACCGATGTCTCTTGCGTGTGCGACATGGTGACGGAGGTGCCTTCTTGGGCCGACAGCTCCTTGGTCTTGGTTGACATGACGTCGAGCATGTTCTTGAAGGCGCCGACGTCCACGTGCATCTGCGCGGCCTTCTTGTTGATGTCGAGTGTCCCGCGCATGTACTCGACCGCCAAGGCGTTCTGCTGTTCTTGCGTGAGGAGTCCGAGGTCCACCATGTTGGCCCCCGGATTCAGGGGATCGAACCGTATGGCCTGACCGCGTGCCGGTTGAATCGCACTGTTGTCAGAGTCTGACCGATCGGGCAAGGCTGGACCCTCCTGGAAAGGCTTTGGTAGGACAATTTGAGCTGCCGACCGCGATGCGAGCTGAGACTCTTGACATCGGAGCGAGCCCCATTATGCCATCTTCTCGTCGAGGGATCAAATGCTCAAGGTCCCCAGCGCTGAGCCCGTGGGCTCATATGCCACCAAACTATTCGACCGGACCGGGTTCTCGTGCTTATGGATGAGAAGGAGCACCCTTCTCAGGAAAACGGCTTGGTGTCGTTGCCTGAAAAGAAAGCGGCGTGGGCTTCCTCGCAACGAACGTCGGGTGCCACCTCATGGAGCACGATTCGCTTTAGGATCGTCATGTCAGCGAGGCCGGCTGGGAGAAGATTACATGTCTCGAATGTTATCAATATCAAGTGACGTTTACTTGCCGAAACCACTTTTACTCATTACGAGAGCAGCACTAACAAATCAACACGAGGTCAACGGCCTAAGTCGCACATTACCTTAGAGTATACGCTGAATCGCGACTTCTAAATAAATATAATGAAGCATTGGGCCAAACACGTACTTTCTCTATATAAGGCTCCATGTAGTCGTCTTAGAGCTAAAACCCGCTGATTTTTGTAACTTTCCACGTTTTGCCCTCTTCGTCGGAGCCAAACACCGGGTTTTTCCAGTTCCAGGTTTGGTTTGCTGAAAGGTTGTTGACGTTGACCATGGTGCTGCCAGTGACGGAATCCCCGCTCAAAAAGTTGATTTCAATCTGAACGTACGAGAAGTCCTTATCGCACCCGTTGTGTAGCTTACCCTTGATGTACCCAACGCTGTCTGCAGATTCCGTGCCAAGTGTTCTATAATCAATCGTGAGACAGTCGGGATCTCCGTGAATCAGATGGGCGTCCTCCGCGCGCTCTGCTGATGCACGGCGCTCTTCAAATGGCGCCTTCTTGGCGTCATCTGGACGACTCGATGTGTCGGCAACCTTCGCTTCGTCAGATGTTGAATGCGCAGATCCGCTTGATGGGGTCGTCGCGGCGATTCCGCAAAGAAAGAGAAAACCGATAAATACGCTTATTGTGGCTTTTTTCCATTTTCGCTTGAATGCAAAAAGGAGCATTGCTATAGTTGAAGCGATCCACAGAAGAACGAATACTGCTGACATTAACGCTATCTCCAAATGGCACCGATGCAGTTTGTGCTGAAACCAACCACCTACTGACAAATCTCGGTCCTTTCGGGATCGACTTTAGTCCAACAGCTTATTGTGTCAAGACAATAATGCGTCATCATAACCGCAGCAAACTGCTATAAAGTAGCCTTTATCACAGAAAAACCGTGAATATCTGGCCTTAAAGCGTCGATAGTCGATGCATCCAGTCTGTCCCTATGGAATAAATGACGATTACTATGAAAAAGCTATTACTTGCTGCTGTTATCGCCGCGGCGTCAATGTTTCAACCCCTCCCATCTGTGGCAAGCCAATCGGCATGCGCATCAGCTGCATATGATCTCGATTTGGTGGATAGCTACGAAACCGAGGCGAGAGCATACTCTAAGGAGGGGGACTATGATACTGCACAGACTATGCGCGCAAGCGAGTCTCATCAGATGGACATCGCAGAACAGGATATCGTTGGCTGCGACGACCCGGACGTTAACCTTCGATTTTACGGTAATCGCATAATCGACCAAGAAGTTGATGTCGAAGAATACAACAAAAGTGCTGATCGGCTCTACGATGATGCTGTCAGTGTTACTGCCTTATGGAATACTCTTCATAGACTGCATTCTATGGGTCTAGCGGGCCAAGAATCTCTTTACGGGGTCGGGAAACAAGATGCAAAAGTTGCTTTCAACCTTCTCGGTTGGGATTGGCGTAGTCCTGATAGTGTTGACGATGCCCCGGCGTCTTGGGGTCCGATGCCTCCCAAGCCTGAGGAGTAGATACTGCCTTTTGGCAATTGTCCAAACCGAAAGGCAGGAGATCGCTGCTTATGAACGTCCGAATCGTTTCAGTGCGGCTTCTAATACCTCGTTGTAAGCTAAAACGTTAACGTCAGGGATGTACTGTTGCGCTCGTTCCATTCTCTGACGTTCATTCGGTGCGATCAACCCACCGATCACGGTACGCTTCGGTTCAAGGATGCTGCCAGAAAGTATGCGTTTAGTTTCGGCGGCGTTGCGTGGATCCATAAACGACTCTGAGTAGTCCCGAGTTTGCTCGATTGCACCTAGAATCTCTGATCTGAATCGCCAACGGCGTTTGTCTCCCACGACCATGCGTCCGCCAAACCACTTAAGTTCGACTATATGCGGCGATCTCGCTCTGTCGTCGAAAGCATAGGGATATATAACAATATCGGGAATAATTTTGTCGCCATCCCATCGCATCAGCTGTGGTTTCGGTACCATCTCGAATTGTGCGGCGTTCAAGAAGTAAGAGTTCCCGGCTAAGAAGCGTTGAAGGTCTTCTTCGCGCTCAGCTGCTCCCCAAATAAGACGTTCGAACTCATTCATGTCAAAGGCGACAGCTTTTTCGTCAGCAGCGATGACCCACGGTGACGCGTTGAGTGCGCTTCTGTCGGACGGGCCATGGTAGCGAATCGTCTCGAAGGTTTGTTGAAAACCGCCGTGACGGTAGCCTCCTGCTGGCCCTCGCATACGAAATCGCCCATCGGGACCGTATTGGATAATGCATCCCGCGTCGTCAAGTTCAGCATGGATCGCGTCACGATCGATACGAATCGTGGAGCAAATCGATTCATATATTCCCGGAAGACCGTACTGAAAGTCAGCTATAAGAATTCCGCGGAGAGAGTTATCGACACGCATCGCTGTTGCAACGTTGGGGTCTGGCACCACAATTATAAGCGGCATTTCTCGCCAACGCATCCCGTTACGCATTGTATAATCGCCGGGTAAGCTCCGAATTAGTTTCGCTACCTTGACGGCGGTAACGGCGGCTTCAGGACCTCCCGCCGCTTCAATAACAATCGCGTCCACCACGAGCGGTGCCGAACTGCCTCGAGCAAGCACTGACCGAAGCTGTCCAAATGGAATGAAGGTGGTCCATGCTCCAAACTGTGCCAGCACGTTGGGCAGCGCCGTGGCTTCTGCCGCTGTGACGAGGAGGCTTATGTGAGGCCGCAGATCGTTCGTCAATGTTGTGCCCTAAGATGGATTTGCTCTGACACCAGAGATCTATTCGCCGCGATTGAGTTGGTCTATTCCGTCCTGCACCCCGTTTCGAAAAGTCGCAAGCGTTAGCGAGGGCGCTAAAGGTTCGCCTGCCGGAGCGTTTGCCCAGTCATCGTAGCTTTTGCTGCTCTCAGAATCGTCCATGAGTGACAGTCTACAATCTCTGGCCGACAGATGCCCTCCCCCGGGCTACTTCCCTACTACGGTCTCGCTAGCGTTCACGAGATCAGCTTCCTCCTTGATAGGCACACTGCAAGCGCGGAGTCTTGAATGTGACTCAGCTTAATGAGGGGGAGGTTATTCTACCTCGACTACTATTCCCGTACTGAAGTCTATCATGGGACCACTGTATCCAAGACGCCGTAAGATAGCGCGGTTCGCAAGTGTTCTTAATTTAGCAACATTACGAGAGACTTCCAAATAATCGTTAGAAGCGAGATAATCGAGCACGTGTCCCGTGTGAAGAGATTTGTCACGATACGCAAGAACATCTTTGTAGTCAGATGTGTCGATGTTAAACTCCTTCCAAAACATTTCGCGCTTCTCTTTCGTACCACGGTGATTTTCTCGTTCGAGGACGCCTTTAATATGATCGGCTAACTCTTTGTACGCGGTTGTCTTCGGTTCAAGTTGTTCAGCAGCGACCTTTTCCACGTGGTCTATCAATGGTGCAATTAGAGCCTTATATTCGTTCCTGCTAACGTACCGATCTTTATCGGCATTCTTCATATGCGCTTCAATGATTGTATCGAGCGCAACTGCTAAGTTCTTAATTGCAGATTCAGGAAAGTCTGTATAAGACTCTTGGATGTGATGAAAGGCTGCGTGCCACGGAAAACCATTCTGCATCTCGGAATGGATTTTCTGGAGAAGAGCCGGAAACTGCGAGGCAAAAGCTGCGCCGATCCTGTTGTCTGTATCAAGCGGTGGCGTTCCAGACAAGCTGTGAGGAACACCTTGAAAGAGATCGACACTAGTCCGAACGAACGCTTTGTCAAAGTGTTCGGTAGTCTTTATTTCAAGCCTCGCGCCTGTGAAAAAACTCAGGAGGTTGTAAACGCTCCGCAGTTCTTCCTGGGTAAGTACATTGCCGTCGTAAGTCAAGGAGAGTAATTTGTCAGCTGACAGTGTTCCGTCGCTTACATACCTAACTCGTGCCAAGCGACCAAAGATCGATGTGTTAACTTGATTGAATGCGAGAGTTCCGTCTGAACTAAGTGCTTCATGGGGATATCCGTCGAGCACACCACCTTGGAATGTGATCCGGTGAAACCTGGATATGTCTTTTGATTGTTCTAAATGCAGGCTTCGCACGTTATAGGTTTCAGTCGTTGTTACGATTGTGTTATTAAATGCATCCAAGACGGCAGTCTCTTGAGGAATCGTCACGAGGTGCGCCGCCGTCAGGCACCATGCAGACCCGTCTTGAGTTGATTCGATCCGCACAGCATCAAAATATGGTGGCGGAATCTCGGTAGCGCCATTGAGCGTCTGAATAAACTTAATACTCAGTTGGAGATTTGTCCAAGTAATGGATATCTCGCCTTCAAACACATCGCCTGTGGCGACAATGTGCTTATGTGCCTGCTCATTTATCGTGAACGAGTCTAGTGCGGGCAGCCGCGCAACCCTGTCAACACCTGATTCAGTTGACATGTAGTCTGTTAGACGCGACCGAATAGCAGCATCAGCTTCGTGAATATGATTCAAAAAGTTGTCGTTCAGCATCATTGAAAGCTAGGCCAAACTTGTCATGGTTTCCTGTGGCGTGGTGCGAAAGCGTAGTTGAAAGGGAATGCTCTGTCACGGTCGGCCTCGAACAGAAATGCGTGCTTTCGGAGTTGCTGCTTGTCTGAAACTGAGTCTTCTGTAGTCGTCGTTGGCCTTCCAGAAGACTTCACTATCGACGCCTCCAAGGCGGAAGCCCTCGGTATCGACTGGTTACTTGAAGGCGTCTCGCTCGAGCACGGGACGTTCTTGGTATCTCAAGCCCTTGGTGTTGCCGGGTCGAAAGCGTTCGAGGCCGACGATGCCCTGGGGTCAAAAGCTCTATATCTGCTCACGGCCGTGACGGGTCTGACGATTTTTTGATGATCCCCGCCGGCAGTATGAATATGCGATGACCGGGACGTTGGGCGATGGCCGACCTTTCCGCACATCGCTGCCTGCGGGTTTAAGCCACTTGCACCTCGATGTTCTGGTGGCCGTGTTACCGGTCCTCAGAACGCCCGTACTCCGTGCGTGTCTTGGAGAGATTCTAACAAACGAAAATAAACCTGGCCGGCTTAAGAATATGAGGAATTGTGAAATCTGCCGTGAGCTCGCAACCAGCGTTCCTCGCAAGGTAGACAGAAAAACCTTAAGATTGACTTTGTAGCGCTTATTCGCTTCGGGCCAGCCTTTGTAGCGCTTATTCGCGGAAAAGCTTAAGATTCGGCGAGAAGTCCACATTAAACGCTAAAACGCACTTATAATAACGCTCACGTATTGGCGGTCTAGGTAACGTCCTTAAGAGAGATCTGCGCTGGTACCCGAGGTGTAGACGCTGCGATTGATTTCGTCGATTGCGACTTGCATCTTTGTTCCGAGCGTCAGTGGAGGCCCAACAGGCTTGCCCGTCGGATCGTTAGCCAAGAGGATATGCCTTGCAAAGGGGCCTATCCCGGTCCGGAATTCTCCTTGATTCTTAAGCGGGCAACCAAACCTGTTGGGATACAAAATCTCTCTTAGGATACAATCTCCGATGGGATATAGCGCCAATTCGCCAATTCGTCAAAGACGGCGGCTCTCGAGCCGCCGTCTTTCGATTGCGATCTGAACGCCGGCCGCAACGATAATACTCGGCTGTTTCGTTGCTCGTCGGTCTGCCGATTACCAAGGTGTGTCCGGAGATGACTGCTCGGCGGCTAGCCTGCAAAGCGACGGCGAACGCGGCGCGTTACCTGCATCGGCCTTTGTCGGCGCGCTCGCTCGCTGTTGCTCTTCGTGCTTGCACTCGTGCCTGCCGAAGCTGCGTCGCCCGGCGGCGTAACTGGAGCAACGCTGTGGTTCACCGCCTCCGGCTATAACAGGACGACCTGGACCGATCAAAGCGGCTCGGGCGCGATGTCGACCCAGCCGGTCGCCCCTTCGGGCTATACCAGCCCAAGCGCCTTGAGCAGCGATCAATTTAATCCCGGCGTCAGCTTTAACGGCTCGAGCGACGACTTGCGCGGCGCAACGTCGAGTTCGATGTTCACCGGAGCGAACAGCTACATCTTCGGTGTTTCCTACACGGCGTTGTTCAATCCGAGCAACAGCGTTTTCGCTGCCGTCCTATCGGGATGGATCGGCAACTGTTGCGCGGCGCAGGGCATCGCCTACCGCGGGGCGAGTTATGACCTTGACACTGATTATGCGACTGCGTCGGGACCGTTCACCACTCCGACGGCAACACCGATCGTAAGTGACGTTTTTTATTCAACGGCCGGTAACAAGATGAACTCGTCGACTTCTGAAAACGCGTTGACGGCGGCAAGTTCCCTCAGCAACTCAACCTACGGCGCAAGCCAATTCGAGATTGGCGGCCGAACGTCGGCCGGCGGCGGGTGCTGCCAGTATCGCATTTGGAACGGGCAGATCGATGAAGTCGTTAATTACAACAGTCTTGCGACTGCCCTCACGACAACACAGATCAGTCAGATCCGCTCGTATCGTCGATCAAATACGGGATCACGCTGGGTTTCAACGCGCAGACACACGTAGCCAGCGGGACGAACTATCTTTCGAGCGCGGGAACGACGGTGTGGTCAGGGGCGAGTAATGCAACTTACGCCTATGACGTAGCCGGCATCGGTCAGGACTCAGCATCCGGGCTCGATCAGCGCGTATCGCATTCGATCAATTCCAGCGCGTACGGCAACTCCCTCGACGTGACGATCGCAAACGGCACGTCGATCAGCACGGCTTCGCAGACCGCGAACAGCGCCTTCTCCAGCAATGCCAGCTTCATCACGTGGGGTGACAACGCCGGCTCGACGACAATGTCGACCGTCTCGGGAACGTACCGCATGTCGCGTATCTGGCGCACGCAACTTACGGGCAGCGGTTCGACGCATGTAAGCGTGCAAGTACCGAAATCGGCTTTCTCGAGCGTTGCGGCACCGGCGATCTGGATCGGTTCCGACGTTTTCATCGGCATCGATGCAGTACTTCACCTTTGGCGGATTTACGCCGACGGTCAGCGTGGCGCTCGCGGCTTCACCCGCCGGCGTTCAGCCGCCGGGCACGGTTTTGACGTACACCCATACGTTCACGAACGGCGGCACGGCTGCCGCCATCAATCTCGCCATTGCCGATCCCATTCCGAACAGCACCGATTTCAAGTCGGCTCGGCAACCACGAGTCTGGGCACAAGCGGGCTCAGTGCAAGCGTGGTTTACTCGAAGGATTCAGGCAGCACGTGGACCTATACGCCCGTCAGCGGCGGAGGCGGCGCTACAAGCGGCTACGATCGCCTCGTCACCAAATCAAATTTGTTTTTAGCGGTTCGCTGGGCCACACGAATCCGAATACAATAAAACGCGGGGCACACCTTACCGTTCGGTCGACGGCCCCGGTCGGGTTCATTTTACCGCTTCGACAAAGACAGACGATGCAAAGAAACGATGAGTGAACCGGTGCGTCGGAACGATGCTGCAGCCTCGCAACTCATGGCCGCCGTACGCTCCGGCGATATCGAGAGCGTCCGCCGGCTACTTGTCGATGGCGCTAACCCGCGGGTCGGCGATGAGCGTGCGCTGCCGCTGCATGTCGCTGCACGACACGGACCGCTCGCGCTCGTCGAATTGCTGATTGCCGGCGGCGCGCGCCCATCGCAGCCGGATCGCGCCGGACGTACGGCACTCGAGGCGGCGAAGAGCGGCGGCGGGCCGGAGCGCTCGGCGATCGTCGCGCTGCTCGACCGCACCCTCATTCACAAAGCATCGTTCCGCTCGGCCGTGGATGCGATTCACTCCGGCGCTGCATCGACGTTGGCGCGACTGATCGACGAGCAGCCGCAGTTGTTACACGAACGGAATTATGGACCCGGTGTCTATCGTCAAGCACAAAGCCACGACTATTTTCGCGACCCGAAGTTGTTTTGGTTTGTGGCCAACAATCCGAAGCTCGTCGAGCGCATGGCCCCGAACATCCGTGAGATCGCGAGCCTTATGATCGAGCGCGGCGTCGAACGCGACGATTTGCAGTATACGCTCATGCTGACCATGACCGGTTCAGCGGCGCGCGAACAAGGGCACCAAGCTTCGCTCATGCAGCTGCTGCTAAGCGCCGGCGCTGTTCCGGATCGCGCAACAATCATCGCGACCGCCGGTCACGCGGAATGCGATGCACTGCGCGTGCTGCTCGCGCACGGGCAACCGTTGAGCGCACTAATTGCAGCGGCGTTGGGCGACGGCGACTCGTTACGTCGGCTCTTGAGCGGCTCGGATCGCGAGGACGTGCAAACGGCTTTCGGTCTTGCGATCATCAATGGGCACGCCGGCACGGCGCAGGTCGCACTCGATGCGGGCGCCGACATCAACGCTTATCTGCCGGTGCACGCGCATAGCACCGCATTGCATCAAGCCGCAATCGGCAATGTACCCGGACTTATTTCCTTTCTGCTGGCCCGCGGAGCGCGCGCCGATATCAGCGACACGCTGTGGGACGCGACGGCGCTTGAATGGGCGATCTACGAAGGGAACGACGAAGCCGCTCGTGCACTTGCCCCGATGCTTTAGCCAAGATCGGCGGCGCCGCGCACGAAGCAACGATCGTCTCAATTAGTGAGGTATGATCCACGGGAAGACGTACTGCTGCAGCGCGACGAGCAGACCGAGTAAGACGGTCAAGATGATGCTATGCGGAAACGTGCGTGCGAACACGACGCCTTCTTTGCCTTTGAGATCGGTAACCGACGTACCGGTGGCGAGATTCTGCGGCGAAATCATCTTGCCCATTACACCGCCTGATGAGTTTGTTGCAGCGAAAAGCACCGGGTCGAGCTTGAGCTGATTTGCCGCCACGACTTGCAGGTTACCGAACAGCGCATTACCCGACGTATCGCTGCCCGACAGCAACACCGCAACCCAGCCAAGAAATGGCGAGAGCAGCACGAAGAGCGGGCCGACCGATGCAACGCCGAGTCCCAGCGTGTAATTTAAACCCGAATAGTTCATCAGATAGGCCAGCGCTAAAATGAGCATGACGGTCAAGACGGCAATTTGAATTTGCTTCCACGTCGACGCGGCGCTACGAAAGAATTCGGGTCGAGGTAAGCGTACGACCATCGCCGTAACGATTGCAGCCAGCAAAATGGCCGTACCGGTTGCGAGCGGCTGAAAGTCCCAGATCGCCGCATACGGCACATTCTTGTACAGCGTGATTGAAACCGCGTTATGTAAACCGGGCCACGGGATTTTCGTGTCACCCGCTTTGAAGATGCCGAACGTCGTCCAGATGATAACCGTCGCCGATACGATGATCCAAGGCGACCACGCTTCCCACAGCGAGTGACGCGCACTGTCCGTGCGCAGCAGACCTGCATCGCGAACGCTGAACTTCGGGTCGGGCGCCGGTTTCCAGCGCTGCAGGAAGAGCAGCGTGACGATGAGGGCGCCCATCGACGATAGCACGTCCGTGAGCGAATAGTTGACATAGTTCGAGCACACGAACTGCACGATCGCGAAGCTGCCGCCGGCCACGAGGAGAACCGGCCAAAGCGCCCGCACGGATCGCAATCCGCCGTAAACGGTAATGACATAAAACGGCAATAAGAAGGCGAAAAACGGGAGCTGCCGCCCGACCATCGCGCCTAAGACCGTCGGCGATAAGTGCGTCACCGCTCCGAGCACCGTGATCGGCACGCCGAGCGCACCGAAGGCAACGGGGGCCGTATCGAAGATAAGCGTGAAGATTAGCGCGTCGAGGGCCGGAAAGCCGACCATGATCAACAATGAACTCGTGATCGCCACCGGCGTCCCGAAGCCGGCGATCCCTTCGAGCAACGCACCGAAACAGAAACCGACGACGATGAGTATGACGCGCCGGTCATTCGGTAAATAATTGAGTAGCCAGTCGCGAAAAGCATCGAACCGGCCGGATTTCACGGCAATGTTGTAGAGCAGTAAGGCGTTGAAGACGATCCACATGATCGGCCAAACGGCAAACGTCGCGCCGTTAGCGACGCTTGCGAATGCGAGGCCGAGCGGAAACTGCCAGACGCCGATTGCAATGATAAGCCCGACGATTAACCCGGCTAACGACGCCTGCCAGGCGGGCCGGCGCAATACGCCGAGCCCGACGAGCACCGCGACGATCGGCAGCGTTGCAACGAGAAACGACGGCAGCAACGCGCCTCCAACGGGCGTAAGCAGTTGTTGGAACATGCGAGATCCTCTCTAAATTGACGCGTTGCTTATACCGTGCGGCAAATTAACCGTCAAGACCCGCAGGCCGGCCGCGAAATTAAGTCATGAAAGGAAATTAAGCGGGTAGCGGCACTCCGTTAATTGACGCGTCGAGAATCTCAATCGGATGCGCCGCACGCAACTCGATGTTACGCTGCCGTAAGACGGATTGTATTTGCAGCGTGCAGCCCGGATTTGCACTGGCCAGCAGCGTTGGGGCGGTCGACAAGATATTATCGACCTTGCGTTCCCCGATTTCCAGCGCGCTTTTCGGCTGGAAAAGATTGTAGGTTCCGGCGCTTCCGCAACACTGCTCGCCGTCTGGAATTTCGATGAGTTCGAGTCCGGGTATGCCGCCCAGTAACGCGCGCGGCTGCGAACGTATGCGCTGCGCGTGGGCAAGGTGACATGCATCGTGATAAGCCACGCGCCTAGCGATCGGCTTGCGCACGGCGACCGGTTCGAGCGCGGCGAGATACTCGTTGATGTCGCTGACCTTATCGGAAAAGGCGCGGGCTCGCTCGCGCCAGACGTCATCGGCTGCAAAGAGTTCGGCGTATTCTTTAAGCGTCGAGCCGCAGCCGGCAGCATTGATGATGATTGCATCGACGCGCTCGCGTTCGAACGCCTCGATGAGCGCAGCGGCGAAGCGCTTGGCTTCCACATCGCGGCCGCTGTGCAGTGAAAGCGCCCCGCAACAACCTTGCTGTTGCGGTACGACCACGTCGCAGCCTTCGGCGGTCAGCACGCGAATCGTGGCGTCGTTCACGTTTGGAAAGAAGACGCGCTGCACGCAGCCGGCGATAAGCGCAACACGCGCCCGCGCAATCTTCGTTGTCGCCGGGTAGAATGCTTGAAGCTTAGTCTCTTTGACGACCGGCGGCGTGAGCGCTTCGAGCTGCGCGAAGCGAGCCGGTAAGAAGCGCGTCAGCCGCAAACGGCGCACGAGTCCCTGCACGCCCGTTTTCACGTATGCACCGAGCGGTAGTGCGGCCAGTCGCAGCCGGCCGGGATACGGGAACAGCGCAAATATCAACTCGCGAAACAGTTTGTCGCTTAACGTGCGCGGATACGTGTGCTCGATCGTCGCGCGCGTTGATTCGATCAGCAGGTCGTACCGCACGCCCGACGGACATGCCGTCACGCATGCCATGCACCCCAGACACTGATCGAAGTGCGCGACGGTCCGATCGTCGAGCACGATGACGCCGGTATCGAGCCCTTTCATCAAGTCGATGCGCCCGCGCGGCGAGTCCATCTCGTCGCCCCACGATGCATACGTCGGACATGCCGGCAAACAGAAACCGCAGTGAACGCAATCGGAAATAAGATCGGTTGTTGTTCGCGCCGGCTCGCCGCCGATCGAAAGTGTCATTACAATCCTCCGATGAACGAACCGGGGTTCAGCCGGCCGTCCGGATCGAAACGTGCTTTGAGTTGTTGCATGAGCGCAAAAGACGCAGGCGGCGTGCCCCAGCGTTCGAGCGTCTGCGCTTGCGGCGGCAACATTTCGACGACGATCGATCCGCCGTGCCGTTCTGCATGACCGCGACTGTATGCCAGCTGCGCTGCAATAGCGTCGGCCGACCGAGGTGCGCCCGCGATAAAGGCTGTTCCAAGCGCGGGATAGGCAACGGCAAACGCCGCCGGCGAGTGCCGCCAGCAACGGCGCGATGACGGCTTCATCGACCGCCGCGAACTCCGCGGGCGGAGTGCTTGCGCGAAAGCGTAGCGGTTCGGCAGCCCTCACCGCGGCGTCCGTGCGCTCGACCCCGATTGCGTCGCGCTCGGCAAAGCGCCGGCCTTCGCTTGCAGCGAGCGCCGCAAAAGCATCGACTTTCGCTGCCACACCCACGGCGAAGCCCTCGAACAGAACGTCGACATCGTAACGCGCTCGCTCGGGATCGCGATGCGCTATCACGGCGGCCGGTTCGAGCAACGCCTTGCGAAGCGCAATTACAAGCGACCAAACCTCGCCCGGTGCGAGTTCGGCGACGCGAAACGCCCGCGTTCGTTCGGCCAGCGGATGAACTCGCAGCGTCGCGGCGGTAACAACCGCCAGCGTGCCGAACGACCCGACCATTAATTTCGACAGGTCGAAGCCGGCCACGTTCTTCACGACTTTTCCGCCGGCATGCGCCTCGACGCCGTCGGCGCGCACCAGCCCGACGCCGAGAATGAGATCTTTGAGCGTACCGTACGTTAAGCGCCGGGGGCCGAAGACGTTGGCGGCGATGGCACCGCCGATCGTCGCGCGTTCGGGCTGCGCTGATTCGACGATGAGCCGTTGTCCGTGTAGCGCGAGCGCCCGCTGCAGTTCGGCAAACGTGATGCCGGCTTCGACGCTAACCGTCTGATCTTCAGGCGCATACTCGACGATCCGGCGC
Organism: Candidatus Velthaea sp.; assembly: GCA_965214935.1. GTDB lineage: Bacteria > Vulcanimicrobiota > Vulcanimicrobiia > Vulcanimicrobiales > Vulcanimicrobiaceae > Velthaea. Next base: position 38,019 of record CBDCCS010000018.1, on the reverse strand, counting down.
ATGCCGCGCGTTTCGAGCACCGCATCGACGTTGAACGCTCCGGGGCCGTTCGTACCGCCGCCGCGTACACCGACACGAAATCCATCGCGGACGGCTTCGCGCATGAGCCCGGCCGCTGCTCGCGGCGTCTGCGGCTCGAGGCGCGCGACCGCTGCGTTCATCCGCGCCCGGCCACGCCGGCGGCCTCGAAGCTGGACGGCACGTACGTGCCGGGCCGGTCACCGCACAGGCGCGGCGTCGGGAACACTTTGCCCGGGTTGAGCGCGCGGTCCGGGATCGAATGCGCAACGGACGAAGTTCATCGTTTCGAGATCTTCGTCGGTGAACAATTCGCCCATATAGGACTGCTTGTCGAGGCCCACGCCATGTTCGCCGGTTATCGAACCGCCGTGCTGCATGCAAATCCGCAAGATCTCACCGCCGACATGTTCGGCACGCGCTTCCTCGCCTTCGATGCTCGCATCGAACAGGACGAGCGGATGCAGGTTGCCGTCGCCGGCATGGAACACGTTGGCGACACGCAAGCCGGCCGCCGCAGCAACGGCGGCAATTTCGAGCAGCACCGCCGAGATTTCCTTACGCGGCACGACACCGTCTTGAACGATGTAATTCGGACTGATCCGGCCGACGGCGGCAAAGGCGCTTTTGCGGCCTTTCCACATCAACGCTCGTTCGGCGGCGTCGCGCGGACTGCGTACGTCGAGCGCACCAGCCGCGCGAATTAGCGCTTCGGCAGCTTCGGCCGTATGATCCACTTCGGCTGCCGACCCGTCGACGTCGACGAGCAACGACGCGCCGACATCGAGCGGCCAATCAACCGACGTAGCGGCGACGATCGCTTCCATAGCAAGCTGATCCATCATCTCGACGGCCGCCGGAATGATCCCGGCGGCGATGATCGCCGATACCGCAGCGGCACCTTGCGCCGGTGTCGGGAAGGTCGCAAAAATCGTGCGCGTCTTCTGCGGCAGCCGTAGAATGCGTAGCCACACCTCGGTGACGATTCCGAGCATCCCTTCGCTACCGACAACGACGGCCATGAGGTCGTAGCCCGAGGGATCGGCGAACGCGGCTCCGATCGTCACGATGTCACCGGTCGCCAAAACGACGGTCGCGCCGACCGCATGATTGACGGTAAAGCCGTATTTGAGACAGTGCGCGCCGCCGGAGTTTTCGGCCACGTTGCCGCCGATCGAGCAGACGCTTTGCGAGGACGGATCGGGCGCATAATAGTAGCCGAGGGGCGCGAGCGTCCGGCTTATATCGAGGTTGACGACCCCGGACTGCACGAGAATTCGCTCGTTGGCAAGGTCGATCGTCAACATCTTTTTCATTCGCGCAAGGCCGATCACGATCGACCCGCGCTGGGGACCGCGCCGCCCGAAAGACCGGTCCCGGCGCCGCGCGCGACGATCGGCATGCCGAGTTCGCGCGCGAGTTTCACGCAGGCGGCCACCTGGTGCGTCGTTTCGGGCAGGACGACGACGTCCGGACGCACGCGAATACCGGTCAGGCCGTCGCATTCATACGTTCGAAGCTCGCTTGCTGCCGTAATCGTTTGACGCTCGCCGACGATTGCCGCGAAAACGCGCATGAACGGACGGCGAGGCAGTCAGCGCACTCATTACACCTGTCCTTACCCGATTTTGTATACGGTATCCGAAATGTTTGCCAACTGTAAGAAACAATTATCCGGCTGTCAAGGGATACTGGATCCAAAATACTTGACGCCGCGCCGGCCGCCGTTTAGCATTGCTTCATGGCATCGCGCAGCGCGTCCGCTACGCCGACACTCGGCGCACAAGTGACGCGTCCCCGGTCGTTGCGCGATCAGGTGTACAGCCGATTGCGGGCAGCGATTCTCTCGGGCGATTTAGCGCCCGGGGCTGCGGTGATCGAGACCGAGATCGCGGCGTCGCTCGGCGCCAGCCGCACGCCGGTTCGCGAAGCACTACGTCGCCTGGAAACCGAAGGCATGCTCGAGCCGCGCGGCGCGCGCGGAACCGTCGTGCGCGAACTCAAACGCGACGAAGTGGAATGTATCTTCGAGATTCGCGAAGCGCTCGAGACGCTCGCTGCGCGACGGGCCACCCGGCGTGCGACGGCGCGCGATCTGAGCGCCCTGACGGCAATCGTCGAACGCATGCTGCAGCACGTCGATGATGCCGGTGAAATGGAACGCCTCGATACACAATTCCACGATCGCATTTTGGCACTCGCCGACGGGCATCGTCTCAAGCGCATGCTCGGTGAGCTACGTGCGGACATTTTACCGTGGCGTTTTATCGCGCTCAAGACCAGCGAACGCCGGTATGCCACCGTTGCCGAGCACGCAGCGATGCTCGAAGCAATGCGCGCGCACGACGAGGCGGCCGTCATCACAACGACGTCGCTGCACATTGCAAATACGAAGCGGGCGGTCATGGCGCCGGATGCGGCGGCTTAAGCCGCGCAAGATCCCGGGTTGCCTCGAAGATACGAGCGACGCGCGCCGCGGCACGCTCGATCAAAACCGCCGTATCGCGCATCGCGGCCTCGAGCGGCATCGGCCCATCGACGATCGGAACGCAGGTGATACCGTGGCCGAACAATGCTTCTTCAGCGAGCGCTTCGAGCGTGCCGGCGAACGCAATAAGCGGTACATGATAGCGGCGGGCGATCTTCGCAACCCCGGCAACGGTTTTTCCGCGTAGCGTTTGACGGTCGATCCGGCCTTCGCCGCTGCAACACAGCATTGCCCCGCTCAACGCCGCGTCTAAGCCGCGTAATTCGCTGACAATTTCAACCCCCGGCCGCAGCTGCGCGTTGAGAAACGCAAGACACGCGAAGCCCAGACCGCCGGCCGCGCCGGCGCCCGGCGCATCGCGAAAATCGCGCCCGACGGTCGATGCGGCGATATCGGCGAAATGACGCAGTGCCGCATCGAGTTCGACCACGTCGGCCGGCGTCGCACCCTTCTGCGGCCCAAAGATACTCGTCGCACCGTTCGGACCGCAGAGCGGATTATCGACGTCGGCTGCGACCTCGAATTGCACGCCGCTCAGACGCGCGTCCAGGCGGCTGAGATCGATCGACGCTAGCTCGCGTAGCGCAGCGCCGCCGTCGCTGAGCGGTTCGCCGCGACCGTCCAGCAAGCGCGCTCCGAGGGCAACGAGCATGCCCGCTCCGGCATCGTTCGTCGCGCTTCCGCCGATCCCGACAACGATGCGCGTAGCGCCGCGGTCGAGGGCAGCACGAATGAGTTCGCCCGTTCCGAACGTCGTTGCCGTGCGTGCGTCGTAAGCGTCATCCGCCAACAACGCGAGGCCGGACGCGCTCGCCATTTCAATCACCGCGACGTTTCCGTTCGCTGCGTACTGCGCGTCGACGCGAGCACCGCGCGGACCGCAAACCGTTCTCCGCTCGGCATTATATCCGCCCTCCAGGAACGCCGCAACGGTCCCTTCACCGCCGTCGGCCATCGGTATCAATTCGATCCGCCCAACGGTTGAAAATCCGCGCCGGAGACCGCGCTCGATCGCTTGCGCGACCGCGAGCGCCGACAAACTTCCTTTGAATTTATCCGGTGCAACGACGATATGGCGCACTCGGTAAATCAGGCGTGGTCGACGGGCACCGCCGCGTCGGCCACCGTGTGCGCAGCCATCATTTCGAGCGCCCGTACCATTGCCGAGTGATCCCACGCCGCACCGCCGTGTGCGGCGCACGAATTGAAAAGTTCCTGGCACGTCGCGGTATTCGGCAATGCGATGCCCAGCTCGCGCGCACCGGACAAAGCGAGATTGAGATCTTTCTGATGCAGAGCGATGCGAAAGCCGGGCTCGAAGTTGCGCTCGATCATCCGTTGGCCGTGCACTTCGAGGATACGCGACGACGCGAAACCGCCCATGAGCGCCGCACGGACTTTCGCCGGATCCGCACCTGCCTTCGAGGCAAAAAGTAACGCTTCCCCGACCGCCTCGATCGTTAAAGCGACGATGATTTGGTTGGCGACTTTCGTCGTTTGGCCATCGCCGTTTCCACCGACGAGCGTTACGTTCTTGCCGAGTTTTTCGAGCAGCGGTTTGATTTGCTCGAACTCCGCTTGTGGACCGCCGACCATGATCGTCAATGACGCCGCTTTTGCGCCGACTTCGCCGCCCGATACCGGCGCATCAAAGTACGTACAGCCTGCTTCGTTCATTCGCGCGGCAAATTTCTTGGTTTCGCTCGGCGAGATCGAGCTCATATCGACGACGATCTTACCGGGCGTGATCCCTTGCACGACACCGTCCGGTCCAAACAGCGCGTCGGCGACGTTCGGCGTATCGGGCACCATCGTAATGATGATTTCGCTTTTCGCCGCGACGTCTTTAGCCGAAGTGCACGCAACACCGCCGGCGGCAAGTAATTCTTGCGGTACGCTACCGTGCGTATAAAGAAAAAGCGTGTGACCGGCGGCCTGCAAATGACCGGCCATCGGCCGCCCCATAATGCCTAGGCCGATAAAGCCGACGTTACTCACGTGCAGTGGCCCTTTATCCGGCGTGAGCCGGCTGCAAATACGATTGCGCCCAACCTAAACCCGCCGCCGTTTCGGCCGCCGGTATGTATTCCGCACCGACCCAGCCGCGATAGCCGGCCGTATCGAGGCAATCAAAAAGAAACGGATAATGAATCTCACCCGTGCCCGGCTCGTGACGGCCGGGATTGTCGGCCAACTGCACGTGCCCGATACGGGCAATGTGCGCGCGCAGCGTTGCCGCCAGTTCACCTTCCATGCGCTGCATGTGGTAGATATCGTATTGCAACGTCAAGTTGTCCGACCCGACTTCATCGATGATTTGAAACGCCTGATCGGAGCGTGAAAGGAAGAAGCCCGGAATATCGTACGTGTTGATTGCTTCGATAACGAGCGCTATACCCGCGCGCTTTAATTCCGCTGCGGCGTACTGCAGATTGGAAACGAACGTTCGGCGTGCATCTTGCGGAGCGAGATCGGACGGGCATTTACCGGCCAACGCGTTTACCCGCGAGCAGCCTAATGCCTCGGCATACGGTATTGCCGTGGCAATTCCGGCGCGAAATTCCGCAACGCGGTCGGGCAGACATGCGATGCCGCGTTCGCCCGCGGCCCAATCGCCTGCGGGAAGATTGAAGAGCACTTGCTCGAGGCCGGCAGCCTGCAACCGGTGCGCGATCTGGGCGACTGGATACTCATAGGGAAACAGATATTCCACGCCGCGAAAACCTGCGTTCGACGCGGCCGCAAAACGATCGAGAAATGCGTGCTCGGTAAAGAGCATCGTAAGGTTGGCGGCGAAGCGCGGCAAGATCAAACTCCTTAGACGAGTTGCGGTTCGCGTTCGGCGACCGCCGGAACGTCGACAATCTCTTCGAATTCGCGAATCGAGTTGATTTCCGTGCCCATGGCAATATTGGTAATGCGCTCGGTGATGACTTCGACGATGACCGGCACGCCCAGACGCTCCGATTCAGCTTTCGCCCAAACGATTGCAGCGGCGATCTTCTCCGGATCGAAAACGCGGATCGCACGGCAACCCATTGCTTCTGCCGCCTTGACATGATCGACGCCGTATTCGCCGATTTCCGGCGCATTGACGTTTTGAAAGCTTAGCGACACCTCGTAATCCATTCCATACGGCATCGAAGCCTGACGGATCAGACCGAGATAGGCGTTGTTCAATAAAATCATAACGAACGGGATTTTATACTGCGCGGCAACCGCGAGTTCTTCAATGAGAAATTGCAGCGAGTAATCACCGACGATGCCGACGACCTTCTTATGCGGATTCGCCAGCTTGGCACCGGTACACGCCGAAACTTCCCAACCCAGCGGACCGGCCTGACCGCAAATAATGTAATTACGCGGCTTATTGATTTTTTGCAATTGTCCCGAAAGGATTTGATACAAACCGATCGCCGTGACGAATTGGGTGTCGTCGTCGAACGCGGCGTTGACTTCTTGAAAAACCCGTTGCGGCTTGACCGGAACGTTGTCGAAATCGGTGCGGCGCAACAGCGTGCGTTTGCGTTCTTGCACCGTATCGACCCAGGCCGTACGCGCCGGAATATCGCCGCGACTGCTGCGAATGCGAGCCTCCGCCACGAGTGCCTCGAGTGCCAAGCCGGCATCCGCTACGATGCCGAGATCGGGGCTGAAAACGCGGCCGATTTGGGTCGGCTCGATGTCGATGTGGACGAACGTACGATCGCCGGTGTAGATATCGACGCTGCCCGTGTGCCGGTTCGCCCAGCGGTTGCCGATCCCGAGCACGAAGTCGCTATCGAGTAAATTTGCATTACCGTAACGGTGCTGCGTTTGTAGTCCGACCATGCCGGCGTGCAGCTCGTGATCGTCGGGAATCGTGCCCCAACCCATAAGCGTCGGGACGACCGGCGTCTGCGTTAGCTCGGCGAGTGCAACGAGATGTTCGTGCGCGTTCGCATTGATGACGCCCCCGCCCGCGACGATCAACGGGCGGTCCGCCGCAAGCAGCAGATCGATCGCTTTGCGAATCGCTTTGAGGCCGGGCCGCGGACGATCGACGGGCAGCGGCTCGTCGGCCTCGTCGTCGTAATTGATGATTTCGCGCTGAACGTCGATCGGCAGGTCGATGTGAACGGGTCCGGGCCGGCCCGAGCGCATGATTTGGAACGCCTTACGAAAGATGTACGGCACTTGCGCGCCTTCCATCACCGTGACCGACCATTTCGTTACCGGAGCGACGATCGCGGCGATGTCGACGGCCTGGAAATCTTCTTTGTGCAACTTGGGACGCGGAGCTTGCCCGGTAATGCAGAGGATCGGGATGCTATCGGCAAGTGCGGAATATAAGCCCGTTACCATATTGGTCCCCGCCGGCCCCGACGTGCCGAGGTTCACACCGATTTTGCCGGCGCGTGCACGGCTGTACCCTTCGGCTGCGTGCGTTCCGCCCTCTTCATGACGTACTAGGATGTGGCGAATCGAGCCGTCCTTGCGAAGCGCATCGTAAAGCGGCAAGATCGCTGCACCCGGAACGCCGAAAACAACGTCGACGCCCTCGCTCTTGAGAACACGCACGGCCGCATCCATCGCAGTCATCTTCGGCACAGAAACCTCTTTCGACCCGGCGTTGATGTATACGGGATCCCGTATACACGGCAAACCGTACCAGACCGGGCTTTAAAGGTCAAGCGCCTGGAACGGCCGGCCGGCCGATACAACTGTGCTGCTCGTAGCGTCACACGGGTATGATCGATTGGAAGTCGCAGAGTCGCCGCGGGCACAGCCGGCCGACGGCCTGTCTCTACGCCGTGCTGTGTTGCGTCGCGTTGCTCCTCGCCGCCGGTCCGCGGGCGGAGGCCGTTGACCTTCCGCATCTGGAGGCGGAGTCGAGCGACGGTAATCTCATACGTCTGCCCGAAGATGCCGGCAATTCAGCGTTTATCCTCATCATCGGTTACGATCGAAGCGCGGCTGATTCGGTACAGCGCTGGTCGCAGGCGCTAATTCGAGCGACAGACGGACGGGTCGCGGTTTTCGCTGTAATCGACGCGGCGGCAGCACCGCGTTTCATTCACGGATATCTTCGAGCGTTATTCATGCGATCGGCGGCCTTTCGGCAGCCGCGCGACCGCGTTCGTTTTTTTCTGACGTTCGATCGCGCCGGCTGGCCGTGGCTAGCACCGACGGGAAAAAAAGAAAACGCCGCAATCGTGGTCGTCGATACGGAGCACCGCGTCGTAACTGCCGTGCGTGAACGCTACGACGATAGGCGGCTTGCAACAATTTTACAAGCAGTACCGTAAATCACGCTTCAACGGTACGTACTGTCTTCTGATGGTTGTAAAAGTATGCCGCCGCATACGAATACTACAATTACGGATCGCGCGCCGGTATTGAGTGATTGAACGCTAACCGCCCGACCTGCGCGCCCGCCGTCCGGCTTGATGCAGCATATGCGAACCGTACGATAAACGTACGATTCGTTCGGTCATACCACCGTTAGACTGCCTGCAGCCAATTAACGATAGTTGCCGGCATCAGCTAAGCGCTCGGACGATATACCGTTTATTGAACGAAGCGTATCGTTGCAATCGTCTGTTTTTCGGGCGCAGCTCGTTCGGTAAGAACGTTTGCCCGTTGAAAGCCGGCCGGCTTACGGTCAATTACGAGGCTGCTGGTGCGATCGCTACCCGGTTAGACTTCAACTTTGTGCGAGGATACGATTAGACGATTAAGTTAGGTTCGGTAACGCTCCTCGCGATTGACTCACGAGCCGTTTACAGCTCGTGAGTTTCGGGCATTTAGCCGGCTAATGCATGCGCGCTGATCGGCGGGGCAGCCGGACGCATTCCATGTGCTGCCGCGTGCACTGTAACTGCATGCACGGGAGCCGCAGACGGGGAGCCGGTGTGGAACATTGCAAACAGCGAGACGAAAAAGGCGAGCAACATGGTACAATACCTCATTAGAGAAAGGGATCTGTGGCTATTACGACAGTGACGACATGCCGAAGCGCTCGTTTCTGTAACGAGCAGCGTTGGTATCGATCGTCGCCGGTACGTCAAAGATGTCGACCTTGACCGTACTGCTGTCCGAAAGCGAGCGGCTCGACGCAACTCGACTCTCGTATTCACAGTGTTCGGTCGGCGCGCTATGAACTTTATGACGTTCGGGAGATTTTTCGTACAAATCTTGCGTGCGAACGTTTAACGATGCGGCAAACAGGCACGCATTGAAACGTGTCACGCGTGCAGGTACGCGCGTAATGAACGCGCCGCATTTCGTGCCGAGCATCAACGCACGCGCTTCGTAAGGACGTCGTTCATCGCTTCAACGACATCGGGATCGAACTGCGTACCACCGAAGCGACGGAGTTCTTCGAGTGCCGCCGTCGGCCGCATCGGTATCCGGTAGGGTCTATTGCCGATCATTGCATTAAACGAGTCCGCGACCGATACGATGCGCGCAACAAGCGGGATCGTCGTGCCGCGCAATGCGTCGGGATAGCCGGCTCCGTCGAGCCGCTCATGATGCCAGCGAACTCCCGGTTTATGTCCGGCCAGAAGCGGAATGCCCGCGATGATCGCCGCGCCGTCCTCGGCATGACGCCGCATCAAATTCATTTCGGGCGCCGATAACCGCCGCGGTGCTTGCAGAATTTCCGGCGGGGTCGTCATCTTGCCGATGTCATGAATGAGGCCGCAACGCGTGACAAAAATGGATTCACTTGCGGACAGCGCCATCCGTTTGCTGATTCGCGCGCACCAGAGCGACACGGCACGCGAGTGTTCCGCGGTGGCCGGATCGGCGGCGCCCAGCCGTTCGATCAATTCGCCTAAGACAACGTCGACTTCGTCGAGCGTGTCGGTCGCGACGAGTTCCGATGAGACGCGCGGCTCGGCGACGATCGTTTCGATTTGTTCGGCGATGAATGCAAGTTCGGCTTTGCGATTGATGATGCCGACCGTCGCGCTTACCGACGATGTACCGGCACAAAGAAGGCGCGGTATCACGGTCATGTCACCGTAACGGCGGCATGTGTCGGTCACCCAGCGCAACAATACCGAACAATCATCTTCAGCCAGCGAGTCGGCGAAACGTTCGGCAAATGATAATGCCAGCAACTCGAGACCGACGTTGATCTCCGGCCGGCGTACGGCCCGCTTGAGCATGTTAGCCGATATCTCATACGCCCGTGCGCGGATTTGCTCGGCGAGCACGCGGTTTTGATCCGCACGTCCGCTCGCGGCCCGGCTACGGGCATCGTCACCGCAGTCCGCCGTATCGCGCGTGCTCAACGTCTGAAGACGATACTCAGTTGCCATCTGCTGAGATCCCGCGCGGCTCGCCGCTCTGGGCCAAAGCGACGGCGTGCCGGGGCCCGCTGCAGCCGAGTTTGCGGCAAAGCGAGACGATCGACGATTCGACCGCTTCGATATGACGGCCCGAGAGTGACGCGATCTCCTCCGCGACAAGGCCGGCCGAAAGATGAATGAGCACTTCGCGTTCGATAACCGTCAACTGTGCAAATTCACCCCGGAAGGTTTCGGGTAGGGGCAATGCTTCGATGAGGCGTCCGACGCCGCCGAGGTCGTTTTCTTCGAGCCGGTCGAGCTGGCTCCGCAACGCCGTCGAATAGCGCCCCTGTTCCCACCGTTCGTTGATAGTGAGGAACGCATCGACGAGCTGCTCGAGACGCGCCGACGTTTTGGCGCGTTTGAGTGCGAGCAAGATCTGCTGTGCACGCGCGCGCCGCCCAAGCAACGTCAGCGCGAGCGCAACATACGCTTTGGTGAACGTGATCGTCTTATCTCCGAAGGCCGACTTCGGCGTCAATACTAGTGCGCGATCGGCGGCAGTAGCCGCTTCTTCGCGCAGACCCGCCGCTGCAGCGTAGACCGCAATTTCCGCGTAGCGCTGCGCCTGACGAATCGGCGTGATCTGTTTTTCCGCCGTCGGTGCGATGAGCCGGTACGCGCGGTGAAAATCGCCGGTCCAAGTTGCGCGCAGCGCCTGCGCCGGTAGCAACGTTTCGGTTGCAATGACCGAGTAATCGACCTCTAAGGACACGAGGGTCGCGTCGAGCCGAGCGCTCTCGACCAAATTACCGGCTAGCACTTCGATCTCGTACTGGCTGAGCGTTGCATACATCAGTAAATAGCGGCTGCCGGCCTTGATGCTGCACGACGCCAACTCTTCAAGATGTTTGCGCGTGGTAATGATATCGTCTTCGTGGTCCATCGCCACGTTATAAAGTATACTCAGCGCGCGCGCGGCAATGTCGTACAGATGCGCATCGAGTGCGGTATCCAAGGCACGTTGAGCGAAGCGCTTCGCGCTCGACCAATCTTGCGCGAATAGTGCGACATAGCCGGCCTGATAATATAATTTTGCGCAAATCGCAACGTCATCGACTGCCGGCATGCGGTCGAGTGCGCGTTGTATTGCCTGGGCCGCTTCGGCGTCCATATGATGCGTGGCGTAGGCCGTAGCGAGCAAACCCGCCAGCGACACCGTTAGGTTTAGATCGTGGCCGGACTCATCGACGATCGGCTTGAGCAAGTCGATGGCATCGCGCCGGTCACGCCGGACGAGATCCGTTGCAAACCGGAAGACGATCGCGCTGCGTGCACTCGAATCGCCGACGTTTTTAATGGCATGACGGAACCACGCTTCAGCGACGTCGAAGCTGCCGTTAAGCGACTCGAGACTCGCTTTGAGCGCGAGGGCGACCGGGAACGCGGTGAAGTCGTTCTCACCCAGCGACGCCAGAGCACGCGACACGGTGTCGGCCTCGCCGCGATCCATAAGTGCGAAACCATGTTCGCTCAAGAGACTCGCCAGCGGCGTCGCGGCCTGCAAGTCGGTATACAGTTCGAGCGCATCGGACCAACGGCCGACACGGTGGCATACCGCAGCGGCTTGTGACGCGATGCGCGCGAACATTTCGCTTGCTTTCGAGCGTAACCGGTCCTCCAAGAAACCGCGAAACAGTTCGTGATAACAATAAGCACCGGTCGCGTCATGATAAATGAACGCCCCCGCATCGCTTAGACGTTCGAGTGTCGAATCGACGTGCGTCCAGCCGGCGACGCCGAGTACTTCCCGATCGAAGCGCCGATAGAGACACGTTTCGAGCAGAAAGCGTTGCTCGACGCCGGAACATGCGCTAAAGGCGCGGTCGGCAAAATCAGCATACGGCGAACGCTGGGTCAACTCGCGTTGCAGCGACGCACCGGTTAAGAGTTCGCACAGCAGCAACGCCACCGCCGCAGGCCAATGAGCGGCAGACTCGGCCAACGCGCAGATGCGCGAAGCATCGACCGGTGCGTGCGTGAGCCGCACGCCGGTCTCTAAATCCTCGACAGAAAGCGCGAGATCGACTTCGTCGATCGGGACGTCCATCCGATCGTCGGCGAGCCAGCGTGCGACGGGGAAACGGCCGGCATCCTGAGTGAGAATAATCCATTGTACGCAAGCATCCGAGGTTTGGTCGACCAACTCGGTGAGCAGGCCAAAGAGTCGCTCGTCGGCGGCGTTTTCGAGACCGTCGATAAGAATATTGACGTCCGCACGACGCAGATGGCCGGCCGCCCATTGCGCGATCTGCCGCGGAGCATCGTCAGCACCGTTCATTCGATCGTATACGCCCATGAATGACGTCGTCAAAGCCGGCGCTACGTCGGCCACACACGCTGCCAGAACCCGCATAAATCCAAGCAGATCTGCGTGCTTCGGAGCGAGGATCAAGCGCCGGTGAGCGTAGTCGGCGGCAGCGAAATACTCGCGCAACACCGTGCTTTTTCCGAATCCCGACGGAGCGCTGACCACCACAACCGGAAACTCGATGGCGCGCGCAAGCCGCCGATGGACCCGGCCGCGTGCCGCCCAGAGCAACGATTGAGTCGTTGCTCCGCCGATCGCCTCGGTTAGATGCACGAGCGGCACGCAGTGTCGCGCGTTCTCGTGTGACCGTTGCATTTGCAACGGCACGCGTGCAGACGCTCGAGTACTGCTTCGTTCACATGCTGAAGCTTAGCAGCTACATAGCGTCATTAAAAGATGCCACGTGCAACATGAACGAAAAATTGACGGTCCGCGCACCCTCGCGTCCATCGGTCATCTGTAAGAAGTAACGGCAAATTCGATGCAGTACTTCAGTAACGGGCTACGTTTTTAAATTAATTTTACCAATCGTTTACATCTACGCTAGGTTACTTGCCGTTAACATCGACGTTTCGCCGGAGTGTCTGAGACCGGATCACGAACGCAGACCGGGATCGAACGAAAAATTAACATATGTATGGTTCGCGTGTAAGCCGCGTTGCAATTCGACGCTGCGGCTACGGGAAAGCGCCCGCAGTGCCGACGTTAGGTTTGTGAACTCGACGGTGACCGGTAGCCGTTTCTGCAAACCGACGATGCATACACCGTGCGTCGTACGGCTGCCGGGTCGATCGTGACCGCGGCATTCGCCACCGCCCAGCCGGTTTCACGGGCGACGATCGTCGTCGCTGAGGATGACACTGCAACACGAATGCTGCTGTGTCAAGTCCTCACTCGTGAACGCTATCGCGTTATCGCCGTTGATAACGGACGTCTTGCCTGCGAAGCCGTGCGACGCGAACGGCCCGACGTTGTGCTGCTTGATTGGCGCATGCCGGTAATGGACGGCCGAGCGGCGTTACAAGAACTCAAAGCGAGCAAAGACACGCGCGGCATACCCATCGTTATGCTGACAAGTCAGTCGCAGGTCGACGAGAGAATTCTCGCGCTCGAGTCGGGCGTTCAAGATTTTTTGAGCAAACCGTTCGATCCACGTGAACTCGTCGCTTGCATCGAACAACAGCTGCGCTGGCAACATGGCCTAGCGTTGGACGCCCGGGCGGCGTTTCTCGAGGAGCGCAACGCCTTGCTTGCCGCAAGCGAACGCCGCTACCGGCTGCTCGCGGAAGCAATGCCGCACATGGTCTGGATGGCCGATGCCGGCGGCAAGATTACGTACGTCAATCGAGCCTGGTCGGAATATACCGGCAAAGATTTGCTCGCGTGTTCGGTCGACGGCTGGGCCACGACCGTCTACCCCGCCGACCGCCTTGCGGCATTGCGCGGTTGGAACGCGTCACTGGCAACGGGCGAGCCCTTTGAGATCCAGTGCCGCTTTCGTCGCGCAGCCGACGACGTGTACCGGTGGCATCTCGGCCGGGCGATTCCAACGAGTGACGCCGACGGTCGGATCGTTGAGTGGATCGGATCATGCGCCGACGTTCACGATTTTAAAATAGCAAGTGAAACGCGCGCGCTGCTCGATTCGATCGGCAGCGTCGTGATGATTCGCACCGAAGCGGGATTCGTCGACTACGCCAGTCCGAATTGGGATCAGTACACCGGTTCGCATTCCGGCGCCGGACCGGGGTACGGCTGGCGTGATTTCGTTCATCCCGACGATCTGCCGGTCGCCGATCGGGCGCACGACCGGATCGCCGGATCCGCCGGCGCTCCGCATCAGTACGAGCTGCGGATTCGCGGCAGCGACGGCGTCTATCGCTGGTTTCTTTCGCGTTCGACATTATTACCGCACGTTGAGGGAACGCCGCGCCGGTGGCTCGATACGTCGACCGATGTCGATGACCTCAAGCGCGCGCAGTCTGCGCTCGAAGTAAGCCAGACGCGCTACCGCGCGCTTACCGACTCCATGCCCCAAATGGTTTGGGTTAGCGGTCAAGACGCGCGTGTCGAGTACGTCAATCACCGCTGGTCGGACTACACGGGCTTATCGGCGCAGCAGACGCAAGAACGCGGCCAGGCCGCGATCGTCCATTCTGACGACCTCACGCAAATCGCTAATTACCACGATGGTACTGATCCGGTCGAGTACGTGTGCGAAGCGCGCTTCCGCCGGGCCGACGGCGTTTACCGCTGGCACATGGTACGTGCGGTGCCCTTTCACGACGCGGCCGATCAGGTCGGCAAATGGATCGGAACGGCAACCGATATCGAAGATAGCAAGGCGGCTGCAACGCAGCTGGCGCAGGCCGCGGCCGAGCTCGAACATCTGGCGCATCACGATCCGGTCACCAATCTGCCCAACCGCATGCTGCTCGTCGAACGGCTGGCTGCAGCCATCGCACTGGCGCAACGCAATCGGACCGGCGTCATCGTCCTCTACCTCGATCTCGACCGGTTCAAGATCGTCAACGATACGCTCGGACATGCCGCGGGCGATCGCGTCTTGGCCGTAACCGCTAAACGCATCGCCGATGCATTACGCGCGGGCGATACCGCAAGCCGCGTCGGCGGCGACGAGTTCGTCCTCGTTTGTGCAACGTCCGAGGGCGCCGAAGACGCCGGTCGCGTTGCGGCGCGGCTGCACGCCGCGATCGGTCAGCCGATCGACGTCGGAGCGCAAAGCGTCAGCGTCGGAGCGAGCATCGGCATCAGCTTATATCCAGCCGACGGCTTACTCGGCGAGGAGCTCGTTGAAAAAGCCGACACCGCGATGTACGCAGCGAAGCAAAGCGGCCGCAACGCTTTTCGGTTGTATAGCGCCGACGCGCATACGTCGATCGTTGCATCGCTCAATTTCGAGACCGAGCTGCGCGAAGCGATCCGATGCGAACAGTTCGTCGTTCATTATCAACCGATCGTCAGCTTCGCAACGGGTGAGCCGATCGGCGCTGAAGCGTTCGTGCGCTGGAAGCACCCGGAGCGCGGCACGCTCGCGCCCGAAAACTTCCTCGCCTTTGCCGAAGAACACCGCCTCATGGGCGCGATCGGAGCGATCGTGCTCGATGCGGTCTGCGCGCAAATCGCGGCGTTGCCGGCGACGCTCGATGCCGCGTTTACGATCGCAATGAATGTATCGGCGCGACAATTTACCGAACCGCGCTTCATCGAAGCGCTGCGGGCTGCGATTGCGCTGCACGACATCGATCCCCACCGCCTTGAAATCGAAATCGCCGAGCATGTCGCCCTGGGCGATCAGGCGATCGTTCTCGCACGTCTGGTCGAGATGCAACGTCTCGGCGTCCGCATCTCGATCGACAATTTCGGGACGGGCTACAGTTCGCTCGCGTCGATCCGCGGTTACCCGATCAGCTGTTTAAAGATCGATCGAACCTTCATTCACGATATCGTTGCAAGTCCCAAAGATCAAGCCGTGGCAAAGACGATCATCACCTTGGGACACAGCTTGGGCGTTCGGGTCGTCGCCGAGGGCGTCGAAACCGCGGCCCAAGTTGAAGCGCTGCGCGCTTTCGGTTCGGACGCCTTCCAGGGCTATCTGACGAGCCGACCGATGGACGCCCGCGACTTCGATCGCTTTTTGCGCACGTCCCGATCGGCGAACGTCACGCCCGAAGCGCCCGTGTTTGCAAGCGCACGCGACTTAGAACAGATTCCATAGGTATTGATTGTAGACTTCGTGATGGTAT
This sequence comes from Candidatus Velthaea sp., assembly GCA_965214935.1. Lineage (GTDB taxonomy): Bacteria > Vulcanimicrobiota > Vulcanimicrobiia > Vulcanimicrobiales > Vulcanimicrobiaceae > Velthaea. The sequence goes on along the minus strand of CBDCCS010000018.1, from coordinate 22,095 downwards.
TGCACTTCGGCCGATTTCACGAACGTGCCGAGTGCACGCGGGCAACGATCGGCACTGGCCTGCTTTAAATCCGAATAGCGGCCTTTCACGTCTTCGCCCAACAGCGTGCTGACCCACGGCGATCCGGTGAAATGGTGCAGCGCATCGTAAATATTGTCGGGCAGATACATGTCGGCTTGACGCAGATTGGGATTATCGCTGATGGCGCCCTCGAGCCCTGTTTTGAAGACCGATAAGAGCACCATGTACGGGTTCGCATCGGGTCCGACCGAACGTACTTCGACGCGCGCGCTGCGTTCGTTACCGATCGGAACGCGAACCATCGAACCGCGATCGACGGCCGATGCTTTAATCTGATTGGGCGCCTCGAAATGCGGATCGAGCCGGCGATATGCGTTGACGCTGGCGTTGAAAACTAAACACGTTTCGCGCCCGACCGTCAGTATACGGTCGATGAAATCCCAACCGAACGAGCTCAACTTTTCCTGGCCGGCCGGATCCCAAAACAGGTTTTTCCCGTCTTTAGTCACCGAAACGTTCGTATGCATGCCGCTACCGTTGACGCCGACGACCGGTTTCGGTAAAAAACTAGCGGTCAATCCGAGCCGCGTGGCTACTTGACGGCAAATGAGTTTATAAAGTTGAATCGTGTCCGCGGCCGCGGTTGCTTCGCCATAGCTATAATTGATCTCGAATTGCGAGGGAGCAACTTCGGGGTGATCCTTTTCATTCTCAAAGCCCATCGCGCGTTGCACTTCGGCAACCGTATCGATGAATTGGCGCAATGGATCGCCGGGCAGCGAATGATAATAGCCGCCGGTATTGACGTAGTCGAACTTGTGCGTCTCGTTGAAATGTTGCTCGGCATCCTCGCCGGCGAAAACAAACCCTTCGATTTCGTTTGCCGCATTGAGCGTGTAACCGTGTTTGTCGTACTGCTCGTTCGAAAACTGCTTGAGCATTCCGCGCAGGTCGGCGCCGAACGGCGACCCGTCTTTATCGATGACTTCGCCGAAAGCAAGCACCTTGCCCGGACCAAAAAAGTCGGACGGCGTCCAATAGAATGCGCCCCAATCGATGAAGAGCCGCAAGTCGCTTTCTTTTTGCGCGGTAAAGCCGCGAATCGAAGAGCCGTCAAAGGTTAAGTTGTCGAACGACTTGATAAGAAACTTTTTATCGTAATCGAGCATATGCAAGCGGCCTTCGAGGTCGCTGAACATCACGGTGACGGCTTTGATACGCTTTTCATCTGCCAGATACTTGATCCGCTTCTCTTGCAGCTCGTGCATCTTCATCCGGTTTTTACGATCTTCTTTGGCAGCCAAATTCATCTCTTCGAGCTCGCCGTACGAGAGCTCGAGGAAGTCGCGCAAGTTGGTCGTCATGTGTGGTCAGTCCACTCCTTAACGGGTGCCGCTCAGTGCCGAAATCCGCCCGGCTACTCGGGAACGGTTGCGTAGTTAGTAGCCGAAAGGCGATTTCCTCGGGTCAGATGGGTGACCGGAAGCGCCCGCGTTCGCTAAAAGACCAAAGGCAAAAAGCGTCGCCGTCTCTGCCCAGGTCGGCTTAGCGAAACTACGGAATACGGGTCATCCCCGCCACGTCTAACCATGCGTTGCAAGAACATGAAGGGAAAAACTTTGTCTTCGGACCGCGCTAAACTCAGGTACGTCCGCTTGCATCGCGGCAGTGCCGCATGACGTTGCAGGCCGTGATCGTTCTCGTGCTGCTTGCGGCGCTCGTGATACCGGTGTTTGCCGCCGAATCAGCACGCCGCGGACGGCGCCCGGTTCCGAAACCGGCGCGGCCCGTCGTCGAACCGGTGACCAAAACACCGCTCCGTTTAGTCGTTAACAAGAATGATATGGATCGAGAGCTGGCCGCGTTGCTAGCCGAGGACAGCCGCAAACCGACGGAACGCGACGACAAATAAGCCGTGCTCGGCGCCCATGGGGCGCAGACATGTCGCCGTTATCATCGCCGCGAATCTCATCGGCGCGGGTTGCGGACCGTCGGCATCTTCGGCGACCGCATGCGATCCGCACGCGTATCGCGCCGTAGCGGCGGCTCATGCCGACCGAACGGAAATTACCTTGTGCGGAACGGTCGTGGCGGCCGGCCGCGAACGCCGTTCACGCAGCGGCGAACATCGCGTCATCGACGTTCGGACCGCAGACGGCGCGATCGTCGCAATCGATGCGAACCTCGATATGCTGGGCGAACTCCCGGTGCGGGTCGGCGAGCCGGCAGTCGTGCGGGGTGAATACTATTTCGATCGCCCCGGACACGAAGGCATTCACTGGACGCATCGGACCATTCACGGCACGCATCCGGCCGGCTTCATTGTTTTGGACGGCGTGACGTTCCGCTAACCGGCGGACCCTCAGGCACCGATCGCCGGTCGGCGAACGCCGATACCACGGCTGCCAGACCGAGCAAGAGCAGCGCTTCGACGGCAACGGCGTTCGTGGCATAGTGAAAGGGCACGACGCCGACCAGACCGATCGCTGCAAGGATGGTCAAGATTCGCGTCCGCTGCGAATAGCGCTGACCGCCTTTGCGCTGCATTGCAAGAAAGAAGACATAGAACACCAAGCCCGCGATTTCATACGGATAACCGGCGGCGATGATACGATTCATGGTGTTCGGAGACTCCAAGCTGCGGCGTTCCAGGTCGGCAGAAACGCATTGGGAGCAAATCCGTGCAGGCGCTTCTGATACGCGTACACGTAGGCGGGGTTAAAGAGATAGACGATCGGCACGGCACTTGCAACACGCCGCTGAATTTGCGCGTAGAGCGCGCTGCGCGACGGCCGATCCGGCGTGAGGATCGCGCGCCGTTCAAGTGCTTCAACGGCCCGATCGCACCAGCGCATGTAGTTCGCCGCGCCGTGGCAGCTTAGCAGGAAGCTGTCGTCCGGATCGGCACCCATCGCCCACGGAACGTAGGCCAGATCGAAATCTCCGCGGGCGAGCGTTCCGCCTTGCGCGGCGGGCAAGAACAGCTGTGCGTTCGAGATCGACTTGATCGTAACGGCGATTCCGCGTGCGGCAAGTTCGCTTTGCACGACCGTCGCGACCCGGACGCCGGTCGTGGTTTCGGGAAACTGCACGTACGTAAGCGCAAGCGGGACGCGGTGTTTGTAGCGCATGCCGTTCGCTGCACGCGCCCAGCCGGCTGAGGCAAGGAGTGCGTCGGCCGCAGCCGGATCGTAGCGCGGCAGACGCGCGGCGGGATCGTGCGCCCACGAACCCAACGGCTGCGCCGTGTCGATCGGCGGATAGCGTCCGTACGTTATTTTGCGGCTGATGCCGTCCCGGTCGATCGAAGCCGCGAGCGCTCGGCGCACCCGTACGTCGTCAAGCGGACGATGCAGCGTGTTGAGCGCGATCCCGGCGACGAGCGCAAGCGGAGCAACGGCATAGGCGAGATTCAGCTTGGCGGCGAGTGCCGGGACTTGCGCGGGGGCAATGAGATTCCAATCGATGCTATCGCTGCGCAGTAACGTCAGATTCGTACTCGGATCGGGAACGATGCGCACCTCGAGCCGCGCGACGGCCGGCCGGCCGCGCCAATACGCGTCGTTTGCTTCATAGACGAGCCGCTCGCCGCGATCCCAACGCACGAGGCGATACGGCCCGTCACCGACCGGATGCGCGCCGAACGGATCCTGCGCGAGCGGTGCACGGTTTTCGAGTAAATGTGCCGGCAGCACGTATTGCGGAGCGCTGCCGTAACTGAAAAACGTCGCCACCGCCGGCGCCCAAGCCGACCGCAACGTCACGCGGACGCGAAAATCATCGAGCTTGCGGATCTGCACGATTCGATCGTAGCCCTCGCGCGAGCGCACCGGATTGCGCGCGTCGAGGATCGCACGCAGGGTAAACATCACATCGCGCGCCGTAACGAGCGGTCCGTCCTGCCAGTGCACGTTGTGGCGCAGCCGATACGTTATGGTTCGGCCATCGGGCGTCACATCGCCGTTGGCGAGTGTCGGCACCCGCGAGAGTAAGACCGGGACGCTACGACCGCGCGCATCGATATCGATGAACGGCTCGAATGCAAGCCGGGCAACTTGGTTTTCAACGCTATTGGCGTCGACATGCGCGAAAAGCGGGTCGAGCGTCGCCGGATCGGCCGGTATGTCGAAGCGCACCGTGCTCGGCGGCGCGCTGGGAACGGATCGGCTGCAAGCCGCAGCTGCCAAGATGAGCGAGCACGCAACGACGCGTGCCGAAATCGGCCACACGATCGATCTGCGTTCCGGTCGGCTCGGCGCCTTCCCGCCAACGCCGACGGTTGCCGAACACCTGTAGGCTCTAAATCCGATGTGACGAATGAAACAAGGCTAAATGCAAGAAAGAGCCACGATGTTCGCGCATCCCGAACTTGACACTCTCGATTTGCAGCTGGTCGAAGCGCTCCAGCGAAACGCTCGTTCGACATTTGCCGAACTCGGTACGGTTGTCGGTCTCAAGGCACCGGCGGTCCACGAGCGGATCAAGCGGCTCGAAACGCGCGGCTTCGTTCGCGGTTACGCCGCGCAAGTCGATAATCGCCGCCTGGGCTACGAGCTCATGGCTTTCGTCGGGGTCATCACGGCTGCCGAAAAGGCCTACGACGAATTTGTCGATCAGTTTGCCGCTTTGCCCGAGGTGCTCGAGATGCACAGCGTTGCGGGCGATGAAACGTTTCTACTCAAAGTCGCAACGCGCTCAACCGCGCATTTAGACGATTTCCTATCGCGCATCAAGCGAATTCCGGGCATCGCGCGAACGCAGACGACGATCGTTCTCTCGACGCCGTTCGAACGTCCCGGCGTCGTCGTGACCGATCGGCCGCTGGGGGCGGTATGATCGCTGCGAGCAGCAGCCGCCGCTTGGGCTGCCACCGCGTACTCGAGCCGCCCGGCGCATTGCCCCAAACCGCTTGGCGCCTCGATGCGACGCCGGTCGCTGCGGCAAATGAGATCTTATGCGCGGTCGACGTCCTCAACATCGACTCCGCTTCGTTCAAGCAGATCGCCGACGTGTGTTCGAACGACCGCGCGGCAATCGGTGAGCATATTGCGGCGACCATCCGCGAGCGCGGAAAACAGCATAACGCCGTCACCGGCAGCGGCGGAATGTTCGTCGGCCGCGTGCTGCAAATCGGGCCGGAGCTCGCGCGCCGCAACGACATTGCCGTCGGCGATCGGATTGCATCGCTCGTATCGCTGACCTTGACGCCGCTCGCGCTCGATGCGGTTCTCGACATCGACGTCCCGACCGGCCGGGTATGGGTGCGCGGTACGGCGATTCTGTTTGAAAGCGGCATCTACACGCGTCTGCCGGACGATATCCCCGACGACGTTGCGCTGGCCGTGCTCGACGTTGCCGGCGCCCCGGCCCAAGTTCGCCGCTTGGCGCAGCCGGGTCAGACGGTGTGTGTGATCGGCGCGGACGGAAAATCCGGTTTGCTCAGTTGCGTGCAAGCCCGGGCACGCGTCGGCGCATCCGGCCGGGTCGTGGGCATCGTGCCGGACGCCCGAACGGTCCCGGCGAGGCTCCTGCTCGCTCAGGGGTATGCCGATACGCTGATCGAGGGGGACGCTCGCGATGCGCTGTCGATCGTCGCTCAGCTGCCCGACCATCTTCCGCAGCTGGCCGATCTGGCAGTGAACTGCGTGAACGTGCCGGGCACGGAGTTAACCTCGATTCTGTGCACGCGCGAGGCCGGCTGCGTGTACTTTTTTTCGATGAACACGTCGTTCACCGCGGCGGCACTCGGTGCCGAAGGCGTCGGAGCCGACGTCACGATGATCGTCGGCAACGGTTACGCCAAGGGTCACGCGGCGACGGCACTGCAAACGCTGCGCGATTATCCGCCGGTGCTGGCGTACTTCACGCAACGCTATGGCTCGCGAGCGGTTTGAAAGGGTCTGGTCCTATGCTCTCAATCGATTCATCGCCCGCGATCAAGCCGCCGGCAGTTCCCGCCGCGCTCGCCCATCGCACGTTACGCCAAGGCGAATTTTGGCGCACGATTCCGGCCTACGCCGACATTGACGAGGCGACGTTTCTCGATCATATCTGGCAGGGCCGACAATCGATCAAAACGCCCGACGAATTGCTCGAGACGATCAGCGACCTCGTGCCGGCATCGTTCATCGACGACGCCCGCGAAGGCTTTCGGCGAGCACCGATGGCGGTTCGGGTGTCACCCTACCTCATCGCCTCGATCGATTGGAATAGTCCCTACACGGACCCGATTCGCCGTCAATTCATTCCCGTCGCGTCGCGCTTAATGTCCGATCACCCGCGCTTGACGCTCGATTCGTTGCACGAGCAAGATGACTCGCCGGTGCCCGGTCTCATCCATCGCTACGTCGACAAGGCACTGTTTCTACCGCTCAATACCTGTCCCGTCTATTGCCGATTTTGTACGCGCTCGTACGCGATCGGACCCGATACCGAGGAAGTCGATAAAGCGCGATTGGCCAAAACGCCGAAAGATTGGCAGGACGCCTTTGCTTACATCGCATCGCGTCCGGAACTCGAAGACATCGTTATTTCGGGCGGCGACACCTATCAGCTCGCTCCGAAAATGCTCGCGCTCATCGGCGACGCGCTCTTAGCCATACCGCACGTTCGCCGCATGCGGTTCGCCACTAAGGGCCCCGCCGTCATGCCGATGAAAGTATTAACCGATCGTGCCTGGACCGACGCGCTTACGTCGATCGTCGATCGGGGTCGCAAAATGGGCAAAGAAGTCGTTTTGCATACGCACTTCAACAGTCCGAACGAAATCAGTTGGATCACCGAACGAGCGATGCGGCTGCTATTCGAACGCGGTATCTACGTTCGCAATCAGACGGTGCTCATCCGCGGAGTAAACGACGACGCCGCAACGATGACGACGCTGATAAAGCGGCTCGAATACATCAACGTTCACCCGTATTACGTCTACATGCACGATCTCGTCAAAGGCGTCGAAGAGTTGCGGACTTCGATTCAAACGGCAGTCGATCTTGAAAAACACGTGCGTGGTACGACTGCCGGTTTCAACACGCCGCTTTTCATCTGCGACGCACCCGGCGGCGGCGGCAAGCGTGACGTGCACAGCTTTGAATATTACGATCGCGAGAACGGCATCGCGGTGTATACGGCGCCAAGCGTGAAACCCGGGAAGTACTTTCTGTACTTCGACCCGATCGACACGTTGTCGTTGGACGCCCAGGCACGCTGGCAGTCGCCGGCGCTCCAATCGGCGATGATTGCAAGCGCGCTCGAGCGTTCGGGCGGCCGGATCGAAGCACTCGCCTGATCCGCTGGTGCGTCTTTTGCGGTTCGTCGACCGGTGACGATCCGCTGCATCGCCGGACGGCGACCGACACCGGGAAAATGTTCGCGCAAGCCGGCATCGGCGTCGTTTACGGCGGCGGAAACGTCGGCTTGATGGGTGCCGTCGCCGACGCTGCGATCGCCGCAGGCGGCAGCGTTATCGGCGTTATTCCACAGGCGCTTGCGGCGCGCGAAGTTGCGCATGCGGGCATCACGCAACTTCATGTTGTGGACTCGATGCACGAACGCAAAGCGCTCATGAATGACTTGTCGAGCGGCTTCGTCATGCTGCCGGGCGGCTTCGGAACGTTTGAGGAGTTTTGCGAAGTCGTGACGTGGGTGCAATTGCGCATTATCGACAAGCCGTGCGTCATCCTCAACGCGGGCGGGTATTACGACCCGCTGCTCGCGATGTTCGATCGTGCGAATCGCGCCGGATTCATCAACGACCGGAATCGCGCCATCGTCCAAGTCGTCGGCGATGTGGCGGGCCTTGCCGCCGTTGCCGCGCGGACACCGGCGTAATCACGCGCTAGGCAAATCCTCGATGAGCGCCGTCTTCACGATACGATCTTGTTCGACGGCGTGTGCGCCGGGATAGCCTTCCGACGGACTCGCGCGATACGGCCGTCCGACGTATTCGATATCCGTGATCTGCCCGGGCAGATCGTCCATCAACCGCCGGCGAACGTGCGCCCGCGCGCCCATGTTTTTCGGTTCTTCTTGTACCCAAACGATTCGCTTGAGATTGTGATACGACGCGACGATCTTGAGTACTTCGGCTTTCGGTAGCGGTGAGAGCATCTCGATCCGCACGACAGCGGTACGCTGCATCGTCGCAAATGCCGGGTCCGCGATCAGGTCGTGATAGATCTTGCCGCTGCACAAAATGAGCCGCTCGACGGTATCCCGGTGTTCGGCGAAACGCAGGTCGTCGATGACTTCCCGGAAGGCTCCGTTCACGAGCTCGTCGAGCGTGCCGTACGCGCTGCGATTGCGCAACAACGACTTTGGGGTCATCACCACGAGCGGATAGGCGTGCGTTGCTTTCGCTTGCGACCGCAGCAAGTGAAAGTATTGCGCCGAAGTCGAGCAGTTCGCAATGCGAATGTTTCCTTCGGCCGATAGCTGCAAAAAACGTTCGAGCCGGGCACTCGAGTGTTCCGGTCCGGATCCCTCGTAGCCGTGCGGCAGCAGGAGCGTCAGCCGTGTTTCTTGACCCCATTTCGCGGCGCCCGCGGCGATGAATTGATCGATGATGATTTGCGCGCCGTTGTTGAAGTCGCCGAACTGCGCTTCCCACAGAACGAGCGCGTTCGGCAACACGCCGCCGTAGCCGTACTCGAAACCGAGACAGGCGTACTCCGAGAGCGGCGAATTAAAAATCTCAAACGACGCCTGCGCATCGTGCGTGTGCTGCAACGGCACGTGTTTTGCGTTGGTGGTCATGTCGTGCAACACGGCGTGCCGGTGACTGAACGTACCGCGCTCGACATCTTGTCCGGTCAGCCGGATTGGGGTTCCGTCGCCCAGCAGCGACGCGAATGCCATCGCTTCGGCTAACCCCCAATCGACCTCGCCGTCCGCCGTAAAGGCCGACCGGCGCTTTAAAAACTGCGCCTGAAGCTTCTTGTTAACGGCAAAGCCCGGCGGCGTTGCAATGACTTCATCGGCGTACGCGATCAAGCGCTCGCGATCGACGCCGGTGTTCGGCACCAGCTCGATATGCGCGTTCGCCGGTTTGCTTTGTCCGATGAGTTTCTTGTGCTCGCCCTGGCGAACGTTGCGGTGCGCTTCGGCGATCCGCGCCAGTGCGGCTTCTTGCATGAGACTAACATCGGCGGTCGTCAGCACGCGCTGCGCAATGAGCTGCGCGGCAAATAACTCGCGTACGGTCGGATGCGCTTTGATCGCCTCGTACATTAGCGGTTGCGTGTACATCGGTTCATCTTGCTCGTTGTGACCGAAGCGGCGGTAACCAATCAAATCGATCACCGTATCGCGACCGAATTTCGCCCGATAGTCGATCGCCAAGCGGACTGCAGCGATGCATGCTTCGACGTCGTCGGCGTTGACGTGCACGATCGGCACATCATAGCCTTTGGCCAAGTCCGAGGAATAGCGCGTCGAGCGGCCTTCGTGCGGGTCGGTGGTGAAACCGACTTGGTTGTTCGAGATGATGTGAATGGTGCCGCCGGTTGAATACCCGCTGAGGGCTTGGAGGTTGAGCACCTCGGCGACCACGCCTTGAGCGGCGAACGCAGCATCACCATGGATGAGAATCGGTGCGGCAGTCGTGAAATCGAGCGTCGGCGGATTTGAAACGTGCCCGGTTTGCAGTGCACGCGTGATCCCTTCGACGACGCCGTCGACCGCTTCGAGATGCGATGGATTGTTTGCTAGTTTTACGTTGATGTTGGTACCGTTCGGCGTCGTGTAAATGCCGTCGGCACCATGATGGTATTTCACGTCACCGGTAACGTCGTGTTCGTCATCCGGATCGGGCGTGGCGGTTTTCAGCGAGCCGGCTTCAAATTCGGCCAGCAGCTCTTCGTAGGGACGATTGACGACATGCGCGATGGTCGAGAGCCGTCCGCGATGAGCCATTCCAAGCACGGCATTTTGGGTGCCGTCCTCGGCCAGCATGCTGATGATCTCTTCGAGCATCGGCACCATCATATCGAGCCCTTCGATCGAGAATGTTTTCTGCGATAGAAACTGCTTGCGGAAATAGCGCTCCATGGTTTCGACTTTGGTGAGCCGTTCGAGCACTTGGACTTTGCGCGCGTCGGGCAGCGCGCGACGATGCAAGCCGCTTTCGATGTATTCACGCAGCCACTCGCGTTGCGCGGTATTCGAGATGTGTTCGATCTCGTAGGCGATCGTCGAAGCATACGTCTCGCGCAGACGCGGCAAGACGTCGGCCAGTGTCGCGCCGGGGACCTTCACGCGTAAAACCGACGCCGGAACGGCACTGAGCAGCGCGGGCGTGAGATTGTAATAGCGCGGGCTCAAGGACGGATCGCCCTCGGGCTTGACGCCCAGCGGGTCCACCGTTGCGGCCAGATGTCCGTGGCGCCGGTACGACGAGACCATCGCCATGCCGGCAGCAATTGCCCGGACCAGCTCGTTCGAGGTACCGGCGCCGGCCGGCGCCGCGATCGCATCGGTGAGGCCGGCCGGCGAAGCCGTCGTAACGGCCGTTTCGACCGGTGCGTCGGACCGTGACGCGACATCGAATTCGGCGAAGATCGCATCGTAGAAACCGCCCGAGCCGCCGAGCAGTTCGTCGATACGCTTGAGGTATTCACCCGACTGAGCGCCTTGAATGACGCGATGATCGTACGTCGACGTCAGCGTCAGCACTTTTTCGATGCCCAATTGCTTGGCCGTCGCCGGCGCGATGTGCGTAAACCCCGGCGGAAACGCAATCGCGCCGGCGGCGATAATTGCGCCTTGCCCGACCATGAGCCGCGGCACCGACGCAAGCGTTCCGATGCCCCCCGGATTGGTGAGCGTAAACGTCGCGCCGCTCTGATCTTCGACAGCGAGCTTTCCCGCGCGCGTTTTCGCGACGAGTTCTTCGTACCGCCGGCGAAACTCGATGAAGCTCAGCGCATCGGCATTCTTGATCACCGGCACGACGAGAAAGCGCGAACCGTCCTTACGCTGCGAATCGACCGCTAAGCCCAAATGAATCCCGGCTTCGATCCGCTGCGGCTTGCCGTTTTCACGCCGAAAGGCCGCGGTCATCGCGGGCTGCTCGGCAGCGGCTCGAACGAGAGCGAACGCAATAATGTGCGTGAAGCTGATTTTTTCGCTTCGGCCGGCACTCTTGAGTGCCGCATTGAGTTCTGCCCGCCGCGTTTCCAGCAGACCGACACCGAGCGTTCGGAACGACGTTGCCGTCGGAATCGACAACGACTGATCCATGTAGCCGGCCAGCGTTCCGATCGAGCCTTTGAGTTCCACGACCCTGGTTTGCGCCGCAAGGGTCGGAAAAGAGACGGCGGCCGCCGAGGTCGGCGGCGCTCCGGCGTCAACGCTCGTCGCGCCGTTGGCGTTCGCACCGGCGAGCTGGGCCGTGCCTCCGGCGAGTGCGCGATCGACATCCTCGCGCAGAATAAGCCCGTCCGGTCCGCTTCCGGTGATGCTGGTAAGATCGATGCGCAGACGCTCGGCGATCAATTGCGCTTTATGCGATGCAACGCCGCGCGCAACCGGCGCGCCGTTCTTTGGACTGCCGTTACCGGCCGGACGCGCCGTGGGAGCCGCGATCTCACCGGCCGAACCGTAGCCCGACGGCGTTACGAGAGTCGGCGCGGCGGGCGCGGATACGTTGCCCGCCGCGGCGTCGCGTTGGGGCTCGGCATCCGAGTTGCGACCGGCCGGGTCGATCTCGGCAAGCACGGTGCCCACGGCGACCGTAATTCCCTCGGCGCCGTGGAGCGCCACGATGATGCCGGAGGCCGTCGACGGTACTTCGACGTCGACCTTATCGGTCGTGACATCGACGAGCGTATCGCCTTCGGCAACCCAATCGCCGACCTTCTTGCGCCACTCGACGATCGACCCTTCGGTAACGGATTCACCCATCTCGGGCAGCGCCACCATTACTAACGATTCGAGCACGCTACGTTCTCCTAGCTGATCCACCGGCCGACCACCACTCCATGAAAACTTAGCTCCGCCGAGTGAACGGCCTGCCGTCACGCTCGCAGAACGCTTGCCGCCAACATCAAAAATTACTGAGTTAGCGGTCTGCTGCTTCGTCGATGAACGTCGGAATGTCACGCGCATTCGGATCGCCTTCGCGCTTCGATTCAGCTTGCCGGTCGCGCACTTCGCGCATTCGAATATCAGCAATGACTCACTGATTCAATCGATCTAACGAGATGACCGTAGACGCCGTTGCACTCGCGAACGCCGCGTTTCGTTCACGTACGTGACATGACCGGAGCGTGCCGGCAATCGAGGGCATTGGTTGTGAGTGCGCTGTTGCAGCGGCGTCGAATTGCGCTGAACGATCGAGCAACGTTGCTGCGCGCTGCAGCAGCTAATTCGCGGCCGGATGAACGGCCAATTCTCGCGTGCGCCGTCAATGTCTCATGTTCTTTCGTAGCGGTTATGCGTGAACGTTGCAAACCCGGCTTTACACAGGTGTGCCGGGCGCAGACGGTCAACGAAGCAATGAAGACACGGTTTCCGCATCGCAATCGATGGGGGCTTGATGGCGATTTATCGTCGGCTTCGGCAACGACGGCGCGCTCCGGATCTCGCAGCGTCGTAATGCCGCCCGATGTCGGGCCGCCCGAAGCGTTCGCGCTCGAACTCACGCGCATTAGTAAAACGTTTCCGGGTGTACAAGCGCTGGACGGCGTCTCGTTGCGGGTGAAGCGCGGGGAAGTCCGGGCGCTGCTCGGTGAAAACGGCGCCGGTAAGTCGACGCTCATGAACATCTTGAGCGGCGGGCTAAGCAGTTACGACGGCACGATCGCTATCGATGGCCGTCCGGCCGATATCCACTCGCCGCGAGCCGCTCGCGAGCTCGGAATTGCAATGATCCATCAAGAGTTGCATCTGGTACCGGAACTCTCGGTATCCGACAACTTCTTTCTCGGTCGCGAACGACGGACGCGATTCGGAGCGCTCGATCGCCGACGCATGCATGCCGAAACGGCGCAGTATTTGGCGCAACTCGATCTCATCGTCTCGCCGCGCCGCCCGGTCGGACTCGCGCGCGTTGCGGAACAGCAGTTGATGGAAGTCGCCAAAGCGCTTTCGTTGAACGCCCGGATTCTCATCATGGACGAGCCGACGTCGGCGCTTGCCGACGTCGAAGTTCAGCGGCTTTTCGACGTGATACGCCGGTTGAGCGCGCGCGGCGTCGCCATCGTGTATATCTCGCACCGGCTCGAGGAGTTGCCGCAGATCGCTCATAGCGTGAGCGTGTTGCGCGACGGCCGCATGATCGATACCGTTGCAATCGGTGAAGCAACGCGCGCGCAACTCATCACGATGATGGTCGGACGGCCGCTACAAGCGTTCTACCCGGTCGCCGAAAGCGCCGACGTACGGCGCGAGGTGCTGCGCGCCGAACGGCTCGGTTTGAGCGGCGACGTTGCGCTCGGACGGCGGCCGCTCGAAGCGGTTTCATTAACGTTACACGCCGGAGAGATCGTCGGTATTGCCGGCCTCATGGGCGCCGGGCGGACGGAGATTCTCGAAACGCTTTTCGGCGTTCACGCCGGGCGCAACGTACGGGGCAAGACGTTTCTGGACGGGCGCCCGATCGCGCTGCGCTCGCCGCGACACGCGATCGCACACGGGCTTGCTTTTGTTACCGAAGATCGGAAAGCACAAAGTTTGATCACCGCGTTGTCCGTCGGATTCAACGTAACGATAGCTGCGCTCGGACATTTCCTTCGCGGGTTGACGATCGATCGCTCCAAGGAACGGACCGCCGTCCGGGATGCAATTCGAGATTTGCGCATCAAGACGCCCTCGGCATTGTCCATCGTGAACGATCTTTCGGGCGGCAATCAACAGAAGGTCGTCATTGCCAAGTGTTTGCTCACGCGCCCGCGCGTATTGCTCATGGACGAGCCGACGCGCGGGATCGACGTCGGCGCAAAAGCAGAGATTTATGCTTTGATGAAACGACTTGCCGCCGACGGTTTGGGCATTTTGATGGTATCTTCCGAGATGCCGGAACTACTCGCGTTGTGCGATCACATTCTGGTGATTTGCGAGGGTCGACTGACCGCCGAGTTTACACGCGAAACGGCGACGCAAGAGAAAATCATGGAAGCCGCAACGCGGCGCGAAGCGGTATTGGCGCATGCCGGCTGAGCCGACGCTCGTCAAGCCGGATTTGGCCGCGATTTCCGTCGTGCGCGGGGCGCGCAACGTTCTTCCGGTCCTCGGCTCTCTGCAAGGCTACATCGGCCTCATTCTGGTGGTCGCCGCCGGGATCGTAACAAAGGGCAGCATCTTCTTCGACGGCACGAACTTGACGAACGCCGTGGGCGCCTTTGCTTCGCGCGGAATACTTGCCGTCGGCGAAACGCTCGTCATTCTCACCGGGGGAATCGATCTTTCCGTCGGATCGCTGCTGGGCATTTCATCGATGACGTCCGCGCTGCTGCTGACGCATTTCGGTTGGGGACCGGTGCCGATCTTACTCGGCTCGATGCTCGTCGGCGGCATTTTCGGATTCGCAAACGGTGCCGGCACCGCGTGGTTGCGCATACAGTCGTTCGTCGTGACGCTCGCGATGTTAAGTGTCGCACGTGGCTTGGCGCGCGAAGTGAGCGGTAACGTGAGCGTCGGAACGCAGATCGTGGGTCCGACCGGAAAACTCAGCGGACCGTCGCAGGCGTTCGAGCTGTTCGGCACGCCGGGCCACAACCTATTCGCCGGACACGCGCTACCGATACTCGGAACGTACGGCATTTACTATCCGGTCGTCGCATTCGTCATCATCTGCTTTGTCTTTCAATGGATCTTATCGATGACGAGCTTCGGGCGTCATGTTTACGCGGTCGGCGGCAACGAAACCGCCGCACGGCTATCCGGCGTCAGCGTTCGCTCGATCAAGATACTCGTGTTTACAATTTCCGGCGCACTCGCCGGCTTTGCCGGCCCGATCGACGCTGCGTACAGCGCTTCCGCCGATCCGCTTGCCGGTCAATCGTTCGAGCTCGATGCGATCGCAGCCGCAGTGATCGGCGGCACCAGTTTATCCGGCGGCCGCGGAACGATCGTCGGCACGCTCGTCGGGGCGCTAATTTTAACTTTGCTCGATAATGTGTTGGGCATCAACGGCGTCAGCGACAACGATCAGTTGATCGTTAAGGGGCTCATCGTCGTCGCCGCCGTGGTGCTGCAACGGCCGGATTTTTTCCGTACGATCGGCCGCTTCATTCGCCCTTCGTCACCTCGTCGTAAAGGAGAGTCAACCTCATGAGACCTGCCTATCTCCGAACGCTCGCAATCGCGTCGCTGGCCGGCATCACGTCGTTCAGCGCGGTAACGACGCTACCGGGAGCGGTTAGCGCGCAGCCGCATCAATTCGTCGTCGGTTATTCGCAATCGAATAATGCCGAACCGTATCGGGCGCAGCTCAACGTCCAGCTGCAAGCGTTCATAAAAAAGTATCCCGATCTAAAATTACTGCCCATTACGGATGCAAAGCAAGATAACAGCTTACAGGTCAGCCAAGTGCAGAGCTTCATCGCGCAGCATGTCGACGTTCTAATCGTTTCGCCGACCGAGCCCGCGCCGTTGACTGCGCCCGTCGAGCAGGCATGCGCCGCGCACATCCCCGTCATCATCCTCGATCGCACGGTCAATACGGATTGCTACACGTCGTTTATCGGCGGCGATAATGTGAAAATCGGACAATTAGCCGGCGAAGCCGCGGTGAAAATGCTGCCCAACGGCGGTAACGTGGTCGAGCTGCGCGGCTTAACGAGTGTAAGCGGCCAAATCGAACGCGATAAGGGGTTTCGGAGCGGCATCGCAAGCAATCCAAAGATCAAGATCATCGCCGATCGCGACTGTAAGTGGCTCAAAGAACCGGCAACGGCCGTCATGCAGCAGTGGCTCGCGCAATATCCGAAGATCGACCTCGTGTACGGTCAAAACGATCCGATGGCGCTCGGCGCGTATCTCGCCGCCGATGGTGCGCATCGCGCCAAGGAGATGAAGTTCATCGGTGTCGACGGACTGGCGATTCCGGACGGCGGGATTCGCGCGGTTCAACTCGGACAGCTTGCGGCAACCTTCGTTTATCCGACCGGCGCGAAAGAAGCGGCGGACTACGTCGAAGCGATCGTGCACCACAAGGCCGTCGAGCATCACCTAACATTGAATACGACGGAAGTTACGGCCGCCAACGCGGCAACGCTCTACAAGCAGTACGACTTTTCAGCGATGGCGGGCAGTTAGTACAACCACCGAACGTTCGTCGGATCATTCGAGCCCGAACGATCCGACGGCGTCGTGTGTCAGCCGCCGTTGGGCATGAGCGTTAATCTGTTTGGTCAAGGCATCAACCGCCGTTTGCAGGTCATCCACGAGCGTTGCGCTGATCGCCGTGACGTCGGTTCGGGCGGCTTGCTCGACGATCGACCCGGCTTCGGCGATGTTCCGGGCGCGCAGACTCAGCGCCGTCCCCTTCAAGCGATGCGCCGCTTCTGCGACCGCATTCCAATCGCGACTCAGCAGCGAATCTTTGATCATGAGCATATCAGTTTCCAATAAGGCCGCAGCACTCGCGAGCAGATCGACGACGGCATCGGCATCGCCATCGAACAACTCGATGAGCAGGTCGACCTCAAAGGCTGCGGCGGCCGGCGCGGACACAGCGGATCGTTCAGCTGCCGCTGCAGCCGGACGAGCACGCTTCCAGTCACCGCTCAAGGTCCACATTGCCACGGTCCGGCGAAGCAGTTCACGATCGATCGGCTTGCTTAAGTGGTCGTTCATTCCCGCTTCGCGACACTCGGCAATTTGCGCGGGCATTGCATTTGCCGTCAAGGTAACGATCGGAATATCGCACAGTGGAACCGGCAGCGAACGTATGCGGCGAGTGGCCTCGAGACCGTCCATCACCGGCATGCGCATATCCATGAGCACGAGATCGAACGAACTTGCTTGGATGGCAGCGAGGGCCTCGACGCCATCGGCAGCGAGCACGACGTCGTGCCCGTCTTGCACGAGCATGCCTTTAGCAACAATTTGATTCACCGGATTGTCATCGACGACCAGAATGCGGCGCGCCTTATCAAAGATGGCTTGACGTTCGCTTGCAACGGACGGTATTTCGCTCGCCTCGGTTTGCGGAAGTAACGCCGTAAACCAGAAGACGCTACCAATGCCGATCTCGCTTCTCACGCCGATCGACCCCGACATTGCCTCTGCTAAACGCTTACAGATCGCTAAGCCGAGACCGGTGCCACCGTATTTACGAACCGTCGAACGATCAACTTGCGAAAAATTTTGGAACAGCAAATGCTGTCGCTCGCTCGCGATACCGATTCCGCTATCCCGGACCTCGAAACACAGATGTTTCCCATTCAGCCGCCGATCGGCACGAACGGTGACTTCAATGGTGCCGCTCTCGGTAAATTTGATGGCGTTCGTTAATAGGTTGAGCAAGATCTGACGCAGCCGGGTCGGATCGCCGTTCACCCAAGCCGGAACATCGGAAGCAAAAACGGTCGCAAGGGAAAGTCCCTTCTCGATCGCCGCACCCGCTACGATCGCAAGGGCGCCTTGCACTAAGCCGGCCGGCGCAAATGGGATCTCCTCGATCTCGAGTTTGCCGGCTTCGATCTTCGATAAATCGAGAATATCGTTAATGATCGCGAGCAACGAGCGGCCGGCATCGGCGAGCAACGTCACATGGGTCCGCTGCTCTGCGTTTAGCTCGCCGTCGAGCAGCAAAGCCGTCAGCCCGATAATGCCGTTCATGGGCGTCCGGATTTCGTGGCTCATGCTCGCCAGAAATTCAGACTTTGCTTGATTCGCTTGCTCCGCAGCTTGTTTCGCAAGCCGCAATTCCGTTATATCCCAAGCGGTGCCGACCATTCGTACGGCCGCGCCGATTTCATCGTAGACGACATTTCCTTGCGAGCGTAAATAGTGCAGCTCGCCATTCGGCCACAGGACGCGATATTCGACAGCATACGGTGCGCCGGTTGCCACGCTGCGTGCAATCTCATCTCGAACGAGCTGCAGATCCTCAGGATGAAGCGCCTCAAACTGAGCCGTTTCGATGACCGTTGCATCCGTCTCGTTCTCAAAACCGCGAAGTGCGAACATGTTACTATCCCAGATGCGCCGATTCGTCACGATGTTCCAATCCCAAACGCCGATCTTTCCGGCGGCGTTTGCCGTTGTCACGCGAGCGAGCAGTTCGTCTCGCTCGTGTTCGACTGATTTGCGATCGGTGACATCTTGAAATATGCCGAATAACGCTACGACGCTTCCGTCGTCGGCGACCTCGGACTGACCGATTGCCACAACATTACGCAGCGTGCCGTCAGGCCGAACGACACGAGCATCGAAGGTGAATTCCGTGCCGGTTGCGATCGCTCGTTCGACGGCGGCACTGACGCGATCGCGATCGTCGGCATAATAAACGGCTAAAGCGGATGTCAACGTCGGTTTTTCCGAGAGCGGTAAACCATGGGTCCGGTACACTTCCTCGGACCATGCGACTTCTTGTGTAGAAAGGTTGAGATGCCAATGCCCGACGTGCGCCATCTGCTCGGCCATCTCCATCAATCGATTCTTTTCTTGCAGATCGGCGGCGCTGGCGCGATCGTGCTCGGCGGAAAGGCGCAAGAGTTCGCTTAACCGGTGCACGTCGGTGACGTCGAAACTCGTGCCGATCATTCGTTGCGGACGGCCGTTGCCGTCATGGATCACCGTTCCCATCGCACGCAAGTTGCGAACTTCGCCGCTTGGCCAAACGATGCGAAACTCCGACTCAAAGGGCCGGCCGCTTCGGACCGATGCAGCCAGTTCGTCTTCCGTACGATCTCGATCTTCGGCGTGTAAGGCTGCTGACCAGACCCCGTAGGTTGCGCGCTTGCCGTCCGGCAGTGCGTAGAGACGATCGTTGATCGCATCCCAAACGACGTCGCCGCTCGTTATATCCCATTCCCAGATGCCGACGCGAGCCGCCTGCGTCGCGACATTCACTCGCTCGATGAGCCGATCTCGTTCGCGTACGATGTTGTTGCGATCGGTGACGTCTTGAATCGCGCCTTTGATCACGAGCGGGGTTCCGTCGCTTCCCCGTTCGATTCGACCCGTTACGATCACATCGCGCATCGTTCGATCGGGGCGCAGCAGCCGCGTCTCGAAACGATAGGCCGAACCAGACTCTAACGCTCTGCCGACAATACCGGCAATTCGCTCGCGGTCTTCGGCGACGTAGGCGTTCGGTATGCTTTCGGGCGGTACGGGGTCTTGCGGATTTAAGCCAAAGATTCGAAAGACTTCATTCGACCATTGCCGTTCTTGCGTTCGGAGGTCGACTTGCCAATAGCCGACGCTCGTCATTTCCTCGGCCATCGCCATTAATTCATTGATCGTCGATAGATCGTTTGCTCGGTTTGCGGAGCTTTGTATCGTCGTCATCTTTCGCAGCAGCGCGATGAAAACGCCCGCGGCGACGATCAGCACGAAAGCCACGATCGGCGGCACGAATGTCGCTTGCTGCGCGTACCGAAGATTCGTCGCGCGCGCGCGCCGCAGACCTGTCGTAACAAGGTCGTTTACGACAAGATCCTGCCGGCGATAAGCGTCGAAAAGCGTATTCTCATCTCGAAGACGCGCGTGTACGCGATTCGCATCGCCCGCACCGGCCAGGGCCTCGTTCAACAGATGCCGGTCGACTTTGCGGTACAACGGGCCGAGCGATGCGACGGCGGCCGCTATGGTCGGTTCGTCGATACGTTCGGCAAGTTGCCGGTCATCGGCGGGCAGACTTTGCCGCGCCCGATAATAGATATCGAGAAAGCGGCGGTCGCCCGTCGCGATGTAACCGCGGACCCCGGTCTCTTCGTTCACGAGCTGCAACGTACGATCGTGCAGGGCGGCGCTCGTATTCGCGAGCCTCGCCGCCAGCGACAACGACGCGGCGTGGCGATCCAGAGAATAAACCGATAAAGCCGTCAGCGTCATTACGAATAAGGCACAAGGCGC
Organism: Candidatus Velthaea sp.; assembly: GCA_965214935.1. GTDB lineage: Bacteria > Vulcanimicrobiota > Vulcanimicrobiia > Vulcanimicrobiales > Vulcanimicrobiaceae > Velthaea. The sequence goes on along the minus strand of CBDCCS010000018.1, from coordinate 2,049 downwards.
AAGAACGCGAGCAGTTCTTACCGGCTTAAACGCTTCTTTACAAATGACTGCACGACGCCGTACCTGATGTAGCAAAACCCGCTCTCTTATATGGCCGGTCGAATGTTACGCTTCTCCTATCTTCGGACGGCAGCGATGAAATAAGCGCACGTAAAGCAACGAAGCTCGTGCGTGCGCCGGAATCGTCCGTGCCGAATCGGCACCAACTGTCGTTTCAGCGTCCAGCGGACAGTGCTGACCGCGATGTGCGCCGTCGCTGACGGAGCACCGTGTTCCGTCGCTACCGCCGGTCGCAGCTGCGAACGAAACTGCCCAAGAAGGGACTCGAACCCCCACGACCTTGCGGCCACTGGTACCTGAAACCAGCGCGTCTACCAATTCCGCCACCTGGGCGCGGCCGAAGACGTTTAGTCGTTGTTGAAAGCCAAGCCTTTTATCGGCCCGCAGCGCCCGGCTTCGGCATCATAAGCCTTCCGGCGACGCGTGCAACGAGCGTCCGCGGCATAAATCGCTGCGACACGGCCATGACGCGATTGACCGGGCCGTCGACAACGTAAGAATCGCCGCGATCGTAGGCGCGCAACGCCGTCTTGACGACTTGCTGCACGCTGCGAAAGCTGCCCATCTGCGCTCCTTCGCCGGCGATCTTAAAGAAGTTCGTGCTTGTCGGGCCGGGACACAGCGCTAGAACGCGGACGCCGCGACTGCGAAACTCTTCGCTGAGCGCTTCGGAGAACGAGAGCACAAAGGCTTTGGTAGCGCCGTAGACCGCCATGTAGGGTACCGGCTGAAACGCTGCAGTCGAAGCAACGTTGATGATGCCGCCGCTTCCGCGCGCAAGCATCGCGGGCGCAAAGCGATCGGTCAACGCGACGAGTGCCTCAACGTTGAGACGAATTTGACCGGCATGACGAGCGGAGCCGATCGTCTCAAAACCGCCGTGCGCGCCGTATCCGGCGTTGTTTACAAGCAAGTCGACGCGCCCGAACGCCGTTATAACATCGACGGCGACACGGTCCACGGCGACCGCATCCGTTAAGTCCGCCGCCATCGGTTCGACGCGGCAACCGCTGCGCCCGGCGATCCGAGCTGCAACGCTCGTGAGAGCATCGCTATGTCGCGCGATCAGCGCTAGATCGTAACCGCGTTCGGCCAGGGCATCGGCAAAAGCTTCGCCGATGCCCATCGACGCGCCGGTTATCACGGCGACCTGACGCTCAGCCATGCGCCGTCACGCCGAGACGCGTACGCTGACAAGCGCACCGCAAAGAACGATCCATCATTTCCGGTCATTGTGCGAACGCCGGCCGCGAACCGCTTTGAACGCGCCTTGATGGACGTGCATCGAAGGGATGCCTCCCGGGTTTGACAACGTCAATGACTCAGCGCATGCCGCCTTCATCGAACAAAACCGCCCATCACCGGCGAACCGCACGCGTATGATCGTGCGGCTACTGCCGATCTTAGGCATCACGTTTATCGACATCCTCGGGTTCAGCATTCTCATTCCGCTGCTGCCGTTTTACGTTCAGCGTTTTGGTGCGTCACCGTTCGTCATCGGCGTCCTCTTTTCGACCTTCGCCTTTTGCCAGCTATTGGCCGGCCCGATTTGGGGAAACATCAGCGATCGCATCGGACGCAAGTCGGTCTTGATCGTATCGCAGATCGGCGCGACGATCGGCTGGACGATGCTCGCATTTGCGCCGGCACTGTGGTTTGTGTTTCTCGCGCGTGTTATCGAAGGTTTATCCGGCGGCAATCTGAGCGTAACGCAATCATACGTTGCCGACGTCGTCGAGCCGGCACAACGTTCGCGTGCCTATGCATACATCGGCGCAGCATTCAGTGCCGGCATGATTTTCGGGCCGGCGGCCGGCGGCTATCTTGCGCACACCTATGGTTTTGCAGTGCCGTTTCTCTTAGCGGCAGCGTTGCAAGTCGTTACGCTCGGCGTCACGATCGTGTTCCTCAGCGAAACCAAAGCGGACACTCCTCAAGCTGTACCGTCGTTTGCCGATATCGGTGCGGCGCTACGCAATCCGGCAGTTG
>CBDCCS010000017.1:0-30480 GCA_965214935.1 Candidatus Velthaea sp. | reverse complement strand
CGACGGCTCTATCGATCGGCGCATTCGGCGTCGCCGTTGCGACCCTCGCTCGGATCAGCGAGATAAGCCGGGTAGCAGATTTCAACGCCGCGTACGACTGGGTGAACGCCGTTCGCGTCGGGATTGGACCGCTGTGTGTCGTGCTCGCCCTGTCGACGTCGTTTGCACTCGGACGCTGGCAGTCGCTGGTAACGACCCGCGCCCTCGTCTTTCTTTCGATGATCTCGTATAACTTGTATCTTTGGAATCTCGAAATTGCCGTCTGGTATCATCAAGCGGGCTTTGGACCGGCTGCGACATTTATTTCATCGATCGCAACCGCGCTGATTCTTTCGACCGCTATTACGTACGTCATCGAACGGCCGATTCTCGAAGCGGATATACCGCGCGGCTGGCAGACCTTCGTCGGCCGCTTTCGCGGCCGCGACTCACGGACGGCCGACGGCTAGCGGCCGGCCTCGGCTGTTTGTAGCGTTACGACCGGCGCGCTTCGCCCGCGCGGTAACGGTAGATGATCCGACCCTTCGTGAGGTCGTAGGGCGACATCTCGAGATCGACCCGATCGCCCGGCAAAATCTTGATACGATGGCGGCGCAGACGCCCGGCGATATGCGCAAGAATACTATGTCCGTTTTCTAATTCAACCGAAAACGTCGTGCTCGGGAAAACTTGTTTGATCGTACCAAACACTTCGAGCGATGCTTGCTTTTCCGACGTATCGGGATGGCGGACGGATTTGGGGGCTTTGGTACCCCGACGGCCAGCTATCGTAGGCTCACTTTACATAACGTCATGCCTCAAATATAACATCTGCGCCCGACTTGCGGATGCGCCGGCGCCGAAAATTACGTTCGGCGCACCTCGGCAATGTCGACGCTGCGCGCCTGACGCAGCGATAGATCGGCAGCCTCGGCAATGTAGAGGGCTTCGAGCGCATCGCGCGGCGGACTTGGATTTTCGATGCGGCCCAGCACGTGAGCGATGAAATTCTCAATTTCGCGCACGTACGCCGCGGCGAAGCGCTCGAAAAAGCTGGCATACGGCGTTGCAGCCGGCCATGTTGCGTCCGGCTCGGCCGAGCGCAGCGGAACCCGTTCATCGAGACCGACGGCGATGGTTCCGGCGCTGCCGTGAACTTCCAGGCGCACGTCGTAGCCGGCACCGTTGTAACGGCCGCCGCTGATGGCCGCGAGCGTACCGTCATCAAAGCGCAGCAACACCGTCGCGCTGTCCACATCGCCTGCGTCGGTGAAAAACGTTTCGCCTTTATTCGATCCGGCCGCCGTTACGCCGACGACTTCGCGTCCGGTAACGAAGCGCACGATGTCGAAGTCATGAATGAGCATATCGCGGAAGATGCCGCCCGACGTTGTGATATACGCGGCCGGCGGCGGAGCCGGATCGAACGTCACGGCGGACAATGAGTGGATCCAGCCGAGCCGGCCGGAGAGCACCGCTTCGCGCGCCGCACGATAACCGGCATCGGAGCGGCGCTGAAAACCCATGGTCAGCGAGGTGCCGGAGGCTTCGATGCGCTCCAGAACGCGAATCGTCGCCGCAACATCGCCGGCAAGCGGTTTTTCACAAAAGACCGGAACGTTTGCATCCGCCGCGCGTTCGACGAGTTCAGCGTGGGCGGCCGTTGCTGCCGATACGACGACGGCATCGAGTCCCGCCTCGAAGATGTGCTCGATGTCGACCGGTGTGCCGCCGAATTTCGTCGCGCTTTCGCGCGCCCGGTTCGGATCGAGATCGGCAATCACGAGCGAGCCGACGGCAGCATTTGCCTTCACTGTTTGGGCATGCAAAACGCCGATTCTGCCGACCCCGATGACCGCCACCCGTAATCCGCTCACGGGCGGTCGACTTCCGCACGCGAGCGGAATGTCCGGTCCGCGCGTCGGCGGGACGGTGCACGGCATGCGGCGACTACCCTTGCATGCGAGAAATCTTCGACGCGGTCGAACGGTGGCGCGCCGACGGTCTGCAGGTCGCGCTTGCAACGGTCGTCGCCGTCGAGCGCTCTGCCCCGCGCGCTCCGGGAGCGGTGATGGTCGTCAACGAGCGCGGCGACGTCGCCGGCTCGGTCAGCGGCGGTTGCGTCGAGTCCGCGGTGTATCAGGAAGCCCAGCAAGTCATCGCCGGCGACCGGCCGCGTTTGGTCAGCTACGGCATTAGTGATTCCGAGGCGATCTCGGTCGGTTTGACGTGCGGCGGGACGATCGCGGTCTTCATCGAGCGGCTCGATTGGACGATCTTCGAGGCGCTTGCCGAGGCCTTGCGTATGGACCGGCCGGTCGCGCTTGCGACGCGTTTGGACGGCGCGCAGATCGGCTTCAAACTGCTCGCACTCGGTGACGCCGTCGGCGGGGATCTTGGATCGCCCGGCCTGACGCAGGCCGTCGCGCAAGAGATGCGCGCGCTGCTAGCGGCGGGGGAGACCGCGCTGCGAACGTTTGGTCTCGACGGCGAACCGGTCGGCGTCGACGTCCGCGTGTTCGTTGCGGTTTTTGCTCCCAAGCCGGAGATGTACATCTTCGGCGCGATCGATTTTTCCCGTGCCGTCGCCCGCATCGGCAAGTATTTGGGATACACGGTGAGCGTCATCGACGCCCGACCGGTCTTTGCAACGTCCGAGCGCATGCCGGATGCGGACCGCGTCGTCGTTGCCTGGCCGGATGCGTTTCTTACCGGTGCACCGGTCGACGAACGGACCGCACTGATCGTTTTAACGCACGATATAAAATTTGATATTCCGTTGCTCGAGGTAGCCTTGCGGACCCCGGCCGGCTATATCGGTGCAATGGGCAGCCGCGCGACGCATGCAAATCGGCTTGCGAACCTCCGCCGTTCAGGGCTAAGCGAAGCCGAGATCGGCCGCATTAGCGGGCCGATCGGTTTGGACATCGGCGCCCGCACGCCCGAAGAGACGGCGATTTCAATCGCCGCCGAGATCATTGCCGTGCGTGAAGGGCGCAGCGGCGGCCGGCTGCGCGACACCACGCAGCCGGTCCATAACGTTCGCGCCGAACCGGCGTCCGTGCGCTAGCCGTGCGAACTGCATGACCGAACATGAGCGCGACGTACAACCCGGCCTGCTCGCAGCCGGCGCCGATGGGCCGTACATCATCTGGCACGGTCAGGCGTTAGTTCAGTCGGCCGACGACATGCAACTCGTAACGGTGCCGCTGAGCGCCGAGCCGCTCGCCGATCTACGGATCGTGCGAACCGGCGACGTTCCGATCGTCGCACTCCTTGAAGCCGACGAATCGCGCGCCCGAGAAGCCGGTGCGACGCTCGCCACGGATGCGGTCTTCATCGACGTGATGACCGGACTTGGCCGATACGCCGGACCGGTGCGCGCTGCGCTCGTCCGCGCCTTGGCGATCGAACGCTGGTCGAATCGGTACCGGTTTTGTCCGGCATGCGGCCATGGGTTGGAATGGACCAACGATGCGGTGGCCAAAATCTGCACGAATCCCGCCCGGGTACATCGTCATTTTCCTCGGATCGATCCGGCGATTATCGTCTTGGTCCATCACGCCGACCGTGTCTTACTCGGCCGCGCGGCGCGCTGGCCGGCGGGTTGGTATTCGACCTTAGCCGGTTTCGTAGAACCGGGCGAAACACTCGAAGCCGCCGTCCGGCGCGAAGTGTTCGAGGAAGCCGGCATCGCGGTCGGCGCTATGGAGTACTTTGGTTCCGAATCGTGGCCGTTTCCACGTTCGTTGATGCTCGGATATTTGGCCGAGGCGCGCAGTTCGATAATCGCGCTCAACGACGGTGAACTCGAAGATGCGCGCTGGTTCGATGTCGACTCACTGCACGAACTGCAAGCGCAGATGAAGGTGGCCCGGCCGTTTTTCGACACGATCGCCCGCCGCATGATCGATCGGTGGCTTCAAGGACACGCGCTGCGTTAGGAGTGGTTCAGCAGCGCAAGACCGGCGTCGAGTTGAGGGTCGTGGCCCGGAACACCGCGCTGGGCGTCGGCCGGTTCGCGTACGATGACGTCGGGCCGGATCCCCGCGTGATTGATGTCGGTGCCGTTCGGCGTGTAGTAACTTGCCGTCGTTATCTTGAGTGCCGCTCCGTCCGGCAACGGAAACATCGACTGAACGACGCCCTTACCGAAGGTCTGCGTTCCGACGATCGTGCCAAGCCGGTAATCGGCGATTGCACCCGTTACAAGTTCCGACCCCGACGCGCTGTCGCCGTCGACGAGCACGACGAGCGGCAACGCCGGTAGTGCCGTCCCGTCGGCGACGCTGATATGCCGCGAACCGCGACTGCTCGCAATCGAAACGATCGGTCCCTTTGCGATGAACGCCGAGGCAACGCGCTCCGCGGCGCGTTCGTAGCCGCCGCCATTGCCCCGCACGTCAAACACGATCGCGCGCGCACCTTGCTCGTGCAGCCGGCTCAACGCCGAATGAACCTGTGCGCCGGCGTCGGGTCCAAACGTTCGGAGCCCCAAATAACCGATCGCCTGCGGGAGCATCCGCACCGTCGTGTCGGGCGGCGTAATTGCGGCGCGCACGATCGCGATGGTCTGCGTTAGGATTACGCTCGGCGGGCGCGCGACGGCAAGGACGACCGACGTTCCGGCCGCACCCCGCAAGCGGTCCATGATGACCTGCAGCGGACGATGTGAAACCGAATCGCCGTCGACAGCAATGATCCGATCGCCGCTTTGCAAACCGGCTCGCTGGGCGGGGCTACCATCGAAGACCTGGTCGACGCGGATGTCGCCGTCGGGATCGTCGGTGACGACGGCTCCGATTCCGGCAAACGAACGTCCGTCAAGTGCCGTCGTGAAGCCGCTCAATTCGTTGCTTGTGAAAAAGACCGAGTAAGGGTCGCTTAATGCAGCAACTTCGCCGCGGATAGCCGCATAGATTAACCCCCGAGCATCGACTCGCGAGCCGAAGCGAACGATTGCGCGCCCGATTTGTTGTTCGATGACCGGCACGCTACCACGGCCGTCATATCGCGCACGGACGATTGGTATCTGCGGATCGCGAATGTTTCGGCTGCGTAAATACGCCGTTAACCCGACCCGCGCCCCATCGAGTAAACGTTGCGCTGAAATCTTCTTATAGTAATTATCGCTGATCGTCGTGTAGCCCATATCGAGTTCCACGAGATCGTCAAGCGAGATATCGCTTACGTTCCCAACGGCAAACCGAGTCGGGAAGCTAAGTAAGGCAACCGCGGTAACGAAGATGCCGCAGCTAAGCGGCCATCGGATCGGCACCGTCCTCAAATACCCGCATGATAATGTTTGAGTAGGCGCGGCGGTACGTTTCGAGCCAATACATCACTAAATCGTTGAGATACGCGCCTTCCGTCCGGCTAAAGTCGCCGCGCAAGACATGGATGATGTCCTTAGCCGTATCGGTCGGTAAATCCATCGCGACCCGGCCTTGCGCAAAGTCAAGGACCGCAAACCCCTCAGCGCTTACCCGCACATGATCGCGTAAAGCGACGAAGTCGCCGACGATTTTATTGGCGGCGCGAATCGATGCATGCCCGTGAATCTGCTCCATACCTATCTCCACAGCAAACGTATACGTACTGTCACCATTATTGCGCGCTTCTACACCTATGACTAGATCACAGTATCCCCGAAACCGGTGTATTTCGGGCAATGCTCGACGTGATGCCGCTCACATATCGTGAGAGAAGAATCGGCTCATTCCGGGCATATGATTGCATGAGCACATCGCAAGCGGGCAACGAACGCACGGCAACCGACGACCGGATAGCGGAGAATCAAGAACCGGCGCCGGTTGCGCCGGCGACGCGCGACTCGAATCAAACAGAGCCCAACGGCTTGCCGCCGGGCCAAACGGACGATGCGCGGAGTCCATTAGAGCCGGCGTTTTACGATCGGCAATCGACTCAAGCCGAAAGCGAACGTTGACGCGATCATCGCGACCTGTCGGCAGAGCCTCGGCTTGCTTGTCCGTGGGGCGCGGCTCTCAGGAAGTTAAGGTGCTAACGTACAGCTAATGTTAAGGAGTATCCGGTTGCAATTTATCGCTGATCGAAATCGTCATACCGGCCGCATTACAAGCGTCGTAACGCTCTTTGCGATTGTCGCATCCGGGCTTGGAGCCGCCGCGGGCGCGGTTCCGAGTCCAGCGCCGGTGCACCGCAGCGTTCATCCGCCCTTGAATCGCAGCCGACTACACGGCCGAGCCGTAACTCCGGTAACGTCGGCAGTCGCGTGCAACGAACGGCCGAACGATACACCGCCGGTAGGTGGCACGCTCGGACCAAACGGCTCGAGCCAGTCTCAGACCTTGGTGGCGATACCGGTCGGCGGCGGCAGCGCCGCCGACGCGACGCGGCGCCAGCAAATCGCCGAAGCGTGCGAGCACGTTCGGCGGTAGCGGTCGAACTACGAAACCTTGACTTCGTTGCCGCCCTGCGACCAACGGGTGTGAAAGCTGCCGAACGCGTCCGTCCGACGATACGAGTGCGCGCCGAAGTAATCGCGTAAGCCCTGAATGAGGTTCGCCGGGCTGCGTTCGCGCCGGTACCCGTCGTAATAGGCGAGTGCCGACGAAAATGCCGGTACGGGTATGCCGGCGTCGATCGCCTGCGTAACAACGCGTCGCCAGGCACCTTGCGCCTCGATGATGGCCGCACTAAAATATGGTGCGAGCATCAAGTTTTTTAATTTCGGGTCGGCAGCGTACGCATCTTTGATGCGGTTAAGAAAGCGCGCGCGAATGATACAGCCGCCACGCCAGATCGTCGAGATCGTTCCGAGATCGAGTTGCCAATCGTACTCTGCCGCCGCGGCCGCCATCTGCTCGAATCCCTGAGCGTATGCCACGATCTTTGAGGCATACAAAGCATCGCGGATGTCGTCGATGAACCGGAGGTTTTTGTCATCGCCGCCGAAGCGTTTCGCCGGACCGCTCAAAACGCGCGACGCATCTTCGCGTTCAGCCTTTCGCGCCGACAGGGCACGTGCGAAGACGGCTTCGGTAATCGTCGTGAGCGGAACGCCGAGTTCGAGCGCCGACTGTGACGTCCAGCGTCCCGTTCCTTTTTGTTCGGCTTCATCGAGAATGAGATCGACGAGCGGACGACCCGTTTCATCGTCCCGCTTATGTAGAACTTCGGCCGTAATTTGAATGAGGTACGAATCGAGATCGCCGTCGTTCCAGCGCTCGAAGATGTCGCCGATCTCGCCGGCTTCTAAAATGAGCATCTGCTTGAGTAAGTCGTAGGCTTCGGCGATTAATTGCATGTCGGCATATTCGATGCCGTTGTGCACCATCTTCACGTAATGGCCGGCCCCGTCGGCGCCGATATACGTGCAGCACGGTTCGCCGTCGACTTGTGCGGCGATCTGGGTGAGAATCGGCTCGATGAGCCGATACGCTTCCTGCGTCCCTCCGGGCATAATGCTTGGTCCGTTGAGAGCGCCTTCTTCGCCGCCGGAAACGCCGGCACCGATGTAGCGAAAGCCCTGCGCTTCGACGTCCTTGGTGCGCCGGCGGGTATCGGCGAAGAACGAGTTACCGCCGTCGATGAGAATATCGCCCGGCTCGAGATGGGGGATTAACTCGGCAATGACGTCATCGACGGGTTTACCGGCTTTGACCATCATCAAGATCGGCCGCGGCCGTTTTATCGAATCGACGAACGCCGCGAGATCGTGCGCCGGAACGAAGTGTCCTTCGCTGCTGTACTCGCTCATGAATTCGTCGGTCTTGGCATTCGTTCGATTGTGAACCGCCAGCGTGATGCCGCGATGCGCAAGATTACGCGCAAGATTTGCGCCCATCACCGCTAGGCCCGTGACGCCGAAAGTCGCTTCAGCTGCCATAAGTATTCTCCTTACTTGTGCTATGGACGTGCGGCCGGCAACGACGTGCCGGCCAAGTGAACGGCGCTACGGCAACGTTAGCGGCCGATAGCGGATCCGGTGCGGCTTTGCCGCTTCTTCACCGAGCCGGCTGCGTTTGTTAATTTCGTATTCGCCGTAGTTGCCTTCGAAGAAAAATACGCGCGAATCGCCCTCAAAGGCGATGATGTGCGTCGCGATGCGATCGAGAAACCAGCGATCGTGACTGATGCACAACACCGTTCCGGCAAACTCGCCGAGCGCATCTTCAAGCGCACGCAACGTCTCGACATCGAGATCGTTCGAGGGCTCGTCGAGCAGCAAGACGTTTGCGCCTGTGAGCAGTGTTTTAGCCAGGTGCAGCCGGCCACGTTCGCCGCCCGATAACGTACCGACGATTTTCTGCTGATCGGCGCCTTTGAAGTTAAACCGGCCGAGATACGCACGCGACGGCATCTCGAACTTGCCGACCATCAACAAATCGAGACCGCCGCTGACATCATGGAACACCGTTTTTGCATCGTCGAGCGATTCGCGCGTTTGATCGACGACGGCGAGCTTAACGGTCGGACCGATCGTAATCTTGCCGGCGTCCGGCTGCTCTTTGCCGGAAATCATCCGAAAAAGCGTCGATTTTCCGGCGCCGTTGGGCCCGATGATGCCGACGATCGCACCGGCCGGAATGCGAAACGTCACGTCGTCCATGAGCAGCCGGTCGCCGTAGGCTTTACGCACGCCGTTGAACTCGATGACCTGTTCGCCGAGCCGCTCGGCGACCGGAATAAAGATCTCTTGCGTTTCGTTGCGCCGCTGGTATTCGTAACTCGACAGCTCCTCGAAGCGCGCGAGGCGGCTTTTACTCTTCGACTGCTGGCCTTTCACGCCGGAGCGCACCCATTCAAGTTCGCGCTTGAGCGCTTTCTGACGGGCCGATTCGCTCGCTTCTTCTTGGGCCAGCCGTTGCTGCTTCTGGTCGAGCCACGAACTGTAATTGCCCTTCCAGGGAATGCCGCGGCCGCGATCGAGTTCCAAGATCCACTCGGCGGCATTATCGAGAAAATAGCGGTCGTGCGTCACGGCCACAACGGTGCCGGGGAAGCGCTGTAAGAAGTGTTCGAGCCACTCGACGCTTTCGGCATCGAGATGATTGGTGGGCTCATCGAGCAGCAGCATCCCGGGCTTCGACAGCAACAGTCGGCACAATGCGACGCGGCGTTTTTCGCCGCCCGACAGTGGACCGATTTTCGCGTCCCAGGGGGGCAAACGGAGCGCATCGGCAGCCATCTCGAGTTGTTGCTCGAGGTCGTCACCAACGGCAAACAGAATTGCTTCGAGCTTCGCCTGTTCGTTGGCCAATTTGTCAAAATCCGCGTCTGGATCGCCGTAGGCGGCATACACGTCGTCGAGCCGTTTGCGGACGCCGAAAATCTCGCTCAGCGCCTCTTCGACCGTCTCGCGGACGGTTTTCTCGGGATCTAATTTTGGTTCTTGCTCGAGATAGCCGACGGTCAAGTTCGCCATCGGCTTCGCCTCGCCGTCGATGTCGGTATCGATGCCGGCCATGATGCGCAGCAACGTCGATTTACCGCCGCCGTTGAGGCCCAAAATGCCGATCTTCGCGCCGGGTAGAAAGCTGAGCGAAATGTCTTTGAGAATTTGACGCTTCGGCGGCACGAGTTTGCCGACACGATGCATCGAGTACACGTATTGCGTCATAACGACCCTAGGGAACAGGTAGGCCGCATTCTATTGGTCGCGGCGAGCAGTCCGACCCTTTCGGCGATCGAACGAGGCTTTCGATCGACGAGCTAGCGGGGCTTCGAGAGTCTCTTCGGTCCGACGCCGGACGCATGCTAGTTACAATAAGCATTGCGGGTACAGGCGCAGTATGAACGATCCGACGATATCCGCTGCGGCGGCAGGCAGCTTTTCGATCGGCGGCGACATGCCGGTCAACCGGCTCGGTTTCGGTGCAATGCGCATCACCGGACCGGGTATTTGGGGCGAGCCGAGCGATCGTCCCAACGCACTTGCTGTTTTGCGCCGCGCCGTCGAACTCGGCGTCAACGTAATCGACACCGCCGACTCTTACGGTCCCAATGTGAGCGAGGAATTAATCGCCGAGGCGCTCCACCCGTATCCGGCCGGACTCGTGGTGGCGACCAAAGGCGGCAACACCCGTAGCGGGCCGGACAAGTGGACGCCGAACGGACAGCCGCAGCATCTCAAAGAGGCACTCGAAGGCAGCCTGCAACGCTTGCGGCTCGAATGCATCGATCTGTACCAATTGCATCGGCCGGATCCGCAAACACCGTTCGAGGATTCGGTTTCGGCAGTTGCCGAGATGCAACGCGCCGGTAAGATTCGCCATGTCGGTCTCTCGAACGTCAGCGTTGCGCAACTCGAACAAGCGCGCAACATCGTACCGATCGTTTCGGTGCAAAACCGCTTTAACAATGCAACGGGCGGCTCAACGGTGTTCAACGGCGTTCCGGATGACGAAACACTTGCGGTTGTCGATTATTGCACCGAGCATGGTATCGCATTTTTGCCCTGGGGACCGCTTGCCGCCGGAAAACTGTCTTCCGAGCGTATTGCGGCACTTGCGCGCAAGCATGGCGTTGAATCCAATCAGATCGCGCTTGCGTGGCTGCTGCATCGCTCGCCGGCCATAATCGTTATCCCGGGAACGGCGTCGCTGTCGCATCTCGAAGAGAACGTGGCTGCCGGTTCGATCTCCTTGAGCGCCGACGAGTACGACTCGTTATCGGTAGCCGCATAAGATCGGGTCGGCATAGACATTTGTCGAATCGGGTACTGAAGCGGAACGTTTACAACCGCGTGCTCGTCTGACTGCTGCTTTCGAAAGCCACAACTCCTCAATACATTGAATCCTGGAGAATCATGGCTAATATCGTCGAAACCGCAGTTGCTGCGGGTCAGTTCACCACGCTCGTTGCTGCGGTCAAAGCCGCTGGTCTTGCCGATACGCTTAGCGGTCCGGGCCCATTCACGGTGTTCGCTCCGAATGACGCAGCCTTTGCGAAGCTTCCGGCCGGCACCGTCGATGCGCTGCTCGCCGACATTCCGAAGCTCACGAAAATCCTGACCTACCACGTCGTCGCCGGGAACGTCTCAGCCGCCGATGTCAGCAAGCTTACTTCGGCCAAAACCGTCGAAGGCCAAGACGTGAAAATTCACGTGAACGGCGGCGTGAAGATCAATGAAGCAAACGTCATCGCAACCGACGTAGCGGCCGACAACGGCGTCATCCACGTCATCGACTCGGTCATCTTACCGAACTAGCCCGAACATGCGGAGAGGCGGCGCCGCCTCTTCGCGCTCTGTGTTGCGCTCAAGATCGTCGGATTAAAAGTGCATTCTCGTATTTAAAACCGATGCACGAAAGACGAGCTTTTCGCCGCAATCGCGTTTCTGGCGCCGAAGTAAGTCACAATCATGCTGACACTATGCGCAAAAGTGAGTGCACTGGCGAAAGACGCCTTGCCGATAAGCCGCGGCGACATAACCGAATGAAAAAGCGAAGAATCGGCGCCGAACCTTCAAGAAGTAATGCGAAATAGATTAAACAAGCCGTGCGAAGCGCTACTAACGCCGGCAACTGACGCTCAAGCGGCAAGTGCGTGGATCAGCAGATCGCGATCTTTCAAAGTGGCTCGCATACGTTACCTAGCTTCACCTTGCCGTAGTGCGACAAGATCGTCGAGGACGTATTCCCTTAGTGACAGCAGAATGACTGGTGCTGAAGGGCAATTTCGTGCATCGAAGTATTGATGCCCGCCCCTGAAGTCTTTGCGATTGCGCCGCTCTACCAAGACCAGCGCCTTCAATTGCAGTTCGAGGGCCGTCTGTACTGTTAGGCTCCATGAAAATTTGTTTGTACTTATCTCAAGGAGTAGCGAGTCGCTTTCGCTAGCGACGAGGTGCAATTCCAGTTGTGTCATGTCGGGCGACCCGATTGGATCACCATTGCCTAGTAGTATTGGCAGATGGAACTGTTTAAGGCGCTCGATGAATCAGGTCATTGTCGGCACGGTGGCCACGATGAGTAGAGTTTCACTGGACTTAAGATCGTCAAAGCGCATGATTACGGCTTCGTTCATGTGTTCGGCTCCTCGGCCAAGATAGTCGTCAATCGGTCACAACATTGCCGACACTCTCGCGGCAACCCGATCAGTAAGTACGACAACGAAGTGTACGAACTTCTCTAGGAATTAGCTCGAATCCGAACGACGTTCGAATCGCTACGCTTTGGGAACGCTTCGGAAGAAATTGCTCGCGAGTTGTTTTTTTGGCCGCCGTCATTTGTTTATTTGTGAGAGCAAGGTTCGTCAATCATGAGACCGCCTCACTCGGTCTTTCAACTCCTACTAAATTGATGGCATCAGCCGATCCTGCGTCTGCTAAAAAATGCGAACAGCTTCGCGAGATTACGACTCTTACGAGCTACGATACAAATGATCGTACATAAGTTCTCGCGCCCGATCATGTCCGCACGACGCAATACCTTTACATAGCTTGCTAGTGACGATGAAGTCTCGTAACCAGCGGGTGAATTCGATTGTCTTGCCATATGCGTCTTTTACAAATTCACATAATACAGCGCAACGTTGGCTATCGTCGCAAACATAACAAGGGTAAGGAGAGCCACAATGAACATCGACCGGTTCCTAACCGCCGCCGCCCTTTCGCTCGGGATGACCGCCTCGGCCATCGCGCCGGCGCAAGCCGACGGAGCAGCGAGCACGCGAAACATTCTCATCGGCGGTGCGGCAGCCGCTGCCGGCACATTGCTGATCATCAACCACAACAAACAAGTGCATCAGCGTTACGCCGACGACGCGCGGCGTCAAGCCACAGCCGAGTCGCAGGCAAGTAATGCGCAGGCCGCGTACGCTGCCGAACGCCGCGCCTACGACAACGAAGTAGCGCTGAACGCCGAGTACAGACACGAGGTCGCGACACAGCACGGCATGATCGAGTCGCTCCGCCGTCAAGTCGCCTCGAATCGATCGCATGCGGCCGTCGCAGCGCGCCCGCGCGGTGTCGCAATCGTTCCGCGGCGCAATCTGCCGTCGAACGCTGCGCATGCGCCGACGACTTCGCCCACAGCGACGCGCGTCGCCACCGACTCGTGGGGCTGGGGTCAGTTGTAGTCAATGGGTCGCCGTGCGCCGTTCGGTCTTGCCGTTGCGCTTGCGCTTGGATTGACGCTCGCGAGTTGCGCGCATAGCGGCACGAATCCGACTTCGCTCGCAGACCGCACGACCAAAGCGGTTTACGATCTTGACATCGATGCGACCGGCGCCGACATGGACGACGCTCTCAAGAGCCAGCTTACGCGGTCGAGTCTCGGCGATTTGTCCGATCGCATGCACTCTTTAGGACAGTACAAAGGGCTCAAACAAACGTCCGGCGACGCCGATCGAGGGCGCTACGCGTTCGAGGCAGGTTTCGACCGGGGCACGCTCGACGTTGATCTCCGGCTCGATCCAAGTGGAAAAATCGGCGCCTACCGGGTGAGTCCAAGCGCGAAGTAGGCGCTACCAGCGCCGTCACTCGAAGGCTTCCGTTCGCTCATCGTTCCAAGGCCGTCGCTCGTATTAGTTCAGATACGAGTAGTTTACAGATTACGGCCGACGGACCGGACGAACAAATGCCGATAATACGAATGAAACGATGCTTAAGAGCAGCGAGCCCAAAAATGCCGCCTGAAAACCATCAACGCTCAGGCCGATGTGCAGCTTCGCGACGAAATAAAATAAAGCAGCGTTGATCACCAGTGTAAATAGTCCGAGCGTCAAGATTTCCAGCGGCAGACTCAGTAAGATCAGGATCGGCCGCAGTACGGTGTTGACGATGCCGAGGATCAGCGCGACGAGAAGCGCGGCCAAAAAGCCGTTGACGTGCACGCCCGGCACAAAGTACGCGACGAGCAGCAGCGCGACTGCGTTGACGAGAAGCCGAACGAACAGCATAGGCCGTCGCGCTTCTGGCTTATCGCACGCAGAACCTAGAGCTTCGCAGCGGCTCAGCTATTGAGCGCGATTTTGATTTGCGATGCGAGTGCCGGCGTCACACCCTTGACGGCGGCAATCTCGTCGACGCTCGCCCGGCGAATCGCACCGACGGAACCAAAAGCGCTCATTAGCCGCTTTTTGCGAACCGCTCCAACCCCCTCAAGCGTATCGAGCACGGATTTCGTCATTGCTTTATCGCGCCGCTGACGATGATAGGTAATCGCAAAGCGGTGCGCTTCGTCGCGCACGCGCATCACTAAGTGTAAGCCGGCGGAATTCGGTGCCAGCACGATCGGCTCGGGATTGCCGGGTACGTAAAGCCACTCGTTCTCTTTGGCCAGGCCGGCGACCGGGATGCCCCACATATCCAGCTCGTGCAATACCTCGACGACCGCGTTGAGCTGGCCCTTCCCGCCGTCGATCAGCAGTAAGTCCGGCTTTTGATGAAAGCGCTCTTTGCGCGCGGCTTGCGCTTCCATTGCGGCCGCTGCCGCATCGCCCTCGGCGACCGGCGGCCGGTCGGCATCGTTGCGCAGATAGCGTAATCGGCGGCGCAGCGTCTCTTGCATCATGGCAAAATCGTTCGGGCCCCGATCGTATTGTATCTTGAAATGCCGGTAGTCGCTCTTCTTCGAACGGCCCTCGAGAAACACGACCATCGAACTGACCGAGTTGGTGCCTTGAATGTTCGAGATGTCGTAACACTCGATCCGGTGCGGTGGCTCCGGCAAGTCGAGCGCTGCTGCAAGCTCGTTGAGCGCGTTGGCCGACGCCGTTTCAGCGGCTTCCTGATGGATCAGAAAGTTTTTGAGATTTTGCTCGGCATTTTTTTGTACGAGCTTCATGTAGTCGGCGCGCGAGCCGCGCAGCGGTCGCAAGATGCGCACCCGCTGACCCTTGAGTTCGGTCAGCCACTGTTCGATCACCGAGCGGTCCGACGGCATGGCCTCGATGCAAACTTCTTTCGGAATCGCGGCACCGCCGGCGACCGACCGCCGCTTGCGCGGGCGCTCGCGCAAGGCGACCGGTGACTCTTGTTCGCGCGCCGACCGCAATGCCAGCGGACTACCGAGAAAGTCGGCATCGATTTCAGCGCCGCTGCCGATATTGCCGCTGCGCGCGGTGTAGAACTGTTTGAGGAATTCAGAGAACAGTTCGGCTTCGGGCGCGTCGCCCGTGCCGTCGAGTATAAAGTGCTCTTGGCCGAGCAGCTTGCCGCCGCGGACCATGAACACTTGCATGCACGCTTGGCCTTGCGCGCGCGCCACGGCGATGAGATCCATATCGATGCGCGAACGCCAAACGACTTTCTGCGTTTCAGTAACCCGGCGAACCGCAATGATCCGATCGCGCAGCCGGCCCGCCGCCTCGAAATGAAAGTGTTCGGCTGCGTCGGTCATCTCGTTCTGCAAACGCGCGATCAGCGCGTCTTGTTGACCTTCGAGGAAGAGCACGACTTCATCGACGAGTCCGTCGTATTCCGGTTCGGACTGATAGCCGACGCACGGCGCTAAGCACCGTTTGATGTGATACTGCAAGCACGGCCGGCGACGCTTGCCGTCGATCGGCTCGCGGCAGGTGCGCAACGGAAAGACGATGCGGACGAGATCGATGAGTTCGCGCAGGCCGTGTGCGTTGGTATACGGCCCAAAATAGCGTGCGCCGTCGTCGCGCAGCGTACGGGTGAAGATCACCCGCGGAAACGCTTCGTTCGTCACCTTGAGATAAGGAAAGCGCTTATCATCGCGCAGCCGAACGTTGAACGGCGGCTGGTGACGCTTGATGAGATTGGCTTCGAGGATCAGCGATTCGATTTCGTTCGAAACCACGATCGTGCGTACGTCGACGACTCGCTCGACCATCGAACGCGTGCGGTGCGGATGTGCCGCCGAGTCTTGAAAATACGAACGGACACGGTTTCGTAATGAAACCGCCTTACCGATATAAATGATGCGGCCGTCGTCGCCGATCATCATGTAGACCCCGGGCGCATCGGGCAATTGCCCCAGTGTCCGCTCGAGCCGGTTTTCGTTCACCCGTAGACGTTCGCAATTACTCGTCGATACACCTCAGCACAGACGAACGAGCGCGACCTCCCGCCGCTGCGCGAAGAAATGCCGCGGAGTGGGCAGAAGCGTTTGACATGCAAACCGAGACGAGACAGCAAGCAGGCTCCCTGTGGTACAAGGATGCCGTCATCTATCAGCTGCACGTCAAAGCGTTTGCCGATTCAAACGGCGACGGCATCGGCGATTTTCGCGGCCTGATGGAAAAACTGCCGTACATCAAAAATCTGGGTGCGTCGGCCGTTTGGCTGTTGCCGTTTTACCCGTCGCCGTTGCGCGACGACGGATATGATATCGCCGATTACAAAGGCGTGCATCCGAGCTACGGAACGATGCGTGACTTCCGTCAATTCGTGCGCGTCGCGCATCGTCTGGGCCTGCGCGTCATCACCGAGCTGATCATCAATCATACCAGCGATCAGCATCCGTGGTTCGAACGCGCGCGCCAATCCCCGGCCGGCTCGCTTTATCGCGATTGGTACGTTTGGAGCGATTCGCCCGACAAATATACCGGCACGCGGATCATCTTCGTCGACACCGAGACCTCCAACTGGACGTGGGATCCGGTTGCCAAGCAGTATTTTTGGCACCGCTTCTTCAGCCATCAACCCGACCTCAACTTCGACAATCCCAAAGTTTTCGAGGCCGTGGTCGACGTCATGCGCTTTTGGTTTGATGCCGGCGTCGACGGCGTGCGGTTAGACGCGATTCCCTATTTGGTCGAACGCGAAGGTACCAACAACGAGAACTTGCCCGAAACGCATTCGATCCTCAAACGGCTGCGCGCCGTCGTCGATGCCGAATATCCCGACCGCTTCTTCCTGGCGGAGGCGAATCAATGGCCCGAAGACGTGGCCGAGTATTTCGGCAACGGCGACGAGTGTCACATGGCGTTTCACTTCCCGCTCATGCCGCGCATGTTCATCTCGATCGCCGAAGAGGATCGCTATCCGATCGTCGACATCATGCGTCAAACACCGTCGATTCCGGAAAACTGTCAATGGGCGATGTTTCTGCGCAATCATGACGAGCTGACGCTCGAGATGGTTACCGATCGCGAGCGCGCATTTCTGTACAGCGTTTACGCTCCCGATGCGCGAGCGCGCATCAACGTCGGCATCCGGCGCCGGCTGGCGCCGCTGATGGAAAACGATCGCGGCCGGATCGAACTCATGACGAGTTTACTGCTGTCGATGCCCGGTACGCCCGTCGTTTATTACGGTGACGAGATCGGGATGGGCGATAATATCTATCTCGGCGACCGCGACGGCGTGCGCACCCCGATGCAATGGTCGGGCGATCGTAACGGCGGCTTTTCACGCAGCGATGCGCAGCGTCTGTTTCTGCCGGCCATTCAAGACGTCGTCTACGGCTTTCCAAGCGTCAATGTCGAAGCGCAGGAACGCTCGCCGTCGTCGATGCTGAACTGGTTCAAACGTCTGATCGCCGTACGCCAAGCGCACGCGGTCTTCGGTCGCGGCACATTATCGTTTTTACATCCGGCGAACCGCAAAGTTGTCGCATACGTTCGCGAGTATGAAGATACCGTCGTCCTGTGCGTGGCCAATCTTGCCCGTACGCCGCAAGCCGTCGCGCTCGATTTGAGCCGCTTTGCCGGCCGCGTACCGCTCGAAATGATCGGTTGGAGTCCGTTCCCGCCGATCGTCGACGACCGCTACGTACTGACGTTGCCCGGCCATGCGTTCTACTGGTTTTTGCTCGCAAGCAGCGTCCCGGAATCGCGCGAGGCGACCGATCGCGCGCCGCTGCAAATGCCCGAGTTTGCAACCTTGGTGTTGCCTAACGGCTGGCGCAGTTTAGCGCGTGAACCAAGCCGAAAACTGCTCGAAACCGAGGTCATTCCACCGTATCTGGCGGCAATTCATGCCGTCCCGCATATCAGCGGTCACGCGCCGCCGCGCACCCGGATGGTCGATGCGATGGCCCTAACAACCGCGGCCCATCCGCCGGTGTTGGCGCTCTTCGCGTCATCGATGCAATATGACGACACGCTGTATAGCGCGGTACCGTTGGGTGTCGTCTACGACGACGGCAAGGAACGCTCGGCGACGGTGTTGCGCTCGGCGATCGCACGAACGCGAACGGGGCCGCGTGAAGCGTTGCTCGTCGACGCGTCGGCAGACGATACGTTATGGGTTGCGTTGGCTCGTGCACTGCGTGACGGAACGCAATTCAGCAGCGATGCCGGAACCTTGCGTGCCGAACCGACCTGGAGTTTCGGCGATCTCGAACTGGCCGAAGGTGAAGTCGTCCGGCGACCGGTCACCCAGGGACGGCACACGCTGGGTATCGTCGGCGAAACGCTGTTGATCACGCTGTTCCGTCGCACGCATGCCGGCTTGAACCCGGAGATCGAACTAGCGCGGCACTTGCACGACATGGGTTTCGCGCATACGGCACCCTTGCTCGGAACGATCGTCTATGACGGTCGCGACAATGTGTCGATCGCCGCGGGCGTCGTTTCGCGCTACGTGCTCAACCGCGGCAACGCGTGGGACGTCACGCAGACATTCCTCGGGCGTTTTCTCGAGCGCCGCCGGATTACGCCGTTGCCGGACTCCGGGCAAAGCGCCGAAAACGGCGCGCCGAGCGATCTCAATGTCGATTACTTCGCGCCCGAGGCACGCCGGGCCGGCGAGCGGCTCGCCTCGCTGCACTTGGCACTCGCGGAATCCGAAGATCCGGCGTTCGTTCCGGAACTCGTCGATGCCGGCGACACGGCCGGCTGGGTTGCCGAATCCGACCTGCGCGCTGCATTTGTCTTCGAGCGCTTGCCGGGCCGGCTTGCCGGCGCAGCCCCGCCGCTGCGTTCCGCAATTAGCGCGTTGCTCGATCTGCGACCGCGCATCATGCGTGAGCTCGCCGATCAAGAGCCGCTTGCATCCGGAATGAAAATTCGCATCCATGGCGACCTGCATCTCGCGCGCTACCTGGTTACGGAAGCGGATTTGCTGATCGTCGATCCGGGATCCGGCGATGAGTTTTTACCGCCGAAGGAACGCCGCCGAAAGAATACGCCCTTGCGGGACGTCGCCCGGATGCATCGCTCTTTGGAAGCAGCGGCAACGGCGGCGTTACGCGATGTCGCGACCGATCGTACCGAAAGCGCCGAACGCTTCGCTGAAGATCTGCGATTGTGGACCGAGCGGGCGGCAAAGGCGTTCCGAGATGGGTATGCATCCGGCGTGAACGATACATTACTTGCCACCGGCGATCCGGCGGCTTTTCGCGCGCGGGTCGAAGCGGTTGCGCTGCATGACGCGATGCAAGCGCTGGCCATTGCGATTGCCGAAAACTCAACGTCGCTCGGCTTTTACGTCAACAACGTCATCGGACGCGTGCCGCAATGATCGATACGCACGCCTATCGCTTCGGCGCAGCGCTCGATTCTGCCGGCGGGGCAGCGTTCCGTTTTTTTGCACCGGCCGCCACCGCTGTTGCCGTTGTCGTGCGCGACGCTGCCGGCGAGCGCGAAACACCGCTTCAAGCGCACGCCGACGGTTGGTTCAGCGCACGCGACTCGCACGCACGCGCCGGAACAGTCTACGGATTTCGGATTGACGGCGCCGATGCAATCGTTCCCGACCCGGCGTCGCGCTTTCAGCCCGACGGCGTGCATGGCCTCAGCGAAATCGTCGACCCGTCCAGCTTCGCATGGTCGCAAGACGCTTGGACCGGGCGGCCTTGGAATGAGATTGTCTTTTACGAACTGCATATCGGTACGTTTACGCCCGGCGGTACGTACGCGTCGGCGATCGAGCGGCTCGACGATTTGGTCGATCTCGGTATTACCGCGATCGAAATCATGCCGCTCTCGCAATGGCCCGGCAAACGCAATTGGGGTTACGACGGCGTGTTGCCGTATGCACCGGCCGAACGCTACGGCCGGCCCGAAGAACTCGTGACGCTCATCGATGCGGCGCACGAGCGCGGCTTAGCGGTCTTTCTCGACGTTGTTTACAACCATTTCGGGCCGGAAGGCAACTATTTGCACGGCTTCGCGCCGACGTTTTTTACCGAGCGCTACGAAACGCCGTGGGGCGCGGCAATCGACTATCGTTCGGACGACGTACGGGCGTTTTTTATCGAGAATGCGCGCTGGTGGCTTGAAGCCTACCGCTTCGATGGCCTGCGCCTCGATGCGACGCAAATGATTTTCGACGAACGGTCCCCGACGGTACTCGAAGATCTTCGGTCCGCAATCGCTGCATGGGCGCCCGCCGGACGTTACGTTCAACTCGTCGTGGAAAACGATCACAACGACGTGAAGCTTTTGCACGCCGGTTACGACGCGCAGTGGAATGACGACTTCCATCATACCGTGCACGTTCTCACGACCGGAGATACGGGCGGTTATTATCAAGATTACGCCGAGCGCCCGGCTTGGCTGATGGGGCGCGCGCTGACGACGGGTTACGCCTATCAAGGCGATCCGTCGCCGTTCCGAAACGGCGCTGCGCGCGGTGCGCGAAGCGACGACCAGTCGACCGGTAAATTCGTCGACTTCATTCAAAATCACGATCAGATCGGCAACCGCGCCAAGGGCGAACGGCTGGCAATGCTTGCCCCGCGCGAAGCCGCTTTCGCCGCGGCCGCCGTTCTGCTGCTCGCGCCAGCGCGGCCGTTGCTGTTCATGGGCGAAGAATGGGCTGCATCGACGCCGTTCTTATTTTTCTGTGACTTCGAACCGGAACTCGCGCGGTTAGTGACCGAAGGCCGCCGGCGCGAATTTGCGTCTTTTCCCGAGTTTGCCGATCCGAAGGTTCGCGAATCGATTCCGGATCCATCAGCGCCCGAGACCTTCGAGCGCTCGAAACTCAACTGGGACGAGCGCGACATCGAACCGCATCGTACGATGTACGCACATTACCGTTCGCTGTTGCACTTGCGTGCAACCGAGATCGTGCCGCGCATTACAACGGTCACCGGACGCGAAACGGAGTACCGCGAGATCGGCAAAACAGGCCTGCATGCAAGTTGGAAACTGGACGACGCGACGTTGACGCTTGAAGCAAATATGTCGATGAGTGCCGCCGGCGGTTTCACCGAGCGCGCGCCGGGCCGCACGATCTACGGAGAAGCGGAATTTACCGGCGGGATCGCTCCGGCATGGGCCGTGCGCTGGTCGATCGATTGAATCAGCGCCCGCCGACAATCCCGACCGCCACCTATCGCTTACAATTTACGCCGCAGTTCGGCTTCCGCGATGCAACCGCCATCATCGAGTATCTGCACGATCTGGGTGTCGGCCACATGTACGCTTCGCCGTATCTCAAAGCGCGGCCGGGCAGCATGCACGGCTACGATGTGGTCGATCCGAATTCGCTCAATCCCGAGATCGGCACGACCGAAGAGCATGCGCTCATGGTGCATACCGCTCAGGCCCTCGGCATGGGGCAAATCCTCGATTTTGTCCCCAATCACATGGGCGTCGGATCGGACAACCCATGGTGGATGCACGTTTTGGAATGGGGCGAACGGTCGCCGTACGCAACGTTTTTCGACATCGATTGGAGTCCGCTCAAACCGGAGTTAGGCGGTAAGGTTCTCGTTCCGACGCTCGGCGATCATTACGGCCGGGTGCTCGAGCATGGCGACATCCAACTTACGTTCGATGCCGCAACGGGCGCCTTTTTCGTCGCCTATTTTGCTAATCAGTACCCGCTCGCCGTAAAGTCGTATGCGCAGATTCTTCGATCCGCCGTGACGAACGGTGCGGCGCAACTCGAACCGTTGATCGGCGCATCTGAACGCGCCGGAGAATCAGCTGCCGACGATGCGGCGCTCCAAGCGATCTTCGATGCTGCAGCGCAGATGAAATGCGAGTTGGCGGAAGCTGCAAAAGACGGCGCGACCGCTCGCGCCATCGCCGATGCCCTGGCGGAATATGCGGTGGATGCCGCCGCGCCGCAAAGCGCGGACCGGCTCGACGTGCTGTTACAAGATCAGTACTACCGGCTGGCTTACTGGCGCGTCGCGG
Source organism: Candidatus Velthaea sp. (assembly GCA_965214935.1). GTDB lineage: Bacteria > Vulcanimicrobiota > Vulcanimicrobiia > Vulcanimicrobiales > Vulcanimicrobiaceae > Velthaea. The sequence continues at coordinate 8,505 of CBDCCS010000017.1, read as the reverse complement.
TCGACGACGTCAATTATCGGCGCTTCTTCGACATCAACGACCTCGCGGGCTTACGCGTCGAGGATGCCGACGTACTCGGCCAGACGCACCGCTTGGTGTTCGAGCTTATTGCAAATGGAATGTTGCAGGGGCTGCGCATCGACCATGTCGATGGCTTGTACAACCCTGGTGGCTACTGCAATCTGCTCAAAGAACGCGCCGATGCTTTGGGCCAACCGGTCTACGTCGTCGTTGAGAAAATCCTAGCAACGTTCGAGCGCTTACGAGCGAGCTGGCTTATCGCCGGGACAACCGGTTATGAATACGCCAACCTCGTGAACGGGCTGTTCGTCGATGCACGCGCCGAAGCCGGTTTCACGCGTATCTACGCGCGCGCGATCGGTCGCGAACCGAACTACGACGATATTGCGTACGATGCAAAACGCCGGATCATGTCGGTCAATCTCGCAAGCGAACTGACGGTGCTCGCAACGAATCTCTCGCGCATCGCTGCCAGCGACCGGCACTCGAGCGACTTCACCTATAACGGACTGCGCGATGCACTCATGGATGTCGTCGCAGCATTTCCCGTGTATCGTACCTACGTCATTAGCGAAGTGATTGAAGCGGAAGATCGCGAATTCATCGAAGCGGCCGTCGCCGTCGCGCAGCGGCGCAGTACGCTCTACGATGAGAGCCTCTTCACGTTCATCGCCGATATATTGACATTGCGCGCGATCGAAGGCGATACCAGTTACAATCGTAACGACGTGCTGCGCTTTACGATGCGCTTCCAACAATACACCAGTCCGGTCATGGCGAAATCGATCGAAGACACCGTCTTTTATCGTTACGTTCGGCTCATTTCACTCAACGAAGTGGGCGGCGACCCGCAGCATTTCGGGACGTCCGTCGCGGAGTTCCATGCCGCGAACGCCGAACGTGCGGCGACGCGTCCGCATACGATGCTCACCACTTCGACCCACGACCATAAACGCGGCGAAGACGTGCGCACGCGCGTTGACGTCCTGACCGAGACACCCGGCGGCTGGAGCCGGGCGCTCCGCCGCTGGGCGCGCATCAATCGCACCAGACGCGGAACGTCGCGTGGTTATCAATCACCGGATGCAAACGACGAATACTTCATCTATCAGACGCTCATCGGGACGTGGCCGTCGGTCTGGCTTGACGCGTCGGCGGTCCCCGATGACGAGTACGCGGCATACATCGAACGCATCGTTGCGTACATGCAAAAAGCGCAGCGCGAAGCAAAGCAGCGCACGAGCTGGTCGAACCCGGATACGGCGTACGAAGAAGCGACCGAGGCATTCGTACGCGGCATCTTGGAGCGCGGCGATGAAGCTCGGTTTCCCGGCGAATTGGCTGCTTTCGTCGCTCAGATCGCCCCGGCAGCAATGATCTCGAGCGTCGCACAAGTCGTGTTCAAGTGCATGTCGCCGGGCGTGCCCGACATCTATCAAGGCTGCGAATTGTGGGATCATTCGCTGGTCGATCCGGACAACCGCCGTGCTGTCGATTATGCGTTGCGCGCCCGGATGTTAGGCGATGCGAAGCTCGATTCGCAAGCGGCGCGCACGTCATGGCTCGATGGGCGCGTGAAGCTGTTCGTAACGTGGAAACTGTTGCAATTGCGTGGCGAACGCCGCGCTTTATTTCTCGATGGGCCCTACGAACCGCTCGTCGTGAGCGGTCCGCTCAGCGACCACATCGTTGCATTCGCGCGCAGCGAAATCATCGTGGTCGGGCCGCGACTTATCTTCGACCGCGTGAGCGCGAGCGAAAACGGCCCGAAGCTTGAATTCGGTGAGGAAACGATTGCGCTGCCGCCGGATGCAGCGGCCCGCTACCAGAACATTTTCACCGAAATGACGGTCGATGCGTCCGGCGGCGTTCTTGCCGCCGGAGCGCTGCTCGGCACCTTTCCCGTCAGCGTACTGGTGCCGCTCGACGCGGACTAGTCGTCAACATCGCGGGCAGCTCGCACGAGCGCTCGCGTCTCGATCGCCGGCTTTGCCGGATCGCTAGGATCGGTTCCGGGGCGCGGATTGAAGTCGGCCGGAATGACGTTACGAATACCACGTAGCGCGTCGACCGGCACGACACCAATCGCGCTGCAACCAATATGTGTTTCCTGCGGCAAACGATCGACATAATAGGACGGCACTTCGGCATAGGCCGGCGGTAACAGCGCACGCGTTCCGTTCAAGCGGCCTTCGTCAAACGCGTCGACTAAATCGTCGACGCCAAGCGTCTCGCCGTCATCGGGACCATAGTTGAACCTGCCGCGATATTCAGCGGCGGCTACACCTTTGCGTTCGTCGGGTAAATCGGCAAGCGTGCCCAGGCCGAAGGTTTGCTCGATGAGCTTAACCACCGAACCCTGATCGCCGTAAGCATGCTGGACGCTATGCGTCTTGGCGAACGGCGAAACGACCATGAGCGGTATCCGTGGACCATTCGAGACATAATCAAGCGGTGCGTTCCCGATGCCCGGACCGATCGAACGCAGCGGCGGCGCGACATGATCGTAGTCGCCTTCCGAATCGTCCCAGGTAATGACGATCGCACTTTGATTCCAGTACTTGCTCGATGCGATCAGATTCACTTCACGAGCGATCTGGGCCTCGCTGATTTGCGCGTCCGAGTAACCCGGATGATCGTCATCGCCCGCGAAATTCTTCTGCACTGCGGCATCCGGATCGACCGGCTTCAAACCGTGGATGTTTTGGAAGCCGCCTTTTACATACAGAACGCCGCCCGCAGCCGGCAGCAATTGCCGCGCAAGCGCGGCTTCGAAGTCACCGAGGCCGTACAGGTTCCGGTGTTCGGCACTGTTGGCGATATAGCCGAAATACTGCGGTCCGTTATGATGTGTGATGTAACTTGTTAAGCTGGCAGCCGCGCTCGGCATCCCCGGTTCACGATCGTAGCCCTCTTCAAACCAGCCCCAGCGCAGCGGGTCGCGGCCGCGTGCGCTTATCGACGCGACGTCTTCGTGCGTATCGACGAAGTCGGCGGCTTCACGCGGATCGGCAGCAGCGATTCCGGCTAAGCTGCGACCCGCGAAGAGCAGCGGTAGCGATGCGAAGGTCAAGTTCAGTTGCAGCGACGCGAGGCTATCACCGGGATTGTACGGGCCCCACGCCGGATCGCGATCGTTCGTAACGGGGACACCCGCAACGGTCCCGCTGCCGTTATCGGTATACTCTTCGCCCGGATGCAGCGCGCTTTGCGTTTCACCGCTTTGCGCAGCGATGATGGCGATATTGCCCGGCGTCGAAGGGCCGACGACGGACTGGAACATGTGATCGAACAGAACGAATCGATTGGCGTAATTCCACAGTAACGGAATCGTATCGCAATCTTCGTGCGCCATTGCGAGTTCACCGTACTGCTTTGCTTGCAGCGTCGGCAACGGTTGGGTCTTCGGTATGTGCTTGCGTTCCTCGACCAAAGCAAAGCCGTCCATTTGCGGTCCGGCGTTCGTCACGTCCATTTTTGCGATTAGGCGCTGGTGCGAATGGTCGACGTCATCGGTGTCGGCGGCATATTGCGCCGGGCCGATGCGAAAGGGTGAGATCGGCGCGAACGTTCCATTAGTGTTTTCGATCGGCTGCACGAAACCGGCCGTTTGTGCCGCAGGTGCCGAATAGATACCATCGGCGCCCGGAAAAGTGCCGAAATACGAATCGAACGAGCGATTCTCTTGATACAGGACAAAGACGTATTTCACATGCGTTCGTAGAGCCGCGATCGTCGCGGCGCGGCGCTGCCGGGCGGCGCGCACTGTGGCATCCGGCAACGCTCGACTCATCGGCCGGCTTTGTTCCGGCTTTGCTGAAAGGGAAGCGGTCGCCCCGCCGCTCGGAGCGAGCAGTGACAGTGCGGCGACCGTCGCCGCGAGACGCTTAAGGTTCACCGAAGTTCTCCCGATAGACGGACATCCCGCGCGGCGATTTCGCCGTACGCCCTCTCAACTCTACGGTGCAAACATTAAAGCCGCATAAAGAACAGCTTTTGCAAGCGGTAGCCGCGATCCACTCGGGCGCACGCAATAGAACCAGACGCAATGCGGCTGCCATAACGCTGCGTCAAGAGTGTCCGGGTCGATGGTTTGCCAGTCGCGCGAACGTGCGCGTACGAACCGCTAAGCGCCTGTGAGAGCTTGGTTAGGCTGCAATATCCTTGCGCGAGCGGTTCTTGGCGATTCGCCACCAAACGAAAAGCCCGACGGCAACCGCGACCACGACGCCGACGATCACCAATGCCGAATCGTGGACGTAGGTTACGATCGTATCGATGTTCGCGCCGGCAAGATTTCCGACGTACGATAGGCCAAAGCAGAAAATCGCCGAGCCGAATGCCGTGTAAGTAAAGAAGTAGCGTTTCGGCATTCGCGACAACCCGGCCGGAAAGGCTGCGACCCCGCGCACGAACGGAATGAAGCGAGACCAGAAAACGGTTACTTTCCCATGCCGTTCGTAAAACGCGTGCACTCGGTCGAGCTCATGCTCGCGAAACATGATAAATTTACCGTAGCGCCGCACGAACGGCAAGCCGCCGTAAAAGCCGACGGCATACAAGACCGAACCACCGACGACTTCGCCGAGCGTCGCAATGGTGCCGACGAGCAGCCATGCCGGAACGAGGTTCGACACGCCGAGGTGACCTTGTTCGGCCAGCGCACCGGCGGTCGGAACAACGACCTCCGTGCCCGCGGGCATTCCGACGTTGCCAAGCACCATCACCACGAACAAACCGGGGTATCCGAAATGAACGATGAGCTGATTGATGAAGGCGGCTAGATGTTGCAGGTCAGGCTCCTCTAAGCTTGCGACTTCGCCGGAGATGTCGCACGCGGCCTGCGCGGACCATATCCGGTGAGCCTATCGAGCGGAGCCCGAAGAGTTACGTCCCGCGCGCCTGAGAATCTCCGCAGCCAGACCGGCACCTTCGTCGGAGATCGCGTCGAATAAGTCGATCGGCTCGATCTCGCGTTCGCCGGCGCGCTGTTCGGCTAGCTTCACGATCTTGCGAACGCGAGGAGTGACTAAAATGCCTTCCCACAGCCGATCGTCTCCCATGCCGAGCTCACGCTTGATCTCGGCGTGGACATCGCTGCTCGAGACATGCTGCTCGCGCAAGCGCGCTTCGACGGCCGAATCATGCTCTTCGAGTAAAGCGAAAAGCATGTGCTCCGCACCGACATAGTAATGGTTGTGATTCCGGCATTCTTGCTCTGCGGCACGCAGAACGCGGCGGGCGGCCGGGCTAAAATGCGAAAACAACGTGCGTATGCAAAGCCTAGTTAAAAAGAGGTGGTCGGGGCGGCAGGATTTGAACCTGTGGCCTCTGCGTCCCGAACGCAGCGCTCTACCAAGCTGAGCTACGCCCCGATGCGTCGTTTCGGTTAGAGCAAACTCAGCGAAGTTCGTACCGATGCCTCCGCCTCCTGCACACGGGAAGTCGGTCGGACACGTCTAAGACTCGGGACGCTTCTCATGAGATATCTCATCGTCGGCTGCGGCCGCGTCGGTTCAACATTGGCCAAGTTACTCGTCGCCGACAAGCATGACGTGATCGTCGTCGATGAGAATCCGGCTGCGTTCAAGCGACTCGGCAATCGCTTCGGCGGACAAGTCGAGGTCGGCACCGGCATCGATTACGACGTACTCAAGCGAGCCGGCGCCGACCGCGCCGACGGGTTCATCGCCGTGACCGACGGCGACAATCGCAACGTGATGGCGGCGCTGATCGCCCAACGAATGTTCCGAATCCCCAAGATCGTCGCTCGGATTTACGATCCGCCGCGCGGCCAACTTTACCGCGATCTCGGTATCGAGACGTTCTCCCCAACGACGCTGGGCGCCCAACTCATCCGCGACCGTTTGGCCGATACGCCGTATCAGAGCATGCCCTCGTTCGATTTCGGCAGCGTGACGTCGTTGATCGCCACGATCGGTCACGATAATGCCGGAAAGACCGTGGCCGATATCGAGATCAGCGGAAAGATTCGGATTGCCGCGATCCGGCGGGTCGGCTCGCCCGTCATCGTCGCATCGGCCGGCGAGAAGCTGCTCAACGGCGATGAAATCAACGCGATCGTGGCGCCGGATGCGCTCGTTGGTTTTGCAACGAAATTCATGGCCGTCGTACCGGTAGCAAAGCTGGCCGTTTGAACGGACGAACGAACCCGCCGGCCGCACCGATGTTCATTATCATCGTCGGTGGCGGTAAAGTCGGAACGTATCTCGCTCGCGGTTTGATCAAGCAATTGCATGAAGTCGTCGTCATCGAGAAAGACGCGAAAAAGGCGCAATTGATGACGAACACCCTGGAGACCGACGTCGCGATCGTCGGCGATGGTTGCGATCCGAACGTGCTCATTCAAGCCGGTGTCGGGCGCGCGGACGTGGTCGTGGCCGACACCGGCGATGACGAGGACAATCTCGTCGTCGTCCTTATTGCCAAGAAGCACTCGAAAGCGCGCTGTATCGCACGCGTCAACAACCCGAAAAATAAGCTGATTTTTGAGTCGCTCGATACACAAGCGCCCGTAACGGTCATTTCATCGACCGAGCTTATTCTCGCACATATCGACGAACGGCTCAACAATGCGAACCTCGAGCCGCTCGCGCGCGTCGGCAAAGGCGATCTCGAATTAGTGCAGCTTTCCATTCCATTGGATTCGCCGGCATGCGGTAAGCGGGTGGCGGATTTGGCGCTGCCGCGCGGCTGCGTCGTCGTTGCGGTCGATCGGGGTGCAGGCGACGTCGTCATCCCCAACGGTGATACGACGATCGATTCGGGCGACGACGTCATTGCGATGATCAAGCGCGACGCGCGCGACGACGTTTGCGCGGTGTTCATCGGCTGACGGCTCCGCTTTTTGTATCAGAACGGTCGAAGCCGGAACCTCAATAGCCTACTTCCGCCGAGCTTCCGCTGAGGTATCTTCGATGCGGCAGGCATTTACAATCGAGGCGAAATCGGCGGCCAGGGTATGTAGTCGCGGTAGCGAGCAGCCGTCACTGCTCGGACCGATCCGGCGATCACCCGAGCCATGTTCTTGCAGCGTCATCGCGTGCAGCTCTTTCCAGCGAACCGGCGGCGCGTGATCTGAGCGATGTACTAGCGCTTGGAGGGCGTCGCGATGAACATCATTGAGCACTCGATCGTGCCGGCAAGCAATCTCGATATCAAATTTCGCACGGCGATCGTCAACGATCTACGGCCGACCCCGGGCTCCGCAAACGCCGGCCAACTGAGTTCGGCCGACGGCCTATCGGCTAGCTTCTGGATGAATGGGTCCGAGCAGCTCAAGGAGCCGGCCACTGCCGGTTACCGGGGCGGTTCGAGCGCAAGCAATGGTCAAGGCGGCTTCATGGGGCTCATCAACAACCTCATCGACCAGTTAGGCGCTTTCATTAACAGCCTCAACGCCGAGAATACCGCTGAAGGCGCCGGGACGCAATCGGTCGCGAACGCCGCGTTTACATCGACAGGCGATCCACATCTAGGCGAGACCGGCACGATACTCGATGCATCGGGTAACTCGTCGGCCGTCGACCGCCATTTCGACAGTATGACCGGCCACGATAATTTGCTCAGCTCGCAAGAATTTAGCGGCGGCTATCGGCTCTCTTCCAGCGTGACTGCACCGAATGCGCAGGGCGTTACGCTCAACCACAGCGCGACGGTGCACCTCAACGGCAATCAAGACAATATTACGTTGAACGCCGACGGTTCGGCGTCGATAACGAGCGACGGTAATAGCGTTGTGCTGGCCGCAGGTCAGACAGCGACCCTTGCGGGCGGCGAAAACGTCACCCGCAACACGGATGGTTCGCTTCTCATCGCTGTGCAAAGCATCTACGGCGGGACCATCTCAACTTCGCTCGTGGCAGCCGGCGGCGGCGTCAATGCGACGGCAAACGTGCGTAATGCCGAGGTCGGCGGCGATATCGCCGGCGGAATCGTCACTCCCGTACCGCAACGTTTACAACTCGAAAGCAAGGCCGCTAGTGGGTTTGCGTGAAGTTGCCGAGCGAAATCCCGAGCCGTTCGATGCGAGCCAGCGCTTCACGCATACCCAGCGGCTCGACCGGACGTCCGACTCGTTTGAAATAAACTTCCGGATCGATGTTGAGCGTCCGCGTCTGAATCATCGCTACCGGATAGCGCCTCAAAAAATGCACCATCGCTTCGATCTCGCACCGGTCGTCCGTTACCCCGGGATGCGTCAAATAGTTGAGCGATACGCGCAAACCACGTTCGACGGCTAGCGCGATGCTTACAAGCACGTCTTCGAGTCCGTAGCCCGTCGGGCGGTAATACGCCGCATACACAGCAGGCTGAAACGAATTGAGACTGATTCGCACGGCTTGCAACCCGGAATCGATGAGCCGCGCGAGCGCCCGCGGCAGCGATCCGTTGGTGTTAAGGTTGAGCGTACCGTTTGCGCAGTGCGTTCGGATCGCTTCAAGCGCCGCTGCAATCGTCGTT
>CBDCCS010000016.1:0-248568 GCA_965214935.1 Candidatus Velthaea sp. | reverse complement strand
GCTGCTGCCGTTCGTCAACGAGCGGATCACCGCGCTCGTCGACGGCTGGGAATGCGCGACCGCGGCTTTCGATATTTATCACGCGCACGACGGTATCACCGGTAATGCGCTAGCGACGCTCGCCGAACGCGGCGCGGTCGGTGACTTTACGCGCACCATCCATCACCTCGACACCTTCGAGCAACCGGAACTAACGGCGTTGCAAGACCGTTCGATCCGTTCTGCGCAGCGCTGTTTTGTCGTCAGCGAGATCTGGCGCGAGCGCGTCGCGCAACTTTACGGCATCGCTGCGGATGTCGTGCCCAGCGGCGTCGACACCGCCCGCTTCATGCCCGCCTCGCCGGCTCGCCGCGCGGCGCTCCGGGCGGCGTTTAACGGCGGCGGCGGCCCGTGGTTCCTTACGATCGGCGGAATCGAAGAACGCAAAAATACGTTGGGTTTACTCGAAGCATTTGCGCGCGTTCGCAACGTCCGGTCCGGTGCACGGCTTACCATCGCGGGAGGTGCGAGCGTCTTCGATCACTCGGCGTATCGCCGTCTCTTCGAGGCGCGTGCCGCGGAGCTCGGTCTGCAAATCGGCAGCGACATCGAGTTGATGGGCGTCGTCCCGGATGAACGGATCGTCGCATTGCTGCAAGCGGCGGATGCATTCGTCTTTCCGTCACTCGTCGAGGGATTCGGTTTAGTGCTGCTCGAGGCGCTGGCATGCGGGTTACCCGCAGTCACCTCGAACGTTGCTCCGTTCACCGAATTCTTGCAGCCGGACGACGCATTGCTGGTCGATCCGAATGACGCCGGGGCTCTTGCCGCAGCGATGCTCCGCGCGCTCGAACCAGCTATTGCAGCGTCGGCGGGAATGCGCGGACCGGCGACCGCCCGACGTCATTCGTGGGCTGCGTCCGCCCGCGCGCATGCCGCGCTTTTCCGTTCGTCATCATCAACGCGGAGCAACGTTTATGCCTGATATGCATGTCATCGTCCGCTGGCCCGACGATTCGGTGATGCGGTGCTATTCGCCGTCGCTGGTCATCCGCGACTATCTAGCAGTCGGCGCAGTCTATGCCGTCGCGGAGTTCGTCGATCGCAGCCGCACGGCGCTACGTATCGGCTCCGATCGCATCCGCGCGAAATACGGTTATCCATGTTCGCGCGCGGCACGTTCGCTCGCTCGAATCGAGGCGAAAGCGCGTGTTTTTCCGCAGACGCCCGATGTTGCCGTGCGCATCGAAGCGTATCACGACGCGTAGGCGCAGAAGGCACACATGAAAACGCACTACCCGGTCATCATTGCCGGCGGCGGTCAAGCGGGATTGTCGCTGAGTTACTTGCTCAAAGAACGCGGCGTCGAGCATCTCGTTTTCGAGAAGGACCGGGCGGGCAGTGCTTGGCGCTCGAGCCGCTGGGATTCGTTCTGTCTGGTGACGCCGAATTGGCAATGCCGATTGCCCGGATTTCCGTACCGCGGCAACGATCCGTACGGCTTCATGCTCAAAGATGAAATCGTGAAGTACCTCGACGAGTATGTCGCCTCGTTCGATCCGCCCTTACATGAGGGTGTCGCGGTCAGCCGAGTCGGACCCGCTGACGACGGCCGGTTTGCCGTCGAAACCTCGCGCGGCAATTTTACCGCCGATCGGGTCGTCATCGCCGTCGGCGGCTATCATTCCGTAGCATTGCCGCGGCTGGCCGAACGGCTCCCGCGCTCGATCGTGCAACTGCATTCATCGCAATATAAAAACCCCGAACGTCTACCGGCCGGCGAGGTACTCGTCGTCGGAACGGGGCAGTCCGGCTGCCAGATCGCCGAAGATCTGCATCTGGCCGGCCGGCGCGTTCATCTGTGCGTTGGCAGTGCGCCGCGGGTCGCGCGCCGCTATCGCGGCAAGGACGTCGTTGAGTGGCTCGATGAACTCGGATACTACGATCTGCCCGTCGACGAACATCCGCTCAAAGAAGCCGTCCGCACGCGTTCGAACCATTATGTCACCGGACGCGGCGGAGGCCATGACCTCGATTTGCGACAATTCGCACGCGAAGGCATGCAGCTCTACGGGCATTTACGCGACATCGATGAGTCCCTTTTGTTCGACGGCGATCTCAAGGCGAACTTAGATGCTGCCGATAGCGTCTGCGACGCCATAAAGACAACGATCGACAAACACATCGAGAAACGTCGGCTCGACGCACCGTCCGAGAACCGCTACGTTGCAGTTTGGGAACCCGGCGAAGAGCGCTCGACGCTCGACATCGGCGCTGCAAACATAACGAGCGTTATCTGGTCGACCGGCTTCGCAGCGAATTTTCGCTGGATCGAATTGCCGGCGTTCGACGGCCGCGGATATCCGACGCATAAACGTGGCGTCACCAGCGTTGCGAATCTCTACTTCCTGGGCTTGCCGTGGCTGTATACATGGGGCTCCGGGCGCTTCAGCGGCATCGCGCGTGATGCGCAATATCTCGCGGACCAGATCGTGCCGTACGGGCGTAACGTGCGGGCCGACCCCGGCCCGCGCGAGTTAAGCGAAGTCGCGTTGCAGACGTGATCTAAGCGCTCCGGCGGCAAACCGGCAACGTCGCAAACGCCGCGGTTCCGTCGGTCGTCTCGTGTTCCTGATGAAATTCGCGAGCCAGGGTTTTAACAATGTACAAGCCGCGACCCGACTCCGAGAGTGGGTCGTCGGGCAACCCAATCGCGGCACGGCCGCTTACCGTGCGTTCCTCGTCATGCACCGAAAGCGTCGGAAAATCGTTTTGCCAGTCGAGCCGTACGCGGACGCGGCCGGTCGCATGCCGGATAGCATTGCTGATGAGTTCACCGTAAATGACTTCGGCTGAATTGAAGTCGCTGGAGGGCGAACCGTGCTCGTGGAGTGTCGACATGATGTCTTCATGCATCGAACTCGGATAAATCTCGTCGGCTGAGGTGAAGTGCCACTCCATAGCAGGTCCTCCCCCGTCAGCTTACCCAGCATCCCGCCAAAAGCGACATTCTAGGAACTTCCTGGCGTCGTGAGCTATCGTGCGCAAGCATGAAAGTCTGTGTCGTCGGTTCGACGATGATCGATTTGGTTACGCGCGTCCCGCGCATGCCCAAGCTTGGCGAAACGATGCCGGATCATCGTTTTCACTCGGTTATGGCGGCAAAGGTGGCAATCAGGCGGTCATGGCCGCAAAACTTGGTGCCGAGGTCGACATCGTCACACGCATCGGCGGTGACAGCTTCGCTGCGGGTGCCGTAGAAAACTATCGCAAGCTCGGTGTGGGCATCGGGCACGTATCGGAAGATCGCGAACGGGTGACCGGCGTGGCGCCGATTTTCGTCGACGACACGGGCCAAAATTTCGTGGTGATCGTGCCGGGCGCGAACGCCGCCTTGGACGACGCCGACGTCGCTGCGGCGAGTGCGGTGATCACCGCTAGCGATGCGCTCGTCTGTCAACTCGAGGTGCCCGTCGAAACGGTGCACGCCGCCTTTGTAATGGCGAATACAGCTGGTGTATTGACGATTTTCAATCCCGCACCGGCCGGACGGGTCCCGGACGAGCTATGGAAATTAACCGACGTTGCGGTTCCCAACGAAACCGAGGCGGAAGCACTCACCGGCATTGCGGTCTCCGATGACGGCGACGCGGAGCGGGCGGCGCGTTCGCTCATGTCACGCGGCGCTCGGGCTGCAATCGTCACGTTGGGTCGTCGCGGGTCGCTCGTGGTGTCGCCCGCCGGCGTATTTCGTATCGACCCGATCGACGTATCGGCCGTTGATTCGACCGGCGCCGGAGATGCTTATGTCGGAACGCTTGCGGTTTGCTTGGGGAGCGGCTGGTCGTTATTCGAGGCGGCGCGACGGGCGAACATCGTTGCGGCGCTATCGGTTAGGTCGGCCGGAACGCAAACGTCGTTCCCGGACCGAGCTACGGCCTGTGCGGCTCTTGCCGCCTACGGTCTCGAGCTGACTGCCGGCTAAATCGCAATCCGCTGGTCTTGATTCGACCAGCGATCGAAGGCTTCGGCAACGGAACTCACAACGTGCAGCGCGCGATGCAATCCCGTGATCTCGAAAATGCGGTAGATCGACGTGTTCGGGGGCAGAATCACGCGCAGACGGTCGCCGATCGCACGGTGCATCGCAACGAGCACTGCCAGGCCGCTGGAGTCGAAGTACGAGCAATCTTCGAGTGAAACGATTAGCCCTTCGGCGCCGCTGTCGCGGGCTGCGCTCAGCACCGATCGAAACGCATCGGCGGACGCGATATCAACTTCCCCACGAACGCGGACGAGCGTTGCATGGGCGGACGTCAGCGGGTCGCCGACGGATTCAACTTGGAGCACGTTCGACACCCCTTCGAGTGTAATGCATGCCGCTCGGAACATTCGTCAAAGTTGGTGCGGCAACGCTGCTAAAGTATCGTGCATAACACCGCATCCCTGTTGCTAATATGTAACAAGTAGCTTCAACGCGTGAAACCTATCGAATTCACCAGTGCAATTCCGACGTAAGTGACGTTAGCAAATTAGTTCCCGGCCGAAGACGACGATCGTTACTTCTTTGCCGGGTTGATATCGAAGCCATCAAAAGAGATTCCAGAAATCAGCTTATGTCAGCTACCTTTCATATGTGATGCATCGAAAGTCAAACACAGCGCTGAATTCATCCCACTGCATCGACTCAATGAAATTAAGCGAATTGTACGTCCGGTGTTTTGGCCGAAGCTGCGCTGGATGCGCCGACAATGCGATCGTATGTTACAAGCATTACATACAGTCACCTTAAAAGCGGCTATGTTAACAACGCTGCATAGCGAGCAACGAGTGCATCGTAACGCGCCGTACGGCAGTCATACCGTTACCGTGCACCGAGCAACGCGTTGACGTCGCTCATCGCTTTCGCGTATCGCGCATCGACACGCGCTGCAAAGTCGAATTGTGCTTGAGTCGGCGCCGCGCCCGCCGGTGCCGATGTAAGCCGCATGAGATCCTCCCGGACGCGCCCGGGACGTTGCACGGAATCCTCGTCATTATGAAAATCCGCCGTCAATCCGGCCCGCGCGGAACGTGCACGCGCGATGAATTGCGGATTTCCGGCTTTGGCCTTTTGCGCTGCATCAAGCTTATTAAGCGCGCTGTCGACGATTGAAAGCTCGTTGAGATGCGACTTTGCAAATGTGTATGCCGCAGCATATTCTTGCGCAGTGTAGTGAACGCGCGGGTCCGGCGCGATGTCTAACGGCTGCTCGAACGTTTTGCCGGCTAAGGTCATGCGCACGATATACTGTCCGGGAACGACGGGCGCGCCGATGCGCGGCCCTTTGTAGTCGTCTTTGGCGGCTCCCTGCCAGCGGACCGGGCCGTCTTCATGCAGATCCCAGGTGACGCGGTTGATGCCTGCGTCATTACTAACCAGTGGTATCTCGCGTTCTTCAACGCGGGTGACGCCCGAAATCGTGCGCACCAGTCTTCTATTTGCATCGAAAATCGAAACGACCGGCGGCTGCAAGCTGCGCTTCGATTGATAGAATGAGATGAGCGCGCCGTTCGGCGGATTCGTTCCGCTGTAACGCGTGTACAACCCCTCATCGTCGGCATGCAGCGTGAACGCGCAAGTCGCGCGTGGCGTAAAGAGCATAGCACCGGCAGCGCGCGCTTGCGGAAGTTGTTGCACGGCCGTCAAGTCGTCCAAGATCCACGCTGCGCGGCCGTGCGTCGCGACGATCAAGTCGTTGTAGCGCGGTTGAATGCGAAGATCATAGATCGCCGCGGGCGGCAATCCGAGATTGAATTTTTCCCAGTGGCTGCCGTCGTCGTACGAAAGCCACAGCGAATTCTCGAGCCCAAGATAGACGAGATGCGGATTGTGCGTATCGGCGCGAATCGCCCGTGCTGCTTGTCCCGCCGGTAAACCCTGCGCGATCGGCGTCCAATGCGCGCCGAGATCATGAGTGACGAAGACATACGCCGCGCGATCGCCGAGCAGATGCCGGTCGATTACGGCATAGGCTTGCGCCGGATCGAGCGCCGACGGCGAAACCATCTCGACGCGTCCAAACGGCGGAACGTTCGGCGGCGTTACATCACGCCAATGCGAACCGCCGTCGCGCGTCATGTAAACGAGGCCGTCATCGCTGCCGGTCCAAATCTCGCCGCCCGAAGCCGGCGAGCCTTCGATATCCAGCAGCGTGCCGGTCGTTTCGGCTCCGGTAACGTCGAGGGCGAGCGGTCCACCGGACGGGACTTGATGGGCTTTGTCGTTGCGCGTCAGATCGGGACTGACCGCGTGCCAATGCGATCCGCGGTCGTTTGTTTCAAACACGACGTTTCCGCCGAACCACGCCGTATGAGCGTCCCAAGGTGCGAATGCAATCGGCGAATCCCAATTAAAGCGATAGGCGGCGCGGTCGAGCTGAAAGCCGTCCGCTGCCGTTGCCGACCACGGTGCAATGAATGCATCGCGCCGTGATGAGCGGTCGTAGAGCGCAAGCCGGCCATCTTGCAAGTCGGTCCACACGAGATTGGCATCGGCCGGATCGGGCCATGCCCACTCGCCGTCGCCGCCGATCACGCGCTCCCAAGCATCGTCGGCGATGCCTTCATCACTCAAACTATTGGACGGTCCGCAGAAACCGTTGTTATCTTGCAGGCCGGCGCAGACGCGATACGGTGTGCCGTCATCGAAACCGATATGGTAGATCTGTCCGATCGCTAAGTTGCGCGAGAACGCCCATGTGTTGCCGGCGTCGAGCGTTAACGCGTAGCCGCCGTCTTCACCGGCGATCATGCGGCTGGGATCGCCGGCGGCAATCCACATTGCGTGATAATCGACGTGAACTTTGCGCGCGGTCGCATGAAAGCTCTTGCCGCCGTCTCGGCTTTCGGCTAATTCCTCCGAGACGCCGTATACGTGATCGGCATTGGACGGGTCGACGGTGAGGTGTGAAAAATAAAACGGGCGCTGATTCACAAGCGTGTCGCTCGACATTAAATCCCAGTGCGCGCCGGCGTCGTCCGAACGCCAAAGGATGCCGGCTTTCGATTCGATGAGCGCGTAGACGCGACGCGCATTACTTGGTGCGACGGCAAGACCGATGCGCCCGGTTATGCCGGCGGGTAATCCGCTGCCGGTTAATTTCGACCAGTTTGCACCGCCGTCGATCGACTTGTAGATCCCGTCGGCCGGCCCGCCACTCGCGAACGTCCAAGGCATTCGCCGGAATTGCCAGATCCCGGCGTACATCGTTCGGAAGTCGCCCGGATCGACGCTGAGATCGCTAACGCCGCTTTGCGGGCCGGCATACAACGTATGCTGCCATGAGGCGCCGCCGTCCGTCGTACGGTAGATTCCACGCGCCGTGCCGTCGGCAAAGAAGTTGCCCATCGTGCCGACGACGACCGTTTTCGCATCGTGCGGATCGATCGCGATCGAAGAGATTTGCTCGGTGTCGCGCAAACCCATGTTCGTCCAGGTTTTTCCGCCGTCGGTCGATTTATAGATACCGTCGCCGTAACTAACGTCGTTGCGCGGATTCGTTTCACCGGTGCCCGCCCAGATGATATTGTCGTCGGCCGGATCGAGGGCGACCGCGCCGATCGACGACACGGCTTGTGCGTCGAAAATCGGATCCCACGTTGCACCGCCGTTCGTGCTTTTCCAAACTCCGCCGCCGGCGGTGCCGATGACGTACAGTTTCGGATTTTTGTTCGACCCGGTCACGGCGGTCACACGCCCGCCGCTTACCGCCGGCCCGATCTGACGGAACGCAAGCCGATTGTACGGCGCCGCGGGCGCCGCACGATCCGGCGCGGCAGCACCGGCACGCGCGCAAGTGGCCAGGGCGACAACGAATGCAAGAAACAAACGGGTGAAAACTCGCAACGTAGACGAACTCCTTTTCGCGTGCGACGCCATCACGTGCACCGCTTTGCATGCCGTCCGCGCCGGCCGGCGGCATGGGCAACGTCTTGCATCGTTCGAACGGGGGGCAGCTGAATTACAGTAGCGTCTTACGCATGTCGGCAAGGACGCTTGCAAGGAACGTGCAGAAGCGCGCTGCCGCCGCGCCGTCGATAACGCGGTGATCGTACGATAGCGATAGCGGCAACATTAGCCGTGGGACGAACGCGGTGCCGTCCCAGACGGGTTTCATCGCGGTCCGGCTGACGCCGAGAATGGCAACTTCGGGGGCGTTGATGATCGGCGTAAACGACGTTCCGCCGATGCCGCCCAAGCTCGAAATGGTAAATGTGCTGCCGCTCATCTCTCCCGGCCCGAGCTTGCCGTCGCGCGCGCGCTTCGCTAGTCCGGCCGTCTCGGCGGCTAACGCAAGAACGCCTTTGATATCCACGTTTTTAATGACGGGTACGACGAGACCATTTGGCGTATCGGCCGCGAAACCAAGATGATAGTATGCTTTGAGCACCAGCTCGTCGCCGTCGAGCGAACTGTTGAACGTCGGGAACGCACGCAGTGTCGTGACGAGCGCTTTCATCAGCAAGGCAAGCATTGTTACCTTCGCGTCTTTATGCTCGGCGTTCACGCTTTTACGAAACGCTTCAAGCTCGGTTACGTCCGCTTCTTCGTTTTGCGTAACGTGCGGAATGAGCACCCAATTGCGAGCCAAATTTTGACCCGAGAGTTTGGCGATGCGCGAGAGCGGCCGCCGTTCGACCGGCCCGTACTTGCTAAAATCAATTTTCGGCCACGGCATCAGGTGTAAACCCGAGCCGTTGGACGGCGCAGCGGGCGGCAAAGCCGGCTGCTGCGCGGATGCACTCGCTCGCACGAGCGCTGATTTGACATAGTTTTGAACGTCGTCGCGGGTGATCCGGCCGTTCGGTCCGCTGCCGGACAAGCCGCGTAAGGTGACGCCGAGTTCGCGTGCGAAGCGCCGAATTGCCGGACTGGCATGCACCGCTGCGTCGGCGCTGCCGTTACTTGCCGCGTGCGATGTCCCATTGAGCGAAGCCGGCGCCGGCGCAACGACCGCCGCTAAAACCGGCGCTGCAATCGTCGGTTCGGGTTGTGCGAGCGGGGCGGTCGCCGCGTCGATCGACTGCGCACCCGGCTCCGGCCCGCCGGCGGCGGCCGGCGCAGCCGCCGGAGCGCTCGCGGCCGGCGCCGTCGCGGCGCTCGAAACAGTAGCGATGACCGTACCCGGTGAGACCCGGTCGCCGACTTTGACGCGCACTTCGCCCACGATCCCGCCGGCAAGTGCAGGCACTTCCATCGTCGCTTTGTCGGATTCTAGTTCGACGAGCGGTGCGTTCGCAGCGATGGTTTCACCGGCCGTAACGAATACCGAGATCACCGGAATATCGCTAAAGCCGCCGAGGTCGGGCACGCTAAGTTCGGTGACGTGCGGTCGCGCCGCACCAGCGCTGCCGATCGGTGTCAAGCTGCCGTCGTCTTCGACGACGAGCGCGTTCGCAGGCTGCGCGGGCGGTGCTTCGCCGGCAATCTCAATAGCGGCGATAACCGTCCCTTGCGAAACGCGGTCGCCGATTTTAACTTTAATGTCGCGCACCGTACCGCCGAACGACGCCGGCACTTCCATGGTAGCTTTATCCGATTCGAGCGTTACCAGCGGCGCATCTTTGCCGATCGTGTCGCCGGCTGCAACGAGAATCTCGATGATCGGCACGTCTTCGAATCCGCCGAGATCGGGCACCGTGAGTTCGAGCGTGTTCGCCATGCGTGCAGTGCGTCCTTAAACGGTGAGCGGGTTCGGCTTGTGCGGATCGATGCCGTACTTCTCGATCGCTCGACCGACCTGCTCGCCTGCGATGCGTCCGTCGGCAGCGAGTTCGCGCAGTGCTGCCAGCGCGATCCAATGCCGATCGACCTCGAAAAACGCGCGTAGCTTCGCGCGTGCATCGCTGCGGCCGAAACCATCGGTGCCGAGCGCATGAAAACGGCGGTCGACGAATGGCCGAATTTGTTCGGCGAACAGCTTGATGTAATCGCTTGCCGCAATCACCGGACCGTCGTGTCCCGCAAGCTGCTCGGCAACGAATGCGACCTTCGGCGGATCGGCGGGATGCAGCATGTTCCAACGTTCGATATCGAGTCCGTCGCGACTCAGGAGCGTAAAACTCGGAACGCTCCAAACGTCGGCGGTGACGCCGAAATCATCGCGCAACAAATCGGCCGCTGCTTCGACTTCGCGCAGAATCGTGCCGGAACCCAGCAGCTGTACGCGCGGCCCATCGGTCGTCGGCGATGCGCCCGCTCGCAACAAATACATGCCGCGCAAAATCTGCTCTTCGACACCCGGCGGCATCGCCGGATGATGGTAGTTCTCGTTCATCACCGTAATGTAATAATAGATATCTTCTTGGTTGCCGAGCATGCGGCGTAAACCGTCTTGGATGATGACGGCCACTTCGTAGGCGTAGGTCGGATCGTACGGCACGCAATTCGGAATAGCGGCCGCGAACAAGTGGCTATGTCCATCTTCGTGCTGCAATCCCTCGCCGTTGAGCGTCGTCCGCCCGGCGGTACCGCCGATGAGAAAGCCGCGCGACCGCATGTCCGCTGCGGCCCACGCGAAGTCGCCGATGCGCTGAAAGCCGAACATCGAATAGAAAATAAAAAACGGAATGGTTTGCACGCCGTGCGTCGAGTACGACGTCGCAGCCGCAATCCAGGAAGACATTCCGCCGGCTTCCGTGATGCCTTCCTGAAGGATTTGACCGGACTGATCTTCGCGATACCACATGAGCTGATCGGCGTCTTGCGGCCGGTAAAGCTGACCTTGCGGCGCGTACATGCCGAGCTGGCGAAACATCCCTTCCATGCCGAACGTGCGCGTTTCATCCGAAACGATCGGCACGATTCGCGCGCCGATGGTCTTGTCGCGAACGAGAACACCGAGGCTGCGCACGTAGGCCATGGTGGTGGAAATCTCGCGTTCGCCCGTATCTTCGAGCAGCGCGTTAAACGCCGCGAGCGGCGGTACGGCCAGCGGTGCTTCGACGTTGCGCCGGCGTTGCGGAACGCTGCCGAGTTCGGCGATACGCTCGCGTAGATATTTGCTCTCCGATGAGTCATCCGGCGGCCGGATGAACGGCACATCGTTTTCGAGTTGAGCATCCGAAACGGGGATCGAGAACCGGTCGCGGAACGCGCGGATTTGCTCGGTAAGCATTTTTTTCGTATTGTGCGCGACGTTCATTCCCTCGCCCGCGCTGCCCAAGCCGTAGCCTTTGATGGTTTTGGCTAAGATCACCGTCGGTCCACTCGTCGACTCGGCGGCCGCCTTGTATGCGGCATACACTTTGTATGGATCGTGACCGCCGCGATTGAGCCGCCAAACATCGTCATCCGACATGTGTTCGACGAGTTTGCGCGTTTCGGGGTAGCGGCCGAAAAATTGCTCGCGAACGTACGCGCCGTTGCGCGACTTGTATGTTTGATAGTCGCCGTCGATCGTTTCGCCCATCAGCTTGACTAAAACGCCGCTGTTGTCGGATTGCAGCAGCGGATCCCAACGCCGGCCCCAAATCACTTTGAGTACGTTCCAGCCCGCGCCGCGAAAAACGCCCTCTAATTCTTGAATGATTTTGCCGTTACCGCGGACCGGCCCGTCGAGCCGCTGCAGATTGCAATTGACCACAAAAATGAGGTTGTCGAGCCCTTCGCGCGCCGCAAGCGCAAGGCCGGCGAGCGACTCGGGTTCGTCGATTTCACCGTCGCCGATGAACGCCCAGACTTTGCGATTCGAGGTATCGGCGATGCCGCGATGATGCAGATATTTCATGTAGCGCGCGGCGTAGACGGCTTGAATCGGTCCCAAGCCCATCGACACGGTGGCGAACTGCCAGAAGTCGGGCATGAGCCAAGGATGCGGATACGATGACAGGCCGTTGCCGCCGACTTCTTGGCGAAAGTTCGTCAGCTGTTCGGCGGTGATCCGGCCTTCGATGAACGCGCGCGCGTACACGCCGGGTGAAGAGTGGCCCTGGAAATAAACGAGATCGCCGCCGTGCGTCGCCGACGGCGCGTGCCAAAAGTGATTGAAGCCGACATCGATGAGCGTTGCGGCGGATGAGAACGTTGCAACATGGCCGCCGAGATCGGTTCCCAGCTTGTTGGCCTTCACGACGGTTGCCATCGCATTCCAGCGAACGTAATGCCGTAACCGTTCTTCGATATCGTGATCGCCCGGAAACGCCGCTTGGCGCTCGACCGGAATCGTGTTGATGTACGGTGTCGTCAACAGTAACGGAATGTCAACGCCGCGGGTACGTGCGCGTTGCGTGAGCGCCGCAAGCATCTCGCGCACCCGGTCCGGGCCTTCGGTCGCGATCAAACCGTCGAGCGCCTCGATCCATTCGAGCAGCTCTTGCGGATCGGCCTGAACCTCCGTCGTACTGCCGTTCGAGGCCGTCATCGGCGATTGAGATGTATCGATCATAGCGACTCCGTAACGCACGCTCGGAAAAGACGAGCTTCAGTCATACGGAAAGCGCAGCCGCTTTCCGCCCGCCATCGTTCCCGGCGAACCATCCAATCGGCAGTATCTGCAGGGCTGCCGCTCCGGGAATGGCTGGTTCGAGCGCATAATTGGATGCATTGTGGCAAGCAATGGATGGCCGGAGTTGACGCTACAGATTGACCGGTCGAGCGTGGTGCCGATCTATTTACAAATAGAAGAGCGTCTGCGCGAACAGATTCTGACCGGAGCGCTGCCCGGCGGAACGCGTTTGCCGCCCGAACGCCGGCTGGCCGATACGCTTGCCGTGAACCGTAGCACGATCGTTCACGCCTATCGCGACTTGGTCTCGGCCGGGCTCGTCGAGCAGCGAGTCGGCTCCGGATCGCGCGTTGCGCCGCTCAAACTCAGTGCTCCATCCGAGCGCAGCAGCGCAGCCGTTCCGTGGTGGGTAACTTTGCCGCCCTGGCGGGTCGGCGAATTTTCCCGCCGTTTTAGGCGAGCTTGCGGCAGTCGAGCGCGGCGACCGTATTGCGTTCGTGCAAGGCGTTCCGCCGGCCGAACCATCGCCGTTGAAAGATCTTTCACGCTCCTTCGCGCGAGTCGGCGGCGATGTCAACTATGTCTTGACCTATGGTGACAGCGAAGGCTATGCGCCCCTGCGCGAAGCGATCGCCGGGCGAATGCAGCGGCGCGGTGTCCGTGTCGGTGCGCGCGAAGTGCTCGTTTTAACCGGCTCGACACAAGGCATCGCGCTCATCGCGCAGTCACTGGCGGAGCCCGGCGATGAAATCATCGTTGAATCGCCGACATATCCCGGCGCATTGCAAATCTTTCAAATTCACGGCCTGCGCGCCGTCCCGGTTGCCGTCGACGAATTCGGATTACGCGTGGATCATGTTGAGGCGATCCTGCGCACCCGCCGGCCGCGCTTCATGTACACGATGCCGTCGCTGCACAATCCGACGGGCGTCTCGATGAGTCTTGACCGACGCGAGCGGCTCGTTACGTTGGCGCAGCGTTATAGCGTTCCGATCGTTGAGGACGATCCGTACGGCGAGCTCGCGCCGGCGCTGCCTCCGCCGCTCGTCGCGCAAAACCCCGATTATGTCATTTACCTGAGCAGCTTCAGCAAAACGATTGCACCGTCTTTGCGCTTAGGCTGGCTGTGCGCGCCGCGCATGATTTACGATCGGCTGCTGCTGCGCAAACAATCCTACGACATGGCAACGTCTATGTACGTGCAGGCCAGCGTTTGCGATTACATGCAGACGGCGTACGATACGCATCTGCCGCTGCTGCGCGACGAGCTTAGCGCGCGGCGCGATATCGCGTTCGCGGCGATCGACCGGTACTGGCCGCCCACGATGCGGGTGGTGCGAGGCGGCGGCTATTACATCTGGGCGACTGCTCCGCGCGATCGCCGTGCGCGCGCGCTGCTCGACGCCGCGCATGCACGCGGCGCGTCGTTCTTATTCGGCGAAGCGTTTTTTGCCCAACACGGCGGCGAACACAACTTTCGGCTGGCAATTACGCCTGTTGCCCGCGCGCTGGTGAGCGAAGGCATCCGGCGTATCGGCGAAGCCATCGCGCCGTGAACGGCGTCGACGCATTGCTCGCGTGGTACGCGCGCTTCGGTCGCACGCATCTGCCGTGGCGGTGCACTCGCGATCCGTATGCAATCGTCGTTGCCGAATTCATGCTGCAGCAAACGCAAGTCGACCGCGTGCTGCCGCTGTATGTTGCCTTTCTCGAGCGCTTTCCGACGCTCCAGGCGTTGGCCGCCTCCGATGCAGGCGATGTGATCCGAGCGTGGCGCGGACTAGGCTACAATTCCCGCGCCCAACGCTTGCGGCAACTCGCACAAAAAGTCGTCGACCGTTTCGGCGGCGTGCTGCCGCGCGAGCGCGATGCGTTACGTTCTTTGCCGGGCATCGGTCCATACACCGCTGCCGCCGTGCGCGCGTTTGCATTCAACGAAAACGACGCGGCACTCGATACGAATATCCGTCGTGTCGTACAGCGTGTTAGCCTCGGTCTAGAGTATCCGCAACGGGCCGCCGATCGAGTCCTCGATACCCTTGCGAACGCATCGGTTCCGGCCGGACGCGGACATGACTGGAACTCGGCAATGATGGACCTCGGGGCGACGCTTTGTACCGCTCGAGCACCGCGCTGTCTGCTGTGTCCGCTGCAATCGGTTTGCGCGGCCGCGCCGGTCGATGCGGCGCAATTAGTGACGCTGGCGAGAATGTATGCAAAGCGCTCGCCGCAAGAAGCCATTCCGTTCGAACAAACGACCCGCTTTCTGCGCGGGCGCATCATCGACTGTCTGCGCGACCTTGCCGGCCGTACGACGCTAAGCATGAGCGAACTGCAACGATCGCTCGAGCCCGTCGTTCCGGCCGACCGCATCGCCGAAATTCCCGCCATCGTCGCCGTACTCGTTGCCGAGGGCATCCTGGCAGAAAACAATCGTCATGAAGTCAGCCTGAGTTCAACCTGAGGCCCGCGCGAGCAACGGAACGCTTAGGTGACAAATGGTGCTTGACTGCAGCCCGTACGGCCGTGTTTTTGCGCCCGTTTTCCGTCGCACACAAGAACAGGCGTCACCGCGATGCCCGACCGACGGGACCGGGTGCCGCATACACTGACGAACGAGGTGATAGTACATGGCGGACCAAGCACTGAAAAATTTGATTCAAAGCGGCTTGCAGGCGGCCAAAGCCGGTGGCGACGTCGCGCAGAAAGCGACCGCCGATATCGAGGCGGACGCAAGTGACGCCGGCTTGAAGTCAGCATTGCAAGCCGGTAACGCGACGTCGGCGCAGTGGAAGCAGCGCGTTGAAGCTGCGATTGCGGAAACCGGCGATGCGCAAGATGTCGGCAATCCGGTGCTCGAAGCGCACTTTCAGGTGAGCCGGACGATTCGCCAAAAGGCATCCGACGCCATGAGCCGGGATCTCGGCATCATTGCCGCGGGTCAACTGGCGCTGCATTATTGGATTGCAACGTTCGGTACGTTGCGCACGTATGCGGCAGCAGCAAATTTACCAACGACGGAAAAGAATATGCAGCAGTGCCTCGACGAAGCAAAACAGGCCGATCACCAACATACGCAACTCGCCGAAAAGATGCTCAGCGTTCCGGTTTGAGAACAACGCGGCATTGAAACGGTAACGGCCACGCAAATTGCGCGACCGCCGGTGCAGGTGCACTCACCGGCGGTTCTGCTTTATCTTCGATCCTCTATGACAACGTGTGTATCGGCACGAAACGCCGTGTACGCTAGAGCGTTCGTCGGTTAGCCGAACCAGGCGGGAATCTCGGCGTAGCGCTCTTCTTTCCACGGGTCGGCGTCGTTGTTGTAGCCGCGCTTCTCCCAGAAGCCTTGCTGGTCGTGATCCAGGAATTCTAAGCCGTGAATCCATTTTGCGCTTTTCCAAAAATACAGTTTTGGAACGAACATGCGAACCGGGCCGCCGTGGATCGGCTCGAGCGCTTGGCCGTCGAACTCGTATGCAACGAGACAGTCGTCGCCGAGCATCGCTGCAAGCGGTACGTTTGTCGTATAGGCATTATCCGCGTGCTGGATGACATGCGTAACAGCCGGCTGCGGCAGCGCACGTTCGACGAGATCGCGAAACCGTACGCCGCGCCACTGCGTTGCTTTCTTCGACCAGCGGGTGACGCAGTGAATATCGCCGCGCCATTCCGTCGACGGCAGCGCCCGCAGCTCGTCGTACGTCAGCTCGAACGGCGCTTCGCACAAACCATAAAGCCGCAATCGCCACGTTGCTTTGTTAAAAGCCGGAACGTCGCCGACATGCAACACCGGAAAGCCGTTCGTCACGCTCTGCCCGGGTGGTACGCTCGGGTCTTTTTGCTTCATGAAGGGCATGCTACTTGCGACGCTCGCGGAGCGCGCAAAGGTTTCGCCGAGGGCGCGCCGCAACCGGCGGCCAACGCCTGGCCGTGGCTATCCCATTCCCAAAGCGCAAGGTGCCTCGGGCAATCGCAAATGCGGAACTTGCAGTCCTCGAATCGACGTATCCCGCGGCGGTCACCGCGCTCGATTACGGCAATCCGTTCGAGCTGCTGATCGCGGTTATACTCTCCGCCCAATGCACCGATGCGCGGGTCAACCTCACGACGCCGTTTCTATTTGCTGCCTACCCGGACGCCGCAGCGCTCGCGCAAGCGAATCCCGCCGACGTCGAAGGCATCATCAAATCGTGTGGTTTTTTTCGCACGAAAACGAAGAACATCATCGCGGCATCTAAAGCGCTCGTAGCCGAACACGCCGGCGACGTTCCGCGCGAACGCGAGCAACTCGAAGCGCTGGCGGGCGTCGGCCGGAAAACGGCGGCGGTGGTTCTGTCAGTCGCCTTCGAGGGTCCGGCGTTTGCCGTCGATACGCACGTGTTCCGGGTATCGAAGCGGCTCGGCTTGAGCGTCGGCGCAACGCCGCGTGCAATTGAAGACGACGTGACCAAACTCGTGCCTTCCGAGAAGTGGCGGCACGCGCATCATTGGCTGATACTGCACGGCCGCACGATCTGCAAAGCGCCGATTCCGCGCTGCGACGTCTGTCCGGTTACGATGTGTCCGTCGCGGCCGATCGTCGCCAAGGCTAAAAGCGCATCGGCCCGGGCGCGTCGAGATGCGGCGGTCGCGGCAACTCGGCGTCCGCGGCGATCAGCTTGAGCAGTTCCGAACCGGTCAACGCGGCACCGTAGCCGGTTTGTGTCGACAGTCTCGAGAGATTGACGAGCGCCGGTAGCGCGGCGCCCGTATCGAACTGATAGTCGCCGTCGAGTTCGAGGCCGCTTACGGTGACGAGTTGACGCTCCGGGTCAAGGTCGAGCGCGACGCGCCGGCCGCGAAAGCGAAGGCGCACGCGTAAGGGATTCTCCAGCCGTACGAAGGTGACGCCGTTCTTGCCGAGGATGGAGTTGAGTCGCTTCGTTCCGATTGCAAGCGTGTCGGCAAGTGCGGCAAACAACGTCTGCGCGTTGCCCGTTTCCAACGCCGGCATGTTTTCCGTTGCCGAGTCGATTGCTGCCCCGAGATCGCGGCGGGCTCGTAGCTTCAGCGCCATTGCGACGATCGGATTTTGCCCTTCGCCGTCGTTCATCGTCGTCTCGCTTCGGTCGTCGCCGCGTGTTTCATGCCCGTCCGTCATCCATGGAAGAACAGTCGAGGATTCCGTTTGAGCCGATTGCTAGTCCGTCTGTCGATTGCTATGCTCGCCCTGGTCGCCGTCACCGGTAAGCCGGCCGGCGCTGCGCAGACAGCGCCCTTACGCATCGAGCAGATCTTCAATCGCGAACCATTGATCGGCCGGCTTCCGGCCGCAATTACATGGTCGCCGGACGGCTCGAAGTTCTTATATACCTTAACCGGCGGCGAAGCCGGTCCGCGCGACACCTACCTTTACGACGTGCGGCGCCGGCATGCGCGTGTATTCTTCCGCGCCGCACCGAACGGTAAGGGTTCACGGCCGGCGCCCGAATTCATTTGGTCGCCCGATAGCCGCCGGCTCGCGTATCTCGACGCGGGGAACCTGTGGGTCGTCGCGGCGGAAGGTACTGCCCGGGCGCAGCTTGCCGTCAACGCCGACGATCCGCAATGGTCGCCCGATTCAACGCGGGTGGCGTACGTTCAGGCCGACGACCTCTATGCGATACGGTGGCAAGGCGGCGCGCCGGTGCGGTATTCGCGCGACGGTTCGGCCGATGTTGCAAACGGCGATCCCGATTGGGCCTATTCCGAAGAACTCGACATGCGGCACGCTTATCGCTGGTCGCCGAACGGCAAACAAATTGCTTATTTGCAGTTCGATCAGCGGCCGATCGCGCCGTTTCCGATCGTCGATTTTCTGAAGCCGGAAAATACCGTCGCCGAGCAGCGCTATCCGCTGGCGGGCGGGCGCAACAGCACGGTCAGCCTGCGCGTTGCGGCCGCCGGGGGCCGCTACCAAACGTTGTATTCGACGAAAAACGCCGGTGATTATCTCGCTTCGGTCGGCTGGACGCCCTCCGGCGACGTCGCCGCTACCTTGATCGACCGGCCGCAGAAACATTTGCGCTACGTAAGATTCGGTCGCGGAGGCGTGCTCGACACGCTGATTGCGGAACGCGATGCGTGCTGGGTCGATTTTCACGGCGCCCCGCAGTGGCTGCCGGATCGGGTTCACGTTGTCTTCATCAGCGATCGTGACGGTCAGGAGTCGCTTTATCGGATGGACACGAAGACGCGAACGGTGGTCCGTCTCACCCGCGGATTCACGGTTACGGCGCTGGCCGGAATCGATGCGAAGCGCGATGCGGCATTCGTCGAAGCTGCGTATCCGACGCGGCGCGATTCCACGGTTTTGCGGATTCCCTTGAGCGGCGGAGCGGTGCGTCCGCTCGCCGCCGGAGCGGGTGAACACCGCTTCACCTTTGCGCCCAACGCGCGCGAGTTCGTTCGCAGCGACGCGGCTTTCGATCGGCCGCCGGTCTATTCGATCGGCTCGACGGCCGGTGCGCCAAGCCAGCCCTTTATGCGAGCCGCGTCGCTGACCGGACGGCATTTCGGTGTAACCACGTTGTTGCACATCGCTTCTCCGGCCGGGCCGCTCGACGCATGGATGATCAAGCCGCCGGATTTCGATCCGGCCAAGCGCTATCCGGTCATTACCTACGTCTACGGCGGTCCGGCGTCACCGACGACGGCCGACGCGTGGGACGGCGAATTTTATTTGTACCATCAGGCCTTGGCGCAACGCGGTTACATCGTCTTCAGCGTCGACGGTCCGGGTTCGCAAATCGATTCGGCACGCGCGGTGCGACTGCTGTACCATCGCCTCGGTCCGGCGTCGCTGGCCGGGCAACTCAGCGGCGCGGCCTACCTGCGGACGTTGCCGTACGTCGATCCGCACCGGATCGGAATCTGGGGCTGGAGCTTCGGCGGGTACGAGACGACCTATGCGATGACGCACGCGCCGGGCGTTTGGAAAGTCGGGGTGGCGGTTGCTCCGGTAACGGACTGGCGATTCTACGATTCGATCTACACGGAACGCTATATGGGAACACCGCAAAGCAATGTCGCCGCGTATCATGCAAGCTCGAGTATCGCCGCGGCGGCGAATCTGCGCGGACGCTTACTCGTGTCGCACGGCACCGGCGATGACAACGTTCACATCGCCAACAGCGTCTCATTGATGCAAGCCTTGTTGCTGGTTGGAAAACAGGTCGACTTCATGATTTATCCGCGTAAGACTCACTCGATTGCCGGAATTGCACAGCGGCGGCACCTCTTCAATCACATGCTCGACTATTGGCGGAACTTGTAATGCGAGAATATGCCGAGGGCGCAGTCGCGCGCGGCGGCCGGCCCCGGATGCCCGACACGCCGGAACGTTCGCGGCTCGAACGCGAGCGCAGCATTCGCGAGGTTATCTTCGGCATGCAGGATGGTGTCTTGACGACTTTGGGGATCGTCACCGGCGTCGGCGCGGCTCAGCCCGAGCGGCTGACGATCTTACTAACCGGCATCGTCGCACTCGTCGTCGGCACCATCTCGATGGGCGTCGGTGAGTATCTCGGCAGCAAATCGGAACGCGAAGTGGTGCAAAATGCAATCCGGCTCGAGCAGCGCGAGATGATCGAGAATCCCGAGGACGAGTTTCGCGAACAGGTCGCCTACTATTTACTCAAGGGTTTTACGCCGGATGAAGCGACGATGATCGTGCGGCGCCTAGCAACGAACCCGGAGATTTGGCTCAACGAGATGATGCGCGACGAGTTCGGCATCGATCCGCGAATCGCCGAAGGCGGCGGTACCCGGCCGGCCCTGGCGATGGGCGCTTCGTTTGCCGCCGGAGCGATCATCCCGCTCGTCGGGTATTTCTTTCCGCTCGATTATCGGATCTCGCTTGTCGTCGGCATCATCTTGGCTGCAGCCGGCCTGTTCACGATCGGCGTGTTCGCCGGACGGTTATCGAATCGTAACCCGTGGGCGAAGGGCGGCGAGTTGCTCGGTTACGGCGCGGTCGTCTTTGTCGTTTCGTTTGCGGCCGGGCACTTTATCCCGGCGCTCTTCGGTCACCCGCCCGTTGCGGCCGGATGATCTGGGAAGGCCGTGCTTCGGCGCGATCGGCTTCACCGCCGCAAGCGGTGTGGGAAGTACTGCTCGACGGACGCCGCTGGAGTTTGTGGAATCCGGGCGTCGAGTGGATGTGGATTGAAGGCGAGCCGCTGCCGGGTACGCTTGCGACCATAAAACTCAAGCGCGTTCGTCAGACCGCTTTTCGTATCGCGGAGATCGTCGCACCGCAGCGGTTCACGCTGCAAATGACGGTCGGACCGGTTGCAAATCTCACCTTGAGCTGGACGCTACGTGCCCTTGCTACCGGCACGCAGATCGACAGCAGCGTTGCAATCGGCGGTTTCGCCGCAAAGCTGCTCGAGCGTCCGGCCCGGCGAGTCGCCGGCGAGATGCCCGCCAGTCTCGAACGCCTCGCCGCGCGGGCAGCCGAACTTGCGCTGCCGTAGTGCGCCTCACCGGGTCGCGGGGCGGGCAAAGACCGGCACGAGACACATTAGACCGGCCAATAGCCAGAATGCCGTCGATAAACCGACTGCATGAGCGACGAAGCCGATGAGTGCCGGGCCGGCGAGGATGCCGGCATAGCCGGTCGTCGTTATGGCCGCAACCGCTAAGCCGCTCGGCATCGCCGTCTGGCGGCCGGCGGCGCTGAACAGCACGGGCACGAGATTTGCTGCTCCAAGTCCGACGAGGATGAAACCGGACATGGCGACGGCAGCGACCGGAGCTCGCAGCAAGACGATGAAGCCGCCGCTGGCGAGTAACCCGCCCAATGCAAACACCCGGCGGCGACCGAAACGAGCGATGACGCGATCGCCGCTTAGACGGCCAACGGTCATGGCGATCGAGAACAGCATGTAAGCGACGCCGCCCTGCGTTGCAACAACGAGATTCCGTTGCGTTGTAAGCAGAGCGCCCCAATCGAGAATCGCACCTTCGACTAGGAACGTTAGCGCCGCAAGTGCCGCGAGCAGTATGACGATGCCGCGCGGGACTGCGAAAAGCGGGCCGCCGGCTTGCGGGACGGTCTGCAGCAAACGCGGAGCCGCGATGCCGATGACGGCCAACGTCAGCAGCGCCAACGCGACGACTGCCGGAAAGGGCGGTATGCCGATCGATAACAGCAGCGTCATGCCGCCCGAGCCGGCAAAACCGCCGACGCTAAAGAGGCCGTGGAAGCCGGACATGAGCGGTTTGCCGGCATCACGTTCCACATCGACGGCATGAATGTTCATCGCTACGTCGATCGTGCCGAGCGAAGCTCCGAAGAGCAGCAACGCCGCCGCCATGACCGGAACGGACGCAGCGCAGCCTAACACGGGCAGCAACAGCGCCGTGCAGATACCGCCGGCGAGAATCATCGGCTTGCTGCCGAATCGCGCGGCGACCATTCCGGTTAACGGCATCGAAACGAGCGAACCGATTCCGACGCATAACAACAGCAGGCCGAGTTCTGCCTCGTTGATGCCAAGCCGGGCTTTGGCGAATGGGACGAGCGGCGCCCAGCAGGCCATGCTGAAGCCGGCGGCGAGAAACGCAAGCCGGGTGGCAAGTCGTGTCGCCGGCTGATCGGCACGAAGCGCGGAAACGTCGGCCGTCAGCACGTAGCGCTCTCGCAATCTCGGCGCTCGGTTGCGGAACGGTCCGCAGTCTTGCAGCAATAGGTCAGCTCGGAGACGACCGAGCGCTGCGCTACTTTCGCGAGCATGTTTATAACATTACAAAAAAAACACGCGGCCCAAATCGAGCCGCGTGATTTGTATTATTGCTTTATCGAAACGGAACAGCGGGACAGAGCTTACTTCTTGCCCTTCTTCATTGCCTTTTTCTTCATTGCTTTCTTCTTAGCAGCCATCTTACACTCACCCCCTGACATCTACAGATCGACCAACAGTTAAACCGTTGTCGCTCGAATAACGCGACCCGGTCTCCCGCAGTTCCGCACGTTGAGAGTCAAACCTGCGATTTGGATGAGAATCTGATGTGCAGACTGCTTCGATTGACACCGGGTTAAGCGCCGCATCTGTGGAAAATGACGGCGATGCCAATTATCGAGACGCGCGAGTTGCGGAAAGTGTTCCGTTCACTCAAACGTGAGTCAGGCGTTCTCGGTACGCTTTCGACGCTTTTCTCGCGAACGTTCGAGGAAAAGGTCGCGGTCGAAAATGTAAACATGTCGCTCGAAGCCGGGGAACTCGTCGGTTACATCGGCCCCAACGGCGCGGGGAAGTCGACGACCATCAAAATGCTCACCGGCATACTCGTACCGACGTCAGGATTGATTCGGGTTGCCGGCTTGGTACCGCATGAGAAACGGCGCCAAAACGCATCCAACATCGGCGTCGTTTTCGGTCAGCGCAGTCAGTTGTATTGGGACTTGCCCTTACGCGAGTCGTTCGAGTTGCTGCGTGCCATCTACGGTGTTCCGCGCGACCGTTACCGCGAAAACCTCAGGCATTTTTCGGAGATTCTCGATCTCGACCGCTTCATGGCCACGCCGGTACGTCAGTTGTCGTTGGGCGAGCGAATGCGCGGCGACTTTGCCGCAGCCATGTTGCACGACCCGCAAATTGTTTACTTGGATGAACCAACCATCGGTCTGGATGTCGTAGCAAAGGAAGCGATCCGGACGTTCATTAGCGAGGTCAACCGCGAACGCGGAACGACCGTGATTCTGACGACGCACGATCTTGCCGATGTCGAACGTTTGTGCCAGCGCATCATCCTCATCGACAACGGCACGATCATCTACGATGGTTCGGTCGAGCGGCTGAGGACGGAGTACGGAACTCACCGCATCCTCGTCGTCACGTTCGCCGAAGATTATGCCGATGTCGCGGTCGCCGGCGCGGAAGTCGACGGTCGTGAGGGCAACACCGTCCGGTTGCGCTTCGACCGCCGCGTGATGACTGCCGAAGCACTGATTCGGCGGGTGACCGAACGTTTCGCGATCACCGACGTCTCGATCATCGAACCGGACATCGAGACGATCGTTCGCCGGATCTACGTCGAAGGCTACGCTCAGCAGGTGCCCGCGGCCGGTCAGTTGTGATCGAAACCGCGCCCGCGCCTTTCCGTTTGGAACCCTACGTCGAGTTCGCCAAGAAAGCGATCTCGCGCGAAGCGACGTACCGCTTCGATGTTTTTACCAGTATCGGTTCGTTTGTCGTGCGAGTGTATCTCTTACGCATGGTCTGGACGGCGCTCTACGCGCATAACGCCGCGCCGCACAATCTGCCGCTGCATGCAATCATCACCTATTCGACGATCGCACTATTAATGGGGTTGGTTCTCGACATCGATCAAACCCGGATACTGCACGACAAACTCCATGACGGCAGCATCGCAACGGACTTCATGAAGCCGATCAACGTCCCGCTGTATTTCTTTAGCGACGGCACGGGTGAAGTGCTCTTTCATGCCTTGCTGATGATTCCGGCGCTGATCTTGTCGCTCTTCCTCGTGCATATCGACGTTCCGTCGCCAGGCGTGATCGCGGCGTTCAGCGTCAGCTTTGTGCTTGGTTATTTCGTCGGTTTCTTTATCAACTTCATTCTTAACTGTATTGCGTTCTGGACGCTGGAAATCTCGGCGGTGCAGTTGATTCTCACCTGGGTCACCGATCTGCTTGGTGGCGGAATCATCCCACTCATATTGTTCCCGGCCGCATTGCAGAAGATCATCTTTCTGTTGCCGTTTGCAGCAATGTTCTCGACGCCGTTGCTCATTTACGTCGGTCAGATTCCGGCTTCGCAATATCCGGCCGCACTTGGACTGCAAGTCGGCTGGCTGGCATTACTCGCGATCGGCGCCGCCGTTATCTGGCGCGCCGGTTCCCGGCGCGTGATCGTGCAGGGCGGCTAATGCAGCCGAGTGCGCTCCGCATGATGCTCGACGTTTACGGGCAGTACTGGCGCATCAATCTCTTGACGACCCTGGAATATCGAGCCAACTTTTTTATCTGGTTTCTTTTTACGTTCATCTATCATGGAACGGCGGTAGCAGCGCTCTACGTCATCCTGCACACGTTCCCAAGCATGAACGGCTGGTCGTTTCGCGATATGGCCTTTTTATACGGGCTGTGGATGCTCGGTCATGCGCTCAACAATACGTTCTTTAGTGCGATCGGTGAGATTCCCGAGCATATCCGCGACGGCGAATTCGACCGCTTTCTCGTTCGGCCGCTCGACACGCTGTTTCAGGCGATCACCCTGCCGAGTCAGCAGTTCCCGGACGAACTCATTCTGGCGATCGGTTATTTAAGCGCTGCCGTTTGGTATAGCCACGTTCGTATCGATGCGTTGTTCGTGATCTTCGTTCCGCTCGTTGCGATCGGCGGTGCATTCATCGATCTCGGCATCAGCTTGATCATATCAACGGTCGCATTCTGGTTCATCCGGGTCGATGCGTTGCGCTGGATCGTGTTGCAGCTCGAACAAGAGTTCACGCGCTACCCGCTCGCGATCTACTCGCGCGGAGTCCGACTGCTGCTCGCTTTCGTTTTTCCGTTTGCCTTCATGAACTATTTTCCGGCAACGTACTTCCTGCACAAAACGGAAAACGGACTTTCTTTACCGCCGGCGGTCGGTTTGTTGACGCCGCTCATCGGTACGTTCTTCGTAGCCGTCGCGTACGGCTTCTGGCGGATCGGGCTAAACCGCTATCAAGGCGTCGGACATTAACGGCAAAGCCGCTAACGGCAGAGTTGCGTTCTGCCGGCGTCGACCGTCTTCGAGAAACGCGCGACCGTCGGAGAATAACTTTATCGACCGCGCCTGTTACGTCGAGATGTCGGGCCGGCGACACGAGCACGGCGCTTCCGCGCGATCTCACGGAATCTCGTGGCGCGTTGCCGACTTGGGTTTGGGCGTTATGATGCGGCGTTAACGGCGGACCAGTCGAATACGTCGACGGCGACATCGTCACCGCTGGCGTACACGTGCTGTCCCGGCGGTATAACGATGAAGCCGTTTGCGGTTGCGGCGGTGCGGGTCAACGCCGAACATTGATTGGCGAGCGGCTTCGCGGAAAACCCGTTTCGATCGATTGTGAGCGCAGCGAACGCGGCGAAATGACGCTCGGGCTTGGCGTGCAGCGTGCCGTCGAGCTTCGCTTTCACCCGGGGCAAACGCCCCT
Source organism: Candidatus Velthaea sp. (assembly GCA_965214935.1). Lineage (GTDB taxonomy): Bacteria > Vulcanimicrobiota > Vulcanimicrobiia > Vulcanimicrobiales > Vulcanimicrobiaceae > Velthaea. Next base: position 222,913 of record CBDCCS010000016.1, on the reverse strand, counting down.
CGGCATGCCCGCTCAAACGGCGTACCGCAACTCGCACGAATTCGTGCATTGCAACGAACGCGGCAGCGGGGTTGCCCGGCAAAATCGCAATGAACGTCGTGCCGCGCCGGCCGAATGCCGTCGGTTTTGCGGGCCGCAACGCCACGCGCTCGAAGAAGAATTCAACCCCGAGTTCGGCGCAAGCGCTCTTGAGAAAGTCGCGCTCGCCGACCGATGCGCCGCCCGTGGTCACGATCAAATCGGCCCGTTCGAATGTTTGCGCGAGTGCGGCGACCACGCGGTGACGTTCGTCGGGCAGGCGCTGCACCGATGCGACCCGTGCTCCGGCTGCTTCAAGTGCGGCGGTCAGCATGATTCCGTTGCTGTCACGAATCTGTCCGTAGGCCGGCTTGCGATCGATTGCAACAAGTTCGTCGCCGCCGCAAATCACGGCGACGACCGGTTTGTTCCATACATGAACCTGCGTGATTCCGGCGGCGCCCAGCAGTCCGAGTCCGGCCGGGCCGAGACGAGTTCCGGCCGGCAACAAAACGTCGCCGGTTCGTGCGTCGTCGCCCGACGGAAACACGCATGCACCGCTGGCGACGGGGCGCCGAACGACGAGCGTACCTTCGTGCACGCTAACGTCTTCGATCGGTACGACGCAATCGGCGCCTGCCGGTAGCGCTGCACCGGTCGCGATCGCCGTTGCAGTGCCGCGCCGATGCACGACACGTCCTGCGGCTGCAAACGCGGCTGCAGCAATCGGCAATGTCGCGGGCAAGTGCCCGAGATCGGCGCTGCAAAGTGCGAAGCCATCCATCGCCGAGCGCGCAAATGGAACGAGGTCTTCGGACGCAATGATATCGCCGGCCAGTACCCGGCCGGCCGCGCCCTCGAGCGGCACAGACTCAGGCGCGCGCGGCGAACACGCGCGCCCGATCGCCGTCTGCGCGGCCTCGAACTCCGCCATCGCGGCTTGCGGTACGCTGCGAGGGTTGCCGGTCAGCGGGATCAAACCGTGCGCACCTCTAATGCGACCGGCGGCTCAAATGCGGCACCGGCGCGATACCGCGCAAGCTCGATAGAACTCAAGGCAATCGACGCGTGCGCAACCACGCGTACGAGATGTTCGCGTTCATCCGGATCCAAGTCGAGACCGCTTATGTTATGGCCGTAAACCACGATACCTAAGACGCTGCGGTCGAAGAAGATCGGCGCGGCGAACGTTAAGCGCTCGCCCGGAAACGCCCGGCTGATGAGCGCGGTGTCTTTGGCCGTAAACGTCAGCGCGCCGCGCGTTCGCGTCAGCGCTAGTGTTAAATCGTCGCTCGAGGTAAGGCGAGTTATGCAATCCGCGGGCCAATCGTGCTGATACGATAGTTGATAGTCGCCGTTGGGCAAGCGCATCATGAATCCGCCGAACGACAGCTTCAATGCATGCGCGGCATCGGCCAAGAGCGCACGGTACACATCATCGAGCGTCTCGGCATCGAGAATATAGCCTTCGATCAATTCCAGTGCGCGGCGCTGATCGCCGCGGTCGCGGAAGATAAAGCGGTCCACCAGACGGTGCACCAGCGCGCTAATTTTCCCGGTCGTTGCGCCGACAACGAGCGAAATCAGCATGAAGAAGCCGTACCACAAATCGGAATTGTTGTAGAAGATATAGGTGCCGAGTTCTTCGGCGACGGCGATCGTTCCGACGGCGGCTGCCGTGAATGCGACATACACGATGGCGCGGCTCACGACAAAATCAACGTTGAAGAAACGCTGACGAATGACGGCAATCCAAACGCCGACGATCGGCACGATCGTTGCCGATACGAGCAGTCCGTTTTCCCACGGCGCAATGTACCGCGGAAATAATTGATCCGAGACCAGCCGTGCACCGGCGGCAAAGAGAAATGCAATGACGATCCACGCGATTCGTTGACGGTCGATGCCGCGCGCGCGTACAAACGCAACGACGAACGCAAGCGTCGTCAGTGCCGTTAAAGCACTCGATGCCGCGGTTGAAAAGCGGTCGATCGCACCGGCCGGATGGCCGGCGTATGTCAGCAGCCACGCGGCATACGCATTGACGGTCCCGAGCGTGAGACCGGCGACGCCGCAAATGCCGGCAACGATCCGCTCGCGCGGTGCGTCTCGATCACCGTCGATGAGACAGAACGCAAAGAGCAAGAGCGCCGGGCGGGCGGCTCCGCGAAGCGTATCGCCCAGCCACTCAGGAATCGGCCGCCACGGATTGGGAATCGCCAGATCGAGATACGTCGTCGGTGCTTCGGCGCCCAAGCAGAAAACAAAAAAGGCTGCGGTTGTAATACCCGGTTTGACGAGGAACAGAATCGCACCCAAGCCGACGGAGATGACGAAGAGTACAATTCGTAAGACCGCAAAGGTACGGCTGGGAACCGACTCGTCGTGTGCTTGCAGATGTAAGATACGCACGTGCCGGCCACGTTGAACCGGTAACGAGCGGTCCGGATTATCGTAAGTAAATCCGGCGCCGGCAAGCCCCGGTTTGCGGTCGAAAGCCGGAATGCGATCGATGCGCACGCGATCGCCGATCTCGACGTAATCGGGACGCCGCGGCGCCGGCGCCGGCGCTTTGACTTTGCCTTTCGCGTGCCGGGCGGCGGCCGGCGCCGGCGCTTGCGGCCGCTCGGACGTAGCGCTGCGTGGCGGCGGCTGTTCGCTGACGACGACGCCGTCGCCGTCGGTCACGTAGCCGAAAACATGTAGCGGATACAGCGCGCGTATCGCATCGGGCACAACTCGGCCCAGCGCAAACGTGACGAGCAAACCGACGATGACAAGACGCACCCATTGCGCACGATCGAGCGAAACGCGAGGAAGATCGGCCTGCGGTTGTGTCACCGAGAAGGGTGATACCCCGTCTGCTCGAGCACCGTCAGCGAACCGCCGGAGCCGTCCATTTGCCGACCATCGATCGGGCAATGACGATGCGTTGGATCTGCTGCGTGCCTTCGTAAATCTGGGTGATCTTTGCGTCACGCATCATGCGTTCGACCGGATAATCCGTCGAATAACCAAAACCGCCGAGCAGCTGGACGGCATCGGTCGTGACCGACATCGCGACATCGCCGCATTTGAGCTTGGCCATCGCCGCCCAGGTGGTGAGATCGGCTGCTCCCGCATCGCATTTGCGCGCGGCCTCGTAGAGCAGTAAGCGTGCGGCTTCAACCTCCGTCTTCATGTCCGCTAACATGAATTGCAGCCCTTGCTGCTGCGCGAGCGGCTTGCCGAACGCAACGCGTTCCGTGAGATAGTTCGTTGCGTACTCGAGGGCGCCGGCCGCGATACCGATCGCCTGCGCGGCGATCCCCGGCCGCGATTTGTCGAGCACCTTCATCGCGATTTTGAAGCCTTCACCTTCGCGGCCGATCAACTGCGCCGCCGGTATGCGACAATCGTTGAACGCTAGTTCGACGGTCGGCGAACCGCGAATGCCCATTTTCTTCTCGAGTTTACCGACCGCAAAGCCGGGCGTTCCCTTCTCGACGATGAACGCCGAGATGCCCGCAGCACCTTGACCGGGTCCGGTCAGCGCAAACACGGTGACGACGTCGGCGACGCTGCCCTGCGTGATCCAGATCTTCGTTCCGTCCAGAACGTAGTCGTCGCCGTCGCGGCGCGCGGTCATCCGCATCGAACCGGCGGCATCCGAACCGCTTCCGGCTTCGCTCAGTGCATACGCTGCAATCCATTCGCCGCTGGCCAATTTCGGAATGTACTTGCGCTTCTGTTGGTCGCTGCCGCCGATAAGAATCGGCAGCGCGCCGAGTTCTTGTACGGCAATGATCAGCGCGCTCGAGGCGCATGCTTTGGCGACTTCCTCGACGACCTTCACATAGGTGAGAAACGTGCCGCCCAGCCCGCCGTACGCTGCCGGAAACGGGATGCCGAGCAGGTCGTTGGCTGCGAAGAGCTGTTGAATGTCGACCGGAAACTCGGCGGTCGCATCGATTTCCGCGGCCCGCGGCTCGACCTTTTCCTTGACCAGCTGTCGCACGACATCGAGGATCATTGCCTCTTCGTCGGATTGCAAGCCCGGTTCGGCAATCGCCATCGCTATGAGCCTCCGAAATAGTGTCGTCGGCGTTCGTTCGCGCAGAAGTCGCGAGGTCCCGGGAAGCGAAACGGCGTTTCATGACGACAGCAGCGAGCGCATTCGAGCGTTGGGTTCCGTCGGCGGAACAGATCGCCGGCGCCAACCTAACGGCGCTTCTACGGGCGAGTGCCGTCGCCGATTATCCGGCGCTGCTGGCATCGATCGAGGTCGACCAAGCCGGCTTCTACGAACGCATCGTGCGTACGCTGGATCTGCGCTGGGACCGGCCGTGGGACGCCGTCGTCGACCGCACGGGCGGGCCGGCATTCAGCACGTGGTTTCCCGGCGCGCAATTTAACGCGGCCGCAAATTGCCTCGACCGGCATGTCGATGCCGGACGCGGCGCCGCTGAGGCACTTGTGTGGGAAGGCGAAGATGGTCGCGTCCGCACGTTCACGTTCGCAGCACTGCGCGCGGAGGTCGCGCAACTGGCTGGAACGCTGCGCGAACTCGGCGTCGAACGCGGCGACCGGGTCGGCATCTATATGCCGCTGGTGCCCGAAGCTGCGATCGGACTTCTTGCAGTCGGGTATATCGGCGCAGTCGCCGTTCCGGCATTTTCCGGCTACGGCCCGGACGCGCTGTCCGCCCGGCTCGCCGACGCCGGCGCTAAAGTCTTGCTGACCGCCGACGGCGTCTACCGTCGCGGCAAGCCGATCGCGCTAAAAACGATCGTCGACGATGCGTTAAGCGCGGCACCGTCGGTCCGACACGTGCTTGTCTTCGAGCGCACGGGTCTCGCGGTGCCGATGATGCCCGGCCGCGACTTTCACTGGCGCGAGCGGACGGCTGCGGCGCTGCCGCCGCTGACTTACGAGCGTACAGCCGCCGGCGATCCGGCGATGCTGCTCTATACATCCGGTTCCACGGGCCGGCCGAAAGGCGCAGACCACATTCACGCCGGCTTCCCGCTCAAGTGTATGATCGATCAGCATTTGTGTATGGACGTCAAGCCCGGCGATCGCATGCTGTGGTATACCGACATGGGCTGGATGATGGGGCCGTTCCTCGTATTCGGGGCACTCGGCTTAGGCGCGACGATCGTGCTGTATGAAGGGACGCCGGATTTCCCGGCACCCGACCGCCTGTGGCAAGTTTGCGCCGACCACCGCGTGACGCATCTCGGACTCGCACCGACCGCCGTTCGCGCGCTCATGACGCACGGCGACGAACATCCGGCTCGTCACGATCTTTCGCAGTTGCGCATCTTGGCCAGCACCGGTGAGCCATGGAATACCGAGCCTTGGAAGTGGTTTGCCGCGCATGTCGGCCGAGGCATCGCGCCGATCATCAACTATTCGGGCGGGACGGAGATCGGCGGCGGCATCATCGGCGCATTTCCAACAATGCCGCTCGTCCCGAACAGCTTCCACGGCCCGATTCCTGGGATGCTGGCCGATGTTTTCGATCCGGCGGGGAAGCCGATTCGCGGAGCCGTCGGCGAACTCGTCGTGAAAGCGTCGTGGCCGGGAATGACCCAAAGTTTTTGGGACGGATCTCCGGGCAAGCACGACGACGCGCGCTTCCTGTCGACGTATTGGGATCGCTTTGCCGGTACCTGGGTGCACGGCGACTGGTGTACGATCGAAGCGGACGGCGCGCATGAGTATTGGTTCATCCGCGGCCGCAGCGACGATACGATCAATGTTGCCGGCAAGCGGGTCGGGCCGGCCGAATTCGAGAGCGCCGTCGGCGCGCATCCACGGATCAAAGAAGCGGCGGCAATCGCCGTGCCGGACGCCGTGAAAGGCGATGTCGTCGTTGTTTTTGCCGTCGTTCGGCCGGGCTTCGAGGAAACCGACGCATTGCGCGCAGAACTCATCGGACGAATCGATCGGGCGATGGGTAAATCGCTGCGGCCGAAAGCGATTTTCTTTGTCGACGATTTGCCGAAAACACGCAATCTGAAGATTCTGCGCCGCATCGCTCGCGCGCAGTATCTCGAATTGCCGGATTTCGGTGATCTTTCCGCTCTTGACAACGTCGGAGCATTAGCTGCTATTCTCAACCGCCGTTGAATAGCAGAGAAGCGTGGGGGCGGAAACTTGTCCGTCAATGCTGAAATGTTAGGCTCTATGTTGCTTGACCGGTATCTGATATGTGAGATGCGTGTTTTGACTTTGCAAGGGTGTCTCCGTGCAGAGTGAAGTCGTGCCGCGCACGTCTGCGCGAGTGCGCGGCGTCGTCGCGATGCGCATCGTCGGTGAACTCATTACGCGGCTGGCCGCTGGGGATGGATGGGATTTCGCAGCCTTCGGTCGCGACGATTCCTTGATTGTTTCCGGCTCGTCGAGCCAGCTTGCACCCGACCTTGCTGCATTGCGCGCCGAGGTGCGCTTACAGCGCTTTGCCGGCTCCGTTCTGCCGCATGTAAGTACGCCGCTGGCATCGGAGCACCGCCGCGCGCTATACGTCATCTTCGGTGAGTTCGGCGACCGGATCGCGATCCTGCGCATCGTGCGATCCGCGAATTTCAAGCCGTATGCGACGCGCGACGGCGCTGGGATCGAACAATTTTTTCGGCAGCACTCCGAAGCGATCGCCGCGGCGATCTTCGAGATCAACGCCGACGAGGCTGAACGGTTAACGGCTCGACGAGCGGCACCGATCGCCTTCACGATCGATCACAAGGGCGTCTTGCTATCGACGAGCGATGAACCGGACGGCATGCCGACCGACTTACGAACGCATCTCATGCCGCGCAACGGTGAGTTATCGCCGGTCCTTCGGCCGATAATTGCCGAACTGCTCGAGCGGCTTCGCGGCGGTGCGACCGGTAACGAGCTCGTCGCGGTTCTTCCGTTTGCCCTCGTGCGCATCACGCCGCTGCGCTCGCGTGGCGTCGCGCCGGCGCTGCTCGTGACCGTCGAGTGGTTGCGCAGCCGGGCCTCGCTTGAAGCGACCGCAACGCAATATTCGATCAGTAAACGTGAATTGCAAGTGCTGTCGTTGATGTTGCGCGGCGCGCCGGTCTCCGAGATCGCGGCCGAGTTGTCCATCTCGGAGTCCACGGTCGTGTTTCATCTCAAGCGAATGCTTAAGAAGACACTTTCGAAGAACCGCACCGAGTTGGCCGCGCGGATGCTCGGCTGGGATATTTCCGCCGTCGGTTAGCCGGCCGCGGATCGCGGCTACCGGCCGCGCTCAGACGAGCTCGATCGATTCGATTGGTTCGTGCGTCTGGTCGCGGAACTGCTTGAAATACAGTTCGGCGTAGAGCCCATTGCGGGTCAAAAGCGCCGCGTGCGAACCGGCTTCGACGATGCGTCCGGCGACGACGACGAAGATGACGTCCGCGGCGAGGATCGTCGAGAGCCGATGGGCGATCACGAGGCTCGTCCGGCCGGCCATGAGCGGCACGAGCGCTGCTTGGATGAGCGCCTCGTTATTCGAGTCGAGCGCGCTCGTCGCTTCGTCCAGGATGAGGATGCGCGGATTTTTCAGCAGCACCCGAGCGATCGCGAGACGCTGACGTTCGCCGCCCGAAAGCTTATGGCCGCGTTCACCGACGATCGTATCGTAGCCCTCAGGCAAGGCAGCAATGAAATCGTGGATATTCGCAGCGCGTGCGGCCGCAACGAGCTCGGCATCGCCGGCGCCGCTTCGCGCGTAGCGGAGATTGGAGCCGATCGTGTCATGAAAGAGATACGTTTCTTGCGTTACGATGCCGACGTTTTCGCGTAGCGACGCCAACGTCAAATCGCGAACATCGTGGCCGTCGACGCGCACCACGCCGGATTGCGGATCGTAGAAGCGCGGGACGAGTTGCGTGATCGTCGTTTTGCCGGCGCCCGATGGCCCGACGAACGCCGCCATTTGACCGGGCTCGATCGTAAAGCTAACACCGTCGAGGGCAATCCGGTCGGGCGTATACCGGAAAACAACATTGTCGAAGGCGACCTGACCGCGCACTTCGGCGATTGCAAGCGCATTCGGCTTTTCGGCGCCTTCGGGCTCCATGTCCAGGTATTCAAAGATGCGTTCGAAGACCGCGAGCGCACTAACGATTTGGACCTGCACGCCGGCGAGCGCCGACGCCGGGCCGTATAGGCGCGACAAAAAGGCGACAAAGGCGACGATCGTGCCGACGGACAGGCCGGCATTGATTGCAAAATAGCCGCCGGCCAGCCACACCAAGGCCGGGCCGATGATCACCATCGCCGAGATGGCCGCGATGAACCAGCGCCCGACCATTGCGAGCCGGATTTCCAGCGTCATCAAATCGGTACCGACGGCAAAGAAACGCTGCTTCTCGAACGCTTCGCGGACGAACGTTTTGATCAGCGTGATGCCGGAGATCGAGAGTGTCTCTTGGGTGATCGACTCGATCTCGTCGCGCTTCACCCGCGTCTGCTTGCGAATGTCGTACATCCGGCGGCCGACCGGACCGAGCGGCAAAATCATCAACGGGACGACGGCAAGTGCGATAAACGCGAGGCGCCAATCCAAAATGAAGATCGTTACGAGCGTCGTCACCATCATTGCGACATTGGTGACGATCGATACGAGCGTCCCGGTGACGACATTGTCGACATTATCGACATCCGAACTCACCCGGTTCATGATTTCGCCGGTCTTCGTATTGGTGAAAAACGACAACGACATGCGGTGTAAATGCGCGACGAGGCTCGTGCGAATGTCGCGCATGATGCCTTCACCGACGAACGAGTTGAGATAGCCCTGATAGACGCCGATGACACCGGCCGCGACCGCGCTGATCGCCATTCCGGAGACGTTGTAAACGACGCCGGCCATCGCGTGCTTCGGAATCGCGTCGTCGATGAGCCACTTCGTATAGAGCGGCGGGAGCAAGCCGAGCAGCGAGCCGATCACGATACAAACCAGCACGAGTGCTTCCTGCCGCCAATACGGCAGAAAGAACTTGCCGATCCGCCGCCATTCCGCTTTGCGCTTGATCTTCGGCTTGTCGGGACTGAACATATTCGACCACATCAAATGGGTCGGCGGGCCACCATGCATCGCAGCTTACGACACACGTTGCAGGGCGCAGGTTCCCGCGCAGTTGCGAGCCGGCTCGCAATTGAGCCGGTGCAAGCGTTATTTAGCGGCCTTGCCGTTCCGCAAACCGGCAAGCTCGCGGAATAACTTGCTTTCCTTATCGCTTAAATCGGTCGGCAGCAGCCCGACGAGCCGCACGTACTCATCGCCGAAGCCGGCGTTTTTCAGCTTGGGCATCCCTTTGCCCGACAGCCGCAGCATCTTGTTGTTCTGCGTGCCGGCCGGAATCGTCATGGTAACCTCGCCCGTGATGGTCGGGACGTTCACATCGCCGCCGAGGATGAGATCGTAGATCGAAACCGGCAGGTCGACGTAGAGATCGTCGCCCTTACGTTCGTAGCGCTTGTCGTCGGTAAACTTGACGATCAAAAAGAGATCGCCGTTCGGTCCGCCGGCCGCACCGCTACCGCCTTGGCCGCTTAGCCGAATGCGCTGCCCTTCGCGCACGCCTTTCGGAATGCTGACGTCGAAGCGCTTCGTTTCTAAAACACGTCCGGTCCCGTGACATTGCGGACAAATGCCTTTCCGATCGGTCCCCGTGCCGTTACAGCGCGAACAGCGATCCTCGAGTTGAAGCGAAACCGATTTATTGCCGCCGGCATACGCTTCGGTTAAGCTCAAATCGATCGTCGTTTCGAGATCTTGCCCGCGCTCGCCGAAGCTGGCCGTCGCTCCGGGCGCCGTCGGCCGGCGCCCGATGCCCGAGAAGAACATGTCGAAGAAGTCGGAAAAGCCGGTTTGTCCGGCCGCACCGCCGGCTGCGTTTGCGTTGGTGAAGTCGAACGACGCATCGCGCTGCGCTTGCCGGTACGTCCGGTGCTGTTCGGCTTCTTGCGCGGCGCGCTGCCAATCGTTGCCCAAGACGTCGTACTTCTTTCGCTTCTCGGTATCGCCGAGAACTTCGTACGCCTCTTGGATGTCTTTGAACTTTTCTTCGGCTTGTCGCGCGTTGGTCGGATTCGCGTCCGGGTGCCACTTCCGCGCGAGCTTCCGGTATGCCGATTTAACGTCTTTTTCGGCTGCCGTTTTTTCGATGCCCAGTATGTCGTAATAGTTCTTATAATTCATGCAGCAGTGCGCTCCGGACGGGCCGGCGGCCGGCACGTACCGGCCGCGCCACGTGCAATCGCCTTAATCGCTTTTTGCGACGATAACATGTGCGACGCGCAGCACGTCGTCGCCATGGACGTAGGCCTTAGTCGCTTCTTCGAGCACGGTATCTTCGGCAACGCCGGCCGGTGCCGGTTGCGTACCGATGGCCTCTGCCAGACGCGGATCGAACGGCTGGCCTTTAAGCGAAATCGCTGTCACGCCTTCGCCGGCAAGTACGTTTTCAAAGCCACGCAGCGTTGCTTGCAGACCGCCTTTGAGCGCTTCATTCTCCGTTCCGTACGACAATGCTCGTTCGAGATTGTCGATGACCGGGAGAAACTTGCCGATGAGTGATTTGCGGCCGGCAAGGGAAATCTCACCGAGCTGACGCTCCATGCGCTTCTTATAGTTTTCGAAGTCGGCCATCGCGTATAAATAGCGATTGTAATTGTCCTCGGCCTTGGCATTCGCCGCGGACAGGAGGGCAGCGGAATCCGCATCGGCGGTCGCCGTTGTTGCACCGTTTGCCGGCGCGTCTACGTTGGCCGAAGCTTCCGCGGACGCGTTCGTGTAACTGTCGTCGTTCATGACGCTCTTTCTTTTACGAACGGATGCATACGCGAGGCGCGCTCGATGGAGCGCACCTCGCACGTGCATCACGCGGTGTTACTTCGCTTCTTTGAATTCGGCGTCGATGACGTCGTCGCCGTGCGGCGCGCCGTCGGTCGAGCCGTTCGTTGCACCGTTACCGGCTGCCTGACCGTCGCCCGCTCCGTTCGGAGAGGCGCCGGTTTTGGCATACAGCGCTTCGGCCAGTTTGTAGCTCGACGTTTGCAGCTTTTCGGTCGCTGCTTTGATTTCGTCGGCGGTGCCGTTTTCGGAAACGCGCTTGAGTTCGCCGAGTGCCGCTTCAACATCGGTGCGAATCGTCGGATCGGCTTTATCGCCGACTTCTTTGAGCGATTTTTCCGTCGAGTAGATCAGCGAGTTTGCCGTATTGCGAATTTCGGCGTCCTCTTTCTTGCGTTGATCCTCGACGCGCGCCGCTTCGGCATCGCGCACCATCTTGTCGATCTCGTCTTTATTGAGATTGGTCGACGCGGTAATCGTAATCTGCTGCTCTTTGCCGGTGCCCGTATCTTTGGCGCCGACGTTGACGATGCCGTTCGCATCGATATTGAAGGTGACTTCAATTTGCGGAACGCCGCGTGGTGCGGCCGGGATGCCTTCGAGCCGGAACCGGGCCAGCGTTTTGTTGTCGCCGGCCATTTCACGCTCGCCCTGCAGGACGTGAATGTCGACTGACGTCTGACCGTCTTCAGCCGTCGTGAAAACCTGCGTCTTGCGGGTCGGAATCGTCGTATTGCGTTCGATCAACTTTGTATTGACGCCGCCGAGCGTTTCGAGTCCGAGCGAGAGCGGCGTGACGTCGAGCAGAACGACGTCGCGAACTTCACCGGCTAATACGCCGGCTTGAATCGCCGCGCCGATCGCGACAACTTCATCGGGGTTGACCGATTGATTGAGTTCTTTGCCGGTCAGTTTCTTGACGAGTTCTTGAATCACAGGCATGCGCGTCGAGCCGCCGACCATGACCACTTCATCGATCTTCGCAACGTCGAGTTTTGCATCGGCCAACGCGTTCTTGAACGGCTTAATGCAGCGATCGGTCAGGCTTGCGGTGAGCTCCTCGAATTTTGCGCGCGTCAAGGTGATGTCGAGATGCTTGGGTCCATTTTGATCCGCCGTGATGAACGGCAGATTGATATTGGTCGTGACGACGCCCGACAATTCGATCTTGGCTTTTTCGGCCGCTTCGGTGAGCCGTTGCATCGCCTGCTTATCGCCGCTGAGATCGATGCCTTGTTCTTTACGGAACTCGGTTGCCAAGAAATCGACGATCTTGGCGTCGTAATCGTCGCCGCCTAAGTGCGTATCGCCGTTGGTTGATTTCACCTCGAACACGCCGTCGCCGACCTCGAGAATCGAAACGTCGAACGTACCGCCGCCGAGATCCCAGACCAGAATCGTCTCGTTGCCTTTTTTATCGAGGCCGTACGCCAGAGCAGCCGCCGTCGGCTCGTTAATGATGCGCAGCACGTCCAGACCGGCAATCTTGCCGGCATCTTTGGTTGCCTGACGCTGTGCGTCGTTGAAATATGCCGGCACGGTAACGACGGCTTTGGTGACACGCTCGCCCAGATAGGTCGAGGCATCGTTGACAAGCTTTTGCAGGATCATCGAACTGATCTCTTGCGGCGAGTAATCCTTGCCGTCGATCTTCGTTTTATGATCGGTGCCCATCTCGCGCTTGATCGAACTGATCGTGCGCTCCGGATTGGTCACTGCTTGACGCTTGGCGAGTTGCCCGACGAGCCGCTCGCCGGTTTTGGTAAATGCGACAACCGAAGGCGTCGTGCGATTACCTTCGGAGTTCGCGATGACCGTGGGGCTTTGCCCCTCCATCACGGCGACGACGGAGTTCGTCGTGCCGAGGTCGATTCCGACCACTTTTGCCATTACTACTATTCGCTTTCCGAGCGCCGTGGACCAGCCCTACGATGCGATTCGCATCGGACGGCTCCGAGAAGCCGCCGTTGTCGGGCCTTGCCGCTTATCGACACTCAAGGATGCGTGAGCTCCGGCAAACCGGATCCCCCGCGGTTGGTGTTGCTCGCCGCTCTGCGACGCACTGCTAATCATACGTCACACGAAGCGGTTTGTTCCAGCGTCTATGACAATAAAACTGTCACTGTGGTTGCGTTTGACCGCATCTTTTCATTACACGCCGCGTTACGCTCGCTCGAACGACAGACGTAAACCAGCCGCCTTGCAAATGCGGTTGAACCGGATTACGTTCTCTGACCGATGCCGCTGTTCGCCCTTAGCTTCGTACTGCTCGGAATTACGCTTGGAACACCGGCGAGCGAACTTCGCGCGACGCTCGGCGACCCGCTGCTCGTCGAAACCTCGAAAGTTTCCCGGACCGCCGATTACCTGCGTAACGACGATCCGTCGGCCGTGTTGCGGGTGACCGAACGCGACGGCGTTGTCTCGGCCGTGGAAATCGAACGGGAACGCACCGAAGCGGCACCGGGTGCCTTGGACAGCCACGGAATCTTTGTCGGTATGAACCGGCTGACGGTACTCGCAAAGCGAGGCAAGCCGGCCTTCGAAACCATGAACACGTTGATGTTTCCCGAGACCGGCAACGAAGACGCATCGCTCATCTACCGGTTCGACGGCGACACGCTCGAGAGTATCAAGCTCGTCGGTTCCGGCACGATTGCGGCGGGTAATGCGACGTTACCGCCGCTGCGCGAGCCGGCGGCCGATTCGTATACTTCGGCGATTCTCGATCTTTCACCGAGCGTTCTGGATAGCGACCATTTCCGCGAACGGTATTTGACGGTTCATGCGTGTGCGACGAGCGGGCGCAAGTCGACGATCGACCGGCGCGACGGGCGAACCTATGCCGTCGTCAGCTCGACATGTCTGGACAAGCAACGGACGCTCTACTTCGACATCACGCGGGCACGCCCGTAGATCGCACGACCGGCGGTGCGATTTAGCCGTTTGCGCACAGGCGCGGGACACCGGGCGTAGGTATAGTCGAACGATGAGATTCGCCCGCCATGGTGTTTTGGTTGCGTTGCCGATCGCGCTTGTTTTTGCCGGTGTACCGTCTGCGGCCCAGACGTTTAATTTCGATACGGCATTCGGCCGGTTGCCCAAGAACGTCGTGCCGATCGACTATACGATTGCCGTCGTTCCGGATGCGGCAGCGCATACGCTCACAGGTACCGAGTCGATCGTACTCGACGTGCGCTCGGCGACGTCGACGATCGAATTCAACACCCTTAACGAGTCGCTCGCCGACGTTCGGCTCGACGGGGCCGCCGTGGCGACGGTGATCACCGAAAACGATCGTCAGCTCACCACCGTAACACCGGCCCAACCGGCGCGGCCCGGTAAGCATATTTTAAGTTTCGCCTACACCGGTAAGATCGAAAGCTCGCCCCAGGGCCTTTTCGCTCAGCCTTATCGCACGGCGGACGGCGGCGATGCCGTCATGCTTTCGACGCAGTTCGAGGCGACCGATGCCCGCCGCATGTTTCCGTGCTGGGACGAGCCGGCGTTTCGCGCCACCTTTACCCTCAGCGTCACGGTCCCGGCGGCCTGGATGACGGTCGCAAACATGCCGGTTGCGAGCCGGACCGAGAACGGATCGCTCGCGACGACGACGTTTTTACGGACACCGAAGATGCCGACCTACCTCGTTGAGTTTTCGGCCGGCAATCTCGGTGCGATCTACGCCGCGGCGAACGGTACGCAATTCGGCGTCGTTGCCGTAAAAGGCCAAGAGAACGGCGGTCGCGTTGCGCTGGCGAACGCACAGCAGATTTTGGCCGACTATAACGATTATTTTGGTTATCATTATCCGTTGCCCAAACTCGATTCGATCGCAATTCCGGGCGGCTTCGGCGGCGCGATGGAAAATTGGGGCGCGATTACGTACACGGACGAAGCGCTGCTGCTGACGCCTTCGAGCACGATCGGCAACAAGCAGACCGTCTACAGCATTCAAGCGCATGAGATGGCCCATCAATGGAACGGCGATCTCGTGACGATGGGCTGGTGGGACGATCTCTGGCTCAATGAGAGCTTCGCGTCGTGGCGCGCCGCCAAAGAGACCGATCTGCGCAATCCGGCCTGGAACTGGTGGGAGAACGAGGACGAGAGCAAAGAGGTCGCGATGGCGGCCGATGCGCGCGTCACTTCGCATCCGATTCAAGTCCACGTCGCAAACGAACTCGAAGCCGAGACTGCCTTCGATAGTGAGATTACCTATGCCAAAGGCGAAGCGTTTCTACGCATGCTCGAGGCGTATCTCGGCCCCGATACGTTTCGCGACGGCGTACGCCGTTACATGAAAGCGCGCGCTTTCTCAAATGCGACCGGGACCGATCTTTGGAACGCTTTGTCTGCCGCGAGCCATCAGGACGTCGCGTCGTTGTCGCGTGCATGGACCGAACAAGCCGGCTTCCCGGTCGTTTCCGTTTCCGCGACCTGCGGCGCTAACGGCGACCGGACGATCGCGTTGGCGCAACAGCGCTTCTTGCTCGACGGCAACGATCCGAGACCGCGTTGGACGATCCCGCTCTCGATCCGTTCGGGTGTTACGGGCGCGCCGCGCAGCTTGTTACTCGTCAATGACGGTCAGACCGCAGTAGCCGGAAAGTGCGCCGAACCGCTAACGCTCAATGCGGGGACGGTCGGCTTCTTTCGCGTCGCGTACGACGAATCGATTTTCGCCGTCAACAGCAAGAACTTCCGATTGCTGCCGAACGGCGACCGGATCGGGCTGCTCGACGACCGCTGGGCACTCGTTCGGGCCGGCCAGGCGAAGTTGCCGTCATACCTAGCGTTGGCTGCGTCGATGGGCGGCGATTTGGATGCGCGGGCGTGGGATCAAGTCGTCGGCGCACTGGAAATCATCGAGCGTGATGAACGGGGCACGCCCGGCTACGACCGGTATCTTGCCTACGCGCGATCGATCGTCAAGCCGCTTGCAACGCAACTCGGATATACGCCGGCAGCAAGTGAAACGCCCGATCTCCAAGGTTTGCGCCGTACGGCAATCGGCGATCTCGGCCGGTGGGGTGATGCGGACGTGATTGCAGAGGCGCAGCGCCGGTTTGCGACTTTTTTGACCGACCGCAATTCGATCGCGCCGGACGATCAAAGCGTCTATCTGGACATTGTTGCTGCGAATGCCGATGCCGCGACATTCGAGCGTCTGCACTCGATCGCCAAGTCGGCGAAAGACGAGACCGAACTGCGCCGCTACTACGGCGCGCTGACCGCCGTGCGCGATCCGAAGCTGGCCGACGAAGCCATGCGCATAACGATGTCGCCCGAGATCCCGCCGCAATCGGCGATGATCCGCTTGGACCTCGTCGAAATGGTCGCCAATCATCATCCGCTGTTGTCTTGGCAATTCGTCAAGCAACACTACGACGAATTAGCGCGGCCTTTCGGTCCGCTCGCCGGCGGAGACATGGCGCAAGACTTTCCGACGCTGTACTGGCGTGGAGCGCCGCTGAGCGACATAACCTCGTTCATTCAATCAAAAGTGCCGGCCGGATTGAATGCGTTTCTCGCGCGAGGGACCGAACGCGCGCGATTCGACATCAAAGAGCGGAGCACGATCGTTCCGGCGACCGACTCCTATCTGGCCACGCTGCATCGGCGCCATACGGAATAGCCGGCACGAAGTTGCGAAAACGAATGAGGCGCCGTTGCCGGCGCCCCAATTCACCTTTATCGGTTTTGCTCTGCGTGCGAGAAGCGTTCCGTTCGACCGGCTCCCGCTGGAAGCCGAGCGCGCGTTACGGCGAGTTCGGGTCTTGCTGTTGTTGCTGCTGTTGCCCGAAGCCCGGCGGTGCCTCACCGATCTTAATGCTGACCAGCTTCTTAACGCCGGCGCTAAAGACTTGCATGCCGACCGTTTGGCCGGGCTTGAGCGCGCGAATCTCTTTCGTCAGTTCATCGGGTGAATTGACGGTCTTACCGTTGATCGAGGTAACGACGTCTCCGGCTTGCAATCCGGCTTGATCGGCAGGCGTGCCTTGATACACTCCGCTGACGACGACGCCTGACTTACCTTGATAATTAATCTGCGCGCGCACGTTGTCATCGAGGTTCTGCAACGCGACCCCGATGTACGGGATGCCCGTTCCGGTAGCCGATGCTTCGAGTGTTTGACCCGGATGCGTCTCGAGCATCGCGACCTGCTGTTTCATGATGTTGACCGGAATTGCGAAGCCGATTCCCTGCGCGCCGGCTTGCGGATTCGCCGTCGACTGATTGACACCGATCAGACGTCCGGTAACGTCGATGAGCGGCCCGCCCGAGTTGCCGGGATTGATCGGTGCGGACGTTTGCAGCAAGCCCTTGAACATGCGAGCTTGTTCGCCTTCGCCGCCGATCGTTTCGTCGCGATTGAAGCCCGAGACGACGCCGACCGAGACCGACTGCTTGAGCTCGAACGGTTCGCCGATTGCGATCGCCCACTGACCGGCGGCAAGCTTATCGCTGTCGCCGAGTTCGATCGGAGCCGGAAGCTTCGGATAATTGGTGACTTTCACGAGCGCTAAATCGGCGGCCGGATTCCGTGAAAACACCTTAGCTTTTTGGCGTTCGCCGTTGGCAAACACAACCTCGACGTCGGAGGTGCCCGGCGGCACGACGTGCGCGTTGGTCACGATCAAGCCGTTCCGGCTGTACACGAAGCCCGATCCGGATGCTTGCGCGTGGTAGCGCTGCACGCGACCGGTGCTCGGACCGCCGAAGAACTGGCTCAACGGATCGGCCGGCAACACGCGTGTGCCGTTGATCGTCACGTCGATGGCAACGACGGCCGGCTGGACGTGTTTGACCGCATTGACGATACGATCCTGATCGCTCGTGCCGCCGACGGCCGGCAAAGGAGCGGCGCTTACGGCCGGAGGCGTGTTATTCGGTCCGGCGACGTTCGCAAAGTGCGTGCTGGCGAAGAGCATCATCGAAAAGCTGCCGACGATCGCTCCGACGAGGCCGACGACGGCCGTCCCGAAAAATCGAGACTTCATAGGTGGTTCTCCATAGATTGAGAGTTAGAACGTTCGGTTACCCTATACAGTGCGGCGCGGCGCAGGGTGACGCTTCGCCCGAAGATTTCTTCTGGTCTTAATCGTTCGACGTTCCAAGCCCAACCGGCAATCGACGATCTCGCTTAGTTCTACCCGGCTCAGATGCCGGCCCCGGCCGAACCGGATTGGACGGCCATGGAGCGCTCGTCGCTTACGACAAGCCCGTCGCGAACGCGAATGATGCGTCCGGCATGAGCGGCGACTTCTTCATCGTGCGTGACCATGATGATCGTGCGGCCCGCAGCGTTGAGCTGCGCGAAGACACCCATGATTTCTTCGCTCGTTTGACTGTCGAGGTTGCCGGTCGGCTCGTCGGCAAGCAAAACCGCCGGATCGTTGACGAGCGCCCGCGCGATGGCGACGCGCTGCTGCTGGCCGCCCGACAGCTCGTTCGGTTTATGATCGAGCCGGTCGGCTAAACCAACTTCGCTCAGCCGCAGGGCCGCAGCGGCGTTGCGCCGCCGCAACGAGGCGCCGGCATAAAACAGCGGTAACGCGACGTTTTTGAGCGCCGACGTTCGCGCGAGCAGATTGAAGCCTTGGAAGACGAACCCCAATTTGCGCAGGCGGATCGCAGCGAGCGCATTATCGCTTAACGTTCCGACGTCGATGCCGTCGAGCTCATAGTTGCCGCTGGTCGGACGGTCGAGGCAACCCAGCGTGTTCATCAGCGTCGATTTGCCGGAACCCGACGGACCCATGATCGCGACGTAATCTCCGGCCGGAATGTCGAACGAAACGCCGCGCAAGGCCGCCACGCTGATGTCGCCCAGAACGTACGTCTTCGTTACTTCGCGCAACGCAATGACCGGACGCGCTACGTCATTCATAGCGCAGGGCTTCGATCGGATCGAGCTCGGCCGCGCGGTACGCCGGATACGTTCCGAACGCCAGTGTCACAAGGGTAGCAAAGCTCGTTGCGATGATCACCGATCGCAACCACGGAATCGGTGCCACGACGCCGGAAATTTTTACGAGCGCAAATTCATTAACGGCTCCGCCGAGCCCCAGGCCAAGCACCAATCCGATCGCGCAACCGATCGACGACAGGAGCAACGCCTCGATGAAGAACTGCGCCAAGACTTGAAAGCGGGTTGCGCCGATTGCTTTGCGCAGTCCGATTTCACGCGTGCGTTCGGCGACCGAGACCAGCATGATATTTAAGATGCCGATTCCGGCAACGACGAGCGACACGGCACCGATGAGTCCGACGACGATCGTAATTCCACCAAAGATGCCGTCGACCGCCGTCGTAAACGTCTTCCGATCGATCGTTTGATACAGCGCGCGCCCGTGTTTGCGGCGTGTGAAATAGTCGAGCGTCGCCTGCTCCGTTGCGGCGAGCTGCGTACCGTCGGTAACCAGAAAACGTGCACCCAGTATCGGCCGTCCGCGTACGTAATCGCGCTCGTACGTCGTCGCCGGGATGACGATGTCCGCCTCGACGACCGTCGGAGCAATACCGCTCACGGTCTTGGCCTGAACGCCGACGATCGTGTAGCGCCGGTCGCCGGCGCGGATCGCGCGACCGACCGGGTTTGAATCAAGTTTGAGCTTCGTGTAAGCCGTATCGAGCAAGATGCAAAGATGTGCGCCGGCATCGATCTGAGCGCGCGTAAATTCGCTTCCGAAGCGTATCGGACTGGTAAAAAATCGCGGTTCGGATTCGGCACCGATGCGCAACTTTGCTTGGCTTGCGGCGAGCCGTACTTTCAACGTCGTCGTTCCGAGCGGAATTCCGGTGTCGATATTCGGCACGTTGCGCACCGCCCGGTGTATGTCGCCGACGCTAATGGCAGCGCGGGTAAAATCGGCTTGCCGCCCGTTGGGGAAAATCGTAAACGACTTATCGTTGAGCGCACCCAAGGCGCCGGTTACGGCGCCGGCGATGCCGGCGCCGAGGATTTGAATCGAAATCACGGCCATCACGCCGATGATCAAGCCTAACGTGGTGAGAAACGACCGCGTGCGATTGGCCCATAAAACGCTACATGCTTCGATGAGGTACTGTCCCATGCCGGCGAGCTAGGACCGCAGCGCTGCGATCGGATCGAGGCGGCTGGCACGCAAGGCCGGATACGTTCCGAACACCGTTCCGACGAAGGTCGAGAAGCCGACTGCGACCGAGATGATCAGCACGTACGGAATCGGGGCCGGACCGACGAACGAGGCGACTGCCGAATACGCGGCGACGACAAACAGAAATCCGACGAGCGTGCCGATTCCGCCGCCGATTAGCGAAAGCAGCACCGCCTCAAGCAGAAACTGTAAAGCGATGTCGGCATTGCGCGCTCCGATCGACTTGCGCAAGCCGATCTCGCGCGTCCGCTCGGTGACCGAAACGAGCATGATGTTCATAATCCCGATGCCCGCTACGACAAGCGCGACGCCGCCGATCGCCGTTAAACCGTCGGCGACCACGCGTAATACCGTATCGAACTGTTGCAGGCTGGCATTATTATCTTGCGTCACGTACGTCGCTGCAGGACCGTGCAGCCGGCGTAAAACGGCACCGACGCCGTCGCTTATCTCGGCGACACGAACGCCGTCGGCTGCATAAATGAGCAATCCATCGGTGGGACCGGGCGTCAGATCGGTAAACATCGTAAAGGGCATCGTGAAGAAATCGTTCGCGCCGGCCGAAGCAAAATGCCGCCTTTGATTTCGTCGTAGATCCCGACGACGGTACACCGCGAGCCGCCGATATGCAGGATGCTGCCCAAGACGTCGGTACTGCCGAACATGCGAACGGCCAACGCGCGCGTCACGTTGCAAACGTGCGCACCCGAGCGTAGATCGCCGGCGTCGATGCGTCGTCCCGCAAGAAGCTTGATCGAATCGGGGTGATATTCGCTGTCGGAAAGTCCGAAGGTCGAGTAACTGACGGCCCCGGCGCGCAGCGTGAATTGGCGCTGATAGACCGGTTCGATGTGTCGTATCTTCGAGTGCAGCGCCTCGTCGATGATGCGAGCGTCGCGAAAGTCGATTGCGGCGGCGAGCGGATTCGGTCCATCCGGATCGACGCTGAGCGAGATGCCCGGATTTCCGAAGGCTGCCAAGGTCGACGTGATCCCGCCCGATGCGGCTTTGCTCACGCCCAGCACTGCGATGATCGAGGCTGTGCCGATGATCATGCCGAGCATCGTTAGCAGCGAGCGTGTCCGGTTACGCCAGATCGCCTCGAGGGCTTCGGTGACATAGGCGCCGAGCCGCGTCACGCGCC
Organism: Candidatus Velthaea sp.; assembly: GCA_965214935.1. GTDB lineage: Bacteria > Vulcanimicrobiota > Vulcanimicrobiia > Vulcanimicrobiales > Vulcanimicrobiaceae > Velthaea. Next base: position 201,771 of record CBDCCS010000016.1, on the reverse strand, counting down.
GTTGCCGCTCGAACCGGCAGTTGCGGCGGCCGTATCCGGCGCCGGCTTCACCGTCGTGCCCTCGACGATCGCCGCGTTCGAATCGGCGACAACCGTTTGCCCGGGCCTAATTCCGCCGGCGACGATCGTTTGCGTGTCATTGGCCGCTCCGAGCGTCACGGGCGTTTTCGACGCGCGTCCGTCGGCCGGACGGACGATGAAAACATAGGGTTTGCCGCCGTCCCGGCGGACGGCGTCACTTGCAATGACGAGCACGTGCGGCCGGTCTGCCGTGATAATATCGACATCGACATTCATGCCGTCGCGCAAATACGGCAACGACGCATTGAGTTTGATCGTCGTAATGATCTGACGCGATGTGTTTGCCGGATCGTCGCTTTTTTGCGCGACTTGGCCGATCGCGACAACCCGTCCGGTCAGCGTCCGGTCCCCGAAATCTTCGCCGCTGATTCGGGCCGCGTTGCCGAGCCGAACCTGCGCGATGTCTTGCTCGTCGACGCGTGCGCGTACGATAAAACCGGCATCGGCGGCGAGCGTCAGGACCGGTTGACCCGCCGTTACTTCGTCACCGGGCCCAAGCGGCCGAAGCGAGTCGGAACTCTGCGTCGCGATCGTTTGGACGATGCCAGCAAACGGCGCGCGGATCGTAAGCCGCGCGACTTGATCGCGCGCGTATTGCACGTCGTTGAGCCGGGCGGCAGCATCGCCGCGCGCCGCGACTACGTCGCCGGACTTATTTTCACGCGCCTGGAGTTTTGCCGCGGCAAGTGCCGCGTCCGCCTGCCGTACGGCATCGCGGGTCGCGCGAACGCGATCCGTCAGCACAGACACGTTCTGTTGCAATTGCGAATACGTGTCCGAGCGTTGACGGCGGGCTTGATCGGCTGCGATTTTTGCTTGAGCGAGCCGCGCCGATTGTTGGCTCAAGGCATCGGCAGAGATGGCTTTGTTGGCAAACAGATCCGTGTCGGCATCGTAGATGCGTTGCGCTTCGCGCAACGTCGTTTGCGCGTTCGCAACATTGGCGTCGGCCGCAACTCGCTGCGAGGCGGCGGTCGAACTGCCGTAACCGAGACCCGATTGCGCACCGTTCTTTTGGTCGGCAAGCGCGGCATTAAGATTGGAGCGCGCTTGTTCGAGATTGAATTCAGCTTGCACGACGTTCGATTGATTCTGCGCCGGCAGAACGGCATTGGTTTCAACGGCCGACGATGTGCGTCCGGTTGCCGCTTCGTAGGCGGCTTGCGCTCCGGCGGCACTGCTGAGCAACTGCGGATTTGCCAACTCGACGAGCACCTCGCCGCTCCGAACGCGATCGCCGGGGCTTACCAGCACTCGGGCGATGTCACCGGGAACGACGGATGAAAGTGTCTCTGTTTGCGGGCGTTGCACGACGCCCGTTTCGGGCAGGCGCGTCACAAAGTGTCCGTAGCCGACCGTGACGAGTTTGGCTGCGACCGCTGCGTTTCTAGGCCGGCCGGCCGCAAACGCGCCGATCGCGACGACCGCAATAATTCCGGCGACGAGCAGGACGACGTTCCGGCGTTTCATGGGTTTCGGAAATCGACGATCGCGACCGGGTCGCCCGTTCCGATCGACACGCGCAGGCGCACGATCGCCTCGATGTACGTTACGCGTGCGTTGACAAGGTCGTTCTGGGCGGAAAGATTATCGCGTTCGGCTTGCGTTGCGTCGGTCAAGCTTATCAAGCCATTCTTATATTGCAGTTGGGCGATGCGCGCCGACTCGGCGCCGAGCGCCGACGCAGATTTGTTGATGGCGAGGTTCGACGACGCGGTCTGGGCGCCGCGCAGAGCTTGCCGCACCTCTGACTCGACGGCATAGCGCGCGGTGTCGAGCGTCGCCTGAGCCGAGTCGATCGCTTGACGCGCGGCGCGATGCTGCGCGTGCCGCGCACCGTAGTCGATCAAGCCGAGTTGCAGCGTTTCGGTTGCGCCGATTTGCCAAAAGCCGGGATTTCCGCGCGTGCCGAGCGGCAACGTCTGGCCGTTGAACGGATTGATCGTCGCGGCTTGGGTCGGCACGAATTGATTGCCGAACGCGGCGTTTACCGCCAGCGTCGGCAAGCGGTCCGTGTCGATAATCGAATTCGATAGACGCGCGTTCGCCAGGGCTGCCGTTGCGCCCGCGATATCCGGCCGGCTCGTTTCGGCCGTCGCGACGAGCGTGGCAAGGGGCTGTGTGGTGACTGCCGGTTCGGGCACTTCGGCGTTAAAGGCGAACGCTGTGTCGGGCGGTGCGCCGATCGTTTGTGCCAGCGTCTCGCGTGCGGTAGCTTCATCGGATTGCGCGCTGGCAAGTGCCGCTTGGGCGCGCAGCGCATTGACGCGCGCACGCAACACGTCGACGCCCGCTGCCCGGCCGACCCGTTCGTTGTTGCGAGCAACGTCGAGCAGCGCATCTTGATAGCGTTGATCCACGTCGTCCAGACGGACGCTTTCGCGCCGAGTGTCAACGGTGAAGTAGGCGTTGGTCACATCGCCGACGAGCTGTTGTTGCGCGCGCCGCAGATTCGCCCGATCGGTTTCGACTTGACGCTTCGCGCGCTGGCTCAAGAGTTGGTTGTACGAGCCGTTGTAAATCGTCCATTGCGAACCGATTTGGGCGGTGTTTTGCGAAAATGCAACCGATTGCGCCGGCACGATACCATATTGCGCGAGCGAACCGGACGATGCGTTGGACTGTTTGAGCAGTTGATTTTGCAGCAAGCCGGTCACGGGCGGATATTCATCGGCATGATCCCGGGCATACTGGGCCTCGTCGTTTTCCAGCGTCACCCGGCGATCCGCAATGGTCGTGCTATGATCGAAGGCATATTGGACCGCCTCACGCAGTTCGAGCGGTCGGTCTTGAGCCGCCGACCCGGCACGCGCCGGCATGAAGCTCGCCGCCAGAAGCACGGTTACAAGCCTTACATGCACGTCAGCAAAGACGCGTTGAGCCGACAAAACGTGCGCGATTGAGGCACCGGCTGCTTGCAGCCGATGACGCGCGTGTCAAAGATTCCATTTGAAGACCTCCGCAAAACGAGCCAGACCGACGTTCGCCCTGAATTCAAGTAACGCTTCGTCGGCCGGATGTCCTGAACGTTGCGTTGCAACCAAGCGGACCGGCCGAACCGGCGTCCGTGTTAGCGCCCCCGCGGCGTGCCGGGCACCGGCGGCGGCACCGGGCCGTAAATTAGTTCGTCGACACTCATACGGCGTTCGACCGCTGCACGCGCACGATCGAGTCCTTGTTCGTGCAATTCGAGCAAGCGCAACCGCAAATACATCAAGGTCGACCGCCGGACGCGTGCCGAGTACAAACCGAGCCGCTCGGCCGATGTCCCAAGGTGTCGGTGCGGGTGGACCGGTTTTTGCCGCTCGGCGGCATAAATCGCCGGCGAAGCCGCCGAAAGTACGATTCCAAGTAAAAAAGCGGGCACTAGCCGCACGGCGGTCAAACTCATACGGCTTACGATCACGCGCGGCCGGGCGCACATCAAGGACGGTATTTTGCAATCTAGCGGTCAGTCGTACCCCGATACTCTCGTCGTTCCGCCGCCTCCCGAAGAGCCCTATCTCCGCATCATCCCGCTCGGCGGCTGCGGTGAGATCGGGCGCAACATGACCGTCATTGAAACCAACGACGATCTCGTCGTCGTCGATTGCGGCTTGATGTTCCCCGACGACGAGATGTTCGGCGTCGATATCGTCATCAACGATTTTTCTTATTTGCGCGAACGCGCGCCGAAGTTTCGCGCGCTGCTCGTGACGCACGGACACGAAGATCACATCGGCGGCATCCCCTACTTGCTGCGCGAGTTCAGCGTCCCGGTCGTCGGTACGCCGCTCACGCTGGCCCTCATTCGGGCGAAGCTGCGCGAGCACAAACCCGCTGAACTCAATCTGGTGAGCGTTCAGCCCGGTGACAAAGTCGCGTACGGCGGGATCGAAACGCAGTTCATTCACATCAATCATAGTTTGGCCGGTGCATGTGCGCTCGCGATCCGAACGCCGACCGGCACGATCTTTCATACCGGCGATTTCAAATTCGATCAAACGCCGATCGACGGCAAACCGGCCGACTTCGCGTCGATCGCACGCGTCGGACAAGAGGGCGTGCTGTGCATGCTGGCCGATTCGACCAATGCCGAACGCCCGGGTCACACGTTATCCGAACGCATCGTCGGCGAAGCGTTCGCCAATATCTTTGCACGTGCCAAAGGCCGGCTGATCGTTACGTCGTTTGCCTCCAACGTGCCGCGCATTCAACAGGTCGTCGATCAAGCGCAGCGTTTCGGACGCAAAGTTGCATTCTTGGGCCGCTCGCTCTCGAACGTCGTTCACTTCTCGACCGAACTCGGATACCTCGATATTCCGCCCGGCATGATCATCCGGCTCGAACAGGTCGACGATTTTCCGGCCGAGCAAGTCGTGGTCATGACGACCGGTTCGCAAGGCGAGCCGATGTCGGCGCTTACGCGCTTGTCGGTGCGCGATCATAAGAAGCTGCGCATCGTACCCGGCGATACCGTCGTCATTAGCGCCACGCCGATTCCCGGTAACGAAAAAAGCGTCTCAAAAACGATCAACAATCTCTATCGATTGGGCGCAACGGTCATTCACGGCTCGACCGGAATGGCGCATGTTTCGGGCCATGCATCCCAAGAAGAACTGCTGCTCATGCTCAACCTGGTCCGGCCGGACTATTTCATTCCGGTTCACGGCGAGTACCGGATGCTTGTGACGCACGGTCATTTAGCGCGTCAAACCGGCGTCCCGGGCGACAACGTTTTCGTTATTGAAAACGGCGACGTCATTCAATTCACCAAGGAAACGGCCGATAAGATCGGCCGAACCTATGGTGGTAACGTGATGGTGGACGGCTCCGGCGTCGGCGACGTCGGCGATGCCATTTTGCGCGACCGCAAGCATCTCGCCGGCGACGGCATCATGATGGTCGTGGTCACCGTCGACGCCGAAGAAGCGCGCGTGGTGGCCGGACCGGATCTCGTGTCGCGCGGCGTCTTTTATCTACCCGATTCGGGCGGCGTAATGGATGAACTCAAAGCCAAGCTCACGCAAATTCTCGACGATTGTTCGGTCGAAGGGATACGCGACGTCGGTACGGTCAAAGATCACATTCGCAACGGCTTATCGAAAGCAATTTTTGAAAAGTCGCGGCGTAAGCCGATCGTCATCCCCGTCGTCATGGAAGTGTAAGTCCGTTACTGAAACGTAATTTCGAGCGATTCGGTAAAGGCTTGCGGCGTGCACGCACTGCCTTGTAAGAAACGGTAGTGACCGGCGGCTGCCATGCGCAGCGCTTCGTTGTCGAGGCTCGCCGAGCCGGCACTTTTGCGCAGAACCGGTGATGTTTGCAGTGTCGCTGCAGCGTCCAACCCGACGGCAACGATTGCCGTGCCGGTTCGTTTGCGGTCGCGTGCGTGCGGTGTGAGAAAGGCGGTGATGAACGGCGTGCATGTGCGGTCGAGCGCAGCCGGTAACGGCACGGGCCGGTCTGCTGCACCGGCGGACAAATGGTAGTTCTGTATCAGCCCGCCGCTATACGCAACGCAGCCGGTTTGCGCGGGCTGGTACGATGCGGCCTGCAACAGTTGGCGCGCCGTCAAATCGACATTTGCGTCGCCCGAACTTGCGATCGTGTGTATGCCGCGAACGCGGCCGTCGCTTCCGACATCGATCTCGAAGCCGAGGCGCGTCGCCGTAATTTTCGCGTCGTCCGGCAGAATGAGTCGCGGATCGCCCAAGATTTTCGCCGGCGTCGCGGGGCATGCACTGTTTGCTTGCGCGCCGGCACGCAACGTCATACCGACAGGCATCAAGCATGCTGCGAGCAACATTGCAACGACTCTCATTCTATCTTCTGCTTCGGAGGAACGCCGCCGTGCTCCGCCAACACGCGCGCCATGAAAAGCCGCCGCACGTTCATTACTGCCGTGACTGCGCTGACCAGCGCAGCGGTGTGCATGCCCAAGGCGATTGAAGCCGGACCCTCAACAGGCGCAGCGATACAAGTGGCAGCGATACCCGCGCCGTCGGCGGCTGCGCGAGCGACGGCGGAAAACTTCCGCACGTTCGATGCGGCGCTCAGCGATGCTGAGATTGCGACGATCGCGCGAACGATCGATGCAAACGCAGGCGCGACTCTGCAACTCAATCCAAAACACAAACGGCTGCGCAATTCGGACGAACCGGTAACGCGCTTTGCTGCCGGCCGGAGCAGTAGCAAAGAGCGGTGACGCCGCACGACATTGCGTTCTCCGATGCGTCCGCGCTGCAAGCATTGCTCCGTGCGAAGTCGTTGTCGTCGGTCGAACTGACCGAACTGTATATCGACCGGCTCGAGCGTTACGGTCATGTGTACGGTGCCGTCGTCAGCATCGTGCACGAACGTGCACTCAGAGAAGCGCGCCGTGCCGACCGCGAACGCAGCCGCGGTCTTGTGCGCGGCCCGCTGCACGGGATCCCGTATGGTGTCAAGGATCTGCTGGCGACACCCGATGCACCGACGACCTGGGGCGCGGCTCCGTTTCGGCATCAGCACTTCGATTTCGATGCGACCGTCGTTGCGAAGCTCAGCGCCGCCGGCGCCGTCTTGACCGCGAAACTTGCAATGGTCGAACTGGCCGGCGGCTTCGGATACAACGATGCGGACGCGTCGTTTACGGGCCCCGGGCGGACGCCGTGGGATTGGCATTTCTGGAGCGGCGGTTCGTCGAGCGGTTCGTGTGCCGCCGTTAGCGCCGGACTCGTCGGCTTTGCCATCGGTTCTGAGACCTCGGGCTCGATCCTCAATCCGTCGGCATCGTGCGGAGTCACCGGATTGCGGCCGACCTACGGTCGCGTCAGCCGCCATGGCGCAATGGCATTATGCTGGACGCTCGATAAGTTAGGACCGATCGCGCGCAGTGCACGCGACGCGCGGGTCATTCTCGACACGATTGCCGGCGCCGATCCGAACGATCCCAGCTCAGTCGACCGGCCGTTGACCGCCACCTCACGACGTCCGCGAATCGCCGTCGTCAAAGACGCAACGGCGAAGTCGATGCCCGGCGTCGTCCGTAACTTCAACGCTTCGCTCAAGGTGCTGGCCGAATTCTGCGACATCGATTCCGGCGTCGCGTTGCCGCCGCACCCATACGGGGCGGCCGTCGGAACGATCGTCAACGGCGAGGGCGCCGCTGCGTTCCGCGACCTCATCGAGAGCGGTAAGTCGCGCGAACTGCAACAGAAAGACGATCGGCTCGGCGGTTACGCGGCGTATGCGACGCCGGCGATCGACTACATCGATGCCATGCGGCAGCGCGTTTTCATGATCGCCGATATGCAGGCGGCATTCGGCCGCTACGATGCAATCGTTTCGCCGACGCTTCCGACCGTCGCGCTGCCGGTCGGTGTTCCGTTCGACAGCGTCTATACGGAGTTTTCCGGCGGCCCCGATCTCATTTCGTCGGGCAACCTTGCGGGTTTGCCGGCGCTCACGGTTCCCAACGGGCTGGCCGAACGGGGCTTACCGTCGGGAGTCGCATTCTTAGGCAATGCGTTCGGCGAAGCAAAGCTGCTGCAGATCGGCAAACGCCTGCAACAGCGAACGGCGTTCCACTTGGCCTATCCCGCGCTGCTCGAGTCGCCGCCGCGTTAGCGGTGCGCCGCGCTAGGCATGCTTGACGCGGTTGCGGCCGGCTTTCTTTGCTGCATACAGCGCCGCGTCGGCATGATTGAGCGCTCGATCGAGTTCGTCGAGCGAAGCATCAAATTCCGCCACGCCGAAACTTGACGTCGCATGAATCGTTTCGCCGTTCCATTCGACTCCCGACGCGTCGATGCTCAATCGGATGCGCTCGGCAACTTCGAGTGCATCGTTCAATTTCGCACCGGGCAAAAGGACTGCGAACTCTTCGCCGCCGATGCGCGCCAAAACATCGACCGGCCGTACCCATTGTTTGGCGACGCGCGCGACATTCTGGATAACGGCATCGCCGGCGGCATGTCCGTACGTATCGTTAACGCTCTTAAAGTGATCGATGTCGAACATCACCACGGATAAATTTCCATCGTGCCGTTTGAGCTCGGCGATCTCGATGGCGGCGCGTTCCTGCAAGTGACGGCGGTTCGCTATTTCCGTGAGCGGATCGGTTTTCGACAGCCGCTCGTATTGCGCGGTCCGCAGTGCCAGCTCGGCTTGCGTTTGACGTAACTCGTCCACGGTCGTGCCTAATTTCGCGTATGCCGCCGCATTATCCAGACCGATCGCGACGTACGTGCACAGCGTGCGAAAGATCGAGCGCGCGCTTTCACTAAACGCGGCCGGGCGATCCGACTGAACCGAGACGACGCCGAGAACGCGGCCGGCGACCATCAACGGTGCAAACAAAACGGCCGGCAGCAATCGCGTGCCGGGTAAGGTCAGCACCGGCGCGATATCGGGCGGCGACTCGTAAGCAATTTCGTGCCGTTCACGTACGGCGCGTGCGGCCAGCGAGTCCGGATGGTCGAGTGCGACGCTCATGGCCTCGATCGCCTGTCCGTCCTCGATACCGAATGCGAGATCGAGCGACGCACCGGCCGCATCGAGCAACCAAACGCCAAATGCGGGCACATCGAGCAACGCCGTGACGTAGCGGTGAAGCAACGCCAAAATCGCGCCGGCGTGGAGGTTCGCGGTGATATCCTGGCCGACGCGGGCCATGGTTTGCAGCGTTGCGGCAAGCTGTTGATGGGACTCGGCATCGGAGCGCGCGCGCTCGAGATCGAGTCGCAACGTCATGTGTGCGGCATACTGCTGCGACGCCGCGGCTTCAAGATTGCGGCGAATCCGATGGTGTTCGTCGAGCGACACATAGGCCGCCTCGAAGTCTTCGAGCAGCTGGTACGCCGTCGCGCGGACGAGTAAAACCGTCGCGCGTGTTTCGGATTCGTCGTGCCGGTCGAGCGACTGCAGCGCCAGCGAGCAGTGATCGAGCGCTTCTTGCAGCCGGCCGAGTTCGAGTGACGCCTGCGCGATCCCGGCGTGTGCGTCGGATGCCGCCCAATCATCGGCAAACGCTTTACGGCCGGCCTCGATAAGCTGACATTCAAACATCGCGCGTGCATCGAGCGGCCGTCCGGCGATCAGTAAGTGACGCCCCATCGAAGCAAAATAGGCTTCGCGCGAATGAACGCTGAGTCGCGCGAGTAAGGCCTCCGGAGCCGCCGTTGCAAGGTCGGAATGTGCCCGGTAAATTTTCCAGGTCGTCGGGTCCAGCAGCTGACCCGCTGCCGCGACGTCGGCGGCAGCGCCGTGCAGGTCGCCCGCGGTACGCCGGTGAGCCGCGCGTTTGTGCAGCGCATCGGTCAGGTTCCAGAAAGCGAGCATGATATCGTCGGCAAAAAGTTCGTAAGAAATCGGTTGCGTATCGGCAAGCGCGATCGCCCGTTCGTACACCTGGATCGCAATATCGATCTCGCGGATGGTGAAGAGCGAGACGCCTAAGGTAACGAGCCCGCGAATAAGCGCGCACAACGCACGTTGCACGAATGCGTCGGCGGTGCGGCCCGGCGAATCATTTGCAGCATCGACGCCGGCTTGCGCAATGCGAACGGCCTGTTCGAGATTCGGCAGCGCCTCGGCAATGCGTCCAAGCTTGACTTGCGCGGTTGCGATTGTCCGAAACGTTTCAGCGTGCCACCCGGCATAACTGCGTGCCGCAGCGGCATCGAGCCGGTCGAAGGCTTGCAATGCAGCTTGGGCCGACTGCGTCGCGGCTTCGTGCCGGCCTTGAATGACGTAGAGCCGGGCTTTGAGACACAACGCGCGACCGAGCAGCGAGGCCTCACCACATTGTTCGACGAGCGGGATCATCGCTTCGAGCTTGGCAACTCCGGCCTCGGTTCGGCCGCTAAAAAGATCTGTCTCAAAGCGGGTGATAAGATACTCGAGATCGCTTTGCAACGGATTTAAGTAAGCCGTCATGCGTCCAAATACAAACCGGACGCAGGCGCGAACCATCGCCGGACGCTATTCGCTCGCGCTCGGTCGCATGGTGCAGCCGTCTTGTCTGTCTGAGCGCCGCGGTCGTCGAATCGCACGATTACATTACATAACTACCAGAAGCGCACGCAAAATGCCGGCGAAGATGCGCGTTTCTCCGTCCACACGGTGGTTATTAGACGAAAACCCACGCCGAACTGCTGAAAAGCGAGCAGGTGCGTAACATCACGCACCGATCGTTCGACCGCGAAAACGTTGCGGGGCGATCGAAGCGATCGTTGCGGCGGCGGCTAGAGCGCTAGCCGCGAGCAGCACGCCGCCGATGAGATCGGTAACGTAGTGCGCACCCAGAGCCAGCCGCGACCAGATGACGCCGGCACCCCATAAGCTCAGAAGCGTTGCGAGGATGCCGCGCAGCCGTGCCGGCATCGAACTGCGCGCGACGTACCACGCCCACAAGCCGTAGACGATCACGGCGAACATCGCGTGACCGCTCGAATATGAGTACGTCGACTCGTGATGGACGATCCAATACGCCGGCCGCGGCCGCAGGAAGACGTCTTTGAGCCCGTTGCTGAGTTGCCAGGTCACAAGCGTTGTTACGATGGCGAAGAAGATGCGGAAGCGCCACGCCGGGACGAACGCGGCGACGACGCAGCCGGCGATACCGAATGCTAGGAGCGTCGGCCAAAGGCATGATGCGGTAAAAACCCACGCCACGGCCGGAGCTTCGCCGGCGACCGCACGTCCCGCGATGTCGACGCCGTCCGGCGCCGAGTGCGAAACGCTTGCACCGAGCAACGCGTAGAGGATCGCGCAAATCAGTGAAAGCGCGGCCGCGCGCGTGCGCGAATGCGCGATCAAAAGAGTTCCGGCTGCTTATCGCTTTTGCCTAATCGCGGCGCGATGATTTCCAAATCCATGAGTCCCAGCAAGATCTTGCGCGGCTTCGTCCCCTCGTGAGAACCGACGACTTTGAAGTCTTCAAGTTGCTTCATCAAACGTACCGCGCGCGGGTGACCGATCGAGAATTGCGACTGTAGCTGCGCCGTCGACGCGTAATTTGTTTCGATGATGAACTTCGCCGCGTCGTAACAAAGCGGATCGGCATTGAGTCTCGTATCGTCGTCCGCCTCGATCGGCACGACCTCGACATCGAGTAGATTCTCCGGCCGGCCTTGCCGCGCCCAAAATTCAACTAGTCGCGAGATCTCGGCACTCGTGACGAGCGCGCCTTGCGAGCGGACGGGTTTGGGGGCATCGATCGGCAGATACAGCATGTCGCCGCGGCCCAAGAGCCGTTCGGCTCCGCCCATGTCCAGAATCGTCCGAGAATCGACTTGCGAGCTCACCGCAAAAGCGATGCGCGACGGGATATTTGCTTTGATGATACCGGTAATGACGTCGACCGACGGTCGCTGCGTTGCGACGATGAGATGGATGCCGGTTGCGCGCGCAAGTTGAGCGAGGCGGCAAATCGTCGTTTCGACTTTGGCCGGCGCGATGAGCATCAAGTCTGCCAGCTCATCGATAATAATGACGACGTACGGTAAATGCTCGTCGGGAAATTTTGCATTATATTCTTCGATTTTGCGCACGCCGGCTTTGGCGAACCGTTCGTAGCGGCTATCCATCTCTTTGGTCATCTCGAACAACGCACCGGCGGCCATTTTGGCATCGGTGATGACGTCTTTGATCAGATGCGGGATGCCGTTATAGACGGTGAGTTCGACCCGCTTGGGATCGATCATGAGCATCTGTACTTGGTCGGGCGTGGCGTTTGCGAGCAACGTCGCGATGATGCAGTTGAGGCAGACGGATTTACCCGAACCCGTCGCACCCGCGACCAGCAAATGCGGCATCTTCCCCAGATCGCCGAAGACGACGCGACCGGTAATGTCTTTGCCGAGCGCCATGTTGAGCGGCGGCACCACGCCGCGCTGCGGTAGCGCTTCGAGGATCTCGCGAATGGCCACGATCGAAACCGTTGCATTCGGCACCTCGATGCCGACCGCCGATTTGCCGGGAATCGGCGCTTCGATGCGTACCGACGTCGCCGCCAGCGCAAGCGCGAGATCGTCGGTGAGTGCCGAAATGCGCGAGATCTTTACTCCGCGCTCGGGTTTGAGTTCGTAGCGTGTAATTGACGGTCCACGTTCGATATGCGTGACTTTCGCGCCGACGCCGAACGATGCCAGCGTATCTTCCAGGACGACCGCGCGATTCGATTGATCGACGTGCTGGGCTTGCGCCGGATCGAAGATCGAAAGATCCGGCAGGCGGTACGAACGGCGGACGCCGGCCGGTTCGTAGTCGCCCGCCACCGGAGCGTCAGCTTCGCGCTCAACGTCGCCGGGCGAAACGCCGCGCAACGCACCGTCGTCGCCTTGAGCGTCGATGCCGTCGTCCGCGGCCTCATTGTTTTCGTTAGCGCCGTCCTCAGCAGCGCCGTCCTCGTCTTCGAGCTCCTCGTCAAAATCTTCGGCGTCGGGATCTTCAACATACTCATCGTCGGCAGCCACGTCGTAAATCGGTTTGGGCGGCACGGCGAACGGAGCCGGCGCCGCCGTTGTCGCGGCGGTGGTTTCGGCACTTCGCTTGACGGCGCGCGGGAGTACGGCCGGCAGGTGAAACGCTTCGCGCAGGCTGCGCGGACCGGGAGGAGCGATAGTCGCGGCCGAGCTGCGCCCGGCGACAACCGGCTGCGCTCGCGAACGCGGCGCCGGCCGTAAGGCGGCGATCCGCGCAATAGCCCAGCCGATCGTTTTCTTGACCGACACGTTCGTAATCCGGACTGCGATCGTCAACGCGGCGAAGAGCAGCACGATCTTTTCACCGATATCGCCCACGAGCGTGCCGAGGCTGGTATCGAGCGTACGCCCCAGCGCGCCGCCGCTTGGGCCGAGCGCCGTGTCGATAATGACGAAGAAGCCGAGCGCAGCCGCCCCGAGCGTTGCGATCATTTTAGGGACGTTTATTTCGAGAAACACGATCGCGCCGATCAGCGCAACGAGGCAGGGAAACCAGCCTGCTGCCGTGCCGAACGTCCACCGCAGCGCATGTGCGGTCGCTCCGCCCGCCGCCCCCGTGCGGGTTGCGGGCAGAAGAATTGCGATCCCGAGCAGCAACGCCAAGCCGAGCGCCGCAATTCCCGCGAGCTCGAAATTCATTTGTGTTGCCGCCGCGGCCTTACGCCGTACGCGTGCCATTGGACGCAAGAATACTTCGTGCGAACGCCGGACTCCGCCAGCACGCGCGCGAAGCCTCGGCGCGTGGCTAAGCCCGCTATCGTCGTCCTCGACGGCGACCAGACCGGTCAAGAATTGCTGGTCGAATCGCTGCGCGTTATCGCACCCGACGTGGTCGGGTTCGATATCGAGCTCACGCACTTCGATTTGTCGCTCGAAAACCGCCGTGCAACGAACAATGGGATCGTGCATGAAGCGGCGACGGCGATGAAAGCCTCGAAGCTCGGATTGAAAGCGGCGACGATCACGCCCGAGACGCGTCACGATGTCGGTTCACCCAACGCAATCCTCCGCAAAGAAATAGACGGCGAGGTCATCGTGCGTACCGGCCGGCGCATTCCCGGAGTGCGGCCCGTGGCCGGGATTCACGCACCGATCTCGGTCGTGCGCATGGCCGTCGGCGATGCATACGGGGCCAAAGAATGGCGCGAAGGCGAAGGTGACGACGAAGTTGCGTTCCGCACCGAGCGCATCGAGCGGTCGGTGTGCCGGAACGTTGCCGAGTACGCCTTTTTTCACGCGCGCCGAACCGGGTCGAAAGTCTTCGGCGGCCCGAAGTACACGGTGAGCCCGGTGTACGAGGGCATGCTCAAAGAAGAGATGGATGCCGCCGCGGCGCGCTATCCCGACGTGACCTACGAGCCGCAACTCATCGACGCCACCTATGCGCTGCTGATCGCGTCGGCCGGCGATGCGATGGTTATTCCGTCGCTCAATCGCGACGGCGATTGCCTTTCCGACTTGGTGATGCAACTGTTCGGTTCGATCGCCGGTGCCGAATCGGTCTTGCTGTCGTTCGGCTCCGACTTGCGTCCGAATGTCGTCATGGCCGAGGCGCCGCACGGAACCGCGCCGCGGCTATTCGGCAAAAATGTCGCCAATCCGATGGCGATGATTCTGGCCGAAGCGGCGCTGCTCGCCTATATCGACGACCGCCGCGCGACGAACGCATCGCGCGCGATCTATGAGGCGGTACTCGAAAGCGTACGCGAGGGAACGGCAACGAGCGATCTCGGCGGCCATTCGTCGACGACGGAGTTCACCGAGTCGGTTATCAATAAGGTGAAAACAAAGCTCGACGTCTGGGCGTCGCTGTAATAGCGCGGCCCTCACGGTATGCGCGGAGCGCCGGTCGAGCCGTGCATCTGTGTTAACGTTAACGCCCCGCCGTCAACAGACCGACGGCAACAAGGGCAACGCCGACGCCGACCCATTGCAAGGCGCGCAGCCGCTCGTGCAAGACAAGGGCGGCAAGCGCAACCGTCGACGCCGGATATAAGGCGGTTAGAACGGCGACGATCGCGAGCATTCCGCGATGGGCGGCGAGCAAGTAAAGCACGTTCGCAAGCATATCGAAAACGCCGCCCGCCGCGGTTGCCGCCAGCGCGTTGTGCGACGGTACGATATTTGCGCGCAGCACGAGCGCGACCATGAGAAAGACGACTAACGAAGCGGCACGCGCTCCGACGAGCGGAAATAAACCCGCATCGCTGCGCGTCTGCGCGAGCACGATGAAGAACAGCCCGAAGAGCATGCCGGCGCCGAGTGCTTCGGCTAAGCCGCGCGTAGCTCTATCGGTGCTTGCCGGCGGTTGAGCGGCGATGGCGGTGACGGCAATAAGCGCTAGTCCGATGCCGGTCCACGCTTCCGTTGTCGGAAACTGCCGGCGCGCGAGCCCGAAGCCGATCGGCAGCAATGCCGAAAGCACGGCGGTAATCGGAGAGACGACACCCATCGTTCCAATCGCTAAGCCGCGATAAAGCAGTCCGACGGCGGCGGCGCCGATGACGCCGCACAGCGCGCCCCAGGCCAAATCTTGAACGTGCAGCGCACCGGGTAAAAACGGAAGCGCTGCTGCCAAGACGATGAGTCCGGCGGCTTGCGACCAGATGACGACGGCGAGCGTCGACGTCCGGCGGCTGGCGACGCCGCCGAGGAAATCCGCAGCTCCGTAGACCAGTGCCGCGAGGACCGATAGCGTGATTGCGGAGATTAGCGGCCTTTCACATCGAGCGCATCACGCAAACCGTCGCCGAGTAAATTGAAACCAAGCACTAATAAAGTGATCGAGGCGCCCGGAAAGATCAACGCCCACGGCGCGCTCACCCAATAATCGCGCGCATCGTTGAGCATCGCGCCCCACTCGGGCATCGGCGGCCGCGCTCCCAGGCCAAGATAGGATAAGCCCGCGGCTTCTAGTTCGGCCGTCGCAACGCCCAGGGTCGCCTGCACCAGCAGAGGCGTCAAGATGTTCGGTAAGATATGCCGCAGCAGAATGATCGGCGTCTGGGCGCCGATCGCGCGCGCAGCTTCGACAAATTCGGTTTCACGCACGTCGAGCACCGAAGAACGCGCGAGCCGGGCGTATTGCGGAACGTAGACGATACCGACGGCGATCATGAGATTGGTGATGCTCGGTCCGAGAATCGTCGTAATTGCAATTGCCAATATGATTGACGGAAACGCCAGCATCACGTCCATTGCGCCCATGAGCAGCGTGTCGAGCCGGCCTCCGGCATAGCCGGCGATAAGTCCGATGAGCGTACCGGCGGTTATGGCTAAGCCGACCGCAACGAAACCGATCCGAATCGAAATGCGTGCACCGTAGATGACGCGCGCGAAGAGATCGCGCCCGAGTTTATCGGTACCGAACCAGTGCGCGCTGCTCGGCGGTTGGCCTTGCAGCGCGAGATTCTGGGCCAGCGGATCGGAGGTCGCTACGAGCGGCGCGCAAAGTGCGAGCAGCAAAATAAGCGCGACCACACCCGCGCCGATGAGCGCTCCCGGTGCACGCCGGAAGCGGCGCCAGACGTCGGTGATGAAGCCGCGCGAAGTCGTATCGTCCGCGACCGCAGGCTCGGGCAGCAGAGTCGTAGCCATTGGAAGCGCTTCTTGTTCCGATCGAAGTGCGGCGAGTCCCCCGCCCATTTCCTATGCCGCCGACGTACCTTCGTTTCAATTGGACATCGATCGCATTGCCGGCATGACGCATTTGCTGCGCCGCGTTTAGCCGAGGTTCAGCCGGTCGTGACCGCTGCTCGCCGATCGAGTGCACCTTCGCCCGGTTCGACAGCGAAGAGATCGCTCAAATTTCGCGCGCCGCGCCCAAACCCGAGCGCTGCAATGACGTCGGCCAATAATTGATGACGGGTGATGCAAGCGATCGAAACGCCGTAGCGCCGAAAGATACGCTGATTTCCGGCAGCGAAGCGGCGTGCGATGCGTTCGACATCCGCTAAACGCAGCGGATCGAAGCGGCGACGACCGGCGGGCAGGTTCTGAAGGACGAGCTTTCCGCCATAGCCGGCGGCTTGGAGATTTTGACGGTACCGGCGCACGACTGCAGCAAAGCTCGGACCCGCGTTTAATCGCCGTTCGCGATGCTTTAAAAGTAGGCGGCTCGTATTCGCGCCGCAAAGCGTCCGCAACAAATCGTCGCTGAGCGAGCCGAAGATTCGGCGGCTTAGATACGGCCGAACGATGAGACGTTCCGGTCCGAAAATCGCGGCGAACGTGCCCACTAACAGATCGTAATCAAAAACAAAACGCCAACGACCGAATGCTACGGCACCATCGGTGAGCAGCGACTCGAGGTACGCTTCAAAGGACCGTGCGTACCCGTGGTTGAGAAGTTCGGCGTAGAGCGATTCGGCGTATTCAGCTTGCGGGCGGAGATAAATGACGGCGGCTACGTTGTAGCCGATCCGCTCGAATGCGAATCGCAATTGCTGCAACGCCGCCGGTTCCGCTCCGAGGTACTCGAAATCTTCGGAACTGATGCAGACGGCCGGAGCGCCGACGGTCCTGACCTCTTCGATGAGGTCGGCAAGCGTTCCATCGTCGGCCGAAAATCTTCGGTCGCCGCTGAGTTGCCAAGCGATATTGTGGTGGCCGTCGCTGCCCGCGGGCCGGCCGGCTTGCGGAATCAACACGCCGGCGGTGCGCAGCGCCCCGGCGTTGTCGCGCAGAAACTGCTGCAATGCCGTCGTGCCGGTCTTATGCGTTCCGATATGTACGTAACACGTCGGATGCGCGATCCGGTCGCGCGCGGGCCGGCGATCGACGGGGAAACCGAAAGGCGACGATGATGCCAATGAAGATCCGTATCCCATCCGAAAAGCGTCGCGCGATTCGATGTGGTTGGACAGCGACGCGAGGCCTGCTGCGCACTCGGCAAGTAATGCTGCCGAAATGAGGAGTCGCCGTACCGCCCACGCCTTCGTTCGTCCCGCCATTCTCGAGATGCTCGTCGTATTGATTGCGAGTGCCGTCGCAGTCGTTAGCGCTTCCGCCGGCGCTCAGTTGCAATCTACCGCCCTTTACGAGTTTTCAACGCTGAGCATCATCACAGCTGCGTCGGCCGCCCTGCGCTGTGCACGCTACTCCGTGCTGAGCATGGGTCTACTCTTTGATTGGCAGCGCAGCGACAGAGTGTCACGCGTCGTGAGTCTGGCGTGCTACGCCGGAGTCGGCTCGTACGCGCTTACGAACGGCGTGCTCGATCTCTCGGTTCCGCGTCACGAGACCGATCCGAGTTCCTACCTCGGGCTTAGCGCCGCAGTCGTAGCGATCGTCGCTTCAACGATCGTCGTCGAAACGAAGTACCGGTTGCTGCAGCGTCAGCCGTTGCGCTCGCTGTTTGAAAGTCTATGCGACGATACTTTCTATATCGGCGTCAGCGTTCTCACGGTCGGCGCGCTGATCGTCCATCTGTTTGCAGCGGCTTGGTGGCTCGATACGTTAATGAGCGCCGTCGTCGCCGTGCTCGCAGCATCGCGCATGCGAACGTTAAGTACCGCGCGTCTGTAAGCAATTACGCTGCTCCGCCACGCTGTCGGTGATTGCTTTGTCGTCGTGCGGGACGGCCGACGGCGAACGTTTGCAAAATCGCGACGATCGGCGTCTAGCTCGTTTATAAAGACTACTAGGTTGCGTACTGTCGACCAACTATGTTCGTGCGAAAGTCTGCTTGAAACTTATGTACTGTTTCTGTGTGAACTGTACAATCCGGCTTGAATTTACCGCCGTATGAGGGCCATTTGTATTAAGGTGGTGTTAAAGGACCCGATCGGCAAGGCGAGCAAACTCGGATGCGCGTGCCACGCTGAGATGCGCGTCTTTTTAGTATTACCGTCTCAGTCGGTTAAACGCTGTTCTACTTCACTTCTCGTTCATGCGAAAGGCGCTGCATGACATTATCCGTCCGAACGTTCGGACCGTTGAGCCGGCTGCTTACTGCGACCATGATCTTGTTTTGTTTCCTTGCTTCGAGCGTCGGGCCCGCGTTGGCGGCCGGTGGTCAAACGGGAAACGTACAAGGCACCATTGTCGACCAAGCTTCGCGGGCACCGGTCGCGGGGGCCACGATTCGCCTAGCTTCACCGACCGGAACGTACACCGGCCGAACTGATTCGAGCGGGCGTTTCCAGATTGTCGGCATCCAGGTCGACACATATGTGCTGACTGCGACCGCACAGGGTTTTCAAACAGTGACGGTCAGCGGGCTTACCGTCGGCGGCGATCAGACGATCAACGTCGGGACGGTTACCGCGCAGAAAACGTCGGCGCTTAAGACGATCGGTAACGTCCGTTCGCGCTCGGCGAACTCGGTCTTTCAACCCAATCAGACGGTCGATTCATATACGGTGAGCGGCGATCGGATAACACAGACCGTCGGCAAGGAAGCTTCGACGAATGAAAACGATCTTGCGCTCGCAGTTCCCGGTGTTACGCTCACGAATACCGGAGCGTTGACGATCCGCGGCGGTCTTACTACGGAGGTCGGCTATCAGTTCGATGGTGTGGATTTCACCGAGCCGTTCTTCTCGGGCAATGCTTCGCAGAGCCGATTCAATGGTATCGGTTCGCTGCAAGTCGTCGAAGGCGCGGGCGATGCAACGCAGAGTCAGAGCGGATCCGGCGTCGTCAACTTGATTCCCAAACGCGGAACCTATCCTGGTTTCGGCTTCGTCGACGGCGAAATCGGTTCGCCGAATTACTTTCATCAGGGAGCGTTTGAATACGGCATTGCAACGCCCAACGGCCGGATTTCCGACTATGTTGCGTATAACGGGCAACGTACGAATCCGTACTTCGGGTATTCGGGCGCAAATTCGGCACAATACAATACGTTCTACCAAACGTCTTATCAAGCTAGCGATAATTTTGTCAACAACTTTATCTTCAAGTTCGGCAAGGGCAGCAATCAATCGCTGCAAGTACTTTATGCAAATCAAAACATACAAGACTACGGGAATAACGGCGGAACCACCGGTCTAAAATACTATCCGTATGATGCAAATCAAAATTTAATCGGTTTGCTCGCACCGATAATCTACCCGAACTCCGGCAACGCGTATCAAAATATCGTCGGTTATACGCCGTATTATAACGGCCAGCAAAACGTGAACGGTGCCGAGCAGATTGCAAACAATCCCACGCGTTTTCTCAAGTTCGAGTACGATAATAACATCAACTCGAACACCTTCCTTCAGGTCCGTTATTACAATTGGGAAACGCTGCAGCTGTCGCAAGCGATTACCGGCAATAGTACCCTCAATTTTGGTAACTTGTATCCCGGGTGGTCGCAAGTCGGTGGTCCGCGCGTCGGCGTGACGGCTGAGTTGACTCGGCAATTCGGTGATAAGAATACCGTTACGCTTCAGGGAAAGTACGAAACCTCTCATCCGATTTGGAATGAATACGAGCCGAACAATGCCCTTGGGCTAGCAGTCCTCGGCGTTACGCTCGCCAACTCGCCTAACTCGCCGAGTTACGCCGATTTCTTGCCAGGCGGCTATCTAAGCGCATATTTTCCAGGTGGCGTACCGCGCTTTCCCGTGTCGGGCATCAACTATAACAATGCTTGGTTCCAGACCTATGGGGTCGGCCTGCGCGAGCAATATCGTCCGACTGCCAAGCTGGCATTGGATCTCGGCGTTCGGGTCGATTATCAAATCCAACATTACGGGGATAATCAGTACAATAGCAATCCGCTCGATGCGGGAAATCCCTCGGACGTTAACCCGTCGACACTCGCGAATCAATTCATAAAACCGCATGAAACTGAACCGCGTGGTGCGATTTCATACGAGTTCGGGCGAAATGATTCGGTGCGTTTCGGCTACGGCCGATCGGCTATTTTCCTCAACGCTCAGACCGCCGGTACGCCCGCGGCGTTGTATAACACCGGCCCTTTCTTGAAGGTTCCCGCGCAACCCGGGTCGCTTTGCGGTAGCACGAAAAATGCGGCGCATTTTACCGCGGCGAATCCGCTCGGTTTGTTTCCTTGCGCAAATTACGCGCAAGAAATTTACTGGCTGTACGACCAGAATTTCGACGCTCCGGATCTCGGCGGCGGGTTGCCGTCGATTTATAGCAACTACGATTTCACCTACTCGCATCAATTTGCGAACGGAATCGGTCTCAAACTCACGCCGTTCGTAAAAACCGGCACCAGTCTGCCGTCGTTTGCTTTAGTTCCTAGCCTCCTTACCGGCGGTGCCGCTGTTTTCACCGTGAACAATCTTGGTGTAAATCGCACCACCGGTGTCGAACTCGGGCTAACGTCTCCCGATGTCCGAACCGGTTTCTCCGGCTTTTTGACCGCAACGTATCAGAACGTATTCGCATCAACTCCACCGTTAATCGGTGGAGAGGACGGTTTGCCGATCAACGGATCGGGCTCGCTTGCGCTGGGTGATACCTATCGCGCGGCGTACGTGTCCCCGTTCAGTCTGCGCGTCGGCGGAAGTTATAAAACGCATAATGGGCTGAAGATCACGCCGATTCTCCAGTACGATCGCGGGTTTCCGTACAACGTCGGCACGACCGTCGCTTCAACGGCGCAGTTGGCAAACGGGCAGTTTGCAAACGTGCCGCAGGTAAACTTCGGAATCGGTGAATCGCAGGTTCCGGGCTTCCAAGGAACGGGTGGCACAAACTCGTCTACCCAATATTTCGATCCTGCGTTTGCCGGAAACGCCTTGCACCCGAACATCGCTGCAACACGCGGCGTCGGCAATTCGCCGAATTCGGGCGGCGATCTGTATGTGCCGAACTTTTCAGCAAATGTTACCTTCGAGTACACGCAGGGGCGTAGCACCGTCGGACTGCAGATTCTCAATCTGTTCGGCAACTGGTACAACGGTATCGTGCCGTCGATCAATTCATATTATCAGCCGGTTGCAAACGGCGTTTCCGGTGCACTTACGGGCGTTAATCCGGGCGGCTCGCAGGGCCTGGTATCTCCGGCCTACGCAAACATTCCCAAGGATACCTATGCGTTCACAAACGGCGCCTACGTCTTACTTCCGAGCATTAATTCGCCGAACCGCCCGATGGCGTTGCAAGCTTACTACCAGTTGAGGCTCTAAACGAATTGTCCTATTTGAGATTGCGCTGCGCTCGAGTCGCAGGACTTACTGGTAGCACGGTGTTGTTCGTCGGACTCGCTGCTTGCAGCGGGTCCGGTACATCACCTCGATCGGTGAGCCAAGACAATGTTGCAGCGAACGTATTACAACTCGCCGTCGGGACGGCGAATATTTACGGCGACATTGCGGGAACCGGAAATAGCTTTACCGGCACGAATGTCGTTGCAACCTATCGTCAGGGTCCCGGCTCGTTCGCGGTCGGCGATAGTATTCTTGTAGATACGCCGTCGCTCACAGGGCCCTTTACGCTTGCCGCGGCCGCCGGTAAATCATCGACACTGGACGCGCTTTCGACGGTGTTGTCCGGTCCCGCACCGACCGAAATCGGCACGGCAACGATTACAGCTACGCCGCAGGGCGGTACGGCGGTCACGTCACTTGGAACCTCGGGTGGAGTCTCCGGCCTCGGTATCGAGCCGTTCAACTATAATAATCAAAACGGCACTCCGGCAACCGTCACCCCATATCCGGTTCCGTTGTACGACTCGCTTGCCGCCGATGCCAATACATTTGTGCCGTGGGGCGGACCGCCGGCGTTCGATCCGAACCGCGACGGTCAAGGCGTTCGTGATGGAAGCGTCGTTCCGGGCGGCACGCTTGGTATTAGCGAAGGCTTAGATGTCCTGGCGAATGTGGTGCCTTCAACGGCGTCGGCATACACGCTAAGCGCGCCAAGTTTGGGGACGAGTGCCGGAAATGTGGCTCCGGCTCCGGCCATATTCAGCTTAAAATCAACAGCGTTGCTACCTGCTGCGACGCCGCCCGTTCCAACGCTCGACGGCACGGGCGGCGGATCTTTCGCCGTTGCACTTCCGGCCGGTGTAACGGAGGGCTATGTGCAGGTTACCGACATTGGGCCACCACAGCCGACGGCGGCTTCCGGTCTGCCGGCGGTACCCGGGTGTAACGCGTTCCCGGTCTACTATACGATCTTTGTCACGGCGTCCGGAACCGCAACTCTCGGACCAACTTCCGGCAACGGGGGCGCTCCGTCGCTTTGCACGAGCGCTCAAAACACGACTGCGAATAGCGCGCCGACCGATGGCGACCAATTCACGGTTCAACTAATCGGCTTTGATTACCCGGCCTATGAAGCTTCATATCCAAACAGCAGCGGTAACCCGCGGCCGGTCCTTTTAGGAGCCGCGGGCCAGACCGATATAACGATATCGTCAGCCGCAACGTACGCACAACCGGCCGCCGGCGGCCTGATCCGCATCGCTACTCATAAACGCAGCGTCCTGCAGACCCGCTACCGTCGCTGAGCGGGTCTCCGATTGAGCCAGGAACAAGCAGCGAGCGTTCGCGCCCGAACGCCCGCTGCTACCGGCCGCTAACGGAAAAGTGCACGAAACCTCGCCATTCGTGGGATAGTCTATCTTTGTATGGTCACCGATCCGGCGCTGCGCGCAATCGAACACAAGCTTGATGAAGGCATTCCGCTCTCCGCCGATGACGGTCTGACGCTGTTCCGGACGCCCGATCTGCACAATCTCGGGCGCCTGGCGAAGACCGTCAAAGAACGAAAAAGCGGCAAGAACGTCTACTACGTTCTCAATCGATATATTAACTCGACCAATGTCTGCTACGCGAATTGCCGGTTCTGCTCGTTTGCCAAGGGCGAGAAAGAAGACGGCGCGATTCGGATGTCGGCCGATGAGGTGATCGCGAAAGCACTCGAGACCGGGCGGAACTTTAACCAGATACACATCGTGGGCGGCCACGATCCGCGACAGCTTTCGCTTGACTATTGGCTGCCCGTCATGCGGCGCTTCAAGCAGCTTGTCCCGCACGCGCAACTTTCGTTTTTCACTTCGGCGGAGATCGATTATCTTGCCCGGCGTCATCGCCTGAGCTACGATCAGATACTTGCCGAGTTGCGCGAAGCGGGGCTTGATAATATCAACGGCGGCGGTGCGGAAATCTTTTCAGCGCGCTTTCGCGCGTTGGTTTGCCCGAACAAAGTCGACGCAGCGCACTGGCTCGAGGTGCATGAAGTAGCGCATCGTCACGGCGTTGCCTCAAATGCAACGATGCTGTACGGCACGATCGAGACGCTTGAAGAACGCGTCGAACATCTGATCATGTTGCGTGAATCGCAACAACGCTCGCCCGGCTTCAATGCTTTCATCCCGCTTGCATTTCATCCTGACGGTAATGCGCTGAGCCATCACGGCTGGACAACCGGTCTTGACGATATCCGCATGTTCGCCGTCTCGCGGCTCATGCTCAATAATTTCGATCACATTAAAGCGTACTGGATGATTCAGGGTCTCAAGATCTGTCAGCTTGCGCTCGAGTACGGCGCCGACGACATGGATGGAACGCATGGTTCGACCGACGAGGAACGTATTTATCACAGCTCCGGTACGCAATCCGGTCAGTATGTGGACGATCGGGAATTTCGCCGTCTGATCGAAGAAGCGAACTACGTGCCGGTGCGGCGTAACTCGACGTACGAGACGTTCGCTCACGATTGGGCACCGCCCGGTGAATCTGCGACTCCGGAGCTCGTCGGCGCCGGTGTCTAAGCTGCCGTTACGTCTCGGACGCATCGCGTACACCAACGTGGCACCGATCGAAACGGCATTCGATCGTGGTGCCGTGGTTCGCGACGGGGTCGTAACGAGTGCGGCGCCCAACGTGCTCAATGCACAGCTTTCCAGCGGCCGACTCGATATCAGTCCGGTCAGCGCCGCGCACTTTCTACGCAACCAAGACGAGCTTATGCTGTGCGGCGATGTTGCCATCGTTTCGCGCGGTGAGGTCCTTTCCGTGTTGCTCGTCTCAGCACAGCCGCCGGCACAACTTGGTCGCGCTTCGATTGCCGTTACGGCCGATTCGGCCAGCGGCAGAGCGCTGCTCGAATGCGTGCTGCGCGGCAAATACGGCGTCGATGCAACGTTTGCGGTGAGTACGGCGCCGGCGCAGGAAGCGATGCTCGGGCGGCCGACGCTTTTGATCGGCGATGCGGCCGTGGCTATTCGCGAGCACGTGCCCTTGGCGTGGGTGTACGACCTTGGTACGGCCTGGTACGCATGGACGAAGCTGCCAATGGTATTCGCAGTTTGGGCGGTGCGTCGGGATGTTGCGCGAACACGGCCGGACGATGTCGAAAGAATTGTTTCCGCTTACCGTGATGCTCGCGCTTGGGGCAATTCGCATCGGCCCGAAGTGATCGATGCTGCAGTCGCGCAGCGACCGCAGCCGCGAGCCTTCTACGAGATGTATTACAAGACGTTGCACTACCGGCTCGATACCGAGGCGCGCGCCGGACTCGCACGGTTCGAGGTCGAGCTCGCGCAATTGGAGACGTTACATGCCGCTCGCTGATGCGCTCGATCGGGCGGCCACCGGCGGGCGTCTGACGCTTGATGAAGGTATACGGCTGTATCGCGAGGCCCCGCTGCACGAGCTCGGCGCTGCGGCGCATGGACGGCGCATGCAGCTATATCCGACTACCGACGTCACCTACGTGATCGATACGACGATCAATTACACGAACGTGTGTAACGTTCACTGCACCTTTTGCGCGTTCTTTCGGCCGGAGAAGCACGGCGAAGGTTACACGATGTCGCATGACAAGGTGCTCGAGCGCGTCGACTTTGCCGCCTCAAAAGGCGCGACGCAGATCATGATTCAAGGCGGCGTCAATCCCGAGTTGCGTATCGAATGGTTCGAGCGTTTATTCCGGCGGATCGGTTTCGAGTATCCGCACGTTGATATTCACTCGCTTTCGGTGTCGGAAATTACAGGCTTAGCGCAAATTGAGGCAATGACGCCGCGCGATGTGTTGGCGCGGTTGCAGGCGGCCGGCCTCAAATCGCTGCCGGGCGCAGGCGCCGAGATCCTCGTCGAGCGCGTGCGTAAGCGCATCAGCGCCCGTAAAGTTAAACCGGATGAGTGGCTTGGCGTGATGCGCGATGCGCAGCAGCTTGGGATGCCGACGACGGCGACCATGATGTTCGGGTCGATTGAAACCGACGCCGAACGGGTCGAGCACATGTCGGTCTTACGCGATCTGCAAGATGAAACGCACGGTTTTACGGCGTTCATCCCGTGGTACTACGTCCCGTTCAAGACGCCGTTGCGCGGGCGCGAGGCAAGCTCGCTGGCATACATGCGTGTGTTGGCGATCGCGCGATTATTTCTCGATAACTTTCCACACTTGCAGGCGTCTTGGCTGACTCCCGGGCTCAAACTCGGGCAATTAGCGCTCTTTTACGGCTGCGATGACATGGGCGGGACGATACTCGAGGAGCGCGTCGTTCACGACGCGGGCTCGACCAATGAGGCAACGCGCGCGGAACTCGAGCGCCTGGTAATCAGCGCCGGCTTTCGGCCCGTTATTCGCGACACATATTGGAACTTACGTCCGGAAATGGCGCTAGCGACCGAACAACGCTCGGCGTAACGCGCCTAACGACCGAGATCGACGCGATACATCGCAAGCTCCACGCGTGTTGCCACATTATCAAAGGCGGCACGCATGCCAAGGTCGGTCGGAGCCGACCAATTCACTTCGCTCCAGCCGCGCTTTCGGGCCGTGTTACAAACGTGTTCGATGAGGCGTTCGGTTAGGCCGTTATCACGATACTCGGAAGCAACGTAGATGTCGTCTAATCGGCATGCTTCGGTGCCGTCCAGCGTATTGGGAAACGGACGGTAGTGTGCGAAGCCGACGACGTCTTTGCGGTTATCGACCGCAATGACGCCGGCGACACGGTACGTTCCATCGAGCAACCAGCGCCACAAGATGCCGCCGACGCGGCGACTTGGTTGGACGCCGGCGTCCGCAGCATACCGCTCGTAAAGCGAAAACCACGCGTCGAACATCCCCGCACTCGGTCCGACCAGCGCGATGCTGGTCCCCGTCTCTGACATCGTTCAACCCCACGTTATTGCTGCGCGTCATAATCCGAACATTGCGGCATAACAACAGACGGCTACCGTTTAGCGCACATCCTTCCGCGCTACATTGGAGCGTCCTATGAGTTCGTGCGTCTCAGCAGTAGGAACGTCGACTGCATCACCATGCCAATCGAAGCCGGTATCCGCCGCTGCGCCGGTTGCGCCGCCGACGACATCGGATCGCATTACGGCGCCGCAGAATCCAACCGCGCCGCTGCTAACCGCCGGTGCCGTCGCTCTCGCGCAAATCGTTCCGGGCGTCATCGAACTCGAAGGCGGACTTGCCACCGCGACCGCGATCGGTATTGCAGCGCGCGCGGCGATGACGAATCCGGCGGTCGGGATTGCGGTCGGCATCGCCGGAACCGAGACGCTCGGTTATGCAAAGAGCCTCGTGCACGACGCGCTGAGTGCACAACCCGCAGCCCAGTTTCTCACGACGTCGGCCGGCGAACTCGATAAAAGCATTCGCGGCGGGCTGGGCATTCCGCCGAGCGGCGACCACTAGCATGCGGCACTTTTTAAGCGTAAACCGAAGCATCGTCGATGCTCGAAATTTTCGCGGAATCGCAATGTATTTTCTAACCTACATACCCGCCTCGTGCTTCGTCACCTACATACTGCTGCAACAGCTGCACGGCCGATTCTCCCCGGCGGCGACATTTGCCGTTGCGGCAGCGATGGTCTTATTCGGCGTCGAGCTACGCGCCGCGCTACGCCGGCGACTTGCCGGCAAGGATCGTTAGCTTGTCGTTCCGGCGCGCTTACGGATCATGCGCAGCACTTTTTCCAGATACGTGATGTATTCTTGGGCATGCGTGAACTTCCACATCTGCAGCAATTTGGGATCCGCATCGTTTGCTCGCGCCCAAGCCGCTTCGTCGCCGCTCATCGCGGCTTGGAAAAGAATCGCAACAACTTGCTCGCTCGTCGGTTCTTCACCCGGCGCGGAGCTTGCATGTCCATCGCTCATTTGCTGGTCTCCCGAATCGTCGCTGCCCCCAGAACTTCGTCCGTTACCGCATCGAACACTGCGACGAGCTGGCCGGGCGTCACCGCTCGCTGCGGCGCCTCGAACGCGAGCTCGAGCGTGCCGTCCGAGCGAACCGTCGCACGCGCGTCACTGAGCCGCGAGCGATACCGAGTCATTGCCCGAACCGCAACTCCGTCGCGTGCCAACCGTTCGGGACGAATGAGATTTACCTCATCGCCGACCAGCGAGCTTACTTCGAGGTCTTCGGCACCGCCGATGACGATCGTGTTGGTTGCCGCATCGATCCGAGTCACGTAGCGCGGTCCGGCCGTGCTTGCCGGCAAGCCCCGGCGTTGTCCCACCGTAAATTGTCCGATACCGGCGTGCATCCCGATCCGTTCACCCCGAGCACCGTGGATCTCGCCGGTCTGCGCCGTTTGCGGGGCAATGCGTTCGAGCACGTCACGGTAGTCGCCGCCTTCAACAAAGCAGATGTCTTGCGACTCAACTTTATCGGCAATCGGTAAGCCGAAATGCGCGGCTTGCGTTCGGGTCTGGGCCTTGGTTTGACCGCCGAGCGGGAGCAACAGCGTCGATAGTTGTTGCGGGCTGAGCTGCGCCAACGCGTACGCTTGGTCTTTGGCCGCCGTTCCGCGATACAAATGCGGGCCGTCCGGCTCGTGCGCGATGCGCGCGTAGTGGCCCGTCGCAACGTAGGCCGCACCGATGCGCCGCGCGTAGGTCCCCAACGTCCCGAGCTTGACGAAATTGTTACACGCAACGCAGGGGTTGGGCGTGCGCCCCAGCGTGTAGTCGCGCGCGAAACGTTCGATGACGTTAACGCGAAACGTCTCCTCAAAATCGAGCACGTAATGCGGAATGCCCAAAATCGACGCACTGCGTCGCGCATCGTCAAAGTCATCGGCACCGCAGCACGATTTGGCATGGGCCGGCTTTGTGGGCGCATACATCTTCATCGTCACGCCGACGACATCGTAGCCGGCCTCGAGCAACAGCGCCGCGGCGACGGCTGAATCGACGCCGCCGCTCATCGCCGCCACGACGCGCGTTTTCTTCGCAGCCATATCAAAAACGTAGACTCGCTCAATGGGGGAAGCGGATGCAATCGCCGCTAAGGTCCGGCACTATGTCTGCGCTCGGAGAGTCGTTCCGGACCGCGCGCGAATCGCAAGGCTTTTCACTTTCCGACGTAGCCGACCGGATTCACATCCGGTCTCTCTACCTTGCGGCGATCGAGGCCGAAGATTGGGTTGCGATCGGCCCCGCTGTCTACGTCCGCGGCTTTCTCCGCAATTACGCCCGCTTTTTGCAGTTGGATCCGGATGCGGCGGTCGCTGCATTTAATGAATCATCGATCCGGCATACGGCGGCGGCCGCCGCCCTTCAGGCTCCCGCGACGCGCGTCGAGCCGTCGCGCTCGGGTCTCGGGCGCGGACGCCCGACGGTCGCCAAGACCGGACCGTCGCCGGGGGCGATCGTCGGCGTCATCGTTGCGTTCGCGTTGGTGGCTTTTGTCGGTTATCAATACGTCGAATACGCGCGCGGCAACGTAAGCACTCGGCACGAACCAGTTGCCGCCGTGCAACCCAGCGTGCCACCCGCGAAGTCACAGGCGATGGCCGTTGCGCGCGTCGGTCATCGCGCCGACCGTTTCGCGAAACCGAGCGGCGGCTTAGGGTTGCGGCTCAAAGACGGATCGTGGCTCCGGGTGGTGATCGACGGCAAAGTGACCATGGAAGGCGTGTATCCGGCCGGAACCGAGCGTTCGTTCTCCGGACGCTCGGCGACGATCCGGACCGGTAACGCCGGCGGCGTCGATGTGACGCTCGCGGGCAAGGACTTGGGCCCGATGGGCGGCCTCGGCGATGTCGCCGAACGCTCCTTTCAACTCTAAGGCGATCGATGCGATCGCTATCCGGCCGATGATGCCGAAACGGTAGTAGGGGATACGTGGCTAGCGAAAGTTCATTTGACGTCGTATCGAAGATCGATCCGCAAGAACTCGAGAACGCGCTCAATGCCGCGCGCAAAGAGATCTTGGGCCGCTTTGATTTTAAAAATTCAGTTGCGTCGATCGAGAACACCGATAAAGAGATTACGGTTCTGGCCGATGATGAGCTCAAGCTCAAGAATGTCGTTGACATCATCCAGACCAAGGCAATTAAGCGCGGCATCGATATCAAAGCGTTCGACTATCAAAAGACCGAAGCGGCAACGCATAATGCGATTCGTCAAAAAATCGTGTTGCGTTCGGGCATTCCCAAAGATAAAAGTAAGCCGTTGATCGAGGCGATCAAAACCTCCAAACTCAAAGTCAACGCGCAGTATCAAGACGAGCAGATCCGCGTTTCGGCAAAATCGCGCGACGATCTGCAAAAAGTGCAACAACTGCTGACTGCTTTGAACTACGAACTGCCGTTGCAGTTTACGAACTATCGTTGATGAACGCCGTCGCACAACGGCAGCGCGTCTCGTTTGTCTCCCTGGGTTGCGCAAAGAACCTCGTCGATTCCGAGGTGATGATCGGGCAGCTTGGTGCGGCCGGATGGGAGCTTGTGGCCGATGCCGCCGACGCCGATGCGGTCGTGATCAATACGTGTGCGTTCATCGATCCGGCCAAAGCTGAGTCGACGGATGTCATTCTCGAGCACGCCGCGCAGAAACGCGCGGGCCAGCAATTGATCGTCGCAGGCTGTCTTTCACAGCGCTTCGGCGACCAGTTGCAATCGCTCATCCCCGAGATTGACGGCGTCATCGGTACGGGTGCCTATGCCGGCATCGTCGACTTACTGGTCGATGCGCGGGCCGGACATCATCCCGTTCAGTTGCAGTTCGATGCCGAACCCGAGCACGATTTTCTTCCACGGCTTATTACCACACCCTCGGCGACTGCATATCTTAAGGTAGCCGAAGGCTGCGATCACCCGTGCACGTTCTGCATCATCCCGCAACTGCGGGGTGCGTTCCGGTCGCGCAGCGCGGAGTCGATTCTCAAAGAAGCGCGCGCGTTGGCGGCCGGCGGCACCAGAGAACTCATTCTGATCGCCCAAGACACCTCAATGTACGGTCGCGATCGCGGCACCCGGCGCGGCGGACTTGCTCGGCTCTTACGCGAGTTGCATGCAGTCGATCGTCTCGAGTGGATTCGCTTGCTGTATTTGTATCCGGCAACGGTCGATACGGAGCTGATCGAGGCGATGGCGGAGCTGCCGAAAGTCTGTAAATATATGGACATGCCTTTGCAGCACGCGCATCCCGAGATGCTGCGCGCGATGCTGCGGCCGTCCACCGGCGAGCGCTATCTTGAGATCATCGCGGAATTCCGGCGTCGCGTCCCCGGCGTTACCATGCGCTCGACGTTCATCGTCGGCTTCCCGGGTGAGACCGACGAGCACGTCGCGTATCTCGAGGAGTGGATCGGGCGGGCGGAACTCGACCGGGTCGGCTTTTTCTCCTACTCGCGCGAGGACGGTACCCCCGGCGCGACGCTACCCGGTCAAGTTCCCGAACGCGAGAAGCGTCGCCGGCTCGTGCGCTTACGCGAAGCGCAGCGGATCGCTTCGGAGCGCGCGCGCAAGCGGCGCGTCGGCAACGTGGTCCGGGTACTCGTTGAAGACCGCCGCAAGTTGCGGCGGACCGATCCGTTGGCTGTCGCGCTCGCGGCAACCGATGTCCTCGTCGGCCGTTCGCAAGGCGAAGCGCCGGGCGTCGATGGCGGTATTTACTTTTGCGCCGACGTCCCGATCGGTTCGTTCGTCGACGTTCGGCTCGACGGCTGCGGGGCGTTCGACTTCCATGCGTCGGTGGTGCGCTCGGCGGTCACGGCTTGACATCCATGCGCCGCTCGATACCCTACGTTTTTTTGGCGGTCATGCTCGTGGTTTCGGCCATTTGCGGAATCGTCGCGACGCGCATGGTGCAGACCGGCAGCAGCAATCCGGTAACGACGGCCGTTACGTTTTTCGTCCCCTCGCCGCAGGCGGTGTTCGGTCGGGATCGCCTGTACGTTCTGCTGCTGGGTATCGATTACAACTACGATAGCAAAGATCAAGAGTACTCGACGCAAGCGCGCAGCGACACGATCATGGCCGCGGGACTCGATTTCCCGACAAAGTCGGTGAAGATCGTTTCGATTCCGCGCGACATGGCAGCGATCGTGCACGGCCAAGAAGACAAGATCAACGGTGCGTTCGCGTCGGGCGGCGAGCCGTATTCCGACGAGGTCGTCGGCTCGTGGCTCGGTCTGCCCAAGACCGAACATAACCGCTTTTTCGATCGCTATATCGTGTTGAAGATCAACGCCACCAAAGAACTCGTCGACGCGATCGGCGGCATCGACGTTCCGGTGAGCGAGCAGATGGACTATGACGACAGCTGGGGCCATTTGCACATTCACTTCAAGCCGGGTTTGACGCATATGAACGGCGAGCAGGCCGTTTCCTATAGCCGTTTCCGCCACGATGCTTGCAGCGATCCATGCCGTATCAAGCGCCAGCAGCAAGTGCTGCAAATAACGGTTGCGAAACTCAAAGCCGATAAGTTCAACGATCTATCCCACATTTCGGCCCTGATCGGGGTCATCAATCGCAACGTTACGACCAACTTATCCGACGATGAAAAACGCAGTTTAGCCTGGCATTATCGCGACATCAATTTGGCGGATTTGAAGACCGATCAAATTGCGTACAGCGATACGCGGCAAGGCGTTTCGGGCGAAGTGCTCGTGCCCGACGAAAAGCAAAAAGCTCAGGCGGTCGCGGTGTTGACCGGCGCCTACGCGCGTGAAACGCCGGCGCCGCCTGCCGGTCCACCGGCTTCGGTCCCGCCCGCCGACGTCCACATCGCCGTGCAAAACGGCAGCGGGCAAAGCGGGCTCGGCTCAAAAATGGCGGATGCCTTACGCCGCAACGGCTTCGTCGTCGACAGCATTGCCAATGCCGACGCGTTCACGTACGAGACGACGGTCATTCGGGAGCATTCGCGAACGACGGGCGTCGGCGAGCTCGTGCGTAAT
Source organism: Candidatus Velthaea sp. (assembly GCA_965214935.1). GTDB lineage: Bacteria > Vulcanimicrobiota > Vulcanimicrobiia > Vulcanimicrobiales > Vulcanimicrobiaceae > Velthaea. The sequence continues at coordinate 169,170 of CBDCCS010000016.1, read as the reverse complement.
AAACTTGCCTTGAAAACGGCGGCGATCACACCCGAACCCAGCCCGCACCCGACGCGAAGTGCTGCCGCCGATTCAACCGATGTGACCGTGATCGTCGGGCGTGATTTCTCGGCGGTGCCGCCTCCGGTAGCGCCTGTAAAGACGCCGCAATAACGCGCAGCGGGCGGCTCCTTATCGTTGTCGCGCTCATCGCGGCAATCGCCGTTTACGGCGCGTACCGGGTATGGCGACGAACCGACGCGTTAAGTGCGCCGGCCGTCGTCACGCCGGCGATGGACGTGCATCGCTTGCTGTCACCGTCGCTCGCCGTGCGCTGGGACCGGCTCGTGCACGGCAACGCTCCGCCGTCGGGACCGCACGTGAAGCTCATTGCGCTGACCTTCGACGACGGACCGTATCCGGTCGATACGCCGTTGCTGCTCGATACGCTCGACGAACTGCACGTCCCGGCAACCTTCTTTTTCATCGGCCGTGACGGCCAGCAGTATCCCGAACTCGTGCGGCGTGTCGCCGCGCGACATTTTGAAATCGCCGATCATACGCTGACGCATCCGGATCTCGACCGGCTCGACGACGCCGCCGTGCGCCGCGAAATCGTGCTCGGTGCAGACGAGCTCGGCAAAACCGCCGCCGATCCGGCGCTTCGCACGCTGATGCGTCCCCCGCACGGGCGTTATCGTGAAGCGACGCTGCGCGTCGTGCAGGCCGCCGGCTACGACACCGTCTTGTGGAACGACGATCCGGGCGATTGGCGCTCGGTCTCCGCCGCCACGCTCGAGGCGCATATCTTCGCGCATGCAACGGCGCCCGAGATCGTACTACTGCATAGCGGGCGACGCGCCACGATCGATCTTTTGCCGGCGCTCGTTGCACGCTACAAGTCGGCCGGATACACGTTCGTGACCGTCGGGACGATGCTTGCCCGGGTTGCTCCCGAGCAGCTCAATCACCCGCAGAAGAATCGCCTCGACGACCGCTAATGTCGTGTGTCGGCAGCCGGCACGCGGGGTACGTGCAGCTTCGAACGAAAGGTCGTGCCATGAACAACACCGTGCGGAACGAAGCACAGCGATATGCGATCGGAGCAATTGCCGTCGCCGTCGTTGTTTTGCTCGTGTTCTTTTTCTTGAGTAAGAGCGGCGTCGGCTCGGCCGGCTCGTCGGCGGATACAACGAGCGGCGCGTCGACCATGCAATCCGGTGCTGCCGCGCCAAGCCCGGCTGCGACTTAAAACGTATGCCGGACGGGGTGCCGGCACTCATCGAGTAAGCCGGGGAACCGGATTACGCGCCGAACGGTTATAGCTCGTATGGCTTTCCTCAAGACCCTGTTTGATAGTAACGAACGCGAGGTTAACCGGTTGCGGCGGACGGCCGAGCGCGTGAACGCGCTCGAGCCGCAAACGGCCGCACTCAGCGATGAGGCGCTGGCCGCGAAGACCCTTGAGTTTAAGACGCGCTTGGCCATTTCAACGTCGGCCGATCAGACGCGCGACATGCTCGACGAGCTGTTGCCCGAGGCCTTCGCCGTCGTTCGCGAAGCCGGTAAGCGCGTGATGCAGATGCGGCATTTCGACGTGCAGATCATGGGCGCACAGGTTTTGCATGAAGGGAAAGTCGCCGAAATGCGGACCGGCGAGGGAAAGACGCTCGTCGCGACCCTCGCGGTTTATCTCAACGCACTTGCCGGCAAAGGCGTACACGTCGTAACCGTCAACGACTACTTAGCCAAGCGCGACGCCGAATGGATGTCGCCGCTCTATAACTTTTTAGGGATGACGGTCGGCGTCATTCAGCACGATCTTGACTCGGCCGCGCGCCGCGTCGCGTACGAATCCGATATCACGTACGTCACGAACAATGAAATCGGCTTCGATTACTTGCGCGATAACATGGCTTGGCGACTCGAAGACATGGTGCAGCGGCCGCTGAGTTACGCCATCGTCGATGAAGTCGATTCGATCCTCATTGATGAAGCTCGCACGCCGCTTATCATCAGCGGTCAGGGCCACGACGCGACGGAGCTTTACGGAAAATTTGCGCAGGTCGTTCCGCGCTTACGTAAAGACGAAGACTTCACCGTCGATGAAAAAGCGCACGCCGTACCGGTTACCGAAAGCGGCGTGAGCAAGGTCGAGAAAATGCTCGGCGTCTCGAACCTGTACGACCAGCGCAATCTCGAATTAACGCATCAGCTCAACGCGGCACTCAAAGCGTGGAATCTCTTCCATCGCGACCAGCAATATATCGTCAAAGACGGTGAAGTCGTCATCGTCGATGAGTTCACCGGCCGGCTGATGTATGGCCGGCGGTATTCCGACGGAATCCATCAAGCGATCGAGGCGAAAGAAGGGTTGGCGGTTCGCAGCGAAGACCAAACGCTCGCGACGATCACCTTTCAAAATTATTTCCGGTTGTATGGAAAGCTTGCCGGTATGACCGGTACCGCCAAGACCGAAGAGCGTGAATTTCGCGAGATTTACGGGCTCGACGTCATCGTGATGCCGACGAATCGCTCGGTGGCGCGCAAAGACAGCGCCGACATCGTGTACCGGACCGAGAATGCGAAATTCGATGCCGTGGTTGAAGAGATCGTCCACGAACACGAAAGTGGACGGCCGGTGCTCGTCGGTACGCGTTCGATCGAGAAGTCCGAGCGGTTAGCGATGCTCCTGCGGCGCCGCGGCGTCGAGTGCAACGTCCTCAATGCCAAGTACCACGAGCAAGAAGCGCAAATCATTAAAGATGCCGGCCAATGGGGCGCCGTCACGATCGCAACCAACATGGCCGGCCGCGGCGTCGACATCAAGCTCGGCGACGGCGTCGCGGCCGTCGGCGGTTTGCACATTATCGGAACCGAACGCCACGAGTCGCGCCGTATCGACAACCAGTTGCGCGGCCGGGCCGGGCGACAGGGCGATCCGGGGTCGACGCGTTTTTACATCGCGCTCGACGACGAACTCATGCGACTTTTCGGTGCCGAACGCATACAGAAAATGATGGACTTCGTGAAGTTCACCGATGAGACGCCGATTGAAGCCGGTATCTTATCGCGCTCGATCGAGAACGCACAATCAAAAGTCGAAAATCATAATTACGAAATTCGCAAACAGGTTCTTGAATACGACGACGTCATGAATAAGCAGCGCGAAATCATCTACGGTGAACGTCGCCGCGTCCTCGAAGGCGAACCGATGCGTGACTTCATGTTGCAGACGCTCAAGAGCAAAGTCGATTATGCCGTCGACAGCGGCGCTCCGCCCGACGAGCATCCCAGCGAATGGGACCTCGACGAGATTCTGAGCGAAGTTGAACTCGTGTTTCCGGTGCGCGACCATGTTGCCGCCGAAGATCTCGAGAAACTCGATCGGGACGGCATGAAGGCCGAGCTACTTCGCGTCGGCCGCACGGCGTATGAAGCCAAAGAAACGGAAGTTTCCCCCGATATCATGCGGATGATCGAGTCGCAATATATTATGTTGCCGATCATCGACCGGATGTGGGTCGACCATCTGTACGTGATGGACGCCCTTAAATCGGGAATCGGACTGCGCAGCATCGGGCAAAAAGATCCGCGCGTCGAGTATGAAAAAGAGGCTTACGAGATTTTCGAGGATCTCAAAAATAATATCGCCGACGAAGCGATCAAAGCCGTTTTTGCCGTTCGTATCGAACGCAGCGAAGACGGACCGCCGCAGGACGGCGGTCCGCCGGTACCGCTCTTGCCTGAATCGGGTCCGTCGGATCCGCCTGCCAATGGGTTAGCGACCAGCACATTGCCCGACCTCGCCTTCGAGCCGGTTCCGGCCGGAGCGATGGTGCCGCAGGCAGCGGCTCAGCCCCGCTTCGATCCGGCCGCAGCCCAGCGAATCCTCGGCCCCGCTCCGCGTTCGGCCACCGCGACCATGCGAACGAATTTTGCCGAGAGCCCGCCTGCGCCGGCGAAAGCAGCCGCCGATAAGGTCGGGCGGAACGATCAGTGTCCGTGCGGCTCGGGGAAAAAGTACAAGCGCTGCCACGGTGCCGCCGCCTGAGCGAAGGGGTCGCCGCGGCTGTGTTTTACTGCAGCGTCGCGGCGCTAACGGGCGGCGTCATCCGTGCGCTACGCGCTTCGGTCGAACGCAGGGTCCGGGATCGCGCCGGAATTCTCTTGGCGGTCGGCGGCGTTTGCGGTCTGATCGCGTCCGTGGCGCTCTTCCTTAGCGGGCAAAAAACGCTGCTGCCGTTCTAGGCGGCCGGCGTTTCGCCGATCCGCTCGGTTTGCGGAACGAGGCGGCTTTTTGCCGATACTGTTCCTATGGTACCGAGAGTGCCGCGAAGCGCTTGTGACGAGCAAGCCTCGTGAAGGCGACGGACACAACGAGCGAAGCGGTCCGCTGGCAATTGACCGCGTTGCTCTTCACGCAGACTTCCATCATGGTCATCGGCGGGGGAGCGCTCCTGGCCGTAGCGATCGTTGGTGGGGTGAAAACCCATCAAGCCTGGTTCGTAATTTGGGCACTTGCGATTGCGCTCGTACTGGCGATCCGTGTTGCGCTCGATCGCGCCTTTGTCCGCCGGCCGCTGGGCGAAGGCCCGACGGTCGACGTTTGGTTGCGCCGTTTCACGGCAGCAGCCTGGACGATGGGCGCGGTTTACGGTGCCACGGCATTCGTCATCCTCATGCACGCTCCGCCGGTGCTTCAGATTTTGGCGCTGTCGGTCAAGACGGCCATCGTCATCGGCAGCGCTGCGCGTAACGCCTCGTGCCGGCTCGCGGCACGCGGGCAAATCGTACTTGGGATCGGTCCGGTGTTTTTGGCTTCCTTGGCGATGCGCGATCCCTACTATCAGATTCTTGCGGCGGCCGTTATTTTCGAGGGCTTTGCCGCATTTCGACTTTCGAGTCGCCTCTACGAGCGTATCGTCGGGTTTCTGGTGATGAACGAGCAGAATCTCGCGTTACTCGATGCAATTCGTAGCGTCAACGACGAACTTGCCGCTGCAAACGGCAAACTTGCAACGATGGCGGCGACCGATGCTCTTACCGGAATCGCGAATCGCCGGCGCTTGGACGAAGTGCTGGCCGCGGAAACGGCGCGCGCACAACGGGACGGGACGGATCTCGCGATCTTGTTGCTCGACATCGATTCGTTCAAAGGCTTTAACGATCTGTATGGCCATCAAGCGGGAGATGACTGCTTGCAGCGTGTCGCGCAGGCGTTTGCCGCAACCATCCTGCGGCCGGCCGATCTCGTTGCGCGCTACGGCGGCGAAGAGTTCGTCGCTATTTTGCCCGGTACCGACGCGTACGGTGCCGCCGTGCTGGCACACAATATCCGAGCGGCGATCGAAGATTTGCAGATCGTGAATGCCGCAGGCCCGGTGGCCGTCGTTTCCGTCAGCGTGGGTGTTGCCGAGTTTACGGCCGAGCGACACCGGCGTCCGGAGGATTTCATCCGTGCTGCCGATGATGCGCTCTACGCCGCGAAGGCGGCGGGCCGGAACTGCGTGCGCATTGCCCCGATGGTCGACTATCGGCTCGAACGCTCCGATGCCCGAAAAGGCGCGGCTTTGTAAGTGAAACTCAGCCCGGCCGCCGAGTGGAATTGCTCGAAGGCGCCGATTCGACGAACTGTTGGAACACGAGCTTCGCCGCGTGCAGCGGTCTCCCGCCGATCTTTCGCTGCTGATGCTCGACATCGATTGCTTCAAGTCTTAACAACGATCGCTACGGGCGTCCCGCCGGCGACCGCTGTTTGATCGCCGTCGCCACGCCGTAACATGAAGTCTGCGTCGTCCGAGCGACCACGGTCGCATTGGCGTCATTGCCGCCAAGCTAAGGGCACGTGACGAGCCTTGGCGCGGTGGGAGGCACACCAAATCGGGCGCCAGAAACGTCGCGCTCATGAGTGAAGCCCAAGTTGCGGTCATTGGAAAAGCCGGCGAGCGTTTGGAAACGCTCAAGGTGCGGCTTTGACCATGCCGCGAAGAAACGGCGAGTAGCCGAACTCGAAGAACGTTCCCGTTCCGACGATTTTTGGAACGATGCGACAAACGCGCAAGCCGTAATGAAGCAGGTTTCCGACCTCCGCGATGAGGTCGACCGCATCGACGGCGTCGAGCGCTCGCTGCGTGAAGCGCTCGAGATGCTCGAGGTACTGGGCGATGAACCGGGCGTTGAAGTTGACGTCGATGCGATGATCGCGCGCGCGCAAGCCGACCTCGATACGCTCGAAATGGCGGCGAATTTCGACCGTCCATACGATGCGCACGGAGCGATCGTCACGATTCGCGCGGGCGCGGGCGGTACCGATGCAGCCGATTGGGTCGCAATGCTCGCGCGAATGTACGCAAAGTGGGCCGAACGTGACGGCTTAACGACCCAAGTTGCTGAGGAAGCCGCGGGTGAAGAAGCCGGCTTGCGATCGATCACGTTTTTCTTGCGCGGGCGCAACGCGTACGGAATGCTCGAAAGTGAACGCGGCGTGCATCGGCTCGTCCGCATTTCGCCGTTCGATCAAGCACACCGTCGCCAAACGTCATTTGCGCAGGTTGATGTCGTCCCGGAAATTGAAGCGGGCGATGCCGACGATATCGAGATTCGGCCCGAAGATCTGCGCATCGAAACGTTCAAAGCCGGTGGCGCCGGCGGCCAATACGTAAATAAAACCGAATCGGCGATTCGTATCATTCACGTTCCGACCAACACGATCGTCGCCTCGCAACAAGAGCGGTCGCAGATGCAAAACCGCGACGTTGCCATGACGATTTTACGGGCGAAACTCATTGCGCGCGAACGCGAAGAACGCGAAGCGAAGCTCGCAGAACTGCGCGGCGAACGCAAAGCGAACGAGTGGGGTTCGCAAATTCGTTCCTACGTGCTCAACCCGTATCAGCTCGTGAAAGATCATCGGACGAACGTCGAAACGGGCAACGTCACGGCGGTACTCGACGGTGATATCGACGGGTTCATGTGGCCGTATTTACAACGGCGTGACGAATTTAGCGGTGCGGCGTAATGGTCGATCGCCCCGCCGAGGCAGCCGCGCAAACACGCATGGATGTCGTCGTCGTATGTTGGAACGATCGTGATAAGATTACCACCGCGCTCGATTCGGTTTTTGCGCTACCCGAAGTCGCCGCGCAACCGGAATTGATTCAGGTCGTCGTCTCGGATAACGGCTCTACCGACGGCAGTCGCGAATTCTTGCGCGCGCGTTACGACGGTCGCATCCGCATCGTTGAAAACGGGCAAAATCTCGGCTTTGCCGGTGCGTGCAATCGGGCATTTGCGGCGACGTCGGCAGAGTACGTGTTCTTGCTCAATCCGGATGCCGAGTTGCGTGCCGGCGCTTTGGCGACGATGATCGCCTTTCTCGATGCGCACCCGCGTTGCGGGATTGCCGGATCGCGGATTCTCAACTACGACGGGTCGGTGCAACAGTCGGTTGGGGAGTTCGACACCTGGGCCGGGGCGTTTCTGCGTTCGAGCGCGTGGGGTGAGTGGCCGATATTTGCGCGTTATGCCAACGGTGCATCGCTGCGCGGCTGGCGCGCCGACACGGAGCGGCGGATCGATCTTGCGATCGGCGCGGCACTTGCGATCCGGCGCAGTCTCATCGCGCAAATCGGCGACTTCGACGAACGCTATTTTCTCTATCATGAAGAAGTCGACTTTGCCAAACGCGCCGCGGACGCGGGTTGGGAAACGTGGTTCGTACCGGGCAGCGTTGCGGTGCATGAGGGCCAGGGCAGTGCAAAAGGTCAGTATAGCGTCGAAGAACGCAAGCAGCGGTCACGACGTAGATATTGGATCAAGCACCACGGCCGCTGGTGGTTCTATGCGCTCAATGCTGCTCTCGTCGGGCGTTACGTTCTGTATCTGGCCGTTGCCGCCGGCGGCGTTAGCGCGATCCGTCGCGCGCTGCGCAGCTGATGCCGATCGCGCCCGAAGCGGTCGTTACGTTCGACCGCGTCGACGGCTTTCGCGTCGTACGCTCCTTCGGCTTTGCTTACGGTCATGCGAGTCGCCCGCGTAACGTTTTGCGCGCGACGTTTCGCAGCATTGGTGCGTTCATGGGTCTCGCAACGATGGAATATCTTACCGAAGCGGAACGCGCGCGCTCCGAGTCGCTCGTCGCCTTGTTAGCGAAGGCCGAGGGCCTCGGCGCCAACGGCATCGTCCGTTTGCAATTTCAAGCTTCAGAGGCGGCCGACGGTTCGACGCGTGTGCTCGCGTTCGGCGAAGCCGTGCTGCTGGAGCCGCCGCCACGATGAGTTTGATCGAACGCGGACTGCGCGCACGGGCAATACAGGAAGGCGCTGCCGTCGTTGAAGCATGCCGAAAATGCGGCATCGGCTCGACGCGTACGCATAGTGTTTACGGCGAAGGCGATCCGTGCGCGGCACTCATGGTCGTCGGCGAGGGACCGGGCGAAAACGAAGACCGGCTCGGGCGTCCCTTCGTCGGCCGCGCCGGCGAATTGCTCGAAAAGATGCTCGCGGCAATCGATTTGCCGCGCGAGGACGTCTTCATTTGCAATACGGTAAAATGCCGGCCAACCTTCGATGACGGCAAACGCTTGCGCAATCGCGCGCCCGATCCGCAAGAAATGAAGAATTGCCGCCCGTATCTCGACTTGCAAATTGAAATCGTTCGCCCGCGCGTTTTGCTTGCGCTGGGTGCGCCCGCAGCAAAATCGTTTATGGGCGAGAAGTTCTCGATTACTAAGCAGCGCGGCCAGTGGTTTGACGGCCCGAGCGGCATTCCGACGATTGCCACGTTCCACCCGGCGTACATCCTGCGCCAGACCGGCGGCGAACTCAACGCCATGAAACGCCTGGTCTACGTCGATCTCAAGCTCGTCCGCGCGAAACTCGATGAGCCCGTGCCGGTCGTCGAACAAACGGCGATACAAGACCGGTTGTTTTAGGCGTCGGCTTCCGGCGTGAAGAGCTCCCGAAATGCGCGCTCCGGGTCCGCCAGAAAACGCCGGGTGATGACGAACGCATCGGTGTCGCGGTATGTGACGGGCTGGATTTCACCGCGATCGAATGTTAGTAACTGCGCACCGGGATACGCGAGGATGAGCGGCGAGTGAGTCGCGATGATGAACTGCGTTTGCTCGTCGCACTCGAGTAACGTTCGCATTCTTACGAGCAGCGCAAGTTGACGCGCTGCCGAAAGAGCCGCTTCCGGTTCATCGATGAGATACAGACCTTGCCCGGAAAAGCGGCTCATGAGGAGTTTGAGAAAAGCTTCACCGTGCGAATAGTGATGGAACGACGTGTGACCGTAAGAGGTAAGCAGGTCGTTTCGCTCGAGGTATGTCGCAACATTGTAAAAGCTTTCAGCGCGCAAGAAGAAGCCGTCGCGCTGACGCTTCGTCGTCCACGACAAGCGCAGCGCGTCGGCGAGCTTGTCGCTCGCTGCCTCGGCAGCGTTGAGGTTGCCGCCCGGTTCACTCTGGGTCGAGAACGTGAAATTGCGCGTACCGCCTTCCCGGCCGAATCCACACGCAAGAGCGATTGCTTCAAGTAACGTCGATTTACCGGTCCCGTTCTCGCCGACAAAAAACAGAACGCGACTCGTCAAATCGAGACGCTCGAACGCCGCAATCGCCGGTACCGCGAACGGATACGCTGTCCAATCCGTAACACGCTCGCGCACTAATGAGATCCGCTGCAACGGCGGCCGCATCGACTTAGCGCCCACCGTCTTTCCATCTATAGCGGGCGCGCGAAACGGATCGACGGACGACATTCATTTGCTGAGGCGTCCGGCCGTAAACGGTGGTAAATGAGGCTTCCATCCGAACATTCGGCAACGGATCGCGGCGATGCGCCTTGACGAACGAGCAATGATGCGCGGCACGATCGGCGCCGGTTCCTTGAAAGTGAGTGAAGTTACCTTCGTCGAATCCTTCGTGCCTGCGCGAGGTCGGCGATGCGGCCGCTACGCGCTTTGCCTATGACGGAAAAAGTTAGAGCTGATATCGCCCTGTTCGGATCACGAGCGTTGTAATCGGCTGCTCGAGCGACTGATCGGCACGATTGCTCTCGAGTGGCGGATCGAGATTGAAAGCGCCGGCTCAACAACGCTCAGGACGCAGTATGGCGCGGAACCGGATTCAAGTTTCTATATTTCTCGCGCTGCGAGCTTCATCGGTAAACGAAATCTCGATCTGTCGATCGATCCACCGCCTGATTTAGTCATCGAAATCGATCTTTCTCGATCGCGGATCAGCAAGCAGCTCATTTACTCCGCCATCGGTATCGCGGAGTTTTGGCGATATGACGGCTCCGTACTGCAAGCGGTTCAGCTCGCTGATGGCCGTTATGAAGCGATCGACGTCAGTCTGGCCATTCCGAACTTGCCTATCCAGCATCTTGGCCGCTTTCTCGAAATGCGCAGTGCAATGAGTCCGTCCGATATCGCTCATGCTTGGCGCGATTGGCTGCTCGAAACGCGGCAAAAGGCTTAGCAACCCACTATATCAGCGTGTCGTCTTTTGACCGCACGAGGCTACCAAGCCTCAGAAACGCGCCCGTTTCATTGCCCGATGGGTGCGGCTCGCCGCCCCGTTAATTTCGCCAACGGCCGAATAGGATTGGATCGAGAGCGAAGGCGCTCGTTGCGGATGCCGTCCGCGCACGCTGCTCGACACGTGTCAGGGCCTCGTCATTCGGGAATCGAAACGTGCCGAAGAGCGACATTTGGTCGACGCCGTCAACGATTTTGCCTTCGTATTGTGCGACGTTGCCGCATGCCGACGCATTCGTGTGCGTCACGACGGCACTAAATCCAGGCTGCTGCCCATAGCATGCGTAAAAGTCGAGCGCCTTTGTAATTGACTGGCCATGCTGTCCGTGATAGCCGTACGGATCGAAACCTGAGGCGCGCAGTAGCTCCGCGATGTCAATCAAGCGCTGCAACGTGAACATCGGATAGCCCATGCCTTGAAGCGGCGTGGCATTTCGATACCGGTCGATGATCTCGCCGGAATCGACTGTAACTGTTTGAAATGAAGGGTGGCTCGTTGGGCCGGTCGCGCCGCTATTCGCATTGCATTCGGCCGGATGGTCGCGATCGCCGTAAATTGCATGATCGAACTCGACATCAAACGGCACAAGCAACGGCCGGCGCGGATCGCGCCCCGTCATCACCGAATCGAGGGCATGCGGGTCGTCAAGGAGTCGCGCGACCGCGAAGAGCGCGGCCAACGCGTTCATTTGACCGTCTGCATAGCGCTCGCACGCAACGTGGTTGGTTCCCTCGAAAGCATTCGACGATTGACGAATGAGGTCGAAAGCATACCGATGGAAAGAATCGAGCCGGGCACGTTCGGCCCTCGAAAGCGCATCGATTGACTCTAGCAAGTCCTCGGCATCGACGCTGTAGATGATCCCCCGCCCAAGGGCTAACGGCAAACCGGTGCCGGCACTCGTCGTCGTATCGCGCGAGCCCATGTCGTCACAATTGAATGACGACAAGTTCCGGTAGCCGCCGGTCGTGCTGCGGAAGCCGCGATCGGACCAGGCGAGCAATATTCGAGCGGAGAGCGCGGCCGCTGCCGCCGGAGCCGGCGCATCTGCCGGCAGAACCGCACCCGCACGTACAAGCGCGGCGTAGAGCGCCAGGCGTGCCGCGACAACGGCGGCTCCGGCCGACGGCCGGGTGCCGGCCCGCGGTTGCAGATCCGCGTGTAGCGTCATCAGAAATGACGGCTCTTGCGGTTCATACGAAAACGCAAACAGATATGTCTTGACGCGACAGCCGCCATAGACGGCATTCCAATCAATCGACGCGGTAAGATCGTGAGCAACGCGGTTTGCAAGATCGCGAAAGCGCGAACGGGAGTAGCCGTCGGACTGATCGATGCGCGCGACAATAGTGGTAATGTCCATCGGCGAGTAAAAGACGCGCGGGCGCCGTTGACTCGATCGGTATGCTCCCGCGATGTGTGGCAAATCGGCATGTGCAGCGCTGAGCGCCGGCAATCGGGTGAGCTTTTGACCAGAACCCGCTAACTCCGAGTTCGGAACTCCGTCGACGATTCGATTCCCGTTGACGTACAGTTGAAGCGAAGGGTCATCAGTGTGAAGCGAACGCGGTAACACGATCGAAAAGCGGTGTGTTCCGCCGGACGGCACATTGCACGCGGTGTCGACCGCCGGCTCGTCATCACCGTTCGCCAGCCCGACCGCAACGTCGGTACGCAGTAGCGACGACGGTACCGCTTTGACTGCCACTTCGATACGAATCGGCTTTGTTTGTCCTTGTTGACAAGCCCAGCCTTCGAGGTATCGCTGCGCGCCGTCACGTGCGATACCATCGACACGTCCGACAATGCGACCCGGCGTCGCACTTTCGCTCGCCGCGTGCGTCACGTATAGCACCAAGATCAGAATGGGAGCAATAGATCGAACAGCCATTCGCATCAGGACGTTTCGAGCAAATGCGCTTCGAGAAGTTTTGAACCAACACGCCATAAGCTCTCCGCATCAGTGATTGCGATGGCGTTTTCCGCGCACGCAAAGCGAGATCTACCTTCGCTGGGTGTCTGAAACGGATTTCGATGCCCTCGTTACGGGCATTAGCGCGAGATCGTTTCGCGGCGGTGACCAGTGAGCCGCTCGATCGAACGCAAAGTCATTCCGGTTCTCAAAAGCTTTAGAACGCGTTCGCGTTGCGTGACGGTTAGCTGATTGACGCCCCACAGAATCGGAACGCGTTACCAACACCGCGACATTTGACGATTACGAGCATGTAATCGGCGATCAATACGGCGACATGAGCGCCAGTCAGCCCTGACTTGCCGGTGCACTGTCGGTTTCCATCGCGCGCGTGCATGCGACAAGCAGGTACGTACGGAGGGCCAGAATTCATGCCGAGCTTCATGCTAAGCGGTCGGCCGCTGGTCAGATACGCATTGGTCGCAGCGCGCTCGAGCGGACGGGGGACGCGCAGAGGCGGCGCGAACATCGTGCGATGGTCCTGGAGACCGAAGTGCTGCAAGCTTACGTCGCCGCTTTGCGGAGAGCGCTGCTCGACGAACTCTCGGCAGTTTTGCTCTTCGGTTCGCGCGCAACGGGCGCACATCGGCCAGATTCTGATTTTGACATCGCCGTTTTCGTGCGTGATGACGCCGACTTAACGCGCTTGCGCCGCGTCGTATCGGATATCGCGTACCCCTTTGTGTTACGTGGTTACGATTTCAGGCCAGTCGTGCTGCGCGCGCGTCGACGAGCGGAACGTTCGCAATTTTTGGGTCATATCCGCGCCGTCGGTCGCGCGCTGTAGTGAGCAGTCCGGAAGCACTTGTGGTGTGGCAGAAGGCGCTGCGCAAACTCGACGATGCTACGCAGGTAAACGTGCAGAGTTCGCCAGGGCCGGTTATCGTTTCGAGCTTCGGCGCGATGCGCAATGCGGCGATCGCGGTGTTGCTCGTGTTGGGCAAGACGGCGCCGCCGGCTGAAACGGCGATCATTGCGGCATTCGGCGCCGCCGTCGCGCCCGACGGCAGCTTGCATGGAGCAGCCTTCAATCGTGCTTTTGACCTCAAAACCGCCGAAGATTACGATCCGGTCGACAGCCCGAGCGTTGAAGACGCGCTTGGTGCGCGGCGCGACGCGCAGGCGCTCATTGCTTACTGCGCCGCGCGTTTCGATTTCCCGGCGCCCGGCATTGTAGACGGGACATCGCCGTAATGTCCGACGTAACGACGATGTGGACATCACTGGTATCGTCGGCCGTTGTTTCCGCAACGGTGCAGCTGATCGCAAAATATTATTTCGATGCGCGTCTCGAACGCGATAAAGCGCAGTTACTCGACGCGGTCAACGCGAAAGTCGAACCGCTCAAGGCTTCACTGCAGTGGCAAACCGACCGGCTCCACACAATGTTTTCCGCGCTGCAAACCGAGCGCCTACAAGCAATCAAAGATCTCTATATCAAAATCGTAAACGTTGAGGCGCTACTAAATTACCTTGCCGTCGAAAAGACCGTCTCAAATGAGTCGGTCGCATCTTTTAGCGAGGCCGTGCACGCTTTTATTACCTACTACTTAGCGAATCGCATATGGTTCCCGAAGGCTGTTAGTGACCAAGTTGACGATTTGAGAAGCTCCGTCTCTTCGCTACAAAAAGTTCTTGCGAAAGCAGCGCTCGACATTCCGCCGGCCATCGATTTGCATGACGTCATCAAAGTGATGCGTAGCGATGCGGCGCGGTCGCTCGAGGAGATCTCGATTTCCTTTCGGGAACTCCTTGGCGTCGAAGGCCCGATGGCGGAATACCGAGCACAAGCGGCTGACGTCGCGACATCGCCGTCCGCGTCGACGGCGACTGTTCCGCGCGCGGTGTCTTGAAAAAGCGGAAGTTTGGTTGCCGAATTTAGGGCTTAGAAAATGCACCGTTGTAACGCGGTTTGGTTGCCGGTCTTCCGGGTCGAAGATTCTCCAGGTCGCTTAAGAGGCTAGGATGTTTCGGCTGCCATTTAAGGGCATCACGGGTGTGAGCACTGGACGCGGGCTGATCCATTGCGAAGATCCCGCCAAACGGGCCGAATGCTTCCTGGGGTACGGCCTTGACCGGCAACCCCAGCCGCCGGCCGACGACTGCTGCGATGTCGCGTACAGCGTCGCCTTCATCGGCAACAGCGTGCCAGGCTGTTCCGCCCGGTGCCGATTCAAGGGCGAGCCGGAAAAGGACCGCTGCGTCGAGAGCGTGGACGGCCGGCCAGCGCTGATTTCCATCACCTGGGTACCCCGCCACTTTTGACTGACGTGCGACATCGGTCAAAATGCCGGCAAATCCGCCTTTCCCCTCATTGTGGACGGTGCGCGGCATCCGGACTGCGATCGGGCGAACACCTCGCGAGGCCAACGCTAGAAGCGCATTCACGGAGCGGGCACGACCGCCGACAGGTCCATCGGTCGCCAACGGATCGCTTTCAGTGGAGGGGCGGCCGGGTATCCAAGGCGTTCCCGAGACCGTGACGATTGGACGGTCGCTGTCGGCCAGCGCGTTACCCAAGACTGCCAAAGCGGTGCTCTCCTCCGTAACGGCAAGCGCAAGCCCATCCGCGCTACTGTAGTTCGGACTGAAGGCTAAGCTAATGACGCCATCTGATTGCGCCACACCGGCGCGTAAGGCGTCGAGATCGGCAAGGTCGCCTCGCAGCGTCTGTGCACCGGCCTCTTCGAGCGCGCGCGCGGATAACTCAGAGCGGGCTAGCGCAAGGACGGTGTGGCCGTTAGCAAGGAGTTCAGCGACGACTGGGCAGCCGATCGTACCGGTACCGCCGGTAACAAAAACATGCATGAAAGCTTTCTAGAGTGACGGAACAATTGTCCCGTCACAATAACACGAGGCAAGTGATGATACAAGTGTCTCGTCACCTTTTGCGGTGACGGGATCGACGTCCCGTCAGCATTGATGGGCACGTCACTGTGGTAAAGTGGCGGTATGGCTCGATGGGAACCCGGGGCGCGCGAGCGGCTCGTCGTCGCCGCGGTGGATCTTTTCATCGAGCAAGGCTACGACGCTACCACCGTAACGCAGATCGCTGCGCGCGCTGGAGCAACCAGGAGCACCTTCTTCCGGCACTTTTCCGATAAGCGTGAGGTCCTCGTAGCAGGGCAGGCGACGCTAAGCCAACTCCTCGTCGAAGGCATCGCAGAAGCGCCGGCGAGTGCCAGTCCACTTGAGGCAGTTGCCGCTGGTCTCGAGCGCGCGTCGAGCATAATGGGTCCCGTGAATCGTGACCTAGGGCCGCGTCTCAAGGCAGCTGTGGCGGCCAGCACCGAGCTTCAGGAGCGGGACGCCCTCAAGAGCATCGGCCTCGCGGTCGCCATGACAGCCGCGCTTGTTGCCCGCGGCGTCCCCGATCCGGCCGCGCACCTTGCAGCCGAGATAGGGGTCCTCGCCTTCAAGCGGGGTTACGCGCAGTGGTCCGAAGCCGACCGTGATGATCCGACGGGACTCGCACACCACGCGCTGGCTGCCTTGAACAACCTTCGCAAAGTAACCGCGACGCTCGGCTAATCGACTCCGAGCCTAATCGTCACGAACCGCAGCAAGCATCCAGCCGCGATGTATCTAGCAAACGATGTTGTTTCAATAAATAACATAAGCGAATGTTTGAATTACATTGTCCGTAAGCGGTTTGTCTGAGGGACGGCAGAGCTTGTTTATGAAGTCCGTTATTACGTGACGCGAGTCAGGTCCAAGCCTAACGTGCCGCTCGCTGGCATTGATGTAAACGTAAGCGCTGTTCATACACCTGACGGTAAAGTGACGCTCTCGGCAAGTTCAAGAAACTCTCGTGCGTGCTTTCGACCGCGGCTGGGCCGATATTTGTTGAACTGCCGCTACGCAACGAAGCAGGGCCGTCACAATCAGCTTTGCGGCTTCCGACTGGCGAACGAGCGCAATCATCGTTCGGGCCAATTGGCCGCTTGCAATTGACTGCCGGCACTCGAGGAAGTAAGTACATCAGTGATAACTTGCGTCAGCTTCCCGGCGTGTCGAAAGCCGACGACGGTCGAAGTGCCATGCGCAATGTCGTTGCTCAACGCCGAATAGATGCCGGCTACATTGGCTGCGGCGTTCAACGACATGCTTAAACGACCGGACTGAAAGCCGCGCGCAGCGCCGCCCTCAATCCGCAGCGTGCCCGATTCGCCGACCACTTCCAGCAAAAACGGCGTTTCGGGCGGACGCCCTCCGGCGACCTCGACCGAGAGCGTGCCGCCATTGCATGAAGCGGCCTAGAAGAAGCAGGTGATCGAAGGTGGTGCGCGGCCCGAACGGCTCCTCGCATTCATGCGTGTCAATAGCAGTCAGCAGATCTCGCTCGAGACACTCGCTGCCGAAGCGGGCCTCAGCCGCTTTCAGCTCATACGCGCTCTCAAGCGTTCCGTCGGAACCTCGCCGCACCGTCGCTGAACGGAGTTGCGTCTCGAAAAAGCAGCGGTGCTGTTGCGCGAATTGGATCGATCTGTGGCCGACGTCGCCACGGCATGCGGCTCGAGCGCGGGGCACCTAGCGAAGGCATTCTATAAACGATACGAACAAACGCCGAACAGCTTTCGCAGCCGGGCTTGCAACGGCCCAGGAAAACGAGGATGATCCGAGCGTAACCTCGCGCGCCGTCAAACCTCGAGCTTTCCGGTCCGTACGTTCGGTCGCAACACCAATACGGCACAATACACAATAAGTGATTAACGATCGCAAACACTCTGTAAAGCGCCCGCCGTTGTGGCGGGGCCTTTGCGACCTTACGAAATCTATCAGAGCGGCTGTCCCGTCCAAACGGTAGTATTTCCATAGTGCCGCCGATGGCGTCGTCGAGCGGCTCGGCAAAACCGGAGGTATGAGCGCAAGGAATTATTTCGAGCTGTTCTCGTGGCTCGATCGACGACGGTGGTTTCGGGTCTGGCAACGGCTCGATGCGGCCTGACGCCTGATAAAGCATGGTATACTCAGATGCTATGGCTGTTCGGACCGCACAGGAAATTTGGATTGATGATGCCGCTCGTCGCGCCGGCTATGCCGACGGTGAGGCGCTCGCCGCCGAGCATGGCCTGAAAAATTATCGGCTGACGCAAATCTATCGTGCCGCGGCCAAAGAGCTTGCCGGACAACTCGACGACGTAACCACGTTGCCGAAAGAGCTCCGCGCCGCCTTGGGCGCTCGTGGCTTTTCGTACGATAGCGTGACTCCGGTCGTGGTTCAGCATTCGCAAGACGGGCAGACAATCAAAGGTCTTTTCCGCTTAGCGGACGGCAACGAAGTCGAAGCCGTTCTCATGCAACACCACGGCGAGCGCAACACGGTTTGCATTTCGAGCCAGTCGGGTTGTGCTTATGCTTGCGCGTTTTGTTCGACCGGCCAGGCCGGGTTTACGCGCCATCTGACGCCGACGGAGATTTTCGACCAGGCGCGCTATTTCGCACGTTTGCTGCTTGCGCAAGGCCGGAAGATCACCAACGTCGTGTTCATGGGTATGGGCGAGCCGTTTCATAATTACGATGCCGTGATGGATGCGGTGCGTCTGCTCAACGATCCGCACGGGTTGGGCCTCGGACATCGCCACATCACGATCTCGACCGTCGGCGTCGTTCCGCAGATCGATGCGTTTGCCGACGAAGGCATCCAAGTGAATTTGGCGATTTCACTGCATGCTGCGAGCGATGACGTGCGCTCGTCGATCATGCCGGTGAACCGCAAGTGGAGCATCGAAGACTTGATGGCGGCGTGCCGCCGTTATATCGCCAAAACCAATCGCAAGATATTCTTTGAGTATGTCATGCTCGACGGCCTGAACGACCGGCCGCAAGACGCCCAGGCGTTGGCCAGACTCATGCGTGGACCGCTGTACCATGTCAACATCATCCCGTATAACAGCACGCCGGACGGGCAACTCGGCGCAACGGCCGACGAGCGCATTCGCGCGTTTGCCGCCATTCTCGAAGCCAAGGGTGTTCCGTGCACGATTCGCACGCCGATGGGCCGCGATATCGCCGCCGCTTGCGGACAGCTACGCGCCGAGACGCAACCGCGCGCGAAAGCCGTTTAATTACCGATGAAGGCGGCAACGATGGCAACGCATGGCGTTGCTAGCATCGCGCTCTATTATGCTTGGCGCGCGGCCCGCTTCGCTCCAGCGTGGCTACGCATACCGATTGTGGAGACCGTCGACGATGCGCCTCCGATATCGGTCATCGTTCCGGCACGTAACGAGGAGCGTTCGATCGAACGCTGCGTGCGTTCGCTGCTCGGGCAGACCGCGCGCGACTATGAAGTCATCGTCGTCGACGACGACTCGACCGACCGTACGGGGCAAATCCTTGAACGTTTGGCGCGCGAAGATACGCGGCTCCGCATTGTTGCCGGTCAGCCGCTGCCCGCCGGGTGGATCGGCAAGCCGTGGGCGGTGCATCAAGGCGCGGCGGTCGCTCGCGGCGAGTGGCTGCTCTTTACCGATGCGGACAGTACGCATGCACCATTCTCGGTGACGTCGTCGCTCGCGTTTGCGCGCGCGCAACGTGCCGATGCGATCTCGACGATCACCCGTCAAGACCTCGAAACTTGGGCCGAGCGCGCGATCTTGCCGTCGATTCTCGGACTCGTCTTTTTCGCTCAAGGGAACTTCGCGCAACTCAACGACTCGGCGCAAGTCGATCGTGCATTGGCAAACGGTCAATATATCTTCGTTTCGCGCGCCGCGTATGATGCGCTCGGCGGGCATGCCGCCGTGCGCAGCGAGATTGTCGAGGATGTCGAATTAGCGCGGCGCTTCAAGCGCGATGGGCGATACCGGCTGATTTTTGCCGCCGGCGAAGATCTCGCGCGAGTGCGGATGTATCATTCGCTAAGCGAAATCTGGAGCGGCTTTACAAAGAACATCTACTACGGTCCGCGTGGCAATCTGTGGGCGCTCGGTGGCGGCGTGATGTTCCTCGCGACGGTCTCCGTTATGCCGTTGGTCCTTGCCGTCAATGCAGCGTTGCACCGCCGGCCGCTCGAAGCGCTCGAAGCACTTGCAACCACCGCTGCACTCATTGCGACCGGCGGTTGGGCGATGGCGAGCGTCGGAATCGACCGGCGCTACGGATGGTTTCAACCGTTCGGGACCGCCGTGCTTGCTGCAATAACGGTCAATTCGACAATCGCCGTGCTGAGCGGTCGAGGTGTGGAATGGCGCGGCCGGCGGTATGGTAGCGGCTAATGGCGACCGCATCGGCGAACCCCGTTGAACTCAGCGAAGAAGAGGTCAAAGAGGCGGAAGAGCGCGCGTTACCGCGCGCGGCCATCGTCTTCGAGACGATCCGTCGCGAAGGCCAAGGCGAACTCGAGCGTACGGTTACGGCGCTTGCGTTCTCGGCCGTTTCGGCCGGTCTATCGATGGGTTTCTCACTCTTCGCCATGGCAATATTCGTCGCGTACTTGCCCGATTCGCCGTGGCGGCCGTTGGTGGCAAGTTTTGGGTACACCGTCGGCTTTCTTGTCGTCGTGTTGGGCCGTCAGCAACTCTTTACCGAAAATACGCTGACGCCGGTTCTCGTGTTACTGCATCGCTTTGAGGCAGCGATGTTTTGGCGCGTTGCGCGCTTATGGGCGATCGTTCTCGCCGGCAATGTCGTCGGCGCACTTGCATTTGCAACGCTACTTTCGCACCTCGACGTGTTTACGCCCGAGATTCATCGCGCGTTCGGCGAAGTGTCCGGGCATGCGACGTCGGGCACGGCATTTCCCAACTTTATCCGAGCGATTTTCGCCGGCTGGCTCATCGCCCTCATGGTGTGGTTGCTTCCGGCCGCGGAATCCGCTGCGATGTTCATCGTCTTGCTCGTTACGTACATCGTGGCAGCGGGACAGCTGACGCACGTCATCGCGGGTTCGGTTGAAGCGCTGTATGCCGTCGAGACCGGCATGTTGCCGTTGCGAGCCGCGATCCTCGGCTACTTTTTGCCGGTGCTCGCCGGCAATTCGATCGGCGGTGTTGCTTTCGTGGCGTTGCTGAACTTCGGTCAAGTCGCGGGCGACACCGGTCCACAACAGCGCAAAGCGAACGCGACGTAGCGCTGCAGGCGCGCTACGCTAATCCGGCCTTGCAGTCGGAAACACCGCAGCGAGCACGGCTTTAGCCGACTGCACGAGCACCGGCCCTTCATCCGGATCGCCGGCTGCAAGGGCACTGCTAAACGCCTTCGCCTGTTCGACGGTGATGTGCGCCGGAAGAAACGGCACGTTTGCGTCGCTGACTACTTCGAGCACGGCCGGCCGGTCCGCATGTAGGACGGTGTCCCACGCCGCCGGTAACTCGTCAGCGCGCTCGACGCGCACGCCGATGAAACCGAGTAATTCGGCAAAGCGTGCGTACGGAACATCGGGCAACGTTTGCGAACCGGCAAACTTCGGTTCCCCGCTCTCGATACGCATTTCCCAGCTGACTTGCGCGAGGTCGCGATTATTGTTGACCATAAAAATAAGTCGCGGGTCGCTCCACGTTTTCCAGTAACGAGCGACGGTAATGAGTTCGAGTAAGCCGTTCATTTGCATGGCACCGTCACCGGTCAGTGCGATTGCAACGCGGTCCGGAAAAGCAAACTTCGCCGCGATGGCATACGGGACGGCGGAGCCCATTGTGGCTAAGCCGCCCGAGAGCGAGAATTTCATTCCCTGGCGCATCGGTAAGTGACGCGCGGCGAAGTTCGTTGATGTCCCCGCGTCGGCTGTCACGATCGTGTTGTCGGGCATCTTGCCGGCCAAGGTTGTAAAGATCGTTTCCGGATTAACCCCGTTGTTGCCGGTAATCTTCGCACGCGTAGCGTTCACGCGTTCCGAGCGTTCGCGTGAAGCGACGAGACGCTCGCGCCACGTCGTATCGGTTTTTGCTTCGATGTACGGCAGGAGCGCTGCAATCGTATCGCCCGCATCGCCTTGTAAATTCACTTCAGTCGGATAGCGGTTACCAATGCGCCGTCCGTCGGCTTCGATCTCAACGCCGCGCGCTTGACCTTCCTTGGGCAGAAACATTGCGTACGGGAAATTTGTACCGATCAAGAGCAGCGTATCGCAGTGCGTCATGAGTTCGGATGATGCTTCGGTGCCCAGTAAGCCCAACGTTCCGGTGACCCATGGCAGCGTATCGGGTAACACCGCTTTCCCGAGCAGCGCTTTGGCGCAACCCGCCTGCAGCCGATCCGCAAGCGCGATCACCGCGTCGCCGGCGTGCACGGCTCCGGCGCCGATCAACATGGCAACGCGCTTGCCGGCGTTGAGGACGTCGGCTGCACGCAATAAATCGGCCTCGTGCGGTATCGAACGCGGACGTTGATAACCGATGCCGGAAAAGGTTGCACCGAGTTTTCTCGGCGGCGCCGGTACGGCTTTCTGCTCCTGCACGTTGCGCGGTACGATCAGCGCCGTCACCGAACGTTGACTCAGCGCGCTGCGCACGGCGCGATCGACCGCGTGCCGGGCCTGCGCCGGATCGACGATCGTGAGATCGTAATCGGACGCAACGTCTTTGAAGAGGGTTTGCAGATCGACTTCTTGCTGAAATTCCGTTCCGAGCGCAAAGGTCGCCGATTGCCCGACGAGCGCGAGAACCGGTACGTGATCGGCTTTCGCGTCGTAGAGCCCATTGAGCAAGTGAATGGCACCGGGGCCGCTAGTCGCGACGCAAACTCCGATTTCACCGGTAAATTTCGCATGCGCGCAAGCCATGAACGCGGCTTGCTCTTCGTGTCGTACTTGAACGAAAGCGATCCGGTCCGATGCACGGTCGAGTGCACCGATGATACCGTTGACGCCGTCGCCCGAATAGCCGAAAACACGGCGCACTCCCCAAGCATGTAAGCGATCGATGATGAAATCTGCAACGGTCGTCATAGTCTAGGTTCTACCCGCAAGGCAAGCGAATTCTCAGCGTACGCGGCACGACGGGTTGCGGCCGCCGCGCGACGGCAATGCAACAACGGCAGCCGGTTTACCGGTTCGTAAGGCATGGAGGAGACGGCAGTCTCGGGTTGCCCGGAATCACCAAACGGCATTGGTAAAAGCCGCGATGTGATGCAAGCCGGAATCGGTTTAGCGCTTATCGGTTTGCTTGGCGCCGTGCTCGTCGCGATGCTACGATTTATGAATGCGTGTCTCGCCTTTAGCAAGTTGCCGTCGCGCTATCGCGCGAACGATGCCGCGAAGCAGGCCGAGTGAATGAGACAAAGATTGAGCGCCCGTAAGCATTACCGATCGCCGAACGTTGCCATCGGCGCGCGAAACGGCCAAGCTTGTGCGCGGCGTGCCCAAAGCAGAAAGACGGCTACGCCCGCAGCGAGCGTTGCCAGGCCGTAGGCGATCGCCGCATTGCCGGATTGCTCGAAAACATACAGCCAGCCCACGAGTGCAACGAGTGCCGGAACCGGAAACAGCCACATCCGATACGGTGCTCGTATACGCCGGCGGCGAATCGCAAACAACGCAGCGATTTGCGCGAGCGATTGAATGAGAACGATTCCCGTCGTCAGCGCATTGATGATTTGATC
The DNA here is from genome assembly GCA_965214935.1 of Candidatus Velthaea sp. Classification (GTDB taxonomy): domain Bacteria; phylum Vulcanimicrobiota; class Vulcanimicrobiia; order Vulcanimicrobiales; family Vulcanimicrobiaceae; genus Velthaea. Next base: position 146,131 of record CBDCCS010000016.1, on the reverse strand, counting down.
GAGCGGAAATAAGCAGGCCGGCAAGGCCAGCAGTCCGATCGCGACCAGCGAGACATCGGGAAAACGGCCGGTCGGGTGAACGTGCTTGAATGCGGGCAAGAAAACGCCGTCATCGGCAGCCGCAAACGGAATGCGCGAAAATCCGAGCAGGTTGCCGTAGACCGAAGCGAACGCGGTGAACAGCACGAGCACGGTTACGGCGCCCGCGGCGCCGACGCCGAAGGCATTCTCGACGATCGCCGATGCAAGGTGCTGTCCGAGCGGCGGTAACGAACCGTCTGCCAGCGGCACGAGCGCCGCCCACTTGATGGCGCCGAGGATGCCGAATTGCATCGCGACGTACAACCCTGCCACGAGCACGATCGAGATGAGAATCGAGCGCGGCAACGTTCGGGCCGGATCGCGGACCTCGCCACCGACACTGCTGGATTGACCGTAGCCGAGATAGTCGTACATTGCAATGATGAGCGCTTGTCCGAGTCCCGCGCGTAAACCGCTCCAAAACGAATCGCCCGCGGGCATCGCAAGCGCCTGCGCGGTCGAGAAGTGTGCGTACGATGCGACGATCACGAACAGCAGCGTGAGCACCGAACCGACTGCCAGCACGATGCTCGTGCGCGCAACGGCGCCGATCGAGCGATAGAGCGCTGCGAGCGTACTGATGCCCAGCACGATTGCGACCGCTTTGATCGCCCAGGGCGATGCGGCCAGCGCCGGCACGAAATAGCCGGCATAGTTGGCGAAACCGATATAGCCGGTAGCTTGAATGAGCGGCGCGACGAAGATGGTTTGCCAGACAAAAAGAAACGCGAGGAGACTGCCGAAACCTGCCTTCCCGAAGGCACCGCGCAAGAAACCGTACGTGCCGCCCGATCCGGCGAAAAGCGATCCCAGTTCGGCCCAAACGAGCCCGTCGCAGAGTGCCAGCACCGCACCTGCGATCCAGCCGGCGAGCGATAGCGGTCCGTGCAGCGCGCCGAGCACGAGCGGTATCGTAATGAGCGGACCGATGCCGATCATCGAAATGACGTTGATCGCGACGGCGCCGCGCAAATCGATACCGCGCGTCAGACGCTCGTCGATCACGTTGCTCCTCCGATGAGCGCTTTGCGTAAACCGCGCGGCGCATCGCTGTCGATGTATCGTGCGCGGGCGGCGTACAACGCGATAAGCTGCGCGGTAACCAGCCACGCAAGGGTGTTGTACGGCTCGTCGACGACGGGTCCGAGCAGCGGCACATCGTCGATCGGTGACGTACCGATGACGAAACGCAAAGCCTCCGACGGCGCAATTTCACGCAGCGGGCGCGCGACGACCGGCAACGCATCGCGGTCGACGATCCCAACGACCGCGCAGGTCGCATCGACCATCGCGACGCTGCCGTGACGAAACTCGCCACCGGCAAATCCTTCGGCATGTAAATACGTCGCTTCTTTGAGTTTGAGCGCCGCTTCGCATGCAATCGGTAAGCCGTAGTCGGACCCCAGCACGATAACGCTTTGGCGGCGTGCAATCCGCTGTGCTGCTTCGATCACCGCTGCATGCGCCGGCGTGTCGAACCAGCTGCGAATGCCGGCCGCGGTCGCATGCAGCACCGTTGCGCGGCGCGTCGTGTTTCCGCCGAGCAGCGACGCGCTCCATAATAAGATCGCGACACTTGCCGTAACGCTCTTCGTTGCCGGCACCGCGACCTCGGCTCCGGCCAAGATATCGATCGTCACATCGGCGCGCGCTGCGAGGGGCGAATCGGCCGTGTTGGTCAGCGCGATCAGTTGCTGCGGACGCAGCGTTTCGACCGCCTCGAGCAGGTCCGTCGATCGGCCGCTTTGCGAAATCGCCACGACCGTTTTTGCTTCGTAGGCCCGGTGATCGAGGCGTGCCTCGGTTGCGGCCAACGCTTGCGCCCGGATGCCGCGACGGCGTAGCGCAAGCGCGCCCAGTTGAGCGACGAAAAGCGAACTCCCGCTGCCGACCAGAATGTTGTCTTCGCCCAGCGCGTCCGCCAAGCGAGCGGCGGCGTTACCGCGCGCCACGCCGTCCCACACATCCGGCTGCGCCCGGATCTCATGCTCGAAGATGCGGCCGAGCAGGTTGGGTTTCATAGAACGCGCGCATTCGTCATGTCCGAGCGGCTATGCTCTACGCCGCCGCGGCAGGCGGGATAACGTCTGTTGCGCGCAAAGCGATGTCCATGGCGCAGGCGGATACTTCGATGAACCCAAGCGTGACAATGGACGAAATCACTGCGCTCGCGAAACGCCGCGGCTTCATTTTTCAATCGAGTGAGATCTACGGTGGAATCGGCGGCTTCTTCGATTACGGTCCGCTCGGCGCGATCCTCAAACGGAACGTCAAGGATGCTTGGTGGCGTGAAATGGTCGAATTGCGCGATGATATCGTCGGCTTCGATTCTTCGATCATCATGCATCCCAATACGTGGGTCGCGTCGGGGCACGTCGCGCAGTTTCACGATAAGCTTGTCGATTGCCGCAATTGCAAGCATCGCTTTCGCGCCGACCATCTGGCATCGCTCGATAAATGTCCGGACTGCGGCCAAAAGAATACGCTTACCGAACCGCGGAACTTCAGTCTGATGATGCAGACGGCGATCGGCCCGATGGAAGATTCGGCCTCGCAGGCATATCTGCGACCGGAAACCGCTCAGGGCATCTTCGTCAATTTTAAAAATATCTACCAGAGTGCGCGTAAGCGGCCGCCGTTCGGCATCGCGCAGATCGGCAAGTCGTTCCGCAACGAGATAACGCCCGGCAATTTCACCTTTCGCGTACGCGAGTTCGAGCAAGCCGAACTCGAATATTTCGTTCCCGACGACGGCAATGACATGACGTGTTACGGCCAATGGGTCGCCGCGCGCAAGAAGTGGTACAGCGACTACGGTGTACGCGCCGACCGTTTACGCTTCTACGAACTGACACCGCAGGAACGGCCGCATTATGCGAAGGCCGGCACCGACGTCGAATATCTCTTTCCGTGGGGCTGGGGCGAACTCGAATCGATCGCGCATCGCGGGACGTACGACCTCGACGCGCACATGAAGCTTTCGGGCAAAGATTTAACCTTTTTCGATGAAGCCACGAAATCGAAGTATACGCCGATCCTCATCGAATCGTCGGCCGGCATGGACCGCACGACCCTCACGATGCTTGTCGACGCATACGAAAATGAGACGATCAGCGCCGAAGACGGGAAAGAATCCAAGCGCGTCGTGTTACGCTTTCATCCGCTTATCGCACCCGTCCAGGTTGCCGTCTTTCCGCTTGCGCGCAACAAGCCCGATCTCGTTGCGCGCGCACGGACGATCGAACGCGAATTGCGGCGTACGTTCCGCACGCAATATGACGAAGGCAATGTCGGGCAATTGTACCGTCGGCAAGATGAGATCGGCACGCCGTTCTGCATCATGGTCGATTTCCAGACGCTCGATGACGCGGCAGTCACCATACGCGACCGAGATTCGATGAAGCAAGACCGCGTTTCCGTCGACCGTTTGGGCGCATATCTTGCCGAACGGCTGCGCGGCGCATAGTCGGCGCGCCTTGAAGTCTCATACTGCGAAACAAACCGGCTAGCCGATACGTAGCTCGGTTATGAACGACAGTCGCCCGTGGTCTTTGTTATGCGGCGCTCTCGCGTTGTTGATCGCAGCGCTCGTACCATCGAATTCCATTCGCGCGGCGGGCGAAATATCTCAAACGCGCCAGGTGCCCGCATTCGACCGGATTCGGCTGACCGGCGCGTTTAACGCCGTTGTTACCGCCGGAATGCCGACGGCGCAAGTCATCGTTCGCGGCCAAGACGATCTCGTCGGCCGTGTTACGACCGAGGTTCACGAGCGCACGCTCGTTGTGGGCATGAAGTCCGGCGACTACTCGTCGAGCCGTTCGCCGAAGCTCGCGATCGCGGTACCGGAACTGCGCAGTTTCGCCAATGAAGGCGCAGCATCGGTGCATATCACCGGCCTCACCGGGCGCGATTTCGATCTAACAAATTCGGGCGCGTCGTCGGTAACGGTGGCGGGGCGCGCCGCGCGCGAGAACATCACGCTCGACGGCGCCGGTAAGATCGACGCAACCGGAGTTGATGCTCGCGATGTAAGCGTCGATAACAACGGCGTCGGGAGCGTGTTGATTCGCGCGAGCGGCGATGTGACGTTAAACGTCAACGGCGTCGGCGAGATTCGGTACACCGGTGAACCCAAGCACATTGAAAGTCACGTAAACGGCATCGGCCGCATCGGACGGCTTTAACGTTGCTTTGCGTGAGCTCGCTCCATGAGTAAGCCGAACGTGGTCGAAAGCGTCGCATCCATGTATGCGAAACGAAGTGCTGTGCGCGATAAGCTCGGACGAGCGCGATGAATAACGCCTACCGTAGTCTGGGCCGATCGGGTTTGATCGTGAGTCCGTTCGCGCTCGGTACCATGACGTTCGGGACGGCGAAGTGGGGTGCGTCAGAAGACGTTTCACGAGCATTGATGGATACGTATACCAACGCCGGCGGGAATTTCATCGATACGGCCGACGTGTATGGCGACGGACGCAGCGAACAGATTATCGGCACCTATATGAAAGAACACCGATTACGCGACCGGATCGTCCTGGCGACGAAGTTTACGTTTAATACATCCGATGGTAATCCGAATGCCGGCGGCAACGGACGTAAGCATTTACATCATGCGCTCGAAGCATCACTCGCGCGCTTACGTACCGACTACATCGATCTGTACTACACGCATTTCTGGGATTTCATTACGCCGGTCGAAGAAGTGTTGCAGTCACTTGGCGATCTGGTGCGCGCGGGCAAGATTCGCTATTTCGGCTTTTCGGACGCACCCGCATGGTACTGCACGAAAGCCGCGACGCTTGCAGCGGCGCACGCAATTCCCGGCCCGATCGTTATCCAACCCGAGTACTCACTCATCGAGCGCAGTATCGAGCGGGAACACGTGCCGGCCGCTCGTGAATGTGGGCTGGGCATCTGTTCGTGGGGACCGCTGGGCGCCGGGTTTCTGTCCGGGAAGTATCAGCGCGAAGGCGCCGGGATCGCAGGGACAGGCCGCTTTGACGCGCAGCAGCCGTTTCGTAGCTTCACCGACCGGTCATGGCGTGCGCTCGAGGCTTTGCTGACGGTGGCCGCTGAGATCGATCGGCCGCCCGCGCAAGTCGCACTGACTTGGGCCGCCGCCCAGCCCGGCATCACGGCGCTCATTATCGGTGCACGCGAAGTTACGCAGCTCGAAGATAATCTGGCATCCGCCGGCCTCACATTGAGCGAGCGACATCGACAGATGCTCGATGAGAGCAGCGTGCTCGAGTCCGACCACTCCTATGTGCCGCGCGCCTACGCTGCGGCTATTAAGAGCAGCATTTTCGGCGGCACGACGACGGACGGCTGGCGCTGACCGTCGACCGGCGGAAAGGCTCGCGGCTCTCGGTTCGGTTCGGTCTATTCGGGCAAACTAGAGCGTGAAAGAAGGCTCTCCAATGAAAAACGGCCATTCCAAAGACCACGGCTCGCCGGGTAAGACGCTCGCTCCGGGAGGCATTACCGCGCCCATCGACGCAGGCGGGTTTCCGAATAAAAGCGGCGGCTCGCCGCAACCGCCGGGCAGTGACGGGCCCATTACCGCCGGCTCGCCCAACGGCTTCGGTAAACATGCCTGGCCCGCCGACGGGACGCCCGAGCAGCTGACCTTTCGAAACGGCGCACCGATTGCGTCCAACGAACATTCGCTGTCGGCCGGGCCGACCGGTCCGCTGTTGCTCGAAGACAAGTGGCTGCTCGAGAAAAATGCGCACTTCAATCGCGAGCGTGTACCCGAACGCGTCGTGCATGCCAAAGGCGCCGGCGCATTCGGCTACTTCGAGCTTGAAAACGACATGTCGAAATATACCAAAGCGAAGATCTTCAACGGCGTCGGCAAGAAGACCGAAGTGGCCGTGCGGTTCTCACACGTAGCGATCGAACGCGGCGGCGCGGATGCGTATCGCGACGTGCGCGGGTTCGCAATGAAGTTTTACACCGAAGAAGGCAACTGGGATTTAGTCGGCAACAACACGCCGCTGTTTTTCGTTCGCGACCAGATGAAGTTTATCGACTTCATTCATTCGCAAAAACGCGATCCGCAGACGAACTTACGCGATCATGCAATGCAGTGGGACTTCTGGACGCTGTCGCCGGAGTCAATCCATCAGGTCATGTGGTTGATGGGCGACCGCGGCATCCCCGCCGGTTATGAATATATGAATGGTTACGGCTCCCATACGTTTATGTGGTACAACGCTGAGAACGAACGGTTCTGGGTGAAGTTTCACTTTCATACCGAACAAGGAATCAAGACGTTAACCGATGCGGAAGCCGGCCAAATTCGCGCCGACGAAGAGAAATTAGATTCGTTCACGCAGAGTTTGTTCAACCGGATCGATGCGGGTAACACGACGGCATGGAAACTGTCCGTTCAAATCATGCCGGACGACGAGGCGTTTACCTATGAATACGACCCGTTCGACGTCACCAAGGTGCTGTTGCACAAAGATTATCCGCTCATCCCCGTCGGCCGGATGGTGCTCAATCGTAACCCGGTGAACTATACGGCAGAAATCGAAGCGCTCGCTTTTGCACCTTCGAACTTCGTGCCGGGCATTTATGCTTCGCCCGATAAGGTGCTGCAAGGGCGCCTCTTTGCATATAGCGACGCACAGCGCTATCGCCTCAGCGGAAATTACGAGCAACTTCCGGTCAATTCTGCGAAAGGCACGACGGTCAAAAACCCGTACGAACGCGACGGCGTTATGCCCGCGGGCGATAACGGCGGCGATGCCGTCAACTACTCCCCGAATAGCCATGGCGGTCCCGTCGGCGACATGCAATATGCCGAGCCGATGTTTGCCTTACGTGACGCGACCGGCCGCTACGAACAAACGTCACGGCGCAACGATGATTACGCGCAAGCGACGCTCATGTGGCAGATGATCGGTACCGACGGTCAAGAGCGCATGATCAAAACAATTACGACCCACATGCAGACGGTGCCGCCGCCGATTCGCGCACGTGCGGTTGCAATGTTCGAGAAAGTCGACCCGACGTTCGGTAAGCGGATGGCCGCGAACCTCGGCGTGACCGGCAGTGAACCCGTTCTCGCCGGACGCTAAGATCCGGGTGACCCGCTAATAAATAAGAGTGGCGGCCGAATCGATCGGTCGCCACTTTCTTGTTTAAGGGTTAGTTCGGCCTAGCCGATTACCTGCGGTATCACGTCGACGAAGCGCCGTAAGGCTTCGTGTATCTCGTCGAGCGTAATGATGAGCGGCGGAATGAAGCGTAACGTGTTGCGGCCGGCGGCGTTAACAAGCAATCCATTTTCAAGCGCCGGCGCAACAAATGCCGAAGCGATGTACGGTTCGCGTACCGGCAGCCCCAACATCAGCCCGTGACCGCGCGGTTCGCCAAAGACCTCGGGAAAATCACGCGCAATTTCGGCCAACGCTGCCTTCATTGCCGTGCCCGCGTTGACGACGTGGGCGTCGAGTTGCAGTTCCTCGCGTAAGCGCAGGTGCTCGAGTGCCGCGGCGGCCGGAACCGGAGATCCGCCGAAGGTCGTTCCGTGATCGCCCGGGCGTAACGCAGCTGCCGCCGGTCCGCGCATGAGCAAAGCACCGATGGGTAAGCCGTTGGCAAGCGATTTCGCCAGTGTGAACGCGTCCGGCATCACACCGTAAAATTGCGAAGCAAACAGCGTTCCGAGCCGCCCCATGCCGCACTGCACTTCGTCGAATATCAGCAGCGCGCCGCGTTCGTCGCAGACCCGGCGCGCGGCTTGCAGAAACTCCGGCGTCGCCGGAACCACGCCGCTTTCACCCTGCACCGGCTCGACGAGGAAGCACGCCGTGGTCTCGTCGATCGAACGTTCTAATGCAGCGATGTCGTTGAACGGCGTCCAGGCAAAACCAGCCGGCAGCGGAGCGAAACCTTCTTTATATTTGGCATTATCGGTCGCGGCGAGCGCGCCCAGCGTGCGGCCGTGAAAGGAGCCCGTCGCTGCTAAAATCGTGGTGCGATTGAGTTCGCCGTTCCGATACGCATGTTTGCGCGCGAGTTTAATCGCCGCTTCGTTGGCTTCAGCACCGGAATTACAAAAGAAAACGGTATCGAATCCAGCCAGTTCCGCCAGCCGGTCGGCGAGCGCACCGGCCGGCTCGTGATGATAGAGATTACTAATGTGCACGAGACGAGCGGCTTGATCGGCAATCGCCGCGGTGATCCGTGGATGCGCATGACCGAGCGCGCAGACGGCAATCCCGGCGACGAGATCGATATACCGGTTACCGTCTTCGTCGATTGCATAGACGCCTTCGCCGCGGACGAAATTAACGTCCGCGCGACCGTAATTTGCAAGCAGATGCCGGTGCGGCGCTCGCACGTGCGGAGCGTGGCGCATCACGTGCGGTAGTGTGCGTTGATGCGCACGTAGTCGCTGCTCAAATCGCACCCCCACCCGGTTGCTCGTGCTGTGCCGATGCCGAGATCGAGCCGAACATCGATCGTCGTCTCTTCGAGCATCGTATGCGCTTCGGCTTCGCTGAGCGCTTCAATCGCGCCACGCTCGACCCACGGTTGACCGGCGAGATACAGTGCCCATGTTTCAGGATCGAGGCCGGCACGTGCGGCGCCGGCGGCGGCGATAATCCGGCCCCAATTCGGGTCCTCGCCGTACAGCGCCGTCTTGACGAGCGAACTGTTGATCACGGCGCGTGCCACGGAGCGGGCTTGTGCGTCGTCGCGCGCTCCCGTGACGTGAAAGACGAGCGTTTTAGACGCACCTTCACCATCGCGAACCATTGCTACGGCCAAATCGCGGCACACCGCGGTCAGCGCTTCGCGAAAGCCCGGCGGTGCGTCGTGCTTGCCGGGTTTGGCCACGACGTAACATGCATCGTTGGTCGACATATCGCCGTCGACGGAGATCATATTGAACGTACCGTCGACGGCTTCGCGTAGCGCATCACCGAGCGCCGCCCGCGACATCGGTGCGTCCGTTGCAATGAACGACAGCATCGTTGCCATGTTGGGTGAAATCATCCCCGAGCCCTTAGCGATACCGCCCACGACGTACCGTTTCGCGCCGTCGTGCCACGCGTATGAAGCAAGCTTCGGCAGATGATCGGTCGTCATGATTGCTTCGGCCGCGTCGTATGCAGCTTCATGACCCTCGGACAAATCTTTGGCGGCGCGTTCGAGCCCCTTGGACAGCCGGTCCATCGGCAAATACACACCGATAACGCCGGTCGAGGCAACGATCACTTGCGTCGGCCGAACTTTCAACAAGGTCGCAGCTTGACGCGCCGATGCACGTGCGTCGCGCAGCCCGCGTTCCCCCGTGCATGCGTTCGCGCAGCCGGCGTTGACTACAATGGCAGCGATTGCATCCCCGTCGAAATCAAGGTGCGATCCGCTGACGAGGAGCGGCGCTGCTTTGATATCGTTGGTCGTAATGACTTGCGCGCAAACGTGCGGACCGTTGAGTGCAATGAGTGCCAGATCCGTTTTGCGCTTTTTGATGCCGGCATGAACGCCGGCCATTTTCACTCCAGGCACGGCGCCTAAGCCGCCGCGAATGGCGATTAACCGAACGGTTTCAACCGACGGCAATGCTGCGAGCGACAAGTCCGCGTTCCTCCGGGAGTCCGAGCATGACGTTCATATTCTGCACGGCTTGGCCGGCAGCACCTTTCCCGAGATTATCAATACCGCTCAGGATGTGAATGATGCCGCCGCGTTGTGCGACGGCAAGTTGCGCGTCGTTCGTGCGTTCCAACGACGGTAGATTCGGTACGCGCCCATCGTCGAAAACGGTCACGAACGGGCTGGCGTGATAATACCGGGTCAGCGTCGCGACGATCTCGTTGCGTTCGAGCGGAGCTGCCGGTATCAAGTAAACATCGGCGAGCAAACCGCGGCGCAAAGGTACGACGTGCGGTGAAAAAATAAACGGCGCGCGTAAACCGGCGGCGGCGAGTTCTTGTTCGATCTCGGCGCCGTGCCGATGTCCGCCTAAACCGTAGGCCCGCACGTCGGCGTCGACCTCGGCGAAAAGCGAGCCGACGCGCGGGACGCGGCCGGCTCCGGTAACGCCGCTTTTCGCATCGATGACGATCGATGCAATACGATCCGCATACGCGCCGAGCGGAATGAGTGCAAGCAGTGCGGCGGTCACGTAGCAGCCGGGATTTGCGATCGTGCGGGCCGCTGCGATCGCATCGCGATACCGTTCGGGAAAACCGTAGACCGCGCCGTTCGCACGTTGCGTCAAACGAAATGCATCGGATAGGTCGACGACGCGCACGCCGCGTTCGAGCAGCCCGGGTGCATGCTGGTGCGCAAGCTCGTGATTGCCGGCGAGAAAAACAATGTCGCCGGATCCCGCGCGGAGCAGCGTCGTCCCCGGCGGGTCGCAGGTTTGCAATACGTGCGGCAACGCCGGGAACAGATCGCAGATGCGCGCACCGGGTGAACTCCGGCTTTCGAGCGTCGCGATCGAAACGTCCGGATGAACGTCGAGCAAGCGAATGAGTTCGGCCGACGCGTAACCGCTCGCGCCGATGATGTGGACGCGCGTCATGCGAACGTTTCGATCGGCGCAGCGTTCACAACGTGCGAATCTCGTTCGTTGAGCGCGGCAATTGCCGCCGTGGTTTCGGCAATCGCTTGCGCGACGGCGCTCGGATCGGTCGAGCCCGGCGTGCGTTTTGCTTCGACCGATGCGCGTGCATCGAGCGGCGCGCCCGGAACGCCGAGCGCCGCAAGATCGGAGGCGTCAAGGCGCCGGCCGGCAAGTTCTGCGAGTAAAACGCGCTCGCCGACGGCGCGATGTGCGGCCCGTGCGGTCGTGCCGCTCATAATGACGCTATCGGCAATATCGGTGGCAACCGTGAAGCCGTCTCCGGCGCGCGCGGTCATCCGGCTTTCGTCGAATTGCAATGCATCGAAGGCACGTGCAAAAGCATCGAGTGTCGCGAGTGCACGCTCGGTGCCGCTGAGAATCAACGCTTTGGTTTCTTGTAAATCGCGGTGATATGAAAGCCCGATCCCCGTCGTTGTCGCGAGCGCGGCAGCATACGCACCGTTGATGCGCGCAGCCGCCGCGCGAATCAGCTCGAACGGATCGGGATTTCGTTTTTGCGGCATCAGGCTCGAGCCGGTCGCTGCGCCGTCGCCGAGCCGAGCGTAGCCGAACGCCGGGGTCGTCCACAGCACGAACTCTTCGCTGGCACGCGATGCCGCAATCGTCGCCCGCGCGGCGGCATGCAGAAGATCGAGTGCGACGTCGCGGTCGCCGATGCTGTCGAGCGCGTTGCGCGACGGTTCCATAAAGCCCAGTTCAAGCGCGGCAGCGGCGCGGTCGAGCGGCAGCGATGAGCCGGCCACCGCTCCGGACCCGAGCGGACACGCCACGAGTGCGGCCTGCTCCACGGCGGCAAAGCGCTGCGCTGCACGCAGAAAGGGCTGCGCGCAAGCATCCAGCCAGAATGCAAGCAAGACCGGCTGCGCCGGCTGCCAATGCGTCGTTGCCGCCAGTAGCGCGCCGGTAACGAGCGCGGCCGCGGCGCGCCGTTCGAGGGCGGTGGCGATGGTCGCACACACGCTGCGGCCGCGCCGCGCCCGGTCATGCGCGTACAGCAAAAGCGTCGTCGCGACCTGATCGTTACGACTGCGTCCGGCATGCAAAGATTCGCCGGCTTCGGGTGCGACGAGTTCACGCACGCGCGCATCGATCGCCCCATGCACGTCTTCGTACCGCCCGCTGCGCGCGAAGACGGCAAAGGCACCATCTTCCACTTCGTCGTTGATGGTGTCAAGCGCCATGCTCAACGCCGCGGCATGCGCATCGGTAAGTAAACCGGCACCGCGCAAACTTGCGACATGCCCGCGCGAGCAGCGGATGTCGAACGTTGCCAGCACAAGATCGTCGTCGAGCGAAGATCCAAAAGTAAGCAGCGTTGAATCGGACGGCGCCGAGAAACGGCCGCCCCATTGAAGTTGGTGCGATTCTGTCATCAGACCATCGTCGGCGTCGAATGCTCTGCAGCCTCGGCGGCCTTCGCCGCTCCGGCCGCCACCGGCAGCCCCCAAATTTCGATGAATCCGCCCGCGGCCGCATGCTCAAAGCGATCGCCCGCACCATACGTCGCGAGCGACTCGTCGTATAACGCGAACGGTGAACGCGAACCGGTGACGATCGCGCGGCCGCGCAGCAGCAACAGCCGGACCTCTCCGGTCATCCGCTCGGCGCACTGAGCATTGAACGCGTCGAGCCCGACGCGCAGCGGCGCCGACCACTGTGCGTCGTAAATGAGCTCGGTATAGCGCTGATCGAGTCCGGCTTTGAGCCGCAATTCGTCACGCGTGAGTACGAGGCGCTCGAGCGCGACGTGCGCCTCGATGAGCGTCACGCTGCCCGGACATTCGTACACCTCGCGCGATTTGAGCCCGACGACGCGATCTTCGATCATGTCGATTCGGCCCACGCCGTTCGCGCCGGCAATCTTATTGAGCTCGGCCATGAAGTCGGCGCCGGTCCTCCCGTTCATCGACGGTATGCCGCGCTCGAAGGCGATGATGATCTCGCTGCCGCCGGGCGGTGCGGTGCCGGGCGTCGCGGTCCAGTCGTAGGCGTCTTCCGGAGGTGCATTCCACGGGTCCTCAAGGACGCCGGCTTCGATCGAGCGTCCCCACAAATTCGCATCGACCGAATACGGCTTGGCGACCGTCTGCGAGACGGGTACGCCGTTCGCCGCGGCATACGCGAGCGCATCGGGCCGTGAAAGCGGCGTGTTGCGCAACGGCGCGAGCGTCGTCAAATGCGGAGCGGCGGCACGCACGCCGACCTCGATGCGGACTTGATCGTTGCCTTTTCCCGTGCAGCCGTGCGCGACCGCGTCGTACCCGTGCGTACGCGCGGTTTCAACCAGCAGTTGCGCGATGAGCGGTCGCGATAACGCGGCCGAGAGCGGATATACGCCTTGATAACGCGCGTTTGCCGCGAGCGCCTTGTATGCATAATCGTTCACGAAGCGTTCGCGTGCGTCAATTAAGACGGCATCTTTGGCGCCCAGCATTAACGCTTTATTGCGCACAGCTTCGAGGGCGGCGTGCGAGCCGTCACCGGCGACCATGTCCGATTCGCCAAGGTTGGCCGTCATCGCAACCACATCGTGACCGGCAACGACGAATTGTTTGAGCAAAACGGAGGTATCGAGACCGCCCGAGTAGGCCAGAACGATTTTCATACGTGTTCGGCGCCCGCGTCGGCGCGCATGTCCTCGAAGCGCTGCATAATCATCGGCATCGCTTCGGTTCGTTCGCAAATGACGAGCACCGTATCGTCGCCGCCGAGCGTCCCGAGAACTTCGCTCCAACCCGCGGCGTCGATCGCCGAGGCGAGCATCATCGCACCGCCGGGCGGCGTACGCAACACGATCTGATTGACGCTGCCGCGCACCGACGTGACGAGTTCGGCAACGATGCGATGTAAGCGCGATGAGAATGCCGGCCCGACACTGGGTTCGACATACTTGAACTGGCCGCCGGCTGCGCCTTTGAGCGGCACCTTCATCAGTCCGAGTTCTTTGATGTCACGTGAAATCGTCGCCTGCGTTACTTCGTAACCTTGTGCTTCGAGCATGAGGGCAAGTTCATCTTGCGAACGTACCGGGCGCGCTGCAATGAGGGCGAGAATTGCACGCTGGCGCTTTGTTTTCGGTGCATTGAGAACGGCGTTTTGCATCTATTCATCACCTAAGCCGCGCAGATCCGTCATCAGCGCGAGGAGCAGAGCTTTTTGCACGTGCAGCCGGTTTTCGGCTTGATCGAAGACGACGCTGCGCGGGCCGTCGATCACCGCGGCCGTTACTTCTTCGCCGCGATGAGCGGGTAAACAGTGCATAAAGAGCGCATGTGGCGCGGCCGCATCCATCAATGCCGGATCGACCCGGTACGGAACGAGTGCGGCGGCATTGCGCTCAACCAGCGCTTCATCGCCCATCGACGTCCAGACGTCGGTGTATACGACATCGACATCGCGAACCGCGCGAATTGGGCTCGTAAAGGCCCGCGCCGTTACGTTGTGCGGCTTGCCGAGTTCGACGAGCCGGCGTAAAAATGCGTCGGGTGGCCGGTGCGTCATCGGGGCCGCAAACGTCACCGAGATACCGCATAATGCCGCCGCTTCCCCGAGTGACGAAGCAACGTTATTGCGGCCGTCGCCGACATAGGCAACTCGCAGACCCGCCAGCGTTCCGAAGCGTTCTTTAATCGTTAAAATATCGGCGAGCGCCTGGCACGGATGTCCCGCAGCCGACAGACCGTTAATGGTCGGCACGGTTGCCGATGCCGCGAACCGTTGCAACGGTTCGTGCGCATGCGTACGAACGACGATGGCGTCGGCAAAGCGCGACAAAACCCGAGCCGCATCTTCGGGCGTTTCGCGCGAGCCGACGAGAAAATCGCTGCCGGTTCCGGCGATCGCGTGACCGCCGAGTTGCGTCATCGCAACCTCGAACGATACGCGCGTACGCAGGGACGGCTTCTCGAACAGCATGGCCAGCGTTTTTCCGCGCAAAAACTCAAGCTGTTCGCGACCCGAAGCTTTGAGCTGCTGCGCGATTCCGATCAAGCTGGAAAGCTCGTCGGCGGTTAGATCGACGATTGAAAGCAGGTTGCGGCCGCGCAAGCGGGTCGCCGCCGGAAGCATCATCATAGCTATGCATAATTATACACAAAAATGTATGAATATGCAAGACGCTTGACCAACAGGACAATGCAGATTTGTTTCAAGAACGCGCTAGACCCGATGAACTGTGTCCCTTATTATCCGTAGGAGAGCTTGCATGTTTCGAATTGTCGGACGTTTGGTGCGTCCTTCCGCCCTCGTCGCCGTCATGCTTGGCGCGAGCACTGCTGCCGCCATCGTTCCGGCTGAAGCCGCCGGTAAGCAATACACGATCGGCTACAGCGTCGCGACCTTGGCAAACCCGTTCTTTCAGGGCATGACCAAAGGCGTCGTGGATGCGGTGAAAGCCAATCCGAGTATGACCTTGATCAATACGTCGGCACAGGGCGACGCCAACACGCAAGCATCGCAGATCCAGGATCTCATCAATCGCAAAGTCGATGCGCTGGTTATCAATCCGATCAACGCCCAAGCCATCGTGCCGATCGTCAAGCAAGCCAATAAAGCCGGCATCCCGGTCTTCACGCTCGACCGGGGCGCGGCGTGCGGCACATGCCAAATTAACTTCCTTGAAACCAACAACATCGAACTCGGCAAAGAAGGCGCCGATTATATCGCCGCGCAGCTTAAGAAGCGCTACGGCTCGGTTAAGGGCAACGTCGTCGATCTCGAAGGTCTAATCGGTACGACGGCCGGCGACGATCGCGAAGCTGGTTTCGCCAAAGAGATGGACGCGCTGGGTAAAGCGAATCCGGGTCTCAAAGTCGTCGCCCGTCAAGAGGGCGGTTTCGATGCCGAAAAGTCGTTCAACGCGATGACGAGCATCATGACGGCGAATCCGCAAATAGATGCGGTGTTCAACGGCAACGATGATAACGCGGTCGGCGCGCTGCGCGCGATCCGTCAAGCCAATCGCGCGGTGCCGATCGGCGATCCGAAACACATCGTCGTCGTCGGCATCGACGGCACCGAACAAGCGTTGACGGCGATCCGCGGCGGAACGCTCGATGCAACGCTGTCGCAAAATCCGCTCACGATGGCCGCGCAATCGGTCAAGAACGTCGCGCAGTACCTGGGCGGCAAGAAGACCGGTATCGCGCAGCATGCGTATTGGCCGCATTTGCTGTTGACCAAAGCCAATGTCGATAGCGCCCAAGCCAAAGCGTACGGCCTGTGGGGTGACGACGTCAGCAAATCGCAGTGACGCCGCCGTTACTGGTAATGCGCGGAATCGGCAAGTCGTACGGGCCGGTCCGCGCGCTTGACGACGTCGCGCTCGAACTCGAGCGCGGCGACGTTCTGGGCATCGTCGGTGAAAATGGCGCCGGCAAAAGCACGCTCATGAAGGTGCTCGGCGGGGCCGAGCTACCGGACGGCGGGACGATTGCCCTCGACGGCAACGAACTCAGACTCACGCAAACCCGGACGGCGCTCGACGCGGGCATCGTCGTCATTTACCAAGAGTTGAGTTTGGTGCCCGAACGCAGCATCGCCGAGAACTTGTATCTCGGTAATTTACCGCGCAATGCGGCCGGCATCGTCGACCGCAAGCGGCTTAACGCCGATGCAACCGCGGTGTTGCGGCGGGTCGGTTTAGACGTCAATCCCGAGCGGCCGGTGCGGCGGTTGCGCCTCGCCGAACAGCAACTCGTCGAGATCGCGCGCGCATTGACGCGGAAGGCGCGCGTGGTCGTCATGGATGAACCCACATCGTCGCTGGGCGAGCACGATGTCGCGGTGATTTTTGCTGCGATCCGAGCGCTGAGCGCCGAGGGCGTCGGGACGATTTTCATCAGCCATCATCTTGAGGAAGTCTTCGCCATCTGCAATCGCGTGATGGTCCTGCGCGACGGCCAGGCGATCGAAACGCGACGGACGGCCGAGTGGACGACGGATGCCCTTGTCGCGGCGATGGTCAACCGTCCGATGTCCGAGGTTTTTCCCGAGCGTCAAGACCCGCTGGGCGACGTCCGGCTCGACATTCGCGGCTTGAGTTCGGGCCGGCTGTTTGCCGATGTTTCGTTTACGGTGCGGTCGGGCGAAATTGTCGGACTGGCCGGACTCATGGGCGCAGGCCGCACCGAAGTAGCGAAAACACTGTTCGGTGCGTTGCCGCGAACGGCGGGTGAAGTCCGGCTCGACGGAACGTTATTGCGCATTGCAGATCCCCGGCGCGCGCTGCGTGCCGGTATCGTGCTGGTGCCCGAAGATCGGAAGCTCGAAGGTTTGGTGCTCGACTTTCCGATCCGTCAGAACGTCGTGATGTCGGTCGTTGCGCGCACGGCATGGCTGCGCACGCTTATCGACCGGCGAGCGCAGAATTCAATCGCCGATCACGCCATGTCGTCGCTGCGTATTCGCGCGAACGGCTTCATGCAAATCGTTCGGCGTTTGTCCGGCGGCAATCAGCAAAAAGTCGTGCTGGGGCGCGCGCTCACGCTCGCGCCGCGCGTGCTGATTTTAGATGAGCCGACGCGCGGTATCGATGTCGGCGCAAAGGTCGAGGTGTACCGCATCATCCGGCGGCTGGCGTCGGAGGGCACGGCGATCCTCATCGTCAGTTCCGAACTGCTTGAACTCATCGGCTTGTGCGATCGCATCGCCGTCATGCGAACCGGGCAACTCACGGGCGTCATCGAGCGTCGCGAATTCTCACAAGAACGTTTGATGTCGTTAGCGATGACGGGATAGAGCAGAGTGAACGTATTACGCCGCGCGTTAACCGAAGCGACGATCCTCGTCGCTTTTGTCTTGCTCGCCGTCTTCTTAGCCGTAACGACGCCCGGGTTCGCATCGACCACCAACGGCTTGTCGATTCTCCTTGCGACGTCACTGATCGCGGTCGTGGCCGTCGGCGAAACCTTCGTGGTCGTGACCGGCGGTATCGATCTCTCGATCGGCTCGAACGTCGCACTGACCGGCATCATCACCGGCCTTGCGTTGCATGCGGGTCTTGCCGTTCCGCTCGCGGTGCTTCTAGCAATCGCATTCGGCGGTCTAATCGGGCTTTTTAACGGCGTTGCCGTCGCGATTTTCGGGATGAATTCGTTCATCGTGACGCTGGCAATGCTGGCGATGGCGCGCGGTCTTGCTTTTATCGTCGCGGGCGGCAATACGGTATTCGGCTTTCCGCAACCGTTCGACGATCTGGGCGGCAGTAATATCGGTCCGGTACCAATTGCCGCGCTCATTTCGCTCGGCATCGTCGCAGTCGGAGCGTTCGTTCTATCGCGCACGGTGTTCGGCAGCAATATTTATGCCGTCGGCGGCAATCGCGAGGCGGCTCGGTTAGCCGGTATTCCGGTGCGTCAAACCTTGCTTGCAGCATATATCGTCTCCGGTGCGCTGGCGGGCGTCGGCGGCGTCATTTTAACCGGGCGACTCGATTCCGCCCAACCGATCGCCGCCACCGGACTCGAACTCAACGCCATTGCCGCAGTCGTCATCGGCGGCGCGTCGCTCTTCGGCGGCAAAGGCAATATCGGCGGGACGCTGCTCGGCGTTTTGATCATCGGCTTGATCAACAACGGGTTGACGCTCAAGAACGTCCAGCCGTTTTGGGTGCAGTTCATTCAAGGCGCCGTTATCTTCGCGGCGGCGCTCGCCGACTCGATCGGCGCGCGCCGGCGCGGCGCGGTGTCGTAGGCTTAAACCCGCATCGCAGCGTAGCCCTTTGAGCATGAAACGAACGCGGCTCAGCTTTGCATTCGGCGCTGCAGCGATGCTGATGTTCGCGATCCTCGGCGCGGCTACGACAATCGGCGCTGCGCGACAGGCCGTCGTGTCGAGCAACTATCGCGTCGCGCACGTATTTGTACTCGGCGAAACCGGCGGCTGGGATTATTTGAACTACGATGCGGCCGATAAGCATCTGTTCGTGTCACGCGCGACGCGGGTCATGGTCGTCGATCCGGCGAGCGGGACGGCCGTCGGCGAAATTCCCGATACGCCCGGCGTTCACGGGATTGCGATCGCCGGCGATCTCGGCAAAGGCTTCACGAGTAACGGGCGCGCCAACAGCCTGACCGTCTTCGATTTGCACACGCTCAAGACGACGAACGTCATTCACATCGATGGACGAAATCCCGATGCCATCGTTTACGATGCATTTTCAAAACGCATCTTCACGTTCAATGGCGGCAGCAACGATGCGACGGTCATCGACGCTGCCGCCGAATCCGTGGTCGGTACCATTGCCTTACCCGGCCGGCCCGAGTTCGCAGCGACCAACGGTACCGGCATGCTGTACGTCAATATCGAAGACAAAAGCGAGCTTGTTGCCATCGACGTGAAAACCGATGCCGTCACGGCGACATGGCCGCTTGCGCCGTGCGAGGAGCCGTCCGGACTATCGATCGACGCCGCGCACCACCGGCTGTTCGCCGGGTGTGCAAACCAGCTCATGGCCGTCGTCGATAGCGACAACGGCAGGGTCGTTACCACGCTGCCGATCGGCAAGGGCGTTGACGCGACCGCCTTCGATGCCGTGACCGCGCGGGCGTTCAGTTCCAACGGCGACGGAACGCTCACCGTCGTGCACGAGGATTCGCCGAGTTCCTTTTCGGTCGTGCAAACGGTTACGACGCAGCAATACGCGCGTACGCTCGCGCTCGATACGGCGACGCACGCAGCTTATTTAGTTACCGCGAAAGTTTTGCTCGGACCACCGGCGTCGGGCGAGCAGCGGTCGACGCGTACGATCGTGCCGGGGTCATTTACATTGCTCGTCGTCGATGAAAGTAAGCCATGACCGAGCGGCATGACGCGGCAATGATTTTCGATCTCGATGGAACGCTGGCCGACAGTGTTTACCAGCATGTCATGGCATGGGACGAATCGCTGCGCAGCAACGGTATCGAATTGTCGGTCTGGCGTATCCATCGCCGAATCGGCATGAGCGGCGGCTTATTCGTACGCGCGCTTAAGCGCGAACTCGGCCGGGAACTCGAGCCCGATCTTGTCGAGACGTTGCAGCGTGGACATAGCGAGGCGTACGAACGGCTTGTCGGACAAGTGCGTCCGTTGCCGGGCGCGCGCGCCCTGCTCGCAGCCTTGACCGCCGACGGCGTGCCGTGGGCGATCGCAACGAGCGGCTCGCGCGAAGTTGCAGCACGCACCCTGCGTATTCTCGACGTTCCCGACGGGGTGCCGGTCGTTACGCGTACCGATGTTGCGCACGCAAAGCCCAACCCCGATCTGTTTCTCGAAGCGGCGCGGCGTTTGGGCGTCGAGCCGCGCAGCGCATTCGTCGTCGGCGATTCGATTTGGGATTTGCTCGCCGCGCAACGTGCGGGATCGCTAGGTATCGGTGTACTCAGCGGCGGTTACGGCGAAAATGAGTTGCAGCAAGCCGGGGCCTACCGCGTGTACGCCGATCCCGCCGATTTGCTGCAGCACCTCGACGAACTCGGAATTCGGATCGCTTCATAACGTCTGCCGTGCCGTCACTGCTGGTCAAATTCGGCGGTTCGATCGCGGCCGGAGGCGACGGCGATCCGGTGTTGCGCGAGCTGGCCGAAATGCACGCCGACGGGATGCCGATTGTCTTGGTGCACGGCGGCGGTCCGGCCGTCGACACCGAATTGCGCGCGCGCCAAATGCTTACTCGGCGCATTGCAGGACTGCGAGTAACCGATGCAGCGACACTCGACGTCGTCCAAGAAGTTCTCGGCCGTCGGGTAAATGCATCGATCGTCGCCGCGCTCATAACCGCCGGCGCGGACGCACGACGGATCGCCGGCGACGACGGCCTTTTTATTGCGCGGCGTGCCGAGCATCCAGCGGGCGACCTCGGCTTTGTCGGCGACATCGAAGCGGTCGAGCCGCACAGTGTTCGCGCAATGATGGAGGCCGGCGCGCTGCCCGTCGTCTCGCCGATCGGCAGCGATCGACGCGGTCAGCGCTACAACATCAATGCCGATACCGCCGCGGGCGCCCTGGCAGCAGTGCTCGCCGTCGACGTCTATCTGGTTCTCACCGATGTCGAGCGCGTGCGTATCGACCGCGACGATCCGGCTTCGGGTATCGCACGCATGACGCTGAGTGAGGCGCAAGGGTATCGCGAACGCGGAGTGTTTGTGGACGGCATGTTACCCAAGATCGATGCAGCGATGCTCGCCGTGCGCGGCGCCGCGCGGCGCGCAATCATCGGCGGTGTCGCAAGCGGTTCAATCGCCGCCCTTTTGAAAGGTGCCGGCACCGAGATTGTACGCTAAACAGGCTTCTTCGAATGTCCGATTCTTAGGTTGAGCCAACGCTTACTCGAGTGGTTTTTTTCCAAGGTTGTGAACGGACGGGAGTAGCGCCGGTCATCTCGATTCGCGAGTTATAGCGCGACCGCTCATCAGCTTCACGAGATGTCGCTCGGCTGACAGATCGACGGTGCGCTCGAGAGCAACTCTGTACGCCTGCGCTTCGTGAGCCCGGCAGGCTCGAGCTCTCGTCGACATCGAGCGCTTTGAGTTGTCGGCGGTTCTTCGAGCGCTTCGGAACGCAATCTCAGACGCTGAGCAGCGATAAAATTTCCGACGGCGCATTCGTCGCCGTCTCGCCCGCCGCGACGACCTTACCGCGCTGCATGACGTAGTAGCGGTCGGCAATCGACCAGGCGAAATCGAGATGCTGCTCGACGACAATGAGCGCAATGCCAAGTTCGCGCCGAATCGTACCGAGCACGGCCTCAATCTCCTGAACGATCGAGGGTTGGATCCCTTCGCATGGTTCATCGAGCAGCAAAAGACGCGGTTCGGCAACGAGCGCCCGCCCGAGCGCAAGCTGCTGTTGCTCGCCGCCGCTGAGTACGCCGCCTTTGCGCGACCGTAGTCGTGCTAACGTCGGAAATAGCTCGTAGACCTTCGCGAACGGACTTGATCCCGGCGAGCGCGTTGTTGCCGGCCGTCTGCGACCGACGGCTGATGAACCGAGCGCAAGATTTTCTTCGACCGTTAACTGCGGAAAAATGCCGCGGCCCTGCGGTACGTATCCGATGCCGAGTCGTGCTCGCCGGTGCGCAGCAAAACCATTGATTTGACGGTCGTCGAAAGCAATGCGGCCGCGCGTGACCGGATGCAATCCGATGATCGTCCGCAACAGCGTCGTCTTTCCAACGCCGTTACGCCCGAGTAACGCGACGGCCTCGCCGGTTTCTACGCGCATGCCGATCGCCGACAGGACGGGACTGAGACCGTATGCTGCATCGACATCTTCAAGCGTGAGCATTGCCGTCTCCGACCGGACGCCCAAGGTAGACCGCAGCGACGGTTGGATCGTTTCGTATTTCGGCAATCGAGCCATGCGCGAGCATGTGGCCCATGTGCAGAACGCTGACCGGCGCGGCGATCTGCTCGACAAAATCCATATCGTGGTCGATCACAATCACCGCATGCCGGCCGCCGAGGCTGCGGATGAGATCTGCCGTTGCGCCGGCTTCGCGGTGCGTCATGCCGGCCGCAGGTTCGTCGAGCAAGAGCAGATCGGCATCGGATGCGACGACCATGCCGATCTCTAGCCACTGACGTTCGCCATGCGCGAGTTGAACGGCGGGCATCTCGCGTTTCGCGGTCAGACCGATCGTCGCCAGGACCTCGTGAACGCGCTCGCGTTCGCTGGGCAAGCGCGCGGTGGTGAGGCTGCGCCAAGAACGCCGGTCGCGCGTCGCCGCAACGAGAATATTGGCCTCGACACTAAGCTCATCGAGAACGCCGGGGGTTTGGAATTTGCGGCATATTCCACGTTGAACGATGCGAAAATCGGGCAGCGCGCTTATGTCCTCACCTTTGAAGACGATGCGGCCTTCGCTTGGCCGAACGCGGCCGATGATCGTGTCGAGCAACGTCGACTTGCCGGCGCCGTTGGGTCCGATCAACACGCGCACGGCTCCGGGCGCGAGGCTGAACGACAGATCGTCCAGCGCCTTGAACCCGTCGTACGAAACGGTGACGTGGTCGACGTCGAGCAATGGTCCGACGGCGGCGCTCATTCAACGAGTGCCGGTGGTCGCGAGCGCCCCAGGCGTGGAAAGCTGCGCCACTGCGACAACGTCCCGACGATGCCCGTCGGAGCGAGCGTCACCACGAGAATGAACATCGCGCCGACGGCGTAGAGCCAAAGCTCGGGAAAGGCACTGCTGATCCAGTCTTTGCCGAAATTTACCACGAGCGTTCCGAGGACCGCACCGATGAGGCTGCCACGCCCGCCGACCGCGACCCAGATGACCATCTCGATCGACGGCACGACGCCGAACATGGCGGGCGAGATAACACCTAAATCCAACGTGACGAGCGCGCCCGAAATCCCCGCAAGCACACCGGCAAAAGCGAATGCCAAAACCTTGAACGGCAACGGGTTGTAGCCGAGAAAGCGAATGCGATTCTCACCGTCGCGCATCGCTAACAATAGGGTGCCGAAGCGTGAATCCAGCAGCCAACGTGTCGCGGCAAAGGCGACCGCCAACGTGCCCAAAGTGACCCAATACAGCGCGAGTTGTGTGTGCGGATCGGTTAACGTAAACCCGAACACCGTCGTAAATCCGGTCAACCCGTTGAAGCCGCCGGTGAATTGCTGCTGACTCACGATGAAGGTCGTCGCGGCGAGCGCCAACGCTTGCGTGATGATTGCAAAGTAGGCGCCGCTGACGCGCCGCCGGAAGACCAGAAACGCCAGCAAAGCCGCGACAAGTCCGGGTATGACCAGGAGCGCTGCAACGGCAAAAACGGGTGAACGAAACGGCTCCCACCACCACGGCAAGGTGCCCAATCCGCTCCACTGCATGAAGTCGGGCAAACTTCCGGCATCGGCACCTGCGAGCTTGAGATGCATCGCGAGCGCATATCCGCCCAGCGCGAAAAATACGCCCTGACCGAGGCTGAGCATTCCGCCGGTACCCCAGATGAGCGAAATGCCCAGTGCAAGAATGGCGAGCGCCAGAAACCGGCCGAGCAGCGAGAGTTCGTAGGGTGCAAGGTACAGCGGTGCGGCAACCATGACGGCAAGCATGAGAACGTAGCCCAGCAATTTGCGCATTTAGGTTTCCTCGAGTGCACGCGAGCGTTGCCATACAATGCCGCGCGGCCGAAATTGCAAGAACGCAATGACGACGATAAGCAGCAGAACGTCGGCAACGCTGACGCTCGTGAAAATCTGGGTGACGGCTGAAAACACCCCGATGAGCAGCGCGGCAAAAAGCGTACCTGCGAGGCTGCCCAATCCGCCGACGATCACAACCAGAAACGCATACACGATATAGCTCTGCCCGACGGTCGGCGTCACCGGCGCAATGAGTGCGAGCGCCGCACCAGCAAGACCCGCGATACCGGTTCCCAGTGCAAAGACGATCAAGTCGACCGCGCGCGTATTTGCGCCGAGCGCTTCGGCCATCGAGCGATTTTGATGCACCGCGCGGACAAGCAAACCAAGTCGCGTTCGCGCGAGCAACAGCGCCATACCGCCAAGCACCAGGGCGGCAAGCACGATGATAAAAAGGCGTACGGCGGGCAGTGAGAAGCCGGTCAGTGCCGTGCCGCCCACCGACAGCGCGCCGCTCAACTGGGCCGGCGCCGTTACTTCGACACCGACCGGTCCAAAAATACTACGTGCGGCTTGTTGCAGGATGAGGCTGACGCCCCACGTCGCGAGAAGGGTATCGAGAGGACGCCCATAGAGGCGGCGTATGAGCGTCATTTCTAAAATTGCGCCGAAGAGAGCCGTTCCGGCAAACGCGATGATGAGGCCGATGAAGAAACCCGCGCCTTTTCCAAACAACGATGTCGAGAGATAGGCAAGATAGCCGCCCATCATCAGCATCTCGCCGTGCGCCATATTGATGACGCGCATGAGTCCGAAGCTTAGCGCAAGTCCGAGCGCAGCCAGCAGTAAGATCGAGGCGACGCTTATTCCGTTGAACAGCTGGCCGGCAACCAGCGTCGTCTCATTCATCGCGCGTTACAACACGCAGGTTTTGCCGGGAAACGACAGCGGGTCGTACGGAATCGGCATAACCGGCGCCTTCGATTGCCAGAGGATTTTGAATTGGCCGCTCGGCTCAAGTTGGCCGACGTACGCTGTTTGAACGAGACTTTGATTTGAAGCGAATTTTGCTTCGCCCATACCGACGTTGCTGTAGGCTAATGTCGATGCGGCCTTCCGCACTTTGTCGGCGTCGAACGTACCGGCTTTCTTCACGGCGGCAGCCCACGAATAAACGTCAAGATACCCATGCGCCATCGGATCGTCGACCGGCTGCCCGGGGTATTTTGCTTGATAGGCCGCGACAAATTTCTTATTTTCGGAGCCGCCGATACTTTGAAAGTAATTCCACGATGCGTAACTGCCCTCGAGTAAAGACGGACCGATCGATTTGGCTTCTTGTTCGGCGATGCTGAACGACATGACCGGCAGTTTCGCCGACGGCAGACCGGCTGCGGCCATTTGCTTGAAGAACGAAACGTTGCTGTCGCCGTTAAGCGTATTAAAGATGATCTGCGGCTTTGCGACTTTGATCTTATTGATGACGGCGCTAAAATCGGTGCCGCCGAGCGGGACGTATTCTTCGCCGGCAACCATCCCCTTATCGTTTTCAATGTGCTTCTTGAGAATCAAGTTTGCCGTTCGCGGAAAGACATAGTCCGAGCCAAGTAAGAAGATACTCTTGTAACCCTTGAGTTCAGCCCACTGTAGCGCCGGTAAGATCTGCTGATTTGGTTGCGCTCCCGAATACATGATGTTCGGTGAACACTCGTTGCCTTCAAATTGAACCGGATACCAGAGTAAGCCGTGAAAGCGTTCGAACACCGGGAGCATCGCTTTTCGGCTGGCCGACGTCCAACCGCCAAACACCGTCACGACCCCGTCTTGTTGGATGAGCTTCTGCGCTTTTTGCGCGAACATCGATGGATCCGATGCGCCGTCTTCAACGATCGGCTCGATCTTTTTGCCAAGCACGCCGCCCGTGGCGTTAATTTGATCGATCGCTAAGAGGGTCGAATTTTTTACGGTGACTTCGCTGATCGCCATCGTTCCGGTCAGCGACTGCAGCACGCCGACCTTGACGGAATCGGCGGCCGCCGGAACTGCCGTGGGCAACGAACCGCAAAGCAAAGCCGTTGCGGCGATCGCCGACGCTGTTCGCGCCAGCGCTACTCCAATTTGCACGTGTTGTTCCCCCAAACAATTGCGATGCGGGCAACTGAGATAACTCAATTGCCTCTGCCGCGCCTGATTCGCTACCTTGCTCGCAGGGTGATTAGCCATTTGTGACGCTGCCTTAACGTGAGCTTAACGCTACGTCCGAGTTTCCGCAGCTTCGACGGCGGCTCTAAAATGTAACGGCGCAAAGCTTGTAGCTTGCATACCGTTCCGCGAGCGGCTTCATTACGTTTGCCGCTCCGATTCGGTGCACGCAATGTCGAGTCGAGGAATCGTCGCTAGCTCGATGGTCAGCAGCTGAATGCGCGGTGGCCGTTCCGGTGTCAGCAATACCTCGAGCGTCGCGTTTATTTGTGCGCCGCGCAGGGGCCAGCGCACATGTGCGGGCGAGTGCGAGATCCAGTTGTCCGCGATGCGTTCGAACGTACCAAGCGCCGCGGCGGCCCGCTCGAATGCTGCGCGGCGTCTTGCGCGCGGCAGATCCAGGTCGACGTTTCCGGCGAAGTTCGCATCGGCTAACGCGTCGTCCCAGCCGGCGGTGAGACGTTCGACGACATCCATCGCATGGCGCGTCTGAGGCCAGAGCGCCGCGGCGGGATCGAGCGAAGCCGCTAAATCAGTAACGACGCCGTCGAGAATCGCTGCCGCGAGCATTCGCGTCGGCGCATACGTCCGGTTGGCAAGCGCGACGATTCCAAAGCCGGACGCCGGGTGCCAACGCATGTGCGAACCGAAGCCGGGATAGCCGCCGCTATGATGAACGAACCGTCCGAGTCGGGAGTCGCTTTCGCACGCGAGGCCGTAGCCGTAAAGCCCCGTCTGCGTCTTCGCCGGTGCAGAATCGGTCGGAGCGACGAGCGTTGTATAGGCGTGAGTTCGGCCCTCTTGCATCTCGCGCCGGCTCGATTCACTCAGTGGATGCGTGCCGGATGCGCCGGCTGCGGGGGAAGCGAAGCCGCGGACCCACCGCGCGATGTCGCGCACGCTGCTGTGCAAACCACCCATCGGACTAAACGCGCCCGGACGTACCGGCGGCTCGCAAATCAGATCGCCGTCAACGAGCATATAGCCGGGCGCGCGTTGCCGTTCATCGACGCAGGCGGTGTCAAAACAGGTCGCGCGCATACCCAAGGGTTCAAGCAGTTCGCGTTTCACGAACGTGAGATAGTCGGTCTGCGACGCGACGCTGATGACTCGGCCGAGCAGTGCGTAACTGAGATTCGAGTATTCGAATCCCGTGCGCGCTGCGCGCGTAAAGGAGAGACCGCCGCTTGCGAGCGCATCAAATTGCACCGTCGATGCCGACTCTTGCCGGTCGCCCCATGGGTCGTCCGTCGGAAGGCCGGCGTTCATCGTAAGTAAATCCCGAATCGTTATAGCGGCGGCGTTCGGCGGCGCGCCGATCGAAGCGGTCCATGGCAGATGTGCGTCTAGTGCATCGTCGAGCCGCAGTGCACCGCGATCGCGCAAGAGAAGAATCGCTGCTGCCGTGAAGCTCTTCGTCATCGACGCAATGCGAAAGATGCTATCGCTTGAGGGCGGTGCCGCGCTGCCGCGTACTCGTTCGCCGCTGCCGTGCGTCCAGATTAATTCACCGGCTTCGACGATGCCGATCGCCATGGACGGCAGCGTCTGTTCGCGAACGAAATCATTGATGCGCGGAATGAGCGCGGCGAAGTAAGCGTCTCGATCGAGCGGCATGATCCGCGCGTTCGTTGTCGCGCGGCCTCGTTCCATTCGGTTGCAGGCCGATCGGCCTCGTGTTGTAAGGTCGCTTTATGTGTCAACATCGGCGGCGAATCGATCGACTCGCGAACGTTGCAATCATCGTCGCCGGCTTCATTGCCGTCATATGTCCGAGCGCGAATGCACAAACGACGTCGGAGATCGTGCCGCCGTCGGGAGCTACGGTCGTTGCGGAAGTCCAGGGCGGGGGCGTGCAAGTGTATGCGTGCCGGGCAACCGCGGGCAACTTTGCGTGGACTCTCGTCGGGCCGAAAGCGCTTCTCGTAACTGACGACGGACATGATTTCGGCACGCACACTGCCGGCCCGACGTGGACCTCCGCCGACGGAAGCTCGATCGTTGCCGACGGTGCACGTCCAATTTTTAAAGTTGATCGGCCGAACAGCGTTCCGGCATTGCTGCTGAACGTGACGTCAGCGACCGGTCGCGGAATTTTGACGCCGGCTCGATTCGTGCGTCGCTCGGATACCGAAGGCGGCCTGCCGCCGGTAGTGGGCTGCGACTCCAAAAATTCCGATGCGACCGTCGCCCGTCACTACAGCGCCGTCTACACATTTTATCGGTAGCCGTAAGACGCACGGGCCGGCGACGTCGAATGAGGCGCGTGGAAACGCTCTTTTTTTTCGTCCGGAGTCCGCATGCCGACATACATTGCCTTGCTGCGCGCGGTGAACGTAGGCGGGACCGGTAAGCTGCCGATGAGTGAACTCGAGGCAATCTGCGCTGCTGCGGGGTTTCGCAAGGTCCGAACGTATATCGCCAGCGGCAACGTCGTCTTCGCGGCCGATCTGCCCGAAGCACCGGTAAAGGCAGCAATCGAGAAACGCCTGCAATTGTATGCCGGTAAACCCGTTGGTGCCATCGTACGCACGGCGCAAGAACTGTCCGCCGTTCTCGAGTCCAATCCATTCCGGTCGTATCCCGGCAACTCGACGGTCGCAATCTTTTTAGATAACCCTCCGCCGGCAAATGCGCTCGATCACGTTCGCGGCCGAACGGACGAAGAGATACGCTTGGGTTCGCGAGAGGTGTACGTTGCCTATCGCAACAGCATCGGAGCCTCGAGGCTTGTCATTCCGGCAGCTGCGGCCGGAACGGCTCGCAATTTGAATACGATTACAAAGCTCGCCGAACTTGCCGCAACCATTGTGTGATAACGGCGGCCCGGCCGTGACTGCGCGATCGCCCAAAGAGACTTCCGCCGGTCGCATAGCGTACTGCCAGCCAATGCCGAGCGAACATTTCTTCGAAGATCTTGAAGTTGGTGCGACGTTCGAATCGCCGTCATACACGGTAACGGCTCAAGAGATCATTCGCTTCGCCGAACAATACGATCCGCAACCATTTCATACCGATCCGGCGGCGGCCAACGCGAGTGCGTTCGGCGAGCTCGTCGCGAGCGGCTGGCACACCGCGGCGATAACAATGCGGCTGCTCACCCAGAGTACGTATCATCCGGCAGGCGGGTCGGTCGGGGCGGGCGTCGAGTCGTTACGCTGGCCGCAACCGGTTCGCCCCGGCGACGTCCTGCGTTTGCATATGACGGTCGTACGTTTGCGTCTATCCCGTTCGAAACCCGATCGTGGCATCGTTGTCTCGCAAATGCGCACGTTCACCGCCATGGAAGCGCTCGTACAGGATGCGATTATCACGAGCATCGTTCCGTGCCGGCCGGTTCGCTAACGCGGCGGCGGCTTGACGGTCGAAGCACGCTGTGATACATAATTTTCGTGATGGCGCATCCTTTCCACCGCCGACCTGATAAGCGCCCGTGCAAGTATGCAGCGGGCCGTACCGTTATGCGGTAGACGGCAGTTTGCGGACTTGAATGGGCGCACCAAGAAATTTGGGGCGTTTTTTTTTTTGAATTGGATGTACCGATGATCTATTTACGCATTGCGGATCGCTTCGATGCCCGAGCGCTAGCCGGGCTGCGCGCACAAAGTCTCGTCGAGCTTAACGTTTTGCCGTTCATTGCCGTGAATGAATTTGTTGCGACCGCGACCCGTGAATTCTTCTCGCTCTTCCTCGCCGAGCGCGTGGTCGCGTGGGTCGTGTGCGACGGGGAACGTGCCGTCGGTTCGAGCTGTGCGGTTTACTACGACCGGCTACCCGATCCGAACGGCTCGCGGCATGCCGAGCTCGGCGGTGTGTTCGTCGAGCCACCGTATAGAAACCGCGGCTTTGCAAGCGAACTCATACGTGAGGTGATCGCGACGACGCGCGCCGATGCTCGTCGGACGTTTCTGCGTCCGGCGAAAGACGCGAAACCATTGTACGCTCGGCTCGGCTTTGTCGAGAGTGACTTGATGGTTCTTGCCGATGACCGTGATGAGCCGGAACACGAAGTGGGCACGGCTGCAAAAGCGGGTACGGGACGCACATGAGTACGAATGTTACGCACGACGACTTTACGCCGCCGGCCGCTCCCGATCATCAATGCATCAATGCAGGCTGCGGGTGCAATGACTTGGTTTCTGCCGGAGCTTGCACCGAATGGTGCATGGCCAACACCGTCGAGGCGGGCGATCTCGCGAGCGGAAAAGCGCAGCGAACGGCGTGCGAGTGCGGACACGCGACTTGCCGGACGAATCATGCTTCCGGCGGTACGCCCGAACGTGGGATGGCGTAGCTCGGGAACCACAAGAGGGTGCATGTCGGCGCGGTTATCGTGCCGCGTGGTCCGGAGTTTTGGGCGGTCAAACGTGGATGGTCGGTAGCCGGTCCGACGTTCATTTCCGTCTCAGCCGGAGCGGCCGATGTAGATGAATCCAACGCGCTCGCGCGTGGGGATGGCGGTTCGGCGGTCGTTCTCGGGCTTTGCGGAGCGTTGGATCCGTCGCTGCGCGTGGGTCAGCCGGTGGTCTACACGCAGATCATCGACGGCACCGCGACGCTCGATCTCGACCCGCAACTATCGGAGACCTGTGCCCTTGCATTGCAAGCGCCCGGTGCACGTGCCGCGCATGTCGCTGAGGTCGTCGGTTCGGTCGGCGCGAAAGCTGCATTACGACGCGCGACCGGTGCCGGAGTGATCGACATGGAAGCCGCGACCATCGCGCGGATCCTGCAGTCGCGAGCGGTCCGGTTTGCCATGGTGCGCGTGGTGAGCGATGCCGCGAATCGCGAGCTGCCCGATCTGCGTGACGTCTACGATCGGCGCGGACATTTGCAGGCGCTTCAATTAACGCTCGCTTTTGTCCGCACGCCCGCGCGCAGCGTGCGTTTCATCGTCGA
The DNA here is from genome assembly GCA_965214935.1 of Candidatus Velthaea sp. Lineage (GTDB taxonomy): Bacteria > Vulcanimicrobiota > Vulcanimicrobiia > Vulcanimicrobiales > Vulcanimicrobiaceae > Velthaea. The sequence continues at coordinate 115,257 of CBDCCS010000016.1, read as the reverse complement.
TGCGATAGCGAGTCTGCAACAATTACGCCGCACTGCCGAACAGTTGTCGCGATTTTGAGGTTCGCTTCCCGGGGAATCGCGAGTCGATGAAAGCCGTCGAACGGATCTTCGAGGCACTGCTCTGGAACAGTCGCTTCATTACGCTCGTCGCGGTGATCGCAAGCTTGGCCGGGTCACTCGCGCTATTTTACGTCGCGATATTCGATGCGAAGACGTTGTTCGTCGAACTCATCCACTACTCGGATGGTGCGCTCGGCGCAATCGAACATTCGGAGATTCGGCTCCAAATAGTAACGAGCGTTGCGGAGTTTGTCGACGGATTACTGTTTGCGCTCGTGCTGCTGATCTTCGCCTTCGGAATCTACGAACTGTTCATCAGTAAGATCGACGCAGCCGAAGATCACCCCATCGCCGAACGCATCTTACTCATTCGCAGTCTTGACGATCTCAAAGAACGGCTCGCCAAAGTCATTTTTCTCATACTGATCGTTCGCTACTTTGAGTACGCGGTGCATCGCCCGGTCGAAACAGCAGTGGATTTACTTTTCCTCGCCGTCGGAATCGCGCTGATCGCAGTCGCGCTTTACCTGACGATCCCGAAGGCTCGCCCGCGCCAAGTGCGCAACGAGGCGACCGACGAGTCGTAAACGCGTTTGGGAGCACGGTACGTTCACCCGATGTGTTGCGGCATGGACGGGTTACGCAGCGTAGCGTCGCCCGCCGGTGGGCCCGCCGAGTCTGCACTGTAGCGGCCTTTCCAGAAACCGCCTTTTCCGCGCCAGTGCCGGATCGCCGAATCGATCGTCATGAGCGTGTAGAGCACCGCTGCGAGGGGCAAGCGCGCTGCTTGCACGGGCGGCTGCCCGTAAAGCCGCAAGATCGGCATATATGCAATGCTCATGAGCGCCCACGCAAAAAATCCGCCGGATGCTAATGCGCGGTCTCGACGCAGCATGCCGCCGAGCGCTGCAATCGGCGGCAATGCGTACAGCACGAGCATTCCGGCGACCGTTAAAATAAGAATCGCGGGCGAGCGATCGAGTTGCGTGTACGCGCTACGCGCTACCATGCGCCAAATTGCATCGAGACCTTGGTACGGCCGGATACTGCGCGAACGAGTCGACAATTCTAAGCGCAGACGCCCGCCGCCGGCTTTGACGCGATATGCGAGCGAACAGTCGTCGATGAGCGAATCGCAAATGCTTTCGATCCCGCCGATACGCCGCAACATCTCGTCACTAATGAGGATGCAGCCGCCGGCCGCGCCGGCGGTACGGCGCGTGCTGTCCGCCGTCCAGCTGAACGGGTAAAGCTTAGCAAAGAAAAAGACGAACGCCGGTATCAATAGTTGCTCCCAGCGCGATTCACAATGCAGTTGCACCATCAATGAAACAAGATCGCGCCGGTCATTCAAAGCGGTCGCGACTAGCGCTGCCACGACGTCGGGCTCGTGTGTGATATCGGCGTCGGTGAATAACCAATACGCAGGTTGCAGTCCCGTCGCGCGTAAAGCGCGCACCCCGTTAGCCATGGCCCACACTTTGCCGGCCCAGCCCGCGGGCCGCTCGGGTACCGGAGCGACTGCAAAGTTCAACGCTGCAGCAGCGCTCGCCAGGCGCTGCGCGGTAAGCGCCGTATCATCGGTGCTGCCGTCATCGGCCAGTATCGTGAAATATCGACCAGCGTATTGTTGCGCGAGCAGCGCCGGCAATGTTGCCGGAAGGATCGCTGCTTCGTTGCGCGCCGCGACGACAATTCCGACGTCCGGCATAGCGCCGAATGTCGATGGCTCACACAGGCAGTCGACGGGTGGAGCCCAAAAACGTCCTCGTGCTAAGAGTAAGCCCGTCCACGAACCGATCATGAGCAGCGAAACCATTCGTACGAGCGTCGCGGACATGCCGAGAACTTCGGATCCTGCGCCGGGGCAACCCCTTGCCGCGGCAATAACGCGCAGCGTCGATGCGCACTTTGCGCTGCAACATCCGGCCGGTTATTGGTGGGGCGAATTGCAATCGAACGTAACGATCACGGCCGAAGTTTTGCTGCTGCATCGCATCTGGGGAACGTTCGAGCGCGTGCCGCACGCAGCCGCCGAACGGTATTTGCGCGGCGAGCAGCGCGAGCACGGCGGTTGGGAACTCGCCTTCGGCGATGGCGGCGAGCTGAGCGTTACGGTCGAGGCCTACATGGGACTGCGTCTACTGGGCATCGGCACCGACGATCCCGCGCTCGTACGCGCGCGCACGTTTATTCTTGCCCGCGGCGGCATTTCGAAAACTCGCATTTTCACTAAACTGCATTTGGCGCTTATCGGTGCATATGATTGGGCCGGGTTGCCGGCATTGCCGCCCGCGCTGATGCTGCTGCCCGACCGCGGGCCCTTCTCGATCTACGATCTTTCAAGCTGGGCGCGCGGCAGTACGGTGCCGTTGATCGTCGTCTTCGACCGCAAGCCGGTTTATAGTCCGCGGCTCGACCTCAGTGAATTATACGCCGAGGGAGCGGCCAACGTTCGGTATGTGTTGCCGGCGGCGGCCGGCCGTGTTGAAGCCGTTTTCAACATGCTTGACGGAGTACTGAAGTTCGCCGAGCGGCGTGGCTTCATACCCGGCCGCGCTCGCGGAATCGAACGCGCGAAACGCTGGGTCCTCGAACGCCAGGAAGCGACCGGTGATTGGGGCGGCATCATTCCCGCGATGCTCAACTCGATGCTCGCATTGCGCGCGCTCGGCTTTGCAATCGACGATCCGGAGGTGGTCCGCGGCTTCGCGGCGATCGACGCGTTTACGTTGCGTGCGGACGGCGCATATCGCATTCAGGCGTGTATTTCGCCGATTTGGGATACCGGACTTGTCGTTCGTGCGCTCGTCGATGCGGGCGTAGCACCGGGCGACGAGCGTTTAGTTCGTGCGGCCGACTGGCTTATGGAAAAGCAGATACTCGATTACGGCGATTGGGCGGTCAAGAACCGGCGAGGTCCGGCGGGCGGCTGGGCATTCGAGTTCGATAACCGCTGGTATCCCGACGTCGATGATACCGCCGTTATTGCAATGGCGTTACAATGCGTCGATCATCCGGCTCCGGCGCGCGTGCGTGCCGCGATCGAGCGTTCGGCGCAATGGGTAGCGTCGATGCAATGCCGCGGCGGCGGTTGGGGTGCCTTCGACGTCGATAACGATAAAGCGTGGCTCAATAAGATTGCATATAGCGATCTTAAAGCAAGTATCGATCCGCCGACCGCCGACGTCAGCGCGCGCGTGCTCGAGATGTTCGCGCGTTGCGCGTTGCCATGGGAGGCCGGCCGCTTTCCGCGCGCGCTGGCGTATCTCTTAGCCGAGCAAGAACCGGACGGCGCATGGTTCGGCCGCTGGGGCGTCAATTACGTGTACGGAACGAGCGGCGTCCTCGCAGCACTCGCGCAAACCGCGGGCGGCGCGGCCATCGATTCGGCACTCGTGCGCGGTGCCGTCTGGTTACGCAGCGTCCAAAATGCCGATGGCGGATGGGGCGAGTCGACGGCGAGTTACAAGCAGCCCGCATTGCGTGGAATCGGCGCGAGCACAGCATCGCAGACCGCCTGGGGGCTCATCGGCATTTTAAGTTGCTGCGAACGGCTGCCGCAGCTTGCGGCTGAATTTGCCGCTTCGCTTGAACGCGGCGTCGGTTATTTGCTAGCGACGCAACAAGCCGACGGAACGTGGGACGAGGCGCATTTCACGGGAACCGGTTTCCCCCAACATTTCTTCATTCGGTATCACTTGTATTGCCAGCACTTCGCGCTGAGCGCGCTCGGCCGTTACGCCGCTTTCTTACGCGTACGCGCCGAATAGTGCGATGCGTTGAATTCGCCGGCGAGCGCGCCGCGCGCATACGTGATGAGATGGTGGCCGACAAGTCCGACATGCAGTAACGGCTCGATGCGGCCTTCGCGCAGCATCGGGCCGCACAACTTCCAAAATGTACGGCGGTAGCTCGAAAACATTCCGACGATCGTTAGCACGCGAAAAAGAATCGTCAAGCCGCGCCGAATGTTCCGAACGTTTACCCGCGCACCGCTGTTGGGCGGTACGATCCGATGCTTGAACGTATATTCGGCAAAATGCCGGAACCGCTCGTATAGCGCGTCCGGGTCGTAGGCCGCCGCGATGATCCGCCGCCACATGCCCATTACTTCGTCATACGGCAGCGCATACTCGATGTTCGTTTCGCGATCGTCGCCGTGATACAGCCGGCCTTCTTTTTCCAACCTGCGCCACAGCGGCGTGCGCGGCAATGCCTGCAGAAGGTTGATGGTCAGCAACGGGATTTTCGATTGTTCGACAAAGTCGATGATCCGCTGCGGCGTTTGCTCGGAGTCCGTATCGAACCCGACGATCATCCCGCTGACGACTTCGAGTCCGTACGAATTGAGGGTTTCAACCGCGTCAAGTAAGCCGATTTGCCGATTCTGTTCTTTCGAGATGGCGCGCAACGTTTCGGTTTCGGGCGTCTCGATACCGCAGAAGATCGTTGTGAAAAAGGCCTCGCGCATCATTTCGAGCAGATCGGGGCTTTTCACGATATTAAGCGTTGCTTCGCAGGCAAACTCGACCGGATAGCCGCGCTGTTTTTGCCAAGCTACGAGCTTGGGCAACAGTTCTTTGGCGAACTTACGGTTACCCACGAAATTATCGTCGACGAAATAAAGCGTCCCCGGGTTGCCGCGCGCGAGCATCGCATCGAGTTCGCGAATGATTTGGTCGGGCGTCTTTAAGCGCGGATTCTGCCCGTACAACTCGGGGATATCGCAGAACTCGCAGCGGTACGGGCAACCGCTCGTGGCCTGAATGCTACCCAGCAGGTAGCGCCCTAGATCGATCAAGTGATAAGCCGGGGTCGGAAATTCATCAAGCGGCAACTTTTCGACGGTCTCGAAGCGCAGTTGCTGCACGGGCCGGCGAACGTCGGCCTCAAGGTGTGCATACAGCGCTCGCGTGGCGTCGCCGAGTTCGCCGATATGCAGTATATCGATATCCGCATAGTTCTCGGGCGCCGCAGAAACCGACGGTCCGCCCAGGACGACAACTTTGCCGGCTGCATGCGCGCGGGTGGTGATATCGAGAATCTGCGCGCGCTGGATATGCATGCCGCTGACAAACACGACATCTGCCCAGGCAAAATCAGCCGGCTTCGCCGGCGTAATATTTTCGTCGAGGAAGCGGACCGTCCAGTATTTCGGCATTGACGCGGCGATTACGAGCAAGCCTTGCGGCGGCATGAAGCCGCTGACACCCGCAATCGGGTAGGCGTACTCGAAGGTACCGAAGGACGGGCTGTAGTGCGGCGAAACGCACAGAATATTGCGACGTGTTATCGGCATGAGCGCTTAGTCCGCGATGCTTCGATTCCGCGCGCGACGGTTCAACGGTGCGCAATTTGAGGCCGGACGGTTCATTGGTGTTGCGATACCACAAAATAGTGCGGCATGCAAACATGCGGCGGGCCGACGTACGCGAATCGGCCGATTCGCCGAATCAAGCGGCATAACGTTGCTCCGCCGATAAGCGATTCCGCAAGCTAATTTCGCGCGTTCGTTCGTCCCGGCGTTCATGCTCGCATACTCGGCGATTCCGGACGCATGCTCCTGCGCTTTATCCACGGGCAACGGCAGGTCGTGGCGATAAACCGACAAAACCCGCAGGGTGGTGGAAACGGTCGTTAACGAGAATCGCTATTGCGCAGCGATGTTGCCGCGCGTCTCCCGGACGTTCGCTTTAGGTATTCGTCTGTTACCGCGAGCGCTTGAAGACCCCGTCACGATCGGCTACCTTCTCTGCCGGATCGCCGATACGATCGAAGACGATCGCCGTTTGTTACCCGCGCGCAAGCTGCAGCTCCTGGACCAGTTGTTGCAATGCTTTCATGACGCGGATGCAGCGGAACACTTCGCGGGTGACGCCGGCGGCGCCGGCATGAGTGACTCCGACCGCGAGTTGATCAACGGCAGTTCGATCGTTTTTCGTGCGTATCGTGCGCTCGATCCGGCGGCACGCGCGATTCTCACCGAGTGGGTTGCAGAGATGACCCGCGGCATGCAGCACTTCGTGCGGACCTATCCGGCCGGGATCCGCATCGAGAGCGTTGCTGAATTTCGCCGCTATTGTTATTTCGTCGCCGGCACCGTCGGGCATCTGCTCACCGACTTATGGTACGCGCATTCCCCGTTCATTCGCTCGCGCACGTATTCCAAGCTGCTCGTAAACTGCGAAGCGTTTGGCGAAGCGCTGCAAATCGTCAATATCCTCAAGGATATTCCGTGGGACGTCGAACACGAAAATGCCGTCTACATCCCGCGCGAATTGCTGGTCGCAGCGGGCAGCGGCCACGAGTCGGTGCTCGACCCGGCCCTGCGCCCGCGCAACCGGATCGCGTTGCAAGGCTTGCTGTCGTTGGCCGAAGCCGGCCTCGATGACGCGCTTGCCTACGTGAGTGAAATTCCGCCCGCAGCGATGCGCATTCGCCTCTTCTGCGTTCTACCGATCGTTTTTGCGGCGGCGACGCTGCGTGAGCTCAATCGAAGCGAACAAAATCTCGTCTCGGGCGGCGGCGTGAAAATTACCCGCAGTGAAGTCAACGCACTTATCCTTGCCGCTTCTACGACGACCTTGAGTAATACGACCCTGCGCTGGCTAATGGAACGCGTTCGGCAGCGGCCGTTCGTTTTTGCCGGCCAGGCGTGATGGTCCCTGATTCCGGCGCTGCCGGAGTCGAGTCGGCTTAAGTGCAATCACGGTTTAACATTTCGCGAATCGCAATCCGATTTGCGTTGTTAACGGCTGCCGTTTGGGTCGTCATCACCGTTGCCGGCGGCTTGGCGTTCGCGTCGCTGCAATACACGCTGCTACCCGATTTCTCCATTCCGATCATCGTCGTCGAAGCGCATGCCGCCGGCCGCCGGGACGCAGCCGCAACGGAGCGCCGGGTGACGGTCCCGCTCGAAGCGATTTTGCGGCCGTCCGGGACGACCTTGATGCGCTCGACGACGAAAGCCGGAACGACGTCGATCGCGCTTTCGTTCGACGTCGGCGGCACGCTGGAGGAGCGGCGTTCGCGCGTCGATCGACTGCTCGCGCGCGGTCCGATCCCCGCCGGTGTCACCGTCAAGGCGACGTCGATCGACATCAATGCAAATCCCGTCGTCACCTACGCCGAATCGAGCAATGACGCGACGCAGTTGCTCGTTGACGCCGGGTTGCTCTACCGCGATGCGGTACCGGCGTTCAAGGCTGTTCCGGGCGTGTTACGCGCCGATCTGCTCGGTGCCGATAAGACCACCGCCGTGCGGGTGAACGGTCAGCATGCAATCATGATTCGCATCGTCAAAAAGGGCGGCGCCAACGCGCTTGCCGTCGCCGCATCGACCGACGTCGTAGCGGCGCGCGTCCGGCGTTTGCTCGGCGTTCCGATCGAGATTGCGACGAGTCAGGCACCGTACATTCGCGAAACGTCGCACGCAACAACCGACGCCCTCGGGATTGCGATGGCGCTTTCGATTCTCGTCGTGTTTCCGTTCTTGCGCGATTTTCGCGCGACGTTTATTTCCGCGGTCGCTATCCCCGTCTCGCTGGCCGGAACATCGATTGCCATGGCGCTCTTCCACTTCAATCTTGAAATGATAACGCTGCTGGCGTTGACGCTGGTGACCGGCGTCATCGTCGATGACGCGATCGTCGATGTCGAAAACATCGAACAGCACATTGCTGCCGGTGAGCCGCCGCGCCTCGCGGCGGAAAGAGCTACCGATGAAATCGGATTCACCGTCACGGCAGCAACCCTGACCATCATTGCCGTCTTTTTACCGATCGCGTTCATGACCGGAACGCTAGGACAATTTTTCCGGCCCTTCGGCCTGACGGCGTCGGCGGCCGTTTTGACGTCGCTGGCGGTTGCTCGCACCCTATCGCCGATGCTCGCTGCAACGATGCTACGGCCGCATACCAAGGTGCTCGAGCCGCATACCGCGCCGCGCGCATACAAGGCTGCACTGCAATGGTCGCTGCGTCATCCGCGGCTGGTCATCGGCGGCGCGGTGGTAAGTCTTATCATCGGCCTCGCGATCATCCCGCTCATTCCCAAAGGCTTCATTCCGCATCTCGATCGCGGTCAATTTCAAGTGACGATCCGGCTCAAAGACGCGGGTGCGACACCGGTGGCCGACGCGATCGCCGCCGCCGATCGGATTGATGCGGTCATCGGACGCGACCCCGATGTAGCGACCGTTTTGGCATCGGTCGGCGACCGCGGCGATCCGGCGCTGGCGTCGCTCGCCGTTTCGCTACGGCACGATCGCAGCGCGCCGACGATCGTTGTTGAGGATCGCGTGCGCGCGGCGCTGCCCGCTCTCGGCAACGCGACGGTCAGCGTCGAAGACGTGCCGTTCGTCGAAAACGGCGTCTCGAAGCCGTTGCGTGTTACCGTGTCGGATCCGGATGTGTCGGTGCTCGCGCATGCCGCAGCGCGGCTCACCCAGCGTATGACGCAAGAACGAGGCTTTGTCGATATCGCTGCGGCGGGGCTCTCGTTCCAAGCCGGCCGGCCGACGCTCATCACGCGCGAGGGCGGGCGGCGCGTCGTCGACATCGATTGCGACCTCGTCGGCGTGAATATCGGTGACGCGACTGCCCGCGTCGATTCGATCGCGCGTGCGATACTGCCGAAAACCTCGAGTTACGTGTTTGCCGGCGAAGCTGGGGACACGATCACGACCTTCGGAAGCTTCGGCACGACGCTGGCACTGTCGACGCTCAGTATCGTCGTCGTCTTAGGGCTGCTTTTTCGCGGCTGGCGCGCCCCGCTCGTGATCGTCGTTGCCTTGCCGTTGTCGGTCGTCGGAGCGCTGTTTGCGCTGTTCGTCGTGCGCGCCGAGTTCGGTCTCATCTCGCTCATGGGCGTCATCTTCCTATTCGGTCTCGTAAATAAAAACGCGATCTTGCTCGTCGACGCGATCGTGCAGCGGCGCCGCGCCGGCATGGAGCGTGCCACCGCGATTCTTGAAGCGGCATCGCGCCGCTTCCGGCCGATCATCATGACGACGGCGGCAACCATTTTAGGCATGTTGCCGATCGCGGTTGGTTTTGGTGCCGGTTCCGAATTGCGCGCACCGATGGCCGTAGCCATCATCGGCGGCTTGATATCCTCAACGTTGTTGAGCTTGCTCGTCATCCCCGTCGCCTACACCTTCGTGGATCGCCGCCGGTGAATTCAGGCTAGCGTGCGCACCGCGTTCGTTACCGGCGCAGCCGGTTTCGTTGGAACTAACGTCGTGCGTGATCTGCTGGAGCACGGCTGGAAGGTGCGTGCGCTGCTGCGCACTGCCGACCCCCCGGGGTTAGCGGGTTTGAACGTCGAGCGCGTTCCTGGCGACTTGTTCGCGCCCGATTTACGTGCGGCGATGCGCGGCTGCGACGCCGTTTTTCACGTGGCGGCATTGTACAGTCTGTGGCGGCGCGATCGCCTCGCGGTTATGCGAACGAATGTTGAGGGCACACGCTGCGTCCTGCGCGCCGCTCGCGACGCCGGCGTCGCGCGCGTCGTCCACACCAGCTCGGTTGCAGCGATTGGTATTCGCGCCGGCGGTAGCGCCGACGAGACGTATCAAAGTCCGGTCGGCAAACTCATCGGCGTGTATAAGAAATCTAAATTCTTGGGCGAGCAAGTTGCACGCGAAGCGGCGGCTTCCGGACAGGACGTCGTCATCGTCAATCCCAGCACGCCGGTCGGGCCGTGGGATGTCAAGCCGACGCCGACCGGCGATATCGTTCTGCGCTTCGCTCGCGGCGCAATGCCCGGCTACGTCGATACCGGCCTCAATCTGATCGACGTCCGCGATTGCGCGGCGGGGCACCGGCTTGCTTACGAACGCGGCTTCACGGGCGAACGCTACATCTTAGGCAATGAGAATATGCAGCTGCGTGACATTTTTGTTCGCCTCGCGCCGATCGCGAAACGTCCGGTTCCAAAGCTGCGTATCCCGCATAGCGTGCCGTTTGTGTACGCGGCGCTCGGCGAGTACCTTTTAGCACCGCTGGGGCGTGAACCGGACGTATCGTTAGAGAGCGTGCGCATGGCAAAGGGGCAGATGTACTACGACGCGCGAAAAGCCGTTACACAGCTCGGCCTGCCGCAAAGCGATGTAACCCTCGCTCTGGCCGATGCGGTTCAATGGTTTTTGGACCACGGCTATCTCGATTCGTCCCGAAAGGACCACCGGTAAACCTCGCATGGCCATTTCACTCCAGCAAGCAGTCGGCGTCGGCTCGTACCTCATCGGTCAGCGGTTGCGCGGCAAAAAGCGATTCCCGCTCGTCCTCATGCTCGAGCCTCTCTTTCGCTGCAATCTCGCCTGTGGCGGATGCGGCAAGATACAGCATCCCGTCGAGGTGCTGCGCAAGCATCTTTCGCCCGAAGAGTGTTTTCGTGCCGTCGAGGAATGCGGAGCGCCGGTCGTCGCGATTCCGGGCGGCGAGCCGTTATTGCACCCGCAGATCGACGAGATCGTCAAAGGCCTCGTCAAGCGTAAGAAGTTTGTCTACCTTTGTACGAATGCGATTCGGCTGGAACAGAGCCTCGATAAATTTACGCCGTCGACCTATTTTTCGTTTAGCGTGCATCTCGATGGACTCAAGCCCGAGCACGATAAAGCCGTCGATCGCGGCGGCGTTTTTGATATCGCGGTCAAAGCGATCAAAGCTGCCAAAGCGCGCGGTTTCCGCGTAACCACCAACACGACGATCTTCGCCGGTGCCGATCCCAAGCGCGTTCAAGAGTTCTTCGATTTCGCCACGAACGAGCTTAAAGTCGACGGCATGATGATTTCACCGGGCTATCCGTACGAAAAAGCTCCCGATCAAGAGCATTTCTTACAGCGCGAACAGACCAAGAACTTGTTCCGCGAGATCATGACGCCGTATACGTCGGGCAATAAAGCAAAGTGGGAATTCAACGCGAGCCCGTTGTTTCTCGAGTTTCTGACCGGCGATAAAGACTATGATTGCACGCCGTGGGGCATGCCGTCGTACTCGCTCTTCGGTTGGCAGAAGCCGTGCTACTTGCTCGGCGAGGGCTATGCCAAAACATGGCAAGAGTATCTCGATACCACCGATTGGTCTAGCTACGGTCAGAAGAGCGGCAATCCGAAATGCACCGATTGCATGGTACATTCGGGCTACGAAGTGACGGCCGCAATCGATGCGATGCGTCCGCAAAATATCGTATCGGTGCTCAAGTCGGTGCTCTCGAACTAAGCGGAGAAACGGCATGACGCTCGCACCGGATGCGCTTTCGGCGTTTGAAGATCGGCTCGAAGAGTGGATCTTACGCTGCCAAAGCGATGCGCCGATTGCAATGATGGTGCGAGCGCATTTCGGTTACGGCGAAGTATCCCGCCGGCGGGGCAAGCGTCTGCGCCCGCATATTTTATTGATGGTGGCGCAAATTGAAGGCGCCCGGCCCGGTGACTCCGAGGGTCCGGCGATCGCGATCGAATTGCTGCATAATTACTCGCTCATTCATGACGATATCGAGGACCGGGACGAGATTCGTCACGGCCGTCCGACGCTTTGGGTGCGCTTCGGCGTGCCGAGCGCGATCGTGGCCGGCAATGCAATGTGCGCGATGAGTTATCTGGCACTCTTTTCGGGTGCGGCCGACATTCCGGCCGAACGGCGAGTGTCGATGGAACGCTGCTTACAGCGTGCGAACTTTCATATGTGCGAAGGGCAAGGCCTCGACATCGGTTTCGAGACCGCGCAATTCGTGACGTTTGCAGCCTACTTGCACATGATTGCCGGTAAAACGGCGGCTTTGTTTTCAGCGGCTTGCGAATTAGGCGCGCGGGCGGCCGGTGTCGACGACGAACGTGCGCTCGCGTATGGCGCTTTCGGCCGCGCTTACGGCCGTGCATTCCAAATTCGCGACGATATCCTCGGTACGTGGGGTACCACCGCCGAAACCGGCAAGCCCAGCGGCGCCGACATCCGGCGGCGGAAATGGTCGTTTCCCGTCGTCTGGGCGCTTGACGGAGAGGCCTCGAAGGATCGCAGCGTTATCGAACGGGCCTACTCGCGCATCGGCGAACTTGACGAACGGGACGCGCAGGCCGTTATTGCCGCCCTCGATCGTTTGGGCGCGCAAGCTGCCGCCGATCGAGCCTGCGACAAGGCGATCGCGCAGGCCGACGACTTAGCCGGCCGCTACGACCTCGACCGCGATGGGTTGCTGCGTGGTCTCTTTACGGCTACATCGCGCCGCCGCGTGTAGCGCGCTCGGCGCCTACGGATCGAACAGCGACATACGAATGTCTTCGGCGATAATTTGGCGGCAGATCGCTCGCGCGCGTTCGATATCAGCCGCGCCTTTACGCACGAAGAGTTTCCGCCAATAGGCTTTTCCGGAAAGCTTCGCAATGAGGTCCGAGGCGCGCCGGGCGTCGATGATGCGGCCGGTCACGCGCACGTGGACGCTGGGTTTGCCGTCGCCGCCCAGCGGTAAGCGGTGCAGCAGCTGCTCTTGCGAGTCGCTCCAAACCGCGTCACCGAACTGCGCGCGCAACTCACGCTCGCAAGCGCCGTAGGTCGCCAGATCGTGCTCGGCATTGAACTCCGCAGCCAAGCCGTACAAGGTTTTGCGATCGCGCAACGCGCGCGCCGCCGGATGCGGATCGTCTCGAATGGTGTCGAGCACGCGGAAATCATCCCACGCGAGATACTCGTCAATAGCGTCCAAAGCATGCGGGTCGGGCCACATGCGTTGCAAAACTTCGCCGAGCACGCGTTCGAAGGCCCGCGTCGTATGATGGAAGTAGACGCTGGCAAACATCATGTACCGTGCAAGCACGAACGACTCGAGTGCGACGACACCACGGCCGTCGACTCCGAGTTCGGCGTGTCCGTCAACGTTGAAAACACGGAACGACGCGATTAACTGTTCGCTATCGTAACCGCCGCTCGCGACACCGGTAAAATACGCATCGCGCAACAAGTAATCCATCCGGTCGGCATCGAGATTCGGACCGCTCACTAATTCGCGCAACACGGGAAAGCGCAACGACGTTCCGGTGATGAGTGCCAGCACGTCGGTACGGTCGACATCGAGTGCATCGAGCGCGGCGGCGACGGCCGGTGCGTCTAAGATACCGGCTGTCCGCAGTTCGTGCCGGATGCCCAGTACGCTCTCCGATGCATGGCTAAACGGGCCGTGACCGATGTCGTGCAGTAGCAGACTCGCGCGTAATAACCGGCGTTGTGCGGCAAAACTCGCTGCGGAATCAAATGCCTCGGGTGAGTGCACGTACAAGGCATCGATGACCCGCGTGCCGATCGCCAAAGCTCCGAGCGCATGCGAAAACCGCGAATGTTCGGCCGACGGGTAAGCCAGATACGCTAGGCCGAGTTGTCGCAGACGTCGCAGCCGCTGCATCGCCGGCGCTTCGAGTAGCGCAACTTCGCCGGCGTCAAGTTCGATGAAGCGATGAATTGGATCGAAGATTCGCTTCGCGCCCGTCACGTCTAGCCCGATTCGCCCGTGCGATCGCGATGTCATGGGGCACGTTCGTCGACGGTTTCCGGTCAAGGGGAGTAACGTCCGAGGGTGAACAGTCTGGCGCGCCGCCAAGCAAGCCCGCAGATGTCGCCGCCCTGTGATCCAGCGTATGATTCCCGCCCCCGGATCGTTGCGGCGGCCGGTTGGTTTTGGTCTCGCGGACGTCGCCGTCATTCTCGGTGCGCTCTTGCTGCTTGCACTCATTGCACGCGTCGGTGCCGGCGCTTTCGTTGGTTTTACGCCGCCGCGCAACGTCCCGGCGATCAGTCTCGATCCGCACAATTTGCCGTATTACGCGGCTCGCTCCACCTTACGCATGTTTATTGCGCTGGCGGCATCCTTCGCGTTCACGTTCGCCTATGGTTACGCGGCGGCGCGCAGCCGGTACGCCGAACGCGTCCTCATTCCGCTATTGGACATCCTGCAATCGGTACCGGTACTTGGATTTCTATCGATAACCGTCACCGGTTTCATCGCGCTTTTTCCCGGAAGCCTGCTGGGTTTAGAAGCCGCCTCGATCTTCGCGATCTTTACGAGTCAAGCGTGGAACATGGCGTTCTCGTTTTACCAATCGTTGCGTACGCTGCCGACCGATTTAGCTGAAGCGACCGCGGCCTATGGGTTACCGGTGTGGCAACGCTTCATTCGGCTCGAGGTGCCGGCCGGCATGATCGGTTTGATTTGGAACGCGATGATGAGCTTCGGCGGCGGCTGGTTCTTTCTCGCAGCGAGCGAGGCAATCAGCGTGCTCAATTCGCAGTATACGCTACCGGGAATCGGCTCGTACGTTGCCGCGGCCGTGACCGCGCAAAATATGCCGGCGCTCGGCTATGCCGTGCTCACGATGGCCGTGGTCATCACCTTGATCGACCAACTGTTTTGGCGCCCGGTCGTTGCGTGGAGCGATAAATTCCGGCTGGAACAAAACGCGGCGGCCGAATCGCCGCAATCATGGGTCTACGATCTCATCCGTCAATCGCGCGTCAGCGCGCTGTTGAGCCGGACGCTCGCGCCGGCCGGCGATCGCCTAACGGCGCTATTTTCGGCGTTGCGCTTGCCCGTCGCTCTGCCGTCATTCGATGCGCGTCGTGCTCGCCTCGCCGATCGCGCCTACAACATGTTTCTCGTCGTTGTCGTTATTGCGCTTTTCGTAACCGCATTACACTTTATCCTAACGACCGTCGGCCTCGGCGAAGTCGGACGCGTCATCGGGTTAGGCGCACTTACGCTCGTGCGCGTGATGGTGTTGTTGGTGTTTGCATCGATGGTTTGGACGCCGATCGGCGTTGCAATCGGCTTCAGTCCGAGATTGGCGCGTTTAGCGCAACCCGTCGCGCTTTTTTTGGCGTCGTTTCCAGCCAATTTTATCTTCCCGTTTGCGACGCTCGCCTTCATCCGCTTTCACATCAGCATCAACTTCGGCAGCATGTTACTCATGGCGCTGGGCGCGCAGTGGTATATTCTCTTTAATTCGATTGCCGGCGCGTCGAGCATTCCGACGGATTTGCGTGAGATGGCCGACGACGTTGGTCTGCAGGGCCGTCAGCGCTGGCGCCGCTTGATCGGGCCGGGCATTTTTTCGTCATGGGTGACGGGCGGTATTACCGCGAGCGGCGGGGCCTGGAATGCAAGTATCGTATCGGAAGTTGTGACCTGGGGAACGTCGACACTGACCGCAACCGGTCTGGGCGCGTATATCGCCGAGGCGACCACGAAAGGCGACTGGCCGCGTATCACGCTGGGCGTCGGCATGATGAGCATCTACGTCGTCGGCGTCAATCGTCTGTTATGGCGACGGCTTTACGCATTGGCGGAGCGAAAGTACCATCTATGATCGCCGCACCGAACGACACGCTCATCGTCGTCGAACATTGCAACAAAGCGTTCCCGCTGCCGGACGGCAAAGGTGAGTTTACGGTTCTGCGTGACGTCAACGTTGCCGTTGCCCGCGGCGAAGTCGTTGCGCTGCTCGGGCGTAGCGGCAGCGGCAAGAGCACCCTCTTGCGGATCATGGCGGGTCTCATCCCGGCATCGCGCGGGACCGTGATCAGCGACGGCACCGTCTTGACCGGACCAAACCCCGACGTCGGCATGGTATTTCAATCCTTCGCACTGTTGCCGTGGCTCACGGTGATCGAGAACGTCGAACTCGGGCTCGAAGCACGCAACGTCGGTCGCACCGAGCGCACGAAGCGCGCGCTCAAAGCAATCGACCTGGTCGGCCTCGACGGCTTCGAGAGCGCGTATCCCAAGGAGCTGTCGGGCGGCATGAAACAGCGCGTCGGCTTCGCGCGCGCATTGGTCGTCGAGCCGAAAGTGCTGTTTCTCGACGAGCCGTTTAGCGCACTCGACGTACTCACGGCGGAAAATCTGCGCGGCGAAATTGACGACCTCTGGAACGCCGGGACGTTCCCGGCCAAGAGTATCCTGATCGTCACGCACAACATCGAAGAGGCCGTTTTCTTAGCCGACCGCGTTATCGTGCTCGGCGCCAATCCGGGCCGCGTGCGCGGTGCGGTAACGATCGGTTTGCCGCGACCGCACGCACGCAGCGATGAGCGCTTCAAGGTGCTGGTCGAATATTTGTACACGGTGATGACGAACCCGGACATGGAAGTCAGCGACGGGCCGTCCGTCGCACTCGCCAATCAAGGCGCCGTCGTTCCGGCGACGACCCGGTCGCCTTACGCACGAGCGCTGCCGCACGTGCGCGTCGGTACGATCAGCGGCTTACTCGAATTGATCGTTGAGACCGGCGAACCGAGCGTCGAGATCGCGCGGCTTGCCGAACGCCTCGCTTTGCCGATGGATGACTTGCTTGGTATTCTCGACGCCGCCGGGCTGCTCGGCTTTGCGACGATCGCCGAAGGCGACGTGACGATCACCGACGTCGGTCGCGATTACGCGACGACGACGATTCTGCGCAGCAAAGATCTCTTTCGGCAACAGATCCTTGCGCACGCGCCGATCGTCGCAACGATTTACAAGACGCTCAACGAGAAGCTCAACAAAAAGATGCGCGCGGATTTCTTCCTCGATATTCTCGATGAGTATTATCCGGCGACCGAGGCCAAGCGTCAATTCGATACGGCGATCGAGTGGGCACGCTACGGCGAACTCTTCGCCTACGACGCAAACGAGGAGACGCTCTCGATCGATTAGCTGCCGGAAGTCGCGGCGGCTGGTGTGCTATGCACACATTCGGATCGGCATCGCCGTTAGCTATGCCAAGCGTATCGGTCGTTCGTGTTTGTATCGCCAAAGTAGGCTTCAATCGTACTTACATGCAGTGCGAGGCGAAAATGCGTCGTGCCATGTGAGTCGACCTCGAATAACTTGTCGTTTGACACGAAGAGGAGCTGATCGGTACCGATCCATGCCGGCGACTCAACGCGAGTGACCGACGTGAGGCTTGCCTCCGACGCAATCTCTGATGCGGCTAAGGTCGAAATTTAGCGTCGCCCTTCCGCCCAAGGTTCGGCCATTGTTCCACGGTTTCTCATCGTTTGCACTTCGCCGACCTCAGCCGCACGAATAAAGGCGACGCGTCTCCCATCGGGAGACCATGGATCGAACTCGACGAATCCCCGGCGATGATGCCAAGCGCCGCAACGAGCGGTAAGTAGATTGCAGCGCACGAGCGTTTTGCGTCGATACGCTTCGCGTGATCCGCCCGTCGTTGTTACGAATGATGTGCCGTCGGGCGACAATGCTGCCCATGATCGCGCTCCCTGCACTCGAACGCCTAACGGCCTCTCACCGTAAATGAAATCGAACTCCGACAGCGGCATGCCGTCAACCCACTGGTCCGCACTCATTTCCGACGCGTGAAAAAGCAGCACGTGCTGCGCTTGCGGAAACGTGAGCGGCACGAAGTCGCCCCGAGAATCGGCTTGCCGGCTTATCGTGCGGCTTCTATCGCGCAACGTGATACGCTCGGGCGCAACGCCCGTGCCGCCAACGAGCCGGCGCGGTCGCGAAACGAGTAGCATGGTTCCATCGAGGCCCCGGTAGCGCGTGCACGACGTAAAGGCGGTAAAGCCGCAGTCGTCTTTGAGCGGCACACTCCGCTCGTTCGTACGTAGTAAGCGAAGCGATGCCCGGCGACGACATAGTGTAGTCTCGTTGCATCGCTCGACCAAACCAGATCGGTAACGTCGGCGCTCCGGGTGAGCCGAACTGCAGTTTGAGCGGAGCAGATGACGAGCCCGCTGCCGGCGATGTAATGCAAGTTGGCCGCTCGGCAGCCACGGGCATTTTGCCGGCGCGGATCTTGCGGTGTGAGCGACAACCTTCGGGGCAGACAGCGCTAACACGCATAGCACGAATATCCATCCGCGATGCAAGCGCATGACTTGATGCTACGGCCAATCAACGTTCGGTGCAAGGTCTCACTACCGCTTGCGCCGATAGTCGCCCGCACCGGAGTCGTTTCGCTCGGTGCGTCGAATTCTCGTAGCGTGCGTATCGACGACGCGGTCAAGCGTGAGGTTCTCACCCGGACGGATATTGCGGACTATATCGGCAGCTTCGTCACGCTGCGAAAACGCGGTAACAGCCTTGTCGGCTTGTGTCCGTTTCACGCCGAGAAGACGCCGTCGTTTCACGTGCATCCCGAGCGCGGCTTCTTCAAGTGTTTTGGTTGCGATGCGCACGGCGATGCGATCGACTTTTTGCGCCGCTCGGAGAACCTAACGTTTCCCGATGCGCTGCGTGTTTTAGCAAAGCGCGCCGGTGTCGAGCTCGAAGCTGAGAATCCCGCCGCGGCTCGAACGCGCAACGAAAAAGAAGCGATCTATCATGCCAACGCCGTCGCAGCAAGCTTCTTTCACCGGTTGTTACTGCTCGATGCAGCCGGCGAGCCGGCGCGCTCGTATTGCGAGCGTCGCGGCCTGAGCCGTACAACGATCGAAAGTTTCAAACTCGGTTACGCTCCCGACCGTTGGGACGCGCTTGTAAGCGAGTTGCGCGCAAACGCCGTCGACCTGCCGCTCGCCGTGAAGGCCGGTTTGCTCAAGCCGGGGCAAAACGGCGGATATTACGATGTCTATCGCGGGCGGTTGATCATTCCGACGTATGCAACGACGGGTGAGGTGATTGCCTTCGGCGGACGGGCACTGGGCTCCGACGAACCGAAATACCTCAACACCACGACGACGCCGGTGTATACCAAGGGCCGCTTCCTGTATGCGCTAAACGCGGCTCGGCGGGCTGCCGGAAAAGCCGATGCCGTCATCGTCGTTGAAGGCTACCTCGATTGCATCGCGTTGCATCAAGCGGGTTTCGAGAACACCGTCGCTGCGCTCGGCACCGCATTCACCGCCGATCAGGCACGCGAGCTGCATAAAGTCACGGCAAACGTCTACGTGTGCTTCGATGCCGACGGTGCCGGCATGGCGGCCACGGCGAAGTCGATCGACCTGTTGCGTGCAGCCGGCTGCAACGCGCGCATCGTCGAACTGCCGCCCGGAGATGACCCCGATACGTACGTCCGCGCACACGGCCGGGAGGCGTTCGGGGCGTTGCTGACGACGGCCGTTCCGTGGGTGCAAGTTCAAGTCGATCGCGAAATTGCGGCGCACAAAACGAAATTCACCTCGCGAGCCGAAACGGCGCGCTACGGCGAGGAACTGCTGGCGAACCTTCCGCTCGAGGAACGCGATCGCTGGCGCGTGTACATCGCGGGCCGGCTCGATCTCAACGTCGACGACTTGCGCAAAAGCCGCCTGGTGTTCAACTCTCAAAATTTCGCACCGCGCACGGGTAAAGCGGTGCGCGATGCGCGGCACGTCGTGCCCGGAACCATCGATGCGCCGTCGTTCGAGCGCGAAGTGCTGGCCATCGTTTTCGACGAACCGCAACTGCTCTGCGAGTATGCCGCGCGGATTGTGCCCGAACGTTTCGGCCATACGGTGCTCCGGCGCATTTACGCGACGCTGATCGAACGTCGAGAGGAGCTCCTGCAACCTTCGGACGTTCATGCGGTGTTTCGTGAAGACGACGAGGCCTTAGCCATTTACGCTGCGATCGCCGCCGGTGAGCGTTCGGTCACCGTTCGCTTCGCTAATACGGACGAGCGCCGTGCATATCTCGATCGCGTTATCGAGCGGTTCGTGCTAAACGATCTGCAGCGCCGGTATCGCGAGGTGGACGCCGACGTGAATCGGCTGGTCGAGGCCGGCGAATCAATTCCCCGTGATTTACGCGCCGAACACATCGCGTTGGCCACA
The DNA here is from genome assembly GCA_965214935.1 of Candidatus Velthaea sp. Taxonomy (GTDB): domain Bacteria; phylum Vulcanimicrobiota; class Vulcanimicrobiia; order Vulcanimicrobiales; family Vulcanimicrobiaceae; genus Velthaea. Next base: position 95,446 of record CBDCCS010000016.1, on the reverse strand, counting down.
AAACTGAAAGGATAGCCCCAGCGTCGAACAACGTAATCAACACTGCATCCGGTGTCGTGCTTTCCGACCCGCACATGACGATCTCAAAAGCAAAGGGGGTGACAAACCATATGGCTCGTAAAAAAACTGCGACCGCTACCGTCGATACACCGCAAGTACCGGTCGAGGAGCTCATCAAGAAGCTCATCGAACGCGGGAAGAAACGCGGCTCTTTGACGTACGAAGAAATAAACGCGGTTTTTGATAACGTCGATGATGTCGGGCCCGAACGCATTGATGATTTGTTCGAAGAGATTGCGTCGATAGGCATCGAGATCGTCGAAGAGCAAGCAAAAGAAGAAAAGGCCGAAACCGAGCCTGAGGAACCGGTCGAAGCGGCAATCCCGGCTGGGATGGCGCTCGACGATCCGGTCCGGATGTATCTCAAAGAGATCGGCCGCGTTCCGCTGCTTTCCATGGATGATGAAAAGCGGCTCGCGATGGCGATTGAAGCCGGCGAAAAAGAAGCGCTCAAAAACGGCACGGCCGACAACGCGATCATCTATCACGGCGAGGATGCGAAGCGGCGTCTGACTGAAGCCAATTTACGGCTTGTCGTATCGATCGCCAAGAAGTACGTCGGACGCGGGATGCTCTTTCTCGACCTCATTCAAGAAGGCAACCTCGGGTTGATTCGGGCCGTCGAGAAGTTCGATTATCGCAAAGGTTACAAATTTTCAACGTACGCAACGTGGTGGATCCGTCAAGCCATTACGCGCGCACTTGCCGACCAAGCGCGGACGATCCGTATCCCGGTTCACATGGTCGAGACGATCAATCGTCTGATCAAAATTTCGCGGCAGCTGCTGCAAGAACTCGGCCGCGATCCGACGGTCGAAGAGATCGCCGGCGAGATGGGTTTGACACCCGAGAAGGTCCGCGAAGTCATTAAAATCTCGCAGGAACCGATCTCGCTCGAAACGCCGATCGGCGAAGAAGAAGACTCGCATCTCGGCGACTTCATCGAAGATCAGGAAGCGGTCGCGCCGGCCGAAGCGGCGTCGGTCATGTTGCTTAAAGAGAAGATGCAGGATGTGCTGCAAAATCTGACCGAGCGCGAGCGCAAAGTTCTGGTGCTGCGGTTTGGTCTGGAAGACGGTCACCAGCGGACGCTCGAAGAAGTCGGTCAAGAGTTCGGCGTTACACGTGAACGTATTCGCCAGATCGAAGCCAAGGCGTTACGGAAGCTGCGTCATCCCAGCCGCGGTAAAGCGCTCAAGGATTACTGGTCTAACGAGTGACGCGAGGCGCTTCTAAACGGGGTGCTTCTAGCGATCTTGCTTTGCGGGCCGCAGCACAACTTCGCTGACGGCAACATGCGGCGGCTGCTCGAGTGCGTACGCAACTGCCGCAGCGACATCTTGCGCCTGCAATGGTTCGAGCGTCGCGGCATAGGCTTGAAACGTCGCCCGTGCCTTGGGATTCGCAATCTTTTCAAACAGATCCGTATCGACGATCCCCGGACCGACGACTGTTACTTTGATGTTGTCGGTGACGACCTCTTTGCGCAGCGCTTCGGAGAAAACGTTGACGCCCCACTTCGTTACGTTATAAACCGCGTTTCCGACCGTAATAATGCGGCCGGCAACCGACGACATGTTGATGATGTGTCCGCGCGCGGCGGCTTGCATGTGCGGCAGCACGGCGTGCGTTACGAGCATGAGGCCCATGAGATTGACATCGATCATCGCTCGCCATTCGGCGACGTCGGCGCCGGCCACAAGCCCGTTGTGCATCACGCCCGCGTTGTTCACCAACACGTCGATGCGGCCGAATTCGAGCATCGTCTGTTCGACGCAGCGGCTGATTTCCGCGGGTTGCGTGAGATCGCACGCGAGCGAAAGCGCCGCTCCCCCATGGACGCGCACCGCTTCGGCCACCTCTTCGAGCGCCGGCTTGCGGCGCGCCGCTAAGGCCAGATGGTAGCCGCGCGCGCCGAGATCGCGCGCAATCGCTGCACCGATGCCCGAAGACGCTCCGGTGATCAGCGCGACGGGATGCAGCGACGCCACGCGCCTACTGCATGTCCGTCGAACTCGGCATCTTCGACGGTTTGACGGTCGGATTCGCGTCGGCGAAAGCGCCGGCCGGATTCGGTAGCACCCAGACCGTCACGTCCCAAATGTTCGGAAACAAGAAAACCGCAGCAACTTGATCCGGCGAAGTCACCGTACCCAGCTTGACCAGGCCGGCCGCTGTCGGATGCATCGCGTCAAGCCCGGTCGCGGCATACTTGCTGAAGCCGACCGCGCGGCTATAGGTGAGGCTGCCGTCGGCGTTTTTCAAAACATAATGAATGTGCGCTTCCTCGGCGAAGAAACGCGCCGGGCTGATACCGAACAGCGCCCGAGCGGCCGGGTGCGAGGCCGTCAATTCCGAATAGTCCGCGCCGAGTAAGCGCCCTTTGACGTCGTACCAAAGCTGCGCGGGCTGCGCCTCGGAGGTTGAATCGAAATTCTTTCCGGCGTAACTGATCGCGCCGGTCTTATCCTCATTGGTGTAGCGCACATATCCGGCTTTGATTGCGTCCGCCGGCGTCGGATAGCGCTTGTTGAGCGTTTTCGCAATATCGTTCACCGCCGTATTTTCCGCGGCAGTCATGGGAGACGGCGTCGATTGAGCGCTGGCGGCGGCCGGCGCAACGAACAGCGCGGTGAGTGCAAAGGCAATGCAGCGGTACATACGGCGACCTTCGCAGCGCACAAGTCCGTGCCTTTTGTCGCCGGCCGAACGCTTTCGCCTCGGGCGGCGCTACGACGGTGCGGGCGGCGTGCTTGCCGGCGGCGTCGGTGTCGTTCCGAGCGGTCCACCGGGCGGCGATGCAGAGGTTGCGGGCGGCGTCTGGCCCGGCAACGGGCTGTCGGCCGGCGACGGAGTCGGTACCGCGCTCGGCTTCGGGGTCGGACGCCGACGCGGAACGAACGGCGCGGCGGTTCGTAATGGCGGAGGCGTATAGCCGGCACTCGGCGGCTCGGCGGAAAGTTTGAACGGCAGCGGGATTTCGACCCGGACTTTGCCGTCGTCATAAGCGACGGCTGCCAGAGTTGTAACGGCAATCGGCATGCCGGCGGCGATACCATCGACGACGGGTACGTCGGGCCGCACCGGCAGGGTGCCTGCGACGCCTAAGTTGAGTCCGATGATCGAGATGTGAAAGCGCGTGATACCCATCGGCGTCACATCTTTGCTCGTCACGACCAGGCGTGCCGGCGTCCCGGCAATTGCAACGAGGGTCCGGCTCAACGTCAACGGATCGCGCAGATGCACGCGAAATACCGAGAACGGGCGCACGTGAGCATCGACGGTTTGTTCGGCAATCACCGTCAGCGGTGTGCCGATCGGCAGAGATGTAGCCGCCGCGGGGGTTTGCGCCCGCGCGGCGGTGTGCGCTGTCATTACGGCCGTCGCGAGCGCGACGGTTGCAAAAACGCCTAGGAAGCCCGCTTGTCGGCTGCGGCTGCGGCGTCGGCTGCCGCGCGTTTGCCCTGCTCGATTAATGCTTTCACCTTCTGGCCACCCTTTTGCCCGATCTCTTCGTAGAACGCCGGACCATAGCGGTCGCGCGTTGCTTCGCCGCCTTTCTTGCCGCCCTTCTTTCCAATTTGCTCGTAGAAGGCGTGCCCGTGCGCGGCTTTGGTCGCCTGACCGCCTTTGCGCCCGATCGCTTCGTAAAACTCCGGGCCGTATTTTTTCTTGACGGTCTCGCCGCCTTTTTGACCGGCTTCGCGGACGCTCATTCCGCCGCCGGATTTCTTTTCGTTGTCAGTGGTCGACATGTACCTTCGGTCCTTAGAAGTGCCGGTAGCGCCGGAGCCGGTCCGACAACACCGAATGGTTGTAATTGTTGGGTCCCTAACGATAGCGCACACATGGATGTCGTTGCGTCGGTTGTAAAAATTCTCGGTCTTGGCGCGATGCTGTCGATGACGGCTGCAGCGGTCGCAAATTCACACCACGACGATCCCGGTCAACGTCGTGATATCGAAGTGGAATTATCGCGAAGTTTTTCCTTCGCAATCGTTCGCAATTTACAATCACCTGACAGTACAAGCGCTACCCGCGCAGCATTGTCCCTCGGCCGAACCAAGGATCGGCGCGCGCTTGCGCCGCTCGTCGCGCGCTTCGATACAAGCCGCGATGTGAGCGTTCGTGCAATGTCGATCTATGGTATCGGCTTACTGTGCGATGCGCTGCCGTGCCCGCTGGACCGAGTGACCCGCGCGCTACGCGATCCGGCGAGCGCGGTGCGGGCCGCCGGCGCCGACGCCGCGCAGCGGGCAATCGCTGCGCGGCAGCAGCACTTTGCCGAGCTGCTCGGGCCGCTCGTTACGCAAATGCGTTCCGACGTCAATCCGATCGTCCGCGCGAGGGCCGCCGTTGCACTTGCCGCCTTTGCGCCGTTGCCGCTCCCGCCGACGCCGCAAGCGCCCGCCGCGGGAGCTGCTGTGGTACGCGCAATGAGCGCCGAAACCAATCGGACCGTGCGCTGGCATTTGGCCTGGACGCTCGGACGCGCCTATCCGCTCGCGCCGTCGCCGCGCGTCATCGCGGCCGGACTTCACGACCGTGATGAACTCGTGCGCATGGCGTTTATCGATGTCGCTGCAAAACGCGGCGACCCGCGATTGGCCGGTTCGATCGCCGCGCTGCGCTCCGATCGCTCGTGGCGAGTTGCCGAACAGGCACGCGAAGGGTTGCGCCGTCTTGCGGGCCGCTTACGCACCCAACATTTGACGGCGATTCCCGCCGGTTTCCGGCCGCCGCCGGCGCACCCCGGCGACGGCGGCCGCCCACTCGAACGTCCGTCCGCGCTCGGCCCGGTTCGGCGTCCCGGCGTAGCCGACGTGCCGCCGCAGCTTGCCTTGCATCTGACCACTGCCGCGTCGCTTGACGGCCCGGCGCGGGGCCCGCATCCGCGAGTTCGGATCGCCACGACGAAGGGTCCGATCGTCGTGCGGCTGTACCCGGAGTGGGCGCCGCTGACGGTGGCGAACTTTCTCAACCTCGTCGATCGCGGCTACTACGACGGCTTACGCTGGTTCCGGATCGTGCCGAATTTCGTCGCCCAGACCGGCGATCCGCACGATAACGGCGACGGAGACGCCGGTTACACGATTCCGGCTGAGGAAAACCCGCTCGAGCAGCGTTCCGGCGTCATTTCGATGGGCTTAAACTATACCGGCAATGCACCGATCCGCGATTCGGCCGGCACCCAATTTTACTTAACAATGTCGCCGCAATTTCACTTGAATCGCTCGTTCACCGTGTTCGGCGAAATCGAGCGCGGCTTCGACGTTCTCGGCCGGCTGATCGAATCTGACCGGATGATTCGCGTGGAGCAACTGCCCGCCGATTAAGTTGCGTATGCTGCGCTCATTTCTTAAATAGTGCGCCGAGCACGAAGAACGCGTTCTCGCGGCGCTCCATGATGCGGCGGCGGAAGTACCCGGCCCAATGCGTGCCGTAGGGAACGTAAACGCGTACCCGATAGCCGTCGGCGACGAGCCGGCGTTGCAGTTCGGGCCGAATACCGTAGAGCATTTGAAACTCGAACCGGTCGGTGCCGACTTGGGCTTGCGCCGCGTGCGCTTTCACCGCTTCGATAAGCCGCTCGTCGTGCGTTGCAATAGCCGGGTAGGCGCTATGCGCGAGCAGCGACTCGGCCAAGCGCAGATACGCCGAACGAATGACCGGCATGTCTTGAAAGGCGACTGCCGGCGGCTCTTTGTATGCGCCTTTGCAAAGCCGCACACGAACCGACGGATGCAATGTCGCCAGATCGCCGGGCGTCCGCCGCAGATACGCTTGAAGTACCGGACCGACATTGCGCCGGCTGTTATGGACGGCGTTAAAGACCCGTAAGGTCGCATCGACGACCGCCGAACCCTCCATGTCGATGCGCACGAACGGATCGCTGTTGCGCGCGGCTTCGGCTGCAATCGCTTCGACGCTTTCGATCGCGAACGCTTCGCTTTGCAGCAGGCCCATCGCCGTCAGCTTCACCGAAACATTCGATTGCACGCCGCGCGTGCGAATCGCGGCGAGCAGCGTGCAATATTCATCGCGCACGCGCAGCACCTCATCGCGTCCGCGAACGTCTTCGCCCAGGAAATCGAGTGTCGTCGTTAAGCCGTCCGCGTTGAGCGACTCGATCGCATCCATCGTTGCTTGCGCCGATTCGCCGGCGACAAAGCGTTTCGCTAAAAAGAAGAAGCGCCGGCTGAACGGTGACTCGGGCGCCGCTTGCGTGCTGATCATCGACTGCGCGCCTTCGCGCCGTTTACGACGCCTGCCTTCGGATAAGTGCTTGTACGATAATGCCGCACGCGGCGAAAACGGCGAATAAATAGGCAATTGCAAGTGCGCGGTCGAGCCCGTCAGTCGACAGCGCAACATAAAGTGCGATCGGCAATGCGGTCGGATGATACGCAACGACCGCAGTTGAGCCGTACTCGCCGAATGCACGCAGAAACGCAAGTAACGCACCCGCAGCGATGCCGCGTGCCGCCAGCGGTAGCGCAATGCGCCCGAACGTTTCGAGCGTTCCGGCTCCCAACGTGCGCGCCGCTTCCTCAAGCCGCAGGTCGACTTCGCTAAAGGCGGCGGCGGCGGCGACCACCACAAACGGCGCGCACGAAAAGAACTCGGCAATGACGACGCCTGCGAAGCGATCGACGATCGGCAGCCCGTGGCCGGCGAGCCAGCTTCCCACCGGACGGCGGTTGCCGACGATCGCCAGGATCATGACACCGGCAGCAACCGGTGGAAAGGCGAGCGGTAAGGTACACGCCAGCACGCCCGCCGTTCGCAGCGGCCCCGAAGTGCGCGCGATGAGATAACCCGCCGGCACGCCGAGGACGAGCGCAACGATAACGGCCAGGCCGCTTGCGGCAAGCGACGTGAGCGCCGCGCCGCTAATCTCGGGCGTTCGCAGGGCATCGAACGCGGCACTCGGCGCGACGCTAAGCAGTAAGCCCGCCACCGGCGCGCCTAAAGCCAGCAACAGCAGCGCCGCGGGCACGACCAGCGGCCACGGCCGGCCCGTCACGAAGCCCGAGGTGACGCGATATTAACACGTCGGCTGACTGGCTTACGGGCGGAAACGGCCGTCACCCATTGAAGGGGATATGATGGCCCAAACTTGGCGTGTCCTCGTTGCCGACGACGACGTTGAAATCTGCGCCCTGCTGCAGACGATTCTGCGTCGTGGACCATACGAGCTTACCATCTGCAACGATGCGGAAAGCGCCTTGCTCCACGTTCAACGCGATAAGCCGTTCGACATCATGATCTGCGATTTTATGTTACCGGGTATTTCCGGTATCGAGTTGATTACGCAAGTGCGAGCCAACCCCGCCTGCGCCAAAGTTCCGATCGTGATGATCAGCGGCCATAACAATTATGCGATGGATGCGCGTTCGAAGAGTGCCGGTGCCGATGCATTCCTCAACAAGCCGTTCAGCGCAGCGCAGTTACGCCTGACCGTACAAGGCTTGCTCGACGACCGATTGTCGGTTGCCGCGACACATTGAGCCTGCCGCGCCCGTGCGCGATTAGCTTCCGCTAACTGCGTGCTGACAGCGGCGGCTCTTAAGATCGCGTTTGTTGCGGTCTCGCTGGGGCTCGACGTTTTTGCCGTCTGCATCGGAGTCGGGATTCGCGGCGCCGATATCGGCGTTAAAGTTCGCATCGGTGTTGCGTTCGCGACGGCCGAAGTTGCGATGACCCTCATCGGGGTCGGCATCGGCGAAACGGCCGGTAAATACCTCGGCGATGCGGCGGGTTATTTCGGCTTTGCCGCCTTGACGTTCGTCGGCACGTACATGGTGATCGAAACGCGCAAAGAAGAAACCGGCGGCTTCGATCTTTCGCGTGGCTGGGGCTTAGTGCTCGGAGCGCTTTCAATCAGTCTCGATTCGCTCGGCGTCGGCTTCTCGATCTTGTTTATCGGCGTTCCGCTCGTCGTATCGGTGGTTTGCATTGCAGGTGCGTCGATTTCGGCAACCCTGGGCGGGCTGACGTTAGGCAAAGCGCTGGGCAAGCGCATGGAAGAAGCTGCCTCGCTCTGGGCCGGCATCATCCTCATTGCAACGGGCATCGTGTTCGCTGCACTCAAATTTTTCGGTTCGGCATGAACGGCGCACTGCTCGATATCGCCTTGGCGAATCGTAGCCGGACCATTGCGGTCGTCGGAACGGCGAAAAACGCCGGTAAAACCACGACCTTCAACGCTTTGCGCGCAGCGGCATACCAGCGTGGGATAACCGGTGCAATTACCTCGATTGGACGCGACGGCGAAGCAGCCGACGCGCTCGACGGCGCGCCCAAGCCGCGGATCCGCATTGAGAGCGGCACGATTATCGCATTGCCGCGCGCGCTGATCCCGCGTTCGCCGGCGTTCGAGATCATCGATACCGGCGAACCCGGTCCGCTCGGCTCGATGGTCTTTGCGCGCGTGCGTTATCCGACGCAGTGCGAGATCGGCGGTCCGCCCACGGCGCGCGGCGTCCGTGCCACGATCCTCCGCTTAGCTGCGCTTACAGCCGGTCCGACCTTTGTCGACGGCGCGATCGATCGGCTTGCACCGCTGGCAGGCGGCAGCGAAGCGATCGTTCTGGCGGTCGGAGCGATCGCGGGCGCAAGCGTCTCCGGAGTGGCCGATCTCGCTCGCTCGACCGCCGCTCGTCTGCGCCTGCGGGGCCGCGATGCCGCTGCAGAACGGCGCGAGGTCGTGGTCGTCGAAGGCGCGCTCGATGCGCGGGATGCCGCCGAGCTCTTGGCTCGCGGGCAGGCGTTGACCGTCGTCGTTGCCGATCCGACGCGCGTTGCCGTACGCGGCAAACTCTTCGATCGGTTGGCGGCCGCACTCGACTTGCGCTGCGAACACCCGCTCAACGTCGTCGCATGCACCACATCGACAGGCGGCGGCGGCAGCGCGCTCGATCCGCGCGCGCTCGTGAACGCCGTCGCCGCGGCAACCGGCTTGCCCGTCTTCGATGTCGTGGCGAAGCTGCGCGCGTGATCTGCGATGCGTCGACGGCCGAGCGTATCGGCGCGCTTTGGTTGCGTTCCGCGCTCGCACCCGTGGGCGACTTCGGGCGGCGCACCGAGGACGCGGCGCGCCCGTTCGGCCGGGGTGACGAGGCGGCCGCGCGCGCGCAATGTACGCGAATCGCCCGGCTCGCCGAACAGCTCGAGCCGGCCGGCGTTGCGTTGACGCGGACTGCGCTGCGCCGCGCACCCGATCCGGCCGGCATCATTTCGCGGGCCACCGCCGGCGATTCGCTCGATGATGTCGACTTCTTCGAGTTGCTCCGGTTCGCTGACGCGCTCGATGCGACGGCAAGCGCTTGGGATGCCGCCGGCGGTCCCGTGTCCGGACGTCCGCCCGTCCTGCCGGAGGTTGCCGGCTTACTGGCACGCGGCCGGCTCGGCGGGAGCTTCTATCTCGCCGACACGTTCGGCGCGTCACTCGGCGCCGTACGCGCACGCTATGCCGTTGCCGATGCCGCGGCAACTGCGGAACGCCGTCGCCTGCGGCAACTTCTCGAACCGCTCGTCGGCGGCGATCCGGCGGACGGCGAACACGTCATCGTCATGCGGGATGCGGTGCCGAACGTACCCGCCGGTGTCCGAGTCGTTCGTGAAACGCCGGCCTATCGGGTGTTGACGCTCGAACTTGATACGCCGGCGCTTACTGCTGCGGCCGCAACCGATCGGGCTTTGCTCGAGCTGATGCAAGCCGAAGAGCGAGCCCGGCGCGAGCTCGGCACTGCCGTGGCGGCGCTTGGTAAGGCAATCGTGCTCGCCACCCGGACCCTGGGCGAACTCGATTGCACCCTGGCGCGAGTCGCCTTCGTGCAAACGTGGGGCGGCTGCATTCCGGATTTTGCAAGCGAACCGGTTTTTGCATTTGAAGCAGCGACGTTCGCGCCGCTGGCGGCCGCCTTACACGCCGCCGGTCGCAATTATACGGCAATCTCGCTCGAAGTAAGCGGCGTCGCCGTAATAACCGGGCCGAATATGGGTGGGAAAAGCGCCGCCCTGGCAACTTGTGGATTCTTGGCAGCGTGCGCGAGTGCCGGGCTGCCGCCGCCGGCGGCGCGCATCACGATGCCGCTGTTTGCCCGTGTTGCTTGGATCGGCGCCGAACCGACTGTCGAACCGGCGCGCCTGCTTTCGGCATTTGGTGCCGAGGTCGTGCATGCGCGTGACGTGCTGGCGACGACCGATCGCCCCGAGCTCGTTCTCGTCGACGAGTTCGCGCGCACGACGGGTCCGCGCGAAGGCTGCGCGCTGCTCGTTGCGCTTGTCGAAGCGCTCGCCCGCCGCCGAGCCAGCGCGTTGATTGCAACGCATTTCGAGTCGGTCGCTCGGGCGGCGAACGTCGCGCACTTTACGATCGCCGGGCTCGCGCGTCCGCTTGATGCGCATGCGGCAGCCGATATCACGGCGGCGCTCGATGCCGTTGCGCACGCGATGGACTACCGCATCATCGTGGCCGGTATTGCAACCGAGGTCCGGTCGGATGCCCTTGCTCTGGCCGGCTTATTGGGTCTGGATGCAGCGATCGTCGAGCGAGCCGCGACGCTGTATGCGGGGCCGGCTGACGGAGCACCGGCCGAGGCTCCCGAATGACTCCGGAAATGGACCCGCTGATCGTTACCGTTGCGCCCGTCGGGGGCGAACTTCGGCCCGACCAAACGCCCCATTTGCCGGTGACGCCGCAGCAGCTCGGCGCAGTCGCCGGACGCTGCCGGGCTGCCGGCGCGTCGATCGTTCACGTGCATTGCCGCAACGACGACGGATCCAATACGCATTCCGTCGAGCGCTTCGACGCGGCGTTTCGTGCCATTCGTGCCGCAAGCGACCTGATCGTTCAATTTTCAACCGGCGGTGCGATCGGCATGTCGCCCGCCGAACGCGCCGCGCCGCTCGAATTGCGTCCTGAAATGGCGACGCTTTCATGCGGCACCGTCAATTTTGGTGACGAGGTCTTTGAAAACTCGTTTCCGATCATGCGCGGCCTCATCGCCCAGATGCAGCGCTACGGAGTAACGCCCGAGCTCGAAATTTTCGACCGCGGTCATCTCGACAACGCGCGATTGCTTGAAAAGCAAGGCCACCTGACGTTGCCGCAGCACGTGGATATCGTGCTCGGCGTGCCGGGCGCACTGGCTGCCGGCGTCGAAAACTTGGTCGACTGCGTGCGCGCCTTGCCGGCCGGATGCAGCTGGTCGGTTGCCGGAATCGGGCGCATGCAATTGCCGCTCGCAGCCACCGCGATCGCCATGGGCGGACATGTCCGAGTCGGACTCGAGGACAATATCTACTATAGCCGCGGTCGGCTCGCCTCGAACGAGGAGCTCGTTGCACGCATCGTTCGGATCGCCGGCGAGCTGGGACGTCCGGTCGCTACGCCGAATGAGGCGCGGGCGCTGCTGCGGCTGCCCGCTAGCGTCGGTTCTGCCCGCTAGCGTTCGGCTAAAATCCAAAGGAAGCGATTTCCAAACACCGGAAAGGGTCCGCTCCGCATACGGGGATCCCCGGAGGTCTACCGCTGGTAACGTATATCGTCCGTCGTACATTGCAGAATATCCCATTGCTGCTGCTCATCTCGATCATCTTGTACGGCATCCTTAGTCAGGCGCCCGGCGGACCGTTAACGCCGTACTTACAAAACCCGCACATCACCGAAGCCGACATCGCCCGGCTCAAACACAATTTAGGACTCGATCAGCCGGTTTACATTCAATATCTGCATTGGCTCGGAATGGTCGTGCGCGGCGATTTCGGCTATTCGACGTCGAACTCGATGCCGGTTTTCGATGCCATTCTCGATCGAATGCCCGCGACGCTCTCGCTCATGGGCGCAGCAATGCTTGTTTCGCTCGTCGTCGGGGTGTCGCTCGGCATTTACTCCGCGCTCAAGCCGTACTCGTTTGCCGACTATGCCGTAACGACGTTCGCATTCTTCGGGCAGTCGATGCCGGTATTCTGGTTTGCGCTGATGCTGCAACTCGCGTTTTCAGTTAACGGCATCACGGCGTTCGGCTACCACGTGCAATTGCCGTCGGCCGGTATCTCGGACAGCGATAATTTCGACCTGGGCGACCGGCTAAAACACCTCGTTTTACCGACCGTAGTCTTAAGTTTGCTGTATGTCGCGCAGTGGAGCCGCTTCATGCGTTCATCGATGCTCGAAGTAGTGAAAACGGATTATATCCGAACCGCCTCGGCCAAAGGTCTCGCGCAACGGGTCATCGTGTTTAAACACGCCTTCAAGAACGCGCTCATACCGCTCGTAACGGTCATCGCGCTGTCGCTGCCGATTCTCGTCGGCGGAGCGGTGGTTACCGAGGACATTTTTGCTTGGCCCGGGATGGGCCGCCTGTTTTACAACGGCTTACAGCAGTTCGATTTCGCGTTGCTCATGGGATATCTCATGCTGGTATCGCTGCTCGTCGTGTTTTTCAATCTGCTGGCAGATATCGCATACGCGTGGCTCGATCCGCGGGTGAAATATTCATGATCGGTACGAACCGCTGATGGCGACGACATTACCGGCGCAAAGCGCGTCGTCGACGACTCTGCCGGACGGCGAATTTACCGAGAGTCGCAACAAGGTTTGGCGCCGATTTCGCAAGCATCGGATCGCGCCGATCGGTGCCGTCGTTCTTATTTTGCTCGGCTTCATTGCGATATTCGCCAATATTATTACGCCGGCCGATCCGAACTTCATCGATCAGGCGCATTGGAATGGTTACCCGCTCGCTCCGGGCGTTGCCGGCCATTGGCTGGGCACCGATGAGAATGGTCGCGATTTGCTGGCGCGGCTGATTTTCGGCGCCCGGATCTCGCTGACGGTCGCCGTCGTCGCCGTCTTCTTAGAGATCGCGATCGGCACGGTACTCGGTGCGATCGCCGGATACTACGGCGGTTGGATCGATTTCGTCATCATGCGCGCGACGGACGTCGTGCTGTCGATCCCGCTGCTGCCGTTATTGCTCGTGCTCACCGCGATCGTCGCCGCGACATCCAACAAAGCATCGCTGAACTTTCTATCGATCGTGTTAATTATCGGTTTGCTGTCATGGCCCGCGGTCGCGCGTATCGTACGTGCGTCATTCTTAAGTTTGCGCGAACGTGAATTTGCCGAAGCGGCGCGAGCGCTGGGTAATCCGGATAGCCGCATCATCTTTCGGCATCTGCTGCCGAACGCCGTCGCACCGATCATCGTGCAAGCCACGCTTGAAGTAGCCAACATCATTATTTTGGAGTCGACGCTGTCGTTTTTAGGATTCGGAATTCAACCGCCGACGGCATCGTGGGGCAATATGCTCGCAAATGCGAGCTCGAACATGACGATCGCACCATGGGTGGCGATTTTTCCCGGCCTGTGCATTCTCGTCACGGTGCTAGCCATTAATTATCTCGGTGACGGTTTACGCGACGCGCTCGATCCGAACATGCGGTAGCCGGCATCTACGGCCGGGTGCGCCGCTTATTAAGCCGCGCTGCAGCGTGCGCCGCGTTGTTCGTCGGCAGTTCGCCGGCCGGTGCATTCGAGCTTGCGCAGCCGCCGACGTATTATCCACCTTGTACCGCGGCGTCGCTCGCGGGCTTTCCCTGGATTCATCGGGCGTTCGGCCATGCGATTCCGGGAATCGCTTTACGCAACATCTCGCTGCACAGTTGCCGCGTGGCCGGATTCCCCGCCGTGCGCGCATATCAAGCCGACGGTACTCGTGCGAACCTGCAGGTTCAGCACCAAATGTTCATCGATACGAAAATATTTGCTTACACGGTTACGCCGGGATCCGCGGTGTTTTTCGCGCTTTACGGCCAAGCACCGCATGGCGAATTCGATCGTTCGTGTGTCGGTATCAGTCAGTTCGACGTGCTCGTCGGAGACCGCCGGCCGATCGACGTCGTGGTCGCAAGCGGCACGTGCGGCGGCCGTCTAACGCTCTCTCAGATGTTTCCGGTCGCCGAACTTTCGCGCTGAAGGCAGGCCGCGCAGCGTCCGGCAAAGGTCAGCGATTCGGCGGCAATCTGCAGACCCAGCTGCGCCGCGAGGATCTCGCGCTGGTCGGCCGACAATTGAAATGCGACGTCGCGAATGTCGCCACACATCGAACAACGGAAATGCGCGTGCGGCGTGCCGGTTGGCTCGTAGATCGCTGAAACCGCTCCGGGCACGTCGACTTTCGAGATCAGACCCAGCTCGTACAGCCGGATGAGGGCACGGTGAACGGTCGCAAATCCAAGTCGCGGGTGAGTTGCGCGCGCTCGTACGAAGATCTCATGTGCACCGGCGTGCTCGCCGTCAAGCAAGGTCCGCACGACGTCGAGCACGCTTGCATGATTGCGCGAAAGCCGAAGCGCGCCATCGCTACAAACGTCGCTTGACACTCCGGAAGTCATGCTTTAGCCTGAGCGAAGCAAGAAATGAGAATGAATTTCATTTTCATCCTTATACATCAAAATATGAAAATCAACAATCATACCGGAGGCATTCCAACGTGTTAGCCAAGGTCGGCCAAGCGGCACCCGCATTTAAACTCGCATCGACGAAAGGCGCAACGAGCGCCAAAAACCTGGGCACGGAGATCAGTCTGGAAGATTACCGAGGCAAGTGGCTGATATTCTTCTTTTATCCGCTGGACTTCACGTTCGTTTGTCCGACCGAGATTCTCGCGCTTTCCGACCGCTACGATGAGATCACCGACCTCGGCGCCGAAGTGCTCGGCGCATCGACGGATTCCGTGTTTAGCCACTTTGCTTGGATCAGCACGCCGCGCGATAAGAACGGCATCGCGGGACTTGCGTTTCCGTTAGCCGCCGATTTTACCAAGCAGACTGCTCGCGCCTTCGGCGTGCTCAACGAAGAGACCGGCGCCGCGCAGCGCGGTTTGTTCATTATCGATCCGGACGGCATTCTCAAGTATGCGACGGTTACCGACGACAACGTCGGCCGTTCGGTCGAAGAAACATTGCGCGTTTTGCAAGCACTGCAAACCGGTGGACTTTGCCCGGCCGAATGGTCGCCCGGTAAGCAGCTCCTCGCGGTATCTTAGACGTGCCGTTGCGTATGCGTACGCCCCTTCCGTCTTTGGAGGGGGTTCCGGCCTGGATCAACGGCGGGCTGCCGCCCGCTGCGGAACTCGAGGGTTACCCGCTGTTGATTCACTTTTGGTCGATCAGCTGTTACATCTGTCATGACGTCGTCGAACAGGTCAACACCTGGCGCGACACGTACGGCCCGCAAGGTTTGAAGGTTATTGCGATTCATCAGCCGCGCGGCCCCGAAGAACTCGATATTTCCAAAGTGACCGCTGATGCGCTCGATGCGATGGGCTTGACGCAACCGACGGCAATCGATAATGAACACGCGATCGTCGGCCGGTTCGCCAACCAATTCGTACCGGCGTATTACGTCTTCAATCGGCAGCATGAACTGCGGCACTTCCAAGCCGGCGATAAAGGTTACGACCGCATCGAAGCTGCGATCGGCAAAGTTCTCACCGAAGATGAAGTAGCCGCTTAGCTCCAAACGGCTTTGGGCCAGCGCAAGCCGGTCGCACTGCGACCGGCTTGCGAAGTCAAGCAGCATCGGATACACTACGTTGGTTGCCTCGTGCGCGAGTGGCGGAATTGGTAGACGCACTAGCTTGAGGTGCTAGCGCTCGCAAGGGCGTGCTGGTTCAAATCCAGTCTTGCGCACCATGTCGGCCGTCGCCCGTGCAACGTCACGCATCGTCGCTCTAATGCGGTGCAGTCGTGCCGTCATTACCCACTTTCAATCGGCAGGTACGTCCCATGGCTCGACCATTATCGTCAGTGCGCGGTGCTGTTTTTCTTACCGCTCTGGCGTTGAGTTGCGCGCAGTCCGCTATTGCGCAGTCCGTCAGTGTAACGCTCAACGGCTCGCCGGTTAGTCTGACGCCTCCGCCGACCGAGCGCGCCGGTCGTGTTTTTGTTCCGCTGCGCGGAATATTCGAGCGTTTAGGTGCGTCGGTCGTTTATCAAGGCGGGGTCATCAACGCCCAAGGTAACGGTCGGTCCGTTTCGCTCAAGATCGGATCGACGCAAGCGACGGTCAACGGTCAGCCGCAAAATCTCGACGTCGCACCGTTTGTGGTTGGTGCGAGTACCTACGTGCCGTTGCGCTTCGTTTCGCAAGCTTTGGGTGCCGGCGTTAATTTTGACGCCGCGAATAAAATTGTCGCCCTCTCGAGTAGTGCGGGCGCCGCTGCGGCAGCTCCGGCAGCTTCACCGGTCAGCTCGATCCGGTTATCCAAAGTCGAGCCGTCCTACAACGTCAGCGTACCCGCGCGCCGGCCGTCGATCGAGGCACAGTTCAGCGCGGCCGCCGATCCGAATTCGCTCAAGATCAGCGTCGATCAACTCGACGTTACCGCATCGACGTCGCGCTCGCCGAGCGGCTTTGTCTATTCGCCGCCGTCCGATTTGCAATCGATGCGGCACGAAGTCGCGGTGACCGGGCACGATGCGAGCGGCGCGCCGTTTGAGGGCAAATGGTATTTCACGTCGGGTACCTCGGCGGTCGAGAATATCTTGTCCAATATCGTGCCGGCGAACGGCGCCGGTGTCGGCACGCAGTTCACCGTTTCGGGACGGACGTTACCGGGCTCGCAAGTCGTCGTTCAAGTCGGCGCTGCAGCCAATAACCCCAATTCCGTTGCGGGCGAAGTCGGCTCGATTCTCGGTTTAGGCGGCGGTGCGAACGTACGCAACGAGGTAAGCGCCAACGCGGACGGTTCGTTTTCGACCGTCGTGCAGATAAACGCGCCGCCGGGAACGAGCCTCAAAATGGTGATTAGCTCGACGGACCCGCGCAGCCGCGCAGCGGCGCATCCCGTCACACGCGTGCTTACGGTGCAATAAGGCGTATCGTCGGGCATGCCGGTCTGCCTGACGGCAGGTCGGCTCAGGCGGCATGCCGGACACTAGCACTCCGTGCGGGGCGAACGAGACCGGCAAGCTGCAACGTCACGGGTTGCTCTTATAACGGGCGGCGCCGGCGGCCTTGCCCGCGGCATCGCCGTCACGCTCGCAGCCGCGGGTTTTCGGATCGCCTTTACCTTTCGCTCGGACGGAACATCGCCGGACGCTGCACTGGGTCTGATCCGGCCATACGATCCGGACGTTTTAGCGCTGGATTGCGACGTAACGACTTCCGCCGGCGCTGCGCAAGCGGTTTCAGAAACCAGCCGATTACGCGGCGCCGTCGACGTTCTCATCAACGCCGTCGGTCCGATCGTCGTCAAGGCGTTCAAGGGGTCGGATATGGATGACTACGAGCGCATGATCCAGGGTAATCTTGGCTCGTCGGTTGCCTTGGCATTCGCGGCATTACCAGAAATGCGAGCAAGGGGATTCGGACGACTGGTGTTTTTCGGCATGAATGGTTCGGCTGTCACGCAGCCGGCGCGGCTAATGTCTTTATATGGTGCAGCGAAGGCCGGGGTCGTCAGTTTCGCACGATCGCTGGCGCTCGAGGAAGCAAAATTCGGCATTACCGTCAACGTTATCGAGCCGGGCGATATCCGCGACAAGTCGGCGACCCGCGCGCAAGCGCGCGAGCGAACTGCAAACAATCCCACGGGTCATCCGGGAAGCTGGGAAGATGTCGCCGACGCGGTGTGTTTCGCGGTCGCAGATGATGCTTACTATCTCAACGGT
Source organism: Candidatus Velthaea sp. (assembly GCA_965214935.1). Lineage (GTDB taxonomy): Bacteria > Vulcanimicrobiota > Vulcanimicrobiia > Vulcanimicrobiales > Vulcanimicrobiaceae > Velthaea. The sequence goes on along the minus strand of CBDCCS010000016.1, from coordinate 77,698 downwards.
ATGGTGCTCGGCGTGAACGGCGGGCGGATCGAGCCGCATGAGTAAGACCTTGACGACTGCGCCCGTCCGGCGCGTCGATCCGTCAACATTCATCTTGGGCGCGCGCGATGTTCCGTGGGGCGCGCGCGCCGTCGTTACCGTCTGGATCATCGTCGCCGCGGTCACGATCATGCGGGCGATCGCCGATTACCGCGTTCCGCTCACCGGCGACGAAGCGTATTACTGGGAGTGGTCGCGGCATCTTGCGTTCGGGTATGTCGATCACCCGCCGGCCGTCGCGTGGACGATCCGCGCTTTTGCGGGACTCGGAATGGTGCCCGGGGCGGTTCGCATCGGCTTTGTTCTTTGCGGTATCGTGGCTACGCTGGCGGCCGCTGCGACCGCTACCCGGCTCGCGCGCGGCGATCGCCGCGCCGGGGCCGTTACGGCGATTGCTTTCGCGCTGACGCCGCTGTTCTCGATGGCGTTCGGAAGTGCGACGCCCGACGGTCCGTTTTTGGCTTTCTGGACGTTGACGCTGTGGCTGGCGGTGCGCGCTTTCGACGGCCGGCGGCGGCTCGATTTTGCTTTACTCGGCTTCGCTTTGGGCTTAGCGCTGCTGTCGCGCATGTTTGCCTTTGCGCTGCTGTTCGGCGTTGCGATGTACGCCTGCACTCCGCGCCGGCGCGTGCTTTGGAGTGCCGGACTCGGCTGGTCGTTCGTCATTGCGGCTGCGGTCTACGCGCCGTTTGTGTGGTGGAATGCAACGCATCACTGGCTCACATTCGACTTCACGTTCGTCGGCCGGCACGTTGCGCAGTTTAAGCTGCTGCGGCCGCTTTCGCTCTACGCCGTGCAGGCTGCAGCCTATTCACCGGGCTTTTTCATCGGGGCGTTTATCGTTGCATTTGCGCCGCGCAGCCATGCCCTGCTCAAGTGGACGGCCTTGCCGCTTATTGGGCTGCTGACGTTGTTGGCACTCATGGAGCCGGTCGAGATCCATTGGATGTTCGGACCGTATGCCTCGCTTTGTATCGGCTTAGGCGTCGCGTATGTCGGCTTAGCACGCCGCGCGCGTATCATCTGGGCCAACGCATCGGTCGTGCCCGCGCTGCTGTTGTTGCCGCTCGTTTTTTACGCCGCCGTCGCGCCCGGCGAAGCGTACCAGCTTTTCCGCAACACCGGCTCGACGTTGCGTAATACCGGTCCGTTTGAGATCTTCACGTATTGGCCGCTAGCGCAGGACGTCCGGCACATGGCCGATGCCAACGATGCGATCGTGATGACCGACGGCTACGGCTTGTCGTCGGTGGTCGATTTTTACGGCGGCGTTACGCCGGTCGTCATCGGTTACGACTGGCAGGGCCGGGAATCGCGCAATTGGTACACTGACGCCGAACATCCGCGGCGGGCAATTTTCCTCGATAAAGAAGAACTCGATCCGCTGCATCCGACTGCGGCGAACGCCGGCCGGCCGGACTTTAAGTTGCGTCTTGCGCAAGCGTGTGGAGCCGTCCGTCCGGGGCCGGTCCTCGAGTATTCGTACGCCGGCGTTCCGCCGCGCAAATATTATACGACGTTCTGCGACGATATCGTCCCGGGCGGGTTGCAGATTTTACGCTGGGAACGCGAAGGCACAACGAAGTAAGCGCCGCGAACGTCGGCTGATAATGGCGCTCGACTTCATTCCGCTAAGTGCTGCGGCCGGCAAGAAGCAAACCACGGCGGAGTTGCGCGAGTTGGCACTCGAACGGATGCGCCGGCTCGGCTATCCCGTCGTCGCCAGCGAGTTTTCACCGGCGGGTACGAGCTGCCGCTTCGATGTAATCGGCCTCGGCCGCTACACGCGGCAAGTGCGCATATACGAAGTTAAGTCGTCGCGCACCGATTACCTGACCGACCTCAAATGGGAGCGTTATCTGCCGTACTGCACGCACTTTGCTTTTGTCGCGCCGGCCGGTGCAATCGCCAGGTGGGAACTCGACCGTGACATCGGGCTCATCGAGTACGGTCACCCGAGTTTCGAGCGCATGATAGCGAATCGGCGGTTCGGTTTTACGATCGGCCGCGACGATCTGCTGCGTGCATCGCGTCCGTCGCGTCGCTTACGTGACGCCGTCGACGACCGCGAGTGGATCGCGCTGCTTGAAGCGCTTTCTTTTAGCCGGCTCGAGCGCAGCGATGCTACGTCGTTCTCGGCGTCCTTCAACGATGGAGCCGGGATTTGAGCGACCGGCGCCCTTTCGCGCTCGCCGGCGCGCGGCCGCACTATGCGCCCGACAAAGTCGTCGACGTCGTGCACATCGATCTTTACTTGCAACCCGACTTTAGCGCGAAAACGCTTTCCGGCGTATGCACGCAAACGGTTGCCGCGATCGAAGATGGTCTGGCTGCGGTCCGACTCGATGCCGTCGACCTCGACGTAACGAGCGTGACGGCCGGCGGCGCAGCGCTCCGCTTTCATTCGACGAGCCGGACGTTGGTCGTCGAATTTGCCGAGCCGCTCGATGCCGGGGAACGCCTAACTTTCGCCGTGACGTATCGCGCCGTGCAGCCACGTCGCGGGCTATACTTTGTCGACGGCTGCCGGCAACTCTGGACGCAATGCGAAGATCAGGATGCCCGCTTCTGGTTTCCGTGCTTCGATCATCCGGCGGATAAGCAAACAACATCGGCGACGATCGTCGTGCCGCGAGATCTGTTCGCTCTTTCGAACGGCGAACTTGTAGCACGCACCGATACGGCCGAGACGACGACCTTTCGATACGAGCAGCGTATCCCGCATGCCACCTATTTAGTAACGATGGTCGCCGGTGAATACGCCGAAGTCGAACAAGTCCACGCACGTCTGCCGGTTGCGTACTATGTCGAACGTGGACGCGAAGCCGACGGTGAACGCGCGTTCGGCAATACGCCGCGCATGATCGATTGTTTTGAGTCCGTCATCGGCGTGCCGTATCCGTACGCGCGCTACGGACAGATTGCGGTACGCGATTTTATTTTCGGTGGTATGGAGAATACGTCGGCGACAACGCAGACGGATCGCACGCTGCACGACGCGCGCGCGCACCTCGATTTCTCGAGCGATCCGCTCGTGTCGCACGAACTCGCTCACCAGTGGTTCGGCGATCTCGTTACGTGCCGTGACTGGTCGCAAGCCTGGCTAAACGAAGGCTTCGCAACCTACTTCGAGGCGGTCTGGCGCGAAGCGAATCTCGGCTGGGATGAATATCTCTACGACGTTTATTTGCTCGTGGCGGATTATCTCGAGGAAGACGCCGAGCGCTATCGGCGTCCGATCGTCTGCAACACGTACCGCGATCCGATCGAGCTCTTTGATGCGCATTTGTATCAAAAAGCCGGCGCAGTGCTGCACATGTTACGCCGCGAACTCGGCTGGCAGCGCTTGCGTACGTCGCTGCGGCGTTATGTCGCCGACAACGCCCAAAAAAATGTCGAGACCATCGACCTCATCCGGGCCATCGAGTCGACGACGGGACGCAATATGCGAGCGTTCTTCAATCAGTGGATCGAACGTGGCGGCCATCCGGAGCTTACGATCTCGCTGCACTGGGAAGCGGCTTGGAAAACCGCCTATTTGACGATCGAGCAACGCCAGATCGTCGATGCAGACCATCCGGCGTACCGCTTCGAGATCGACTGCGGCTTCGTCATGCAGCGCCCCGACGGTATCGCCGCCGATGCCGGTGACGGGCCGCTGCCGCACGAACGGCGCATGCGCTTTCGCGTCGAGCGGCAGATCGAACGCTTTGCCGTCTCTCTCGATGCCGAACCGGCGTTGGTCCGCATCGATCCCGGTGCGTACATCCTCGCTGCGGTCACATACGCGCTGGAGGCCGACGTTTGCGCTGCAATGTTGCGCTGCGAGCCGAGTCCGACCGGACGTATCCGCGCGGCGCAGGCGCTGGGCAAAGATGGTTCGCGCGTCGCTCGCGAGGCGCTCGCCTTCGCACTGGCGCACGACCCGTTTTGGGGCGTCGGCGTCGAAGTCGCCGCCGTCCTGGGCGACTCCCGTGCACCCTCGGCGCTAGCCGTCTTGTTGGCGAATGTCGCGCACCCGCATCCGAAAGTGCGGCGCGCAATCGCGGCGGCTTTGGGGCAATTCCGAGCTGCGGACGCGGCGACCGCGCTGTTGTGCTTATCCGACGATCCGTCGTACTTCGTCGCTGCTACGGCATACGAAGCCGTCGGGAAAACGCGCGATGAGCGTGCCTATGCGGCACTTGCCGCCGCGGTCGCGACGGTATCCTGGAACCAAACGATTGAAGCCGGTGCGGCGCGTGGACTAGCCGAACTCGCCGACGTTCGCGCGCTGCCGTTGTTGCTGGCGGCCCGTCGGCCGGGGAACGGCGAGGGGTTGCGACGGGCGGCGGTCGTTGCGATCGGACGGCTTGGTTCGCTGGTGCAAGATTTGCGCACGCAGTGCGTCGATGCACTTGAAGCTACCTTCGACGACGGCGCTTATAGCGTGCGGCTAAGTGCGTATGCCGCGTGTGAAACGCTCGCCGACGCGCGGCTTTTGCCGTCGCTCGATCGGCTAGCGGTCGGTGAGAATGACGGTCGCTTGCGACGCGACGCGGCCGAGGCGGCGCTGCGCGTACGCGAAGCGCAAAAGGTTCCGGCCGAATTACGCTCGATGCGCGACGAGATCGATCGTTTGCGCGTCGACGCTCGAGCGCTACGCGAACGGCTTGACGAGGTACAGCAGCGCTAGTGCGGTTGCCCGCCATCATTGCGGCCGGTGCGTTGACGGTCGTGACGGCCTGCAGCGCGCCGGTGGTGAAAACCGCAACACCGCCCGGCGCCGTCACGTCGCCGGCACCGGCTCCGCTCGTCGCGGCACCGCGAGCACCGGCTTGGAGTACGGCTTCGGTTCGCAGCTTGCAAACGCGGCTCGCCCGTGCGCTTGACGAACCGACACTGGCGACAAGCGGCATAGCAATCGTAGATGCGAACGCGCGGCCGCTCTTCAGCCGCCGCGCACGGCAGGCGTACACGCCGGCTTCGACCTTTAAAGTCCTTGCAGCCATAAGCGCACTCGAAACGTTTGGCCCGAAGTTCCGTTTCGTCACTCAGTTGCGTACGCTCGACGGGCCGATCGACGGTGCGGTGCGCGGCGATGTGTGGATGATCGGCAGCGGCGATCCGACCTTAACGTCGGACGATCTGCGGGCGGGCGCGAGTGCGGTGTATCGCACGGGTACGCGGCGGATCGACGGCGCGCTCGTCGCCGATGCCAGTGCGTTTGCGGGACCTGAAGTCAATCCGGCTTGGGATCCCGACGATCTGCAATATGATTACGCCGCCGGTACGAGCGCGTTATCGGTCGACGGCGGTACGGTTGAATTTCATTTGGTTCCGACGACGCCCGGCGCTCCGGCGCGCATCGACGTGCGGCCGCGCGGCGATGCCGTACACGTCGCGGGCTCGGTCGTAACGTCGTATTCGACCGGCTTATCGATCGAACGAACGCCGGCGCAAAACCTCTTTACGTTCGGCGGCCGGATCGCCGCGGGTGCCGAACAATCGTTCTACCGTCCGGTAGCCGACATGCCCGTCTATGCCGGTCGCGTCGAACGCGCACTGCTCGAACAGCGCGGCATTCGCATCCGCGACGGCGTCCGCGTCGGCGTCGCACCGATGGGCGGCCGGCTGTTATGGGAACATCGTTCGCAACCGCTGGCCGCGATCGTTCGCGAGATGCTCTTTACCTCGAACAACCATTTTGCCGAACAGCTGCTGCGTACGGTTGGTGCCGAACGCGGCACCGGTACCGAACAATCCGGCGGCGCCGTCGAACGGTCGTTGCTCGCGCGCGACGGCGTGCCGCAGGCGGGTTTACGGATCGTCGACGGCAGCGGTTTAGCACCCAGCGACCGCATTGCACCGATCTCGATCGCGACGTTCTTAGCACGAACGGCGGCCTTGCCGATCGGCGCGACGCTGATTGCCGCCTTGCCGCGCGTCGGCATCGAGGGCACCGTTCGGTGGCGTCAGCTTTCGGACGCACTCGGGCGTGCGCGCGCGAAGAGCGGACACATCGAGAATGTCAATGCGCTTGTCGGCTACGTGCAGACGCAGCAACACGGCCGGGTTGCGTTCGCCTTTATGGTCAACGATCCGCGCGCCGATGATGGTCCCGTCGATGCCGGCATCGACCGCGCGCTGGACGTTCTCGCAAGTGAATAAGCGGGAGTGAAGTTTCGTTTTCGGATTCCGAGATTTGCGACGTCGACGATCGAATCGGCACAGCAAAATGCGACGCCGGTTTACGACGGTCACGACGTCAAGGTTGCCAATCGCTGGCAAATCGCGCCGCACACCGTTGCACTCGTCGGACGCCCGGCGGTCTGGTTTTCAATCGACATCACTGTCCCGGCACTCAAACTCGGGCGCTTGACGGTTCCGGCGAAACGCTTGGTGTGGGAGCAAGATTTCGGCGGTCATTTGTTTCTTGCCATCACCGGCGCCGACAACGCGCAGGTGACGATCATTGAAGCTGGGCCGGCGAATCCCGACGGCAGCGGCGGGCTCGTACCGTACGATTATCCCGAGGATGCGTTCGCCCAGCGCGGCATCGTTGATTTCGAACCGATCGTAATCCCGCCGCCCAACGGATTAAGCGAGGAGTTCTTCGCCGAACTCGTACGCACAACGCAACGCGCATACGACGGCGATCAGCGCTATCTAGCCGTAGAGATACCGTTTTTGCGAATCGGCCGGGACTCCAACTCGTATGCCGTCGGCGTGCTATTATGTTGCGGCATCGATCCGCGCGAGATTCCGAAGCCCGTGAAAGCAATGCGCTGGGAATATTTCGGGTATCCCGGCGTCGAGGACCCCGTGCACCGCTCGAATTTCGGGTCGTACATCGGCGCACCCAGCCGGTTGGCTAAGGGCCTCGTCGATGTCGGCTTTCACAATGCTGACGGCAGCGTCCGGCACGTCTTAGTCGGCGGCGAACCGGATGCGCGCGTTCGATTGCCCGACGGAGAGGAGGTACAGCTCGACCGGCACGGACGAATTGCATTCTCACCCGACGATGCCGGGCGCCATCATTTGCCGAGCACACATACTCCTCCGCCCAAGCAAATCGTCGGACGGCGGCATTTTCCCAAGGACCCGTCACCTGCCGGTGATGAGATCACGCTCATCGTCGCAGATCGAGCCGTACCGCTAGAACCGGGCGCGACCTACCGCGGTACGATCGTCGAACGGCTTGATTCTGTATCGATCGTACGCTTACGGACGTCAGGCGCCGACGTCGTGCTGCCGATCGTCGAGCTTGGTGCCGAGCTGCGCGATCCCAAACGCGTCGACCGGCTGTGCCGGGTCGGCAACGACGTTACGATCGGACTCGATCGCGACCGGCATCCCAAATTAGTCGTGCACGGCGGTAACTGGCTGCGCGACAGGATAAGATGGCGCCGCCTGCACGCGCCGCGGCCGGTTAACATCGCCGGTACGGTCATCGCCGGCGCTGTTGTACTGACGGTCGGTCTCGGTTGGTGGCTGCGGTCGCGCTGAACGCTGAAAGCCGGGTGCTAGCCACAGAAACAAGGGCGCCGGCACCGTCCCGCAAGAGGTCCGTTTTCGGGACGAAAACTACGCGACACTAGCGTGCCGGCGTAAATTTCTCTAGAACTGATGTCAAGGCGAATCAACTGCCGTTTAAAATTTAGGTCGCCACCACCCTCGTTTGCGAATTCAGGCCATCATTTGCCGGGCGCGACTCGTCTGCGGAACGAGTTCGATCTGCAGCGCCATCGAGCAGAAGCCGCGGGCCGAACCGGTTGGGCCCCGACGTGCTCGGCATGCAAAACCATATCAATAAAACGATGTTGCCGACCAGCGGAACAAAGACCAGTAGCAGCCACCAGCCACTGCGGTTGGTGTCGTGCAAGCGGCGGATCGCAACGGCGAGGTACGGCATCAGGAACACGAGCGTGCAGATGGCCCGAACGAGCGCATCGCGTCCAAACGCCGCGTGATCGAGGAGGATCGCGAGGCCGAACACGAGCGTCCCAAAGAGCACGAACCACCAGTATTCGGTGCCGCCGGCGCGGCCGCTGAACGTGAGCCAGCGCGCGAAGGCGCTCCGGATCGCTTGCGGCATGGTCATGGGCAGCGCTCCTTCCCAGCAAAGAGGGCATCGACCTAGCAACGATCGCTGCGTCTCGGACTCTGCGACTTTGGAAGCGATCTTGGCTACGTTGCCGATCGCCTCGCGCACTCTTCGAAAGGTTCAAGCGCAAGGTAAAAATCGCCCGAAAAGGGTCGGTTTCGGGACATGCTCCGCTTCGGTGTCATGCCCTTACGTAGCGCGCGGCCACTAACTTTGCGCTCGCAGAACCTGCTGCGCGGCGGCAAACACTTCACGCGCGGATGTTGTGCCGTCTTTACGCTCTGTGCCCGGAACTCCGAAGCTGATCCAACCGGAGGTCAGGCTCTCTGTCATTTCCTCGAAAGCCCAAGTCTGCCCAGTCGGGATGCCCATGTGCTCGAGCGCTTCCGCCCACGCTGCGCGTGGTATTGCCTGTGCCGTAACTTCACGTCCGAGCACCGCACCCAGTTGCGTCGCAATCTCATCCGGGCTCACCATCGAGCCCAATTCAATCACGCGCGTTCCCGTCCACGGTGGTTCTGTAAGAAGCTTTGCCGTCTCCGCGGCGATGTCTTGAGTTGCGACCATCGCCAACTTCCGGCTCGTGGGCTCGTAGAATACCGGCAGCGTACCGCCCTGAGCCGCCTGCAAGCCGTAGAGGAAGTTCTCGTAAAAGCCGCCGGCGCGAACAAACGCGATTGGAAATGGAAGATCGCGAAATGCTTGTTCCATCAAAGCCAAGGGTGTGATCGCGCCGAGAGCGCTGCTTTTATCCGCGCCGTTCGCAGAAAGCGCGACGATCCGCGGCGGCTGTACTTCTGCGAACGCCCGGCTGTACGCGGTGATCACGCCTTTCGATTCCCTAAAGTCGCGGCTCGGCGTATAGACGGCCGGCAACATGACATAGGCCCCTTCAACACCGTGAAGGGCCTGCTCGATGGCATCGGCATCATTCCAATCGCCTTGAAATAGCTCGACGCCCTGCGCGGCCCATGAAGTCGCTTTTTCACGGCTGCGCACGAGCGAGCGCACCTGTTTCCCGCGTGACAATAAATGCCGAGCGGTCGCCGCACCCACCCTGCCGGTGATGCCCATTACCAAATACATGCCGATCTCCTGATTCGCACTGGAACCTTTGCCGCCCGACTAGAGGTGTGATATTTGTCACTGAAGCGGAACCGTGTTCCAGTTTTATAGCGGAACAATGTTCCGATTACAATCCCTGCTTTGAAAGAGAGATTTAGCGTTGCCCGCCAAGGATAACCAGGATCGCCGCGCCCGGCCGCTGCGCGCGGATGCGCAGCGCAAAATGCGCTCCCTCCTCCGGACAGCAATGCAGGTGTTTGCAACGTCCGGCGTTGACGCTCCGGTACGCGAGATCGCGGCGAAGGCCGGCGTAGGCCTTGGAACGGTCTACCGCCACTTCCCGAAGCGTTCCGATCTAATCGTGGCCGTTATTCAGAATGAAGTAGACGCGTGCGCTGACGATGCGGCTGCCTTTGCGGAAAAGTACGAGCCTGGTGAGGCATTAGCGCGTTGGGCGTTGCGATTCGTTGACTTTGTAGCGACCAAGCGTGGCCTAGCTGCTGCCATTTACTCAGGAGATCCGGCATACAGCGATCTGCCCGCATATTTCAACCAACGCCTCGAACCGGCGTTGGCCTCGTTGCTTGACGCCGCTGTGACTCGGAACGTGGCGCGCGCGGACATTGACGCCGATCAACTCCTACAAGCTATCGTTACGCTATGCCGAGGATCGCACGATGAGCATCCCGCCTATGCGCGACAGATGGTCGAGCTCCTCATAAATGGGCTGCGCTACGGCGCGATCAAGGCGACGGACTAACCTTCGGATGGCCGAGTTTTCAGAATCATGCCCGCCGACGTTATTCACCACGTTACGGGTGCAGGGCGTGAGCCACTGATAGTGCCGTTAGCGTTAGGTGGCGCGGCGCCGCGAGCGTAACAGCGCCGAGGCCGATTCGCCGCTGATTTTCACCGTAGACCGCCTCCTTTCTGTCGTGGCCATGCGTCAGGCGCAAAAATACACCACCTGGCTTTTCTGAAATCGAAAGTCGAAGAAAAACGAGATGCTGTCAGCCACTGCGGACACGCTGGGGCAGCCGGTTAGCGCATCTTAAGATACGTGAGTCCGAGCCAGTTTGCCAGTGCCGCGAGTTCGCGCCGCAGATCGTCGCGCAAGCCGATACTCGGCGAGGCATCTTCGTAATGCACGGCAGGTACCTCGAGCGTGCTCGTGGCGCGATTCGACTTGACGTCGACGCGCGCGGCAAGCCGACTATCGTGTAGGAACGGTAACACGTAATAGCCGTGGATACGTTTGTGTGCCGGCGTGTAGATCTCGAGCCGGTAATCGAAGTCGAACAGCCGCCGGTCGCGGGCGCGTTCCCAAACCAAGGAATCGAATGGTGACAGCAGCGCACACGCGTTGAGACCGCGCGGGATGACGGTTTGCGGCGCAAGGTAGGCCGGCTGCTTCCAACCGTCGACCGGCACGATCGCGAGTTCGCCGCTTTCGCTGAGCTCATCGATGTGGATGTTCGCATCGGCCTCTAAGCGAAAATAATCGCGCAAATCCGAACGTGTCGCAACGCCGAGAGCCCGCGCGGCGAGACGCAGCAATGCCCGCTTGGCTTCGGCTTCCGGCGGTGTCGGCAACGCCCGAACGGCGGCCGGAATAACGCGCTCGGGAACATCGTAGAGGCGCTCGAAATTACGCCGCGTCGATGTCGTCAGCGCGCCCGACCAAAATAGATATTCGAGTGCCGTCTTGACGTCGCTCCAGCCCCACCAGCCACCGCCGCTGCTGCGATGTTCCGCAATATCGCCGCTAGCGAGCGGTCCGCGTTGCTCCACCTCGGCAAGAATCGAGGCGACGAAGGCCGGCTTGTCGCGGGCGATTTGCGCGATCCGGCCCCACGTTCCATCGCCGCGTTGCGCGCGCGCCATGCGCCAGCGAAACAACGGATGCAAGCTAAGCGGAATGAACGACGCCTCGTGCCCCCAATACTCGAAGAGCTTGCGCGACTTCTTGGTCCAGACCAAATCTTCGAGCGAGCGCCGGTCGTACGCACCTAAGCGCGAAAACAACGGCAAATAGTGCGATCGCACGACGACATTGACCGAATCGATTTGCAGCACGTGCAGGCGTTCGACTTCGCGCAACAACCCGCGTGCGGTAACCGGTGCGGCCGGTCGCGTTCGGCCGAAACCCTGCGCGGCCAGCGCGATTCGTCGCGCCTGCGCGACGCTCAACGACGATCTCGTCATTCGTCCGTCTTACGCAATCGACGTACCGATTTGCTGCGCCGGCTTACCCGATCGTCTGCGGCCGAAGCGTCGAACGTCGGCGGAACGGCGATAGGTTGGACGTGTTGACCGTTCGGGTACGTAGCCGTTATGCAAAAGCGTAAACTTGGGACGCAAGGTCTCACCGTCTCGGAACTTGGTCTAGGCTGCATGGGCATGACCTTTGCGTATGGAGCGGGCGACGAGACAGAGTCGATCGCGACCATTCATCGGGCGATCGATCTTGGGATCGATTTTCTCGATACCGCCGAGATCTACGGACCCTTCACCAATGAAGTGCTGGTCGGCAGAGCGATCGCCGGACGGCGCGATCGGGTGCAGATCGCAACGAAATTCGGATTTACGTTTGTTCCCGGCCAAGAACGTGGTGTCGACGGTTCACCCGCGAATGTCAAGAAAGTCGCCGAGGAATCGCTCAAGCGGCTCAACATCGAGACAATCGATTTGTACTATCAGCATCGCCGCGATCCGAAAGTGCCGATCGAAGAGACGGTCGGAGCAATGAAAGAGCTCGTCGAAGCCGGCAAGATTCGTTACATCGGGCTGTCCGAAGTGGGCCCCGATACGTTGCGGCGAGCGAACGCCGTTCACCCGGTAAGCGCGCTGCAGAGTGAGTATTCGCTCTGGGAGCGCGGGATCGAAGCCCGCATCCTACCGACACTGCGTGAACTGGGCATCGGACTCGTGCCGTACAGCCCGCTCGGCCGCGGTTTCCTGACCGGGGCGGTCGAGATACAAAAGCTCGGCGACAACGATTTTCGCAAGACCGCCCCACGTTTCAGCGACGAGAACGCAAAAAAGAATGCGGCACTCGTCGACATCATTCGGCGCATCGCCGGCCGTCTAGCGGCAACACCGGCGCAAGTCGCGCTGGCTTGGGTCCTCGCGCAAGGCAACGACGTCGTGCCGATCCCGGGAACCAAGCGCGTTGTGTATCTTGAGGATAACGCCGGCTCGATCGACATTGCTTTCGACGCGGACGATCTGCACGCACTCGATGCGCTCAACGCTCAAGTCGCGGGCCCGCGCTACGACGCAAAGATGATGGCGCTTATCGAAGCGTAGGCGCAGTCGCTAGGGTGCCGGTATCGGGCCGCGAATCGCGATTTGGAAATGAACAGCGAAGCATTGCGTGCCGTCCAAGCGCCGATTAAAGACCGGTACCGCAGCGACCCGGCCGCGGCAACCATCACCCTGCATGCCGAAGGCCGCCTCGACGACCCGCAGGGTCTGAGTTGTAGCGTTCGAACCGGTACCGCACTCGTTAAAGCGGGCTTGCATCCGGCGACCGGCGGCGACGGTCTGCTGGCATGTTCGGGCGATATGCTACTGCAAGCGCTCGTTGCCTGCGCCGGTGTGACGTTGCGCGCGGTGGCAACCGCCACCGATATCGCCGTTCGCGGCGGTACCGTGCGTGCCGAAGGCGAGCTGGATTTTCGCGGCACGCTCGGCGTCGACCGCGATGCACCGGTCGGCTTCAAGCAAATTCGCTTGAACTTCGATCTGGAAACGGACGCAACTCCCGAGCAGATCGCAACGCTGAAAAAGTTGACCGAGCGCTACTGCGTCGTTTACCAGACGCTCGCGCGCGGTCTCGCGCCGCAGACGGAGTTCGCCGCCCGCGAGATCGCCGCTCCGGTCTAACGCCGGGCCGGGCGGCGTCATGGAGCCGGCGGCGTGTACGACGTGCCGTCGGCGAACGTTACGCCGGCGATCCGGCAGGCGGCCGAATCGCTCGTATAGATCGGGCTGCCGATGTCGAACTCGCGCGTTCGCTTCTTGCCGCCCGCGAGCGTGCTGCGATCGACGGCCGTCCGGGTTATGCCGGCGTAAACGATTGCAAAGCGCACTTCGGTTGCGGCAACGGCGCGCGCGTTTGTGTAGACGATGGTCACGCCTTCGACATAAGCCGGACGGTAACCGAACTTCGGATTCCCGAGCGTACCGGGTTGGGCAACGCTGCACGTGTCGATTGAGACCGGAGCCGAGCCGGGCAGAGCGGTATCCGCTGCTGCAACGGTCTGCATCGCGGCGGAAGCCACGATGATGAGGCTGATGAGAGAACGCATGTATTCCATTCTTCAGTCATAAGTCGACCGCGCGATTGAAACGCGAACGCTCCATGAGTTCGTCGGCGAGGGAAGCAAGAAAACCGGCGAGAAGCGTCGCGGCGTCCGGACCGGCCGTTGCCGCGAGTTGCGTATCGCTCGAACGCGATTCGAGAACGAGGCGGACGTGCGAATCGGCATCGAGCACGATCCCGCGAACCGCATCGAGCCACTCGTCGAGTTCGTGGATCGACGACGTCGCCAAAACGATTTGCCCGGGGCTCGAGCGCACCTCGAGATAGACACGCGATTGGCCTTTACCAAGCGCCTCGACATAGAGTGACGTCGCACCGGGCCGCGTCTCGTATGATTCGTCATCGAGTGCAGGTAAATATTCGAGCGTTAGACCCGGTATGTCTTCGACCGTCGGCGTGCCGCGCAAGATAACGATGACGCCGAGTGCGATCGCCCGCACGTCTTCAGGCGGCATCGCCGCGATGAGCGCTGCAAGTTCGCCGCCGAGTGCGACGATAGCCGTCCGCGTGTGCCGGATCGCTTCGAGTATGTCGCGTTGCGCCGTTGCCGCTCGCCGAAGCGCCGTTGTCAAGTCGGGAGACGGTGGATTCGACGACGTCATCGCCCGCGCAAATTCCGTTCGCTCGCTGAGCGGACCTTGCCGCATTTCGTATGGCGGGGGATGCCTATTGCAGCGAAACGAATCGTTCCACACGTGCAAACCGGACTCGATCGTGACTTGCTCGCGCAATTATTGAATCGTGCATTGCGGCGCGGAGGAGACTATGCCGATGTCTTTTTCGAACATCGAAGCACGCAATCGTTTCGCTTGCAAGATGGACGAATTCACGAAGCCGGTGTATCGGTCGTGCGCGGTGCGGGCATTCGTGTAATTGTCGGAGAGCGTTCCGGTTATGCTTACTCCGACGATCTCACGCCCGCTGCACTGCTGCATGCCGCCCAGGTAGCGGCGTTGATCGCGCATGACGGCGCGCGCGGCGAACCGGTCGCCGATCTTGCGTCGCGCTCCGCACCGCCGCTTTATCGGCCTGCCGAACGCGCGGCGCCGGCGCAAACGTATGTCGATCTGCTGATGCGGGCCGATGCTGCCGCGCGCTCCTACGATGCGCGGATCTCCGCCGTCAACGCTTTTGTTACCGATGAAACGCAGTTCGTGCAGATCGCAACGAGCGACGGCGAAGTTGTTACCGACGTGCGGCCGCTCGTCGCATTGGGCGTGCAGACCGTGGCCACAGCTGATGCGCGGCGAGCGAACGGTTATCACGGCGACGGCGGCCGCTCGGGTATCGAAATATATCAGACCCGTTCGCCCGAACAGATCGCAACGGAGTCGGCGCGCATCGCCGCAACGAACCTCGATGCGCGCGAAACACCGGCCGGTGAAATGCCCGTAATCGTTGGTGCCGGCGGAGGCGGCGTGCTGTTGCATGAAGCCGTCGGGCACGGACTTGAAAGCGATTTCAACCGGCAGGGAACGTCGCTGTATAGCGGCCGCGTCGGCGAACGTGTGGCGAGTGAGCTCGTTACCATTTACGACGACGGCAATCTGCCCGATGAACGCGGCTCGGTCGCCGTCGACGACGAGGGTACGCCCGGTACGCATAAAGTGCTCGTCGAACAAGGCGTGCTGCGCGGCTACATGCAGGATCGCTTGAACGCCAAACTCATGGGTGTTGCATCGACCGGCAGCGGGCGCCGTCAATCGTTTCGCGTGTTGCCGCAACCGCGCATGTGTAACACCTACATGCCTAGCGGCGATTCGACGTTCGAGGAGATCATCGCGTCGGTCGATCGCGGTATTTACGCCGCATCGTTCTCGGGCGGCCAAGTCGAAATTAGTAAAGGCGATTTTGTTTTCATGGTCGCCGAAGGCTACCTCATCGAAGGCGGAAAGATTACGGCGCCGGTGCGCGGGGCAACATTAATCGGTAACGGCCCCGATGCGATGACCAAGGTGGTCATGGTGGGCAACGACGGACGTTTGGCTAACCGTAGCTATACATGCGGGAAGGGTGGACAACTGGTACCCGTCGGCGTCGGCATGCCGACGGTCAAATTAGCGACGTGCACCGTCGGCGGCCGTTCCGTCGGTGGCAAAGCATAGCGATGCAACGCGAAGGGACGCCGGCTTCCGATCCCGCTGATGAAGCACTTGCATATGCCGCGCACGCGGTTGCGTCGGCGCTCGGTCACGGTGCGACAGCGGCCGAAGCGACGCTGACCATCAACGACCGCTTCTCCGCCGAAGCGCGTAACACCGAACTCACCAAACTCGAACAATCGCGCGGCCGTTCGCTTTCGATGCGGACATTTGTGGGCCGACGCCGTGCTGCGTTTGCAACGACCGATCTCACGTACGACGGGATAGCGGCGTTGGCGAAACGTGCCGTTGCGGCAGCGGCGTTCGTGAGTGAAGATGCGCATGCCGGTTTACCCGACGGCGTGGCGATCGTCGCCGACGATCCGTTGTTGGAAATGGTCGCGCCGGATGTTGCAAGTCGCGCAGCAGAGGCGAAGATCGACGACGTGCTCGAACTCGAGCGCGTGATTCGGACGCTCGATGCGCGCATTGACAATTCGCGTGGTTCGCAGGCGAGTGATTCGCAAGTGACGATCGGGCTGGTTAATTCGCTGGGCTTTCGCGGAGCCTACCGAGCCACGAGCGCGTCGCGCAGCAGCAATCCGATCGCCCGCGACGGCGCCGACTTGCGTGCAGGCGCATACGGTACCGCGGCGCGCGGCTACTCCGGGCTCGAGAGCGTCGGCGACGTCGCGCGCCGCGCTGTGCGGCGCGCGATCGATTTATGCGGTGCGCGGCGCCCCGCAACAATGCGCGTTCCCGTCATCTTCGAACGCGATGTCGCCGCAGCGGTGCTCGGCGACCTGTTCAATGCACTCAATGCAGCGAACGTCGCCGTCGGTAATTCGTATCTTGCCGATTCGATCGGTGACAAGATCGGGTCTGCGCACGTGACGATCGTCGACGACGGACGTTTACGCGGCGGTCTCGGCACATCGCCGTTCGATGCCGAAGGCACGCCGACGCGAATGACGACGGTGTTTGAACGCGGCGTTCTCAAGACGTTCTTGTTCGATACGTATTATGCCCGACGGCTCGGCGCTCAGTCGACGGCGAATGCCGCGGGCGGCGGAATCGGCGTAAACAATTTGTATCTCTATCCCGGTGATGCGACGCTCGAGTCGATCGTTGCGTCAACGGAACGCGGCGTGCTCGTGTACGACACCATCGGCTTTGCCACCGAACACGCGAGCGGGACATACAGCCGCGGCGCGCGCGGTATTTGGATCGAAAACGGCGAGCCGGCGTACCCGGTCGATCAGTTTACGATCGCGTCGAACTTTACGGAAATGCTCGCGGGGATCGATGCCGTCGCCGACGACCTGCGCTTCGACGGCACGATCGTTTCGCCGTCGTTTCGTGTGGCGGAGATGACCGTTAGCGGCGATTGATCGCGCCGGTGCTATCGTCGTCAATCAAAATCGGTCATGCGTCCGGGATCGTCATGGTGGCCGAACATCGTTGCGATCTGCTGCGTCGTGATGCGCGTGACAGAAAGTTCGGGCAGCGCGGCGCGATCGAAAAATGCCACGCCGTCGGTCTCGATGCTTTCGCGCGGGGCGCCGCCGGTTATTTCGCAGCGCATGAAGATCTTCCAGACGTGAAAGATCTGCGCTGGATGCGGGTGCCGATTGCGATCGTAGACGGCCAGCACCTTTGCCGTACGCGTATCGTAGCCGGCTTCTTCGCGAATCTCGCGTTCGACGGCCGAACTCGGGCTATCGCTGACGTCGGCCCAACCGCCGGGCAACGTCCAGCCGCCGTCGCTGCGCTCGCGCACCATCAGCAGTTTACCGTCCTTGAAGACGACGCCGCGAACGTCGATTTTCGGCGTCGCATAGCCGGCTTCTTGACGCAGGTAATCGACGACGACCGGTACCGGCTCGCCGATGTGTTCGGCAACGACATCGGCGGCTAATTCGCGCAGCGCTTCGTAGCGCTCGATATCGAACGGGTCGCGCGCATACGTCAAACCGCTCTGCGCGATGGCGGCGAGTCGCTGCGTCCATCCTATCCAATTCATGTTCGTTGGCGCGCGTTCGCGCTGCCACGCGACGCACCCCTCAGTCGTGAGCACGAATCCCTGCGAACACCGGCTTCCCGTTGTCCTTGCGTCTAACCGGATCCCGGCAAGCTTAGTCAAGTGCGCATAAAGACGGTACGCGCCTGATAGAACGACATTAAGAATAACTTAACGCGACGCACGCGAGCTAAGGTATCGTGCGAGCGGTTCTTTATTGAGGCGTATACGGTCCTAAAGTTTTGGGCCGGCACTCGTCGTCTCCATATCGACGGCCGCGCGCGTCAACGCGTCGGCCTGCAGCGCCGTCGTCTGGTCGTCCGTCGAGATCCGCGCGTAGCCCACCAGGCGCGGCGGGCCGTCCTCGAAGACTTCGGGCATCAATCCCGGCGCGGCAAACGCCGTCCTGAGGCTTTCTCTAGCTTCGTTCTTGACGGTTTAGCCGCTACCGCCGCCCGAGCCGGGCCTTTTTCGTCGCGCGGGCCGAGTGGCCGGCGGCGAGCGCGGCGAGCAGCTCGTCGAGGGAATTCCGGCCTTTGTATTTTGAGCGGCCCTTTTGCGGCGCGGAAACCGTTACGGGCCGGAGCTTGTGTGTTTGCATCTTAAGGACCCTTTTCGTTCGGCCTTGCGACTGTTTCGCTTAAAGGTTGGGCCCATCGGCCCCGAATAACGAACAACACGGCGCGGTTTGACTTCCGAGGCTGCGTGGCGAAAGAATCCCCGGCGGGAGCTGCCAGTTGCCTTTCGTCGTAACGGCCCGTTTCGTTCGCATTTCCGCGAATTATAATAAGGACCGGTCTCGTCAACATATGGTTCAATTAGTACTGCTGCGGCTACTCCAGCTAGGCTCAAGTAGCGCAGCCGTCGGTAGTACATGTATCGAGGCCCCCCAGATCACGGTAGATGTGCACGCCGTTTCAACATCGTTAGAAACGAGCAGTACGGTCACGTCCAAGAAACCCGCATCCTTTTCCGACAAGATCATATCCATTTGCATCCCCGTCCCAAATGATAGCCCGAGCTATAACATGAACGCCACATATCACTTCAAAGTCACATTTACCCAACACGATGGAACAACGTCTGAATACCCACTAGAAGTGGACGGCCCGCTAACAGCGGACCAAATCGCAAAGCAGCTCCCAACGTTTCGACCTAAATTTGGCGAAAGCTTTTGGCTTCTAAATTTAAGTTCACTCAGAGACTCCGTCCGGCGACAAGATGACGTTGCCATTTTTTCGTATTCATATACTCGTTATGGGTTTCTATCAGATGATGTTTATAAAAATTGCAACGAAGTAGTCACTCAAGAACTGAGAACGGAAAAAACTCTCCCTTAAAGACTTTCGTCGAGTGGTCTATGCTTAAAAAAAACCTTCGGCGGGGCGATTGAAGGGCTTGAGCACCATCACGCTCGGAGCCTATCGCAAACACCGCCACGCGAAGGCGCTCGCTCAAAAGGCAACCTTTCGTGCAGCGGCGAGATTTTCTCGAACGAGGCTAGACTTACTCGCCAAAAAGTCCCATTGGGCCGAGTCGAACCGTCAAAAGCTCGACATCACTTTCTGCTACGTGCGGTCCTTGTCGTGTTCCCGACGGAGTAATCCAGAACGTTCCAGCTTCACAGCGGCGTCCGCCGGTTACGATCGTTCCGCTCACCACTTGGACAAATTCATCGGCCGGATGGCTATGCACTGGTATCGTCGTGCCTGCGGTCAATCTGGCTCGATGGATTGATCCGTCGGGCACCGGCTGCGCCAGCACTTGAAGTTGTACGCCAGGAGCAAACTCGATCCACGCGACGGACGTCGGGTCGAGGAACTGCTGGATTGTCACGGATGCCTCCAAAGCCAGGGAAAAGATTTGACATATCGTAACTTTAGGTTACTATCATGTCAACACTACGAGCACAACGCTTTCAAGCATCAGCGGCCGACGCGGCACGAATCCCGGCGGCACGAAAGAACAACATTCGTCAGCTGTTATTGCGCGCATCGCGCGTTCTCAACGCGGACATCGTCGAGGAACTCATACGTCGCGGATACATCATCCGCTCGACTCACACTACACTTCTCTCAAACTTGGACGATCACGGCAATAAGCTTTCGGTAGTGGCGGCACGAGCGGGAATCTCAAAACAGGCAATGGGCCGTCTAGCTGACGAGCTTGAAACACTTGGATATCTTCTCAGCGTGGCTGATGAAGAGGACAAGCGCTCCCGCATTATTCGATTCACCGCCAACGGATGGAAGTTGATGATCGAAAGCTTTAATGCTCTCGACGCCATTGAGCATCGCTACGCGAATCGCATTGGTGTTGAAAGACTCGAAGGCTTACGATCCATCCTCCAAGATCTGCTAGGTTCGAGCCAAAGTGACTCGCAACCGCTAAACCCGTAGCAACCTGCACAAAAGGGACCCCTTCAGGGCATGTGCGGCATTGATCCAAGTACGTTCGGTCTTTTGTTTTGTAGGTAGCGCAACCAAGCGCACGCGAAAGCAAATTTATGCTTGGTGGCCAATCGCTTTCTGATGAGGTCGTGGCGTTCATTCGCCAGAAATTCAACTTTGCTGGCATCGTGGTCGCGATCGGGCGACTCGACCTCCAGAGTTCTCACACTAACATCATCGCAGC
Organism: Candidatus Velthaea sp.; assembly: GCA_965214935.1. GTDB lineage: Bacteria > Vulcanimicrobiota > Vulcanimicrobiia > Vulcanimicrobiales > Vulcanimicrobiaceae > Velthaea. Next base: position 57,446 of record CBDCCS010000016.1, on the reverse strand, counting down.
GCCCGGTGCGCCCGAAGCGGACGGGGACACGCTGTTCGAGATCGGTTCGCTGACGAAGCCGATCACGGCACTTACTTTGGCATCGATGGTACGGACGAGCGACCTTAGTCTAGATACGCCAATCGGCGAGCTGTTTCCCGAGGGCGTGAAGGCTCCCGAAATGGACGGTCGGCAGATCAAGCTTCTGGACCTTGCGACGCATCGGTCAGGCCTCCCGCGATTACCGCCAAACATAGGATGGTCGGCCTTAATCAGCAATAATCCATACAAGAATTACAATCGCGCGAAGTTATTCTCATGCCTCGACGTTTACCGGTTGCGTCGGGCTCCTGGCGACGACTTCGAATACTCGAATTTCGGCTATGGTTTGCTCGGCACACTATTAGCCGATCACGCGGATATGTCGTATGCAGAACTTGTGCAGGAACGCGTTTTCGCTGGGCTCGCGATGCTCTCAAGTCGGGCCGACTATAAGGACGATTTTCGTTTGATTCAGGGCCACACTGCCGGCGGTTTGCCGACTCCCGCTTGGCAAACAGGCGCGCTTCAAGGAGCTGGGGCCGTTCGTTCGACCATCAACGACATGCTACGCTTCCTGGCTATTCATCTAACGGCGATCGATGACCCATTAGCTCTCGAAGCCCGTATGACACAAGAGCCGCGAAGCGACGCATTTGGAGGTCACCGTATCGGGCTCGCGTGGTTGACCGGGTCACGCGGCAATGTCTGGCATAACGGAGGAACCGGCGGCTACCGCTCATTTATGGGATTTTCGCCGTCACGAAGGGAGGCGGTCGTCGTGCTTGCCAACGCTGCACTCGACGCCGTCGATTCGATCGGTGCGCATTTGCTCGACCCAGATATTGCTTTACAGGGAGCTTGTTGAGCGGCTACGGGTTTCGCTCAGGCTGCAACGAGAACATGCTGCAAAAGCGAACCTTTTTGTGCATCTGACTTCAAACGTCCTCGGTTACCAACCGTGGCAATCCCGAGCTGCATTCGATTTTTGACCTGCCTGAATCGATGCGCTTTTTAACTCCGCGAGGCTTGTTATCTCAGGAGGGATATGGCTTATCGAGAATCTAGCCGCATGCCACCGTGTAGGGCCACAAAACCTTACCGCCTCCCCTACACATCTCGAGCGCGAATTTCTTCGCATCGTAACCTTACGCAATCTGGAGTTAGAGCGCCAAGTCGAATCTTTTGAGATCACCGACTACGACGTGACCGGTTGGTGCGACGTAAACGTTCTTGATGGCCCCCCGTCGCCCAATCCGATGGTCGACGGTCCAGCTATCGATCTCACGCAAGCGCGAGACTTAACAAGCGACATCGGTGCGCCAGATTCCCCCGGGATAACCTTTCTAGTAAGCGGAGGAAAAATCAGCGAAATTGCGCCGCGCGTTCCCATGGGCGCGCCTCACGTATACCGCGTTGAAATCATCTTGTGGTCAACAGACGGCGGTATGTTATACGCCGTAGAGGTGATTTCTTACGGCGACGGATACGTCATCGATCCTTATCGGCTATTCGTCGAAGCCGCAAAATCTAAGCCTGCTTTGTTGCAGTACCCCAAGATCGAGCACGGACAATATCCAGAAAACCGTTGACTCTAGATTTAGCAGCAAAAGGCAAACTTTCAATCAGATTTTTTACTGTCAGTTTCTGCCACCTTGCAAAACGACCACGCGCTCAACAGTCGCTATGCTGGTTTGAAAGTGCGACGGGCGACAGGTTTGGAAAACCAGACAATCTACCAAGTCGAGCCCGCATAAACATGTAAGGGATTCTCCCCTGGTTCATAGAAAAGATTAGCGTTCGTATAATTTAGAACTTGGTAACCTCCGGCCGCATCAAGGCAAGGACCGTCCGGAGCATTAAAGACAATCAGATCGTCACTGGTTAGAAAAACGAAGCGGAGCGTCGCGGCATTTCGCTTCGTCAGCGCGCGGTTAATCAGTTTTTGTTGCTGCACATTTAGCCGCAAAGAATTAACATGGCTTGCTGAGCGAGCCGGGTAACTGATCGGTAGCGACTGCCACTGGGGAGCTGAGGCACCCGGCGCAATATAACCAGAACACCGAACGCCTCCATCTGCAGTTTTTTGGAGACAGCTGTAGCCTACCGACGTGCTGGCATACGCGTCACAACCGCGTGCATCGCGCAGATGGTCGGCCACGGGAGAGTCGAAAGTTCTCGAACACGCTAAAAGGAAGAGCACAAATATCATCAAACGCGGCATTAGCATACTCCTCTCGTCTCCATTTAATGCATCGGAGTATTATGTCTTTTCGTCCGTTACAGCGTTTGGTTCGCGGATTCGTAATCGCGTTAAGTACAGTGCTATCGCTAGCGGCTTGCGCAGGACTGGCGCCTATTAACACGAGTCTTCCGAGGACAAGTAGCTTAGATAGCTTGGCATTACGATCACCAAGTGCAGCTTCGTCGTCATGTAATGTTGGCAACAAATTTGCTGTTGCGAAAGGACAAGCTTTTTCCGCAGCTGCGGATTTGATGCTTACATTGACCAGTCTTTGTCACCGACAGATCGCAAGACGGCGGAAGACCTCATGCGAATTATGCCGCCTTTGCAACGACGTGACTTCATACAACCGCGGGCGATTAATGAGCAATAATCCGGCGTTGCTTGCATGCGTTAGAACGCAGCCAGTGATAATTGCCCAACGGCCAGCGCTCCCTTAAGGAGCTTAGGGAGCGGAATGCATACGCGTCCATTGAACTATACCTCTTCTTGTTCGCCGCCCAATCCGGGAATTATCCTGGAGGAGCCTACAGTCTCATGGTGTCGATTGCGGATTCACGGCAGGGTGGGGTTTGTTAGTGTACCATGCGGTGAATCAGCACTTGCAATCGGCGACCAAGGTAATCTTTTTTTTTGAAGTTCGCGTCACTTCAGGAAGCTTGGTTGAAGGCGGCTTGCAGTATAATTACGATGCCAGTGTACAACCTTATCTTAGGAGCAGCACCGCAGGTTATACTGAGGTCCGCCAGCTCTCCAATAGCTATGACCCTCAAACGGCGTGGGTTGATGAAAAAATCATCGCGCTTGCGAATGCTGCCTGGCTCTTTTCAACCGCACCCGGCGATACGTTGGCGGCGGAATAGATTGCGCAGGTGCCTTAACGCCCTGCCAAAACTGTTCAGTTAGTCGAGTTACAAGCATCGCTCAGGGTGAGCCATTTATTTAAAATTGATGGATCTTACTTCGGAGTAGCGTCCGCGATTACCAGTGGAATTGATTGGCTGCAGGTCGCCTTCGGTAATTAAAGTTCGGACTGCCAGCCCGGCACCAGCCTTTGTACGTTCTTTGTTTCAGTCTACGCGCAAGTGTGTTATGAAGGCCCACAAGCGTATTCAAACGGAAGCATCGCTCAATCAAACCAGGGTCCCACTGGCTATGGACCATACGAATCCTACGATAGCATTGACGAAACAGGCGATTCCGGGCAATCAATATAAAGAGCAGCCGCCTAAAATTTCCAACGATCCGTTATTACCCTAGCCAATCTACTAACGCTAAGAAACCGTCATTACCTAGGCCAGGCGGTTTTCTCTTTAATTGAGATCGCATGTTGTCATCTGGTTGTCTGTTTGCATTTTCAACGCAGCTAGATTTATACAGTCGCCGAGACGAGCTTGCGTAATGGTTCCTGTAAAAACGCAGTAACGCAGCGGATTGCCCGGAGCACATCCTTTCACGCGCCCGCGTCACGTCTATGTATAGTCCGCGCCGCGCCTCAGCCGACGTCAGCGTGAGGCCACTAAAGCCGGACCGTTCCGGCGCGGCGCTTCGAGGCCGATGTCGGCCAACTCCGCGAAGATAAATTTCGCGACGAGGCTTTGAAGGACTTGTGCCTGATCTCGTACTGCGTTTGCCGTTGAGTCCAGCTCGGCAATACCTAGCGCAAGTTGTTGAGTCGAACGTGCGGCTTCTTGAGCCGTAGCTGCATTCTGCGACGCAGTCTCGGCAACGGGCACCATGGCGTTCGTTACGTGATCCGTCGTACTACGCATCTCCGCCGCCGCGGCGGCATTTTCGTCCACGGCCGCGGAGGCATTGGCCATATTTTGAGTGACGCGCACCGAGGCATCTTGCATCTCTCGCGCTTGACCCGCTAACAGTTCAGCGACGCTCGTCGTTGTCGCTATGGCACGTCCGACGCTTTCGAGCGAACGCGAAGCGCGCTGGGACACGGCGATGCCCGAATCCATCGAGTCAGACGAGGTCCGCATCGCGTGGGCAGCCGAAATCGTTTCGCGCTTGATAGCGCTTAGAATTTGCGATATCTCTTTTGTTGCTCGTGAACTGCGTTCGGCGAGCTTACGAACCTCATCAGCTACGACGGCGAAGCCTCGTCCATGCTCGCCGGCGCGAGCAGCCTCGATGGCTGCATTAAGCGCAAGCAAATTCGTTTGATCGGCGATGTCGCCGATCGTATCCACGATTTCTTCGACTTGTGACGAGCGCTCTTCGAGGTTCGCCATTGCGCCGGCGGCCGTCATCGAGACGGTTTTGAGTTCGGCGATCGTGCTGGCCGTCTCGCTAACGGCGGTATCACCTGTCGCGGCTTCGGACGACGCCTCCCGGGCGGCCGTGGCGAGTGAGGCACCTTGCACTGACAGAGAACCGATGCCGTTATTGAGTTTCTGAAGTGCAGCATTCGTCATGGCAATTGATTCGGCTTGGTGGGTCGCAACCGTTGCGATTTGCTCGGCCGTCCGGCTGAGTTCTTCGATGGATATCGCCGTGATGGCAATCTTGCCGGCCTGATCTTGAGCACCCGAAGCGACCAAGTCGACCGCTTCGGCGATTTCTCCGACCGCGTTTGTCGATTGTCGCGCCGCCTTGGACGCTTCGAGCGAAGCCGTAGTGAGCGACGTACTGGTCTTTGCGACGCCTCGGATCAAATTGCAGAGGTCATCGACCATCGATTCGAACGCGAGTCCGAGCCGATCGTGTTGGCCACGCGATATTTGCTCGCGGCGCAGGTCTCCGGCGGCAACTGCTTCAGCGGCACGTGCGATATTGAGCTGGTTGACGACCATCTCGCGAAATGCTTGGGATAACGTCCCAATTTCGTCGCGGCCGATACGCGGTAAGTCGGCCTCGACCTCGACATTTCCGACGGCGAGTTTTTCCGCGACGATGGTCAGTTTACGAAGTGGCCCGATGATCGAGCGGCCGAGAAGCGTCAACATTATTGATGTGAAGACGAGCATAACGAGGGCGATCGGGAACATCGGCCGCGCGCCAAGCGATGCGATTGCCCCAACGTCGCGATTCGCCCCGGCCGAAATCTCATCGGCTCGCTTTGCGAGCGCCGTAAACGCTCTGGTGACCTCATCGGACGCATTGGAGTTGTCCACGGTCATAACGCGAATGGTGCCGACGATGTCGCCACGGTTTGCTCGTGCAAACATCGTGCTCGTGAAGCCGTCGTACAGCGTCAAAGCACGATGGATGCGTGCGACCAAAGCGCGCGATTTATCATCCCTTAACGCGAATTCGGCCGACGTTAGCGGAGCGTCGACAGCTGCGCGCGCGTCGAGCACTTGCTGACGAGTCGTTTGCGTAAGTTGCTTTTGAGCCGGGTCGTGCAAGGCAACCAGTGCTGCAAACATATTCGACTGGTCGTCCTCGAGCGTCCATTGCTCGAACGCTTGAGAAGCCGCCGATGCAGCGGCATGTGATCGTGCTTCGGCGTTCGAGCGCTCGGCGATCGGCGCATACGTCTGGGCGCAAAGAAATAGTGCAGACGAGAACAGCGCGCACAGACCGACGCCGAAAATCGCAAACTTTCGACCAAGTGCAATGTTGCTCGCGTTGAGCGCCGAAAGCGTGCGAGGACTCATGCAAACGTTATCGGCAGGCACGCAAACTTCGCCAGCCGCAACGGTCATACCGTCGTTTGTGCGCTAACGTAAAGCGCATGTAAGAGACGCGGCAGCGACCGCCACTGAACCCGCGGTTAGTGACGAATCCAGGTTGAGCCGCAGAATAGCGAGTTATTCACTTGGCGCAGCGTCTTGAGATCTTGACTGCATGCAAAGTATGTGCGAAACGGACCCGCTACTGCCGTCCGGCCGTCGGTCACATAATATGGGGCATGCGGTGCGGGCGCCGGGGATGAAGCCGTCGCGGGCAACGAGTTGACGCAAAGTGCGGCGCAGAACGTAAAGGCGAGCGTTCTCATGAGACATCCTGTGGATGGTAGCTGCAAAAGCGTACCACGCACACCGGAGGAACCCAAGGGCCTTTGGCCGTGCGACGCAGCGCAAATCCGCAGGTTTACCAAAGCCGCCGCCCTTACCCGAGGTTAAGAAACCTCGACGAATCAAGGCTTAGCTCGCGATATCGCTGTAGCAGCTTGAATGTTCAGCCGTTAACGGCCCTGCGTACGCGACGCGGGTTCCAACCGGCCTTAACGTAGCCCTGGTTTTCGGGCGCTACTTTATTGCAGTTAAAAGCGAACGCGTTGTTCCACAATTAATGCCGTGCCGTTATAGTTCGGCGAGCTCGGTTGAAGCGACGGTAGCGTCGTTATTCCGCCCGACGCGGTGCGCCGGAAACTTATGAGAAGCGATGCGCTCGGCGTCTGCGCGATCTCAGCCCCGAGAAAGAAGAGCCGCTCGCTAAAATCAATCGACTCACTGAACGTCCCCTTGACGGAGAAACGTCCAACTCCGGTCGATAGAACGACATTCGATGATAGATGGCGGGAGTACGCCAGCACCGCTTGCGGCACCTCATAGGAGACGCCGTCTTCGAGGTGCGTTGCGACGAACGGCCGATACAGCATATCGTCGATAAGATCGAGCGTAACGTCGCCAAACGCGGGATGCCAGGCGGCCCAGAGACCGATGCGCTTTTGACGGCCGAATGTCGCTTTGGCTGACTGCTCGGCAAGATAATAAGGGTCGACGAAGCCTAATTGGATTGAAGATTCAACGGTTTCGGCCTCAATCTGCCGGACGTTCGTATACTCCATGTGCAATTCGATCGGCGTCTTATCCAGGGCAACCCGTAGCCGATAGCCTTGCCGATTAGCTGCAACCGCGCTATTGTCGACGAGTTGATAGTTACCGGCCGGCCATTGCCCGGGCCAAGCAAAGCTGGCTGCCCACGTGTTTTCAGCAATGCCGTACGGCAGGATCATCGTTGCGTAGCGTGGTTCCATGCGATAGCAATCAATTGCTTCTGAGACATGCCCGTGTGTCTCGATCAAACCCGCGTGATAGTAACCGCCCGGGGATGCACTGCCGGGTCGCGCCGCGAGTGTAGAATCGTACCACGAGCGGCCGAGTTCCATGATACCATCGAGTCCGAGGACCGGTATCACATGAAATGTACCGCGCACACCGGCGATCGTTTCGCGCTCGCCCGATAATATGCTGGTGCCGAAGATGCCCTGCGCATACGGCGTGAAGGCCGGATTGGCGCCAAAAGGTACGGAGGTGCTAAACGGCGCTCCGGCTAGTGTCACGTGAGCGAGTTGGGCGGAGAAGCGGGTTCCTTCGCCACGATCGAAAACGATCGATCCCATTGTAAGGCGCGCTGATTGTCCGGGTTGCGACGGCAACGCGGCGTTTGTCGCCTCCAGCGTTGCTAAACCGTGTTTGGCAACGAGATCGATGCCTTGCAGCGGTAGAGCGCTCGAGACGGACTGCCAGCCGTCTAGCCCCGCAACGCCGCTGGTCAAAGTCTCAGGCGGCGTGTATGCGATTGCGGGGTTGAGATTCGTAAGATTTGGTTGCGCAAAAACAAAGCGGTCCGTCTGAGCAAGATCGAACCAGCCGGCACGCAACGCAAGATTGCCGTCGGCCGTTGCGATCGTTCCGGAAAGAACGGAAACGCGTGTCGCGGTTCCGTCATCTTGACCGGCGTGTCCGGGAAACCGCATGGCGTACGGTAATGCCTGCGAGCCGAGATGCGGATTCACTGTCGGCATGAGATTTTCACCTAAGTAGGTCGCGTTCGTGATGCTGCCGCGAACGCTCTCAACCCCAATACCGATGCGAAAGTCGAAAGCCCGCAAGCCATAGCTGATCTGTGAGGAAATATCGCCGATTCCGCTATCACCGCTAACTTGTGGCGTACTTGAAAACATATCGTAGGGCGTATTGGGAGCCAACGGTAATGCGCCTGACACATAATTAGCCGCCTCAGGTGCACGTGTTCCGGGGCCACCGAAGTTCTGTTCGATCAGCGTCAAGCGCGCGTTGCTTGTAACGTGGAAGCCGACCGGATGCACCGTCGGCACGGGCGCCGGGCTAACGACGGGACTGCTCGACGGACTGGGTGCCGCCGTTGAAACCGGCTCCGCGGTCTCGTCGCTCGCAGCTCCCGGTAGTGCCCACATGGCGATTGCAATCATGGTCGCAATTGCAGCCGCCGATGGGCCAGGTTTCAATTTCGGAATCTTCACCGCGTCGCTCCATAACAAACAGAGAGCGACTGTCTAACGATGTCGCTACCTTGTCTCGGCGTTATCGCGACGGCGGCCGTTGAAGCGAGTTCATTTGGCGCTGTTAACGTACTCCACCGATATAAGCAGTGTCGGTTAGCGGACCGCTTTGATTAATATGCAACGCAATACGGCGGGTTAAGCAATTGATACGCTCAAACGTTCAGAGCGACTCGCTAGACACCGAAGACACGGGCGTCGGGCGACTCTTCGTTGGACGGCAAGCTAATACCAATGAAGCCAACGTCATCGGGCCGCGCGTCGTCAATATATCGCTTTACGAAGGCGTTTGGCCGTCGGTCGTCATCACGATCGTTCGACGCGCACGCCGTCCTGCGGCCAGAAGCCGTACAATGCGCGGCCGGCCTCAAGATCCACGAATCGGCCGGCGTTATCGCCGACTCCGTAGACGATACCGAACCGAACGTTCGCAGCCAGTATTGCGCGCACGAGCCGGGCAAAATCGGCGTGCGAAAACCATTTCGATCGGGCCCGTGCTTGGCGCTCCGCCGGGCTGAGGCTTTGCAGCCGGTGCGCAATTCGCACGTCCGGCGCGTCCGGCTTGTCGGCGGCGTTCATCGTACCGATGCGCACGCACGCAACGTTGAGATTAAAGGCGTCGCTGTAATAACGTGCGAGTATTTCGCCGCACGCCTTAGTCACTGCGTACGGATTGCCGGGCCGCGGCGCGGTCTCGGTCCGCAGCACCGTCCCGCCGAGCGGAGCATAAATAGCCGGCCGGCCTTCGTCTTCGTACATGCCCATGACATGCAGCGAGCTGCCGAATATGACACGCCGGCAGCCGACGTGAAGCGCAACCTCGAACACGTTGCGCAGCCCGAGTAAGTTCACGTCCCAAACGTCGTCCCAGCCGCCGTCACCCAGCAGGCCTGCCGCCAGGTGCACGACGGCGTCACAATTGCACAGCGCCGCCTCGAGTGCGGCCGGCTGCAAGATATCCGCATCGGCGCGATCGAGCCGCACGACTTCGTGGTCGGCCGCTAAATTCGCGGCGAGGCGTGAACCGATCATGCCTTGGGCGCCGGTTACCGCGATACGCATTACGCGCGATCGATCAATTCAAGCAAAACGGGATAGACGAGCGTGCGTGCTTGCGGATACGTTTGCGGGTCGACGATATCGTGCCGCGCATCGAGATTTGCGAACGCGTATGTATCGGCCCGAGCCGCATGCCGGCGCCAAAGTGCAAAGACGTCGCGCGCGGCAGCATTGTCGATTGCCGGATCTTTGACGTTGAGGACAAGCGTGCAGCGTTGGGCGCGCGGCGCGTCCGTGCGTGCAAGGTCGCGAGTCCGTGCGCCGAGTTGCAGACAACGGGCCAAGGCGCGGGTGGAGAAGCGGGGGTACCCGTAATCGGGTCCGGCAGCGGCCCGTTTGCGCGGATCCCACCATAACTCGAGATTCGGCACCGCCTCGAGCGTGCCGGCAAGTGCCGGTTCTAAAAGCGACGGGACGTGCGCAACGGAAAAGAACGGTGCGATTGCAATCGCCGCTTCGATTGCTTGCGTTTGAGCTATCCAAGCAACCATCGTCGCTCCAAGTGACAAACCCATAACCGTCAGCCGGCGCGCGAGCGGAGCAGCGAGCAATACGGCCGCGCTCGCGGACTCGATTAGCTCTGCGACGGTCAAAGCATCGAGCGCAGTTGTAAGTTTGTCCGTCAGACCGTGCCGCGGTAAGCGCGGCACGTACACGTTGAAGCCGCGCGCAAACAACAATTCGGCAAGTTCGGCAAATTGCTGCGGGCAATTCGTGAAACCGTGGAAGAGTACGACGGCACGATCGGTCGCGTGTCCGTGATGGCGTACGCGCGGCACACAGCGTGCATCGATCGTCGAGTCCGATCGATCGGCGGCAATCAGCGATTCAAGCGCTTGCAGTCCACTGTGAAAGTCATCGTTGTCGTGCATGCGCTGCCATTCGGTTGTCAAGTCGCTTAGACCGCCGGGTAAAACGAGCAGCTTGTGATATCGATGCAACGTTATTTAGTGGCGCGTCTGAAATTGCGACGATGAAATACGCGCGACCGAAGATGGTTGGAATAAGTTCTGTGCGAGGGACCAATCGGCTTTATGGACAAGGGAAAGACCATATGTCCGTAGCTTCGAGTGTCGGCGTTGTCGAGACCGTTGCGGCTGCCGTCTGCGACACGGCAATGGTACGAGGTCTTGTGCGGCGGCTTCCTTCAGGTCGACGAATCCGAATCGCCGCCGCCGCCGCAAAGGGGATGCATGTCTGACCGCGTGTTAATTATCGAAGACGATCCGGAAGTCGCGATGTTCGAGCGGACGCTGCTCGAACGCGCCGGGTTTGAGATTAAAGTCGCGCCGACGGGCGCTGCCGGTCTCGAGACCGAGCCGCAGTTTAAACCGGCCGTCGTTTTGCTCGACGTTGAATTACCTGACATTTCAGGGCTCGATGTCTGTACGTCGCTCGCCAACTCCAGCGATGCGTTCATCCTCATGGTCAGCGCGCATTCGAGCGAAGGCGACGTACTCAAAGGTCTGGGCTTAGGCGCCGATGATTACATCGCAAAACCATTCTCCGGTAGTGAACTCGTCGCGCGCGTCCAGTCGTTTTTGCGCCGGCGCGAACGGTCGCGCAAAAGTGATAATGACGGCCGGCTGCAAATCGGTACTGCGGCTCTCGTCCGCGATTTTCATACGTTGGAAAACGGCGGCAAAGGCGTTACCCTCACGGCACTCGAGTTTCGGCTGTTGTGGTTTCTCGGCGAAGCCGAAGGCAAGCTGTTGACGCGCGCTCAGATTCTCGAACGCGTATGGAACGACGTTTCCGGTGTACCGACGCGCGTTGTCGACGTCCATGTGGCGGCATTGCGCAAGAAACTCGCCGAGGTCGATGCGACCTTGCAAATCTCGAGCGTTCGGGGAATCGGCTACCGGCTCGACATGAAGTGATCCCGTCAATCGCGCTGAACGCGCGCGATCGACGACCGCTTTACGTTCAGATTGCCGACGCGCTGGCGATCGCAATGCAGTCGGGCGATCTTCGGCCGGGCGCTCAATTACCCGCGATGCGAACGCTTGCCGCCGAATTGGATTGTGCGCTCGTGACGGTGTCACAAGCCTACGATATGCTCGCGGCGCGCGGTCGCGTCATCGCACGCGTCGGCCGCGGAACGTTTGTCTCGACGCAACCCGCGGCCGCAACGCCGGCGGCGTTTCGCCCGAACTGGGAACCGGATCTCGGGCGCCTCGCTCGCTCCGAGCGTATGGAAGGCGTGCTCGACCGGCTCGTGCGGGCCACGGCGCCCGGCGCGGTCTCGTTCGCTACCGGACATCCGGCGCCCGAGACATTTCCGTTGGCCGAATTTAGTCGCGCCATGCAGGAGACGCTCGCCGTCGACCCGCCGCAAGCCATGCAGTACCGTGCGCACACGGGCGACCCGGATTTGTGCGCCGCCCTTGCACGCGGTCTGCGCGGGCGCGGATGTCCGGCACTCGCCGAGGACGTCATCGTGACGTCCGGTGCGCAACAAGCCGCCGATTTAATTGCCGGCGTCCTGCTCGGCCCGGGCGCCGTCGTGGCGGCTGAGGCACCGACGTATCCCGGCACCTTGGGCGTTTTCGATGCGCGCGGTGCAACGTACGTCGAAGTCCAAAGCGACGCCGAGGGCGTCCGCGTGGATGATCTCGAGCGCGTTTTCGCCGAGTTCCGGCCACGCTTGTTCTACATCGCGCCGATCGCGCAAAATCCGACCGGAGCGGTCTTGCCGGCACGCCGCGCCAAGCTCATCGTCGCGTTGGCCCGGCGTTACGACGTCGTCATCCTCGAAGATCAAACCGGTTGGAATTTTACCTACGAACGAACCGCGCCGCCGCCGCTTTGCGCACATGACGCCGACGGTCGCGTCGTGTTGATGGAGAGTTTGTCAAAGTCGATTTTTCCGGCGTTGCGGGTTGGTTATCTCCTCGTGCGCGGCGGGATGCGCGATGCAATCGAGGCGGCAAAAATCCGGACCGACAGCTTCACGTCGACGTTGACGCAGCGCGCGTTGTGGCGCTTCATCGAATCGCCGGCCTACGGGCGGCATATTAAAGCCGCGCGGACGTTGTACCGCGCGCGCCGCGATTACTTCGTCGATCTCCTAGCGGCGGCTCTACCCTGGGCGACGATCGTGCCACCCGAGGCCGGGACCAGTCTTTGGTTGCCGTTGCCGGCGCGCGTGTCGACGCAAGCGGCCTTCGACGCTTGCGCGCGTGAAGGCGTGCTCGTTATGCCGGCTGACCCCTATTATCCCACCCGTAGCGGTCCGCCGGCGCTGCGATTATCGTTCGGCGACTTGGATCGCGCAGCGCTCGAAACGGGCGTTGCACGCTTGCGTACGGCCTTCGAGCGACTCGAGCCGGCGCCGCCGGCAGCCGTGTAACCTGGGAACCCGGCGCTCGATGACGAACGCTCGAGACCCGTGATGCCCAAGCCGATCGAGGGACTTTCCGCCGCCGATGATGCGGGGATTCTTGTAGCGGCTATCGTCATGCGGCCGTCGACGGCGGTCGACCGGCTCGTCCCCGTTCACGGCGAGCCGAGTCCGATCGGCGAGCGCGCGATCGAGCAACACGCGATTCTGGTGCGCACGCTGCGCGACCGCGGCGTCGCCGTTACCGAGCTCGAACCGGTGCTTGCAAGTAGTGCCGAGGCACTCATTGCCGACGGGGCAATCATCTTGCCGCAGGGCGCAGTCATCGCTCGTCCGGGGTCCGTCGAGCGGCGCGCGGAAGTACCCGCGATCGAGGCGGCATTGAGCCGCTCGGGCATACCGATCGCCGGTCGTATTACGGCACCCGGTTTGCTCGATGCCATGGATGTGACTCGCAGCGGCGAGACACTCTACGTCGGGGTATCACGTCCCGGCGGCGGTTTACGCGCACGCTCGAACGCACTGGGGCGCGGCCAGCTTGCAGAGTTTGCCCGCACGCAGAATCTCCGCGTCGTCGAACTCGCGCTTGCGCCGGCCGTTCTTCGGTTGCGCAACGTGCTCAGCTTTGTTGCGGGCGATACCGCTATAGTCGCCGCCGAGCTTATCGATACCGGGCCGCTCGTTGGCGTGCAACTGATTGCGGTGCCGCGCGGCGAAGAGTATGCCGCCGGACTTTTGGCACTCGGTAATCGCCGAGTCATTGCTAACCTACGCTTTCGCGAGAGCTTAAAATTGTTGCGTCAAGCAAAAATTTCCGTCGAAGCAATCGATTTGTGGGAGTACGGCAAGGCCGGAGCGGGACCGTTTTCGCTCGTTCTTGCAACCAAGCGCCGTTAGCGTCGAGCGTATGCGCATCGCCGTTCTGTCCGACATCCACGGTAATACCGTCGGATTGAATGCTTGTCTGGACGACTTGGCCGCGCAAGGCGGCGCGGATGAAATCGTAGTAGCCGGCGATTTATGCATGGATGGGCCGAAACCCAAAGGCGTGCTCAAACGGCTCCGCGAGGTCGGCGCTCGTTGCTTGCGCGGCAATACCGATCGGTACATCTCGTCCGGCGAAGACACCGCGGACGAAGCGGCAATTGCGTGGCAACGAGCGCGGATCGGCCCGGCATGGACGCGCTGGCTCGGCGAATTGCCGCAGCAGTACCGCATCGGCCCCGAAAACAACGCGCTTGTCATCGCACATGCCAACCCGAAAAACGATGACGAACATGTGTGGCCGAACGCCGATGAGGCACAGCTCGAACGGCTCTTCGGCGACGTAAACGCCGCAGCGTTCGCGTTCGGCCATCTGCATTTGCCGTACGTCCGCACGTGGCGCGGGAAATTGCTGAGCTGCGTCGCGTCGGCCGGCTTACCGAAAGACGGCGATCCGCGCGCGCACTATTCAATTTTTTGCGAGCGCCCCGGCGGCTGGTCGCATCGTTCGCGGCGCGTCCCCTTCGACGTGGACCGAGTGGTCGAGCAACTCGAACGTAGTTCGATGCCCGATGCCCGGCGGTGCATCACCGTCTTGCGGCGGCATCGCTATAAAGCGCTGGCGGAAGCTGCGCTATGAACGTTCCGGCCATCCGCATTTCATCGCTCATCAAGCGCTACGGCTCGTTTACCGCCGTCGACGGTATTTCTCTCGACGTTGAAGACGGCGCCTTTTTCGGCCTACTCGGACCAAACGGCGCGGGCAAAACGTCGACCATCAATGCGATGGTCGGCTTGAGCTCGATCAGCGGCGGTTCGATCGAACTTTTCGGTCACGATGTCGTGCACGACTGGCGCGCAGCGCGGGTGACCGTCGGCCTAGCGCCCCAAGAATATAATTTCGACCGGTATCTCAACATTCGCGACGTTCTCATCTATCAAGCGGGCTATTACGGTTTCAATGGCGCGGCAGTGCAAAAACGTGCCGACGATTTGCTCGAGCGCTTCGGCCTGTCCAGTAAGGCGAAAGAGACGTACATCCGCCTGTCGGGCGGTATGAAACGCCGCTTAACGCTGGCGCGGGCGTTGATTCATGAGCCGCGATTATTGATTCTCGACGAGCCGACGGCCGGCGTCGATGTCGAGTTGCGGCTCGAGTTATGGGCGTTCCTCAAAGAATTAAACGCCGCCGGAACCACGATCGTCCTGACCACGCACTATCTCGAAGAAGCACAAGAATTATGCGATCGGCTGGGTATAATTGAAGCCGGAAGGCTCGTCGCGCTCGATACGACCAGCCGGCTCATCGGCGACCGTACGTTGCAGGACGTTTTCTTGGAATTGACGCGGCGTTGAACCGAATCGGGTTACAAACCCTGATTAAGCGCGAACTCGTGCGCACGTTCGCGATTATCAATCAGGTCATCTGGCCGCCGGTCATCACGACGCTGTTATACGTATTCGTGTTCGGCTTAGCGCTGGGCAGCCGTATCAAAACCGTGCAAGGCGTATCGTATGCGACTTTTCTCATCCCGGGTTTGATCATGCTGCAAGTTATCGACGGCACGTACGGGGAAAGTTCGAGCTCGGTCTTTCAGGGCCGGTTCATGCAATCAATACAGGAACTGCTCATCGCGCCGCTTTCGGCTGTCGAGATCGTTGCCGGCTACATCGTTTCCGGCGTTTTACGCGCACTGTTCATCGCGGCGCTCATCACCATTTTAGGCATCGTGTTCGTCCACACAATGCCGCTCAATTGGGCCTTGTATGCGCTCGTTCTGGTGCTGGTCGCCACCTTATTTTCGGCGTTGGGCATCATCTTCGGACTCATGGCCGAAAAGTTCGATCACATTGCGACGTTGACGACATTCGCCATTACGCCGCTGGTTTTCGTCGGCGGGGTTTTTACCTCAATTCAATTTTTGCCGCCGCTCGTGCAGCGTATTTCACTATTCAATCCGATGTTTCACATGATCGATGCGTTTCGCTATAGCTATACCGGCCACAGCGATGTCCCGCTCGCTTTGTCGCTTACAATCGTGACGGCGCTTGCCGCTGCTGCGGTTACGATCGCGTTGGTAATGACGGCGCGCGGCTACAAGTTGCGTACCTAAAGCATCTCGCGCGCCTGCGCCGTTGCGTGACCGGAACCGGATAGCAAGCGCTTACGTGCCGCGACCGATCGGCCGACGATGGCCGAACCGGCCACGCGTGCATTACTCGTTAAAAATGAGAGAAAGCAAGTGCAATAGACCCGGCTGTTGCGCGAAACTAATTACCGTAGATGAGTCGTAATGTGGAATATGCGTCGCATTTAGTGCGTGAAATCGGGTATATGTTGCTCGTTTGCAAAAGTCGAAATCTAACGTGCAAATTAGCTGCTTTAAATTAGTATGCAAAACTTTACTTTCTCAAGGCAATTACGGCTAGACTGCAAAACAGTCTCCACGTGCCGAGTATAGATCGAGTCGCTGCCGAAATCGAACAGTTTGAAGGATTTGCTGTTCGTATTCGCCCGACGACCAAATCACAACCGATTAAGACCAACCTTCGCAGTTACGCCCGTAGTCACGAAAGAATTGCGCGCGCGTCGTTTAGCGTTGCCGATTGGAAGCGCCGCCGTTTCGATGAGGTCTATCCGGATTACGACGTCGATGTGCTGCTTGCCGACGGCCGCGTTGCTACACCCAAGACGTTGCTATCGAAAATTCGTTCTTCCTACGAGTGAGCGGTCGTTGGTCTAGAAAAACGGATTGTGCGCTTTCTCCTGAGCGATCGTCGACGGCGGTCCGTGGCCGGGCAGCAGCACGGTAGCATCGTCGAGAGCAAATAATTTAAAGCGTACGCTTCGCAGAATGTCGGCATAGGTCGATATGTCGCCGTACGCACCGCCGACACTGCCCGCAAAAAGAGTATCACCTGAGAACAGTGTCGAGCGGAAAAGAAAACACGAACTTCCATCCGTATGACCCGGCGTGTGCAGCATTCGGATTGCAGCGTCCGGGCCGAACGGCAATTCGTCGCCATCGACGATCGGTAACGCACGCGAAGCGAGATCGCCGATGGCGAAAGCATCCGAGCGATGCATAACGATATCGGCTTGCGGAAACGCCCGGGCGACGTCTGCGGTGGCGTCGCAATGATCGGCATGCTTGTGCGTGATGAGGATGTAGCGTAGGGCGTATGGTCCGTCGGCAATGGCATTTAAAATCGTCGCGGGCAGGCCGGCGGGATCGATGAGCGCGGCGGTCTTCCCGTCGTCGAGAAAAAAGAGATAGCCGTTGGACGGATGCGGATCGTGCGGATGATGCCGGACATTCGCCGGTAGCGCCACCTGCGGTTGCCAAAAGTCGGACGCACGTTCGGCAAGTTTCTCCGGATCGAGTCCGAGCGGGCGTGCGATGCGGCGTGCTTCGTCGGCTGTCGGCACGCCGTTACCGTTCAGCCATGCGGCGATCGCCGTCGCTGCAATGCCCGAATGGTGCGCGAGCATCGCGGTATCGACGCGCGTTCCGCGCTGAGCCTTGCGCAACACGTCGGACATATCGTCTTCGAGCATCAGCGCTGGTTTAGGCTGAAGCCGGGCGGCCCCTTGTCTCCGCGCTCGAACGGAAAAAGCCGCGCAGTGCAAGACCGAATACGGCAATGTTCGTCAACGCACAGAGGTGGACGAGTACCGGCGCGAACTCGTTTGGATTGATCCCTGCGGGCTTGTCGGACTCGACCCACATATAGGTGAGAGAGTATTCGAGATTGAGCCATTGCGTGATGCTGAGTGCAACGGCGAATGCGAGATACCGCCGGTCGAGTGCGGTAAGCGGCGCTACCAAGGTCAAGGCGTAGATTAAATAGCGTTCGTGCATTTCGGTGAGCACGAGAAAGAAGCCGAGCATGATGAGAAAGGCCGCTTCAAGCAACGCACGATCGTCGCGCCGCCGCGCATAGCGCAGGAACACGCCGGCGGCAAGAGCGATGAACCACAGGTCGGCCCAATCTTTGAGCGGCATTAGAACGCCCGTAGTATCGGACGCAAAGAAGTCGCCGAAAAGTGCGTACACGTTAAAGGCGTTGGCTGACGAAAACGGATAAAGCGACGAGCCGATTCGATACCAATCGAACATCCGGC
The DNA here is from genome assembly GCA_965214935.1 of Candidatus Velthaea sp. GTDB lineage: Bacteria > Vulcanimicrobiota > Vulcanimicrobiia > Vulcanimicrobiales > Vulcanimicrobiaceae > Velthaea. Next base: position 39,448 of record CBDCCS010000016.1, on the reverse strand, counting down.
CGTAAACGCCCCACACCGAGCGGTCGGTGTAAAACGGAAGCGCCGTCAAATAACCGCACACGCCTGCGCCGGCGAAACCGATGAGCGTCGCGGCGAGGCGCCGGCGACGTTCCGCGGCGCCGGCACCGAACGCTTCAAGCAAAAACAGCGGTGCCAGGACGATAACCGGCGGCTTATTGAGCGCGGCGAATGCAAGCAAAATCCAGGCCGCAACGCGCCATTGCGCGAGCATGCACCCCAGCGCTGCAAGTGCCGTTACGGTGGTAATCGAGTCGTTCTGGCCCCAGAGACTTGAGTCGTAGACCATCGCCGGATTGAGGTCGATGAAGAGCATGGCAATGAGGGCTTCGCGATGGCCGGTGAAGCGTCGGGCGATCGCATAGGCGATTGCGCCGCCGACAAGGTCGAAAATCACATTGGGCAGTTTGAGCGCGATGCGCAGAGCTTGGCCATCGGGATCGGCATGCACGGCGAGCCGGTAGCTGCGACCGATCAGCTCGAAGAACACCAAAGCGCCGGGCGGGTAATTCGCGTTGGTGACTTCGTAGGCGCGATCCCAAGGGTTGTCCGCTGCGTTGAGCGCCCATTGTCCGAAAGTCATCAGGTCCACGATGTGACCGGGCTGGCCGAGACAACATAATCGCAGAACCAATCCGGCGAGCGTCACGAGGATGACGTCGCGCCGCGCATGTGCTTGCACGTCGTAGCGGTTACGACAGCGTCGTGCCCGCGTCCGGTAGCCCGCTAGCGCCGAATGTGCCGCACCCGACGGCGAAGATTCCGGGTTGAAGGATTCGACATGTCCGTTACACACGCCAAAGTTATCATCATCGGATCCGGTCCCGCCGGGCTGACGTCGGCTATCTATGCCGCCCGCGGTAACTTGGCGCCGGTCGTGTTTGCCGGGCATATGTACGGCGGCCAGTTGATGTTCACGACTGAAGTCGAGAATTATCCGGGTTTCGCCGAGGGCGTTATGGGTGCCGATTTGATGGAATCGTTTCGCGTGCAGGCGGAGCGCTTCGGCGCCGTCATCCACAATGTCGATGTAACGTATGTCGATTTCTCACGACGGCCGTTCGTCGTGCGCAGCGCCGAGCACGAGTATACTGCTGATTCCGTTATCGTCGCGACCGGCGCGAGTGCGCGCTGGCTCAACATACCGGGCGAGGCACGCCTACGCGGTCGCGGCGTTTCGACGTGCGCGACCTGCGACGGTGCGTTCTTTCGCGACAAGCATATCGTCGTCGTCGGCGGCGGAGATTCGGCGATGGAAGAAGCGACGTTCTTGACGCGTTTTGCGCGACAGGTCACGATCGTTCATCGCAAGTCGAGTTTTCGCGCGAGCAAAATCATGGCCGATCGTGCGCTCAACCATCCGAAGATCGACGTTATTTGGAATACCGCGGTCGATGCGGTGAGCGGAGACGAGCATGTCGATGCGCTGACGTTGCGCAATGTCGTCACTCAAGCAGTGACGACCTTTGCAGCCGATGCGCTGTTCATCGCGATCGGGCACGACCCCAACACGGCAATCTTCGCCGAACACATCGACCTCGATGCGCAAGGCTACATCGTGTCGCGAGACGGCGTATCGACCAATGTTAGCGGAGTATTCGTCGGCGGCGACGTGTTCGATATTCGCTATAAGCAGGCCATCACGGCGGCCGGCTCGGGTTGCAAAGCGGCACTCGAAGCGGAGCGCTACCTTGAGGCGCTTGAAGACCGGCACGTGGTGGAAGCCGTGCCGGCTTGAACGCCTCGAAATCGCGCTTGGCTTAAATCGTCGGCGAAGGCGCCGGATAGGGTTGCGTGGGCTGGCTGTACACCGGCACCGGCGGTGCTTGCGGAACCGGCGGATTATACGCGCCGGATGGATTGTACGAGCCGGCTTGGCGGCGGCCGGTCACGACCGCTGCCGCGGTCGTCTTGAATTGCACCGTCGAACCCTGCGGCAGCGTTACGTTCGTTCCGAGGCTCGCGCCGGCGACCGCACCGCCGATCGCGCCGACTGCGCCGCCGACGTCGGTCCCGATGTGTTTGCCGATATAGTTGCCGACGATCTGACCGAGCACACCGCCGACAATTGCACGGCCGGCCGTGTTTCCGCCCTGCTGGCCTTGCGTCGAAAGCATCTGCCCCGACATCGACGCTTCGGTGCCGTCCGCCAACATCAGTCGATCGAAGGCCAGAGTAACGCTACCCTTTTTCGCACCTGAAGCACGATCGACGGCAGCCAGATGTCCGATCACGCGTGCACCGTTGAGACGTTGATCGTCGCCCGGATACGGCGGCTGAATATCGAGGACAAATTGATCCGTCGCTTGCGCGGTTTTCGTGTTGACCGGATGTTCGAGCGTGCCCGTCAGCACGGTTTGCGACGGTAGAACCGGCTGACCGATGTTGACTTGAGCGATGACCGCCGCCGGAATCGCAGCAGCTAACGACAGCGCTGCGACGGCGCTTGCGAATTTATGTAGCATAGGTGTTTCCTTTGCGCAGATATTACCCATCAAACGCAGCCTGGTTTCCATTCGTTCGCGACCGCCGGTACCGCGCCGGACAGACCCTATGCAACGATCGCGGTCAGTGCCTCATCGATCGATGGATAACGAAATTGATAGCCGCCCGCGAGCGTTGCTTGCGGCAGCACGCGCTGACCTTCGGTAACGACGACGGCGCCTTCGCCCAGCACCAGTGACAGTGCAATCGCCGGCGTCGGTAAGAACGTCGGACGATGGACGGCTGCGCCGAGTGCCGTTGTGAATGTGCGGTTGATCACCGGGTTGGGTGCCGTTGCATTCAGCACGCCGTCGACACCGTCGAGCGCGTGTAAGTAGATGCCCACTTGATCGTCGATATGAATCCACGAATACCATTGCTCGCCGCTTGCAACCACGCCGCCGACGCCGATTTTGAATAGCGGCAGAAGTTTGGCGAGCGCACCGCCGTCGGCGCCGAGCACGAGCCCGGTTCGGACGAGTGCGACGCGTAGACCAAGGTCGCGGGCGCGCGCCGCTTCGGCTTCCCAACCGATACACACGCGAGCGAGAAAATCGGAGCCGGGCGGGCTCGATTCGATAAACGTTGCCGTCCGGCTCGTGCCGTAGTAGCCGATCGCCGACGCGGAGATGTACTGAGCCGGCTTGCGGTGCACGCGTTCGAGCGCTGCGAGATACGCCCGCGGCACTTCGACGCGCGATCGCTCGATGTCACGTTTGTGCGCCGGCGTCCAGCGCTCCGCGACCGGTGCGCCGGCCAGATTGATGACCGCATCGCTGCCGTCGCTCGCAGCCGCGGCCTGGGCCGGATCGCGCAGCGAAACACCGATCACTTCGTCGCCGCGTGCCTGGAGTGCCGCGGTCAGGTGACGGCCGATGAAACCGGACGAGCCCAGAATCGTAACGCGCATGCGCGCTTAGACGCCGTTGCGCCCGCTGTCGACGCCTTTCTTGAGCGAGGCGATTTCGGCCGTTACCGCTGAAACGCCGGCGCGCAATTCAGCCAAAAGCGCCAGTGGAATCGTCGCCGGTTCGGCGCGCGCTTGGCTTTGAATCGCCGAGCAAATTTCGACGAGTCGGGCGGAACGAATGCTGCCGCCGGTCCCCTTGAGCCGGTGTGCGGCTTCGATGACCGTCTCGAAATCGCGTTCGGCAGCGGCGACTTCAATGCGTTTGAAATCACCGTTGATCGAACCGAGAGCCGCAGTCAGTAAGTCGATCACGGCGTTGCGATCGCCGTTGAAGATCTCGAGCAGCATCGCCATGCCCAGCGTCGGCGCGGCACTGAGCGGCTGCGTCCCGGGCCGCGACGCGCGCCGCCGTTCGGGTGCCGGCAGCCAGCGGTCGAGTACGCCTTTGAGGCTGTCGAGGTTTGTCGGTTTGGTGATGAAATCGTCCATTCCGGCAAGCAGGCAGTTCTGATGATCTTCGTCGCGCGCGTCGGCCGTCATCGCGACGATCGGCAAATGTGCGCCGGCGGGTTCCGCACGGCGGATCGCGCGCGTCGCCTCAAAACCGTCCATCTCGGGCATATGGCAGTCCATCAAGACTAAGTCGTAGTCTTCGCGTGCGACGGTCTCGACCGCGCGCCGTCCGTCAATTACGGCTGTAACGGCGAAGCCTAAACGCTGTAACTGTTTGAGCGCGAGGAACGTGTTGATCTCATTATCTTCAACGAGCAATATCCGCTCGGAACGGATCGGTGCCGGCTGACTGCGTCGGGGGGACCGTTTACGCGCATCGGCGACTTTCTGCGAATTCGGCGCGAGCCGAAACGGGATAACGAACCAAAACTCGGAGCCGCGACCGGCCACGCTGGCGACACCGATTTCACCGCCCATGAGCGCGACGAGTTCGGCTGAGATCGACAGACCCAGACCCGTTCCGCCGTACTTGCGCGTTGTCGATTCGTCGCCTTGGGAAAACGGCTGAAACAGCCGTTCGAGCACTTCGGGAATCATGCCGATGCCGGTATCTTTAATGGTAAAGCGCACCGGACACGTGTCCGCTTCGGCCGAGCCGGTTGAAACGAAGATCTCGACGCGTCCGCCGCCGGCCGTAAATTTCAGCGCGTTGCCGGTGAGGTTGAGTAAGATCTGCCGCAAGCGGCCGGGATCGCCGACGACGCCGGTGCGGACATCGGGAGCGATGATGGTTGAAAGCGCGACGTCCTTCGCGGTAAAGCCGGGCCGCAACAATTCAACGACGGATTCGATCTGCCCGGGCAGATCGAATTCAACGGTTTCAAGCTCGAGTTTACCGGCTTCGATTTTCGAGTAATCGAGAATGTCGTTGAGGACGCGTAAAAGCGACTGGCCGGAATCACGAATGACGCCGGTATATTCTCGCTGCTCGTCATTGAGCGACGTAAGTAACAGTAATTCGGTCATTCCGATGACGCCGTTCATCGGCGTTCGGATCTCGTGACTCATCGTGGCTAAGAAGCGCGATTTTGCTTCGGTTGCGGCAAGCGCGGCATCGTGCACGTCGGCCAACAGCGTTTCAGCCGATTTGCGCGATTCAATATCGGTGGCCGTCACCAGCCACTTCTCGCGATCGTCCGGCATGCCGCGAAACGGGACGCTGCGCAACAAGTGCCAATGATAGACGCCGTCGGCGCGCCGCACGCGCACCTCGAAATCGCATTCAACTGCGGGCAACGCGGCCTGTAAGCCGAGCTCGTCGACGTCGTCGGGATGGTACATGCCGCTGCCGTCGTCGCGCGTGTCGTCCAGCGTCAACCCGCTGTATGCCGTGAAACGTTCGTTGACGTACTCGAACTGATTGTTTGCGTCGATCACCCATAACATCTGCGGTATCGCTTCGCTCAGAGCGCGGTAGCGCATCTCGCTGTTTTCAAGTTGATCGCGTTGCAGACCGCGCTCGATCGCCGAAGCGATCAGCTCGCCCGCGACCGCGATGAACTCGATGTTTGCATCGGAAAACGGCTCCGGCCGAACTTCGCGCGACGTAAAGCCGATGAGGCCGTATTTCGTCCGCCCGATAAACAGCGGCACCGCGATGAACGACTTCCAGCCGCTAAAGAGCGGACGTTCGAGCAATGCGGCAACATCCTGCACGATGATCACCCCCCTCGAATCCGCGGCTTGGCCGACGATGGTTCGGGTCAGCGGCATGCGTGCGCCGTTTCGAGCGACGAGGACGTCGTCATCGCTCACGCTGCTTTCGATCACGAACTCCTGTGCAGCGTGATCGATAACGCCGAGAAACGCCCAGTTTAAACCAAGTTGTGCCAGACCGAGGTGCAGCGCGGCATCGATCTGATCCTTGCGATGACTCGTCGTGGTGCTGGCAATGGCATGCAGCGCGCGCAGCTGTCGCGCATAGGTTCGCTGTTCGAGTTCCGCTGCGGCGAGCGCGGTGAATTTTTGTGCCGCTCGCAGCGCACTGCGCAGCGTCGTAGCGGCCAATTTAAGTGTTTGCGTGTCGTTATCGTTAAATGCCCAGCGCCGAAGCGCCGCAACTTTGAGAATAACGGTAGTTTCCGGCGCAAGCGTGATCGGCACGGCCAGTAGCGACATGATAGATGCATGCGCGCAGAATTCGCGCTCGGCGCCGTCCGTTTCGGTTGCAATGTCGCTGCTGACGAGGGTTTGATGCAGCTCGGCGCAGCGTCCCGAAAATGTATCGGCGCTCGCTTGGCGCGAGCCGGCGCGCGGCGCCAGCACTCCGGTTGCGGCTTCACAAACGACGGCGCCCGCCGTGATGATCTCGAAGCTGCAGCCGTCGGCGGGGACTTGACGCTGGGCAAAAGCTAAGATGACTTCGATGACGGCGGTCCGCGAAGGTAAAGCCGCCGCGACATCGTCCTGTAGCACGATGAGCGCTTCGGCTTGCGCGTTGCGGCGCTCGAGATTCGCATTGAGGTGCGTGATATGTTCCGCGCGCGTACGCGTTAGGTGCCCCACCCGCAAAAGCATACGTTTTGCCAGCGTCTCGGCGGCCTCGAAATCGGCGTCCGTCCACGGCAAGCTGACGGCGCGAACGTCGGCTTCGGCAGAACCGGCGCTCGGGGCCGGTGACCGATAGATCAGAAGAAAATCCCGGCCGTCTTCACTGAGCCGGATACAAAGGGCTCCGGCCGGCGGCGAGCCGGGTGATTCCAGCAGCAGCGCGGCAAGCCGGTCAGTCGCCGTCACGACGGCGGCTGCATCGCGGCGTGATACCGCCACTGCAATCGTCCTGGCGCCGAGTGCATCGCCCGGAGCCGCTCCGTAACAGCTAAATGCATTTCCGATCTGCACCGCAATGCCGCTAGCTGCAAACAGCTCGATCACCTGCGGTGCACATGCAATGAGTGCAGCGGCAACGTCGGGATGCGAATCCAGCTGTGCGCTAATTTGATTGTGCAGCGTAGCGTCGCGCGTCCGCCGCACGTGCAATTCCGCTTCGAGACGCACGCCCAGCTGCCATTCGAGCATGCGACCGAGAAGTTCGCATACCGCCCGCTGCGCATAGTACATCGGCCGCGGCGTGCGGTGTGTCGCAACGATCAAACCCCAGAGCTGTTCGCCGATGACGATTGAGAACGTACATGCCGCGCGGTTTCCGCCGGCGCGAATGCACGCGAGCGCATCGGGCGGCGCACTACGCAGCGTCGCCCGAGTGAGATCGATGGGTCGCGCCGATGTTGCTGCGTCGTGCGAGATCAGCGGCGATCCGACGTATTGCGCGTCGGGCACGACAAGTAGCGAATTGCTCGAGAAAAACGTTCGCGTTGCGGGCGAGATCTCGATGCTCGCCGGCGGCTGTCCGACAAGCGCATCGATCTCCGGCGCATCTGCTTGCGCAACGGCATCGCCGTGCCGGTTCGTCGCAAAGCGGTACACGACGACCCGTTCGAAGCCGCTCATTTCACGCATGTCGTGTGCCGCGCTTCGCAGCAGCGACGTGATGTCGCCGGCGCTTTGCAGCCGCTCGATCGGCGCGTGCACGTCCGTGTAAGGGGCCGGTCTGGCCGGCGCATCGGTCAACTCGAGCTCGACGCTCAACCCGCCGCCGGCGCGTCGCGCGACCGTACATTCGAATTGGCGTTCGTGCTTCGATCGGCCGATCAGCGTCAGCAGCCGTGGGTTGACGTTAGCGAGCAGCGGTTCGCGTAACTGTCCGACGAACGTACGGGCCTCGGTCGCGTGCATGAACGCGTCGAGCCGCTGTCCCAAAAGCTCGTGCGGCGCAATTTCGCTCAACGCTTCGATGTTAGCGCTGACCGTTTCGACGAGCAAATCCGGCTCGCTTAAAACCATGAAGATACCGTGAGGTTGAACGCTCTGCTCGCCCGGCGAAGCGTTCGTTTCGCCGCGCACGTGCGCGGCCGCCCGCGCCGGCTCGTCGATGATCATCCGAGGATTATCGGCTGCGCTGCACGGCAAGGAAACATACGTTGCAATGTCTTTACAATTCTCGAGCCGGGCAGCGCTCCGCTCGAATTCAGCTGCGATTCAACTGCCGTCCAGTAGAGCCGCGGCATGCACGAGCGTCTGCGCCGTCCGGTCGATCGCCGCCGCGACAGCCGGGCTTCGCGTCGGGCGGGCGGCATCGATCTCCCGGAATCCGCTCTGCGCGCGGTCAGCGGTGGCAAAGAGTAAGGCGTTCAACAGCCGTACGGCTTGGACTTCCCGCTCGGATGCGCTACCGTCGGCCGCTTCGATGCGCGCATCCATTCGTGCCGCCGCGCCGGCAAAGCGTTTCGCCGACCGGGCGAGCTCGGTGACGCCGGCGGCCGTCGGGTCTTGCTCGTTACGCGGCGTCATTCGCCCGACTGCAGACCGCACCAGATCTGCATAGCCGCCGAAGGTATACGGCACCGCGTCGGCGTCCGCCAGATGCAGGGCGACGAGGCCATAGAGTTGCGCAGCGGCACGGTGCAAACCAAAACCCGGATCGCTAAAACGCAGCGCGTAGCGCAGCGTATCGTAGCTCGAGTTATCGACCCCAAACGGCCCCTCGAAACGAATGTTCGCGTTAGGTACGCCGGCGGTCAACAGGAAGGCTGCGCGATCTTCATCGCCGCGAGCGGCGCCGTTCGAGCGGGCAATCTGTGCAGCCGGCAACCGGTCGAACAACGTTGCCGATGGTGTAGCCGGATCCGAGACGCTGCGTGCGGCATCGGCAATGAGCGGGACGATGGCCGGCGCGCCGGTGATCTGAACGGCCGGCCCGGTAACGTCACGAGCTGTATCGAGATACGCGATGCAGCCGCGTTCGATTTGGATGCGATGGCGGCGTTCGTACGCTTCTAATCCGGCCGAGCCGTTTGCTTCTCCATCCCAGCCGGCGATGACGATCGAGCGCTGCGGTTGCCAGCCCCCGCGTAACAGGAACCCAAAGCCACGCGCGACTTCAAGCAGGGTCGTGATCCCGGCGCCGATGCCGACGCCGTAGACGGGCGCATCGCGTTGCGCGCCGAGCAGCACCTGCTGATCCGCACGCAGTCCGGGCACGATGCCGACGGTGTTCCAAAGCGTGGTGGTTTGGCGATTGAGCTTGACGATGAGGTGAATGGGTTGCGCGCTGCGGGCGAGCGGATAGGCCACGGGCAATCCACCCGTCCAACCCGCCGGGGCGGCACTGCCGCGCAGCGACGCCAGCAGTATCTGCGCGTTGGGTGCCGCTACGGGCAGAGTGGGGATCGTAATGTCGCGACCGACGGGGCCGCGCTCGACGGACGTTGCGGGCCGCCACGGACCGTCCGGAACGGCAGGTCCGCGAACGAAGCCGTCGTCGCTCGGATCGGAATAAAAGATTGCGCCCGAAGCGCCGTGGCGTTGGGCGCGTTGCGCGAGCAGGCCGCGAAACTCCGCGCCATACCGGACGAGCACGATCGAACCGCGGACATCGAGCCCGGCTTGCGTCAGGGTGGCGTAGTCGGCTTCGAGTCCACGGTTGACATACGTCAGGGGCGCCCGAACGTCGCCGTCGGCGCTGCCTGCGTTGAACGGCAGCCCGATGCCGCGGTCGTTCGTCGGCGGATCGCCGGGCTGACCGCGTTCGGCTAAGTCGAGCGCTACGGACGCCTTGTGCCGACGGCCACGCCCGGCGCCGTCCGGCGGCGAAAATTCCACGACAAGTTCCCGCGGCGTATCGACGCGCGCGCGAAACGATTCGAGCTCGGCTGTTAACCCCGCTTTGCGCAATTGGTCGCGCATGAAAACGGCCAGCCCATAGTCACCCGGCGTCCCGGCGTAGTGTGCCCGCGCGGCGATCGTTCGCGCCGCGTCCAGTGCGCTTTGAACCGAGGGCAAGTCGACGAATTCCGAGTCGACGGTCCGTTCGCGCACGCTGCTTTGTGCGCTAAAGCCGCGCAGGACCGCGGCCGGCGGCGCTGCACCCAAGGTTGTGAGCCCGAGTGCGACGATCGCGGCTGACAGCACGGCTTTCACTCGGCGCGCGGTTCGCGTCACGATGCGGCAGCCCTCGCCCGCGTTGCGGCAACTCGCGGAAAATTGACGTTCATCCCGAACGCTTCGGCCGATGCGAGTCGTGGTTGTAGGTGCCGGACCGTCGGGTGGCGCCGCCGCCGTTGAACTAGCGCGCGGCGGCGCCGATGTGCGCCTGGTCGAACGCAGCGTTTGGCCGCGCCCGAAAACCTGCGGCGACGGATTGTCTCCCGACGGCGTACGAATCGCGGGTGAACTGGGCGTCGACTTAGGCGACCGCTACCCGCTGAACTTCGGTACGATGAGCGCCCCGAACCGCTCGGCGATCACCAGCGGCTGGCCGGCGGCGACGCCGTGGGGAGCGATCGTCGAACGGCGTGAATTCGACGATCGGCTCGTGCGCGCGGCAATTGCCGCCGGAGCGCGCTTCGAACCTAACACGACCGTGCGCGAAGTCGCCGTTATGCGCCGCGGCGCGGCCGTCCGGACGCGTCTTGCGGGCGGCCCGCTCGAGCGAAGCGAGGCCGACGCCGTGCTCTTAGCGGAAGGTGCGACCGGCGGACTGGGAGCGGCGCTCGGATTCGGCCGGCACCGCTCGCGGCTTGTTGCCCTGCGCGGTTACATCCGCAGCGAACGCGAACTCGATCCGGCGTTCGGACTGCATTTCGACCCGGCGGTTTGCCCCGGTTATGCGTGGATTTTCCCGCTCGATAAGCGTTATGCGAATGTCGGCATTCTGGTCGACGAACGGTTCTCGCATGCGCACGATTTGCGCACGGTGCTCGCCGCATGGTTGCGCGAGAGCCCGTTCGCCCGTGCTGCCCTCGGCGATCAGCCGGTGATCGAGCGGCTTTCCGGCGGTATCATTCCAACCGGCCGGAAACGCCGAACGCACGGTGCGGTGTTTGCACTGGGCGATGCGGCCGGCGTCGCCGATCCGTTCTCGGCCGAAGGTATCGCACAGGCGATGCAAACCGGTCGCGCCGCAGCCGCTGCCTTGCTGCAAAGCAGCGGCGACATGCGCAAAGCGCGCCGTCACTATCACCGCGCTTTGGGCCGGTTCGATGCCAATGCGCGCGCTTCGCGTCGCATGCGCGTCGTCTTTCCGTTTGTGGTCGATCCGCTTACCAAGCGTGGAGCGATCCGGCCGAAGCTGGCGTACCATCTTTCGAGCGAGGGGTTTTTCCGCAAAAAATCCGTTGCCGAGTTTTTATGGGGCATCGCCTGCGCCTGGTGACGACCCTCACGGACCCGTGCGGCTCGGCCGTTTGATACTGGGGACGCTGCAGAGAGGCTACCGGCTCATGGCGCTCAAAAATCGGCTCGCGAAGCTGTTGATCGATCCCGCGTTCAGAAACCCGGGCTTGCTCAAATTCATCTTCTCGATCGACGACGTCACCGGCATCGATCTCGTCAAGACGCTGGCGCCGTTTAAATTGATGCCGGCATCGCGTGCGCTCTTCACTCGCTGCTTCGCCCACTTTGTTTCCGGTGAAGAGATTTCGCTGGCGGCCTCGACGGGCTTAGCGTCGCTCGCGCCCAATCGCGCCGCGCACGATTATCTGCTGCTGCAAGCCGGCGAAGAACGCCGGCATCTCGGACACTTTCGCGACAAGCTGCTGCAATTCGGGCTCGATGACGCCGAGCTCGGCCGCTATCTTGCACCGAGTTTCGCAGCCTTCGGCCGCGTGATCTCCGATCGCGTCGGCCGCGGCGACTATGCCGCCGGCGTCATCGGCAACAACATCGTGGTCGAAGGTCTCGCAATCTGTTTGCTCGAGCTCGGCTGCGGCGAAATGCGCTCGAATTCCGATGAGATCGCGGCGTTCATGGACTTCGTGCTTGAAGACGAGCGGCATCACGTGCGCTTCGGCGAACGAATGCTCAAACGCATGAACGAACGCGATGAAATCGAGCATGCCGCGGCTGAAGATTTCTACGGTATCATGTGGAATCACGTGCAATCGGCGATCGATGAAATTCCCGACGTACTCGACGCCATGAGCTTAACGCCCGCGACGCTCAAAACCGACGTCAAAGCGTACTACGACCAGCGGTTTGCTGCCGCCGGGTTGACATTCGCCGTCTAATGCCCGTAGAGGCCGGTGCTTCACTTGCGAGCGCAGGCAGCCGATATCATCGTTATGATGCAGGGACCGTTTATTAATGCGTATGCTTTTTGTTTCGCTTTTGCGGCCAGTTTCTTGATCGCCGGAAAACGTCCGATTCTCACCCTCTCGACCCGAGCGCTGCTGCTTATCTTGTTGGCATTCGCGTTTGGTTACGTCTTGAGCGAGCACTCGCTGTGGCACGGTATCCTCGGAACCGGCGCCTTAATTCTTAACGTTCTCTTCATCGGTTTTGCTTTAATCGACTATGTCAATTGGCATAAGCAAAAGGACAGCACGCGCTGACCCAGGTCGCGTTCTACGTCGGTACATCGAGCGCGGCAAGCAGCGTCGAACTCTCGGCGGCAAGGTTTTGCGCGAACACCTTGGGGTGCGTCAAGTAGAACAGGCACATCGCGTGCAGCACGAAGCGATGGTGCGGTCCGTCGGGTAAGGTTTCAACCTGCCGGGCAGATAGCGCGATCAAGCGCCGGAACCGTCCGAGCGCTTCTGCGCGTGTCGCGTAACAGGCAACGAAATTGAGTTCGCCGTGCACGCGGTCTTCGGCTTGGTCGATGTAATAATCGAGCAAGATATGAACCGCGGAAACAGACGGAAAGTAGGCCGCGCACAGCTCGGCAGCATGCGCTTTCGAGACCGGCTGGAATCCGATGAAGAGCAGCGCAAACACGGGCAGCGACGAACCGCACGCGGCGGCAAACTCCCACCAGTAGAGGCCCGGAAAACGTACGCGATTCCGCTCGTACCACGCGCTGCAATCCGCCTCGCGGCAAAACGCTTCGCCGTGTTTGAGCGTTTGAAGGTCGGTATAGAAGGTGGCTAGTTCCACCAGCCGATCGCGTACGAGCGCGTAGTGCGGCACGTGTTGCAAGTCTGCGCGCACCTGCGCGACCAAGCCGGCGAGATAGCCGCCATCATCGCCGGGCGGACCGTTGCGATAATATGCCGCGCGCAGCGGCCGCCGGTCGTCGAGGGCGTCGAGTAGCGCCTCGTGCAATGCGCGATAGGCGGATGCCGGAACGTTCGGGAGCCGATCGCAAAGGTTATCGAGATAATCGTAAATCGTTTCAAGCGGCGCAACGAGTTTTACATAACGTTGCATTGCGGCCGGCTCGAGGAACGTTGCCAGAATGCATCCGCCCTGCACGTGATACGCTTTACTATCGATCGCTGCGAGCGCTTGCGTGCGTAGCGCGGGATCGGGAATGCGACTCGCGATCGTGCGGATCGCGGCGAGGGCACGCGACGCTTGCGGCACCACATGGACCAGAAAACGAAACATTGAGCGCAAGCCGCGCGGACCTAGCCGCACTAAGCGATACAAGCGCGTCGGCGTTCGCAAGACGGTTGCAATAACTGCCGCGACATCGCCACCGAAAAATTGCCGGCCGGCCGCCCAGCGTGCAATCAATACAGTAAATATTTATCGCGCAGCGCAAGGAACGCCGGTATCTTTGATTGCCAACTTGCGACGATCGCGTCCGGGCCCGCTCCGGCCAGAAGCTCTTTGCGCACCGTGTCGGTTCCCCAATCGATATCCATCGTGCGCACGGTGTGAACGTGCACGTAGGTTCCGAGGTCACGCGCCGCGCAAAGCAGTTCGACGGCGGTGCGCACGCTCGGAAATGCGTGCGGATCGTCGATGTCGATCTCAACGCCGCTGAGGGTGCGGCCTTTCCAAAAGCCGGCTTGCGGCAACCAGTTTGTCGGCGCAAAGTGGACGCCGGGAATCCGGCGTGCATTGAGTGCAGCGGCATACGCCTGCGCGTTCATGCCGAAAACACCGGCGCGCTCGAACGGCTTGTCGCTGCCCACGCCGTTGTTGATTCCGGCTTCGTCGATCAAGCCGGTCGCTAAATAGACCAATGTCGTTTTCGCAAACGGGATATTGGGCGATGTCGCAGTCCAGGCCAAACCCGTCTCCGGCCAAATCATGTCCCGCCGCCAGCCGGCCATGGCAACGACTTTGAGTTTCGCATCGATGCCGAACTCCGTATTGAACAAGCGCGCGAGTTCGCCGACCGTCATGCCGTGACGTTCGGGAATCGGATACAGACCGACGAACGACGAAAATTTCGGATCGAGCACGGGGCCTTCGACGAGCGTTCCGCCGATCGGATTCGGGCGGTCGAGAATCCAAATTTCTTTGCCCAGCTTCGCTGCCGTTTGCATGACGTACGCCATCGTCGAAACGTAGGTATACGGCCGTGCGCCGACATCTTGAATGTCGAACACCAGAACGTCGACACCGTCGAGCATGGTCGCGGACGGGTGACGCGTGGCGCCGTATAGACTATAAACCGGTAAGCCGGTTTTCGTATCGGTGTACGACGCGACGTACGAACCGGCCGGCCGGTCACCGCGTAAGCCGTGTTCCGGCGCGAACAGCGCCCGTACGCAAATATGCCCGTGCCGGCGAACGGCATCGACAAAGTTTTCGCCGCTGGATGTAACGCCGCTCGCGTTGGTGACGATACCGATGCAGCGGCCGCCGAGTTGTTGCCAATCGCGTGCCAGAAAAACATCGTCACCCAGGGTGACGGCGGCGACCGGCGTGCCCAGCGCGCCGCGCGGGACGCCGAGCGTTGCTGCGAATACCAAAACGATCGACGCTATGCAGCGCACGAGCAAACGCATATGCTTTGGCCAACGCCGCGCTCGGGCCGTTTGTCACCGAGCAAGCTGCAGCCGCCGGTTGAGCCGCGCATCTTCGCGTTGCCTGGCCGCGCGAGGCCGGCGGCTGGTGCTGGGCAAACAGCGACGGGACGCACACTCCGGCGTCCCCTCTACAGCTTTACCGGCTGGTTGCCGATGACGACTGCAAGCATCGGCACCCGCCACACGACCTGCTTGTTTCCGAAGGAGGCCGGTTTTGTTTTTAACTCGCTCGGCTAAGCTGGCATGACGCTCATCGCCCCGTTCATGTCGCCGCCCGGCGCCGACGTCGATCGCCCCGCCGACGCCGCTGCGGTTGCATCGCTGCAGCGCGAGTTGACCGAGTTGCGGATCGCCTATACCGGTTTGCAACGAGCGATGGCCGAGCGTGACGCCGTCGCGGAACGCTATGCTTACCTTGCGCATCACGATGCCTTGACCGGCTTGCCCAACCGGCTATTGCTCGCGGATCGGTTAACCCAAGCCTTAGCATTCGCCAGGCGGGCCGGCACCGAGATCACCGTTACGTATCTCGATCTCGACTGCTTCAAAGAAATCAACGATACGCTCGGCCATGCCGCCGGCGATCGGGTTTTGAGCGAAGTTGCTTTGCGGCTCGTGCGCTGCATCCGTAGCGCCGACACGGCGAGCCGCTTAGGCGGCGATGAATTCGTGCTGGTCTGTTACACCGCCGGCGGGCAATGCGAGGCGGCTCAAATTGCCGCGCGTGTGTTAACGGCGATCGCCGAACCGATCGATGTCTGCGGCACGGCAGTTAGCTTAGCGGCCAGCGTCGGCATGACGGTATCGAGTGCCGGCAGCGGCGAACCCGCCGATCTCATTGCCGCAGCCGATACCGCGATGTACGCAGCGAAAGCCGGCGGCGGCAATCGCTTTGCGTTCGCTAGCCTTCGATGAATTCGGGCGTCGCTGCCGGCGGAATCAGCCGCTGTTCGGCGGCGCGCGCAAGTAAATCGGTGACCGCGGCGATACCGTACGCGCCGACATCGTCGCTAAAGTCATTCACGTACAGCGCGATGTGCGCGCGCATGACGTCGTCGTCCATCTCAAAGGCGTGCGCTCGAACGTAGTCGATAATCTCGCTTTCGCGTTCGCGGGCGAATTGCAAACTGCGGCGGATCGCGCCGTTGAGAACGCGTCCGGCGGCCGAATCGATATCGCGCCGGACCAGAATTGCTCCCAGCGGTATCGGGTTGCCCGTCGTCGTCTCCCACCAATCGCCGAGGTCGATTACGCTGTGCAAGCCGGCCCGGCCATAGGTGAAGCGCGACTCATGAATGATCAGGCCGGCATCGACGTCTCCGCTGGCAACAGCATCGACGATGGCGTCAAAGCGCATCTCGCGGACGTGCGGTTCGTGCCCGAGTGCCAGCCGGAGCAAAAGATACGCCGTCGTCAGTTTGCCCGGAATGGCGAAGATCGCAGCGCTGCCGAAGCTGCGAAGTTCGCGCGCTTCACGAGCGACGACGAGCGGTCCGCAGCCGCGTCCGAGCGCTCCGCCGGCGCGCAAAATGCGGTACGAATCGAGCAAATACGGAATCGCGCCGTACGAGACTTTCGTCAGCTCGTAGCGGCCGCTGCGAGCGGCGAGATTGAGCGCCTCGACATCGTCCAGTATAACGTCGACGTGCGGAGCATCGGACAGTAAGCCGTTGGTCAATGCAGCAAAAATGTACGTGTCGTTCGGACACGGCGAATACGCGAGCGAGTAGTTCATACGCGTGTTTCGACGACGTCGAGGACTACGTTCAACGCGTGCACCGTTGCGGACGCTCCGGCCCGAAAATCCCAGCCCGACGTCGCCCGTTCGCCGACGATATTGGAGATGCCGCGCACCTCGACCGCGCGGATCCCGGCGAGTGCTGCCGCCCGTAAGACGGCGAAGCCTTCCATCGACTCGACGAACGGCGCATAGGCGTCCGCCAACGCCTGCGCGCGGGCGGCGCTCGTGGTAATCGTCGCCGACGTGATGCCGCTGCCCAACATCGGTCCGGGGGCGCCGGTTCGAGCGCTCAGTCGGGCAATGATGCCGGCGTCGCAGTCAGCGTCGTCCGCGAGCCGCAGGCCGCCGGGCAAGTGCAGGTCGCCACGATCTTCGCGGCCGAGTTCGACGTAACGCTCGCGGGTCACCGCAACGGCATCGCCGACGGCCGCACGCCCGTCGAAGCCGCCGCCGATACCGGCATTGACGACCAAGCCGTACGTTCCGCCGGCAAGGGCCGCAAACGTGCCGATGGCCGCTTCGACCGGCCCGACTCCGACCGGAACCACCTCGACGCCTTCACGGCTGAAGCCGCGCAGTTCGGCCGCCGCCGCGCAAATCACCAAGATCATCGAACGCCGATGAATTTATGCGTCTGGAGCGACAGCCGAAAGCGGTCGGGACGGCGTTTCGCTGCTTCAACGGCAAGCTCGACATTGGCGGCCTTGTTGCCCTCGGGCTGCAAACAGATCGGCGTCGAAACGGGAAAGGCCGCAACCCATTCTTCGGGCACCCGGCCGTCGACGATCAGCTTCGCTTCATTCGCGCGTGCCGCCATTTGGGGATGCAAGCGCTCTTTGGGCGAGACCGTCAACCACACTTCGGCTGACAACCCGACCGGAATCGTCCCATTCGACTCGATATGCACCCGGCGGCCGTCGGCGCGTAAGGCGTCGATGAGATCCGGTGTTCGCGACTGCGCCAGCGGCTCGCCGCCGGTTAGGATCACCATGGGGCATCCGCCGCCGATTTCGCCGACGCGGGCGACGACGTCAGCGACCGATGCCATGAAACGCAGCGCGTAATCCGTGTCGCAGAAGCGGCAGGCAAGATTGCAGCCGGCAAGCCGCACGAAAACGGCGGGTGTGCCGGTCCAGGCGCCCTCGCCTTGCACGCTATAAAAGATTTCCGCAAGTCCGAGCATGCTCTTAATGCGGATCCGACGGCGCCGCGAGCGGATCGCCGCGGCGCAACAGCGCACAAGCCGTCGCTGTTTCCCACAGCACGAGTTCGGCCAGTTGCGGAAACTCGGGTGCAAGCCGGCGCCAGATCCAAACGATGACGTTTTCGGATGTTGGATTCGGCACGAGTTCGTTGAGCGAGCGATGATCGAGTTCGCCGATGACTCCGCTTTTTACCACGCGTGACAGCAAATCGAAATCGACGATCATACCGGCCGCCGGACCTTCGCTTTGCAAGGGCCCCTCAAGGGTGACGTCCAGCCGATACGAGTGACCGTGCAATCGCGCGCATTTTCCGGTGTGATACGGCAGCACGTGCGCGGCCTCGAAGCGAAACTGTTTGCGGATCTGCACGACTTGATCGCATTCACCGCGCCCGGCGGGATGGCATCCTTGCCGCCGCGCAGGGCGCTCGGTGTAATCGTCCCGAACGCGCGCACGATGATTGCGACCAATCGCGCGGACCTCGTCGTCATGCACATCGCGGGCGAGATCGCGCCGCCTTCGATTCCCGCGTCGCTCTACGACGTCGGGTCCGACGGCCGAGCGCGCATCTTGCCTTCCGTCGGCGGGATCTGCCTCAACGTGCGTGTCGGCGACAACGCGTTCCGCCCGGTCGGCGATCACATTGAGCCGGCGGTCAGCGTCCGTCACAAAGATGACCGGGTCAATGTCGGCTTCTGCGTGCTGGCGTGCGTCGGCAACGCGGCGGTCGTCTTGAGCGGTGAAGCCAAGGGCGAAAGCGGCGTCGTGACCGGCAAACACGGCGGTATCGAGCATGTGATGGTCGACTTTCCCGAGCGCGTAATGGAGCGTATGACGCTCGGCGATAAAATCGGCATTCGCGCCGTCGGAGTCGGCCTCGCATTTGCACGCGCCGATGACGTTGCAATCTTCAACTGCGATCCGGACTTCCTCGAACGTCTTCAAATCGAGGAACGGGATGCCGATCTGCACGTGCCGGTCGCGAAGATCGTGCCGGCCGCGATCATGGGTTCGGGGTTAGGCCGGTCGACGGTTGCGCGCGGCGATTACGACATCGGCTGCGCCGACCCGCACATGATCGAGCAGTACGGGTTGACGGATTTGCGCTTCGGCGACATCGTTGCGATCGCTGATGCCGACCACACCCACGGTCGCGTCTATCGAACCGGTGCAATGAGCATCGGGATCGTCGCGCACGGCCGTTCGTTCATCGCGGGGCACGGACCGGGCGTCACGTCGCTGCTGACGTCGGCCGGCGGGCATATCGTGCCGCACATCGATCCTGCTGCGAACATCGCGACGATGCTCGGCCGGCGCTAGGGACGTTCGTCCCAGCTGACATATGCCGAAGGCAGTGCTTGACTAGTGACCTCAGTCGTTTCGGGCGGACGGTCTCGTGTCGATGCATCGGGTATGCCGCAACGGCCGAAAGCGAACGATACGATGGACGCCTTCACCCTATCTGAACCACTCTACGCGATTTGCGAATCGTGGGCCGAAGAGCCGTCGGTGCCGGCTTGGGACGCCGGCTGCGCGGGTTTGTGCGCGTGGCTGATCCGCCCGAACCGGTTCACCACCCATTCGCCGTAGTCGAGCGTTCACAGCGTGAGTCGCCGGAGATGCGCAGCGTTCGAGCGGTAATCGAAGAAGACATCGAACTTGCGCAACACGTCGGTGCCGATGACGCCGTCGATATCTTCGAAGCCCAGGTCGGCGCTCGAAATGTCGACGAGCGCGTCGTTGAGGGTGACGCCCGCAAGTTCGACGTTTTTCAGCCGCACCGTCTCCGCATCGCCGACTCCGCCGACGGCGTGGAAGCGAGATGCCGTAAGCGCCGACTGCTCGGCGCCGGGTTCGAGCCGTTCCGCAAACGCCGCTGCGAGCACCGTGCGATTCGCGCCGGTGTCGAGTACCGCTCGCGCGGCGACCGGCCCGATCTTCAAGCGCACCGCGGGCTGCTTATCGTCGAGGGCGAGCGCGATGCTCGTTACATCGCCGGCAACGCGGAACGCCGACGCATGTATCGCCTCGACGACGGCGCGTTCGCAATCAACGTGGATGACGCTCTCGGCAAAGAAGTCGAAGCCGAGCAGACCGGCGATCCGCGTGCGGTCATCAGCGCGGAATGGGATCGGAACGACGCGTGTAACGACATTGCGCATCCGCAACGCGCCGACGTAAAGCGACGGCACGATCGACGTTGTTTCGGGAAACGGCCCCATCGTTGCGCCGACGCGCTCGCCGTAACGCTCTAGACTCAACGTTTCGCTAACGACCGGATCGATCACGATGCCCGCCGCGCCGGAATCGAGCAAGAAGTCGAAAGGATGACCGTCGGCGACAACGCGCACGACGAGCAGGCCGTTCGTGAAGCGGACCGGGAGCCGCACGAGCGGAACGCCGGGCGGAAATTCAACGAGCGTGCGGCGCGTCGGAATAACTGCGACGTCGGCCGGATCCGGTGTGGTATCAAGATAGCGCGTATTCAATATTTGCTCGCGTACGTTGTTGAGCGAGTCGACACTGCGTACGCGCCCGGCAAGCAATGCTCCATCGAAGGTACGAAAGTCGTCGTACGTCGTCACGAAGCGGCGACTGCGTTCGAGCCGGTCCTCGCGCACGATCTGGCCGCTGCGCTTATCGACGAACAGCCACTCACGACGGCCGTTGGGCGGCTCGACTTCGATAACAAAGGCGTTGAGCGCGACCGACTCACCGATCAACTGCACGTAGCGTTCATCGTTTGAGTCCCAAGCGCGGTCGGAAATCGCGTCGCGTTCGTGAATGCCCGAAAACGTGAACGTCAAGCCGTTGCGATTTTGTTGCCAGCGCGTGCCGGCGTGCACACCGTTATCATAGACGAGCGGACCGAGAATCGTCGTTTCACGAAAGTCTTTGCCGAAACGATGCACGCGAAACAAACCGGTTTGTCCGTCCTGCACCAGCCGCCACTCTTCGATGAGCGTTGCGTTCTTCGTCCGTTGTCCGGTATGCGCCGCACGGTAGACGGCGCGAACGTGCGCCAAAGTTGTACTCGAAGGGATAAGGCCGCGCGGCGGACCGTCGAGCGCGGCGTTTGCCGGAACGGCATACACGGCGGCCCCTGCGGCAAGCAGCGAGGCGAAACGGCGGCGCTTCAGTTTATAAGGAGCCGGCCGGGCCCATTGCTTCAAGACGCCGCTTGATCGCTGCTAGAAACGCCGAGGCGACTGCGCCGTCGACGACCCGATGATCGAGCGATAGACACACATTCATCATCGACCGAATTGCGATTGCATCGTCGTCACGTACGACGGCCCGTTTAACGACGGCTTCCATCGTGACGATACCGGCTTGGCCGCTAACTAAAATGGGCGCGGACAGCACCGATCCGTTCGCTCCGGTGTTGTTGATCGTGAACGTTCCGCCCGCAAGTTGATCGGCACTGAGTTTGCCGCGCCGCGCGCGGTCGACGATGTCGCCGATTGCCAGCGCGAGTCCTTTGATCGACAGTTTGTCGGCCGCGCGTATTACCGGAACAAGCAGATTCCCGTCGACGGCCACCGCAATCCCGACGTTCACTTCTTTGTGAACCGTAATGGAATCGGCGCTAAACGAGGCGTTCATAAGCGGATGGTGGGCTAGCGCTTCGATGACGGCACGCATGAAAAACGGAAGCAGCGTTAATTTGACGCCGTAGGTCCGTTCGAAGCCCGCTTTTTCATGCGTCCGCCAACGCCATACGTTCGTCACGTCGGTCTCGACCATCGTCCATGCATGGGGCGCGGTTTGTTTCGAGGACACCATCCGTTCGGCAATCATGCGGCGCGCCTGGCTCAACGGCACGACGTCGCCGGGAACCGCGGACGCATACTGCGGCCGGTTCGCTACGGCGGCGGGTAACGGTGCTGCTGCGATCGCCGCGCCCGCGATGCTGCCGGCGACGGACGAATCGTGCGCTGCGCCGGCGACGTCGCGGGCGGTAACGCGCCCGTTCGTTCCGCTGCCGTGCAGTGTCGTGATATCGATCGAATGTTCGCGCGCTAAACGCCGGACCGCCGGCGAGACACCGCGCAACATGCCGTTCGGTGCTGCCGGCTTACCGTTCCCGTTGCTCGGCAAACTTGCAGCCGTTCGTGCGGCGACCGCCGGGACGGGTTCGGCGACCGGTAACGCCGGCATATCGCCGGACAGCTCGTCGATGACGGCGATCGGCGCGCCGGTCGGCACCGTTTGACCTTCGCTTACAATGAGTTCGCGAATGGTCCCGCTTACCGGCGACGGCACCTCGGCGTTGACTTTATCGGTCGAAACCTCGACGAACGCCTCGTATTTCTCAACGGCGTCGCCGACTTTTTTGAGCCATTGCGCGACGGTGCCTTCGGTGACGGTTTCACCGAGTTGCGGCATGGTAATCGTCGTCGGCATGGCTTAAAACTGCGCGATTTCGCGCATCGCGTCAAGCATGCGGGCCGTCGAGATCATAAACTCATCTTCGAGCGTTATCGCGTAACCCATCGCCGGGACATCGGGTCCGCACAGCCGGCGAATCGGCGCATCGAGCTCGAAAAGTGCTTCTTCGGCCACCATCGCTGCAATCTCGGCGCCGATCCCGCCGAACTTGTTATCTTCGTGCACGATCAATAACTTGTGCGTTTTACGCACGCTGGCAAGAATCGTCGTTTTGTCCATCGGTCGGATCGAACGTAAGTCGATGACTTCGGCCGACAGGCCGTACGCTTCGAGTTGCGTCGCGGCGTCGAGCGCCTGATGCACGTTGTAACCATACGAGACCACCGTGAGATCGGTGCCCGGTTTTTTAATTTCCGCTTTGCCGATCGGTACGACGTAGCGGCCGTCGGGCACGTCGCCTTTCACCGAACGATAGGTTTTTTTGTGTTCGAGGAAGAGCACCGGATCGGGATCCTCGATCGCTGCGGTGAGCAGCCCTTTGATGTCGGCCGGCGACGACGGAGCGACGATTTTTAGTCCCGGGACGTGATAAAACAACGCCTCGATTGAAACCGAATGCGACAGCGCACCGCGAACGCCACCGCCGTACGGCGTACGAATGACGAGCGGACAACTATAATCGCCGTTCGAGCGGTAACGCGTCTTGGCTGCCTCGCCGACAATTTGATTGAACGCCGGATAAATGAAATCGGCAAATTGAATCTCGGCGATCGGTCGCAAACCTTCCATTGCCATGCCGATTGCGACGCCGACGATCGATGCTTCGGCCAGCGGCGTGTCGATGATGCGCTCCGGTCCGAACTCTTCGAGAAAACCACGGGTAATGAGAAAGACGTTTCCGCGACTGCCCACGTCTTCGCCCATGATGAGCGTGCGATCGTCGTTTTGCAGCGCATCGTGCAGCGTCGAGCGCACCGCATCGACGTTGTTCATTATTGCCAAGGTTCGAACGCTCCGGCATACACATTGGTATAGAGTGCTGCGGCGTGCGGCAACGGCAGTGCTTCGGCGGCATCGGTTGCTTCGTTCGTTTCGCGTAATACCGCGGCGCGCAGTTCACTCAACGCCGCGTTATCGATGAGCCCCGCTTCGAGCAACACTCGCTCGAACGCCGGCACCGGATCGCGCTGGCGCGCTTCGTCGATCGCCGCACGTTCTCGATAAGAGCGATCGTCGTCATCGGTCGAGTGTGCGAGAAAGCGAAAGCATTTGGCTTCGACGAGCGTCGGTCCCCCGCCGCTTCGCGCACGTTCCAGCGCACTCTTCACCGCACCATACGTTCCGATCGGATCGAGGCCGTTACAAACGTTGCCCGGTATGCCGTAACCGGCTGCTTTCATCGCCACGTCGGCGACCGCCATCTGCGCCGACTGCGGCGTAGAGATCGCATAGCTATTATTTTCAACTAAGAAAACGACCGGCAAACGATGTACGGCTGCGAAGTTGACGGATTCGTGCCACTCGCCTTGACTCGTAGCACCTTCACCCGTGGTCACAAGCACGGCGCGCCCCGTTTCGCGCCGATATTTCATTGCGTACGCAACGCCGACGGCGTGCGGACAATGCGCGGCAATGATCGAGCTGATGGTTAATAAGCCGCGCTTTTTATCGCTGTAGTGATTGGGAAATTGCCGGCCGCCGGATATGTCGGCCGCGCGCGCAAACATCGAACATAGCATCTCGAGCGGAGTCGCGCCGATGCCTAAGACTAAGCCGAGATCGCGGTAGTATGGAACGAGTACGTCGCTGCCGCGTGCGAACGCCATCGCTGCACCGGCTTGCAGCGCTTCATGGCCTTCGGAGCCGAGTGCAAACGGAATTTTTCCTTGACGGTTGAGTTGAAAGCCGCGGTTGTCGATCTGCCGCTGCAAGAGCATGTTGCGCAACATTGCGACGAGTTGCGCGTCGGTTAGATCGTGCCGTTCGAGCGAACCGGCCGTTGAAGTCACCATATTGGCACCGACGAACCTCCGCGAACGATTGGCCGAACCGGGCATACTCCGCGAGGACGTCTGCGAGTCCTGCGCGAGCCGTGCAGCGTTGCAACTTCGTTTGCATGTACGCTCGAAACATGTATACCGCGACGCGCAACGACGGTTTCGCGCCGTATCCCGAACGTGACGCAAGTCCCCGCGCAGAGCGCCGGACGGCGCAAGGCGCTCGATTGCTTGCTTTTCAACAAGTGGGTAGCCTCCATTCAGAAAGGCCTTTGAGCGTCGTGAACAGTTTGCCGGCCGAGTCCCCGTACCGTACCGCATCGAGCGGTCGTGACATGCTGCGCGCGCACCCGATAATTCCGCACATAGCGTATGCGTCGGCAGTCCAGTCTACGGCGCCTGATGCGGGCATGGGCGGCGATGTTATCGACGTTTACGATCTCGACCGCCGTTTTGCACTCATCGTCGTTGCCGACATTAGTGGAAACGGCGCAGCCGCCGCCGCGCAAGCTGCTTTCATCCGCTATACGATGCGGACGCTGGCGATCGAAAGTGACGGCGATCCCGCGGCCGTGCTGGCCAAGTTTAACGCTATTTATTGTCGCACGATCGATAATTACGAAGCCTTCGTCGTGGTCATTGTCGGGATCGTCGATTCGCAAACCGGTGAAGTTGCCTATGCAAGCGCCGGTCATGAGCCGGCATTCGTGCGGCATGCCGGCGCCGTCCGTACGTTGGCGCCGACCGGTCCGATCGTCGGTGTTTCACCGTATAGCGCATATCGGACCGAACGCTTCGTCCTGCAGCGCGGCGACGTGCTGGTTTGGACGACCGATGGTTTCACCGAAAGCCGCGACGCGCGGCGTTCGCTTCTCGGTACCGACGGACTTGCGAACTGGATCGCCGCCGGAGCGGCCGACGTCGGCGATTTAACGGCGGAGCTCATGAACGCTCTGCGCGCACGCGGCGGCGATCGGGTGAACGACGACGCCGGAATGTTGGCCGTCGCGTACGACGGCATACCGGCACCGCTCGACCGCTTGCCGCAGCTGGACTTGGCGCTTAACGCGATTGCATTCGAGACGATCAGGTTACCGCAACCGTGCGGCGCTCCAACGCGCTGACGCGCGCGAGTTCGATCGTGCGCACGACGTCGCGAGCCTGCTGCGCCGTCACCGGAAGCGGCGCGCCGTCAACGATAGCGTCGGCAATCGCTTCGTAATACCGGGCGTACGAACCGGGAATCGTCGGAATCCGCTCGCTCGCGCCGTCGGCTCCGCTGAACGTGCCGTAGGCGGCCGGTTCGTCGACACCCCAACCTGCCGATGCCACCGCCTTGCCGGCTTTCAGGTCGGCTTCTTGCGGGTCCATGCCGTATTTCACGAAGCTGCCGCGGTCGCCGTGAACGGCAAAGTGGGGCCCGGGCCGCGCCACTAGTGTCGATGCACCGACGATTGCCCGGCGGTTCGCGTACTGCATCGTAACGACGAAGTAATCGTCGACTTGCGCTTGAGGACGCTGGACGATCACATCGGCGCTAAGCGTCTGCGGCAAACCGAATAACTCGAGGACCTGATCGATCAAATGGGAGCCGAGATCGAACAACAGACCGGACGCCGGTAAAGGGCGCTCGCGCCAACCGGCTTTGATCGCCGGACGAAAGCGATCGTAATGTGCTTCATACGAATATACCGTACCGCAGCGGCCGTCGTCGATGCATTTGCGAACGGTCAGAAAGTCGCCGTCCCAGCGCCGGTTCTGATAGACGCTGAGCAATTTGCCGCAACGAGCGGCGAGCGCGATCAGCTGGTCGGCCTGCGTGCTCGTCGTCGTCATGGGTTTATCGATGACGACGTGCTTGCCCGCCCGCAGTGCACGTTCGGCTAAGTCGAAATGCATGATATTCGGTGTCGTGATGACGACGAGTTCGATCGCCGGATCGTCGAAGATAAACTGCGCATCGCCGACGACGGCTGCGTTCGGTACGTCACGCGCGACGTCCGCGCTGCGGCTCGTCACGATTGCGCTTAACGCCAGGCGCGGTACGGCTGCAATGAACGGTGCGTGAAATACGGCGCCGCCGGTGCCGTAACCGAGCAACGCGACTTTAACGACTCGCATCGGGCGCGATCGTAACGCTTTGATCCACGACCGAAGTCTTTACGCCGTAATGACGGGGTAATCCCGGACTAGCTCTAAAGCGCTTGCGACGCATCGCGTGAAGGGTCATGTCGTTCGTTGACTAGCAATTCGGCTTCGGTACGTTCGTACGATACGGAAATGATCGCCGTCGGCTTCGTGTTCGCATTAACGGCCTTCACCGGCGCGCTGCTGGTATTCTTACTCGAACCGATGTTTGTGAAGATGGCGCTGCCGCGGCTCGGCGGCTCGTCGCAAGTCTGGACGGCGTGCGTTTTGTGCTACCAGATTTTACTCTTAGCGGCCTATGGCTACGTTCATCTGTTGCGCAAATTGCAATGCAGTTTGCATCAAGCGCTCGTGCATGGACTGCTTTGCGTGGCGGCAATCTTCGCGCTGCCGCCGTCCATACCGCCGGATTGGCAGCCGCATAGCGGTGCAGCCGCGGTGCCGTGGCTCGTCGCGACGCTCATGAGCCGCATCGGCCTGCCGTTTTTCGTCCTGACCGCTACGAGCCCGCTGATGCTGACGTGGTTTGCGCTCGCCCGGCCGGGACGCGACCCGTACCGATTGTATGCCGCCGGTAACATCGGCAGCCTCGTCGCGCTTATGAGCTATCCATTCATCGTCGAGCCGCTTCTCGGTCTGCGCGTGCAAAGCAACGGCTGGGCCGCGCTGTACGGCGTCATGCTCGTCTTGCTCGCCGTCTGCGCGTACGCTGCACGCGTTGCCAATGTCCGTCCCGCCGCCCAAATCGACGCTGCACCGATCGCACGTTCGCGACGTCTACGGTGGCTAGCCTTAGCCGCCATCCCGGCCAGCCTGATGCTCTCGGTGACCGCATATCTCTCCGAACGAGTCGCGCCGATTCCGCTGTTGTGGACGTTACCGCTCGGCATCTACTTAGCAAGCTTCGTTATCGTGTTCGCGGCGCGAGCCCACCGCAGCGTCGCAATTGCCAACCGGGCGATGCCGATCGTGCTGCTGCCGCTGGTGTTCATCATGAGCTTTCGTAGCCCGCTCCCGGTTGGTTTCGAGCTGCCGCTGCACCTCGTGGTCTTCGCAGCGATCGCCGTCGTTTGTCACGGCACGATCGCCGCCGACGCGCCCGACGAGCGCCGCCTCACCGAATTCTTTCTGATTCTTGCTGCAGGCGGCGTTCTCGGCGCTGCGATCGATACGGTCGTTGCGCCGTTTCTGTTTCGCGATCTCTTCGAGTATCCGATCGCACTTGTGGCCGCGTGTTCGGCACTTCACGCGCGACCCGAGCCGGGGCGCAGGCGCCGCCGGCGTTTCGACGTTGTGTGGCCGGCTTGCATCGGGGCGGCTTTGCTCGCCACCCTGTTCGGCATCGGTTTCGAGCCGGTCGCACTGCAAATCAGCACCGCTCTGCTGGCGATCGGCGTCGCAACGTTCGGGTGTTTCACGTTCGTCGCGCGGCCGCTGCGCTTTGGTTTGGGCGTTGCTGCGGTGTTCGCAGCGACGGCTTGTCGGGCGGCGTTCGGTAACGATATCGCCGTCGAGCGAAACTTTTACGGCGTCAAACGCGTGTCTGCGACGGCCGGTGCGCATACGCTTGCGCACGGTCATACCTGGCATGGCGCAGAGTGGATGTCGCCGGATCTCGAACGCACCCCGTTAACCTATTACACGCGCGCCGGGCCGCTGGGTGATATCTTCCGCGAGACGAGCTCGGGGCCAGCGGTCGCCGTCGTCGGACTCGGTGCGGGTTCGATTGCATGTTACCGGCCCGCGGGCGGCCGCTGGACGTTTTACGAGATCGATCCGCAGATCGTCGCTATCGCGCGCGACCCGCACTTCTTTCGCTACCTCGCCGACTGTGCGCCGCACAGTCGGGTGGTCGTCGGCGACGGCCGGCTTTCGCTCGAGCGCGCACCGGCACATAGCTTCGATCGGATCGTGCTCGACGCATATTCCTCGGATTCCATTCCGACGCACTTGCTCACGCGCGAAGCAATGCAAATGTATACCGGGCGCCTTGCGTGGCACGGAACGATCGTCTTTCACATCAGTAATTCGTATTTCGATTTTGCGCCGTTGATCGGCGCGTTGGCGCGCGATGCGCGCATGGTCGTGCGCGGCCGGGTCGACACCCGCCCGCCCGGAACGCAAACGCTAGTGACGCAGTCGAGCTGGATGATCGTCGCCCGCAGCGTCGCCGACCTCGGGGCACTCGGGCGCGATCCGCGCTGGATCGCGCCGCCGCGCGCCGCGCGTGTCTGGACCGACGATTACTCGAGTATCGTGACGGTGTTGCGCGGCCGTTCGTGACGAGCGCGTCGGTTCGTGAGATGGACTAACGCTGAAGCGCCGAACTTGCGCGCGTGGCACACACGATGCAGACGCCGGCTTATCACGAAATGATCGCAACGCGGCGACATCTGCACATGCATCCGGAACTTTCAATGGTCGAACATGCGACGGCGGCACTGGTCGCCGGCGCGCTTTCGGCCTTAGAGCTCGACGACGTACGAACGGGCATCGGCGAGACCGGTGTCGTCGGTATCTTGCGCGGGGGTAATCCCGGACCGGTCACGCTGCTGCGAGCTGATATGGACGGTCTGCCGATCAGCGAGGCGAATCCGGTCGACTATCGCTCGCAAAACGCCGGCGTCATGCACGCCTGCGGACATGACGGCCATGTCGCGATCTTATTAGCAGCGGCGAAAACGCTGGCTGCGCGGCGCGCCGAAATCTTCGGCACGCTCGTGCTGTGCTTTCAGCCGGGCGAAGAAGGCAAAGCCGGTGCGCTCAAGATGATCAAAGACGGCGTGCTCGAGAATCCGCACGTCGACCGAACGTTTGCATTGCATTTGTACAGCGGGCTCGATGTCGGACTCATCGGCGTTCGCGACGGTCCGTACTTTGCATCGGCGGATGAATTCGATCTGTTCGTTCGCGGGAAAGGCGGCCATGGTGCGATGCCGCAAACGTCGTTCGACCCGATCGTCGCCGGCGCACACATGGTGACGATGCTGCAAACGGTCGTGAGCCGCGAGCTGGCGCCCAAAGATCCGGCCGTGATTACCGTCGGTGCCTTTTCGAGCGGAACGACGTTCAACGTGATCCCCGACGAAGCGCATTTGAAGGGCACGGTCCGCGCGTTCGACGAGGCGGTTCGGCAAAGCATGCCCGAACGCATGGAACGGATCATCAAGGGCGTCGCAGCGGCATTACGGGTCGATTATGAATTCCGCTTTCACTGGTCGTATCCGCCGACGGTCAACGACAAAGCAATCAACGACATCGTGCGTGAAGTCGGTCGCGCCGAACTCGGCAGCGCAGCGGTGATCGAGCACGACATCGTCATGTGGGCCGAAGATATGTCGTTCATGCAAAATGAACGTCCGGGCGCATATTTCGTGGTCGGCTCGCGCGGCGGCGATGCGACCGGCGTACCGCATCATAACGCGCGCTTCGATATCGACGAACGTGCGCTTGACGTCGGTTACCGTATGATGGTCGCGCTAGGTCTCGCCGGCTGACGGTGCGGCGAATCTTCGTTACTTTCGGCACCGCACTTTCGGCGCCGCGTCGAGAGCTGGCATAAATCTTCGGTTGCCGGGCGCTTTGGCGGAAACAAGCGTTGTCCACCTGACAATGAAGATGGCGTAAACTCGACATTTGGATAACGGCGGCCGCGTATACTTCGCTTAACGTATCGCGTCTTATGAATTGGGCCGACGTCGATCGCGAGCATGACGCCTGTGGTATCGGGTTTTTAGCCGATCTCACTCACAAGGCGTCGCACGACATCGTGCGTTTGGCGCTCGATGCCGTCGGTGCGATGGTGCACCGCGGAGCGCGCGCCGCCGACGGTCGCACCGGCGACGGCGCGGGGATTTTGTGCGAGACGCCGCGCGCCCTCTATCTGCGCGAACTCACGGCATCGCATATTCGCGTGCCCGAGCGCCACGTCGCGGCAATCTGCTTGTATCTGCCGCGCGAAGCGGATGAAGCGGCGGCGATTCGCGGGCAAATCGAGTCCGCCGTGCGCTTCAACGACGTTGCACCGCTGCGCTGGCGCACGCCCGGTGTCGAATCTGCCGTACTGGGCGAATTCGCCCGCGCGTCGGCGCCGTCGTACGAGCAGCTGCTCGTCGATATGGGGCCGGGCAACGTTCGCGAACGCATGCGGGTCGTGCGGCGCGCGGTGACCCGCGTATTGCGCGAAATCGGCGGCGCCGCGACGCTCGTGAGCGCATCGCCGACGACGGTCGTCTACAAGGCGCTCCTTTCCTCGAACGAACTCGGCGCGTACTTTACCGATTTGCGCGATCCGGGTTTCGCTTCGCGTTTTGCGGTCTTTCATCAGCGGTTCAGCACGAACACGGCGCCGCAATGGCGACTCGTCCAGCCCTTCAATTACATCGCTCACAACGGCGAAATCAACACCATCACCGGCAATCGCGCTTGGATGCAGGCGCGCGGCATCGTCGCCCCGCGCTGGGCGAGCGATTCGCACGACTTCGACACGAACGTCGATGCGATGGTGGGTTCGGGTTATCGCATCGACCAGGCAATCGATATGATGCTTTCGCCGGCGGTTGACGACGACCGGCTTCAAGCCTACTACGATGCCCATATTCCGACGGTCGAGCCGTGGGACGGCCCGGCCGCCATGTGCTTTACCGACGGCGATGTCGTCGGCGCTGCGCTCGACCGGAGCGGCTTCCGGCCGTTGCGCTGGTGTCGCACGGCATCCGACAAGGTATTGTGCGCCTCGGAAACCGGCGTCATCGATTTCGGCAGCGATCCGATCGTTAAGCGCGGCCGGTTAGGTCCGGGCGGCCGCATCGTGGTGCGCTTCGCTTCGGGCGAACTTGTCGAACCGGCGGCCTTCTTAGCCGAGCGGCGCGAACGCGCCGATTTTCAACCCGTCGTGCGTTCGTGGCGCTTCGAGATGCCGGAGTCGGCGCCGCGGCTCCACGATCGCGCGACGCTCGATCGCGATTTCGTCCGTTTCGGCTATACTAAAGAAGAGCTCAAGGATGTGGTCGGCGTTATTGCCGGCGGCACGGGCGAGCCGATCACCTCGATGGGCGATGACGCGTCCGCGGCATTTCTCGAACGGCGCTTGCCGGTCGCCGCATTTTTACGGCAGCGCTTCGCGCAAGTCACCAATCCGCCGATCGATTCGCTGCGCGAAGGCTTCGTGTTCGACATGCGGGCCTGGGTCGGTTCGGGCGATACGAACGGCGACGTGCCGGCGCCCGGCTCGATCGTCATGCTCGACACTGCGATTCTCGACGAAACGGCGTTTGATTCGTTGCGCTTCGATACGCGGTTGATCCAGCATACCATCGCCCTCGATCTGGCCGGAAAGAAGCTCGCCGCGCGCATTGCCGCGATTTGCGACGATGCCGAGAACGCAGTCAAGGCCGGTAAGTCGTTCATCGTCCTCGACGACCGGCATGCCGAGTTTCCGGTTCCGGCGGTACTCGCGGCCGGTGCCGTCCATCAACGCTTGACGGCGTGCGGTCTGCGTATGGCCGCCTCGCTTGCCGCCGCCGACGGCTTCGCGCGCGACGCTCATTCGATCGCGACGGTCATTTCGGCCGGCGCAAATGTCGTAACTCCCTGGCTTGCTCTACGTTCCGCCGAAATCAGCGGCACGCGCAATGCATTCTTAGGGACCGTGCGAACCGGCTTGATCAAGATCTTGGCGAAGCTCGGCATTTGCACGCTGCGTTCGTATGTCGGTGCCCAGACGTTCGAGTCGCTTGGTCTCGGCCGCGACATCATGCAAACGTGCTTTCCCGGGATGCGCGCGCACGTTCCGGCGGTCGGCTTCGACGACATTGAAGCCGACATCCGTTCGTGGAACGAGCGCGCCGCTGCGAACGAAGCGCCACCGGAGCGCGGCCTCTTTCGTTTCCGGCGCGACGGCGTACGTCACGCCTTCGATCCGAACGTCATAAAAACGCTGCGTGCGGCATCGATGCGCGGCGATTATGCGGCATTCGAGCAGTTGTCCGATACGATGGAGGCGCGCCCGCCGATTGCGCTCCGCGATCTTGTTGAAGCGCTTCCGCTGGGTGAAGCCGTCGAGCTCGAATCGATCGAGCCGGCCGCTGAAATCGTCAAGCACTTCGTTACCGCCGCAATGTCGATCGGCGCGTTGTCGCCCGAAGCGCACGAAACGATCGCGATCGGCGCTGCGCGGCTTGGCGCGCTGAGCAATTCGGGCGAAGGCGGCGAGCAAGTTCGCCGTTACGCGCGGACACCGGATTCGGGCCGCAGCACGATCAAACAAATCGCCTCCGCGCGCTTCGGCGTCGGAGCAACATATTTAGCCAGCGCCGATGAGATCGAAATCAAGATGGCGCAAGGCTCGAAGCCCGGTGAAGGCGGTCAGATTCCGGGCTTCAAGGTATCGCCGGAGATCGCGTTGTTGCGCGGAGCAACGCCGGGTCAAGCCTTGATCTCGCCGCCGCCGCATCACGATATTTACTCGATCGAAGATCTGGCCGAATTGATCTACGATTTGCGCCGCGCCGCGCCGCAGGCGCGTATCGCCGTGAAACTCGTCAGCCAGGCCGGTATCGGCTACGTCGCCAGCGGCGTCGCGAAAGCGCGCGCCGACGTCATTCATATCAGCGGTCACGACGGCGGAACGGGCGCATCACCGCTGGCATCGATTAAAAACGCCGGCTTACCGTGGGAACTCGGCTTGGTCGAAACCCATCACGCGCTCATCGCCAACGGCCTGCGTTCGCGGGTGAAATTGCGCGTCGACGGCGGCTTCAAAACCGGTCGAGACGTCGTGCTGGCCGCCATGCTGGGCGCCGATGACATTGCGCTGGGCAGTGCGCTGCTCGTCGCGCTGGGCTGTATCTATGCACGCCAATGTCATAAAAATACGTGCCCGGTCGGTATTGCAACGCAAGATCCGGAATTGCGCCGCAAGTTCAAAGGGACGCCCGAAGAAGCCCAATCGTATTTGCTGTTCGTCGCGCAAGATGTGCGGCGGCGATTGGCCCGGCTGGGTGCGCGATCGCTGGCCGAGGTGCATGGCCGTTCGGATCTGCTTCGGCCGCGTGGTGATTTGGGCGGCTGGGAACGAAACATCGATCTCAGCGCAATCTTGCGCCTGCCCGAGCGCATGCAGATCATCGATGGACCGGCCGGTAACGAACGTCATATCGACGACTATCCGGTCTCCGGTCGGATCATGTCGATCGGCCCGGCCGATCGTGCAGTCGGTGCACGGCTCGCGCACACCATCGTCACCCAGCGCAACCGCGGTGAGGCGACCGCCGGGGTTACCCGGCGCTATGCCGGCAGCGCCGGCCAAAGCTTCGGCGCGTTCATCACCGACGGACTGCTGCTCGAACTTGACGGTGACGCGAACGATTATGTCGGCAAGAGCATGGAGGGCGGCAAAATCATCGTGCGCGGTCCGGGTAATCCGGGTGAGCCGGCGATCGGCAACGCTTGCTTTTATGGTGCGCGCGGCGGCGAAGCCTACGTTTCGGGCGGTGCCGGCGAGCGTCTGGCGGTTCGCAATAGTGGCGCGACCATTGTCGTCGAGGGCGCCGGCGATCATGCGTGCGAGTACATGACGGCCGGTACGGTCGTCATCGTCGGAGCGACCGGACGCAACTTTGCCAGCGGCATGTCGGGTGGCGAGGTCTTCGTGCTTGACGCGGACGGCGCGACGCGAGTTGGTCCGACCGAAATGGTGTCGGCGCCGGTCCCGCCCGGTGACAAGGCCGCGCTTCGCTTGCGCGATATCGTCGAGCGGCATTCACGTGCGACCGGTTCCGAACGAGCACGAGCACTGCTGGCCGATTGGGACAGCGCACTGCGCCGCTTTCGGCGGTTCGCTCCGGCTGGTGTGCCCGCTGCGCTCGAAACGCGGCCGCAGGTTTCGCCGGCCTAGCCGAGCGACGTGCCTAACGTCCGTCGGTCGGATCGTGTTCGGTTATCGTCATCACCCAGCGCATCGCGCGCGCATACTGATCGAGTTCGCGCACGGTGCGTTTCAACGTGTTGAACGCCGCCGCCGAACGTTGCGTGCCGTGCCCATCGGCTTCGATCGCTTTTACGTAGTCGACGATACCGTGTAATTGCAGTTCGATTCGATCCCAGTGCTCGCGCAAGGTTCGTTCCGAGGCGTCAGGCAAGCGCTCGAGCAGCGGCGGCGCCGGATGGCCGGGAAACGTGATTGCGAATTCGAGGCGGGCCAACGCGTAGGCGTTTGTCCCGCCGATGAACGACCCGAGAAGGTTGACGAGCCGGGGATTGATTTCCAGCGTGCTCCGCAAGGTGATTTGAGCTGTCTGCGACTTCCGCACGGCGCCGAACTTTACTAGCGGCCGGGCGTCTTATAAAGCGAAGATTTATCGGGCGAATGCCGCGAATAAGGGGACCGTAGTGAATTCCGAACAGCGCAAGTACATCATCATTGGTAATGGATTCGCGGGCACGACGGCTGCCGAGCAGCTACGCAAGCTCGATCCGGCCGGGTCGATCGTCATGTTTGCCGACGAACCGTATCCGCTCTACAATCGCATCGCGCTGCCGCCCCTTCTCCGCGGACAAGTCAGTGAAGCCAAAGTCATCATTCGCGACATGGCGTGGCATGAAAAGCATGCCATCGATCTGCGGCTCGGCGTTCGTGTCGAGAAGATCGATCCGGTCGACAAAACCGTCTTTGCCGCGAACCGTGAATGGGCGTTTGATGCCTTGCTCGTCGCCACCGGCGGTAAACCGAATCCATGCGATGCACCGGGTGCCGCCGGTGCACACAATCTCTATAATTTTCAATATATGGACGATACCAAAGCAATTTCGCAACAGCTCGAAACGGCAAAATGTGCGGTCTCCGTCGGCGGTTCGTTCATTGCCTACGAGCTTGCCGAAGCGTTCGTCGCGCGCGGCGTCGAGACGCATTGGCTCGTGCGCGGTCCACGTTTTCTGCGCCGCATGCTGGACGAGTTCGCCGGCGAGTTGCTCGACGAAGCAGCCAATGCCGACGGCTGCCACATTCACTACAATGAGGAGATCAAAGAACTCGTTCGGTCGAACGGCGCGATAACCAAAGTTATTACGAACAGTGGACTTGAAATTGCGACGGATTGCGTCGGCGTCGGACTCGGACTGACGATCAACACCGAGTTACTCGAAGGAACCGCTGCGAGAACCGGTACCAACGGCATTCGCTGCGATGACCGGCTCGAGACTGAAATACCGGGCATTTTCGCTGCCGGCGATGCGGCCGAATTTTACGATCCGATCGCCGAGATGCACTATCGCATGGGTACCTGGAACAACGCCGGTGCACACGGCAAGGTCGCGGCGGCGAACATGGCCGGCGGCGACGTTCGTTATCACGACGTGCCGGAATATTCATCGAAGATTTTTACCGATCAAACGATCACGCAATTCGGTCTGTCGCCCGAATACCGAACCGATCTTGAAATGGTGCGCAAGATCGATAAAGAGCTCAAACACTATCGCGCGCTCTATTTCCATGAAGACCGCTTAGTCGGCGGCGTTTTGATCGGTAAGGGCAACCGGGCCGGTAAACGCAAATACCTCGAAGCGATCAAAAACAAAGATCGCTTTCCGGCGTCACAGTGGCAATCGATCACCGATTGGACCGCGTAGCGTCACCGGCGCTCGGCCCACGTTTCGAAAAGAAAAAGACGAGATGCACGTTCGCTTCTCGTCTTTCGATCGAGCCGGCGCTCGATCATCGGGTGGACGTTGCACGGACCAGCCTTAGTTGACGCTCGAACCGGCTTGTTGCCAGGCTTGATCGGCATTCCGATTGGCCGTCGATGCAACGGACGGCTCAACTTCAACGCCTTCCTCTTGCAACTCGGCTAACACGACAACCGGCAAGGTTTTGCTGATCTTCATGATTTGCGTTGCGACGTCGGTTAGATGCGTTTCGGCTAATGTTGCCGTTGCATGATCGCCGAGGCCTAACGCCGTCGTGTGCAACATCGTATAGCCGGCCGACGACAGCGACAGTGCGGTGTAATCGTCGCGCAGCGCTTTCGACACGCCGGTTTTTCGCGTCTTATCGATCAGGCCCGCAGCGACTCCGACGACGGTCGAAACGGCGTTCTTCACCGGCGATCCGCTGTGGCCGCCGACGGCGTCGAGCCGAGCTTCAAGCGCTGCAATGTGCTGGTCGACCGTAGCGAGCGTTTCGCGGATTACACGAATGGCCGCGGGCGACTGCTGAACGTCGGAGTCGTCGATCTGATGTTGCAGCGGCGTCTGCATGTGTTGTTCGAGCGCAAGCATATCGCTGATATAGGTATTGATGGTCGGTGTTGCCATGGTTTCTCCTTAGCACGCGGGTGGGTTTGACGCACGCAGACGTGCGAGCGGTGCGCCGACCTCACAGCGGGCCGAACCCGCTGCGAACGCCGCTGCACGAACGGTCGGCGGTCACATTTGCCGCTCTATTTTTTCCGCTTTGCGCCCGATCAAACCAGCTTTCTAAAGCAAACTTGCGCTCCGCGGGCCGATGTCTCGCCGAAACGGTTACTTGCCTACCTGCCGGGCATGTTTTACCGAGCAACCGGTTCGGGCACTTCATTCGAATGAACCGTGCTGGGCATCAATGCCGTCTTTCACGACCCTGCGGCGGCGCTTGTCGTGAATGGCGAAATCGTTGCTGCGGCGGAAGAAGAGCGTTTTAGCCGGCGCAAGCACGGCAAACCGTGCGTGCCGTTTTCAACCTGGGAGCTGCCCGAGCAAGCTGCTCGCTGGTGTTTGCGTGAGGCCGGTATCGAGCCGCACGATTTGGATGCAATCGCATATAGCTACGATCCTGCTCTTGCGCCGCCCGACGGCATTGAATTATCCGACCAATGAGTACGAGGCGTTACGCACGTTCTATGTACGCCGTGCACCGAATCATCTTGCGGATTTGCTGCCCGGCTTCGAGCGCGCGAAATTACGCTACGTGCAACATCATGTAGCGCATGCGGCGTCGGCTTATCTCGCCGGTCCGTATCGCGATTGCAGCGTACTTGTCGCCGACGGCCGCGGCGAAACGACGTCGTACCTTGCCGGCCGCTCGACCGGCGGTGATTTCACGCCGCTTGCAGATGTCGCGCTTCCGCATTCGCTCGGTTTACGCTATGAAGAGCTGACGATGCATCTTGGTTTTCATCGCAGTTCCGATGAGTACAAAGTCATGGCGCTCGCATCGTACGGCAAGCCGCGTTGGCGCGCGCAGATCGCCGCCGCGATGCATGGTACGGGCGATGGAAAATTCGTCGCGCGAGCAATCGATTTAGCGCAGTTTGTGCCGCTGCGCCGCGACGGCGAAGCCTTTTCCGATGAACACGCCGATCTTGCCGCCAAGCGTTCAAGCCGTCTTACAGGATGTATTGCTCGAGCTCGTACGCTGGTTGCACGTGCAGACCGGCGACCGTGCACTCGTGCTCGCCGGCGGTGTAGCGCTCAACGTTGTTGCGAATAGTTATATAGCTGAGAATGGCCCGTTCGAGACGGTGTGGGTGCAGCCCGCAGCGGGTGATGCCGGGACGGCGCTGGGGGCGGCACTTTACGTCGCTCATGCGGGCGGCGACCGCGTCCAGCCGATGCGAACGGCAGCGCTCGGTCGCGAGTGGACCGACGGTGAATTACAGGGTTGGCTCGATCGGCCAATCTCTTCTACACGCGTCCACCCGACATTGCAGAGGCGATCGCGGAGATCATCGCCGCCGACGGTATCGTCGCCTGGTTTCAAGGCCGCAGCGAATTTGGGCCGCGTGCACTGGGGCATCGCTCGCTCTTTGCAAATCCGCGATATGCCGATAATTTGCGCCGGCTCAACGATGTCAAAGGCCGCGAACAGTTTCGCCCGGTTGCGCCGATGACGTTACTCGAACGCGCGCCGCAGCTTTTCGACGGACCGTTCCAAGTCCATATATGCTTTTCACGCACCGCGTCGTGCCGGATTGGACCGAAAACTCGCCGCGGTCATTCATGTCGACGGAACCGCTCGAGTGCAGACCGTCGACCGCCGGCACGAACCGCTCGTTGCGCGCATGCTCGACCATGTCGAGCGTCTGACCGGCGTTCCCGTCCGTCGTCAATACGTCGCTCAATACCGCCGGCCGGCCGATGGTCGACGATCCGCGCGATGCGCTGGAATGCTTTAGTTCCGCGCCGGTCGATGCATTGGCGCTTGGGCCGTATCTTTTGAAACGCGACACGTTTACGCGCGGCTCGGCAAGCGTTCGCGACCTCGTCGCGTGATCGACATCGTCGTTCCGACGATCGGTCGTGCAGCTTTGCACGATTTGTTCGCCTCGCTCGCTGCTAGTCGCGGGCCGATGCCGAACCGGATTATCGTCGTCGACGACCGCCGCCGTCCCGCCGGACCGCTTTTGCGTCCCGGGCTGCCGTCCGCTTTACTTGCGATCACCAACGTCGTCAGCGGCAAAGCAGCCGGACCTGCGGCGGCGCGAAACACCGGCTGGCGTACTTCGACTGCCGATTGGGTCGCTTTCGTCGACGATGACGTCGTCGTCGGCGCCGACTGGCTCGCAGA
Organism: Candidatus Velthaea sp.; assembly: GCA_965214935.1. Taxonomy (GTDB): domain Bacteria; phylum Vulcanimicrobiota; class Vulcanimicrobiia; order Vulcanimicrobiales; family Vulcanimicrobiaceae; genus Velthaea. The sequence continues at coordinate 736 of CBDCCS010000016.1, read as the reverse complement.
CCTCGAACTCGACGTGCAACGCTGCGGCGACGGCGTCGCCGGTTCACAAGGCCGGATTAGCGTTCCGTTACCGGCCGATCGGAAACCGACCGATTGGGAACGCAACGTCGCCGGCTTACAAGGCGCGCGCTGGATTACTGCCGATTGCGCCTACCGCCGCAGCGAGCTCGTCGCGGTAGGCGGATTCGACGAACGCTTCCGGCGCGCGTTTCGCGAAGATGCGGATCTGGCCTTACGGATCACGGCGCGCGGCGGCGCTATCGTCGACGGCCACCGCTCGAGCCGGCATCCCGTCGGGCCTGCGCGTCACTACGTCAGCATCGCATTGCAGGCCGGGAATGCCGACGACGTGCTCATGGAGGCACTGCACGGTTCGGATTGGTACGAACGCGCAGCTGCTCCGCGCGGCGCTTTTCGCCGGCACGTGCTTGCCGTTGCACTTTGCGGTGTTGCCGTGACCGCCGCTGCCGGCTGGCTCGTCGTCACGCTCGATTTTGCCCGCCGCCGCGTTGCACCGGGTCCGTGCACGCGCGCCGAAATTGTCGAAATGCTCGTTACGAGCGTTGCGATCCCGTTTGCAGCCGTCTACCACCGTTTGCGCGGACGCCTGCGCTTACGGACGCTGCTTGCCGGCGGCGTTCACGCGTCGCAGCCGCCGGTTCGAGCGGTGCTCTTCGACCGCGACGGAACGCTCGTGGTCGATGTGCCGTTTAACGGAAATCCGGCCGCCGTCGAA
>CBDCCS010000015.1:0-81790 GCA_965214935.1 Candidatus Velthaea sp. | reverse complement strand
TCGGCCTCATCTGGGGCAGCAATTTCATCTTCACGAAATGGGCCGCAACGCTCATCACGCCGGCCCAGATCGTTCTCCTGAGGGTGGTCTGCGGCTTCCTGCCCCTGTTGGCCTTCGCTTTGGCCCGGCGCGAGCTGCGCTGGACGCACTGGCGCCACGCGCACCACTTCCTGCTCATGGCCCTGCTGGCGACCGCCCTCTACTATCTGGCCTTTGCCAAAGGGACGGCGCTGCTTCTCTCCAGCGTGGCCGGCATGCTGAGCGGCGCCATTCCGCTATTCACCTTCCTCACGGCCTGGCTGTTCCTGCGCGAGGAGCCGCTGAACGCCCGGTCGGTCAGCGGCGCCGCTCTCGGCTTCGTCGGGGTGCTGCTCATCGCCCGTCCGTGGACCGGCGATGTCAGCCAGGTGAACGTCGCGGGCGTGCTCGACATGATCGCCGGTTCGCTGAGCGTCGGCTGCTCCTTCGTCTATGCCCGCAAGTTCATCACCCCGCTGCGGCTCTCGCCCCTGGCGCTCACCACCTATCAGATCGGTCTGGCCTTGCTGCTGCTGCTGGGCACCACCGACCTGCTCGGCATCTCCGCCATCCTGCGTGACGCGCGAGCGTCGATCGGACTGGTCTTCGGTCTCGGGCTCTGCGGCACGGGAATCGCCTATATTCTGTATTACTTCATCGTCGATCGGCTGGGCGCCGTCGCGGCGTCCGGCGTCACCTACCTCCCGCCGATCGTGGCTCTGCTGATCGGCGCGCTTTGGGTCGGCGAGCCCGTGCGCCCGCTGGATCTCCTCGCCATGGCGGCCATTCTGGTCGGAGTGGGCGCCCTGCAGTCGAGCCGCGCGGCGCTTGCCGTGAAGCGCTGCCCGGCGGAGTGACCCTGCTGAACCGGCGAACTCACCCGCGAGCCCTTGTTGGAAGAGTCTCACGACCTCGGCATCCTGGCGCGCCTCAGCGGCTCGTGCTCGACGAAGATCATGCGTTTGCGGAAAGCGAGCGGGCTTTGCACGAGCAGCATGGCTTTCAGCGCCTCGATCCCGCCCGCAAAGACGGGCTCGTGGAGCGTTCGCCGGGGATCGTCCGTCCAGGTCGGAATGCGCAAGCTCCATCGCCGAGCCAGGTGCTCGCCGACGGCACCAATGTAGGCATCCGTCAACGCCGTCCCGGTGATGGCCGGCTCTGCGTCGATCATCGACTGGCGCAGCGCCGGCTGCATGTAGAAGGTGTCCAGGAAGCCGGCCAACGCGATGCGGAAATCCTGCTCACCCGCCATCGCCTCCGTCGCGACCTCCACCAAAGTACCGGGGCGTTTCATGGCCGAGCGTCTTCCTGCTCTGGGCTTGGGCGATGAGCGAGTTCGCGGACAACAGCAGCTTGGCGCTGACCTTCGCCTCGGGATAGTACCGCGACGCGGCGTCGACCAGGTCTTTTCCTGACCTGATGCCAACGACCTGCATCAGATTGACGATGTCGTCGAGATCCTTGCTGTCCGAAGCGGCGTCGATGCGCATGGCCATCAGCTTCATGGCAAGCATGTACTCCGCCGTGGGAACATACACCCGCAGTCCAGGAGTCTGTTCCGACGGGTAGGTCCCGATCATGAGGTGGTGGTCCGGCGCGTCCACAGCAGGACTGAGATAGGTTCGCACTCCATCGTTGAGCCAGTCGCCGGGCCACCCGTGACGCTCCGCGATCGCTCGGGCTATTTGGTCGACAAAACCTTGATCGGTGACAGCAACGGCGTCGACATCGGCACTCGCCACGCGAAAATCCGAGACCAACATCAGGCAAGAGCCGCCATAGACACAAAGATCGATGACCTTGCCGGCCGCCCAGGCTTCCGCCCCGACTTCGCCGAGGGCGGCTAAGAGATCGTGCCGTTCGAACCACATCAGAACCTCAGCATGGCCCACCATAATCGAGTGTACCGGGGTTGAACCACACCGAACTTTCAGAGGTTTGATCCTGCCCGACATGACCCGAAACCTGTGCAGAATCCCATGCGCGCGTGGCATGCCGCACATTCGACTCACCGAACCGGTTAAGCTTGAACGAATCGGGAACCCGAGGCCAATGGGTTCCATGCGGCACATCAGGATCAGACATGAGCTTCCGCTTTCTCCACACGGCGGATTGGCAGATCGGCAAGCCGTTCGGCAACGTGCCGGGCGATGCGGGAAGCGCCTTGCGGACGCAACGCGTCGCCACCGTGGCCAAGCTGGCCGAGCTGGCCCGCGCCCGCGAGGTCGATGCGGTGCTGGTGGCCGGCGACGCCTTCGACAGCAACCAGGTCAGCGACCGCACCCTGTTCCAGGCCCTCGGCGCCCTGCAGGGCTATGACGGCGCGTGGGTCTTCCTGCCCGGCAACCACGACGCCGCCTTGACGCATAGCGTCTGGACTCGCCTCAGGGCCAAGGACCTGCCGTCCAACATTGTCATCGCCGACCGTCCGGAGCCGATCGCACTTGCGGGCGGGCGCGCCAGCGTCTTGCCGGCGCCGTTGCGGCGGCAGCGCGAGGTGCTCGACCAGACGGAGTGGTTCGACGACGCCGCGACGCCGGACCGGACGATCCGCATCGGCCTGGCGCACGGCACGGTTGCGGGCCGCCTGCCGGCCCAGGCCGAGGCCAGCAACACGATCGACGCGGATCGAGCCCGGCGCGCCGGCCTGAGCTACCTGGCGCTCGGTGACTGGCACGGCGCGCTGCAGATCGCCCCGCAGACCTGGTACTCCGGCACGCCCGAGACGGACCGGCATCGCTCGAACGACAGCGGCCTCGCTCATGTCGTCACCATCGACAGCCCCGGCGCGCCGGCGCGGGTCGAGCCCGTAAGGGTCGGCCACTACCGCTGGAGCCGGCTCGACGTCGAGCTCGTCGACGGCACCGCGGACCGGGTGCTCCTGGCCTTGGCGGACCTCGACGCCGAAGTCGCCCGGTCGGTGGTGGCGCTTCGGGTCTCCGGCTCGATCAGCCTCAGCGAGCGGCATCGTCTCGATCGCGAGATGGACAATTGGCAGGCGCGTTTCCACCATCTCGATACCGACCTCACCGCTCTCTGCGACGAACCGACCACCGACGACCTCGACGCCATCGACACCGGCGGGTTCGTCAGGCTGGCGATCGAGCGGCTGAAGGCCAAGGCCGACGACGCGCAGCACCCCGAGCGCGGTGCGGCGCGCGTCGCGCTGCGGATGCTCTACCTCGATCACGTTCGGCAGCGCTGAAGCCATGCAACTCCGCCGCATCGAGATCCACGACTTCAAGAAACTCGGCCATGCGCTGATCGACGACATCGGCGATGGCCTGAGCGTGATCGTCGGCGACAACGAGGCCGGCAAGTCGACCGTGCTGGCCGCCTTGCGGGCCGTGCTGTTCGAGCGTCACCGGGCCAGCGGCGAGCATATCCGGCGGATGCTACCCTATGGGCAGACCGTGCGGCCGGAGATCAGCATCGACTTCGACCTCGCGGGCCGGCGCTGGCGCCTCCGCAAGGCCTTCCACCAGCGGCCGGAGGCCGAACTCGAGGGCGGCGGCGAGCGGATCGTCGGGGACGCGGTCGAAGACCGGCTGGCCGAACTCCTCGGCTTCACGCCGCAGGGGCGCGGCGAGTCGAAGCCCGACGAGCACCAGGGCCTCTACGGCCTGCTGTGGGTGGAGCAGGGCCAGTCGCATCGCGCGCTCGGCATCGGCGAGGGCGGCAAGTCGAGCCTCGCCTCGGCGATCGAGGGGGAGATCGGCCAGATCCTCGGCGGCGAGCGCGGCCGGGTTCTGGTGGCCGCCGCCGTGGAGCGCAACCACCTTTTCTGGGGTCGCAACGACAAGCCGCGCGGAGACTATCGGGCGCTCGGTGAACGGCTGGAAAAATTGCGTGGTCAAGCCGTCACAGCCGCAGAGGCCATGCAGCGCTTCGACGGCAAGGTCGTGGCCCTGGCGACCCGCACCGAAGCTCTGGCGCGGCATCGGCGGGACGACCGGCTCGTCAAGGCGATCCGCGCGGTCAGCGAGGGCAGGCGCAGCCTCGAGCGCGCCGCAGACCTCGAAGCGGCGCGCGACCTCAGCTTGCGGCGGCTGGAGGCGGCGGAGCGGGAGCGCGACATCGCGCTCGAACGGCGGCAGCGCCGCACTGAATCGACGGGTCGGGCGGAGCTGGCCGAGCGGGAGTGCGAGCGCACGCTGGAGCGCGCCGCCGAAGCCAGGACCCTGCTGGGGCGGCAGCAGACGGTGGCCGAGGCCGGCGAACGACAGGCCGAGGCGGCACGGGGAGTGAGACTTGGCGCCGAGCAAAAACTCCAATGCGTGGAGCAGGCTTTGGCCCGGCACCGACGGCAAGCGATGTTCGACGTCATGGCCGGGCAACTGCAGGAGGCCGAAGCGCAGGCGGCCCGGCGGCGCGACATCCTGGCCTCGGTGTCGGCGCTCACGATCAATCCCAAGGATGCAGCGGAGCTCGATAAGCTGCAGAGCGCGGTCGATCATGCCAAGTCGGCCCTGGCGGCCGCGAGCGTGCAGCTCGACTTCGTGCCCGAGGGCGACCGCGCGATCACGCTCGATGGAACGCCCGTCGCTGTTGACGGCCCGCTGTGTCTCCACCAAGATGCAGTTTTGTCGCTTGAGGGGTTCGGCCAACTCAAGATCCGGCCGGGTGGCGGTATCGACGAGCTCGCTCGCGCCGCTGACAGGCAGGTCCGCATTCGAGACGACAAACTGCGCGATCTCGGGCTTCCCTGCGCGGCGATCGGCAAGGCGCAAATCGCACGGTTGGCCGAGGCGAAAGCCGAGGTTTTGAGCCTCGACCGGCTGCTGTCGGCTCTGGCGCCGCGCGGGCTCGACGCCTTGCGCCAGGCCGTCGAGAACGAACGGGCCGCTCTGGCGCGGCCGCTGCCGGACGAGGTGACGGCCCTCATCGGCGCCGATGAGACGGCGATCGAGGACGCCGGCTTGGCCCGCGAGGCTGCTACCGAGGCTGAAGAGATCGCCAAGACCGGCCAGGAGGTCGCCCGCCGCGCCCGCGAAGAGGCTGCCCGCGATCTTGCCATCGCGGACGATCGCGCGGCGCGCGCCAGAGCGCAAAGCGAGACGTCCTTGTCCGAGCTCGCCGCCGCCCGGACTGCCGAACCGGACGACCGGCTGCGGGAGCGGCTCGTCGACGCGCAAGCCGCGCTGGCCACCGCGCAAGCCGAGCTCGCGCTGGCCGAGACCGAGCTCCAAGGCATCGATGCCGCCACGGCCCGGCTCGATCTCGAGCGCGCCGAAGGCGCCGAGCGGAGCGTTCGAGCCGACCTCGCTCGGCTGACCGCAGATGCACGCGAGCTCGAAATCGAACTCGGGGCTCTGGGCCAGGGCGGCCTCGGGGAGGAGTTGAGCCATATGGCCGGACAAATCGAGCGGCTCGAACGCGATAAGGCGGCGCAGGACCTCGAGGCCGAGGCGAGCCGCCTCCTGCTCGACACACTGACCGAGGCGCAACGCGATTCGAAGGAGCGTTGGCTCGGGCCCGTGCGGCAGCGGGTCCATCCCTATCTTAGGTTCCTCGACCCCCACAGCGAGATCGTGCTGAATGAGCAGACGCTCGAGATCGAGGGGATCCGACGCAACGGCGTCAATGAACCCTTCCAGGCCCTCAGCATGGGGGCCCGCGAGCAGATGGCGGTGATCACCCGCCTGGCGCTCGCCGACATCCTGCGCGCCTCGGGGCGGCCGTCGGCGCTGATCCTCGACGATGCTTTGGTCAACACCGACGAAGGGCGCCTCGAGCGCATGCACCGCGTGCTGCAGACCGCCGCCAAGTCGCTGCAAGTGCTGGTGCTGACCTGCCGCGAGCGCGACTTTTGCGGCCTCGGCGACGTCAAGCGCCTGTAGGGGCCCGGCTCCGGTTGATTTCGCAGCCCAGCGCGCCTTAATGGCGGGTAGGACCGCCACGTCGAGAGCAACCCCCATGGTCTTTGTGATCGCGACCGTCATCATCCTTCCCGAGAAGCGGGCCGACTATCTCGAGAACGCCCGCACCGTCATTGCCGCGACCCACAAGGAGGAGGGTTGCCAATCCTACGACCTCTTCAGCAGCATCACCGAGCCCAATCAATTCGTCTTCGTCGAGCGCTGGGCGTCACGCGAGGCGCTCCAGGCCCACTTCGAGTCGCCCCATGTCGCCGAGTGGCGGCGCGTGTCGAAGGAGTTCGTCGAGTCAGTGAAGGTCGAGATCGTGCATCCCGACAAGGTTGAGGTGCTCTGAGCGTCGGAAGGGGAATCGCATGTCGGATGCTGTCCTGGCGCGAAACTCTGTCAGCGCCTACGAGGAGGACGTCGTGCTATGGGCGCGCGAACAGGCGCGCCTGCTGCGCGAAAGGCGCTTCGACGAACTCGATCTCGATCACCTGGTCGATGAGGTGGAAGGCGTGGGCAAGTCGGAACGGCGCGAGATCCGCAACCGAATGGCCGTCTTGGTCGCGCACCTGCTGAAGTGGAAATATCAGCCGGGTCGCCGCTCGCCGTCCTGGCAGACGACGATCCGTGATCAGCGAAGCAAGCTTCTCGGAGTCATCGAGGACAGCCCCAGCCTCAATTCATATCCCGCGGAGCACTTCGACGAGACTTACCGCTCAGGGCGCCTGAAAGCGGCGGCCGAGACCGGCATCGATTTCACTCTGTTTCCGGAGCAACCGCCCTTCACGGTCGAGCAGGTGCTCGACGACGGTTTCTTGCCCAAAGAGCCGGATCTTTACGACCAGTCTTGATGTCGTACCGCGCACGGAGTTGATGATGAACCGAGCTACCGCCGTCCGCGCCCGCGACGACTGGTCGGGCGAGCCCGCCGACAGCGTCGTGCTCGATTTCGACGACCGGCATCGCCGCCGCATCACGATGACCGGAGTGGGTGGTCTCGAGTTCCTGCTCGATCTGCCCGATGCGGTCGCCCTGCGCGGTGGCGATGCTCTGATGCTCGAGGATGGGCGGCTGGTCGAAGTCGTGGCCGCTCCCGAGGCGCTGATCGAGATCCGGGCCAAGACTCCGGGTGACCTCGTCCGGCTCGCCTGGCACATCGGCAACCGCCACCTGCCGGCGCAGGTGATGGCCCGAGCGCTCCGTTTGCGCAGCGACCACGTGATCGAGGACATGCTGCGCCAGCTCGGGGCCCAGGTCGTCGCCATCGAGGCGCCGTTCGATCCCGAGGGCGGCGCCTATGCGGCGTCCTCCGCATCGGCCCACGGTCGCCACGACCACGGGCACGGGCACGACCATCACGCGCATGAGCATCCCCACGATCATGGGCACGGCCACGACGATCATCCCGGCGATCACGCGCACGATCATCGATGACAGGCATCGTGGCCGAGCCACCCTCCGGCTTGCCGTTGATGGTATGGCTGTCGCCCGCCTACCCGGTGGGGGCCTTCGCTTATTCGCACGGGCTCGAGACGGCGGTCGACGCCGGGCTCGTGCGCGACGCCGCGACTCAGCTTTTCCTCGAGATCGTCGAGCAGCAGATTGCCGTCCGCGTCGGCTGCAATGAAACGCAATTCCGCACCGGTCTTTGCAGCCAGTAACTGCCATGGAACCAGATTCGAGTGATGCTCGAGTTCGGTCGTTAGAATCGCATCGCCCGGCCGGAGATTCGTGAGTCCCCACGAGAAGCTGACAAGATTGATCGCTTCGGTGGTATTGCGCGTCCAAATAACTTCCGCCGGTTCGGCGGCATTGATGAAGCGCGCGACCTTCCCGCGCGCTGCCTCGAAGGCGTCGGTTGCGCGTGCGGCGAGTTCGTAAACGCCGCGGTGAATGTTTGCGTTGTACGAGGAATAGTAATCGACGAGCGCGTCGATGACGACTTGCGGTTTTTGCGAACTTGCCGCCGAATCGAGGAAAACAAGACGCTTGCCGCGTGACGTCGGTTTGGCCAGAATCGGAAAGTCGGCAACGATCTGCGCTTCTCTAGCGTCGGCAACGGCAAGCATCAATCGATCTCCGTCGCGGCGTCGATCTTACTGTCGAGCGACGTCCGAATCTCGTCGCGCAACCGTTCGCCGGGAAAGCGCGCAACGACCGGCTCGAAGAATCCGAGCGCGATCATGCGCAGCGCATCAGCACGTCCGATACCGCGACTGCGGGCGTAAAACAACTGCTCTTCGTCGACGGAACCGACCGTTGCACCGTGAAAAGCTTTTACGTCGTTGGCGGCAATCTCGAGCGCCGGAACCGAGTCGATGTGCGCGGTTTTCGAGAGCAACAGCACATCGTCGCGTAACGACGCGTCGCTGCCGTGCGAATGTTTGCGAATCGCGATGTTCCCGAAAAAGCGGCCTTGCCCGCGATCGGTCGCCGCGCTGCGAACGACGGTGTTGGACGTGGTCTGGCCGACCGTGTGATCGGTATGAATCGACAGGTCGACGTGCTGCATGCCACCGGTGAAGAACAGTGCCGAAACTTCGCCGCGCGCTCCGGTGTCGCTGAGTTGCGTCGCGACGACCGTACGTGCAAGCCCGCCGCCCAGTTCGGCAAGATGCCAACGCATCGTTGCATCGCGCTCGCACTTTGCGGCGCGCGTGCTGAATATTCGCGTCTCGGCGTCGCTCTGCTGAACGGTCACGATATCGAGAATCGCGTTTACGCCGACATGCGCTTCAACGATACCGCACACAAACGCATCACCTTCACCGGCGTAACGTTCGATCACCGTCGCACGTGCGCCGGCACCGAGGATCACGACGATATGCGGAAGGACCGCGGCGGCTTCGGCTTCGCTGTTAAGGAACAATAATTGAATCGGACTGTCGATGACGACACCGTCCGGGACGTACACGAAGGCCCCGCAGTTTTGAAACGCGGTAGCAAGCGCGGTAAAACGGTCCGCCTGCGGATCGACGATGCGATGCAGAACCGATTCGAGCAACTCCGGATAATCGCGCCGCGCCTCGGCAAGCGAACAGACGATGAGCTTCGGATGGGCCGGTGCGTTCGACGGTGCGTCGAGCAGCGTCGAACCGAGGTGTGCTATACCGCCGGCGCAGTCGGTTTGAAGCGCCGGACGATCGACGTGCGGATCGTCGGCGGCTTGAAGCGGAATCGTCGTGACGGCACGGCGGCTCGATGACCAGCGCAGACCGCTGAAGGGCAGCTTCGCATAATCGTAGCGCCACGCGCGCCCCGGATAGCCTCCGGGGATGGGCAAGTGCTCGTAAGCGGCAAAAGCCGAGCGGCGCGTCGCCGTGTCGATTGCGCTGCCGGAATCGTGGCCGGCGGCATCGAGTACCGCAAGCGCGGAATCAAGCACGGCAACCGTCGGTGCGAACGGCACGACGGATGGAACGGTGATGCTAGGCAACGCCGGCTGCAACCTCGTCACGGATTCGGTCGTACCCTTCGCGTTCGATCTGATTCGCCAATTCCGGACCGCCGCTTTTCACGATCCGGCCGTCCATCATGATGTGAACCACGTCGGCGGGCAGATAGCTGAGGATTCGCGGATAGTGCGTGATGATCAAGAACGCCGATTTCATCCCGGCGTCCGTCGCGCGCAGCGCATTGACCGACCGGCCGACCGACTGCAACGCATCGACGTCGAGCCCCGAATCCGTCTCGTCGAGCACGGCGTATTTCGGTCGCAGCATCGCTAGTTGCAGCATCTCCAAGCGTTTCTTTTCACCGCCGGAAAAGCCGTCGTTCACGTAGCGTGATAGGAACGCCGGATCCATATCCAACACGTCGAGCTGCTCGAAAATCATCTGGCGAAATTTCGCCGGCGGCAAATCGTCGGGTTGAACCGCCATGCGTGCGGTGCGAATGAAATTCGCTACCGACACGCCCGGAATTGCGGCCGGATATTGAAACGACAGGAACAAGCCGGCTTTGGCGCGTTTGTCGGGTCCCAAATCGAGCAGCTCTTGACCGTCGAGTCGGACGGAGCCGGACAGAACGTGATAGTTCGGATGACCGCTCATCGAAAAAGCGAGCGTCGATTTTCCGCTGCCGTTGGGTCCCATAAGCGCATGCACCTTACCGGCTTCGACCGTGAGGTCGATGCCTTTGAGGATTTCTTTGCCTTCGACTGCCACGTGCAAACCGCTAACTTCTAGACTCAATCTTGCTCCTTCGCGCTCGTTTTGACGCCGTCGGCTGGCCGATTACAGCAGGTAAAGGCGCGGTAACGACAACGATGGTAGCTTCGAGCGGCGAGAAAGTCAAGGAAAGTCTGGACTTTCTATGCGGCGAATGCTAGGCTGCATGTATGCACGGTGACCGGTTTTTCGAGTCGGCGCGCGGGAGGATCGTCGCCGCGTTACGGACGCGGCGGGGTGCCTCGGCGGCCGACTTAGCCGCCGAGTTCGGGCTCTCACCGAACGCGATTCGACAGCAATTGATCTTACTCGAACGTGACGGCTTCGTCAGTGGTGTTAGCGTGCGTCGCGGAAAGACGAAGCCGACGGTAGAATTTCGGTTGACCGCCGCTGCCGACCGGTACTTTCCACAGCGTTACGATCGTATGCTTAACGCCGTTTTGCGCGAAGTGCGCGCCACCGGCGGCGACGAAGCGGTCAAGGCGATCTTTACGTCGATGAGCCGGCGCCAGGCGCAACGCCTCAACGCACGGCTTGGCGAGCAGCCTGTAGCCGAGCGTGTAGCGGCGTTGACGACGATGCTGCGCGCTTCGGGGGTTGAAGCGGAAGCGGAAGAGACGCTATCCGGCTACACGATCCGCGAACACAATTGCCCGTTTTCGCAAACGGTCGGCGAGCATCCGGAGATCTGCGGCGTCATTCATTCGGTCATGCAAGACGTCGTTGCCCCGGAAGTAATGCAGACCGCCTCGCTCGCAACCGGCGGCACTGAGTGCCGGTTCGAAATTACGACAACTGCCGGTTCGGCCGGCCGACGCGCGGTTCCGGCCGGCCGCGATTTAGGAGACCATTAGTGGATTTCGCGAAATTTCAGAACCTGGTTGAAAAGCGGACCGGCTTTCGTACGATGGACGACGCGATGGCAAGCGGCGAGTACTTCTCCGATTCTTGCGGCGACATGTACACGTACTATCTCAAGATCGGACCCGGCGAACGGATCGAAGACATTTCGTACTTTACGACCGGTTGCGGTTTCGGTACGGCAACGTGTTCGTTGCTCGTCGAGCTTGCTCGCGGCAAAACGATCGATCAAGCCTTAGCGATCAGCGACGAGGATATCATGAGCGCGCTGGGCGGCTATCCCGAAAAGAAAAAAGATTACCCGGAACGTTCGCGGATCGCATTACGGACTGCGATCGACGATTACCGCACCAAGCGCGCCGCCGGTAAAATTACCGACGATATGCTCGAAAAGGCGCACGCGGTCGCGGCTGCCGTTGCCTTAGCCGATTTGCCGGGAACCGGCCGCACGTCGCAGGATGAAGCGCAAGACGCTGCTCCCAAAGTTGTTAGCGATGCCGGCATGGTAACGATCCGGCTTCACTAGCATTTACGCGTGCGCCGGTCCGCGTTAGATCGGGCCGAAGTTACGGTAGCGCCGATCGTAATAGCCCAGCGGCGCGCCGTCACGCTCCTCCGCCTCGATGACGCTGCCGAGGAAGATCGTATGCGTCCCGGACGTTAGCTCGGCGCCTAACGTACAATCGACATGCGCCAGTGTGCCGGCGAGCACCGGCGACCCGCTCGGACCGAACCCGTAGACGACACCGTCGAAGCGCATCTGTGGTTCGCGGTCGGCAAATTGTTCGGCCAAGGCTTGTTGCTCGGCGGCCAAAATGTTGACGCAGAAGCGCTGTGAGGCGGCGATGAGCGCGTGAGCTCGTGCCGTCCGGTTGACGCAAATGAGGACGGTCGGCGGTTCGGCACTAACGCTTGCAAATGCGTTGACGGTGAATCCATGGATGCGTTCGTCGAGCGTCGTCGTTACGACCGCAACGCCGGTAGCGAAGCGTCGCAGCGCGGCTCGGAACGCATCACTCGATACGGGCACCGATACCGATCCCGTCGCCGATCGGCACGATTGTCGCATCGAGTTGCGGATGATTGAGAAACAGTTTATTGAACTCCCGAATCGCCCGCAACGGGATGCCGTCGCGCGACGCAGCTTCGGCGCCGGCTTCACCGGCCGCCAGCAGATTGTCCACCACGATAAGTCCGGATCGCTTGATCATCGGGATTGCGAGTGCAAGATAATCGGCGTATTCGGTTTCATCGGCATCGATGAAGATAATATCGAGATTGCGCTGCGACCACATTTCAAGCACTTCGAGCGCCGGTTGATTGATGATGTCGACTTTGCCGCCGACGCCGGCGCGTTCGAGATACGTCCGTGCGACTTCAGTTCGCTCGACATTCGGATCGATCGTCCAAATGTGACCTGCCGGCGGCAGAGCGAGCGCCATCCACAATGTGGAATACCCGTACGCCGTACCGATTTCGAGCACCCGGTTTGCCATCATCGCATGTACGAGCGTCGATAGCAGCCGGCCCGATGCGCGTCCGATACTTGGAATTCCGTCGTACGTCGATTGCTGTTCGAGTTCGAGAAGCAACGGTGACGGCTCACGGTGGAGTCGCGTGAGATAAGACAAGTCACCCACGATTCGTATGTTTGCCGCCTGCGCAAAGCGGGAACCTGCCCGGCACGGTATACATTGCCGAACCGGTGAAAGACCCGGGGGTCATGCACGCGTCGTCGAACTCACGTCGTCCAAGAAGCGGCGCAGACTCTAGTGCAAAGCGTAGGAGGCTCAGGTGGCAACCCTCACTCAGCAATCATACACGGCGAAAACGTTCGATCTCGCCGGTTTGCAAGGCATCTCGGACCAGACATTGCAGGTGCATTTCGGTCTGTACGAAGGTTATGTCAAAAATACCAATTTGCTCAACGAGCAGATTTCCGAACAAATTAAGGCCGGTACCGCTGCCGGCGCAAACCCGCACTTTTCGGAATTAACCCGGCGTCTCGGCTTCGAATATAATGGAATGCGGCTGCACGAGTACTACTTCGACAATATGACCAAAAGTGCCGGTAGCGCGCCGAGTGCAAGCGTTTCTGAGGCGCTGTCGGCAAGCTTCGGCGATTTCGACACATGGAAGAAAGACTTCACGGCGACGGGCGCGATGCGCGGCGTCGGCTGGGCAATCGCCTATCAGGACCCGTGGACGGGGCGCATCTCGAATCACTGGGTGACGCTGCATGAAGACGGCAACATTGCCGGCTTCAATCCGATTCTCGTCATGGACGCTTGGGAGCATGCGTTTCTGCTGGATTACAAACCGGCGGACCGGCCTAAATACATCGAGTCGTTTTTCGCCAACATCGACTGGTCGTGTGTCGAGTCGCGACTGACGGCGCCGACGGCCGGACGGTAGGCGCAATTACGGTGGCGGTAATGCAGCAGCTGCGGCTTTTTCCGCTCAACACGGTGCTGTTTCCGGGTGCGATTCTCAACCTGCACGTGTTCGAGCCGCGGTACCGCCAAATGATCTCCGAATGTCTCGATAGCAACGAGGCGTTCGGGGTCGTTCTCATTCGCGAAGGCGAAGAAGCCGGTGATTCGGACGTCATGCCGCACGAGATCGGCACGACTGCGGAGATCTGCGATGTCACGCCGTTACCCGCCGGCCGTTATTACATCAGCACGACCGGGCGCCGGCGGTTTAAAATTCGCGATGTGGTTGCGCGCGAACCGTATTTGCTCGTCGACGTCGAGTATCTCGAAGAAGAGTTCGAGGATCGAAATGCGATCGTCGAACTGTCGGCCGAAGTGCGTGATGAATTTCGCGAATATCTGCGTCTGCTCGTCGAGTTCTCGGGCACCTCGGCCGATATCGACGTACCGGCCGATCCGGTCGACGCGTCGTTTCTCATCGGTGATGCACTGCAAGTTGCCGACACGATGAAGCAGCGTCTGCTCGAGCTTTCGAACACGCAACAACGTCTGACCGTCGAGTTAGGCTTCTTGCGCCGGCTGTTGCCGCAGTTGCGTACGTTGCTCGAGCGCAAGGCCGAACAAGAGCCGGCCGAACGCGACGACGCGCCCGGCGGCACGTTCCGCACGCATCAGGAACAGTTCTTCGGTAAGCATTTTAGCTTAAATTAACACTCGTGCGGTTTGCCGTTCGGCGGCCGCGACGACGTTACGCATGAGCGCGACGTTCGTGACCGGCCCGACTCCGCCGGGAACCGGTGTGATTGCCCCCGCTACGGCGGCAACTTCGGCAAATGCGACATCACCGACAATTTTGCCGTCGACGAATGTTGTGCCGACGTCGATAACGGTCGCACCCGGCATCACCATCCCGGCGCGAATGAGACCTGGAACGCCGGCCGCTACGACGAGAACCTCGGCCTCGCGTGTATGCCGCGCAAAATCGCGGCTCAAGCGGTGCGTCGACGTAACGGTGGCGTCCGCGGCCATGAGAAGTAACGTTACCGGCAGCCCGACGACATTCGAGCGACCGACGATGCACGCACGGACGCCGCGTAGGTCGGCATGCGGGCTGCGTTCGAGCAGCAGCATTACGGCTGCCGGCGTCGCCGGGATAAAGTCGGCGCCGCTGCCGAACGCGAGCCGGCCTTGATTGACCGGATTTGCGCCGTCGACATCTTTGTGCGGCGGCATTGCGTCGGCGATGCGGCGGATGGCGAGGTGCATCGGCAACGGTTGCTGCAGAATAATACCATGAACGTTCGGCGCGCTGCCGTACTCCATCAAGCGCGAGCGTACCGCCGTTTCGGTCGCATCGGCGGCGAGTGCGTCGACGCCGACGTCGACGCCCACCGCACTGCCGGCACCGTTCAGGCTTTTAACGTAGGCCAGCGATGCGGCATCTTCGCCCACGATCACGACGACGAGCCGCGGGATGCAAGCGGCGTCGCGCAGCGTTGCTGTGCGCCGCCGAAGATCGTCGCGCAATTCGCTTGCAAGTGCGCGGCCATCGAGAATCAGCGCTGCCATCGGCCGCTGCGTTCGGGCGGCTAAAGAGGCGACCCTGGAACGCGTTCGCTGGGAGGCCGCGCTGCCCGATGAGTTCGATCGGGCGGCGTTCGAGGCGGCATTAAGCGGTTTCCGCCGGCTGTATCACGTCTTACCGCAGCGCGTGCTGTGCGCTCCGAACGTTTTACGACGCTTTGCGGCCATGTATGCGCGCTCGTCGGATGATGCGCTCTCACGGCGGTTGTTTTACGCCGGCATTCCGCTCGAAAGCGCCGTTTTCGCGCCGGGCACGATCGTCTTCGAAGGCGATGTCGATGAAGAACGCATGGGCGACTGGTAACCAGCGATCGCGTTCAGCCCGATACCGTAGTTATTCACGGATTCCCCGGCGATTAGCAGTGGCCGGCGGGAACCGGTTCGTCAACGACGATCGGCCGTCCGCCGGTGCGGTATCGCGCCGCGGCTTGCTGAAAAAGTAAGCACGACTCGCTCGCATCGTTCAGCGCCACGATCTGTTGCGTCGGGCGCTGCAAGAGATAGCCCTGAACGCCGCGCACGCTGCGATGCTGGACCAGGCTCTCGAATTCTTGTCCGCACGCAAGATCGAGCATCGCGGTATCTTCGATTCCCTCGGCGATGACATAGGCGCCGGTCGCTTTTGCGATTGCGACAATCCCGGCCATAACGCCGCGCGCGGTACGGTCGGTCAATGCTTGGACGACGATGGCGCGATCGATTTTGACATACTCGACGGCGAGCCGGCTGAGCATCTCCAAGCCGGCGTTTCCGGCACCCGTATCGTCGAGCGCCAGCCCGAAACCCGCGGCTTGAAGTTCCTTTGCGACCGCTACGACAACGTTGAGATTGGCAATCGAGCGTTCCGTGATTTCAATGACAATGCGCTCCGGAGCTAGTCCGGCGGCCTGCACTTGCGCGACGAATTCCGGCACGTTGAGATGACCGTGGTCGAGTGACTGCGGTGTCATATTGATAAAGAGCAACGCACCTTGCGGGAGGTCGTTCGCGCGCGCCAAAACCGCGCGCACGCAGACGGCATCGATCTCATGTCCCCGGCCGACGCGTTCGGCAAGATCGAAGGCATCTTGCGGTCCGGCAAAGCCGTACCCCGGCGCCGGTCGGGCGAGTGCTTCGTAGGCCAGAATCGTACACTCGGCGATATCCCAAATCGGTTGAAAGGCGATGCTGACCGCTTCATCGGTGATGAGATCGCGCAGCTGCCGGACTCGGCTGGGCGACAGCAGCCACATATCGTCCGCCGCGGCGTCAAAGACGACGCAGCCGTTGCGGCCGGCTCGTTTGGCAGAATACAATGCCGCATCGGCTTGTGCGTGCAATGCCTCGGCATCGTCTCCGCCAAGCGCCGCGATGCCGATGCTCAACGTTGCTCCCGAGAGTGCATGCTCGGCGGATTTGCGTAAGCGCTCCATCAACACATGCGCCGACTGCGCCGATGTCAGCGGAAGTAATACGCCGAATTCATCGCCACCTAAACGAAATGCGCGATCTTCGGTGCGTAAACCGGCAAGCAACACGCCGAGCGCAACGAGCACCCGGTCGCCGAACACGTGCCCATTCTGGTCGTTGATGAGCTTCATTTCGTCGATATCGAGTAACGCGAGAGCGATTGTTTCGCCATGACGTGCCGCAAGGGAAAGCTGGCGCTCGAGTTCTTCTTTATAGGCCCGATGATTGCCGACGCCGGTAAGATGATCGGTGAGCGCCGCCTTCGAGAGCTGTTCGAGTTCTTGGCGATGTGCTTCTTGCAATCGCCGCTTATAAATACCGAGCACGGCCGTATATGAAAAAAAACAACTAAGTGTAAGGACGGCCAGCACGATCGAGGTTGCGATCAATGCGCGTTGAAGTGCGTGCAGGCGGCTCAGGATGGTGTTGGTATTGACGCGTTGTTGCGCGGCACGCGCGAAAACGTTGCGTTGAACGAAATCAAAGACCGGGTCGATCGACGTATGATCTAAAAATAATGCACGGTCCGGCCGGCCCGCATCGACGGCATCGAACATTGCAGCCGTTGCCCGGACGTAGCGTTCGTGAACGCGCAAGATCGCGGCATTGCGCCGGCTGTCTTCGGGCGTGCCGAGCCTACCCGAATCGCCGATCGCTCGAGCCAATGCAATTTCCGCGCGATGGTGTTCGCCGCGCACCTCGGCGCTCGGCTCGAGCCGGTATTTGCGTTCGAGCGATTCTTCGGCGCCGACGGCGTAGCGCGCTTCCTGATAGCGGTCGTTCAAGCCGTTCGCCACCGCGACGGCTTGCAAGGCCGAGCGCGTCGTGCCGGCCGAAAACAAGGCGAAGACTCCGGAAACGAGCAGCAGAACGGCAAGCCCGGTGCAAGCGCACCGCTCGACGAGCACGAGCATCGTGCCCATCCGTGATCTCTGGTTCGCAGCTCCCAACTGCCCACTCGATGCGCCGCGCTGCATATACCAGGCATCGGTCTACTGCTTGATCGACTTAGCCGCATCACCGTGCGGCTCGGCTCCGGCTTACCGAGATTTTACCAAATCAGCCGCGCAGGAACTGCCGCAGCGCGGTCGCTACGGCGGCCGGCTCCTCGACCATCGGCAGATGACCGCTGCTTTCACAGATCAGCGTCTCGGCTTGCGGGTACACGCTGCGCGTCGCGGCCAAGGCCTTGATCGGAATGAAGCGGTCGTGACGGCCCCAGACGATGAGCGTCGGCCCATGCCAGCCGCCAAGCCGCTCGTGCATGGCTTCCATTTCGCGAAAATCTTGAATGGCGCCGGTGTAAACGCCCGCGAAAGCGCGCCGCACGTCAGCATCGCGCGCGAACTCGAACGCCAGCTCGCGAATCGCCGGAACGATCGTTGCCGGATCGTAAACCGAGCGGTCCAACGTGCGCTCGAGAAAGCGCCGTCCGGGACGGCGAGTGAAGAGCCAGCGAGCAACTTGACTGCCGAGCATGGCGTACAGGAAGCGGGCTGCACGTAAAAAGCCGGCCGGTGCGACCAGGACAAGCTTGTCGACCCGGTCCGGATGGTCGGCTGCGTAGGTCGCGGCGATATAGCCGCCTAGCGAGTGTCCGCAGAGCCACATGCGATCGGGTGCCAGCCGATCGAGCACGGCGCCGACGACGCCTGAGAAAAAGGCGGTGTCATAGCGTACGTCCGGCTTTTCACTCCGGCCGAAGCCCGGCAAATCAAACGCGACGATCCGCAACTGCGGATCGAGCAGCGGCAGGAGCACGTCCCAGGCGGCCTGCGTCCAGTGGCCCAATCCATGCACGAGGACAAGGGTGGGGGCTTGCGGGTCGGGGTTGCCCGCTTCGTAGCCGACGATCTTGAGTCCGGCTGCAACGATCGGGCGCGTACGCCAGCGCGGCGCGTTTGTAACGTTCACATAAGAACCTATCGGTACCGGCGCGAAGATCGCCGGATGCGTTGTATGCCCGCCTTTGCCGCGGCAATCGTCATTTCGGTTCTTGCAACGGGTTGTTATTCCGGCGGCGGACCGAAACGCACGCTCGACGGCAGCACGGGCGGTCCGGGCGGTCTAACCGGCGCGCCCGCGGCAAGTTACGACGTCAAACGCTTAGACGGCCGGACCGATGCGCTCGATCGCTACCGCGGGTCGGTCGTCCTCATGAATCTATGGGCGACGTGGTGTCCGCCGTGTCGTGAAGAGATGCCCGATCTGCAGCGATTTTCGCAAGAGATGAAATCCAAAGGGGTCGTTGTGCTCGGGGTCGATCAAGGTGAGTCGGCCGCCGCCACCGGCGCTTTTGCCCGCGCGCACGGCGTGACGTTTCCGATTCTGCTCGACGCGGATCAGCAATACGGGCGAAGCTATGCCGCCATCGGCTTGCCGACGACGGTCATCGTCGATCGTAGCGGTCATGTCGTGCGCGGCATCGATGGTGCGCTGAGCCTAGCGCAAATGCGCGATGCGGTCGGACCGGCCTTGCACGTGCGATGAATTCGCGCGGCTCGACGATAGCAATCGCGCTCATCGCGATCGCGCTGACGTTCGCTCAAGACGTGCGGCCGGGGCTCGATGTGTACCATACCTGGCAGTATGCGGCTTTGCTTACGATTGCCGCGATCGTCATGGCCGGTTATGCGTGGAGCGCGCGCAGCGGCGGCGATGGTGTTGCCGGGCGGCGCGTCGCGCTCGGATTGACCGGTGCGTTGATGGTCGCGATCGGCGGTCTTGCTTCCGGGCTCATCGGCCCCGATACCGTCGCCGTCGGCGGATCGCCCGGTACGGTAACGCCGGTTCCCGACTTACAAGCAGCCGCGTTTTTCAGCCAAGCCGATCCGGCAGCGATTGCGCGTGGAGATGCGAGCGTCGCGTTGCGCCGGAAGAATGCCGATCCGATCGCCGTACCGGATGGCGGTCACGTCTATCTCGGCACCTCGATCGTCTACTTGCAGCAGCGTCCGGCCGCGTATATCGTTGCGCGCGACGCACGCGGTAATCCCGTCACGGTGACGCAGCCCAACAGTGCGTCGTTTTTGTCGCCGGTTCTGCTTTTTCCGCAGCAACAGGCGATTAAAGATAAGTCGTATCCGCTCGATACGTTTGCGACACCCGGGTTACATCGCATCGTGCGTGCGCTGTATTTTAGTGCCGACGACGCGCAAACATTCAATCATCTGGGATCGCGTCAGCCGGCGCTCGTGTTATCCGTCAACGATGATACCGGGAAGAGCATCGGTTTGACGATCGCGCCGTCGGGCCGGCAGGTCGCCGCGGGTGACATTGCGCTCACCGCGACTCTGGGCACCTATCCGCAGTTGATGGTCGCGTCGTCGCCGCATCCGGCGGTGCTGGCGATCGGCTCGCTGATTTTCATCGGCGGGATCGGCACCGCGCTCGTGCGGCCGCGGCGCACGAAGCCGATCGCGGTCACGCGTGACGTCGCCGACGCGAACGGCTGAGCGGCGTTCTCCCGACCCGGCAGTCCGCTTGCTCTAATACGGTGAAGCGCTGGCAAAGTGGAAGCGCGGAAATTTGATTGCCGGCGTGACGAGGGAGTAATGGTAGCCGCCGGTGCGCATTTGCGTGTCGGCGAGTTCACAGTCGGCGAGTGCGGCGATCATCGACGCGTTGAAACGCATGTTGTGCACGCCGCCTTGCAGCTTGCCGTTTTCGATGAGGAACGTGCCGTCGCGCGTCATGCCCGTCAAGAGCAACGTGCGTTGATCGACGCTGCGGACGTACCAGAGCCGCGTGATAAGCAGACCGCGCTGCGTCTCGGCAACGAGCGTCTCGAGCGACTTTGGGCCCGGTTCGACGACCGTCGAATTCGACTGCGGTCCGCCGACATTCGGAGCCGGCAAAGCGTGGCCGGTGTTGCGCCGATTCAAGCGCGCGGCCCAAGTCGAATCGGTGACGATATCGGTTGCAACGCCGTTGCGGACGAGTTCGATCCGTTGTTTGGAAACCGCTTGCGCATCGAACGGCATCCCGGGATTAAGCGCGTGCGTACAATCATCGAGAATCGTGACGTTGCTGCCGACGACCGCCGTACCGAGTTTGCCCGAAATGAACGATGAGCCGTCACTGTACGTCTCGGCCGAAAAGTGCTGCGTTACGAAGCGCAGTAATTCGCCGGCCGCCGCGGGTGAGAGAATGACCGTCCAATCACCCGGCTCGACACCGATCGGGCGGCGCGTCCGTAGCGCAATGCCGGCCGCTCGGAGGCCGATCGCATCACCGTCGAGCACGTCGACGTCGGGCGAGTATGCCTCGGCGAAACCGGTTGCATCGGTTGCGTTCATCTTGATATTCGCCCCGGCGTCGGTGCCGTCGAACGACGCGCAAACGCCGTTGGAGTTGACGATCGTGGTGCCGTCGTGCGCCGTCGTCGCGTAACCCGATGACCATAATTCATTTGTCGCCGCATGAGCGAACATCGCGGCGGCGAGCCGCGCACGTTCGGCCGGTGTTGCTGCCGCCGTCGCCGCGACGTAGGCCGGTGTCGCGGCTGCGGCAACGGCATCGTGCGCGAGCTGCGGCGGGATCGATTCGCGCGGAGCAAAGCGTGCGATCTCAGCCGCGCGGCGAACCGCGACGTCGAGTGCGGCATCGTCGAATGCGTTCGTTGCCGCGATTCCGATCCGGCCATCCACGATCGCGCGGATGCGAATCGCACGTTCGGTACGATCGATATTGTGGGTAACGGCCTCGCGCGTAAAACGGGTCAAGCCTTGAAATCCGGCGGTAACGGTCACTTCGGTTGCGTCTGCTTGCGAGCGCGCGAGCACGCGCCGGGCAACCTGCGCGCGTTCTTCAGCCGTCATAGCCGACTCCGACCGTCACGTTACGAAACCGTGCGGGTGCCGCGGCTTGCGTCGTGCGCCCGGTCTGCATCGGTTCGCCTTTGCCGCAATTCGGCGTCCCCCAGGCGAACCACGATGCCTGGTCGCCGACGGCATCGCAGCTGTTCCAGAATTGCGGCGTCACGCCGGCGTACGTCGGATTTTTTAGCATCCGGCCGCGTTTGCCGTTGCGAATCTCCCAGCCGATCTGACATCCGAATTGAAAGTTGAGCCGCCGGTCGTCGATCGACCACGACCGGTTTGCCTCCATGTATACGCCGCGATCGATATCGCCGAACAGCGCCTCGAACGGCGTTTCGCCCGGCAACAAATTAAGATTGCACATACGGATCATCGGCACGTGCATCCAGCTCTGCGCGCGCACGCAAGCATTCGACGCCCGCCCGAGGGTCCGCGCCGTATCGCGTGAGGTTTCAAAGCCGGTCAGCACGCCGTCGCGGATGATATCGGACACGACGCTTTTCGTCCCTTCATCGTCGTATCCGGCGGTTGCAATACCACGCGGAAGCGTGTTATCGATCTGAATGGTGACCAGATCCGAACCGTAGCGTAGTGTGCCGAGTCCGGCCGGCGTCAGAAAGCTCGTCCCGCTAAAATTCGCTTCCCAACCCATGATCCGGTCGAGTTCGGCGGCGTGCCCGCACGATTCGTGGATTTGCAGCGAAACTTGCGAGCCGCCGAGCACGATGTCCATCACACCGCTCGGACATTGCGGTGCGCTCAACAGCGCATGCGCTTCCTCGCCGGTCCGCTGCGCGTTGTCACGCAATTGCGCGGCCTCGATGATTTCCCAGCCGCCGCCCTGGTACAGGCCGCGATCGCCCGGCCACATACGCATCTGCGCGTCGCCGCCGCCGACGGCCAGCGCCGCCATTCCGCTGCCGCTTTGCACGATCGTCTGCTCGATCTGCGACCCGGTCGAAGAGAAGAAAAACTTCTGCGTCGACCATAGATCCAGCCAGGCGCGGCCGACGCTGATCGTCGGTGCACAATGGAGCAGTTTCTCGGCGTCGAGTAAGAGTGCAAGCCGCTCGCCGAGCGAAACCGTCTTCGGCGCGCGTTCCACGGGCGTGACGAACGTATCGATATACCGGTCGGTCGGAATCTCGCCGATGCGGCGCGCCGAGATTGCCGACGCGGCACGCGCCGCAGCGACGGCCCGCGCCGTTGCGGCATCGAGCGCCGCATCGTTGAAATCGTCGGCGGCGGCAAAGCCCCATGCTCCGTCGACGAGCGCCCGAATGCCGTAGCCGTCACTACGTTCGTCGGACAGGCCGCTGACGTCACCGTTGCGGACCTCGGCGCGCTCGCTACGGCCAAGCTCGAAGCGCACGTCGCAGTACGCCGCTCCGAGCGTCATTGCCGTGTCGATTACGCGCAAGCCCAAAGAAGCAAACTGCATCCCCTCGGCTCTACGGCAGACGAAGCGCAGTTCCCGGCGGGTGCGCTCCGGGCACGCTCAACGCGCAGCCGCGTATGCCCAAGACGCCGGCGGACTTGATGGGCGCCGGACCGAGTGAACCGACGGCATAGATCGAACGCAGAATTAGCGGTGGAGCCAAAGCCGGCGGAACGCGCACGTCGCGGCGCTGGGCGCCGGTCCAGTCGACGGTTTTCACTAAGGTTAAGGCGGTGCGTTCGCCGTACCGATCGATCACGGCGATTCGGATGCCCGCACCGCTGCCGTCACCGTCAATTGCACACGAGATCGACAGCGGTTCGCCCAGCGAGATTGCGGCGTCGGCGTAAGCGGCGCGCTCGCTGCCGGTGAAGTCGTATCGGAGCAGCAATGTGCCCTGCGAAGTGAAGTCGAGCCGGCCGGGACCGCCGGGCGGCACGGTCGAGAACGTCCAGTCCGAGCGATCGGCCTCGGCAAAGCTCGCAAGGGGCGTCACGTGTCGCCCGACCGGGATTGTTTCGCTCGACTCGATCGCCCCGAGCGCCGCGGAAACAAAGCCGTCGGCCGGTCCGGCGGTGAAGACGCCGTCGGACCGGATCGTGCCGTGCAGCGCGCTCCAGCGCACCCGATCGCCGGTCTCGACCGGACGGCCACGCAGATCGAACGCTTGCGCGTGCAGCGCGACGGTTGCCCCGCTATCGGGATTCGGACGGTCGGGCGTAATAACGATGCGCGTAACGTTCGGAACGATTTCGAGCGGAACGTCGGCGCTAACGCCGCCGCGGTCGACATGCAAGACCGTCGTAATCGGCCGGCCCGGCACGTGCAGCACGTCTCGATCGTCAATGCGCGCAACGTTGCCGGCGACATGCCACGCTCCGCGCGCCACGCCCAGCGCATGCCCGGCGGCGTCGGCAACCGACGCCTGCAACGGAATCGCAACGTCGGGCAATGCTTCGATCGAGCTTGGCCGCACGACGAGCCGTGAGGGCGGACCAACCGGTGCATCGCTATACATGAAAAAACCGTCGGCAACCGGCCGTTCGATACCGTCCGACGGCTCGTTGAGGACCGTTGCACGTTCATCACCCAGCACTCGCGCAACGAGCGTCGCCGACCCGCCGCTGTCGAACTGCATTGCATCGGTCGCGCCGAGCCCGGTCAGCAGCGCGATGAGTTCGTCTCGATTAACTCCGACAGATGTGGCGGGGCGCCGGCCATCGACCACGACGAGCGCGAGCGTGCCGTCGGCCAGCCGCGCTGCCGCGGCCGCCGGGATGCGCCGGGCGCGCGTAGCGTAGCCCGGCGATGCCGGATCGTCGACCGCGACGCCGTCGGTCAGCAGCGCCGGCCCGCCGCCGATCGCTTGCAGCACGCCGGTCAGCGGCGGATCGGTCGCGAGGTTGACGTCGATGATGTCGCCGACGTCCGGAACGATGCCCGCCTGTTGCGCCGCCGGTCCAAGTGCCAGACCGTAGCTCGGAACGAAGGGTACCGTCCCATTATCGATTTGCGATACGCGGTATCGACCGCCGGGCGGTACGCTATCGTTGGTGCCGGCAAGCGGCGTCAGTTCGGCGATCAGCGTTTGGGCTGCGGCTGCCGGCACGCCGTAGCTCGGTGTGAGGAACGACGCGCCGCCTTGCGGCGGCCATTCATTGACGCCGGTGATCGCGATCGGCGGCCCGGCGTTGACGTGAGCCGATCCGTGAAAGGCATACGCGGAAAAGCGGATGTCGCGGTCGCGTCCGACAGCGAGCGCGATGCGGCTACTCGGCGTTCGAACGAGCGCGCCGTTCTGCGCGAGCATGCCAAGCGGCGCATTCGTATTGCCGATGTCGAAGTAGTCGGCGTTGATGCCGGCCACGGCATGCGTCCGCGCGGCCATCGACGATATCGTTTCGCCGCCCGACACGATCCGGTCGCGCGCAAGCACGGTGCCGAACCGCACGCTCGGGTTGCGCGGGTCGATGCGAACGATATTGACCACGAGCGGCCCTGCAGTCGTCTGAAGGCGATACACCGCGCGCTCGGCGCCCGGTGCGACGAACTCGCGCGTTACCCACTGCGAGAGAACGAGCGGAAACGGCGCCGGCGCGAAAATTTCCGGTAATGCTGCAGCATACGCCGGCCCGTTGCACGACAGCAGCAAAAGCAGCGTGCAAACGCTCGTGCGATACCCGCGCAGCAACAACTGCCGCGCGCAACCGTCACTCAGCGTACGGCAAGCGATGCGATCGATTCGACCGACGACAAGGCGGCACGCACATCGGTATGCGGAGCGATCGTCCAAGCGTCGGTCCGCGTGCGATCGAAGCTGAATGCAGCGATATCGAAACCCTCGAACGTGCCGCAAAGGATAGTGCCGTCCGGGTCGATGGCGAATGCTCGCCGGCCGAGCGTGTCGAGTACGACGACATAAGCGCGCAACTCTGCGGCGCGCGTGCGCGCCAGCGGCGTCACCCAGCGAGCGGCAATCGACGCATGCCAGACGAAAAGCCGTACTCCGGCTAAGCGTGGCGCAACAAGTGCGCGTGGATCGAGCATTGCTTCGTCTTGCACGAGCGCCATCTCGGCGCAAAGCGGATGCGTATGCGGATCGATCACCAACTCGGCGTCGGCGACGGCAGCGACTGCATGTAATGCCGGCTCGGTTGTAACGCCGATCGCTATGCGCAGCACGGCCGGCAGCGGCGCGAGATCTTCGCCGCGTTCGACGGCGCGCGCAGCCGCCGTCCGCATCGGATAGGCTGCGCCGACGGCGACCGTGCCACGCAGCGTCGTTTCACCGTGCTGCTCGGCACGCGCGACAAACGAACCGTCGGCGGCCACGATGGCGCTTTTTCCGCAATAGGCGACGCTGCGCGCCTCGATGCCGCATTTATTGGCAGCGACGAGCGGAACGCCGTTCTCGAAGGCGCGAACGTTTAGCATTAAATCGGCTTGCATGTTTTCAAGCACGAGCGGATCGCGGCCGCTGCTGACCCACGCGGTCGGCACGACTAAGATTTCGGCGCCGCGGTCGACGAGTGTTGCAGCGATGGTCGGAATGCGTCCGTCGGCGCAAATGAGAACGCCGAGCAGTCCGGCCGGCGAAGGCACCGGCGCAAGCCGCTCCCCGGCGCGAAACCAGCGCCGGTCGAAGTGCCAAAGAAAAAACTTATCAGCGGTTCCGACGATGCCGTCGGCAGTGACGACGTAAGCGGAATTGACGAAGCGTTCGGCGTCGTACCGCCCGCCGCCATACACGATCGTAGCGCCGCTTTGAGCTGCAATTGCAATGACGTCGCGAGCGGCTGCTTCGAGCAACTGCGGATCGACAACTTCGGTGCCGATAACATAGGCGGGCACGGTTCCTTCGGGCAGGACAATAAGTTCGGCACCGTCTTGCGCCGCTGCTCCGATACGTGCGCGAATCTCCGGCCAGCGCCGCTCAAAATCACGCCGATCGTGCGCGCAAAGTTGCAGAACGGCAACGGACCTCGGGCGAGCACTCACGAACACTAACTCCAATCGACGGCGTTTTATGAACGCGCCGTCATACCACGTAGCATAGTTGAGGATCGCTGTGAAACGATTACTCGCGTGTGTTTCGTTAGTTGCCGCGACGACAACTGCGGCGATGCCGGCCACGACAACGGCCGTGCCGACGGCGAAACCAACGCTCGCGCCAAAGCCTTTCGCCGCGAAACCGGCACCCAAGGCGCCGCTCAAAGTTGCTCCGGCCGACGAATATTTCGGTAAGCTCAAGATCAGTGTGCTCGGCATCCGCAATACCATCAAAGATGTGGGCGCGAACATCGAGATCGATCAAACGCGCTGGATGCAGCAGGCGAGTAAGGCAGCTTTCGCCGAGGAAGCGACACGCGACTGGGAGCACAAATATCCCACCGACACGTGGCTGGCAAAAACGGTGTTTGCACTCGAGCGCATGTACGCCAAACTCGATACGGATGAAGGTCGCAAACGTTCGCTTGCGACCATGCAGTGGCTGGTGCGCGATTTCCCGGCGACATGGTACGGCAAAGCCGGAAAGAAAGAGCTCGCGCAAGGTAAGGTCGGGCACGCTCCGCTGAACACCGCAGCAGTCCCCGCTCCCAGTCCGACCGCGACCGCCGCGGAAGTCGCCGCGCCCGAAGTTTCACCGTCGAGTACGCCGAGCGTTACGGGATCGAGTTCGATGAATTCCGGCGCGGGAGATCTTTCCGGTCAACCGGCGCCGACGGCCAGTCCCGAACCGCTGCCGTCAGCGACGCCGCCGCTGCTCAATCCGCCGTAGCTTCTCGTCGCGATTTCAAAAAAAAGGCTCCCGGTTTCCCGGGAGCCTTTTTCTCGCGTTGCGTACGCCTAAGCGTTTAGAACTTGAGACCTAAGCCGAGGTATGCGCCCGCATGCGAGGCATCCGAAGGCGAGAGCGATTTTCCGCGGACGGAATCGCCCAGGAAGCCGCCGTCGAGGAACAGACCGAACGGAGCTTTCGCGCCCGTCAAATCGATCGTCACGCCGACTTGGTATTTGAGGAAACGGTCGTTGAACTTACCGGTCGTACCGGCAATTCCGGCGGCCGTCGTGAATGCGTCGGCCGGGAACGTGTAATTCGCGGTTACGCTGGGATAGTAGTACACGCTGCCGTACACCGAGAACGTCTGATCGAGGTCGGGCAATTTCTCAAGCCCGAAGCCGAAGCCGTTCTGTTTCGGATAGCCGTAGTTGGTATCGCGATGCAGATAACCAACGCCGATATAAATGCGCGGATCGGCAACCTTGAGACCGAAGCGGCCGTCAAAATCGCTATCGCGCGCGGTAAACGCCGGCGGCAGCACTTGACCGTAGCCGCCGATAACCGTGACCGGTGTTACGCCCGTATACGGATACTTGTAGCTACGATAGTCGCCTTCGAGCATCCAGGGGAGGCTGAAGAGCGGGAACTCGACTGCGGCACGCGCGGCATACGAGCTGTTGACGCCCTTATTGCCCGGCGAAAACTCATTATACACTTTGGGATTGAACAGATAATCGCCGACGATGAAGTGCTCGTAATAAACGGTCGGGCTGGGAGCCGGGGTCGGCGTCGCCGGAACGGCGGTCGGTGCCTCGGTCGGGATCGGCGTCGGCGGCGGAGGCGGCAACGGCGGCGGCGCTGCTATGTAGCGAACGACGACGGTTTTGCGTTCCGGAACCCACTGGACGTAAGCGCCCATGCCTTCGCTGATGACGCGAAGCGGGACGACGACGGTGCCTTTGTAAATCTCGGGCGGCACGTCAAGCGGACGGCTCTCGCCGTTGATGACGACCTCGGGGCGTCCGACGGTGACTTTAACGTCGGAGCCGGGTTTGGAAACATCGACCGTCTTTGAAGCCGGATCGTATGAAACCGTCGCACCGGTTTGCTCGAA
The DNA here is from genome assembly GCA_965214935.1 of Candidatus Velthaea sp. Classification (GTDB taxonomy): domain Bacteria; phylum Vulcanimicrobiota; class Vulcanimicrobiia; order Vulcanimicrobiales; family Vulcanimicrobiaceae; genus Velthaea. The sequence goes on along the minus strand of CBDCCS010000015.1, from coordinate 53,756 downwards.
CATCGAGCGCAACGGAACGAGAATTGTGTTGCCCCGAACGAGCGCGGCAAGCACGCGATTCTGCTTGAGCCGGTCGGGTTTTGAGTAAACGTGATGGTCGTTGAAGAGGATCGGAATTTCGCCTGATGGCGGCGCGCCGAAGTCCGCGGGCGGGACGTTACCGGTCTGTGCAACAAGCGTAGCAGACGACGAGTTTCCTTCGTTACCTTTCGCTGCCGTAGTTTGCGCATTGACCGATGACAGCCCGAATCCCACGGCGACGATCGCCATCAGAATCCCGGAGCTGAGTCGTTTCAATGAAGTCTCCTAGATGTGTGTGGTGTCATTTCAGGCATAGACCGGTGGGATGCCGGTGCACGCGGCAAAAAGCAAGCGCTTTCACGCTAGCTCCCTTGAACCGAGGCACAAATTACCCATTCGTCATAACCCTTAATCACGAGAGGGAAGCACGCGGGCGCCCCCTTGTATCGGCAACGTTACCAAGCAACGCTGCTTTCCGCGCGAAACGGCAGACAATGATATTTGCTTCCGCGCAGTCGTCCTAGTGAACGTGTCGATACGTCGTGACGGTTCCAAAGTGCGTCAAAATCACCCGGATGTAATTATCGTCGGAGCGGGCGTCGCCGGCTTGACGGCGGGTGCATTGCTCGCGCGTGACGGTGCACGCGTTCAAGTTATCGAGCAACACGCGCAACCGGGCGGCTGCGCGTCGTTTTACGTGCGCGGCGATTACCGTTTCGATGTTGGTGCAACGCTCGTGAGCGGTTTCGGGACGCGCGGTGCGCACCGGCGCTTGTTCGAGCGGCTCGACGTCTCGCTCGACGCTACGGCCGTGGAGCCGGCAATGGTGGTGCATGTCGGCGGCGACCGCATTTGCCGGTTCGGCGACGCGCGCTGGCCGATCGAACGGCTGCGCGCATTCGGTCCGGCGGCAGAATCGTTTTGGCGCAAGCAAGAACGCATCGCAGATGTCGCGTGGGATTTCTCAACCCGCTTTCCGGCATTGCCGGTCGATCTTGCGGGCGTGCGCGCTTTCGCGGGGGCAATGCGTCCGCGGCATCTCATGCTCGCGGGTACAATCGGTAAAACCGTCGCTCAAATTTTACCGCCGGCTGCAGACGCGAAATTGCGTGCCTTCGTCGATGCGCAATTGTTGATTACCGCGCAAACCGACGCTGCATCGACGGATCTCGCGTATGGTGCTACCGCGCTCGATATCGCGCGCGAGGGGACGTTTCATCTTGCGAACGGCGTTTCGGACATTTCGATCGCGCTGGCGCGCGCGATCCGGCGCCGCCGGGGAGAAATCGCATACCGAACGTCGGTTTGCAGTTTCGTCGTCGAACGCGGCCGCGTGTGCGGCGTGCGTTTAGCGACCGGCGACACGCTGCACGCGGCTCATGTGATCGCTGCTATCCCGGTCGCGGACGTTCGGCAAATGTTGGGTGCGCACGCCGGCGCGCTACAAACTCGCTTTGCCGCGACGCCGCAACGCTGGGGTGCCTTTATGTCGTATGTCGGCTTGCGCGCCGGTACCGTGCCCGACGATTGTGCGCTCCATCATCAGCTCGTTATGGATGCCGATGCGCCGCTGGGCGAAGGCAACTCGGTGTTCGTGTCGTTTTCGGCGGCTGGGGAACGGCAACGCGCGCGCAACGGCGGTCGGGCGGTGACGATCTCGACGCACACCGACGTTGCCGCTTGGGAGCGTGCATACGAAGACAACTTCTACGAGCGGCGGAAGCACGAATATGGAGCACGGTTGCGCGCTGCTCTCGAGCGCATTGCGCCCGGCGCATGGGACCGGGCCGATCTCGTCGAGTATGCAACCCCGCATACGTTTGCCCGCTACACGGGACGTTTCCGCGGCCTGGTCGGCGGTTCGCCGCAGACATGCGCGAATGCAAACCTGCGCGCGCTCTCACACCGTAGCGGCATCGCCGGCCTGCGCTTATGCGGCGACAGCGTTTTTCCGGGTCAAAGTACGGTCGGCGCATCACTTTCGGGCGTCGCTGCCGCGCGTTCGATCAGCAGTACCATCACACTCTAACGGATCAGCGCTTTTCTTCGAGCCGTTCGACCAAGCGCGTGCGCTCCGTGAGATACCGCTCGTGCGTGCCTTCGGCGATTTTTTCACGTTCGTCGAACGCCGAAAATGCGAATTCGACGCGTCGGCCATCGAGCTTGATGACCTCGACTTCGGTTCGAACGATGAAGCCGACCGGCGTCGACGCCAGATGCGCGAGGTCGACATAGGTGCCCAGGCTAACCTGGCCGGCGGCCATCGTGGGAGCAATGCACTGCATTGCGGCGTCCTCGACTAACTGCAGGAGCATCGGCGTCGATAAGACGTCGACGCCTTTATTACCGGCTTTTTCGGCGGTCATCCACTCTTCGACGCGCGTTTGGCTCTGATAAGTTCGGCCGACGTCGAGTTTCGCTGCCATGCTCATGCACGATACGAGCAGCAGCCGTGTGAATCATTTCTGGCATTCCGCCGGTAAATCGCATGAGCGAATGCTGCGCCGGACGTCGGGAAAGACGCCGGCCGGCGTGAATCTTAGCCGCTTAGCAGATTTACAAGGTACAAAGGAGTCACATGGGACGCACAGCGCGCGCGATCATCGGCGCGACGATTTTTTCCGTCGCGATGACGGCTTGCGGCAAGTCAGGCGGCGGTGGAAATGCGGGTCCGCCGCCGATTGCCGTCAATGTCGCGCAAGCGCAGCGCAGCGACATCGCCACCTACCTTACCTTAGACGGTCAAATTTCGCCGATGCAACAGTCGACCGTCGGTTCGCCGCAATCCGGAACGCTCGTCAACGTATTCGTTCGCGAAGGCGCGCGTGTGAAGCGCGGCGAGTTGCTCGCGAAAATCGACGATTCGACGTTGCGCGCGCAATTGGCCCAAGCGCAGGGGCTCGTGACTCAAGCCCAAGCGACGCTGCAAGGTCAAACGCTGCAGAATCCGATCACGAGCCAAACCGTAAGCTCGGCCGTGACGAACGCCGAACAAGTCCTCGCCTCGGCGCGTAACACGCTCGTGAGCGATCAAGCCGCGGCAACCAACGCGCACCTCGTCTTCAGGCAGAATCAACAACTCTTCTCGCAGGGTTACGTCTCGCAAACCCAGATCGAGCAATCGCGAGCGCAGGATGTTGCCGCGCAACAAGCGGTCGCAAACGCGCGGACGCAGGTCGTTGCCACTCAAGCCGCGTTGTCGAGTGCGCGGCGCAACCTCGGGCAAACCGGGATTCAAACGCAGACGGTTGCCGCTGCTCGCGGTACGTTGGAGTCGCAAATCGGGCAAGTGAAGCTGCTGCAAACGCAGATTGCGCAAACCAGCGTCTATGCCCCGTTCGACGGCGTGGTTACGCAGCGTTTGCTCGATCCCGGCTCCTTTGCCGGGCCGAATGCACCGATCGTGCAAGTTTCGCAAGTCGACACCGTTTACGTCAACGTCAACGTGCCGGATGAAGATCTAGGCTACGTCCGGCGCGGTACGTCGGTCGCGTTCACGACGAGCAGTGCCCCGGGCCGGACCTTTCACGGATCGGTCTACGACGTCAACGCGACGCCGACGAGCGGCACCCTGTCGTACCGCGCGCGGCTGATGCAGTCCAATCCCGACAACGCGCTGCGGGGCGGCATGCTCGTCACCGTGCAGATCGTACAGGCGCGTCACAACAATGCAATCGTCGTTCCGCGGACGGCGATCGTGACGACCGAGGCCGGAGCGAGCGTTTTTACCGTCGTCGATCCGCCTGCGCCGGCGGGCTCCGGAGCCGCACCCGCGGGTTCCGGGAGCGGCGCGCCGGCCGGCGGGGGCGCACCTGGAGGCGGCAGTCCACCGGTAATCAAACAGGCGAAAGCAGTTCTGGTTCGGCTTGGGTTGCAGACCGATACGCTCGCGGAGATCGAGTCGCCCGACGTCACGGCGGGCACGACGGTCATCACCACGCGTCCGGACGCGTTACAAGATAAGAGTATCGTTGCGATGAGTGCTTCGCCCGCTCAAGCCGCGAAGTAGGAGCACCGAACTTGCAGCAATTCCAGCTTCGCGCGCTTACGAGCGTCGCGCTCGCGGCGTTCGTCGTCGCGACGACGATCCCGCGTATCGTGCGCGCGCAGTCAACTTCTGCGCCGGCGTCGCAACCGGCTCAGCCTCCGTCGCCGCGCAGCACGTTCAATCCCAATGCGACCGTGACGCTGCCGCCGGCAAGCCAGCCGACGAGCTTACCGTACCCGGCGTACGGCAATCCGGCGGCGGGTGTCAACGGCGGTGAAGTGAATCCGTCGATCCCGCAAGTGATCACGCTCGATCAGGCAACGTCGATCGGCTACGCGCGTTCTCCGCTGCTCGCTCAAGCGCGGGCACAACTCCAGATTGCCGCGGCACCGGTCCAACTTGCCCGCACGGCACTCTTTCCGAGCGTCTCGGGCTCGATTGCATCGAGTCGCATCCATAGTCAAGACGGCAGCCGCGCCTCCGTCGTCACCAGCGGAACGGGCGGGAACACCGGCGGCACGGGGACGGGCACCGGTACCGGCACCGGCGGCACCGGCACCGGCACCGGCGGTACGGGGACGGGCACCGGCGGTACGGGCACGGGCACGGGCACCGGGACGGGCACGGGCACCGGGACAGGAACCGGCACGGGGACGGGCGGGACCGGAACCGGAACCGGAACCGGCGGGACCACGGGGACGGGCACCGGCACCGGTACGGGCGGCACGACCGGCGTGGTGACCGCACTATCGCCGCTAACCTATTCGTCCAATTCTTTTTCAGTGACGCTGTCGCAGTTGATCTATGACGGCGGTCGGGTCTCCGCCGAATTGCGCGCGGCGCGCAACAACCAAAATGCGCAAGCTGCCGCCTACAAACGCGAACTTCAGACCGTCGCTTACAACGTCGCCAATGCGTATTACACATCGCTTGCCGCGCAGCGTGCAACCGCCGTCGCCGTACAGACCGTGCTGGTCGATCAGACCAATGAGAGCCTCGTTTCGGCGCAGATTCGTGCCGGTTCGGCGGCGCGCGCCGATCTCTCGACCGCCCAATTGCCGACGGCGCAAGCTCGCGTCGCCGTCATTCGGGATCAAGGCACCGAGCTCAGCGCTCAAGCGACCTTCGCCAATGCAATGGGGCTCGACGCCAACACCGCCGTGCTGCCGCGCGACGATACGCCGGTGAACGGAACGGACGTCACGCCGGTGGTCGAAGTCCCGACCTACGCCCAGGCGATTGCACGCGCGATCGCGCTCCGGCCCGACGTTGTCTCGACTCAATACACCGTCGAGGGATATCGCGCTTCATTACGCGCCGCGCAGCTCACGAATTTTCCATCGTTGAATGCCAATGCGTCGGCGTCGACGGCATCGACCGATCTCACCGGAGGCACGTTTCGTAACAACTCGTCGGTCGGACTTGCGCTAACGCTTCCATTGTACGATCAGGGGATCGTCGCCGCCGATGTTGCGCAAGCGCGCGGCAACCTCGCGCTCGGCCTCGCCAACCAGGCGACGATCGTTCAGAGCGTGCAACTCAACGTGAAGCAATCACTCGTTGCGCTCGTGTCCGCTCGGGCGGCGCTTACCAGCACGAACGCCGAGCTCACTCAAGCGCAGGTCGTCCTCAGATCGACGCAAGCCCAGTATCGCGCCGGCGTCACGACATTACCGCTGTTGCTCAATGCACAGGTCGGACTCACGCAAGCATTGACGGATCAGTCGACCGCCGTCTATACATTGCGCGAAGCCGAACAAGCGTTTCTTTATGCGGAGGGTGCGAACGGCGCACCGTGAAGCCTCCGGTGATATGACCAGTACACTTCCGGTTTGGATCGACGATCCGGTTAACGCCTCTATTCTTGCAATAAGCGAAGATCGGTTAGCCGGCTTTCAACTCGACCCGTTCGGTTCGGTTGCCGAAAGCGCCGGAATCGACGTCGAGACGGTGCTCGAACGCGTCGTTGCGATGTTACGCGCCGGCACGATCCGGCGCGTCCGGCAGACGCTCATGGCAACGAATCTTGCCCAAGGCGCGCTTGTCGCGTGGCAGGTACCGGCCGACCGGCTCAACGACGCATTCGAGTACCTCTTCGAACGCGATCCGTTTTCCGGCCATGTCGTCATCCGAACGACCGATGCAGCGACGCCTGGTTCGAACTATCGGCTGTGGACGACGCTCAAAGTGCCGCAGGGCTTTTCGATGCAGAAACACGGCGACTTCTTGGCCGCGCGAATCGGCGCCGAACATTACCGGATGATGCCGGCGAAACGTCTGTTCGCACTGGGTGTCGGTCACGTGCGGCGGCGCGGCATGGAACCCGGATCGCGGGCCGCTGAACTTGCCGACGTCCTCGATACCAATATCGTCGAACTCAACGAGCTCGAGTGGCGCGTTCTGACGGCGATCAAACGTGAATTCGAGCCGCAAGAACTGGTTCGCGATTTGTGGCGCGCACGCGCCGCCGAGGCGGGCGTTTCGCTCGACGAATTCGAGCGGGTTGGAAAAGCACTCAACGAACGCCGCGTGATCGGCCGCTTCTCGACGTTTCTCGAACACGTTAAGCCGAATAAAGAGAGCGGCGAGCGGGTGACGCGCTACAATGCACTCTTTCATTGGGCCGTGCCGGCGGGGCGTGAACTCGACGCCGGGCGCGAAGTCGGACGGCATCACATCATGACGCATGCATACTGGCGCGAAGGCGGTCCGGAGTTCCGCAACGTGAATGTCATGGGCGTCGCACACGGCACCGACAAGGACGCCGTACTCGCGCACAAAGCCGCAATCGACGAGCATCTGAACGACGCGGGTATCACTCTCGGCTACACCAACGTTTTTTGGGGCGGCCGCAGCGAGATCAAGCCTTCGGAAATTTCTCCGGTTGCCTACGCGGCGTTCTGCGCGCAGAACGGGCTCGATCCGGAGTCGATGCGTTGAGCTTTCGCCGTTTTGTTGCGAGCGCATGTGCGGCGCTCGCCTTTACGGCATGCACCAAAGTCAGTGACTCCGGAACGTCGAGCAGCCCGGCCGGCGGAACCCATCCGAATCGGCTCGTCATCGCAACGGCGTCCGATCCGAAGAACCTTAATCCTGCGTTTGCGTCGGCGAGTCCGGTACTCGAACTTTCCGCAATGCTATATTCATACACCGTCCGGTATGACGATCATGCGCACCCGGTACCCGATGCGGTAACGGAGGTACCAACGCCGGCGAACGGTGATGTCAGCCCCGACGGCCTGACGCTCAAGTACAAACTTCGTCACGGCATCAAGTGGCACGACGGCGTCGAACTCACGTGTCGCGACTTGCGCTTTACGTGGCAAGTGATGGTCAATCCGAAAAATAACGTCAACACGACCGAGGGCTGGACGGACATTCACGATGTCGATTGCCGCGATCCGTACGTTGCCGTCGTTCATCTTAAACGCGTTTATGCGCCGTATTTACAGCAGTTGTGGGCGGTTAACGGAAACGGTCCAATCATGCCCGAGCACATTCTGGGCAAACTCAACGATAACAAGGGTAGCCTCAATACGGCTGCCTATAATGCGGCGCCGGTCGGTAGCGGCCCGTACAAATTCGTCTCGTGGACCCGCGGCAGTGAAGTCCGGCTCGCTGCGAATCCCGACTATTTTCTCGGTGCCCCCAAAATTGCCGAGATCGTTTATAAAATCATTCCCGATCAAAATACGCTGACGACTCAATTGCAGACGCATGAAATCGATCTCGCTTGGAACCAGCAAGCCGAATCATTGGCGACGGTTAAACAGATTCCGGGTGCAACGACCATCACACCGGTTATCTACACGTACGATCATATCGACTTTAACCTTCGGCGGCCGATTTTTCGTGATGTGCGCGTGCGGCGTGCACTCACGTACGCGATCGATCGTCCGACGCTGTTGAGAAAGCTGCGCCATAATCTCGGAGAATTAAGCGATACCTTTCTCGACCCGACGCTGTTTCCGTCCGCGCAGACGTCGCACCTGATGCGTTATCCTTACAATGTCGGCAAGGCGAAAGCATTGCTCGACGAAGCCGGTTGGCATCTCGGTCCCGACGGCGTGCGAGTGAAAGACGGTCAGCGCTTAACCTTCCAAATATCGACGCAAATCGAGTCAACCGCCGGACGTGCATACGAGGAGCAATTTCTCACCTATTGGCGGACTGTCGGCGCACAGGCGGTGGTGAAGAACTATCCGACGTCGTCATTCTTCGACAACACGTCGGCGGGTGTCTTACAAGGCGGGCATTACGACGTAGCCGATTTCGCTTGGGTTGCGGCGGCAGATATCGATACGAGTGCTTCGCTATCCGGCCACAACTTTTCTCCGCACGGACAGAACAATTTGTTCTGGAGCAACCCGATCGCCGACAAGGCGATGGACGATGCCAATGCGACGATCGACCAACGTAAACGTATTGCGGACTACGCAATCGTCCAATATGAGTTTACCAAAGACGATCCATCGATCATTCTTTGGTTCCGCAAAGACGTGATAACGTATCCTTCAGCGCTGCACAATTTCACCGCAACACCGGTGATCACGACGCCGTTTTGGAACCCGTGGCAATACTCCCTGTAGCTGCGTCCATCGCGCGACGAGCCGTCAAAGCCCTTGCTGCGGCTGCACTTGTGTTGTCGGCCGCGGTGCCGATGTCGGCGGCGGAGCCTGCTCGGCATCCATACACCATGCCGCATGTTTTGCGCTATGCGACCGCCGAGGACATCGTCGGCCTCAATCCGCATCTCAACGCCCAAGGGACGCTGGGTTACATGTCGTCGCTGACCATGGCGTTCCTACTCAAATACGATCGCGCAAATAAGCCGCGGCCCGAACTTGCCTTGATGGTACCGACGCGCGCTAACGGCGGGATTTCGGCCGACGGAAAAACGATCACTTATCATTTGCGGCGCGATGCGCGGTGGTCCGACGGCGTCCCGTTCACGAGTGCCGACGTCAAATTTTCCGTTGCCGTCGTTCAAGATTCGGAAAACAATGAGCAAACGCATGAAGGCTTCGATGATGTAACTGCGCTCGATACACCCGATGCAACGACCGCCGTCTTTCACTTGCGCCGGCCATACAGCGGCTACTACCTCAACTTCTTCTCGTCAGCCGGCGCAAATCCGTGTCTGCTTCCGAAGCACAAGTTTGATTCGACGAAGATCAATACCGCGGCCTACAACGATCTGCCGGTCGGCATCGGACCATTTAAATACGTTGCCTGGCGCCGCAACGACGCGGTCGAGATGGTTCGCGATCCGCTCTATTTCGGCGGACAAGCGAAACTCGACCGCGTTACTTTTAAGCTCATTCCCGATCGCAACACGGTCTTGACCCAGTTGACGACGCACGAGATCGATCTCTGGCTGCCGGTCTCACCGGCCTATGCCGACCGCGTGAAGGAACTGCCGGGCGTCGCCGTCCTCCAGCAGCCCAGTTATCTGTACGATCATATCGATTTCAACTTCACTCATCCGCCGCTGGACGATGCGGTGGTGCGCCAAGCTTTGCGCGCGGCGATCGACCGGCCGACGATTCTCGCAAAGATCCGCCACGGTAACGGCATTTTGCAAGAAGGCATCATGGCGCCGACCCACCCCTACTTCGATTCGCGGCTCCGACCGATCGCCTTCGACATCCCGGCGGCAAATCGGCTGTTGGACCGTGACGGCTGGGTACGCGGTGCCGACGGCGTTCGCACGAAAGGCGGAAAGCGGCTCGAGTTCACCTATGCGACCGGCGCGGGGCTTCCGGATACGGATCAACAGATTGAAATCATCCGGGCGGGCTGGCAGCAAATCGGTGCCGCATTCAACGTCCAGCATTACCCGTCGTCGACGTTCTTTGCGCCGATGCAAACCGGCGGTATCATAGCAAGCGGCAAATACGACATCACCAATTTTGCCTGGTACGATAACCCGAACGGTGACTTTCGCAACATCTATAGTTGCGAGCGGTCCCCGCCGAAAGGCCAAAACTACGAGCGCTATTGCAATGCGGCAGTCGATCGGGCGATGACCCGCTTTCTAGCGACGTATGACGTCGGCGAACAGCGCGCCGCCGCGCAATCGGCGCAGGAGCAGATGGTCCGCGACGTCGCAACCGTCGTCATCGAAATACGTAAGGATACCTTCGCTTTCAACAGCGATCTGCGCAATTTTAAGCCCAATCAGGTAACGGCGTTCGATGACTTTCTCAACGTTGATATCTAGCGCCGACTCCGCACGGCGCTTTGCGGCGCGAGCATCCGACGGTGCCAACGCCGTGCCGGCATCGACACTGTCGCCGTCGGCGCGGCCGGTCGGAAGGCGCGTGTGACTCGCCGCCTTTTCTGTCTCATCGTCGCAGTCGTGTTATTGAATGCTTGTACGAAAGCTAGTGACGGAAATGCGCCCGCGGCCTCCCGGTCGAGCGGTGCGACCGCACGTCACCCGTCGACCATACCGCACACCTTACGCATCGGCGACACGCTCGACATTTCATCGCTCAATCCATATCTTGCCGCGTATGCGTCGCTGGGTTACATGTCTTCGATGACGATGGCGTATCTCGTGCGTTACGGACCCGACAGCCGGCCGGTTCCGGAGCTTGCGACCGAGGTGCCGTCGCAGCGAAATCATCTCATCAGCCGTGACGGGCTGACGATCACGTGGCATTTGCGCAAAGGCGTTCGCTGGTCGGACGGTGCCGCGTTCGATGCCGACGATCTGGTTTTTTCGACGCGCGCCGTTCTCAATCCGCAAAATAATGTCGTTGGCCGTGACGGCTTTGATTTGATCTCGAAAATCGATGAACCCGACAAGTACACGGTCGTCTATCATTTGCGGCGACCGTATTCGGGCTTTCTGCCGACGTTCTTTGGTTCGGCCGGCGCGAATCCGTGCATCTTACCCAAACACTTGCTCGGGACGCTCGCCAATATCAATACCGCAGAGTACAATAACAAACCCGTGGGAATCGGGCCGTTTCGTTATGTGGAATGGGTGCGTGGAGATCACGTTGCACTCGAGGCGAATCCATACTATTGGCGCGGCCCGCCGAAATTAAAAACGATCATTTACAAATTCATTCCCGATCGCAATACGCTGCTTACGCAAATCGAGACCGGCGAAGTCGATCTGTGGCCGCTCGTCGGCTTGGGATATTATAGCCGCGTCACTGCACGGCCGGCGATCAAGACCGTTCATTGGCCGGGTTATTTTTACGACCACCTTGATTTTAATCTTACGCGACCGATCTTTCACGACAAAGCGGTACGCGAAGCGCTGCGTTATGCGATCGACCGGCCGACGATCTCGGCCAAAACCCAGCACGATCTCGGCCTCGTGCAAGACGGGATGATTACGCCCGCAAGTCCGCTGTTTACGGCGCTCCCGCGCACCGCGTTCGATCCGCGCAGGGCCAATGCGCTGCTCGACGCCGCCGGGTGGCATCGGAGCGTCGACGGCATCCGAGCAAAGAACGGTCAGCGGCTGGCCTTCGACCTTGCGTTGACGACCGGACAGCCGGACGACGATCAGGCCGTCGAACTCATGCGCGTGACATGGCAATCGATCGGTGCGCAAGTCAACGTCCGGCATTACGCGCCGACGGTCATGTTTGGGCCGTATCAACAAGGCGGGATCATGTACGCGGGAAAGTTCGACATGATTTTCTTCGCCTGGCAATTGACGCCGGACGGCGATCTTTCGGCAACCCACGGCTGCAATCAGATGCCGCCGACCGGACAGAACGACGTGCACTACTGCAATCCGCGCACGCAAGTACTGCTCGATGCGGCAAAAGCGGCCTACGATGAAGCGGGCCGGCGGCGGATTCTTGCCGCGGCGCAAAGCCGAATCATCGCCGACGTACCGGAGATCGTTCTGTGGATTCGCGGCGATGTCTTTAGCTATAATACCGATCTGACCGGTTGGCATCCGAATAAAATTACGCCGTTTGACGACATGCTCGGCGTCGACATTTAGATCGGTTACCGGGCACGGCTAGACGGCTGCAGGCGAGCGGAGCGGCGCGGCGTCGGGCGTATCCGAGTCGACCGGCAGCCGCCGCCGGCGGTCGCGTGTTTCGGCGACGAGCGCGCCGGTCAGCACGATGCAGCCGGCCAACGGAATCGCGCGTAATGCGCCCCATACCGGATCGCGAGCGAGGAGGCCGGCAGCCCGGCTTTCGGCCGACCAAACTTCACTGATATCGGCGCTCGGCAACGCATGGAAATCGGCCGGCAATGCATCGGGCCACGTTGGTGCCGGATGCAATCGTCCCAGTGGTATCGCGAAAATGGCGATGACCGCAATCGTTGCGAAACCGGCGAGGTCGGCGCGTCGGTGGTAGGCGCCCGGTGCAAGGGCCGAAGCGGCGAACATCACGGCAAAACCTAAACACAGCACTTGACCTTGCGCAGCGTGCCGTTGCGCGAGACCGAACCAGTCGACCAACAGACAACCGGCGGCGATCGCCGTTAAGACGCGGGCTTGCCCGCGGGCGCGCAGGGCGAGGACGAGCAACGGGCAGATCTCCAACACAAAGTCGTGCTCGTGAAAAAACGGAATGGCCAACGGCAGGGCGGCGCAACAAACGAGCGTCGCCGTCGTCGGCGCGAGCCGCTCGCGTACGACCATTGTTATCACAGATGCGATGGCGACCAGAGAAATGACCGTCCCGGCTGCCATTGCCGCCGCCGGAGCGGCGCCGAACGCATATGCGATGGCGGCCGGCGTATGTTGTATCGTTATGAAGCGTTCGGCGTTGCCATGCTCGGCCAGCCGTTTCACATACGCTTCCAGTCCCCGCAAACCGCCGCCCGCCCCCAGCGAAAGCGTGCTGAACAGTACTGCCGCGGCGCCGATGACGACGGCGTCGCGTGCCCGACGGATGCGTCCGATCAGTGCCAGTGCTAAGTTCGGCTGCCAGGCCGCGATAAGCGTCGCGACGATCGCCTTTCCAACCGTCCGGCCGCGATATGTATGCAGCGCAGCGGCAACAGCGGCCGCCGAGATCAACGCTGCCTGACCGAGCGCGATGTCGCTCAACATCGGCGCCGCGGCGAACGTAAAGGCGCTTGCACCCGCGCTGACCGGCAATGAAGGCGATATGCGGGCAATCCGCAGCGCGCTTGCAACCACGACGGCAAACGCGCCCGCAAGCACAATCATCCAGATCGTAAGTGCAACACGGTACGGCCAGCGCGCCAGCAGCGCCCAGAACGGCAGCGTGGCGGCCGGACCGACAAAGGGCAAAACTTCGTCGCGCGTTACGACGACGCCGGGAATGTGCGCCTCGTAGAGCCACAACGCACGCGAGTAGGGATCGCCGCCGGCGTCAACGGTCGCGCCGGCCGCGTAGTAGGCTTCAAAATCACGCGCGAGCGGTCCGGCCGTCGACGGCGGCCGGAAGACGCTAAAGGCGAGAACGAGGCTTAGGACGACTCCGCCGAACGCGAGTTTACGGCGCAGCGTACGGCCCGCGAGCTTGGACGGAACCGCTCATCCATGCAGACCCGGCACGACCACATTGCTGTGCGATAAGCCGACGGCTGCAACGGCGGCCGTCGCAAAGTAAATGACGGCGATCGTCGCGCGAATCGACGGCGGCGTCTGCCGTACGCGCGGATCGACGACGCCGCGCCAAGCTGCGATCGCGCGTGGAATCGACATCACGCCGATGAGCAAAAGAAAGAGCCAGGGCAACGGATCGTGCAGTCCGGCTACAACGATGTAACCGGCGCACAGCAGCAAGCCGAGGATCCAAATGCGCGGGTCGATCGAACCGGCAACACGGCCGCCGTCAAGCGGCAGCACCGGAATCAAGTTGATCAGATTCAGCAAGTAGCCGATGTGAGCGGCGACGATCCAAAACGGATTGTTTGTTGCAATCCCATAGGCCTGACAGATCCCCGACGCGACGATCCCGACGCCGGGTCCGGCGAGAGCCGACGCGGCGTCCTGAACGTTGTTGGCCGTCATTCCTTTAGGAGCGACGAAGGCGCCGAACCCCGGTATGAAATACGGCAGCGACACGCGTACGCCGAAGCCGCGCAAAACAACCCAGTGACCCATTTCGTGCACGAGGATCAGCAGCACGAAGACGACGCCCAGCTTCCAGCCGAAGAATAGCGCGTAGAACCAAATCGAAACGAAGATCGAACCGAAACTGAGCAGAAACTTACTGCCGAGAAAGATCCATTTGAACGACAGCAGCACGGCGAGCAGCGCTTTAAATTTTGCAGCAACGAGCCCGATGCCGACTGCGGCGCCGCCGGCGTTCTTGCGCCAACTTTTCTTGGGCGAAGCCGGCGGCCGAGGCGCGGGCGGCTGATATTCGCCGTCCGGCTGCGAAGGTTGCTGCTCGTGCATGATCGGTTCATTCTCTCCCGGCCGGGGTTGGCCCGTGATTGGCAGCCGGAGCTTCCCGCCGGGACGCTCCGCAGCATTCTTCTCCATTGGACCGCCGGAGATTACGAAACGGTATTTGCCGCCTACCACTTCTGTTTGAGCGGCGCCGTCGATGTGAAGGTGCATGCAACGTACGATATCAGCGCAAACATGCGCGACGTCCGGGGCGCCGCCGGCGGCGACTATGCCGCGCATACCGCCGGGCGCAACAGCTACGCCGTCGGTATCGCGGTGTGTTGCATGGCCGGCGCAACGCCGCAAGATTTCGGCAAACACCCGATTACAAGTTCGCAGATAAGCGCGCTGTGTTCGGTGAGCGCATATGTTGCGCGGTGGTATCGCATCGGTATCGCGTGCATTCAAACGCATGCCGAGGTCGCACTCGTCGACGGTTACTATGGAGCCGGCGCGGACGACCGGCGCTGGGATTTAGCGCGGCTTGCACCAGCGCGCGGCAACCTGATTGCAGCGCAAGCCGAAGCTGCCGGCGACTTTTTGCGCGCGCAGATTGCTGCGCAGATTTAGATGCAAATGCAGCCGCGCGACGGGCGTGCACGCGCTTTCGGCGTGTTGCTATGGGTCTTGCTGTGGACGGCGATCGCGACGGTTGTCGTTATGACCTGGCATCCATGGGTGATCGGCGACCAGATGCATTGCCCGGCCGGACGGCATGCGGGCTGGGACGGCCGTTGCCGCTAAGCAATGCGGGCCTTTGAGCGTTGCGCGCGTAACCTTGACGTAACGTTACGATCGGACTCAACGTAAAAGGAACATGCGTTCCGAGGACGTTTGAACCGTTTCGCCGGTCGCGAGAAAGTAAACGTCTAAACAACTATGCCAATACCGCAAATCGTTATTTTGGGCGGCGGCTTTGCCGGCGTTGCTACGGCTCGCCGGCTTGAAAAACGCTTACGCGCGAGTGAAGCATCGATAACGCTCGTTAGCCGTGACAACTTCACCCTGTTTACACCGATGTTGCCGGAAGTATCTTCCGGCAGTATCGAAACACGTCATATCGTTTCCCCGGTGCGCAGTCAACTCGACCGCACGCAATACGTGCTCGGTGAAATCATGCACATCGATATCGATGCACAGCGGGTCGATTTACAACATACGATCACCGGCACCAAAATGACCCTCGCGTACGATCATTTGGTGTTAGCGCTCGGATCGGTCACTTCGACATTCAATATTCCGGGCGTGTCTGAACGTTCGGTACCGTTAAAGACGATCGAAGACGCCGAAACGCTGCGCAACCGCATCATTGCGACGCTCGAACTCGCGGACGTCGCGGTCGATCCGATCGAACGCTCGCGGCTGCTGTCGTATGCCGTCGTCGGCGGCGGCTATACCGGCTGTGAAGCGGTCGGCGAACTAAGCGATCTGTTCCGTAGCGTCACCAAGTACTATCGTTCGATCCGGCCTGAAGAAATAACGATTTCGCTCGTTGAAGCCGGCAAGAAGCTCTTGCCCGATCTGCCGTCAAAAATGGGCGAATATACGACCTGGCACTTAGCGCGGCAAGGTATCAAGCTAGAAATCGGCGACGGCGTGTCGCTCGTCGATGAGAACGGCATTACGTTACAAAGCGGACGCCGGATCGAAACATCGACGGTCATTTGGAGTGCCGGCGTACGGCCCGCTCCGGCCGTTCTCGATCTGCCCGTCGAACACGCGCGTAACGGCGGAATTTTCACCGAGCGAGACATGCGGGTGCGCGGACGCAGCAACGTCTGGGCGCTCGGTGACTGCGCGTGGATCCCGACCGCGAAAGAAAACACCTGGTACCCGCCGACCGCGCAGCATGCCATTCGCGAAGGCCCGGCACTCGCCGACAACCTCGTTGCGACGCTGCGCAGCCAAACGACCAAAGCTTTCGACTTTACGGCACTGGGCACGATGGCTTCGCTGGGCGGGCGGCGCGGCGTCGTTGCGTTTCCCAACGGTTACATTCTCACCGGTTTTCTGGCTTGGTTCTTGTGGCGCTCGTACTACCTCACGCGCTTACCCGGGCTCGACCGGCGTTTACGCGTCGCCTTCGATTGGGCGCTCGACATGTTTTTCTCGCGCGACATTGCGGAGTTTCGCGTATACACCGAACGCTCGCATCAAAACGCCGTCGTCGCGGCCGGTCTTATTCCCAAGTAATGCCCGCTACGATCGATCGGACGCTCGTGTACCGGTCGGTCGACGGTGACCGTATCGAGCACGCTCACGTTCGAATCAGCGATGCCGGCGGTGTTGCGGATGGTACGATCGTCGGCGTTCTCAACGACGAGCCGCTACGCGTGCGGCACGAACTCACGTGCGACTCACGCTGGCACGTGCGCAACGCGAATGTGGAGGTCGTGGCATTCGAGCGCAGACTGTTGTCGATGAGCGCGGATGAAGACGGTATCTGGCGACGTGTGGACGGCGGCACACTCGACGTGCCGCTGTATCATTGCTTCGATGTCGCGATTGCCGGTACCGCGATGCCGGCGTTGCTGAGTATCCGGCGTATGGCGCTCGAACTGCGCGAAGCGGCGATCGTCAGCGTTGCACAGATCGCAATTCCGTCGCTCGACGTGCGCTTGATCGAGCATCGATACACGTATCTGGCCGTCGAAGATCGCACGCACGTTTACCGGTTCGAGAATTTCGATAGCGGCGAGCGGACGCTGGTTCGAATCGATCCCGATGGTCTTGTAACGGCGTTTGATGGAATGCTGACGCGCGTTTGGCCGATCGGCTAACGGCCGTCGGCGCGGCGCCGTCACAAGCCGAGGAGCGCTTATCGCGCGAGGCCAACCGTATGGCAATGCGCACGCCCATGCTCCTCGTCGCTCTCTTGCTTTGCGCTGCGCCCGTTTGCGCGGCAACCATTCATCCGCAGCGCGCAATCCGCGCGATCGAAGCTCCGACAACGGGCGCAGATTACGCGCACTTGCGCTATCGCTCGATTGGACCCGCAATCTCGGGTGGACGTGTAAGCGCGGTTGCCGGTAGCGACCGCGATCCATTTTTGTACTACGTCGGCGGTGCGGGCGGCGGCGTCTACAAATCGCAAAACGGCGGAACGAGTTTCACTGCGGTTTTTGCCAAACAACCGGTCGGCGCCATCGGCGCGATCGCCGTTTCGGCTCGTGACGAACGCGACGTGTGGGTCGGCACCGGCGAAGCAAATCCGCGCAATGACGTTTCGTACGGCGACGGCATCTGGCGTTCGACCGATGGCGGAAAAAAGTGGCAGCATCGCGGACTCGACGGCACTTCGCAGATCGCAAAGATTCTCATCGACCCCAGACGGCCTCAAACCGCGATCGTCGCCGCGCTTGGAAATCCGTGGAAAGACGATTCGGCGCGTGGCGTCTACCGCACGACCGACGGCGGCCGCTCGTGGACGAAGACGTTGTATCTCGGCCCGTCGACCGGGGCATCCGATATTGCATGGGATCCGCGCCACCCCGATACGGTGTATGCCGGTATGTGGCAGTTCCGGCGCGAGCCGTGGATTTTTCGCAGCGGCGGTCCGGCCGGCGGTCTCTATCGTTCGCGTGACAACGGCCGCACCTGGACGAAACTCCGGCACGGCTTGCCGTCCGGTTTAACCGGGCGAATCGGCATCGCCGTCGCCCCTAGCGATCCGCAGCGCGTGTACGCCGTCATTCAAGCGGCCGACGGCGTGATCTGGCGCTCCGATAATGCCGGCGACACGTGGCGCATCACCGATCGTGACACGCTACCCGGGCAACGCCCGTTTTACTTTTCTCACCTGCGGGTCGACCCGCGCAACGAGCGGCGTGTGATCAGCCTCTCGATGTATCTCACGGAAAGCAAGAACGGAGGCACGACGTTCAAACACATGACCGGCGCGCTGCATCCCGACAATCACGATCTGTGGTGGTCGGCCGACGGAAAACGCATCATCGAGGGAAATGACGGCGGATTCGTCATCTCGAACGACGGCGGATCGACGTGGGCAACTCCCGCGAATATTGCGCTCGCGCAGACGTATCACGTCGGTTACGATTTGCAATCGCCGTACACGGTCTGCACCGGTCTGCAAGATAATAGTACGTGGTGCGCGCCGTCCAATTCACGCAACGGAATCGGCGTCCTCGACCGCGACTGGCATTCGATAGCCGGCGGTGACGGCGTCTGGGCGTGGCCCGATCCGATCGATCCGTCGCTGGTTTGGACCGATACGCAAGACGGTGTGCTAACGATCTATGACGGCAAAGCCCGTCAAGTCGTCGATGTGTCGCCGGTGCCGCGCGATCCGTTTACGACGCGGCAAGGTCTCGCGCCCAACACGTATCGCTTCAACTGGAACTCGCCCTTAGCGTTTTCGCCTCAAGATCCGCACGTTGCATACTTCGGCGGGAACGTCGTCTTTCGCAGCGCCGATCGCGGACGGCATTGGCAGCCGATCAGTCCCGATCTGACGCGTAATGAAAAAGCGCATCAGCGTGCGTCGGGCGGTCCGATTTCGCTCGACGTATCGGGCGCCGAGTACTACGACACGCTGCTCGACATCGCTCCGTCGCCGCTCGACGGCGGTGTTATCTGGTCGGGAACCGACGATGGCTTCGTGCAGCTCACGCGTGACGGCGGCGCTCACTGGACCAACGTAAGCTCCGCGGCGTGGCCCAAGTACGGCCGGATCGAATCGGTGGAACCGGGCCGCTTTGCGGCGGGAACTGCCTTTGCCAATATCGACCGTCACGATCTCGGTGACCGCGCGCCGTATTTGTTCGTAACCGACAATTTCGGCGCTTCGTGGCGTTCGATCAGTGCAAATCTCCCGCGCGATACGCCGGTGCGTACGGTGCGTCAAGATCTCAAAAATCCGAACGTGCTTTACGCCGGAACGGAAACAGGAGTCTGGATCTCGCTCGATCGCGGCGGCGCGTGGCAACGGTTGCAATTGAATATGCCGACGGTGCCCGTTTACGATCTGCGCATTCAGCCGGTCGCCAACGATCTCATCGTCGCAACCCACGGCAGCGGGCTTTACATCCTCGACGATCTGGCGCCGATTCAGGCGCTCGCGAAAGCGCGTGCGAGCCGCAACTATTTGTTTGCCGTCCGACCGGCGACGCTTTACGCGCAGTGGCCGCCGATCGAAAGCGGCGACGGCGGCTCATTACCAAACAACTATTTCGTCGGTCCCAATCCACCGCCGGGTGCATTACTGACGTTCTATCAACGCACGCGCGCGCACGCTCGTCCGCGCATCGATATCGTCGATGCCGGCGGCAACATCGTGCGCCGTCTTGCCGGTTCGTACGATACGGCCGAGGGTCGTAAATACTTTGTCAGCAATGATGCGGGGGTCAATCGGCTTGCCTGGGACGGGATGGAGGAGCCGCCGGTTCCCTGGCATGGGACAACCCGGCCGAATCGCGGGCCGCAAGATGGCCCCGAAGCGCTGCCCGGCCACTACGTCGCGCGGATCTTCATCGACGGCGCGATGCACGAGCAGGCCTTCGTCCTGACCGCCGATCCGGCGAGCCCGTGGACGGCCGATCAGCTCAACGAGCGCCATGCTTTCCTGCACCAGTTATATGCCGAATACGCGCAAATCGACACGGCGCTCAACACAATCGACGCTGAACAAAAGAAGTTGGCAAAGCGGACCGATCCGGCGGCGCGCGCGCGGCGCGTGCGGCTTGATGCCGTCCGTGCGGAGTTGACATCCGATGCACGCAACGACGAAGACAGTGTCGGACGGCCCGACCGCTTGCGCGAACGGATCGGCGGTCTGATCGGTGCGCTCGGTGCCTCGTTTCAGCCGCCGTTGCCGGCTCACTTGAGCGCTGCGGCGGAATTGCATGCCGCGCTTGAAACAACGTTAGCTCAAGCACACGCCGTGACGGATGTGGCGGTGCGTCAACCGTAGCAGCGATTCGATCGCGCGAGGTGGGGGTAACTTCAGGCTGTGAACGAGCGCTACGACGTATGTATCATCGGCGCCGGAACCGCCGGGTTTGCAGCTGCTGAAGCGGCGCGCGCGGGCGGTTATCGACTCGTTGTCGTGAGCGGCCCCGGCGACCTCGGCGGTACCTGCATCTTACGCGGATGCATGCCGGCGAAAACACTGTTGAGTTCGACCGAACGGCTCGGCGACGTCGACGGCGCGAGTGCGATCGGCGTGAAGACCGGTCCGGTGCACGTCGACGTGCCGGCGATCATCGCGCGTAAACGTGAGCTCGTCGAATACTTTCGTGAAGATCGCGTTGCCGACTTAACCGACTATCCGCTCGTGCGCGGCTGTGCACGCTTTATCGCGCGCGACACCATCGAAACAGGCGAGCGACATATCAGTGCGGATCGTTTCATCATTGCGACCGGTTCGCACATCGTTCCGCCGCCGATTCCCGGTTTAGCCGAAACGGGTTTTCTCATTAGCGATGACGTGCTCGATCTTACCGCCATCCCGGCGTCGGTCGCAGTTATCGGCGGTGGGCCCGTCGGCTGCGAGTTCGCGCAATACTTCGCGCGGCTCGGCGCGGAAGTAACCTTGTTGCAAGATGGCCCGCACTTGCTGCGCAATGAGGATCGCGAACTCGCCGGCGTTATTGCCGCCGGTCTGCGTGCCGACGGCGTCAGCATTGTGTTCGATGCTGCAATCGAGCATTGCGCAAAGACGGGCGATCGAAAGATCGTCACGTACGTCGCCGACGGCGTAGCAGGCAGCGTTCACGTTGAGAGCGTTTTACTCGCGACGGGCCGCCGTCCGAACATTGAGAATTTGAATCTTGCAGCCGCCGGCGTCATTGCAGGCGACGGACAACTTGCCGTCGATCCGTATTTGCGCACGACGAATCCCAAAATCTTTGCCGCCGGTGATGTTATCGGGCGGCGTTGCCTCGTGCATCTGGCGGCCTATACCGGTAAACTGGCGTTGCTCAATGCATTTTCGGAACATCCGCGGCGGGCCGACTTCGACCGGTTTGAAACACATGCCGTTTTTACGTCACCGCAACTCGCGGTCGCCGGCCTCACCGAAGATCAATGCCGAGCCCGCGGGTTGACCGTACGCATCAAACGTCATCCATTTCGCGACATCGGTAAAGCGCTGTTGTCAAACCAGGCGCATGGCTTTGTGAAGATGATTGCTGCTGATGACGGCTCGATCGTCGGTATCGGTATCGTCGGTGATGATGCGATCGACCTCATCGGCGAAGCAATTGCTTTAATCGATCGCGGTGCGACCGTGCAGGATGTCGCCGATATGCCGCACCTCCATCCGACAATGGGCGAAATTCTCGGTCGGGTCGCCGATGATTTCGTCGGCGAGACGCCGGTTAGCGCATAGCGCTACGGGGTGCCACCCGGGCGGAAAATTTCCGGGGTAAAGGTAACCCCGTCGACTTTACCCGTTTGGTCGAGAACGTATAGGACCGAAATCGTGCCCGCACTGCCGACAATGTCGTACCGGTAGAACAGGTCGCCGAGTAGGAGCGACGTCGTACGGTACGTGGCCGATTGCACCTGGCCGATCGCTTGAAGGTCGGGTGTAACGACGCGCACGACCGACTCGTCATACGTGCCGCCCGCCGCGCCGGTGTAATGCTTGCGGTCGATCGTGCCGCGTCGCCAAGCGTCGAACTCTTGCGTGACGCGAGTGGTGATAAGTTCATTCTCCGGCGGGTTCGCGGCCGCCGTGCTATCCGTCGAAACCGGCGCCGTGGACTGCGCACCGGCGGCTGCGGTAGCCGCCGCAAGCATGGCAAACGTTAATGAGAACAGGCGAATCGCGTCGAGCATAGTGCGTTCATAGTTGCCCGTCTGCCGAGCAACTCACACCCGTCTCGACACGGCGAAAACTAGCATTTTAGTGCGGTTGACTCGGTCGAATGATGGTACAAATGGATAATGGCAAGCCAGTTCACCGCCTTGGACCATACTCCGAATGGCCAAGCAGATGCACGATTACACGGCTCCGTACAAGGTTCACCGACGTCGGTCAATCCGTTTAGCAGTGCTGCTGCCTACGAACATAGTGCATACAGCACGCAGATCGACGGTCGACTGATGCGTTTGTCGGATGCCGTACCCGCGTCGCAGGAAGCGTATTTCGCCGATCTCACGTTGCGAGCGGCGATTTTACATCCGGACTTTCCGTGCGTCGGCGCAAAGTCGGCCGTTCGGCGCGACGCTTTACGAACCGCGCACTACCCGCTGCTCGGCGATCGGTCGGTCACGGCGGGATTGGCGCGCGATCTGTTTACCTTTGCGACGGAGTTGCGTGCGTCGGCTCATCCGTTCGCCACGTTCATTGCGACGTTCGCCGGTTCGCCGGCACATTCCGAGCAAATATTCGAGCGCGAGCTGTGGCAACAACTGCAACTGCTGCATGAATACGACGCACGCTTTCACCGTTGGGATTCAACGGTGCAAGCCGACCCGCAACATCCTGATTTCGCTTACAGTTTTGCTGAAATGGCTTTCTTTGTCGTCGGCATGCATCCGTTGAGCGGACGCTGGTCGCGCCGCTTGCCGTTCACGGCACTTGCATTCAATCCGCGCTTTCAATTCGACCGGCTGCGAACGAACGGTGGCTTCGGCCGCATGCAGCGTGTAATCCGTCGAGCCGACGCCGAACTTCAAGGCACGATCAACCCGATGCTCGACGAATCCGTTTCGATTTCTGAAGCGCGACAATACGCCGGCCGTGCGGTCGAAGCCGATTGGCGCTGTCCGTTTGCACCTGCCGTATACTGACGATGCCGGTCCGAATACCGCCGCAAAGCGGACGCGCTTTTTCGATGCGCGCCGGGCAACATCTGCACGTTTGCGATCCGTTCGGCGAGCAAGTTGCGGACATTACGGCGATTTGCATGTCGGATGCCGGCGAGATGTTCTCATCCGGGCGAACGATGGATTACAACGAGACGATTCGCATCACGACGGGCCATCGATTATATTCCAATCGCAGCCGAGTGATGTTCACGATCGTGAGCGACGATGTCGGCGTTCACGATCTGTTATTGACGCCGTGCAGTGCGGAGATGTTTCTTTTACTGCGCGGGCAAGCCGGCCACCCGAGCTGCCTGAACAACATCGCTGAAGCCCTCGCTCCATACGGCGTAACGTCTGATGATGTCGGCGGAACGCTCAATGCGTTCATGCGAGTGGACGTGCGTGACGGCGGGCGGCTCGAAATCGGTGCGCCGCTATCGAAAGCCGGCGACGAACTCGTGCTGCGTGCCGAATTCGATCTCATCGTGGCCATCACCGCATGTTCGTCCGAAGCATCGAATAACGGCAGTTGTAAGCCGATCGACGTTATCTTGCAATAGGCACTCGGCACACGACCATGCCGCGCGTTTACGCAAAGGAGCGATGACGATGGCTTCGGGAAAGCGACGGCATGCAATTTCCGGCCGTCGCTGGCGACAATCTTAGCGGAGAGCACCTCGTCTTTCCGGCGGCGTTTCGCAAACGCACGATCGTCTTGGTGGCCTTCGATCTCGAGCAGCGCGCCGATCTCGAAACATGGGTCGGTTTCGTCGATCGCCACGTGCGTTCCGGCCACATCGAGGGCCGCGTGTTTGCCGTCATCGCCCAAGCGATGAAACTGCTCAAACCAATGATCCTTGCGACGATGCGCAAGGCCGCACCGTCCGACGCTGCGCGCGCTGCGATGGTCCCGTTGTTCACCGACGTCGACGCATTCTGCACCGCTCTCGAGATCGTCGATCGAACGTCGATCGTCGTTTACGTGGTCGAACCTGGCGGGGTTATTCTCGCTCGACGCAACGGAGCATGGAACGACGCTGCAGCGCAGGCGATCGGCGCGTTTCTTGCACAGCCGGCGTGAACATTCGCGCGCATCACGCGTATCTCGTTGCTGCAATTGCATTTGCGCTGATGATTACGGCGGCCGGCGTTCGTTCGGCCCCCACGATGTTCATCGTCCCGCTCGAACGCGAATTCGGCTGGACTCCGGCGACGATTTCGGCTGCGATCGGAATCAATATCGCGCTTTACGGTCTTGCCGGGCCATTTGCAGCCGCGATCATGGAACGCTTCGGCGTGCGGCGCATCGTTGCCGCCGCGCTCGCGTTGCTCGGTCTCGCTGCAGGCGCGTCCGCCTGGATGACCCAGGTTTGGCAATTGATCGTTACCTGGGGTGCGATGGTTGGGACGGGGACGGGCAGCGTCGGGCTGATTCTCGGCGCAACGATCGTCAATCGCTGGTTCGAAACGAACCGCGGAACGGTTATGGGCATTTTAACGGCCAGCAGTGCGACGGGACAACTCGTTTTCTTACCGCTCTTCGGATTGCTGGTCGCGCGCAGCGGTTGGCGCGCCGAAGTGCTGGTACTCGGGGCGATTTGCTTGACGCTCGTGCCCGTGGTGCTGGTCTTGCTCCGCGAACATCCCGCGGATATCGGCATCCCGGCCTACGGCGCGACTGCGGTCGTCGCGCCGCAACGTTTGCGCACAAATCCATTCGTAACGACGCTGCAAGCATTGCGCGATGGCGCGCGGTCGCGCGACTTTTGGCTGCTTGCGGGCAGTTTCTTCATCTGCGGCGCGAGTACGAATGGACTGATCGGCACGCATCTCGTCCCGGCTTGCGGCGATCATGGTATCGCGCCGGTGCAGGCCGCCGGTCTGCTCGCTGCAATGGGTATTTTCGATTTGATCGGTACGACGGCTTCCGGCTGGCTTTCCGATCGTTACGATAGCCGCTTGTTGCTTTTTGCCTATTACGGTCTACGCGGCATATCGTTGCTGTGTTTGCCGGCAGCGTTCGGGATCGCCGCCGTCGGCTTGCCTGTTTTTGCAATATTTTACGGCTTGGATTGGATCGCCACGGTACCGCCGACGCTCCGGCTGGCCACGAATGCGTTCGGACGCGCACGCGCGCCGCTGATGTTCGGCTGGATCGCCGCGGGCCACCAACTCGGCGCCGGTCTAACGGCGTTCTTGGCCGGGCTCATTCGTACTCTCACGCTCAGTTACGACGCCGCGTTCATCTCTTCGGGCGTGCTCTGCATACTCGCGGCCGCAATCGTCTTGTTTGTCGGTCGGCATCCCGTCCCGGCTCAAGCCGCTGTTATGCTCGGACGTCGCCCATAACCGACGCGGCAATTTGGGCGATCTGCGCGCTGAGCGTCGCCGGTGTCTTGTTTCGTCCGGCGGCGATTGCCGAGTGGATCTGGGCGCTCGGCGGTGCAGTGCTGCTCGTTGTCACCGGACTGCTGTCCCCGGCCGCTTTCATGCGAGCCGTCGGACGCGGAACGGACGTCTATTTGTTTTTAACCGGTATGATGGTGCTGGCGGAGCTTGCCCGCCGGGAAGGCGTTTTCGATTGGATCGCCGGACGCGCGGTTGCCGCGGCGAACGGCTCGCGACGGCGGCTGTTCGTGCTTGTTTACGGCGTCGGCATCATCGTCACGACGGTGTTGTCGAACGATGCAACGGCGGTCGTTCTCACGCCGGCCGTCGCTGCAGTCGTGCGGAAGGCGCGTGCCGAGCCGGTGCCCTACCTGCTGGCATGCGCTTTCATCGCCAATGCGGCGAGCTTCGTGTTGCCGATATCGAATCCAGCCAACCTCGTGGTGTTCGCAGCGCGTATGCCGCCGCTCGCGGCGTGGTTGCGGACGTTCAGCTTGCCGTCGTTGGCGGCCATCGGCGCCACGTTTCTGTTGCTGCTGCTCGTTTCGCGGGCCGATCTGCGCGGGACGATCGACACCGATATCGATGCTGCCGCCTTGAGCGCCAACGGGCGCATCGCCTTATCGGGCATTGGTGCGACGGCGCTTGCGCTCATCGTTGCCTCGGCGCTCGGCGCACCGCTGGGCATCGTCACTTGTCTTGCGGGGGCCGCCGTGTTCGGCGCTGTGCTCCTACGCGACCGGCGCGCCGGTTTTGACGTGGTTCGCACCGTATCGTGGTCGGTGCTGGCGTTGGTTGCAGGCCTGTTCGTGCTCGTCGAGGGCATCGAGCGAACCGGCTTCCTGCAACTGACCCGAGCGGCGGTAGACGCGACCGGGATGTGGCCGGCCGCTCTCGGCGTGCTTGGAGCGGGCGGCGTTACGGCGCTGGTAACGAATGCGGTGAATAATTTGCCGGCCGGCTTGATCGCCGGATCGAGCCTGACCGCGCTGCACGGTCACGACGCGTTGCGCAGCGCGGTCGCGATCGGCATCGATCTCGGTCCGAATTTGTCGGTAACCGGATCGCTGGCGACGGTCCTCTGGCTCATTGCGCTGCGCCGCGAACGAATAGAAATCAGTGCCTTAACGTTTCTACGTGTCGGCGCACTGGTAATGCCGGTTGCGCTCGTACTGGCCCTCGAATCCTTGCTCGTCACGGTGCGTTAGCTGCAACTGAGTCCACTCGTCGCGAGCCGCGACGGTCATAAACCGACAGTTGCCCAAGCACGCTCGCGGCCTTGGAGGCAACACACGCAGGAAAGCCGGCGACTCGCTTAGTGACTTCCATCAATGAGCGATACGATTTTGTTACGGGCGAAGCTCGGCATTTCGCCGATTGCCTGGACGAACGACGATTTACCGCAACTCGGCGGCGATACGTCGCTTGCCACGTGTCTAGGCGAATCACGTGCGGCCGGCTTCCTCGGCACCGAAATGGGCGGGAAATTTCCACGGACGCGCGACGAGCTCGGACCGTTATTAGCGAGTTACGAGTTGCGTTTGGTCGGCGGCTGGTATTCCGGAACGCTGCTCGATACGGATCTCGAAGCAGAAGAAGATCGAGCGTGCGCGCAGCTTGCATTATTTCGCGATTGCGGCGCGACCGTGTTCGTCTATGGAGAAACGGCCGGGACGATACAAAACCGGCAAGACGTTCCGCTTGCAAATCGGCGCCGTCTCCACGATGACGAGGTCATCGCCTACGGACGTAAATTAACGCTGTTCGCCGAGTTCGTGCGCGCGTCCGGGTTGGCTTTTGCGTTTCATCACCATATAGGAACCGCGATCGAAGACGAACATGACATCGATCGGCTGATGGCGGCGACGGGCCCGGCAGTCGGACTGTTGTTCGATACCGGGCATTTGGTTTTTGCCGGAGCCGATCCGTTGCGCGTGCTCGACCTGCATGCCGAGCGCGTCGTGCACGTACACGCGAAAGACGTCCGGCCTGCGATTCTGGCCGATCTCGACAGCCGAAGGGAGTCGTTCCTCGGCGCCGTGCTGCGCGGTGTGTTCACCGTTCCGGGCGACGGCGCCATTGATTTCGGCCCGATCGTGCAGCGTTTGGCCGATGCGGGCTATTGCGGCTGGTTCATCGTCGAGGCGGAGCAAGATCCGGCCACAGCCCCACCGCTCGAATATGCGCGCATGGGCCATCGAGAGTTGTCCCAAGCGCTCGCGAGCGCCGGTTACACGATCGTGCAGCCGGTCGCGAGCACGTAGGGCCCGTCATTGACCGAGAGTCGGCGCTGACGCGTTTGAATTTAAAGCGTCCGTGGCGGAACGAGCCGCGTGCCGTCCTGCAGTACCGCTTCCAAACCGGCCGTTGCGGTCACCCAGGCGGCCGCGGAAACCGCACCGGTGTCCACGCGAAGCTCGGCATGCGCCGGTGCGTAGATGACGTCGCCGGCGTCGGCCGGCATCGAACCACTTTAAAAAATGTCGTCAAGTAGCTTGTCTATTGTAGTCAACGTTCTTGTCTTGTGTGTCAAGAATGAACGATCGATGACTCGCCACCGTTGACGTTTCTCGTCTTGCGCCGCGACCGAACTCGTTGAGGCGATTCAGACGGGTTTAAGAGGCGCGGCTTCACCGACGTCCGGCCGGCACACGGCTTTGCTTTTATTCGTTTGAGCGCGGCTGAGGCAACGATCGGCGACTTAGCCGCATACTTCGGTGTTTCCAAACAAGCGGCAAGCCAACTTGTGGAACAACTCGTGGCGCGTGGCTACTGTCGCCGGCGCGCGGCCGTGCCTGTACGGCAGCAGCCGACGCAGCAGCCGCCTGCGCCGAAGCGACAATGCGCGCGCGTCTCGGCACAACTCGTTTCGAGGCGTTGCGCGCCGCTCTCGCGCCGGCAGTGGGAACCGGCCCGATCCGGCCCACCTGGTAGCCGATCGGCGCGATCTCCGACATTGAATGAGCGTCGTTCCGGGCTAGCGCTCGATGCGTACCGGCGGCGCTCGTAACAGCGTTATAGATACGTGCGTTGCCGTTCTTTCGCATCGAGGTACGTTTCGCGCGCGCGCTGTGTCGAGCGTAATGCGGAAACTTCGGCGACCGGAACATCCCACCAAGCCGCTGAACTTGGGCTTGCAACGAGCGGATCGGTTTCAATATAGACCACGGTAGTAGCGCTTGCCGCTCGCGCCGTTTCGAGCGCCGAACGAAAATCTTCCGTCGTCTTGGCGCGCAATACTCTGCAACCTAACGTTTCTGCGTTCGCGGCAAGATCGACCGGTAGAACGTCACCGTCGAGCATGCCGGTCGCTGAAGTACGATAGCGGTAGGCCGTGCCGAAGCGCTGCGAACCGACGCTTTCAGACAGCGCGCCGATCGATGCAAAGCCGTGGTTTTGCACCAGCACGATTGTTAATTTGATGCCTTCGGCAAGTGCTGTAACGAGTTCGGTGTGCATCATCAGGTACGAACCGTCGCCGACCATGACGAACACTTCGCGGTCGGGCGCGGCCATCTTCACCCCGATACCGCCGGCGATTTCGTAACCCATGCACGAGTAGCCGTATTCGACGTGATAGCCTTTCGGATCGCGCGTGCGCCACAATTTATGCAGATCGCCGGGCAGGCTCCCGGCCGCGCAAATGACGACGTCGCGCGGTCCGCTTACGGCGTTTACCACGCCGACGATCTCGGCTTGCGCCGGCAGCGGTGCGTGCCGTTGCGCGTATGCCGCATCGACCGTCGCGTTCCAAGCCGCGGCAAGCGCGCGCGTCTGCTCGCCATACTCCGGGCTCACCGACCAGGTGCCGAGCACCGATCGCAAGCTCTGCAAACCTTCGCGCGCGTCGCCGACAAGCGAGATGCCGCCATGCTTGTATGCATCGAGCGCTGCAACGTTCAGATTGATAAACCGGACGCCCGGGCGCTGAAAAAGACTGCGCGATGCGGTCGTAAAATCGCTCCAGCGCGTTCCGATTCCTACGACCACATCGGCGTCGCGCGCTAGGGTGTTGGCGGCAGCGGTTCCGGTTGTGCCGATCGCGCCGACCGCGCACGGATCATCGTACGGTAATGCGCCTTTGCCGGCTTGGGTTTCGCCGACCGGAATGCCGGTTGAGTCCACGAACGCTTTGAGCGCGCCGGCTGCACCGCTGTAAATGACGCCGCCGCCGGCGACGATGAGCGGCCGCTGTGCGCTGCGCAGCAGCGCCGCCGCTTCGTCGAGCGTCGTTGCATCCGGCAACGGTCGCCGCACGCGCCATACGCGTTTTTCGAAGAAGCCCGCCGGCCAATCGAACGCTTCGGTTTGGACGTCTTCGGGCAAAGCGATGGTGACCGCACCGGTCTCGGCCGGATCGGTCAAGATGCGCATCGCTGCGAGCGCCGACGACATCAATTGTTCGGGCCGCTCGATGCGATCCCAGAAGCGTGAAACCGGCCGGAAACAGTCGTTGACCGAAACGTTGAGCGATGCCGGATCTTCGAGTTCTTGCAACAGCGTTCCGGCGCTGCGCGTCGCGAACGTATCGCTCGGCAGCAGCAAGACCGGGATTCGATTGATCGTCGCGAGCGCTGCGCCGGTAACCATGTTCGTCGCACCCGGACCGATCGACGACGTGCACGCGAAGGTCGACAACCGATTGTGCATGCGCGCGTACGCAACGGCCGTATGCACCATCGCCTGTTCGTTGCGAGCTTGATAATAACGCATTTCGGCTTGCGCCTCGAGCAGCGCTTGACCGATGCCTGCAACGTTACCATGACCGAAAATACCGAAACAGCCGGCGATCAATCGCCGTTCGAGACCGTCACGTTCACTGAATTGATTGGCTAAAAATCGAATGAGCGCTTGCGCCATCGTTAGCCGTTCGGACGGACGATAAGCGCCGTTGCGGTCTGCGGCATCATGCATGCACGCCACCGCCCTGCAGTAACGCTTCAACTTCGCCCGCGTCCGGCATTGCATCGGCGCAGGCAAGGCGCGAAGCGACGATCGCGCCGGCGGCGTTGGCAAAACGCATGCTGTGCTCGATGTCCCAGCCGGCGAGCAGTCCGTGACAGAGCCCGCCGCCGAAGGCATCGCCTGCGCCTAGTCCGTTGACGACCGTAATCGGCACCGGCGGCACTTCAATCCAAACCTGACCGTCGCTTGCGAGCACGCCTTTGGGTCCCTGCTTGATGACCGCAAGTTCAACGCCGAACGCGCGCAGAGCGCGCGCTGCGGTGCGCGGTTCCGACTCGGCGACCGCCGTCTCACATTCATCGAGGTTGCCGACGGCGACCGTCACGTGCGCAAGGGCTTGCTGGACCCACGGCCGCGCCTCTTCGCGCGACTTCCAGAACATCGGCCGGTAGTCGAGGTCGAGCACGGTAATCCCCGATTTGCCGCGGGCTTCCAGGGCCGCAAGCGTTGCGCTGCGGCTTGGTTCTTGGCTCAATCCGGTAACGGTCACCCAGAAGATGCGTGCCGCGCGAATCGCATCGAGATCGAGTTCGTGCGTGTAGATTTCGAGATCCGGAGCTTTCGGCAATCGGTAAAAATAAATTGGAAAGTGATCGGGCGGAAAAATCTCGCAGAACGTTACCGGCGTCGGAAACTCCGCGACCGCCGTCACAAAGCGGTCGTCGACACCGAATCTAGCGAGCGCGTCATGAATGAATGCGCCGAACGGGTCGGTGCCGGTTCGCGTGATAATCGCCGAACGGCGGCCGTAGCGCGCGGCGGCAACCGCAACATTGGTTGCGCTGCCGCCGAGGAACTTAGCGAAGGTCTCGACCTCGCGCAGCGAGACCCCGATCTGCTGCGGATAGATGTCGACGCCGATCCGGCCCATCGTCAGAACATCGAACGGAGCAGTCTGCATATTCATCCTATTGCGAAGCGTCGGGACGGGTGACGTTCCGAATCGGCGGTTCATGACACCTTTTGCAAGCTTCAACGTCTTGCGACGCTAAGCGTGCCACTATGTTCGTCTCGCATGATGCTCGACTCGCAAGCCGCACGTATGGTGTCTTGGTCGGAAAAGTCAAAGACGGCCGTTTCAATGCCGGCGGTGCTTCACCGCATTACGAAATTTGGATCGAGGCAGACGTCAGCTACCGGCTCGCGGTGAACGTGCGCTCCGTCGATACCTCCGAAGTCCTCGCGCACTACGATCCGGCTTACACGCTGCCGACGAAGCGCGATCTGCCAACGCTCGCTGCCGGTGAGCCGGGCTTCACGGCGCTTGCGACCGGCCCCGGCGGGTTGGGTCTCGACTACGTTCGCGACGGACTGTTTCGGCTTGCCGATATGCAGCAAATCCCGCCCGACGGTAGTGGAATTACGCTACGGAACCTGCTCGACGGGCAGATTCAACGGGCGATAGCGGACACCGGTGCAGTCGCAATTGCTTTCGGCGACGGCTTCACCGATCCGGGCGCCGACGCGACGTTCGGCTTTTCGCCCGAGAACGGCGTGCACGACATTCACATGATGCAAGGGGACACCGGCGCATTCGCCGCCGACAATCGCAGCAACGGTGACGGCGCGCTTTTCATTCGCTTCAGCGGCGGTGGCACGATGGCGCTGTTCATTCGCTTTACCACACAGTCAACATCGACCGATGCGAACGGAGCGCCGGCAGCTTAGAAATCGGATACGTCCGAGCAGACGTATAAGGATTCTGGACTGCAGCAGCTTGCGCAAATCAGCAGCTACACCGTACTGCAAGTCGTCGCCATACCGCAAGCATACGAATTACAGCGCTGTCAGACCAAGAGCTACTGAGAGTTATCGGAACGTGTCGAAGGGGGTAATTGCGCTTCAATAGCCGCCTTGTCAATGACCGACCACACTTGCTCGATCTTCGCGGCTTTCACTTGGTAGAAGACATTTTCGGAAAACAACACACGCGTGCCGTTTACTTGAAGGCCCAAGAACGTTTGTTGCGGCGTACAGGCGAAGCCGAGCCTGCTGGCAATGAAAGGCGATTCGCATACGAGCAGTTCGATAGTGTAGCTCAAATCGGGAATCGCATCGTGGTCTCGTACGAGCATCGCGCGATAACCCGATAATCCGATCCGCTGCCCGTTGTGGATAACGTCGGCCCGAACGAATTGCTCGAGCATCGCCCAATCGTGTTTGTTGAGGCAAGCGATGTAAGCCCGGTACATGTTGGACAGATCGGTAGCGTTCATGCCGAGGTGTCTTCTTTCGTCTTGTGCTACGCCATCTTTGCTCGTGCGTCGCCGCACACGTAATTCGCGTCGACGTACGCGCAGAGTGCGCCGATGAGGAAAACACCGGCGCCGACGCTGACGACTGCCTTGAGGCCGAAGACGTCGGCGAGCGCGCCGGTGACGAGCGGACCGGCAATCTGCCCGCCGCCGAAGCATGCCGTAATTGCAGCCAACGCCTGGGCGGACGTTGCCGCGTCGCTACGTTCGCGACCGAACGCACTTGCAACGGCCGGTGTTGCCGAGAGGCACGAACCGACGGCGAATGCCCCTGCGATTGCGGCGACTTCACTCTCGAATAGCGATAGCGCGCAGCCGATCGCACCGCCGAGCAGCGGTAACATCAGTGCGTAGCGATGCCACCGGCCGGAGAGCACGCGTCCCATTGCAAGCGCACCAACGATCGCCGCGAAGCCAAAACCGAACCAGACGGCGCTAAGCGTCGCGCCCGAAATACCGCGCGCGGCGAACGCAGCAACGGCGAAGGTGGCGTATGAAATATACGCGATCCCAAAGCACGTGTAAGCAACGACGAATGGTAGATAGCGGCGCCCGATGAGGTCGCGGGCGCGAAAAGCAATGCCGGTTTGCGCGGGCGACTCGACAGCCGGGATAAACGCGCGTAAGCCGAGTGCGGTAAGCGCAACGATACAAGCAGCAGCGGCAAAAACGAGCGTCACTTCGCGCCAGCGGGCGGGATCGGCGATCGCCCACTGACCGGCCGGCGCAGAGGCCATCACACCGACGCCGATACCGGCAAACGCGATGCTGCTCGTTACACCGCGTTGCGAGCGCGCAACGCGTTCGAGTGCATCGGTTACGACGGCGATGATCGCAACGCCGCTGGCAATCCCGACGACGCAGCGCGTTACGCCCAAGCTGAACACGTCATGCGCGAAGGCCGACCAGAAGAGCCCGCCGCCGACCACGAGTTGCGCTCCGCACATGACCCGCGGCAACCCGGCGCGATTGCTTAAAAAGCATGCGGCAAGGATGGTGCCGATCAGATAGCCCGCCAGATGCACGGCACCGATCGCGCCGTACAGCCCGTACGCACCACCGATGTCTGCGCGCACTGCCGGCAGCAGCAAGCCGTAGCCCAAGCGCGCTAAACCGATGTCTACGGCAATGATGAGGAGTGCAACGATAACGCCGGCGATCGAACTGTTGCCGCTTGCGGCACGCAACTAGTATACGCCGAAAATGCGCGTGTCGCCGACGATTGCACCTAAGGCGGCGTGCAAACGCTCGGTGTCGACGCGGTCGATCTCGCAATAAAAACGGTAATTGAAAGCGCTTGCGCGGCTCGGGCGCGAGACGAGCGAACGCAAGTTGATCGCGCGATCCGAAAACGAGGATAGAGCATCGCGCAGACTGCCCGGGGTATTCGGAAGTTCGAGCGCAACGCAGGCCCGGCCCAACAGGCGTCGCGCGGTTCCGTCACGCTGCAACAAGTAGAAACGCGTGTAGTTGTCGTCATCGTCCTGGACGGCCGCGCGCAAGATTCGGGCGCCGTAGCGTTCGGCGGCGAATGCGGAGGCGATCGCCGCGATGGCGGGGTCGTTCCCCGCGACGACCTGCGCGACGGCCGCCGCCGTATCGTCGACGACGATGCGGCGCCACTGCGGGTTGCTCTCGAAGAGCCGCCGCACTTGTTCGAGAGCAACGGGATGCGAGCGGACTTCGCGGATGCCGCCGAGCGTCGCTGTTGTCGTACCGATCAGATTTTGAACGACCGGGAAGACGATTTCATCGACGATGGTCAACGCCCTATAATCCCACAACAGATCGTACGCTCGAGCGATTGCGCCGTAAATTGAATTTTCTACCGGGAGCAGCGCGTAATCTACGGCAGCACGATCGACCGCCGCAACGAGGTCCTCAAACGTGCGGTAACCTTGCGTCTCCGTGCCGTCGACGAGTTGCCGCGCAGCTTCATCGCTAAACGCCCCGGGTTCGCCTTGAAAACCGACGAGCGTCACCCCTCAGACCGCTGCATTCGCTGCCGCGCCGAGCCGAAATGCAGCCACATAAGCGCGAAACACGGTGCGAAAATCGTTGTGAACGTAGCGCACCGTACGACCGCCGATCCGCTCGAAACCCGGTATGAGCTCGGCAAAATCGGCGTTGTGCGTGAATGCAAAGTCGAGTTCCAATTCGATCGGCGCGGCAAACGTAAACGGGCGCGCTTGGGGCAATCGGCGCAGCGCGACTTGCGCGCCGCTGAAAATTCGTTCGCAGGCCGACGCCGGTGAGATAGAATTCGTTGCAAATCGCCCGATCGAATCTTTGACGACGACGCCGGTAATCCACGGCAACGTTGCTTGCGTTTGCTCGACGCCGACGCGATCGCCGGTGACGAGGACGACCGGAACACCGTATGTACCGACGACTGCGGCGTTGAGAATGGCCTCGTTGCAGCGCACGCCGTTAACCCGCGTGTTGTAAAGCGTTTCATCGGCATACGTATGATCGAGGCCGCCGTTCTGCTCGCCGATGCCTGCGTGGTATCCGGTGAAGAACGCCGCATCGAACCCGGCCTCGATCCCTTCGCTCATCGACAGAGGTTTGCGATTACCGTAGATCATTCGCACGTCGGGCGGCAGTTCGTCCCATAAGATGTTGCGCATCGAACTATGCGCATCGTTGACGAGGATCTCGGCTGGTCCGAGCGAGCGGGCTCCGTCGATCGCGGCGCGCACTTCGCGCGACATGAGGCGGCGATAATACGGATATTCCGTTGCGTTCGCGGGGTCGACTTGCGTCCACGACGTGACGGCGGCCGTGCCTTCCATATCGGCCGAGACGTAG
Organism: Candidatus Velthaea sp.; assembly: GCA_965214935.1. Lineage (GTDB taxonomy): Bacteria > Vulcanimicrobiota > Vulcanimicrobiia > Vulcanimicrobiales > Vulcanimicrobiaceae > Velthaea. The sequence continues at coordinate 18,193 of CBDCCS010000015.1, read as the reverse complement.
ATTTTCACTGCGCGAGTTCTTTAATTGCAGCGCCGGCGTCGGCAGCATGCGCATCGTGCGGTGCGGCTTGCAAGAAGCGTCGATACGCGACGACCGCATCGCTGCGCCGTCCCATCGATCGCAGGATGATGCCCTCGTTGAATAACGCTTGAGGAAACGTCGGCCGCTCGGCGATCACGCGCGTGACCTCGCTGAGTGCCTCGAGATCGTGTCCGCTTGCATGCAGCGCAGCGGCTTCGTCGTTGCGTACATCGGGATTCGTCGGATCGAGAGCGAGCGCACTTTTATAATAGCCTGCCGATTGGTCGAACTTTTGCGCGTCGAAATACAAGTTGCCGAGTTGAACGAGTGCGGCAATGTCGCGCGGGTTCTTGGCCACGCGGTTCTTAAGGTCGGTAAGCATTTGCATGACCGGTGCCGGCGGTCCGCCGCCGCCGGGAACCGCGCCGCCGTTTTGCGGATTGTTCGAGCCGCGCCCGGTGCCGGTCTGCGGAATGTCGACGGTTCCGGGCGGATCGGTCGGCGCCGTTTCCGGGACCGGAGTCGCAGCGATGCGCGCGTCGCCTTGTTCGTGCTGCGCCTGTGCTTGCGGGCCGAACGCCGCTCCGGTCGTCCCGAAGCCGATGCGCAAAAAGTAGGCCATGATGCCTAAGAAAACGACCGCGAAAAAAGCAACGATCGGGATGACGACTTTCGGCGGTAAACCCACCTCGTACAACTACGCCCTCATCCCGGCGGTTCTTGCCGTGGCGCGAGGGGGACCGGAGATTGCGCCGCGAGGCGTCGAATGATGCGCTCATGCTACCCGACGTTGCCGAGTTGCAAGTGTTATTCGCGCAGTTGAATTACACGCACTTCGATGGTGAGATTCCGACATACCGAATCGCGTATAACGCGCGCTTCTCGAATGTCGCCGGACGCATCACCTATAAACCGCCGACGATCGAATTATCGCCCAAGCACCTGCACGGCAAGCCCGACGAATTGCGGTCGACGCTGCTGCACGAGATGATTCACGCCTGGCTGCATGCGCGCGGCCTGAACCCCGGGCACACGGCGGCCTTCAAGCAAAAAATGCGCGAACTCGGGCTACGGTCGATCTATCACGATTTGGGAACGGCGCGCCCCCTCAACGAAAGCACCAAGCGTTATATTCTGCGCTGCGAGCAGTGCACGATGGAAGTTCTGCGCAAGCGCCGGCCGCCGGCCAACATCATGTGCGCGCGCTGTCGCCGGTCGCTCGTCGTGTTCGAGGTCGTGGAGATGCGTGAAGTCGAGCCGGCAACCGCCGCGTCGCGCTCGCGACGCTGAACGATCGGCCGGCGCACGTTAAATAAAGTGGCGCAGCGCCAGTCCACCCGCCGCTCCGATGAGCGCTATTGCGAGCAGAGTTATGAGCCGCGGCGACGAGACGCGTGCGGAAATGCGCGGTGCGATCGCTCCACCGATGAATCCGCCGCCGATCAGCGGGATTGCGGCGATCCAGTCGACATCGCCGCCGAGCGCGTGTGTGATGACGCCGACCGGTGACGTCAGCGCGATGATGAACGCGCTCGTCGCCGTTACGATGTGCGGCGGCATGCGAGCACCGATCAACAGCAACGGAATGAGCACGACGCCGCCGCCGATACCAAATAAACTCGATAGCAGCCCTAAGACGACCCCGGCCGGCACGGCGACAATATATCGATGCGCGAATGTCTTTTCGCCGGCCGGCCGCGACTCCGCCGCTCGCCGTCGCATGACGAGAATTGCCAACGCGAAAAGCATTGCGCCGTACGACACATCGAACCAGATGCCGTTCGCGTGCCGGACGGCGAAAACGCCCGCGATGCTGCCCGGCACCGCGCCGATTGCAAGCGGCGTCGCCAGCGATAGATCGACGCGCTTTTGCCGAATGTAGCCGATCGCCGACGAAGCAACGTTCGCTAAAACAAAAACGAGCGACGTTCCGGCCACCGTCGTCGGTGAGATGTCGAGCAACAGACGCAAAACCGGAACGATGATGAAGCCGCCGCCGAGGCCGACGAGCGAGCCGAAAATACTCGCCGCTATGCCGATAGCGAAGAGTTCGGCGAAGACGAACGGCTGCGTTGTTAGCTCTGAACGCGCCCGATGTAGCGCCGGTCGCGCGTGTCGATTTTAATCACATCGCCGGGGTTGACGAATAACGGAACCTGTACGCTGGCGCCGGTTTCCAACTTCGCCGGTTTCGTCGTGCCGGTCGCCGTATCGCCTTTAAAGCCGGGGTCCGTCTCTTCGACGCGCAGTTCAACATGGGCCGGCAAGTCGGCGCCGATCGGAACGCCGTCGTGAAACTGAACGGCAATCCGCATCCCGTCTTTGAGAAAGTCGGCCGGATCGCCGATAATTTCTTTTTGCAACGTGAAGTTCTCATACGACTCGCTATCCATAAAGTGATAGCCGTCGTCGTCATTGTAAAGCATCGCCATGTCGCGATTGTCGACCGTCGCCCGCTCGAGCTTCTCGCCGGCGCGGAACGTGCGCTCGACGGACGCGCCGGTTTTTACATTCTTGAGACGCGTTCGGACGAATGCCGAGCCCTTGCCTGGTTTTACGTGCAGAAATTCAATGACCGTCCATAAGTGACCGTCAATGACGATCGTGACGCCGTTCCTAAAATCATTCGACGATATCATGCTTCGTGCGCTTTACGGCACCGCGAACGGCCAGTCTTTCAATGCTGCCCGATCGTCGGAAGCGCCGGCAACTCTCGAATGCGGCCGGTGTCGTCGACCGCCGCGCGCGAACGAAGCGACGTTAGGTTTTGAGTTTTGCGACCCAGTAGCGGATCGAAGATGAAATTAACATTGCACCTGCTCGCGGAGTCGGAACGCGCCGCGGCGATTTTTGGGGTGCTTTGACCGCCGGCTTCGGCGACCGGCGCAACGACAGCGCGTTCTCCGTACCCGCGCGCAGACGTGCAATGTTTTCACGATGCTTGTAGATGATGAAGATCGCCGAAACGATACCATAGACGAGCCCGACGCGCCCGAGCATGAACCACAAAGCAAACGGCATGACGGCACTGGCGAGCATCGAGGCAACCGACGCGTAACCGATGGCAATGACCGTTGCGATCCAAACCAGCGTGAACGCCGCAGCTGCCGGCCAGGCCAAGGCCCAAATTGCCCCGTAACTCGTCGCTACGCCCTTGCCGCCGCGACCTTTGAGGAACGGCGAGAAGCAGTGCCCCAGGACGGCCGCGCCACCCGCGCATGCAGCAATCGCGGTCGGAGCGCCTGCGAAGGTCACTGCCGCGACAGGAAGCGCGCCTTTGAGCGCGTCGAGGATGAGTACGAGCGCCGCACCTTTCTTGCCGAGCGTCCGCAGAGCGTTGGCTGCGCCGATGTTGCCGCTGCCTTCGGCGCGTATGTCTCGCCGATAAAATACGTGCCCGACAACCACGCCGAACGGTATTGCACCAATCCAGAAACCAGCGAGTATTGCAAGCGCTGCAACGGCGTAGACGTTCACGTTGTAATCTCGACTCGCGTGCGTTCCCGAAACTCTAACGATAGCGGTACGCCCTCGAAGTCAAAATTCGAGCGCAGTACGTTTTCGAGAAACCGCTTGTATGACGAGCCGAAACCGTCCGGTTCGTTGCAATGGAAGACGAAGAGCGGCGGATGTGCGGCGACTTGCGCGCAATAATAAATCTTCAGCAGCCGGCCCGCCGCCATCGGCGGCGGATGCGCCAAGACGGCGTCGCGTACGACCGCGTTGAGTTTTGCCGTGGCGATGCGCCGGTCGAGATTCGCCGAGACCTTCATGATCAGCGGCATGAGATTTCCGAGTTTGCGCTTGGTAAGCGCGCTTAAAAACGTTACCGGCGCAAACGCTGCAAATGGAACGAGCGCATGGATCTCTCGAATGAGCTCGCCTTGCGAATATTCACCCTGCTCGCGCACGAGATCCCACTTGTTGCCGACGATGATGAGCCCCTTGCGCTCTTCGAGTGCAATGCCGGCTAAGCGGCGATCGGCGTTGAGCGGACCTTGCATCGAATCGATCAGCAACACGGCGATATCGCAGCGCGCGATCGCTTTAAGCGAACGCAGCGAACTGTAGTACTCGATGGGTCCGTGTTTGGTGGCTTTGCGCCGCACACCGGCGGTATCGATGAGGCGAATGCGATGTTCGTGGAATTGGAAAATCGTGTCGATTGCATCGCGCGTCGTTCCCGGAACGTCGGAAACGATCGCGCGTTCTTCATTGAGCAACGCGTTGAGCAACGAGCTTTTGCCGACATTCGGCTGCCCGATGAGCGCGATCGAAAGTTCGCCCGTCGCTTCGCTTCCGGTCGTTTCGGCCGGCAGCCGCTCGACGATCTCATCGAGTAAATCGCCGGTACCTTCGCCGTGAATGGCCGAAACAGCGACCGGTTCACCGAAGCCGAGGGCCGAAAATTCTCCGTAAATCGACATTTGCGCTTTCGGGGATTCGGCTTTGTTCGCGACTAAAATGACCGACCGCTTGTTGCGCCTGAGGATGTCGGCGACGTCGGTATCAAGCGGCGTCAAACCCGCTAGCGCATCGACGACGAACACGACGACGTCGGCATCGCGCGCGGCAAGTTCCGCTTGGGCGCGCGTCCCGGTTGCGATGACGTCCGTGGGGTCTTGATCGGTGTCGATGCCGCCGGTATCGACAAACGTAAAATTGCGACCGCGCCAATCGCCCAGTGCGTAAAGACGGTCGCGAGTGACCCCGGGTGTATCCTCGACGATCGCCAGCCGCTGCCCGATCAAACGGTTGAACAGCGCGCTTTTGCCGACGTTCGGGCGTCCGACGATTGCCACGGTTGCCGGGCGCACGCGGAGGGACGCTCCGCCCTCAAATCCTTCGAGCGCAACGAGGTCGAGCTCGTCGCCCAGCGCGATGTCGTCAAAGGTCACCGCGCTGTCGTCGAAGGTTGAGTCGGACATGGTGATTGCTTGGCTTCGGCGAACGGTCCGGGTCGACATGTTCCCGCGTTCGGCACTGCTCGTCGCCTGCGTCTGTCTCCTGGGTGCCGTTCCGACCGGTGCCGTGTATGTAACGACCCTGCCGACGAGCGCCGATGTCTGGTTCGACGGGACGTACATCGGACAGAGCCCCGTGGTTGTCGATGCCTTGACGACCGGACAGCATACGCTGAGCCTCACGCGAACCGGGTGGAACACGCAGGACCTCAATGTGAGCGTCGTCGCCGGAACGACGTCGCTTGCGTCCATTGCACTCACCAGAACCAGTGCAGCTACGCGCGGCGGAGACGGTTTCTTTACCTTGCGCGGCTCCGGGGTGCGTTCGGTGCTCTTCGACGGTACCGTGCTCGGGCCCGATAAACTGGGCGCGTACAGCGTGCCGAGCGGCATCCATACCCTTGTCGCGCAAACAGCGAGCGGCAAGGTGACACGCACGGTGACCATCTATCCCGACATGCACACCGACGTCATTCTGCGCACCGTCGAAGAAACACCACATTCCGCGGTCGTGGCACCGGCTGCCGATTATCTTCCGCCCGAGGCGTTCCGAATTGACGGTCCGCGCGTGACGATCAAATACGCGCATCACCAAATCGATGCGATGCTCGGCGCCACCCAATATCACTATGACGGTCGCACCGTTAATTACGATGCCGCTCCGACCATGATCGGCACGGGCTTGTACCTCCCGCTCGAACTGCTCAAGCAGCTCACCGCGGATCAGAAAGAGAAATAAACGTGGCCAGCATCTACATTGAAACGCACGGTTGTCAGATGAATGAGGCCGACTCGCAGTACATCGCGCGACGTGCTGCCAGCGCCGGCTACACGATTGCAATAAAGCCCGAAGATGCTTCGGTGTTGCTGCTCAACACGTGTACGGTGCGCGACAATGCCGAAACCCGTGCGTACGGCCGCATCGGTCAGTGGAAAGCGATTAAAGCCGTCGATGCGACCGTTAAGATCGTTGTCGCCGGTTGCCTAGCGGAGCAAGATCGCGAGCGCATGCGATCGGTCGTACCGCATATCGATGCGGTCTTCGGCACCAAGGAACTCAAAGGATTAGGCGACCAGCTCGATGCCTGGCGGCATTTATTCGGCGACGACGATGTCACGCTTTCGCGCGAACTGCAAACACCGATCGGCGGCAATGGAGCGGGCGTCAGCGGTCCGTACGACTTTCTCCGCGCATTCGTCAACGTGCAGCGAGGCTGTTCGTATTACTGTACGTTTTGTATCGTGCCGCACGTGCGCGGGCGCTTCGATCACCGTCCGCTCAGCCAGATTCTCGCTGAAACGCGCGTTAAATTAGCGTCGGGTGCGCGCGAGATAACGCTTGTCGGGCAGACCGTCAATGCCTACAAGGAGCCGTCGACGGGCGCGGACTTTGCCGACTTATGCGAGATGGTCGCTGCTCTGCCGGGACTCGAGCGGCTGTCGTTCGTCACCTCGCATCCCAACAATCTCAATGAAAAGCTCGCGCGCACGCTAGCGGCGATCCCGCAGATGAACCCGCGCTTTCATTTGGCCGTTCAGTCGGCTTCGAATACGGTGTTGCGCCGCATGAACCGTAAATATACGATCGAAGACTATCTCGAACGCGTGCAGATGTTTCTGGCCGTCAACCCGGGTTGGGCGATTACAACGGATATGATCGTCGGTTTCCCGGGCGAAACGGAAGCCGATTTCGAGCAGACGCTTGCGCTTGCGCAAACCGGAATGTTCGCGCAATCCTACACGTTCGTGTATTCGCCGCGCCGCGGAACGCCCGCTTCGCACTGGCCGCACATCGATGCGGCCGTCGGGCACGCGCGGCTCAAACGTTTGGCCGCCGCGCAAGATGCGGCATGCCGCGCGTATCACGATCGAAAGATCGGGACCACGGTGCGCGCTCTCATCACGGGCCGATCGCGCAAAAACGCCGCAATGCTCAGCGCGAAAACGACCGACAACGTCAGCGTGATTTTTCCGGCGGTCGAGGCGACGGCCGGCACCGCGCAACCGTGGGTCGACGTCCGGGTCGAGTCGGCGTTTGTGTGGGGAGTCAAAGGTCGACCGCTGCGCCGCGCAGCCCGCTACACCGATCCGGGCAGCGCCGTTGCCGAGGGACCCGAAGCGCCCGAGTTGATTGATTTGCTCGCCGGCGCGGTGCGCTAACCGGCTGAAACTGCTCGCTCAATCGCCCTTGGACCGACTGTGCTTACCTCGCTGCATGCTGGGCATCCGGGAGGTGCGCAATGCGCACTTCAGGAGGAACGATGTTTCGGCACGACAAGCGGCTACAATATTACACCCCGCCGGAAAGCCCCGACGCGCACCTCGCGGTCCTTTGCCAGGAACTGCTCGGCGGCCATTACGGCGAAGTTTCCGTTATGATGCAGTACTTGATGCAAGGCTTCACCTGTAAAGGCGCGCAGAAGTATCGCGACATGCTGCTCGAGATCGGCACCGAGGAAATCGGACATGTCGAGATGTTGAGCACGCTCATAACGCAGCTCATGGATAAGGCGCCGCTGCAAGATAAAGAAGCGATGGTGCGCAGCAATCCTCTCGTCGGCGCAATCATGGGTGGTAAAAACTCAAGCGAGGCGACACTCGAACTTGCTTCAATGATGCCGGCGATGGCAATCGCTGCCGGCGGCGGTCCGCGTCTGACGGACTCGTCCGGAGCGCCGTGGAGCGGTGCCTTCGTCGTTGCCAGCGGTAATTTGCTGGCCGATTTCCGCGACAATTTGGCGAAAGAATCGCATGGCCGATTGCAAGCGTGCCGGGTTTATAACATGACCGACGATCGCGGTGTAAAAGATACGCTCGCCTTCATGATCGAGCGTGACTACGAACATCAACTGCATTGGCTCGCCGCGGTCAAAGAGCTTGAGAAAGCCGAAGAACCGGGCGTCGTCGTTCCGGTTGAGGTTGGACATTTCGAGGGCAAGGAAAAATACGCATATCAGTTCTGGGGTCTCTCGAACGGTACCGATGCCGTCAAGGGCGAGTGGGCAATCGGAACGGCTCCCGATGGTACCGGGGCGGCGTTCGAATATCTCGACCAGCCGGCACCGCTTGGACCAGAACCGCTGTACGCCCCCGGCGATCCGCGGTTGTTCGGCACCGGCATGGCGCCGAAACCACGCGACGCCCAGCCGGCCGGCGGAAACGGATTGAAGAGCGGCTACCGTGACGGTAATGCGAGCCACCCTTCAAACTGATCGGACAGCGGCGGGCGACGCGCGGCGTCGCCCGCCGGATTCCGTTTAATACCGCGCGGCCAAAGGGTAGGAAAACGCATGGCCGATTTTCGTGCCGAATTTCCAAGTGCGGTTGAGTCCGTCGGCAAAGCGCGCCGCGCGATCACCGGTTTTGCGCGTCAGTGGTTCGGCGGTGAAGAACTCACCGATATCGAAAGCGCCGTCGGCGAAGCACTTGCAAATTCGGCCGAGCACGGTTTTTCGAACGGCACCTTCATCGCCGTGCTGTGTACGTATGACGAGTGCGCGCTGTCGATCGAGATTACCGATGCGGGCAACGGCTTCGACCGGTGGAACGCGACCGATCACGTGCAGCCGTTGTCGAATGCGCCGCGCGGCTACGGCATGTACATCATGGTGCAACTCATGGATGAAGTCGAGTACAGCGACCATGGCCGGCGTTTGCGGTTGCTCAAGCGCCGAACGCTGACGCACGAACGCGGCGCGCAGGCGGGGTAGCGCACGAGCTTCGGCATGCCTCGCTAACGGGCGGCGAGAAAGGCCTGAGGTGATATCGGACCCGGTCGCATGAGCGGTACGCCATACTCGCCGATGCTCGAGCAATATTTCGCGATGAAGGCTCGGCACGCCGATGCAATTCTGCTTTCACGGGTCGGCGACTTCTACGAGGCATACGGCGAAGACGCGCAGACGATCGCGCGACTGCTCTCAATTGCGCTGACTTCGAAAGAAGCCGGATCGGGTCAGCGTGTAGCCATGGCCGGCGTTCCGCATCACGCTCTGGATAATTACTTGGCGAAGCTCGTTGCGCAGCGCCGCGTCGTGGCGCTCGCCGAGCAACTCGAAGCACCGATTCCGAATAAACTCGTGCGGCGCGACGTCGTGCGCATCGTTACGCCCGGCACGCTGATCGAAGAACATTTGCTCGAGCGCAGCGCGCACAATTTCCTCGCAGCAATATCGGTGTATGACGACGTCGTCGCGCTCGGGCACGCCGATATCTCGACCGGCCACGTGCAAGCGACGGCTTTTAGCGGCGAACGCGCGCTCGATGAAGCGATCGGCGAAATCCTGCGACTCGATCCCGCGGAGATCGTTGCGGACGTTCACGCCGATGTCCGCACGGCGTTGACCAAGGCGCTCGAAGCGGTCCGGACGCGAATCGCAACACCGCTCATCGCCATGGTCGATGGCCGCGCGCACGCGTTGGTCGGCGGGTTCTCACGCGATGAATCGCTGGCGATGTTTCGCGCACTCGATACCTTGGGCGCCTTCGTGCGGCGGGCGGGATTCGATGCCGGCGGCGAGGCACTGCGCACGCCGCACTTCTACCGTCAAGCGACGTTTTTGGCGCTCGACCCGAACACGCGAAAGCACCTTGAGTTGACCAAAGCGCTCGGTGCAAACCCGCGCGCAACCTTACTGGCCACGATCGACCGGACGCAAACGGCAATGGGATCGCGAATGCTCGGCCGCTGGGTGCTGGCACCGCTTGTCGATCGGAATGCAATCGAAGGCCGCGGCGATTGCATCGAAGCGTTCGTACGCGACGGCGTTAAGCGCGCCGCATTGCAAGACGTTCTACGTCACTGCTTCGATCTCGAACGGATCGCGCAGAAGGTTCGGTTCCGACGCGCCCTGCCGCGCGATCTGGCATCGCTGCGGCGGACGCTGGCATACCTCGAACCGATCGCCGCTGCCGTCGACGCGGACGATTTGCCGTTGCCGCTGCGCGCGCTTGCCGAACGGTTGAGCGATTTTTCGGCGTTACGTGCCGACCTCGTGACGACACTTGTCGATGAACCGCCGGCGACGCTTGCCGACGGCGGCGTCGTTCGGCCCGAAGCCTCGGCGGAGCTAGCCGAATGCGCCGGTTTGCGCAGCGATGCACGTTCGCGCCTGACCGCGCTCGAAGAACGCGAACGCGAACGAACCGGTATCAAATCGCTTAAAATTAAATACGCCGCTGCGTTCGGTTACGCGATCGAGATTCCCAAGTCGCAAGCAGCCAACGTTCCGGCTGACTACACGCGGCGTCAAACCCTTGCCAACGGCGAACGTTTCGTCACCCCCGAATTACGCGAACTCGACGTTGCAATCGCCAGTGCGCAGGCGCGCCAACTGCGGCTCGAAGCGCAGTTGTTCGAGATGCTCGTCGAACGAATCGCACTGCGCGTCGACGATGTGCTCGACACCGCCGAAGCCGTCGCCGAGCTCGATGCCTACTGTTCGCTCGCGCAAGTCGCCGCCGAGCGTAATTACGTGCGGCCGGTTTTCATCGAACGCAGCGCGATCGATATCGTCGATGGCCGGCATCCGGTCGTTGAAGCACTCCTGGGTTCATCGTTCGTTCCGAACGACTTGCATCTCGGGGTTGCCGCCGCGCGCTTTATTCTCCTTACCGGACCGAATATGGGCGGCAAATCGACGTACTTACGCCAAGCTGCGCTGCTAATTATTTTAGCGCAAATCGGTTCGTTCGTTCCGGCCGCATCGGCGTCGCTCGGGATCGTTGATCGCATTTTCACGCGCATCGGCGCCGGCGACGATCTGGCATCGGGTCAGTCGACCTTTTACATCGAGATGGCTGAAGCAGCGACGATCTTGCGCCGGTCGACGAGCCGTAGTCTGCTGCTGATCGATGAGATTGGCCGCGGTACGGGTACCGTCGACGGACTTGCGATCGCGCAGGCGATCTGCGAATATTTGCTCGAGCGCGAGTCGGCTGGTCCGATGGTCCTGTTTGCAACGCATTTTCACGAGCTCGTTGCCTTAGCCGAGCGCTGGCCGCTGGTCGCGAACTATCACATCACGGCAGTCGAACATACGTCGCGTAGCGGAGTGCCGGTGTTCTCGCATCGTGTGCTGCCCGGCTCGAGCTCGCGCTCGTTCGGCATCGAGGTGGCACGCATGGCCGGTTTACCGCCGACGGTGGTGGCGCGAGCCAAAGAGATCTCCGAAGCGCTCGAAGGCCGGCCGACGGTCGATGCCCAGGCGCCGCTACGCGGCAAACTCGCTCGTACGCCGCTTTTCGAGCAGCCACTGTTGTTCGAGGTCATGCCGTACAATGGTTGACGATCGTGAGTGACGAGCGCGCCGAGCGAATCGCGATCCGGCTCCTCGACAGCGAGACGATCGGACAGATTGCCGCCGGTGAAGTAATCGAACGGCCCGTTTCCGTCGTGAAAGAACTCGTCGAAAATGCGCTCGACGCGGGTGCCGTCCGGTTGGCGATCCGAATTCGTGGTGGCGGCATGAGCGAAATCGAGGTTGCCGACGACGGCAGCGGAATCGCCGCGGCCGACCTGCCGCTGGCGGTGTTGCGTCACGGCACGAGCAAACTCGTCGACGCTTCCGGGTTGATGCGCATTGGAACGCTCGGTTTTCGCGGTGAAGGCCTGGCCTCGATCGCGGCGATCGCGCGAGTGACGATCGTATCGCGCACGACCGATGCGGATATCGCAACGGCGCTCGATGCGTACGGCGACTGGGTCGGCGAGCCGCAGCCGTTGGCCGGACCGCCGGGAACGCGTGTCATCGTGCGCGACCTGTTCGCGAGCGTTCCGGTCCGCCGCGAATATTTGCGCTCGCCGGCAACGGAATTTGCGCGCATTTCGCAGTGGTTGGCAACGCTGACGCTGGCCTATCCGCAGACCGGTTTTACGCTCGAGCATGATGGGCGGCGAATCTTTGCCTTTGCGCCCGGCGAGCAGCCCGCATTGCGGCTCGCGCACGTGTTCGGTCACTCGCCGCAGGCCCTCGTTCCGGTCGCGCACGGGCACTCCGACGGCTCTCCGAGCGTGAGCGGTTACATCAGCTCGCCCGGAGACGATCGCCCGGACCGCCGCGCACAGGTACTCTTCGTCAATGGACGGCTTTTGCGCAGCACGCTCGTGTCCGGTGCGTGGACCGCCGCTTATCGTACCTTCGCGATGGTCGGCCGTCACCCGTACGGGGTGTTGATGTTGCGCGTTCCGCGCGATGAAGTCGACCCGAAACGTTCATCCGACGAAAAGCGACGTGCGTTTGCGCTACGCCGAACGGGTGGTGTCGATGGTTCGCGAAGGCCTCACCACGGCGCTGCGCCGCGGCGCGCTCGACCGGCTTGAGCGTTCGATATCGTTGAGTCCTGCCGGAGCGGGACGGCGCCAACCGCCGAGCGGACCGGCAACGATCGCTTGGAGCGAGTCTCTAGTCGAGACGTCCGCAGCGGCAACGCCGTTGCGCGTGCTCGCACAAGTCGACCGGACCTACATTCTGGCAACGGACGGAAGCGCTGTCGTGCTGGTCGATCAGCATGCCGCGCACGAACGCATCGTGTTCGAACAATTGCAAGCGAATGCCGCGCGTGATGGGGCCTCAGAGCCGCTATTGGTACCGCATAGCTTTGAAGTTGACGCCGCCCAAGCCGAACGGCTCGATGCGAGTCTTGCCGTGCTTGCCGCCGGCGGTTTGGCGATCGAACGGTTCGGCGAGCGCGCCTACCGGATTACGGCGACTCCCGCACGCTTGGTGCATGCGGGCAAGGCGCGACCGTTCGACATCGCTGATTTTGTCGACGGGTTACATGACGAACTGCGTGGCCTCGATGCCGCGCAGCGCGTGTGGGCATCGCTGGCCTGCCACTCTGTCGTGCGCGCCGGCGAACGGCTCGAGGTCGCGGAGATGACCACGCTGCTCGAACGCTTGCAGACGTGCGATAATCCGATGCACTGTCCGCATGGCCGCCCGACGATCGTCCGGCTGGAAGCCGACGCCGTCGCGCGGCTCTTCAAGCGGCTGTAACGTTCAGCCGGCGTTGATCATCCACTGGACGCCGAATCGATCGACGAGCATGCCGAACGTCGCACCCCAAAATTGTTTGCTGTACGGCCACTTGACCGTGCCGCCGTCCGCGAGTGCCTCGAAAACGCGCCGGCCTTCGTCGGTGTCGCCCGTTGCGATCGACAATGCGATGCGCTGCGTATCGCCGCTGACATCCATGCCGTCCGCGGCCATAAACGTGATCCCCGGTGCAACGAACGTGGCGTGCATGATGCGCTGTCCGAGTTCGGGCGGGCGCGGTTCGCTCGTCGGCGCATCATTCCAGCGCGTCAATTCCAACGTCGTTGCACCCAGAATAGGCCGATAAAATTCTAGCGCCGCTTCACACGTTCCATCAAAGAAGAGATACGGTGCGAGTTGCATGCAATTCACCTTTGCAGTCGCGTTGCATGCACCGCCCGCGTTTGCAGGTAGTACCTCAACGTCTACGCTGTTTCAGACGGCTCCCGCGACGATTCCTAGTGCAGCGCCGATGCCCCACGCTGGGCGGTCGCTTTATTTCGAAAGCGTTCTTTCGTTTCAAAGGGGTTCCGAGCGCAGCGGCTCCGCGGTCGTCGATCTCAATGGGCCGCGAAATCGCAGCGCGACATAGAGCGCAACGGCCGCTAACGCGAGATCGGTAGCGATGCCGCCTTCGGGTCCGGCTGACAAGCCGCTGAGCCAAGCCGGTCCGGAGAAAACCGAATGGAACAGCGTGTGTGACGTCGTCGCTCCGCTGTCCGGAACGCCGTACAGATAGGTCTGGGCCCAATCCCATGCACCATGCATGCCGATGCCGAACCATAACGTTCCGGTGCGCTGCAGTACGAAGCACAGCACACCGCCGAACACCGCAACATTAACGATGCCCAGCGGTGTTTCGCCGGCGTTTTGCAGGTGCGCGGCACCAAACGCCGCCGATGTCAGGACCGCCGCTAGGGGAAATCGCATACCGCAGCCGAGCGTATACAGCAGGTATCCGCGAAAGATGAATTCCTCGCTTAAACCGGTGAGGCCGAAGGCCAACGCCCACGCAAGCGCATCGGAGAGTCGGTCCGAGACACCGGTCGCGCGAGGCGCGATGAAATGCAGGTCGCCGCAAAGCAAGACCGCCAGCAGTGCCAGCGACATCGCCGCAAAACCGGCCAGCGCACCTTCTGCGAATAAGCGCTGCGCCGGCCGTTCGGGGGCAAGACCGTAGGCTCGAAAATTGCGCCGCTCGATGCGTGCCATGATCCAGGCTGCAAACAGCGCGGCAAGACCGGTGGAGCCTTCGGAAAATACGACGAGTGAGGGCGAAAAAACGCCGCGCTTGAGCGCAGCGGCGTCGATGCGCACATCATGCCCGAGAAGATACACGGCCAGGCCGATCGCCACGGTGAGAGCCACGGCAAACACGATCGCGAGCAAACAAAACAGCACGATGCGCCAGCCCGCGCGGATGCCATCCGAACCTATGAACATGCGAGCCATCGCCTAACGTTTAATTCGCGCCAGTCGCGCTCCCGTTTAACGACGCATACGCTGTTCGGTCGGTCGATACGTTTTTGTAAACCGCTGCTCGCGCTCTTCATTTACGGCATAGCCGCCCGCGCGTACGACGGTCGAATGCATCGAATGGCGGGCTAAGATTGCTTCCTTTGCCGGCCGAACACAGCAAGGATACTCGTTCGTAGGAAGGGTTGAGTTGGTATGCCGACCGCGGCTCTAGTCGAACAACGGAACTGGCTCCGCTTACCGGTTACGATCCCGGCTTCGTTCGTCTGCATTCAACCAAAGCGGACGGTGAGCGGCCGAATCCTCAATCTTAGCGAAGCGGGCATCGGCTTTGCGACGCTCGCAAATATGCAGTCACACGAAGGTGTTAGCGTTTGCTTCTGGTTACCGTACGTTGAATGCCGGCCGAACGACACGATGTTCGAACCGGTCACGGTACGCTTGAGCGTCGTATCGAGCCGTTATTCTGCAGCCGATGGAAGCTATGCCTATAGCGGCGTGTTCGTCGGATTGCATGCCGGTATCCGCAGCTTGATTCGGGCGTATGTTAGCGGCGTCGCCGGGCAGGACCGGGTAGGCGTGAAAGACTGATTTTATTCCGGCGGCGCCAAACGTTCCGGCGTGACAGTGCGGACGCGGTCGGGCGTTCTTCTCATCGCCGGACCGACGGCCGGCGGTAAAACGGACTTAGCAATCGCTCTGGCGGAGCGCTATGACGCGGAGATCGTTGGTGCCGATTCCCGCCAGGTCTACCGCGACATGCCGATCGGCACCGCCGCGCCGACGGCAGCCGATCGTTCGCGCGTCGCGCATCACCTAGTCGGCTTTTTGGATCCCTACGAGCGTTACTCCGCGGCACGCTTTGTTGCTGCGGCGTCAGCGGCGATCGATGCGATTCACCGGCGCGGCAAACGGGCGATCGTCGTGGGCGGAACCGGCTTCTATTTGCGCGCGCTGTGCGGCGACGTTGCGCTTGCCGCGCAGCCGGATGCGGCGGTCCGGGCGCGGCTCGAGCACGAGGCGCGAGTCCATCCTGTCGACGTGCTGCACGCGTGGCTGCAAGTGCGCGATCCGGAGCGCGCGGCGAACGTGTCGGTGCGCGACCCGTACCGTATCGTGCGCGCCCTCGAAGTTCGCCTAACCGCGGCTGTCCGTAGCGGTGAGCTGCCGCCGCAGCCGGTGGTAACGCTGCGCGCGTCGGGCACCCCTTATCAAAAAGTCGCACTGAACGTCGAGCCGGCCGAACTTGCGGCTCGTATCCAGCGGCGGACCGATGCAATGCTTGCCGCCGGTCTGCTTGTCGAGGCCGACCTTATCGGTCCTGCGGCGGTCGCAGCCGACGCGGTGGGTTATCGCGAAGCACTCGCTTATCTCGACGGCCGGCTGACGTGGAATGAGCTGCGCACGTTGCTAACGCGCGCGACGCAGCGTTATGCGAAGCGTCAAATGACGTGGTTGCGAACCGAACCGGACCTCGAATGGCTTCCGAGTGAGCCGCTCGCCGCGGCAAGCGCCGCGGCCGAACGCTTAGGCTGGACCGCCTCAACAGAAGATATTGCGCCGATTCGGGCATAACAGCCAAGAATGTCCACGTTGCGTCAACCTCCGTTGCAAGATGCGTACCTCGCTGAAGTCAAGCGTCAAGGCGTTCAAGTGACCGTGTACCTGGTGAACGGTTTCCAACTGCGCGGTATCGTCAAGGGCTTCGACCCATTTACGATCGTGCTGGAATACGAACATCGCGCCCATCTCATTTACAAGCACGCCGTCTCGACGATCTCGCCGCAAGGTCCGCTCGTTGCACCGCTCCTGCCGGAGATTGAAACGGCACCGTTGTGATCGCCGCCGTTCCGGTCACCAAATACAATGGAACCGGAAATGACTTCGTGCTGATGGACGCGCGTGAAACGGCGTTGGCCGACCCGATTGGATTCGGCCGGCGGGCGTGCGATCGTACCGGCGTCGCCGGTGCCGACGGCCTGCTGTTGCTGTTGCCGTCGGCGACGGCCGACGCGCGCGTGCGGATCATCAATGCGGACGGCAGCGAAGCGGAGATGTGCGGCAACGGGATGCGCTGCGTTGCACGCTATCTCGACGAGCACGACGGCCCGGCGAGCGCACTGCTTGAAACGCCGGCCGGACCGATTCAGACACGGGTCATCTCACGCACGCCCGAGTACCGTGTGAGCGTCGAACTTAACGCGCCGCTCGTCGGACCGTCGCATACGGTCGCCGGTCGTACCGCCGTCCCCGTCGATGTCGGCAATCCGCATGTCGTGATTTTCGTCAATGATTTGGCGAGCATCGACGTGCTGACCGCCGGTCCGCGTATCGAACGCGACGCGCGCTATCCGCATGGGACGAACGTCCACTTCGCACGCATCACCGGACTGCACTCACTGAGCGTCGTGCATTGGGAGCGTGGCGCGGGTGCAACGCTTGCCTGCGGTACGGGTGCCGTTGCTTGCGCAGCGGCTGCGATCGTGACCCGCGGCGTGCGCTCGGTGGTGGAACTTCAGGTTCCCGGCGGCGTGTTGTTCGTCGCGTGGGAAGCGCCAAATCGCGCCGTGTTGACCGGCAACGCCGTCAAGGAGTACGAGACTTCGCTGTAGCCGGGCTGGCGTATACCGACGCCGCCGGCGCGATCTATTACGATGCGAACCGGGAACCACTGGCCGACGGCGGGATCGTTCGGCGCGCAACTTTCGACGAGCTCATTGAGGCGCCGCCGGGACCGTGACGACGATGCTTCCGGGCCGGACTCCGTTGCTGCTTACCGGTCAAGCTCCTATGCGAGAAACGACGCTGGGTGCGCTCCTGCCCGCCGGTTTCACGCGTCTGTTGCTGCCGGCGTACCGGCCGCGCGCCGGTGCGCCCGAACTGCCGCTTTTCGGATACACGTTTGCCTGCGTGGTCGACGATGCGTTGCATGTTGCGGCAATGCGGACCGACGAACGCGATGATTGGCAGCCGCGATATTTTGCCGCCGGCGAACTCGAAGCTCTCATCGAGCGCCGTCAAGCGCTCGACCCGGCTAATCAGACACTCGCGCAAGGTTGCTTTATGCTCCCGGGACTACGGCTGCTTTACCGCTCAAAACGTTTTTCTCGAGCGCGGTGAAGCCGCGATTCCGGTTTCTCCGCGCTGCAATGCGGCGTGCGTCGGCTGTATTTCGCAGCTGTCAGCCGAAAGCGCGATCCCCTCGCCGCAGACGCGCATTGCTTACGAGCCGCAAGCTGCCGAACTCACACGCATTGCCGTGCATCATTTGCAGCGGGTCGACGACGGCATCGTTTCGTTTGGACAAGGTTGCGAAGGCGAACCGTTGTTGCGGTCAACGACGATTGCAGCGGCGCTTGAAGCGATCCGAACGCACTGCGCAAACGGTACGCTCAACCTTAACACCAACGGATCGCTGCCGCGGGCGCTCGCGCGGCTCATCGATTCCGGGTTGCAAGCCGTGCGAATCAGTCTCAATTCGTTTCAGCCTGCTGTGTATGCGGCGTATTACCGCCCGACGGGCTACGGACTCGAAGACGTGCTTGTAAGCATCGCGCTAGCCGTCGAACGTGGTTTGCGCGTATCGCTCAACTATTTGACGCATCCCGGGGTAACGGACGACCGGTGCGAGATCGAAGCGATGGTGCATTTTTGAGGCGCTATCCGGTAGCGATGATTCAGACGCGGACGCTCAAC
>CBDCCS010000014.1:0-119230 GCA_965214935.1 Candidatus Velthaea sp. | reverse complement strand
ACCGCCGGCCGCGGTGATGCCGAAACTGTGCCCTTCGTTGAGCCACAGGTTCTGCACGCCCCAGGCGGGTCCGACCAGGGGCGTGCCATCCGGCGTGTAGGCGATGGGCCCGTTGACGATGTCCTTGATGCCGCAGTTCGCGAGCGACGGCACGCGCCGCTGCGCGGCTTCGATATGCGGCAGCAGGCGCTCCAGATCGCCCTCGAACAGATTCTTGCCAAACCACTCCGGCACGCCGTCGGCAAAGCGTGCCGGTGCGCCGGCCTCATAGGGGCCGAGGATCCAGCCCATGCGCTCTTCGCGCAGGTAATACGATTCGTCCGACTCCCGCAGCACGGCGAGTTCGCGGCCGCCGCCCTGCCGGTAAGCCTTCAGTTCGGGCGACTCGTCGTACACGATGTACTGGTGCTCGACCGGGATGGACGGCACGTTGATGCCGAACATCCGGCCGGTCTGCCGCGCGTAGTTGCCGGTCGCGCACACCACGTGCTCCGCGACGATGTCGCCCTTGTTGGTGGTCAGATGCCACTCGCCCGAGGGCGTGCGCTTCACCGCGGTGACCTCGGTCTGCTCGTGGATTTCGGCGCCGCGGGAACGCGCGCCCTTGCGCAGCGCCATGGTCAGATCCGCCGGTGCGATGTGGCCGTCATCCGGATGATAGAGCGCGCCGACGATCTTCGTGGCGTCGCGGCCGTCGCCGAGTTCGGCCAGCGGCCACAGCTCGCGCACCTCCCGTGGTCCGATGACCTGGAAGGGCACGCCGATGGTGTTCGCCGTGCCGCAGTACTTTTGATATTCGTCCATGCGGTCGCGATTGGTCGCCAGCCGCAGGTTGCCTGTGACGTGGAAGCTCACGTCCTGTCCGGTCTCCGCGGGCAGGCGCTTGTACAGGTCGACGGAGTACTTGTGGAGCTGGCCGACCGTGTAGCTCATGTTGAACAAGGGCAGGAGCCCGGCGGCATGCCACGTCGATCCGGCGGTCAGTTCGGCGCGTTCCAGCAGCACGACGTCCGACCAACCCTTCAGGGCGAGGTGATAGAGCGTACTGACGCCAACCACGCCGCCGCCGATGACAACGACGCGGGCATGAGTCTTCATGGTCTTGGATCTCCCAGCGCAAATGCGCAACGCAGTGTATCCAGTGGGCACGGAAACAATGCGCTAATTGCGACGATCCGTGACTGAAATGCGCCAGGCGTGGCCCCGCCTGACGGATAGCGTGGCATGCCGCTGCGGCAAGCCTGTTCGGAATACGACATGGATATGTCGGAAACAGGCATTTTTCCCCCGACGAATGGCATAATGCACGGTCGGATCGATGACCGCCTCATTTCGGAGACTTCTCTTGGAATCGCCCGTGCTGCGCAAGTGCAAGTATGCGTTCCTCACGTTGCCGAATTACTCGTTGATCGCCGTCGCCAATGCGCTCGAACCGTTGCGCATGGCGAATCGCCTGGTCGGCCGGGAGATCTATCAATGGTCGGTCATCAGCATGGACGGCAGTTCGACGGATGCCAGCAGCGGTTTGAGCCTGTCGCCCACCGGGGCGCTCGAGCAGCTCGGGGCGGTCGACATCCTGTTCGTCTGCGGCGGCATCAACGTGCGTGAGGCGGTGTCGCCGGCGCTGCTGGCCGCGCTGCGGCGGCTCGCGGACCGGCGGGTGCCGCTCGGCGCGTTGTGCACGGGCGGTTATGCGCTGGCGCGCGCCGGTCTGCTCGACAACTGCCGGGCCACCATCCACTGGGAGAATCTCTCGGCGCTGCGCGAGGAGTTTCCGCGGGTGCGCATCAGCGACCAGCTGTTCACCATCGACCGCGACCGCTTCACCTGCTCGGGTGGGACGGCACCGCTCGATTTGATGCTGAATCTGATCCAGACCCGGCTCGGGCCGCGGATCTCCCAGCGCGTGTCGGAACAGTTCGTGGTCGACCGGGTGCGCAAGGACACCGACCGCCAATACATCCCGCTGCGGGCGCAGATCGGCGTCTCGCATCGCGGTTTGATCCGCGTCGCGCAGCTGATGGAGGAGAACATCGAAAAGCCGCTGTCGCTCGAGAAGATAGCGAAGGCGACGGGACTGTCGCGCCGGCAGATCGAACGGCTGTTCAAGCGCGATTTGAACTGCGTGCCGAAACGCTATTATCTGGAAATGCGGCTGAAGCGGGCGCGGGAGCTGCTGCTGCAGACCGCCATGCCCATCATGGACATCACCGCCGCCTGCGGTTTTCAATCGCCGCCGCACTTCTCGAAGTGTTATCGCAACCAGTTCGGCCATCCACCCAGCGCGGAGCGCAAGATCAGCGCGGTCGTCGCGGACGCTATTTGAACACCACCGTCTTGTGCTCGTCGAGGAACACACGGTGTTCCAACAGCAGCCGCACCGCGGTGGACAGCGCGCGCCGCTCGGAGTCGCGGCCCGCCGCCGTCAGCATCTCCGGCGTATGGCTGTGATCCACGCGTTCGACGATCTGCTCGATGATCGGACCCTCGTCCAGGTCGCCGGTGACGTAGTGCGCCGTGGCGCCGATCAGCTTCACGCCGCGGGTATGCGCCTGGTGGTAGGGCTTGGCCCCCTTGAATCCCGGCAGGAATGAATGATGAATGTTGACCGCGCGGCCGCTGAGCCGCCGGCACACGTCATCCGAGAAGATCTGCATGTAGCGCGCGAGCACGATTAGATCGGTCCGCGTCGAGTCGATCAGTTCAAGAAGCCGCGCCTCCTGCGCCGCCTTGGTGGCCGCCGTCACCGGCAGCCAGACATAGGGAATTCCGGCACGCTCGGCGACGCCGCGCATGACCTCGTGATTCGACACGATGCCCGCGATGTCCATCGCCAGTTCCCCGGTCCGATGGCGATACAGGAGATCCTCGAGGCAGTGATCGAGCTTCGAGACCATGATGAGCACCCGCATGCGCTGCCTGCCGTCGTGGATCGCCCATTGCATCTCCTCGGCGGTCGCGATGCCGAGAAAATCGGCGCGCAGGCGTTCGAGATCCGTGGTTTCGCCCGCGACACCGCAAAACGTGACGCGCACAAAGAAGCGCTTCGTCAGCACGTCGTCGAATTGCTGCATCTCCATGATGTACAGGCGATGCGCGGCGAGGAAGCCGGTGACGGCGGCGGTGGTGCCCATCCGGCTGGTGCAGGTGGCCGTGAGGATGTAAGTGTGCGAGGTGTTGAATTCCATCGCGCCATGATACGCATCGCGGCCGCCAGATGGATAGTGCGCCCCGCCTCAGGGCGCCGCGACACTGGCGGTCACCCGGCGTCCGGCGATGGTGCCGGCGATGCGTGCCTGCGCGTCGGGGATCTCCTCGCGCCAGCGCAGGCGAGAGCCGCCCCGAGGTGCCGTCCGGCTGCGTGACCTGCACGTTCGCCGTCACCCACAGCGGCGGCTCCGCGGCAGGCCGCGCGGCGCGGCGCGGCCGCGCGCGGAGAGATGCGCCGGGTGCCGCCGCGTCGTGGGTGGGTTCGCCGCGCGTCACGCTGCCGCTCACCGCCACATCGTCCACCCATTTCACGCCGTCGAGCGTCAGCGTCATTTCGGATGCTCCGCGCGTCAGTGCGAACGTCCCGCCGCGCAACCCGACGCCGCGGCCCGAGGCATTGGCGGGGATGCGCGCGACGATGTCGCCGACCGTAAGCACGGTGGCGGCGGCGATCCGCAAGCGCGAGTCATCCGCCTGATTGCCCGGCAGCGCCACGGCGGCATCGACCTGCGCGGCTGCGCGCGCGAAGCGTGGCACCAGACGGACGGGCGGCACGCCTGCGGCGCAGGCGGTATCGCCGGGTTGCAAAGTCTGGAGAAACCGCCGCGCGATCCGTGCGCCACAGGCCGCGCGGGCGCGGGGCAGGGCGTTGACGTGAAAGCTGTTGGCGATCAGCACCTGGACGCCCTGCCTGAAGGCGGCGGCCACCGCGGCGCCGTCCGCCGGCGTCGTGATGTTGTCGAACTCGCCGGACATGATCAACGCCGGAACGTCCGGATAGGAAGCGTCGACGCCGATCTGCGCGGCGGGGCGGCCCGGCGGCGAAACCGGCCAGGCGACGCACTGGTCGAGGAAACTGTAGTCGAGCGGCATGGCCCGGTACTCATCGATGGTGAAGGGTGCATAGGTGTCCGGCGCGCTGCGACGCCGCTCCGCCAGCAGACGATCGCGTTCGGCGGCACGCTCCGGCGGCGGCAGCCGCATGTCGAAGATCTGCGGCGGATCCTGGCACATGACGGCGGCCGCCAAACCGGCGCTCCAGCGCGTCGCGTCGGCGGTGGGATCGCGCGAATCCACCGCGGACGCGGTCTCGGCCATCAGCCGCAGCAGCGGTGCGCTGTCGCCGGCCGTGAAGGCACGTGCCGCCGCATCGGTCTCGCGCACGCTGGTCGAGGCCGGTGCGCTGCCGTACATCTCGATGGCGAGCTGTGCGGCGTCCGCCTCGATGCGCCGCTCGCGGCCGTCGCTGTCGGACGCCCGGGCCGCAAACGGGTGCGCCCGCAGCTGCTCCAAGGCCGGCAGTATGTGCTCGATCGAGGTGCCCGACAGCGCCGCACACGCCGGGAAGCGCGCGCAGGCGAGATTGAACTTGGCCCGCATCGCCGGTGCGTAGCTCGGATACCAGGCGTAATCGTCCCCGCGGAGCGGATAGGCGCCGTCGAGGACAATGGAGCGCAGCGCGGCCGGATGACGGATAGCGAACACCTGTTCGAAGTAGGTGCCGTAGGAATCGCCGTACAGATCGATCTTGCGCACGCCGAGCGCCTCCAGGATCGCGGCCAGGTCATCGGCGGCATACGCGGTGCTGTACAGCGGGGCGCGCTCGCCGAGCGACTCGCCGCATGCCGCGACTGCCTCGACGGTCCATTGCTCCGCGGTTTGCAGCGAGCGGCAATCGACGGCGCCCGACGCACCGGTGCCGCGGTTGTCCATGAGGACGACGTCGCGATCCAGCCGCAGCGGCGCGAACAAGGCCAGGTAATCGTCCCGCGAGCCGGTGGCGGGGTAGCCCGGCCCGCCCTCCGTTGCCACCAGCGTCCCCTTCGCCGGACCGGCGCCGGTGTGCGGATAGTATTCGAAGTAGATCGAGATGCGGTCCGGCAGCACCTCCGCCGGATCGAGCGGGCGCTCGAACCGTCCGCAGAAGGCGCCCCGCGTGCCGCAGGCCTGCAGGTCGAGCGAGCCGATCCGCTTGACCGACACGGTTTGGGCCGCGGTGGGCCGAAGCGCCGGCCGGGGATCGACATGGGCGCGGCAGGGCGATGCCAGGAGCAGTGCGACGGCCGAGCCCAGGGCTGCCAGTGTCGGCAGTGCCGTGCGCGTGCGAAGGGTCCGGCAACACCCGTCCGGCCCGCCCCACTGTCGTTTATAGTGTCGAACTGGTCGCTTCGGAGCAACGGCCGCGGCGGCATTGTTGGTATCGTGAAAACTGTGAAATCTAGGTGAAAACCAGGAAAACGCCATGAACGCCCGCCCCGTGATAACCGCCCGCGATGAGATGCTCGGCCGGCTGCGCAGCCGCAATCGCGCAACCGCCCTGGAGCGGGATTTCTACACCAGTGCGGAAGACTATCAGATCGATCTCGAGATGATCTGGTACCGGGACTGGCTGTTCGTCGGCCATGACTGCGAGGTGCTGAACCCGGGCAACTACCTGACCGTGCAGATCGGCGAGTATCCCGTCATCGTCGTCCGCGACCGCGACGGCGGCCTGCGGGCGTTTCACAATTCGTGCCGGCATCGCGGTTCGCGCATCTGTTCCGAAGCGCACGGCACCGCGGCCCGCCTGGTCTGTCCGTATCATCAGTGGACGTACAGCCTCGACGGTCGGTTGCTCGCGGCGCGTGACATGGGCGATCGATTCGACAAGTCGTTGTACGGTTTGAAACCGGTGCACTGCGCCAGCGTGGGCGGCTACATCTGGGTGTGCGTTGCGAAGACGGCCCCTGATTTCGAACCGGTGCGCCGCCAGCTCGAGCCTTACTTCCTGCCGCACAAGCTGCACGAGACCAAGGTGGCCTTCGAATACACCATCATCGAGAACGCCAACTGGAAGCTCGTCTGGGAGAACAACCGCGAGTGTTATCACTGTGCGGCAAACCACCCGGAACTGATCCGCTCGTTTCCGGAGGACCCCACCATCACCGGCGTCGACGGCGGCTTCAGCAATCCGCGCATCCGCGAGAGGTGGGCGCACTGGGAATCGATCGGTCTGCCCAGCCAGTTCAAGATCTCCGCTGACGGTCAGTACCGCACCACCCGCTATCCGTTGATCGAAGGCACCACCTGCTACACCATGGACGGCAAGGCCGCGGTGAGTCGTCCGCTGACCGACACGGTCACCGAACCGGACATCGGCACGCTGCTGCTGTTCCACTTTCCGACCACCTGGAATCACGTGATGGCCGATCACGCGACCACCTTCCGTCTGCTGCCTCTGTCGCCCACCACCACCCAGCTGACCACGAAATGGCTGGTGCACAAGGATGCCGTCGAGGGCGTGGATTACGACCTGAAGCGACTGACGGAGGTGTGGATGGCGACCAACGACGAGGATCGCCGCGTCTGTCAGGAGAACCAGATCGGCGTGAACTCCCCCGCGTACGAACCCGCGCCGTATTCGCCCGTGCACGAGGACGGCGTGACGCAATTCGTGGACTGGTACTGCACCCACCTCGAGGAGCGCCTGACCGAAGGCTCGAAGTAGCAGCGGTTGGCCATCACGAAGTATTCGGCCTGGTCGCTGCTGCGCGGCGCCCTGTCGGGGCACGGCAACTGGGCGCCGGCCTGGACGGATGCGACGCCCCGGCCGCGTTACGACGTCATCGTGGTCGGCGGCGGTGGCCACGGCCTGGCGACCGCCTATTATCTGGCCAAAAATCACCACATCACCAACGTCGCGGTGTTGGAGCGCGGCTGGATCGGCGGCGGCAACACCGGGCGCAACACCACCATCGTGCGTTCCAATTACCTGTTTCCGGAAAGCGCGCGGCTCTACGATTTCTCGCTGCAGTTGTACGAGGGCCTGTCGCAGGCGCTGAACTTCAACATCATGTTGAGCCAGCGCGGCCTGGTGATGCTGGCGCACAGCCGTCACGACCTCGACTCGATGTCGCGCTGGGCCAATGCCATGCGCCTGAACGGCATCGCTGCGGAGATACTCAGCCGCGACCAGGTCGCCGACATGGCGCCGGCGCTCGATCTGTCGTCGACCGCGCGGTTTCCCATCCTCGGTGGATTCGCGCAGCGGCGCGCCGGCACCGCGCGCCACGATGCGGTGGCCTGGGGCTATGCGCGTGCCGCGTCGGCGCTGGGTGTCGACATCATTCAAAATTGCGAGGTGCGTGGGTTCACCGAGGAGGGCGGACGCGTGGTCGGTGTCCACACCAGCCGCGGTGACCTGCGCGCGGACCGTGTCGGCATCGCGGCCGCCGGGCACAGTTCGGTACTCGCCGGCCTGGCCGGCGTCAGGCTTCCGGTGACCAGCTATGCGCTGCAGGCGATGGTCACCGAACCCATCAAGCCCCTGCTCGACACCGTGGTGCTGTCGCCCGGAACCGGCGCCTACGTCAGTCAGTCCGACAAGGGCGAGATGGTGCTGGGCGCCATGCTCGACCTGTATCCCAGCTACGCACAGCGCGGCAGCTTCGCCGTGAAACAGGCCATCCTCGCCGCCACGCTGGCGCTGTTTCCCTCCTTCAGCCGGCTGCAACTGCTGCGGCAATGGGCCGGCGTCGTCGACGTGGTGCATGACTCCAGTCCGATCATCGGTCCGACGCCGGTGCCCGGTCTGTTCATCAACTGCGGCTGGGGAACCGGCGGCTTCAAGGCGATTCCGGTGGGCGGCTGGACCCTGGCGCATGCGCTGGCCACGGGCCGCAATCATGAACTGGCAGAACCCTTCCAACTCGGGCGCTTCCTCACCGGCCGTCTGATCGACGAAGCGGCCGCGTCGGGCATCGCGCACTAGCCCGGCCTGGCGCAATCCCCATGATGCAAATTCCCTGTATCTGCTGTGGCCCGCGCGACGAGAGTGAGTTCGTCTGCGGCGGCACCTCGCATATCCGTCGGCCGGCTCCCGGCGAGGAGGACGCAATCTGGGGTGCCTACCTTTTCTTCCGGGAAAACCCCAAGGGTCTGCACTTCGAGCGCTGGCGCCACGTGCACGGCTGCGGCCAATGGTTCAACGTCGCGCGCGACACCGTGACTCATGAGATTTCCGCGGTGTACTCCATGACCGAGCCGGCGCCCACATGACGGCATCGCGGCTGGCCGCGCCGCGCGGCTCACTGATCGACCGGACCCGCACCCTGACGTTCGAGTTCAACGGCAGGTCCCTCAAAGGATTCACGGGCGATACGCTGGCCTCCGCGCTGCTGGCGAACGGCGTACGGGTGGTGGGTCGCAGCTTCAAGCTGCACCGCGCGCGCGGCATCTTCTCCTGCGGGGTCGAGGAACCCTCCGGACTGGTCGACGTGGGCGAGGGCGCGCGCCGCTCCCCGAACCAACGGGCCACGCTGGTCGAGCTTGCCGAGGGACTGCGCGCGGCCAGCATCAACTGCTGGCCGAGCGTGGACTTCGACCTCGGTGCCGTCAACGACCGGCTCGCGGCGCTGCTGCCCGCCGGCTTCTATTACAAGACCTTCAAATGGCCGAACTGGCACCTGTTCGAGCCCGCCATCCGCCGCATGGCGGGGCTGGGACGAGCGTCGGGCGCGGCGGATCCCGATCGCTATGACGAGATTGCGGCGACCGCCGATGTGCTGGTGATCGGCGGCGGCATCAGCGGTCTGAGTGCCGCGGTCGCGGCGGCACGCAGCGGGGCGACGACGCTGCTGCTCTCGAGCAGCGGCGCGCCGGGCGGGGCGCTGGGCTGGCGGGGCGATCCCGAAGTCGCCGAACTCGCGGCGGCGGCCGTCGCGGCCGGCGTGCGGGTGCTGACGCGCACCCTGGCGTTCGGCGTCTATGATCATGGGCTGGTATGCGCCCGGGAGACCGTCCGGCAGCACTCGTCGGCGGGGGTGTCCGCGGCCACGGCGGCCGCGCCAGCCGGGGTCGGCGGTGGGGTGCTGCGTGAGCGTCTGTGGAAAATCCGTGCGCGGCACATCATTGCGGCGGCCGGTGCCTTCGAACGACCCCTGCTGTTTCCCGACAACGATCGTCCGGGCGTCATGCTGGCCGGTGCCGCCGACAAGTACGCCCACGCCTTCGGCGTGGCCTGCGGCGAGCGAGTCGTGATCGCCTGCAACAGCGATTCGGGCTACCAAGTTGCCGGTTCGCTGCGCGCGGCGGGCGTGAACGTCGTCGCACTCGTCGACCGGCGCGCCGCGGCCGACATCGGGCAGGGCGCGAGCGGCGCAGCTGGCGCCGCAGGCCGGGGCGAACTTCGGCTGTTCGCGGGCTCGGCGATCTGCCGGGTGCGCGGCTCGCGTGCCGTGAGCGATTGCAGCGTGCTGTCGGTGGAGGGCGGCCGGCGGCGGGAAATCTTGGAGTGCGACGTGATCCTGAGCGCCGGCGGCCATGCGCCCACCGTGCATCTGCACTCGCAGGCCGGTGGCCGGCTGCGCTGGCTGGAGCACTGCGCCATGTTCGTGCCCGATGGTCCGGCGCCCGGTTTATACAGTGTCGGTGCCTGTGCCGGCATCTTCGACCGTGCGGCCGCAACCGCGCATGCGACGGCGGTGGGTCGCGCGGTTGCTCAGGGGCTGACGCCGCCCGCGGCCGTTCCGTGCGGCGCGGGCGTCGCGCTGGCCGCCACCCATGTGCCTGGGATCGCGGGCAAGCACTTCGTCGATCTGCAGAACGATGTGGCCATCGGCGACGTGGGTCTGGCGGCGCGCGAGAACTACCGCTCGGTGGAACACCTGAAACGCTATACCACCACCGGCATGGGCACCGACCAGGGCAAGACCAGCAACGTCAACGCGCTGGTGCTGATGGGGGAATTCACCGGCCGCGAACCCGGCGCGGTGGGCACGACGAAGTTCCGGCCGCCGTTCGCGCCGGTGACGCTCGGCCTGCTGGTCGGGCGCCGCGTGGGCTCCCTGTATCGTCCGCTGAAGCGGCTGCCGGCCGAGGCCTGGCATCGCGGGCAGGGTGCCGCGTTCGAGCAATTCGGCAACTGGGTCAGGCCCGCCGCCTATCCGCGGGCGGGCGAAACCCTGGCCGCGGCCGCGCAGCGTGAGGCGGCGGCGGTGCGCCGCAGCGTCGGAATACTGGACGGCTCGCCGCTCGGCAAGCTCGAGGTCTTCGGCCCCGATGCCGCCGCGTTCCTCGATCTGATGTACGTGGGCACGATGTCGACCTTGGGACCGGGCCAGGCGCGGTATGGCGTGCTGCTGAGCGAGAACGGCATCGTCATGGACGATGGCATCGTGGCGCGTCTCGGTGCGCAGCACTACTGGGTCAACACCACGAGCGCCGGCGTCGAGCGGACCGCGGCGGCGTTCGAGGAATGGCTGCAGTGCGAATACCCGCACATGCGGGTGACGGTGACCTCCGTGACCTCACGCTGGGCCAACGTCACCGTGGCGGGACCGCGGGCCTGGGAGCTGCTCGCCGCGTGCGGCTTCGAGGCGTCGCTGGCGCCGCCCGTCATGCGGCACATGACGCTGCGCAGCGCGGCGTGGCAGGGCGTGCCGCTGCGTGTGCTGCGCGCCAGCTTCAGCGGTGAACTCGGCTACGAGGTGAACCTGCCGGCGGACGCGGCGGAGACGCTGCTGACGCGGCTGTGGACACGGGCGGCGGAGTTCGAGGCCGTGCCGTACGGCATCGAGGCGCTCGAGATCCTGCGCACCGAGAAGGGCTTCATCCACATCGGCACCGACACGGACGGCACGACACTGCCGGGCGATGTTGGATTAGCCCGGGCGGTCGACCGCAAGTCCGCCAATTTCGTGGGCCGCCGCTCCTTGCTGCAGCCGGCGGCGCTGGATCCGGAGCGCCGGCAACTGGTCGCACTCGCGCCGGTCGACGGGCGCACGCTGTTGCCGGTGGGAGCGCAGATCGCCGCTGCTCAACCGCCGACCCTGACCGAAGGCCACGTCACGTCGAGCTATCACAGCCCGACGCTGGGATCGCCCGTGGCACTCGGCATGCTCGCGCGCGGCAGCCGGCGGCTGGGCGACCGGATCCGGGTGCATCATCTTGGGACGACGATCGAGGCGGTGGTGGTCAAGGCGCCGTTCATCGACCCGGCGGGAGCGCGGCTCGATGGCTGACTGCGAAGTGCGGACGGACGGTTTCGAGATGCGCCGCGGGCCGTGGCAGTGCACTGCCTCGCTGCGCTATTTCACGGCGGCCGGCGAATTCGTCGACGGACTGTCCACGGTTCTCGGCGGCGCATTGCCGGGAGCCTTGCAGGCCGTCCGCCGCGGGGTCGGCGGCGCGGTGCAGGAGACCGGTGGTTCGCCGGGCACCGTGCTGTGCTGGCGCAGTCCGACCGAGACCCTGCTCCTGACCGGCACTGTCCGGCTCGCCGCCGTCGATGCCTTCGCGCAGGCGCGGGAGGATCTCTGCGTCGTCGATCAAACGGGTGGCATCCGCCCCTGGACCTTGTGCGGCGTGCGCGTCGCGGACGTGCTGTTGCGCGCGGGCTCTCCGGCCCTCATTCCCGACAGCGGCGCATCGCGGGTCGGACGGATGGCCGAATTGACGGTCCTGACCGCCTGCGTCGAAGCGGCGCAGGTGCTGCTGCTGGTCGAGCGCGTGTACGAACAGCATCTGCTGGAGTGTATTCGCGAGACCGTCGCCGACCTGTAGGCGCACCGGACGCCGCGGGCCGTCAGACCGGTCGATCGCCGATGATGGTCGCCCGGTTCATTACGCGCCGCGCCGGCCGATAATCGTCCGTCGCGTAGTGCTGGGTGACCCGGTTGTCCCAGAACGCGACGTCGCCGACGCGCCAATGCCAGCGGACGGTGAATTCCGGCCTGATCGAATGGGCATTGAGAAACGTCAGGAGCGCACGGCTCTCGGGAGTCGTCAGCTCGTTGATATGGGTGGTGAATCCCTCCTGCACGAACAATGCCTTCCTGCCGGAGACCGGATGGGTGCGGATCACCGGATGCGACACCGGCGGGTTGTCTCGTTTGGCGCGCGCCAGCCGTGCCTGGCCCTCCGCCGACTGCCCGAAGCGCTCCGCCGGAAACGACTGCAGAATGTTGTGGGTCGCCGTCAATCCCAGCAGAAAGCTCTGCATGGGCAGCGAGAGCGCATCGTAGGCCGCGATGTTGCTCGACCACAGCGTATCGCCGCCGGTCTGCGGCAGCACGCGGGCAATGAGAACGCTGCCCATGGGCGGCGTCTGCGTGAAGGTCACATCGGTGTGCCAGATGGCGTTGTCCTGCAGATCCACGAGGTCGCTGTCGAGCACGATCACCTCAGGTGCCTCCGCGTGGCTCGGATAAATGGGATGGATGTGCAGCTTGCCGAAACGCGCCGCGAAATCGCGATGCTGGGCGGGCGTCAGCGACTGATCGCGGAAGAACAGCACCTGATGCTCGACCAGCGCCCGGTCGATCGCAGCCTGTTCGGCGTCGCTCAGCCTGTCGCCGAGACGGATGCCGTCGACCACGGCGCCGATGGTGGGAGTCAGGCGGGTCGCGGAGAATGTCATGGGAACCTTGGTGGACGCCGCATCACAACAGCGGGTGTACGGGACTGAAGACCGGAACGAAGAGGAACTGCCGCGCGAGCTGGCCGTAGCCGCGGTAGACGAAGTGCGCGTTGCTGTCGAGCAGCTGCGCCCGGTTGGCACGATAATAGGCGGGAATCTCGTACCACGCCATGGCGGGCTTCAGGTGATGCGCGACATGCAGGTTGTTGTACAGGTAAAGCACGCTGAACAGCACATTCGATTCCACCGAGGCGGTGCGTTCCTGTGAGTCCTCGGCGGCGCGGTGTTCGGTGAACGCACGCAACAGGCTGAGGCTCAAACCCGGGTAGGCGACCCACAGGCAGTATTCCCACCAGGGAAGCTTGCAGACGCCGGAGATGAACCAGAACAGCAGCGCCACCGCAACCGCATGGATGCCCCAGTGCGGCAGATGGGACAGATCGCCGCCGGCCACGCGGCGGGTCTCTCGGGTGGCGAGAAGCCATAGCCGCAGCGCCGGTCCGATCAGCAGGCGGCCGGCCATGGTCTGATTGAAGGTGAGCAGCGCGCGCTTCAGCGGCCCGGTCCGCTCCCAGTCCGCCTGTTTGACATAGTAGGACTCGGTATCGACTCCGGGCACGGTCAGATGCACGTCCCGATGATGGGTGGTGTGGCTCTTACGGTACAGTGGAAAGGGGAACCAGAGTCCGAGCGGCGGGAACACCACCGCGAAGCGGAGCCATGCCGGCACGCCGCGAAACGCGTGAATGGCCTCGTGCTGCAGGGAAAAGTGCCAGGCCAGCAGGTAGGCCCCCACCGGCGTGATGATCCACCAGGGAAGAACCGCGTTGAACCAGATCAGCAGGAACCATGCGGCATACAGCACCAGCGCCACCACCCAGGTGGGGCCGTCGACGCGTCGGAAGGCGTGCTTGAGCGAAGCCATGCGGCATTTTAAACGATCGCGGTGGGTGTCACCACGAGAACGCGGCGTGAGTCGCCGCGGCTAGGGGGTGCATGCGCCAGTACGCGGTGGTCGCGACGAAACGCTGCTTGAGGAGATCGTAGCCGGCCGGATCCGGTTGCACGAAGCGCTGCAGCAACAGCCCCTCCAGCACGGGCTTCAGGGCGTCGTCGGTGTGGGCCGCGATCAGCGCCGACGACAACGCGGCGCAAACGCTCCCGTCGGCCCCGGATCGCGAGGCGACCAGCGGCGGAATCGGCGTTGGCGTCGTGCTCCCGACCACCCGCACCCGGGCGATCAGGTCAGGGCGGTGCATGCCGAGCAGGCTGAAGGCATACGAGTCGATCGGGGCGATGTCGGCAATGTCCCGGACGACCGCTTCGAGCGCGCCCAAAGGAGTGATGGTCGGTGCCACGACCTCGGCAAACAAGGCGCTGCGACCGTCGCGCCGTGCATTGAGGAGCTGCAGATGCGCGAGCGCCGCGATGCAGCCTGATTGCGAGTCCGGCACGGTGAACGCGATGCGCCGGCCGAACGTGTCGGCGACCGCGCCGAAGGGACTGTCGCGACGAACCACGAATTCGCTCCAGTAGCACGGCTCGCCGCCATAGGCCGGCGGCGCCGGAACGGGTGCGGCCAGCAGCCAGGGTTGCGGTTGGGCCCGCGAGAACGGCAGGCCGCACATGAACACAGCCGCCATGTCGGGCCGATCCCACAGGGCCCCCAGGGGCGCGGGCGCGGCATGCTCGAGCCACTCGACGCGCACACCGGCGCTGGCGATGAGCGATGACAGCAGCCGTCGCCACAGTACGCCGACGTCTGCACTGACGTCGTACATGCGGGTGTTGGCGATCATCGGGACACGATGCCCCGGGGCGGCGGCCGCGTCAATTGAGGTGACGGCGGGCGTTGCCGTCGGGCTCGCGCTCATCGTTGGCGACGAAACCGGCGGCGGGATGCTCGCGGATGAAGTTCGCCGCCACCTCGTGGATCGGCCGGTCGCGCGCCGTTGCACCGTCATCCTTGCGCGGCAGCGCCCGCCGGAACGCCGTCCACACCGCCGTCGGCACCACGCCGAAGCCGCGGGCGGGCGCTTGCTCGATGCGCAGATCGAGCCAGCTCGTGCCGCTCAACAGGTCCTCCGCCAACAGATCGACCGTATCGGCCACCGCCTGTCGCGCGCGAGTCACCTTCAGGCGGGTCTGGGCCTGCAGGTCCTCGACATTCCTGACCAACGCATTGCCTTCGGGCGGCACCGGATTGATGAGGCCTTGGATTTCCTGCATCAGCGCTCCCGCGATGACCTCGCTGCCCTGGGTGACGCCGAAGCGCCCCGGCTCCCCCGGCGCGGCATCGGGGGGCGCGATCACGGTGAAGAACGTATTGGTGAAGCGCAACATGCGCTGGGTGACCGCCGCGTCGAGGTTTGCGAGCGCGATGGTGAAGGCCTCGAGGTCGTTCGCCAGCGGATACGGATCCCAGTTCGCATTCGAGAGGATGAAGCCGTGCTGTCCGTGACTGTGCGGGCCGCCCTTGACGTAGAACTGGGCCAGCTGCGGCGTCGCCAGCTCCCAGGAATCTGCGGGAGAGGCCCCGACGCGGATCGCCGGGTTATGGTCCGAGGAATTCATCTGCACCAGCAGGTCGTCGCGCAGTTGAGCCCACGCCGCCCAGGCCGACCCCTGGCGGATCGACGAGGCGCGCAGACTCTCCGGATCCTGGATGATGCGCCGGTCGTCGAGTTCGAACAGATAGCTGCCGCGCAGCATCTCGAGCACCCGGGCCGCATCCCAGTTGAGCCACTTGAAGGGCCGGTTCGCCTGCACGACCTGGGCCAGCGGCGAGACGCTGCTGTTCATGCCGTTCAAATCGATGGCGTAGACGATGTCGGCCCAGGACAGCGCCTCACGGGCGTCGTGCAGCAGCAGCGCCGCCTGTCCGGCAGCGTACGCGTTGCTGCTCTCCAGTTCGCTGTCGTCCGCGGCGAAGGGTGCCAGCGGGGCGAGTCCGGCCTGCTGCAGCGCGTCCCGGGCCGGCATGCGGACGCCCTGATAGTAGGCCGTGCCCGCGCCCACCATGGTCGCACCGACGTTGGTGAAGGGGCCTAAGTCGCCTTCGCCCACGGTGCTGCGCGACTGCACCACCGGCGTGATTCGATCGTTCAGCAGGTCGAGCAGGCGCTGCGTGAGCGCAGGACTCGCCGCCTCGAAACTCATGGTGTTGGCCCGCACCACCAGCATCGCCCGGACGGTCTCCTCCTCGCCGATCTCCGGTCCGAGGCCGGCCAGTGCGCCGCGCCGGAAGATGGCGAGCTGGCGGGCCTCGAGCAATGTCTTGTTCTCCGGCGACAGCGGGTCACCGCTGAAGATCGAGCGCTCCCGCCCCGAACCGGCGGCACGATTGAACCAGTACACAGGGATGCCCTCGGCGGCCGCCTCGAGCAGCAGACCGTAGGAATCGGCCGAACGCTGACGGGCCTCCGGCGAGAGCGCCACCCTGGCCCCGTAGCGCGCCACCTGGACCACCTGGTCGGCCGTCAGGTCGCGGCCGGTGAGCAGGATCGTCCGGTCGGCGAGCGTCGGTGAAATCGCATGGTAGGGCGGCGGCGGGTCCGCCGCCGCCCCGCCGGGGGCCGCCCAGCAGCCCGTGATGCACCCGAGCAGCGCGCCGCGCAGCGCGCCGCGGCTCAAAACTTGTACCCGAAGGAGACGCCGAGCGTGCGCGGGCGCAGCGGCGTCTGTTCCACGATGAACTGATCGGTGCTGGTGAACGTGGCGGCGTTGGAATTGCTCAGGTTCTCGCCGCTTACCATGACGTTCCACGCATCCTTCGCGATGCCCGCCTGCGCCGTCACGGTGGTGTACGCCGGATCGGCGAAGCGCAGCCGCGAGGTCGAAATGGTTCCGGCCCCGGCGAACGAGGGATTGGAACCCGCCTGCGTGAACGAGTGTGCCGTGTGCGCCGCGCCCGCCTGAACGAACGAGTGGTAGTCGTTGAACGACCATTCGTAGCGCGCGCGGAAGCTGAACTGCAGGGGCGGCGAGTTGGCCGTGGGCGAGCCCACCGGGCCGAATGGATCGGTGACCGGCACACAGGGGGTGGCGCTGCAGCTTTCGGTGATGGGCTTGCCGAAGTTCACGGATGCCGGATTGTTGTCGATCAGCGCCGGTGAATTGGTCTGGCGGCTCTGATTCCACGAACCCGCCCCCTGCAGGGTCAGTCCGTCGATCACGCGCGCGATCACCGAGGTCTCGATTCCCTTGACTATGAAATTCTGTCCGTTGGTGTTGTAGAACAGGTTGCCCACCAGGCCTGGATCGAAGAACGAAATCTGCACGTTGTTCCAGTTCTCGCGGTACAGCGCGCCGTTCCACTGGATCCGGTGATCCCAGAATTCGGTCTTCCAGCCGATCTCATTGTTCGTGAGCTGGTCGGGATCGTACGACTTCGGCAGAAGATATTGGGAATTGCCATCGGGGCCGGGGATGTGCGCCGTACCGCCGTTCTGATTGAAACCGCCGGGACGAAATCCCTGCGACCAGGTGTAATACAACATCACCTCGGGCGTGATGTGCCAGGAGAGGTTCGCGCGGCTCTTGAAACCGCTCTCCGAGTTGCGCAGGTTCTGTGCGTCGAGATTGTAGGAGTAGGCCGTCGAATGGCAGCCGCCCGCCGGCGTGCCTCCCTCGTAGCAGCCGAAACTCGAGATGACGCTGCCCGCATAGGAATTCTCGAAGAGAAAGTGACGGGTCCCCAGCGTGAGCACCAGCGTCTTCGGAATCAGGTCCAGATCCATCGAGGCGAAGAAGGCCGTCTGCTTGGTGTCCCGCACCGAGTCCTGATAGAACGAGGTGGTGGGCGGCTGCTCGCCGGGATTGACGACGGAAGTTCCAGGGAACGTTCCCACGTTGGCGAAACAGCCGACAGTCAGGTCGGCGGTGCAGGCGGGCACGGTCTTGTACATCCACGAAGTCTGGTCATAGAGCTTGTTGTCCTCGTAAAACGCGCCGACGATGCCGCGAATGCGCCACTCGTCGGGCGTGCTCAGACGAAACTCGTGCTGCATGTGATGGTTCTGCTCGTTCGAATGCCAGGAGGCGCTCGGCGAGAAACACCGGGGCGTCGAGTCGTACTTGCCGATGCACTGGTAATAGTCGGCGTACACGCCGCGCGAGTAATTGGTGTAATCGCCCTGCTGCTCGACGGTACGCACCAGGTAGCCGCCCGTATACACGCCTTTGAGCCAGCCCACCTTGCCGTCGATGGTCAGCGAGGTCTGCTCCGCCTTGTCCTTGTCGTAGGTCGGATTGAACAGGGTGACCTCGAGCGGCGCGAGCGCGGCGCCGTCGGAGGCGTTCGGCTGCTGGTAGAAGACGCCCTGGGAGTTGGTGCTCTGGTAGAGCTGCGTCAACAGCACGTCCCAGTCGTCGTTGATCTTGTACAGGAGTTCGCCGCGCAATCCCTTGTAGGTGACCGGATTGATGGCGTTGCCGACCACATTGTTGTTGTTGATGGAGGGGCTGCCGGGCGGCACGCAATAGCCGGCCTGTCCGGGCGGCTTGCCGTTCGGGCACGCGCCGTCGACGGCGGCATAGCCGCCGTAGGGTATGCCGATGTCCGTATTCGACCGGGTGAAGGTTCCCGGCACATTGTCGATGTAGCCGCCGCGCTGATCGTCGTAGATGACTGCGCGCACCGCGACGTGCTCCGGCACCAGCGGGAGGTTGATGATGGCGGTGACATCGGAGTTGTTGTCGCCATGGGCGGTGGTGCCGTAACCCGCCTTGACGCTGCCCTCGGTGACGTCGATCTTCGGTTGGTTGGTGATGTAGCGGATGACGCCGGACTCGGCGCCGGAGCCGAACAGCGTGCCCTGCGGGCCCTCGAGAACCTCGATGCGGTTCAAATCGACGGCGTAGATGTCGAGATTGCGGTTTGGCATCTGCACCGACTGGTTGTCCAGATAGATGGCGACGTTCGGAAACAGACCGGTCGACGCGCTGCCCTGGCTCGCCTGCGAGCCGGCGCTCAGGCCGCGCATGAACACCTCGTTCTGCCCCGGTCCGTTATTGGCCGTGGTGACGTTGGGCAGATACTTGATGTAATCGTCGAAGGTGAGAATGTTGAGCTGTTCGAGCGCCTGCGAGGTGAAGGCCTGCATCGAAATCGGCACGTCCTGCATGCTTTCGTTGCGGCGCTGCGCCGTGACGGTGATCTCCTGGATCGCGTCGCTGCCGTTGTCGGCGTCCGCGGCGGTGGCCGCGATCGCGGCGCCCGCCGACGTCGTCCCAAGGATGACGGCTATCGCATAAGATAATTTTGAATTCACGCTGGATCCCTTTCGTTGGTAAATGCCCCTGACATCGCATCGTCTTCCGTCACACTGATCCGACAGTGCCCGAACCCTCCCTCAAGGTGCCGTCGCGTATCGCGGCTGGGCCGCATGGTCCGGTGCCTGCCGCAGGCCCAACGCCTCTTTCAAGGGTCCGAGCCACGGTTCGTAGTGACGCCACTGGTCGAGTCCGTCGCGATTGATCGGCCGGCGCACCTGTTCCGAACTCGCCGTGTGCACGGTGCGCTGCGTCGTGTGAAATTCGATGCAACCGCGCTCGAATTCGAGCCCGCAGAAGTCGAGCATCCGGCGGACGTGCGTCTCCAGATCCGCGACGATGTCCTCGTGCTGCACCCGCAGGACGCGGCCCGGCAGCACGTCATCCCAATGCGCCATCAGCTCCTCGTACCGGCGGTAATAGCGGGCGATGTCCTCGATGCTGTAGGTGAACTGCTGTCCGGAGGCGAACAACTGTTTGAAATTGCTGAAGCAACAGGCCATGGGCTCGCGGCGCGCGTCGATGATCTTCGCGTCCGGCAGCATCAGATGGATAAGACCCAGGTGGCGCAGGTTGTTCGGCATCTTGTCGATGAAATAGGGCTTGCCCGTTCGGTAGACCCGGGTGTCGGTGAGGTACTTCTCGCCCAGCGTTCTGAAGTCCTCGCCGGTCAGCCGGGTCAGCACCTCGGGATAGAGGGGCGCGGCCACCGTGCTCTCGCGTCCCTGCAGTTCCTGCACCAGGCGGGGGATGTCCGCCAGCTCCATGGTGCCCTCGACCTGCGAGTGGGAGGCGAGAATCTGCTCGAGCAGCGTGGAGCCGGAGCGGGGCAGCCCGACGATGAATATGGGAACCCCGTAGGGAACCCCGTAGGGAACCCCGTCCCCGCCAGCATGCGCGCCGCAGCCGCGGCGTGCCTCGAAGAATTCGCGCGTGCAGACCGCCTTCTGCAGTCGGGTGTTGCGGTCCGTGATCTCGGGACGATAACGGCATTCCGGCCTCTTCAGGGAATTACCGCGCTCGTAGAACGCGTACGACTCGGCGTACTCGCCGCGGTCCTCGAGCGCCTTGCCCAGCGCGAAACACAGATGATACCGATCCTTGAGGCCGGTGCCGGGGTCGGCTTGCGCGCTGCGCATGCGGCTGATCTCGTCATCGGTGAAATGATACGTCTTGAGATTGGCGAGGCTCCAGTAGGCCTCGCCGAAAGTCGGATTGATGGCCACGGCCGCGCGGTAGGATTCGATCGCCTCGGCGGTCCTCCCCACAGTCTTGCGGGCGTGCGCGATCGACAGATGCAGGTCAGGATCCCGCGGCGCCTCCGCGAGTACGCCCAGATACTGCGGAATGGCCCGCGCATAGTCGCCGAGACCGGCATTGATCGTCGCCTGCGTGGTCCGGTAGGCGCGGTTGTCCGGCTCGAGTTCGAGCAGCCGGCCGAGCTGCTCCCGGGCCTGCACGTGCTTGTGCCGCTGCAGCAGCACGAGCGTGTATTCATAGCGCGCGGCGTGATAGCCGGGCGCGAGGCGCAGCACGTTGTCGAGCAGGAACTCGGCATCGTCCAACACGTCCATGCGCATGCCGATCTGCGCCAGCAGGCGCATGCCCTCGACGTGATCGCCGTGCGTGAGCAGGTACTGCCGCACGACACTCTCCGCGTCGTGCAGCTCGCCGTCGGCGAACATGCTGAACGCGGTCACGATCTCCGGCGGCAATGCCTGGAGGTTGGCGAGGTGGGCCGCCGCATCGTCCGCGTAGGCGGTCTGTCCCGACATCTTGTAAAGCGCCTGCAACGCCCGCCAGCTCGCGGGCAACGACGGGTTCAGCGTGACCGCGCGCAGAAAGGCCTGCAGCGCCGGTGCCGGCGCGCGCAGCGCGACGTAGCAGTGCCCCCGCTCCTGGAACGTCCGTGGGTAGTCCGGATGGTGCCGTTCGAGTTCGGCCAGCGTGGCGAGCGCGTCCGGGATCCGCTCGAGATACCGCTGCGCCACCGCGATCATGTACAGAACGTCGCGATTCTCGGGAACCTCCGGACGCAGCGCCAGCGCAGCGGCCAGGGCTGGCTCGTACTGGCTGCGTTGCAACAGCCCACGGATGCGCCGCACCTCGGATTCGATGCGGGTAGGCGGATTATCGGGAGTCGTTGCTGCCATGGGTTCCTGAAAGCAAAAAGGCGGGCTCCGGGCCCGCCTTCGATCGTGGCTGACCGCCGTCGGCCCGCCATCCTACGGTCTCGAGCGGGCTGTTAAAACTTGTAGCCTATCTTGATGCCTGCGATGCGGGGCCGGGTGACGGTCTCGGTCTGGACGAACTGACCACTGTTCGTGCCCGTGCTGGCATTCACCGAGGTCAGGTTCTGGCCGAAAATCTGCACGTTCCAGGCATCCTTCGACACGCCGAAAGACGCATCGTAGGTGGTGTAGCCCGGCTGGTCGAAGGTCGCGATGTTTCCCGTGCCCGACACCGAGTCGCCGATGTGCTGGGCGCCGACCTGCCAGAACGTCTTGTAGTCGCCGACCGGGATCTCGTCACGGATGCGGATGTTGAACTGCAGGAGCGGGGCATTCGCCAGCGGACTGCCTTCCGCACCGTATGGATTGGGGACGGAGGTGATGGCCTGGCCGAAGGTGGCGCTCTTCGGGTTGTTGTTGATCAAGAACGGCGAGTTCGTCTGCTTGCTGTGGTTGTACGATCCGGAGCCCTGCACCGTGATGCCCTCGTATACCCGGGCGATCACCTGCAACTCGCCGCCGCGCACCTGATAGTTCGCGCCGTTGGTGCCGAAAGTCAGGTTGCCGAGGCCGCCCTGGGGATCAAAGAAGTTGACCTGCGTATTCTTCCAGTCCTCGTTGTAGAGGGCGCCGTCCAGTTCGAGGCGGCGGTTGAGCCACAGCGTTTTGAAGCCGAGTTCGGTGTTGACCAGCGTATCGGGCGCGTACGTCGCCGGAGTGAAGTACTGTTTCTCGCCATCCGCGCCGGGAAGGTGGCCCGTCGACCCGCGGTTGAAGCCACCCGGACGGAAACCCTGTGACCAGGTCGCGTACACCAGCTGGTCGTCCGTGATCTTCCAGCTCAGGTTGCCGCGGCTGCGAAAACCGGAGTACTTGGAGCTGTTCGGATTCTGCGTGTTGAGATTGGTGCTATAGGGCGACTTGGGTCCGTTCGTCGCAGTTGAACACTGACCAAACACAGTGGTCGGTGCGTACACCTTGCAGTAGAAGCTGCCGACGTCCGCGCCGACCTCCTTCTCGTTGAAACGGTAGTAGCGCGTGCCGGCGGTGAAAGTCAGCACCTTCGGGATGAGGTCGATGTCGACCGAGCCAAACGCCGCCTTCTGGTCGATGGTGCGCTGGAAATTGTCGAAGAACCCGGTGTTGTCGCCGCGGATGCTGTTGTTGGTCGAGAACGCTCCGGGAATCGGCCCGACGTTGTTGAAGCAGTTGTTGTCGAAGGCCGCCGAACACGTCGGGACGGTCTTGTACAGCCACTCGGTGTCGTCGGTGATGATGAACTGCTCGTAGTAGAGTCCGGCGATGCCGCGAATGCGCAGATCGTCCGGCGTGCTCACGCGAATTTCGTGACTCTGATGGGTGCTCCGGGTCTTGTCCTGCCAGGTCGCGCTGGGCGAATAGCATTGCCCGGCGGTGGGGTCGGTCTTCGACGTGCCGGCGCACTGGTAGTAGGAGCCGTACACGCCGCGCGCATAGTTGGTGTAATCCTGCACCTGTTCGACGTTGCGGACCAGGTAGCCGCCGCTGTACACCAGCTTCAAGGGTCCCACCTGACCGTTGACGGTCAGCGCCGTGTTCTCGAACTTGTCCTTGTCGTACGAGTTGTTGAAGGTATTGACCGACAAATGCGGAAGGGCGATGGCCCCGATCGGTTTGCCGGTTGCCGTGAAGGTCGTGCCTTCGGTGCTGTAGGGCATCTCGTAGAACACGCCCTGGGCGTCCATCTGCTGATAGCTTTGCGCCAGCAGGACATTCCAATCCTCGTTGATCTTGCCGAGCGCCGACAGACGGAAGCCCTTGTACGTGACGGGGTTGATGGCATTGCCGACCGTGCTGTTGTTGTTGATGACCGCGCTGTTCGTGGGAACGGCGGCATAGCCCTTGAAGCCTTCGTCCGTCACCAGGCGCGTGAACGTGCTCGGCAGGTTGTTGATATAACCGCCGCGCGAGTCGTTGTAGATAACCGCACGAACCGCCAGGGTGTCGGGGATGATGGGGATGTTGATCATCGCGTCGACGTTGCTGTTGGGATCGCCGTGCGCGGTGTAGCTGTAACCGCCGTTGACCGCGCCCTCGGTCACATCGAGTTTCGGCTTGTTCGTGATGTAGCGCAGCACGCCGGCCTCGGCGCCGGAACCGAACAGGGTTCCCTGGGGACCTTCGAGAACCTCGATCCGCTCCAGATCCGCGGCATAAACGTCGAGGTTGCGGCCGGGCAGCGACCCCGACTGGTCATCCAAGTAGACCGCCACGTTGGGGATCTGGCCGGTGGTGCCGGCTCCCTGCGATCCCGCCGCCCCCAGCGACAAGCCGCGCATGTAGATGTTGCTCTGGCCGGGACCGTTGCTCGCCTGGGTGACGTTCGGGGTGTACTTGATGAAATCGTCCAACGTCGACACGTTGAGCTGTTTCAGGGTCTCGGAGGTCAGTGCCTGGATCGTGATGGGCACGTCCTGCATATTCTCCGTGCGGCGCTGCGCGGTCACCGTGATCTCCTGGATTCCCTCGGAGTCGCTGGTGTCGGTGGCCGTGGCGGCGTGTGCGGAGAACCCCATGCTGGAGCTGCCCAAGATGGCGGCAATCGCATAGGACAGCTTCGGATTTGAATTCATGCTTGACGATCCCTTTAGTATTTAGCGGCTTTCGATCGCGCGTTAAATGCGTTCAACGGTTGCTGCACGCCTGCAACAGCCTCCCGTCCCCCCTCAGAATCCCGTGCGACAACCATCGACTTCATCGCTCTGAGTCTCCGGACACGCCCCGCGTGTTGCTCGAATACGTCAGATCGCGTTCGAATGTGTCATCCACATTTCAATCGAGCTTATCCGATCGGGTCGTGATTGCTATGCTGTTAAGCGATGCCCCCATGCCAAATTGCGACATATTTTGTGCTATTTACAAAACTCTTCCTTCGTCGCCGGCCAACCGTTGCGCACTCACCACATCGAAGAACGGCTGGCGCGCGGCACGGCGACGAAAACGGCGTCTAGGCGTGTTCCGGACCCAACCGCGCCGGAAAGCCGGGCGCGCGTAACGGCGTGTGCACCGCATCCTCGAGCAGCTTGACGATCATGGACGAGAATGCGCCACCTCCATAGCGGGCGCGACCCTCGATGAAGATCTGTTCCATGACGCCGGCGATGCGCAGCGGCACGCCGAAGCGGCGGCCGAATTCGACCGCGAAGCCGGCGTCCTTGCACGCGAGATCCATGGTGAAGCCGATATCGTAGCTGCCGTTCAAGATCACCTGACTTTCGGTCTCGTGCACGAAGCTGTTGCCGGAGCTGGCGGCGATGGCATCGAATGCGGCCCGCAGATCGACGCCACCCTTGGCGCACAGCATCAGGGCCTCGC
The DNA here is from genome assembly GCA_965214935.1 of Candidatus Velthaea sp. Classification (GTDB taxonomy): domain Bacteria; phylum Vulcanimicrobiota; class Vulcanimicrobiia; order Vulcanimicrobiales; family Vulcanimicrobiaceae; genus Velthaea. The sequence goes on along the minus strand of CBDCCS010000014.1, from coordinate 94,765 downwards.
CGGCCGCGATCAGGTGGATGAACGCCAGCATGTTGGTGACCACCTTGGTGACCGCCGCCTGCTCGATGCCGCCGAGATGGATCACCCGCCCGCCCATCGCCTGCAGTGCGGGCTCGTGCAGATCGCAGAGCTCGCGCGGGCCGCCGACGAGCACCGTGATGTCGCCGGCTTCGGCGCGGTGCACGCCGCCGGTCACGGGGCAGGCCAGCGTCGCGACACCCTGCAGCGCCGCGCGCTGCGCCAGGGTCTCGATCTCGGCGAAGTCGTTGGTGCTCATTTCGATCCACGTGCTGCCGGAGCGCAGGCCGGGCAACGCCTGCGCGAGCACGGCGGCGCTCGCCGCGGGCGTCGGCAGACAGGTGATGAGCGCGTCGCACCGCTGCGCCAGCTCCGGCACCGAGTCGGCCCACGCGGCGCCGAGTGCCAGCACGGCGTCGGCCGCCGGCCGCTGCAGGTCATGCACGGTGACGTCGAAACCACCCCGGGTCAGGCCGGCCGCCAGATGTTTGCCGAGCGATCCGAGCCCGATGAATCCATAACGCATGCCTGTCCCCTCAGCCGAGCGGCCGATCGATCATTTCAAGGTGTAAGTGACCGTCGGCCGCATACGGGTGGGCGAGGGCCACGGCTTCGTCGAGTTCCACGCCGAGACCGGGCGCCGTTGGCGGAATCACGAAGCCGTTCTCCCAACGAATGGGGGTTTTCAGGATCGCGGCATGGAAGCCGCCCCATTGCTGGATGCTTTCCAGGATGAGGAAGTTCGGCGAGCAGGCCGCGATCTGGATGTTCGCGGCACCGACCACCGGTCCGCAGTACAGGTGCGGTGCGATCTGGGCGTAGTGCACCTCCGCCAAGGCCGCGACCTTCTTGGCCTCGAGCAGGCCGCCGACGCGTCCCAGGTTCAGCTGCAGGATGTTGGCGGCACCCGCCGCCAGCACGCGCGCGAATTCGTATTTCGTCGTCAGGCGTTCGCCCGTTGCGATCGGAATCGTGGTTGCGCGGGCAACCAGCGCCATCTGTTCGGGCATTTCCGGAGGTACGGGCTCCTCGAACCAGAGGGGGTCGTAGGCTTCGAGCTGCCGCGCGAGACGGATCGCTCCCGAGGTGGTGAATTGCCCGTGCGTACCGAGCAGAAGGTCGGCCTGGTCACCCACCGCGTCGCGCACCAGTCGCACCAGCCGGACGGTGCGCTCCAGGGCCTCCCGGGTCGGCTGCCGCGGATCGTAGGCGGAGAAGCCGCCGGTGGGATCGAATTTCAGGCCGGTAAATCCCTGTTTGACGTATTCGGCGGCGCGCTCGGCCGAGCGTTCGGCATCGTGATAAAACTCGTCCCCCTCGCCGTCGCCCGGATAGAGATACGTATAGCTGCGCAAGCGCTCGTGCACCCTGCCGCCGAGCAGATTGTAGACGGGCTGCCCCACGGCCTTGCCGATGATGTCCCAGCAGGCCATTTCCAGGCCGCTCACCACGCCCATGAGCGACAGATCCGGACGCAGGCTGAAGCCGGAGCCGTAGCTTTCGCGCCAGATCGACTCGATCTGGAAGGGATCGCGACCGGCAAAGCGGCGCTGGAACAGATCCTCGATCATCGAGGCGACGACGTGCGGACCGAAGGTGGCGGCATAGACCTCGCCGAGTCCCTCGATGCCGCAGGCGGTCTTCAGCTTCAGGAACACGAAGTACCTGCCGCCGAAACCCGGCGGAGGATTCCCCACGACGAATACTTTGACACTGTCGAGTTTCATGACATCCCTGGCGTTGTGGCTGGCACCTGTGTTGTATGCGGCATCTCTGGTTGCTCCTGCGCGACTGCTCAACCGTCGGCCAGGATCAGGTCGGCCGCCTTCTGCGCGACCATCAAGGTGGGCGCATTGGTATTCGCCGAGGTCACCGTCGGGAAGACCGAGGCATCCACCACCCGCAATCCGCCGACGCCATGCACCCGCAGCCGCGCATCGACGACCGAGTCGCGCGGCTCGGTGCCCATGCGGCAGGTACCGACGGGATGATAGACGGTCGCGGCGCGTGCGCGGAAGTCGGCGACCAGGTCTGCATCCCCCATGCGCAGCAGGTCCGGGACGAGCGGTTCGAGCGTCAATTGCCGGATGGCACGGGTGCGGGCGATGCGCTGCAGCAGCCGGCCGCCATGCACCACGTCATCGACGTCGGACTCGCTCGCCAGATAGTTCGGGGCGATCCGCGGCGGCTCGCGAAAATTGCCGCCGGCGATGTCGATGCGTCCCACGCTGGTCGGCCGGGTCGGCTGGAAGCACAGATAAAATCCGGCGAAACCGTCGACCTGGATGCGTGTGCGGGTCGCATCGCCGGTGCCGTAGGTCACCGGATTGAAATACAGCTGCACGTCCGGCCGGTTCGCGGCCGGATTCGCGCGGGTGAAGCCGCCGAACTGATTGACGCTGAGGGACAGCGGGCCGCGGCGCGTCAGCAGGTAGCGCAGCCCGGCGCGCAGCTGGCCGCGGAGCGAATGCAGTTCGTTATTGAGCGTCGGCTGGGTCGCCTTGAAGGAATAGACCACGGCCAGGTGGTCCTGCAGGTGACCGCCGACCGCGGGATTGTCGACCACGGACGTGATGCCGTGCGCCGCCAGGGTCGCACCCGGTCCGATGCCGGACAATTGCAGCAGCTGGGGGGAATTGACGGCCCCGGCGCTCAGGATCACCGCGCGATCCGCCGCCGCGAATCGCGCCCGGCCATCCCGGAACCACTCGACGCCGGTCGCGCGGCCGTCACGCACGCGAACCCTGCTGACCCAGGCGCCGGTCTCCAGTTTGACGCGGTCCGTGCGGCGCAGCGCCGGGCGCAGGAAGGCATCGGCCGCAGAGCGACGCCGGCCGTCGCGGATGGTGACCTGGTAGCAGCCGAATCCCTCGGGATCCGGGCCGTTGAAATCCTGAGTCACGGGAATCCCGAGTTCGGACGCCGCGCCGACCCAGTTCGCGAGCATCGGATGCAGGTACGGCGACACATCCTTGACGTCCAGCGCGCCGTCGGTGCTCGCATGGCCGGCGGAATCGACGCGACGTTCGGATTTTTCGAAATACGGCCTGACGTCGTCCCAACCCCAACCCGCATTGCCCATGCGCCGCCAGTCGTCGAAATCCTGCGGCATCCCGCGGCAGTAGACCAGCGCGTTGATCGAACTCGACCCGCCGACGACGCGGCCGCGCGGCCAGTACATGGTGCGGCCGTTCAGCCCCGGATTCGGCTCCGTCTGATACTTCCAATTCACGGCCGGATCGGCGAAGGTCCGTCCATAGCCGATCGGCGTCCTGATCCAGAAGCGCGAGTCGCTGCCGCCGGCCTCGAGTATCAGCACGCTGTGCCGTCCGTCGGCCGACAGGCGTTCGGCGAGGACGCAGCCCGCCGTGCCGGCACCGACGATGACATAGTCGAAGTGATCCACGCTGCGAGCTTAGCCTGATCGCCCCGTGCCGCTATGCCATTTCGCGATCCGCCCATGTCATTTTTCGAATTCGCAGGGCGCCCATAGTCCGTCGCGCAACCGGCGCGAACCCTGTATGGTGGCTGAGGAAACACCCAGGAGGTTGCAGCGTTTGAGCACCACCGCGATCGACATGCCGCGTTCCCAGGCTCCCTCGTCGGTGGAGCGATGGTACGTCCTCATTTTGATGTGCCTGATCTATGCGATCAACATCGCCGACCGGTACGTCGTCTCCACGGTTCTGGAGCCGATCAGGATGGAGCTTAAGCTCAATGACGCCGGCGTGGCATTCCTCACCGGCATACCGCTCGCGATTTTCTACGTCGCCTTCGGCATTCCGATCTCCTGGCTGGCCGACCGCTCCAACCGCCGCAACATTCTCGCCGCCTCCCTCATCATCTGGTCCGGCTTCACGGCACTCTGCGGCCTGTCCGGCAACTACCTGCAGTTCCTGCTCGGACGCATCGGCGTCGGTGTGGGCGAAGCCGGCGGCACGCCGCCGTCCACCGCCATCGTGTCGGATTGCTTTCCGGCGGACCGGCGTCCCATGGCGATGACGGTGCTGGCGTTGGGCGCTCCCTTGGGCGCCTGGATCGGCGCCGACATGGCCGGGGCCGTCGCGCATGCCTATCACTGGCGCGCGGCATTCCTTGCGCTCGGTGTGCCTGGGCTGCTGGTGGGCATCCTGGTGTTCCTGACGGTGCGCGAGCCGCCGCGCGGCCGCCTCGACGCCATCGTCGACGACATCAAGCCCTCGCTGGCCGAATCGCTGCGGTTCCTCTGGCGGCAGCGAGCGGCGTTCCACGTCGTCATGGGCGGCGGCGTGTGCGCGCTCTGGGGCTGGGGCCTCATCTATTGGACGCCGACGTTCCTGCAGCGCGCCTACGACCTGAACGTCGGCCAGGCGGGCGAAGTCACCGGCAACATTCATCTCGTCGGCGGCTCGCTGGCGACGGTGGGCACGGCGTGGCTGCTGTCGCGTCCGGCCATGGCCGATCCGCGGCGGGTCGTCTGGCTGATGTGCGCCGGCGTCGCGTTGACGACCATCCCCTCCATGCTGGCCTACTGGACCCATTCCCTGTGGATGGCGAAGGCCATGTTCTGCATTTTCATACCGGCGATCTACTTCTACATCGGGCCGTGTTTCGGCCTGCTCAACAATCTGGCGCCGTGCCACATGCGCAACATGTTCATCGCCATTTCGCTGCTGGTGGCCAACATCCTGAATCTGATCGTGGCGCCGTGGATGGTGGGATTCTTGAGCGACTGGTTTGCGCATGGCCATGCCACCGACGCCGAATCGCTGCGCGCGGCGCTGCTGGTGCTGGCGCCCACGGGCTTCTGGGCGGCGTATCATCTGTACATGGCATCGAGGACCATCATCGCCGATCAGAAGCGCGCGATCGGTTATACCAAAAGCTGGTCGCCGTAACGGTTCGCATGGGAAAGACGAGCATCGACCGCCGCTGGCTGCCCCTGAACGCGCTGCGCGCCTTCGAGGGGGTCGCCAAGCACCTGAGTTTCACCGCCGCCGCCAACGCGCTGTTGATCTCCCAGAGTGCGCTGTCGCGACACGTCATCGCGCTCGAAAAGCTCATCGGTGCGCAATTATTCGAACGCCGGCCCCACGCCCTGGTGTTGACAAAGGCAGGCCAGCTGCTGCTGCCGGCGGTCATCAAATCCTTCGACCGCCTGGAATATGCGCTGGACGACATCCGCAACGACGGCGCGACCAGCGTGCGCACCCTGCGGGTGCAGATGCCGCCGAGTTTCGCGGTGCATCTGGCGGTGCCGATCCTGCGTGACTTCCGCCGGGCTGCCGCCGAGGTCGAGATCGATCTGGTGAGTCCCTACGGAGTCGGACCGCCGCCCGGCGACGTCGACGTCGCCGTGGTGTATTCGAAACCGACGGTGACGGACCTGGTCACCGACTTGTTGTGGCCGGTCACATTGAGCATGCTGTGTCACCCAAGCGTCGCGGCCCGCTGCGAGGGCCAGGATCTCGCGGCATTCATTGCCGGCAACGAACTGGTGCACGTCCGGATCGCCGATCTGCCACGGCATCACCTGTGGTCGCAGTTCGTGCGCCATGCCAACGTGACGGACGTGAACGTCGAACGCGGGCTGGTGTTCGACACGGCGGTCCTGGCGGTCCAGTACGCGCTGAGCGGCGAAGGCATCGCGCTCGTGGACAATTACCTGTTCGAGGACTACATCCGCACCGGCCGGCTGGTACGGCCGTTCGAGGACAGCCTGGACGACGGTTACGGCTATTACCTCATCACCCATCCCGATGCCCTGAGCGACACCGCGATCGCGCTGTTTCGCTCCTGGTTGATCGAACGCTTCGGCACCGGACTGGGCCGGTCCCTGCCGGGAATGCATCTGGCGGTGTCCAATGAGTGACGCAGGGCCCGGGAAGAATTTTTCACTGCTGCATCTGGAGATGTTATGAAGAGCCACGCGAAGGTGGTGGTGATCGGTGGTGGCGTGGTCGGCGCCAGCGTGTTGTACCACCTGACCAAGGCCGGCTGGAAGGACGTGCTGTTGATCGAGCGCGCCGAACTGACGTCGGGTTCGACCTGGCATGCCGCCGGCGGCATGCACACCGTCAACGGCGATCCGAACGTCGCCAAGCTCCAGCAATACACGATTGGCTTGTACCAGGAGATCGAGCGGATATCGGGACAATCCTGCGGGGTGCACATAACCGGTGGCATCATGCTGGCGGGCACGCAGGAGCGTCTCGACTGGCTGAAGATGGCCAAGGCGCGCGGGCGCTACCTCGGCATGGATCTGGAGATCATCTCCGTCGACGAGGCCGCGAAGCTGTTTCCGCTCATGGACAAGAAGCATTTCAAGGGGGCGATGTACGACCCGATCGAGGGACACGTCGACCCCTACGGCGTCACCCACGCCTATGCGAAATCCGCACAGATCGGCGGGGCGGAGATCGTGCGGCATACCCGGGTCACCGACCTCGCCCAGCGCTCCGACGGCACGTGGACTGTCATCACCGACGGCGGCAACGTCCATGCCGAACACGTGGTCAACGCCGCCGGGTTGTGGGCCCGCGAGGTCGGACGCATGGTCGGCCTGGAGCTGCCCATTCTCGCCATGGAGCATCAGTACCTCATCACCGGCGACATGCCGGAACTGGCCGGCAAAAAGGAGCAGCTGCACGCCATCGATTTCGAAGGTGAGATCTACATCCGTCAGGAACGCGGCGGCATGCTGATGGGCACCTACGAGCGCGCCGGCGTGCCCTGGTCGGAAGTGACGACGCCGTGGGACTTCGGCCAGGACCTGCTGGCGAACGACCTGGAGCGGATTGCGCCGAGCCTCGAGGTCGGCTTCCAGCATTTTCCGTCGCTGGAGGCGGCCGGCATCAAGAAAGTGGTGAACGGTCCGTTCACCTTCGCACCCGACGGCAACCCGCTGATCGGTCCCGTCAAGGGCCTGCATAATTTCTGGGTCGCGTGCGGCGTGATGGCGGGATTCAGCCAGGGCGGCGGTGTCGGCCTCGCCCTGTCGCACTGGATGGTGGACGGCGACCCGGGCGCCGACGTCTGGGGCATGGACGTCGCGCGTTACGGCGACTGGGCGACGTTGGCGTACACCAACGCGAAGGTGCGCGAGAACTACTCGCGGCGCTTCAGCATTCAATTCCCCAACGAGGAACTGACAGCGGCGCGGCCGTTTCGCACCACGCCGATCTACGACAAACTCGCCGCGGAACATGCGGTGTTCGGCGCGTATTGCGGCCTCGAGCACCCGTTGTGGTTCGCACCCTCGGGGCCGGAGGCGGTGGACCACGTGAGTTTCCGCCGGTCGAATGCGCACCCCCATGTCGGTGCGGAGTGCGCCGCCGTGCGCGACACCGTCGGTCTGCTGGAGATCTCGAACTACGGCAAGTTCGAGATCAGGGGTCCGGGGACGGCCGAATGGCTGTCGACGATCATGGCCAACCGCGTACCGAAGGTCGGCCGGATCGCGCTGAGTCCGATGCTGAACGACCGTGGCAAGCTGATCGGCGATTTCACCATGTGCCGCGTCGCGGACGATCATGTGTTCCTCATCGGCACCTATGCCGCGGAAACCTACTACCTGCGGTGGTTCGAGCGGCATCTGCCGCCGGGCGGCGTGACGGTGCGGCCGTGCGCGATGGAATACGTCGGCCTGTCGGTGGCCGGACCACAGTCGCGCGCCCTGCTGCAAACCCTGGTGCGCGAAGATCTCTCCAGCGCCGCGTTTCCCTTCCTGTCGTTTCGGCGCATGAACGTCGGGATGGTTCCGGCCTACGTGGGACGCGTGTCGTTCACCGGCGGCCTGGGCTACGAGATGTGGGTGACCACGGATTACCAGCGCGCGCTGTACGACTCGCTGGTGAAGGCGGGACGCGAGTTCGGGCTGCGCCCGTTCGGCGGGCGTGCCTTGAACGCCATGCGCCTCGAGAAAGGTTTCGGCACGTGGGCGCGGGAATACCGGCCGATCTACGGACCCTACGAAGCCGGACTGGGCCGCTTCGTCGACCTGAAGAAGGAGTCGTTCATCGGCCGCGCGGCCGCAGCGGAGGAGAAGGAGAGCGGCGGTGCGCTGCAATTGCTGGGTTTCCGCATCGAGACCACCGATGCCGACGCGTTGGGCGACGAGCCGATCTGGCACGACGGCAGGGTGGTCGGTTGGGTGACCTCCGGCGCCTTCGGACACCGCGTGGGCGCCTCGCTGGCCCTGGGATACGTGCCTGCGGCCGTTGCGGCCGCGGCCGGAGGGTCCGGATTCGAAATCGAAATCATCGGCGAGCGACACCGGGCGACGCCGTTGACGGACGCCGCGTTCGACCCCAGCGGCGCGCTGATGCGGGCGTGAGGCTACTGACCCATGACCTTGTCTGAGGGCTACAACGGCTTGACGGCGCACGCCGCGGGGCTCGCGGTCGAGGCGTATTTTGATCCAGGGCGCTACGACCGTGAGCTGCGGCTGATCTGGAACCGCAACTGGGTGTACGTGTGCCGCGGAACCGAGGTCGCCGGTGCCCGCGCGTATCGCAGCTTCGAGCTCGGCGATCAGTCGGTGCTGCTGGTGCGGGGAGAGGACGGAGTGCTGCGCGGCTTCCACAATACCTGCAGGCATCGCGCGGGCCAACTGGTGCGCGACGTTCAGAATACGTCGCAATCGTTCATTCGCGAGATGGAACGTGCCGCCGACGCTTCGCCCGAGGCGACTCCATACGTTGCACCTCCGTACGTCGCTCCGCATTACCCGCCGCTCGCCGATGTATCGGTCGCCGCACCGGTCTACACCGAAACACCGATCCCCGCGCCGCACGAATTAGTTACGAAAGAAGCAGCGCTCGGACCGCATCCGGGCGCCGCTGCCGCTGCCGCGCACGACGGTCACTTACACTCCGGCGAGCCGGCGCCATAAAGCGATAACACGCCGGACGTATGTCTGCGTCTCGGCGTACGGCGGTATGCCGTTATACCGATCGACGGCGCCGGCCCCGGCGTTATACGCTGCAATCGAACGTTCGAAGCGCGCTTGCGCGGGCAAATGCGCGTAGTGTTCGAGTAAACCGCACAAGTGGCGGATCGTGCCATCGAGGTTCGCGTCCGGATCGTCGGGATCGACCCCGAGACCGGCGGCCGTACCGGGCATGAGCTGACCGAATCCATGCGCTCCGGCCGGCGAAACGGCGCGCGGGTTCCAGCTCGACTCGACGGCAACGAGGGCGACGACAAGCCGCGCGTCGAGTCCGTAAGCCGACGACTCTGCGACGGTACGGAACGCAAAGCGCGTCGCGTGCCGGTCGTCAAGCCGTGTGTCGAAGCGCTCGAGGGTGGCTGCATACAGGTTGACGAGCGTCAACGCGTCGGCACGCGCGGCGCGCGGGCTGCCGAACGCAAATACAGCCGCAACTACGAACGTCAGGCACCAGCGCACGACGTGCACCGGTGCCCAATGCCGGCCGAGCCAGTTCTCTAAATGTTGAAGTTTTGCCGGATATCGTTCAGGCGTGACTCAAGCAAACCGCGAACTTGCCGGTGAAGACGGTCCCGCTGGTCATCCGGCAGCCGTTGATACACAAGGTAACCGGCGGCCGAGATAATTCCGCCGAGCACCCCGACGAGCACCGTGCGTCCGGCATCTCCCTGCGCCAGAGAGTTCGTGCTTTTAGGCTGTTGCAACGTCGTATTGGTGTCCGTCATCGTGCCTCCACCGTTCGACTATCGGCTGCCCAAAAACTCTACGTCACGCTCGAAGTCATCCGGTTCTTGCTCGCGCGTGATGCGAACGTTGACGGGGAACTGCCAGGCGAGCTGTTCGATTGCCAGCTCGGCGGTCGCGACGATGGCCTTGACATCCTCACGATCGCGTACCGCGACCGGCAGCGCAAGCCGCATCTCGGCATCGGCGCGCAGCGTTAAGCCGGGAAGCTCGGCGTAGCGGCTTAAGCCCAATTCTGCAGCTTGCAGAATCGCCGAGGCGGCGGCACACACGATGTCGTCACCGGCAACGCCGGCCTCCGCATGCCCGTGCGCAAAAACAGAAGACAGCCGTTGCCGGCTGTCTCTACGAAAAACAACGCCGAGCATTTGCTACGGCAGCTCGATTTTTTCGATCCGGATCTCCGCAAAGTGCTGGCGATGACCTACGAGCTTGCGCACGCGCTTCTTCGGCTTGTATTTGAAGACCAGAATCTTCTTGTCTTTGGCTTGACGCAACACTTTGCCCGAAACGGTCGCACCGGCAACGGCCGGGCTGCCGACCGCGAGCGTTCCGCTGCCGTTCGACCCGAGCAACACGCGATCGAAGGTGACGGTCGAGCCGACTTCGGCTTCAAGCAGATCGGTTCGTATGATGTCGCCTTCGGCGACGCGCAGCTGTTTGCCGCCGGTTTCGATGATCGCGTACATAACTTTGGAAGGTTATCAGATCTTTTGGTTCGGCGTCAATCGTTTTAGGGGTCGGTGGGGCGGGAAGGCGCCCTCCGGGCTTCGCGCCTCCTCGTGAGGTCCTGCCGGTCCGCCCCGCCCCTTCGGCACGATGGGAGTACTGGGCGATTGACGCGGGGGTTTGGCAGGCAGGGCCGGTTTGGTTCTGTTGTTGGATGGGTGGTTGCAAAAGAAAATCGGCCGTGCGAGCTCCCTCGGGGGCTCGGCATGGCCGATTGTAGGGCCGGCGTTCGCTGCGAATGAAGCGGCTTACGCCGACGCGGCGGCGATTCCAATCGCCGGACCATCGTCGAGTTTGAGGGTAAGGCTTTTGACGCTGCCGCCGGCTTTATGGAACTCGTCGAGTTCGGTTTGAAAGACGCGGTAGCCGGCATGATTGAGACGTTCGCGCAAATTGCGCGTACATGCGTGCATCACGATCGCATCGTCGAGTTCGACGCTGTTGCAGGCAAAAGAAAGCGCATCGTCGATGCCGATTTCAATGAGATAGCCGGGATCGATCGTACGCCGCAATTGCGTCTGCGCGTGCGGACTCAGTGCGTCCATGTAGACCATGACGTGACCGGATGAGAGCGAACAAAGCGCCATATCCAAGTGATAGAAGCGCTCGTCGACGAGCAAGAGCGGCATCACGCGGCAACCGACGAGTTCTTGCAATTGCAGCGTTGCATTGCGTTCGCTGCGCCAGCCGTAACCGGCATACAAGATCGGCCGAACGCGATCGAAGATCGCGTCGCCCGCGCCCTCGAAATATGTTTGCTGCAAATATGTTGTGGCAAATCCGGCTTTGGCGAGGTGGACGCGATATTGACCCTGCTCGCGACGGCGTTCGGGATACCGGAAGCTGGATAAGATTGCAAGATTTCCGCAGATGAGACCGGCGTTCGCAGTAAACACGAGATCGGGAACTTGCTCGCCGGGTTCCATCGTCACGAGTTGTACGTTTGCGGCGACGGCGAAGGTTTCCATGAGACGGTCCCATTGCCGCACGGCATCGGGGGCGGAATAGCCGACGTTGCGCGTCATCCACGGATTGATATCGTAGTTCACCGAAAAATGCGTGGGCGGGCAAACCATCAGACGTGTCGCCATGCCGTAATTGTAGCCGCCCGAAGCGCGTGCGGGCATTCGACAAACGGTAAAGCGCGGTTTCGGTTCGTAACCCGTGTGCCCCGGGTACACGCCGGTTCATGGATACAGATTCGGAGTACAAGAATGCGTTACCGGGTGAAGTCGACGACCATCCCGATTCCGGCATGCCGCGGCAGTTGCGCACCCGTGCGGAAAGCGCGGCACCGCTGTCCTTTCGCGAAGCGCAGGCCGCCGGAATGACGACGACGCCCGACGTCGTGTACGGTGAAAGCGACGAAGATCCCAATCGCGACGATCAGACCGACGAGCACCGCGGATCCGAGGCGACGTAGCCTCCGGTTCGATTGCAAGCCATATGCCGCTTTGAAGCGAAGCGCGCAGGCGATGAGACGTTTATGTATCGCCGTGGCCATGACCGTTTTGGCGGGGCTTGCCGAGCCGGTAGCCGCTTTTGCTGCGCCGCCACCTGCGGCGAAGATGCACGCGTCCAGTGGTGGAGGCAAAAGCGTGACGACGAAGTCCGGCTTGAAATATACGGATCTCGTCGTCGGCAAAGGGCCGATGCCGAAGATCGGTCAGACGATCAGCGTGCTGTATACGGGAAAACTCACGAACGGAACGGTTTTCGACAGCACCAGTAAACGGAATAACGACCCGTTTGAAACGCCGATCGGCGTCGGTCAGGTCATCAAAGGCTGGGATGAGGGCATGATCTCGATGCGCGTCGGCGGTAAGCGCCGCCTGACCATCCCGCCTGCTTTAGGATACGGCGCAACCGGCGCAGGCGGCGTCATTCCGCCGAATGCGACGCTTGTTTTTGACGTGACCTTGCTCGCAATCAAACCCTAAGCTCCGGGCGCTCAAGCGTCGACGAAGATGTCGTCCCCGTCGAGCCTCACGGCATAGGTTGGAAGCGGTAAAATTGCCGGCAACGTGAGCGCCGCGCCGGTCGTCACGTCGAAATATGCGCCGTGCCGCGGGCACATGATGCGGCAGCCCTCGAGTTCGCCGGTATCGAGACCGCCGCCGTCGTGCGTGCAAATGTCCTCGACGGCATACACCGTACCATCGACGTTGCACAGCAGCACGTCACGTCCATCGACCGCTACACGCTGCGTGGTGCCGGTCGGAATATCGGAAAGCTTGGCGACCGGCGTCTTGGTATCCATTGGCGCAACCTTCGCGCGGCTTCAATCGCATTCCGCGTCAAGCCCCGGTGCCTTCCAGCCGCTGACGTGGTTGCGTGCATCGACGCTCACGTGCAATTGCCCCGCGAGCGACCGGCATTGCGACGAGCCGTTCAGTTCGCGCACGACCGTGATGACGATGTCTCCCTGCGTCGAGGCGAGTGTTGCGCCCGCCCGATGAAGATCGGCCGCCGCCCGCGTGCGTGACTCGCCGTTGACGAGCAGCGATTCGAAGCGCGAGATCTCCGTCGTGATTGCGCTGCGCGTCCGAGCGTAGTCCGCCCGGGACCGGCGTTGTGAAACGGTGCCGTTGACGGCCGCGCCGATGATGAGCGCCATGCCGGTAGTTAACGCAAGGCGACGCACGAGCGCACGGGTCAAACTGAATCGCAGCACGTTGGTAACCAAGTAAATATAAAAAGCGGGCGACGAGCGCCCGCTTTCAATCTCGGCCGAATTACCCGACCGAACCTTCCATTTCCATTTTGATCAAGCGGTTGAGTTCGACCGCATACTCCATCGGTAACTCCTTGACGAAGAAGTCGAAGAACCCGTTGACGATCATCGCCGTTGCATCGGCTTCGCTCAGTCCGCGGCTCATCGCATAAAACAGCTGCTCTTCGCCGATCTTGGAAACCGAGGCTTCGTGCTCGACGGTCGAGCGCTGCTCGTTGACCTTCATCGTCGGTTTGGTGTCGCTGGCCGAAAGCTCGTCCATGATGAGTGCGTCGCACTTTACGCGTGTTTTAGCCCCGACGGCGCCCGGAAAAATCTCGACCAAGCCGCGATACGTCGTCTTGCCGCCGTGCGCCGAGACCGACTTATTGGTAACGACCGACGTCGTATTGGGCGCTGCATGGATGATCTTGGCTCCGGCGTCTTGATGCTGGCCTTCACCGGCAAACGCCGCCGACAAAACCTCTCCGCGCGCGCCTTCGCCCATTAAATAAATCGCCGGATACTTCATTGTCAGCCGCGAGCCGATGTTGCCGTCGACCCACTCGACGGTCGCGTTCTTGTACGCGACGGCGCGCTTGGTGACCAGATTGAATATATTGCGGTACCAGTTTTGAATCGTCGTGTAGCGCACCGATGCGCCTTCCATCGCGATGATCTCAACGACGGCACTGTGAAGCGAAGACGTCGAAAACTTCGGCGCCGTACAGCCCTCGATGTAATGCACTTTCGCGCCTTCATCGGCAATGATGAGCGTGCGCTCGAATTGGCCCATGTTCTCGGTGTTGATCCGGAAGTACGCCTGCAACGGCATTGCAACCGTTACGCCCTTGGGGACATAGACGAACGATCCGCCCGACCAAACCGCACTATTGAGCGCAGCGAACTTATTGTCGCCCGGCGGGATGATGGTTGCAAAATACTTCTTGAGGATGTCCGGATACTGTTTGAGCGCAGTGTCCATATCGCAAAACAAGACGCCGTCTTTCTCGAGCGCCTCGACGACGGAGTGGTACACCACTTCCGACTCATACTGTGCCGAAACTCCGCTGAGAAACTTGCGTTCGGCTTCCGGTATACCAAGCCGGTCGAAGGTCTTCTTGATGTCGTCCGGGACGTCGTCCCACGAACGTTCGGTGCCTTCGGTCGACTTCACGTAGTAGTGAATGTTATCGAAGTCGATCTCTTCGAGCAACGCCGTATCGCCCCACGTCGGCATCGGCTTGCTGCGGAAAATGTCGAATGCTTTGAGCCGGAACGTGCGCATCCACTCGGGCTCGCCCTTCATATCCGAGATGCGCTCGACCATTTCGCGCGTCAGACCCTTGTCCGATTTGAACTTATAGTTCGCCTCGGAGTCGTGCTGACCGTGACGATAATCTTCAACGATGTCCGCGGACATGGCCGGTAAAACGGGGGAGGCGACGTTCATTTCGATTGCCATAAGCTCCATTAGGCTACCGTTGGCGAGGCAGCAGGTCAAGAAAGTGCAGACCTATCTGTATTATCTAACCCGATAGACGCTGCGAAGGTCTCACTTGTCGCGAGCTTTCTCGAAAAAGGTAGCCGCGGCCGGTCTAGGGCGAAGCGTTGCGGGCGATTTTATATGACGTCGCCTGCGCGATGGGTCGAACGACGAGATAATCGATGTCGACGTGCGGCGGTCGCGACACCGCAAAGCCGACGCAATCCGCAATATCGCGCGGCGACAGCGGCGTCAACCCGGCGTACGTCTCGGCGGCTTTGGCCGAATCGCCCTTATGCCGTACGAGCGAGAACTCCGTTTCGACCATCCCGGGCGCGATCTCGGTGACCCGAATCGGTTCGCCGTTGAGTTCGAGCCGCAACGTCTGCGTGATCGCTCGTAGCGCATGTTTGCTCGCGGTGTAGCCGCCCCCACCCAGATACGCCTCGAAACCGGCGATCGAACCGATGTTAACGATATGCGCCTGCGGCGGCACGCGAAGCAAGGGCAGGCATGCACGCGTTATGCGCGCGACGCCCAACACGTTGGTTTCGAGCATCTGAACCCAGTCATCGTCGATGGTTTGATCGAAGGTCTGGCGTCCGAGGGCGAGTCCGGCGTTATTCACCAAAACGTCGACCCGGCCATACCGTTCACCGACGGCTGCGGCAAACGCCGCGATCGCCGCGGGCTCGCGCACGTCGAGGGTATGCGCGCTGCCTGCGCCGAGTTCGGCTACGAGCGCGTCCACCCGCTCGCGCCGCCGGCCGGTAAGTACGACGGTGAAGCCTTGGCCTTTGAGTTCGCGTGCGACCTCCGCTCCGATACCGGATGAAGCGCCGGTGACGACGGCAATTCGATCGTTTGTCATGGGCCACTCGATGAGCTTCGCAGTTCCGTGCATCCTCTTAGCCGGCAGACCGATGCTAAGTTGGTTACGATAGTTGCCGAGCGCCGCTGCCGGATGCTCGCGCCGAAGATTCCGGACCAAAGCCATTTACAGGGGGGTGCCGGGGGGGGTATGATCGGAGACGGACTCGAGACAGACCCGGGTTGTATGAGCCGGGGTCTGTTAGGTTGTCCGCAGTTGGGGGACGGCGCGCCCTACGCGCCATCGCGGTGAAACGTTCGCGTGTTAAAAGGACACGTCAACAAGAGTTCGCCGATAGGTCACGGCCGAGACGGTGTACCGCACGCGGTTGATGACGCGCCTGGAGGTGGGATTTTCCCAGCCAAGCCCAAGGAGTCTAAAATTGAAAGCACTCGGAACGCACATTGTTTGCGAGCTGTCCGGCTGTGACCCACGGTCACTTACCGACGTTGCCGCCGTCGAACTCATGATGGTCGGTGCCGCCAAAGAAGCTAACGCGACAATCGTGGAAACGGCGTTTCACCGGTTCCAGCCCCACGGCGTCTCAGGCGTCGTCGTGATCCAGGAATCGCATTTGTCGATTCACACTTGGCCCGAAACGGGCTACGCCGCGATGGATTTTTACACGTGCGGCGATCACACGAATCCCTGGGCGGCGTGTGAGTTTGCGGCCGAAGCGCTCGGTGCCCAAAGCATGTTGACGACCGAAGTCAAACGCGGCATCGAATCGCGCAAGGGCGAGTTTACGCATGTCGTCACGACCGACCATGAAGAAAAGTCGTTCGCTCGGAAGACCGCCTAACGTAGCGCGTTTACGCGTGCGTTCAATGACGGCCGGCAGCGATGCCGGCCGTCGGCACGTCCGGCCGCGCGCGGTCGGCTCGGCCGGAGTGCGAACTGTTTCTGCGTTTTAGGAGTGGCGAATGCCGAAAACCGAACATTATCAATGGTACGTCGAAGAGTTCTCGCCGACCGAATTTCACCATCATGCCATCGATGAAGTTTACTATTCCGGCCGAACGGCATACCAGGACGTCGCGGTTTTGCGTACGCCGGTTTTCGGCAAAATGCTCGTGCTCGACGGCGACACGCAGAGTTCCCAGCACGATGAGAAAATTTATCACGAGTCGCTCGTTCATCCGGCGCTCGCGGCAATCGACGATCGCTCGGAGATTCTTATTTTGGGCGGCGGCGAAGGTGCGACGCTGCGAGAGGTTTTGCGCCACCCGGACGTGCGGCGCTGCACGATGGTCGATATCGACGGCGACGTCGTCGAACTCTCGAAGCACTATTTAGCCGAGTGGTCGGACGGAGCGTTCGCCGATCCGCGCGCGCGACTCATCATCGGCGACGCACTCGCGTTTTTACGCGATGATCGCGCCACCTACGGTTCGATCATTTCCGACTTAACCGAGCCGCTGGCGGATTCACCATCGTTTCCGCTTTTTAACGGCCGAGTGTTTCGCGACATCTCTGCTCGGCTGGCGCCCGGCGGAGTCTATGTGCTTCAAGCCAGCACGGCCGGTTTTCATAACATGGCGCTACACGCGAAGATGGCGCGTTCGCTGCGCGCGTTTTTTACGCATGTGGTGAGTTTTTACACGCACGTTCCGGCGTTCGACAACGATTGGGCGTTTATCGCCTGCAGCAATGCAACGGACGTCGCGGCGCTCGACACCCGGCGGATCGACGACTACGTCGGTGCGTTGCGCGGCGAAAATTACTTTTACGACGCCCAAACGCATCGGCGCATTTTCAGTCTGCCGTTGTACCTGCGCCGTGAATTGGCGAAGTCCGGCGACGTGTTTGCTTAGACAAACCGCGCTAACGGGCAGCCGCATCAACGTTCGAACGTTGGGACGCGGGCCGCGAACGCCGGGTGAAAAGTGCTGAACGTCCAGACGTAGCCTTCGGGGTCGCGAACGGTGTAGCCACGCGCGCCGTCCGCCGTGCCGGTCGGTTCGAGCATGATATCGGCATCGGCGCTTCGAGCGTGCGCGCAGTGCGCGTCCGGATCGGTAACGTACACGTGAAGTTTGTGCGTGAACGCGCCGTGCATGTCGCGCGGTGTTTTCAGATTGTATTCGTCGTCTCGCGCGCTGCCCAACATCAGTAAGCTGTCGCCCAAGCGCAGTTGTGCGTGCGCGATATCGTCGCCGTCACCCGGCACGACGAATTGCTGCTCGAAGCCGAACGCTCGTCCGAGCCATGCCATTGCCGCTCGGGCATCGGCATAGCGCAATCCGGCGAATATGTTCGAGTTAACTGCATGACCGCCGTCGGCCGTCGGGTGGTAGGTCCCGAAATACCACAGAAAGCCTTCGGGATCGACAGCCGTGCAATCTCGCGATCCGTAATCGGTATCGGCCGGTGCGTGAATGATGTGCGCGCCTGCAGCTGCGGCCCGTGCATGCAATGCATCGATGTCGGGCATCGCGACGTACACGCTGCCGGTGCTTACGCCGTCCAACGCGTGCGGTGAACGAAACTCGGCCTCGCCGGCATCCGTGCTGCCGACGAGAAGCGAGCCGTTACCGGCGCGCAAGATAGCGCGAGCGATGCGATCGCCGGCAGTCCGCTCGACGCCGTGCAACGCAAAGCCGAACGCTCGGGTGAGAAACGCGATGGCGGCGCCGGCGTCATCATAGCGCAGTTCCAGAGAGATCGAGTCGGCATGTGATTTCGTCGCATCCATCGGTAACGATCCTTTGCAGCACTCAGCCGCGCATGCGGCTCGCATGTCTCGATTCGAACAGCATAGCATAATTGAAACAGCGGTTTCAAGTATGCTATGCTGCCGTCGTGTCACGAACGGTTGACGAACGGCGTCGCGCCGAGTTGCTCGAACGGATACTGAGTTATGTCGCGGAGAACGGCGTGACCGAGTTGCAACTGCGTCCGCTGGCGACCGCGATTGGTTTGAGTCCGCGGGCGCTGCTCTACTATTTCAATTCGAAAGAGGCGCTTATCATCGAAGTGCTTGCTCGGGCCGGTCGTTACCAGCGTGAGCTATTCGATCGCTTGCCGCGTAACGCGGACTCGTATGCCGAGACGGTCAGTGCTGCCTGGGCCGTGATGAGCGCACCGAAAAATCAGCCGATTTTCCGCTTATTTTTTGAGACGTATGGTTTGGCGCTTCAGAACCGGACCCGGTTTCCGCACTTTCTCGAACGAGCCGTCGGCGGCTGGCTGGCGTATCTCGAAGCGCCGGCACTGCGCAGCGGTTACGGCAGGGCCGACGCGCGCGCGATTGCGACGGTCTTACTCGGCGGATATCGCGGCTTCTTACTCGATCTCTGCGCGACGGGAGAACGCAAACGCGTTGCGCGTGCCGTTGAACTATGGATTTTGGCGCTTGACGGCATCCCCGGCCCGGCCGATCTTCGGTGACGCCGAAGTATTCGCAGCGTAAGCTGCGATCGCACGCGCGCCACGAGCGACGAAGTAGGATGATTGCGAAACTCGGTGCATCGAACTCAGCGCTATGTTTAACGAGATGCGCCGTACCGCGCTTTTCGACGCGCACCGCGCGCTGGGTGCTCGCCTCGTACCGTTCGGCGGTTTCGAGATGCCCGTGCAATATACGAGTATTTTGCGCGAACATGCCGCGGTGCGCGAATGCGCCGGATTGTTCGATCTCTCGCATATGGCGCAGTACGAGTTGGCCGGACCGGGCGTCGGTCCGTGGGCCGACGCGTTGACGGTCAATCACGTCGAAACGATGAAGCCCGGCCAGGCGCGCTATAACATTTTTACCAACGAGCAGGGCGGCGCGCACGACGACGTCATCTTCTACCGCTTAACGGACGAACGCTGGCTGCTCGTCGTCAACGCCGCGAATGCCGCGAAAATGTGGCCGATCGTCAAGGCGGCCGGCCCCGATGTCGCGGTGCGCGACCGGCACGGCAGCCATGCGCTCATCGCGATCCAAGGCCCACGATCGATCGACATGTTAAGCGGCTTTGTCGCTGCCGACCTTAGCGCCATGAAGTATTACTCGTGTGTCGTGACGGACATCCGCGGCGACGAGATCATCATTGCGCGCACCGGTTATACGGGTGAAGACGGTTTCGAGATATTTTGCGATTCGGACATTGCAACCGATATCTGGGACGCGCTGCTCGCCGCGGGCCGCGAAGGCGGTTTGCAGCCGGCCGGTCTGGGCGCGCGCGACGTTCTGCGGCTCGAAGCCGGCATGCCGCTTTACGGTCACGAAATGACCGAAGACATCGGCCCGCTTCAAGCCGGGCTCGGCTGGGCCGTTAAGCTC
Organism: Candidatus Velthaea sp.; assembly: GCA_965214935.1. Lineage (GTDB taxonomy): Bacteria > Vulcanimicrobiota > Vulcanimicrobiia > Vulcanimicrobiales > Vulcanimicrobiaceae > Velthaea. Next base: position 75,005 of record CBDCCS010000014.1, on the reverse strand, counting down.
GCGAAGCCGATCTTTCGCGGTAAAGCGGCGCTTGAAGCGCAGCTGGCCGCCGGCACCTTCGACCGCATCGCCGGCTTGGTTTTGGACGGGAAGGTCCCGGCGCGCAGCGGCTACGCCGTCTACGCCGGCGATACGCGCGCAGGCGAAATTCGTAGCGGATCCATTGCACCGTCGGTCGGCAACCAGAACATCGCGACCGCTCTGCTCGGCCACCGGCACGCGTTGATCGGAACGCGGCTCGACGTCGAGATCCGCGGCAGCCGGCAGGGCGCGCAGGTCGTCGCACTGCCGTTTTACAAGCGCGTGCGTTGAGCTCGAGCGCAACCGTCGCTGGGCCGCCGGCGTCCAAACGGAGGTCCTCGACGTCGTCGCGCCGGCATGGTTTGTGCCGTCAGCTTCTCGTGTGCCGTCATTTAAAGGAGTATCGCGTGTCCCAGCCGGCCGGATTGTTATATAGCAAAGAACACGAGTGGGTGAAGCTTGACGGTGATACCGCGACGGTCGGCATCACCGACTACGCGCAACATTCGCTAGGCGATATCGTCTACGTTGAACTCCCGCGCGTCGGCGCGACCTTGCAGCAGTTCGGCAATATCGGCGTGGTCGAATCCGTGAAGGCGGTCTCCGATCTGTATACGCCCGTCGGCGGCGAAGTACTCGAAGTCAATAAAGCGCTCGAGGGCGATCCCGCGCTGCTCAATCGCGAGCCGTTCGCCGAAGGCTGGCTTTTCCGGGTCAAGATTGCCGATCAAGCGGAGACGGCGAATCTGTTATCGCCCGAGACGTACGACGCGCTGACCGAAGAGTAAGCGCAAAAACGGGCGACCGCGCTTCGCGGTCTAATACGCCGGTACGATCTGCATGCTGCTGCCCCGCGCCGCAGACGTCCGCACCGCCGGGAGTTGAACTCATCTACACACCGCATACGTCCGCCGATATCGCAGCGATGCTCGAGGTCATCGGCGCGGATTCACTCGACGAACTCGTCGCTGTTCCGCCCGACGTTGCTTTGCGCGGACCCGTCTCGCTGCCGCCGGCGCTTGCCGAATCAGAGATTGCCACGGCGTTCGATCGCTTTACGCAACGCACGACGGCCGGAACCTATAGCTCGTTTCTCGGTGCCGGCGCTTACCGTCATTACACGCCGCCGATCGTCGGCGCGCTAGCGATGCGCGGCGAATTCCTGACCGCTTACACGCCGTATCAAGCCGAGGTATCGCAGGGCTACCTGCAAGCGATTTACGAGTGGCAAACGTATATCGCGCTGTTGACGGGTCTGGACGTCGCCAACGCGTCGGTCTACGACGGCGCCACGGCGCTGGCCGAAGGCGCGATCATGGCCGTCAATGCAACAGGCCGCAAAGCGTTGCTGGTTTCCGCGGCGCTGCACCCCAATTACCGAACCGTTTTGCGAACGTACGCCGACGGGCTCGACCTCGACATCGATGAACTGCCGTACGCCGCAAACGGCTTGACCGACGTGGAGAACATCGAGGCACTTTTGGCCGAGCAGCGTTATGCCGCCGTCGTCGTGCAATCGCCGAATTTTTTCGGAGCGATCGATGCGTTGCCGAGCGCGGCCGTGCGCGCGATTAAAGCGACCGGTACGCTCGTCATCGGCGTCGTTGCCGAAGCACTGTCGCTTGCCGCGCTGACGCCGCCGGGTACCTGGGGCGCCGACATTGCCGTCGGTGAAGGTCAATCGTTCGGTGTCGCCATCGCATACGGCGGTCCGCACGTTGGTTTCATTGCAACGACGACCGAGCAATTGCGGCGCATTCCCGGCCGGCTCGTCGGACGCACCGTCGATAAAAACGGCGCTCCTGCGTATACGCTCACGCTGCAAGCCCGCGAGCAGCACATTCGGCGTGAAAAAGCCACCTCGAACATTTGCACGAATCAAGCGCACTGCGCGCTATGTGCGACCATTTACTTAGCGGCGATGGGCAAGACCGGCTTGCGTGATTGCGCCGCGCACAATCTTGCCCGCACCCGCGAACTGCAGGCCAAGGCGACGCGCATCGCCGGTTGTTCGGCGCGTTTTGCGGCGCCCGTTTTTAACGAGTTCGTGCTTCGCGTTCCCGGCACCGCGCGGGCGGTGCTTGCAGCGTTACGCGAGCGCCGGATCTTGGGCGGCTTGGACCTCGGCGCATTCTATCCTGAACTCGCCGACTGCATTTTGATGACGGCGACGGAATTGACGACGCCGGCTGAAATCGATGCTCTCGTTGGCGCGCTTGCGGAGGTGCCGTTGCATGCAACAAGTCGCGTTTGATACGCCGCTCATTTTTGAGCTCGGCCAAGCAGGCCGTGCCAACCGCTATCTCCCGCCCGCGCCGGCGCTCGACGAGTTCTTGCCGCCGGGCGTTCTGCGCGCCGAACTGCCGTTGCCGGACAATACCGAACTCGATGTGAACCGGCACTTTACCCGGCTGTCGCAAAAGACGTTTGCCATCGACGTCGGCTTTTACCCGCTGGGCTCGTGCACCATGAAATACAATCCGCGGATCAACGATGCGATGGCAAATCTGCCGGCGTTGCGCGGCTTGCATCCATTCGCGCCCGACGAGACCGCGCAAGGCGCACTTGCAATCATGTGGGAGCTCGAGCGCAGCCTTGCATCGCTCTTCGGCATGGCCGCCTTTTCGTTGAATCCGGCCGCCGGCGCGCACGCTGAACTTACCGCTCTGCTCGTTGCGAAAGCGTATTTCAAGCAGACCGGGCAAGCTGCGGTACGACGCACGGTCATCGTCCCGGATACCGCGCACGGTACGAATCCGGCGTCTGCAGCGATGGTCGGCTACAAGGTCGTTTCGCTCAAATCCGATACGCGCGGACGCGTCTCAATCGACGAAATTAAAGCTGCGATCGGACCGGACACCGCGGTCTGCATGATGACCAATCCAAATACGCTCGGCTTGTTTGAAGACCAAATCAAGGACATCGCCGATGCGGTGCATGCCGCCGGCGGTTTGATGTATTACGACGGTGCCAACGCCAATGCGCTCATGGGCAACTCACGCCCGGGCGACATGGGCTTTGATTTGATGCACCTCAATCTGCATAAGACGTTTTCGATTCCGCACGGAGGCGGTGGCGCCGGAGCCGGTCCGGTCGGAGTTGCCGCGCATCTTGTGCCGTTTTTGCCGACACCGGTCGTTACATGCAACGAATCAAGCGGACCCGACGGTTGGGAGCCGTCCGCCGACAAAACCTTCCGGCTTGAGTTCGAGCGGCCGCAGTCGATCGGGTCGATGCGTTCGTTCTGGTCGAATTTCGCGCATATGGTACGCGCGCTGGCGTACGTGTATGCCAATGGTTTCGAGGGCTTGACGCTCGTCTCGAAGTTGGCGGTGCTCAATGCAAACTATATTCGAGCTTCAATCGACGACATCATCGATACGCCGTACCACGAATACTGCCGGCATGAGTTCGTTGCTTCGGCACAAGCCCTCAAACGCGAAACCGGCGTACGGGCGCTCGATATCGGCAAGGCGCTGCTCGATCGCGGTTACCACGCGCCGACCGTGTATTTCCCGCTGCTCGTTCCGGAATGTCTGATGATCGAACCGACCGAGACGGAATCGAAGGAAACGCTCGATGCTTTTATCGCATCGTTCCGGGAGGTCATCGCGACGGCCAAGAGCGATCCGCAAGCCGTTCTCGATGCGCCGGTCAACACGGCCGTGGCACGAATCGACGAGACGCGTGCCGCCCGGCAGCCCGACCTGCGCTGGCACCGTACGCCCCGGTAATGCCGGCTGTCCTCCAACGTTTTGCCGCCGCCCGAATGCGGTCCGGCGCCGTCGTCCTTCTTGGGCCGCAATGATAGAATCAGAGCAACCTCCCGGGATACACGTGCCGGGATCTCTTTATCGGAAAGCGGTCCATGCGCATCAAATACGAGGTGTCGGCCGGAGGCTTGGTCCTTCGGCGGAATGGAACGGACCTCGAAGCTCTGCTGATCGGGCGGGGGATGCCGCGTGTTTGGTCTTTGCCGAAAGGTCACGTAGAAGCGCGCGAGACGCACGAACAAGCCGCGCTGCGCGAAGTTCGCGAAGAGACCGGTTGTTGGGCCGAGATTCTTATCAAGCTTTCGGACATCTCTTACTGGTTTTACCTCAACCGCACCAAACATAAGAAATCGGTTCACTTCTACCTGATGAACTATCTCTCGGGCGACACGGCGAATCACGATCATGAAGTCGACGAAGCCCGCTGGTTCGAGATCAAGGCGGCAAAACGCGGGCTCAAGTACGTCAATGAAAAGCGCTTGGTGGATCTCGCCCTCGAGTGGATCGAGCAGGACCGCTCGAACATGTTCGCGCCTGATCCGCAACCGGCGGTCGAAGCCGTGAGGGATTCGAGCGCGGGTTGACATCGGCTGACGCCGTCGACGAGCGTACCTTGCGCGTCTCGCTCGACGTTTTCGACGGACCGCTCGATCTGCTGCTCAACCTCGTTCGCGAACAGCAACTCGATATTGCAACGGTGCCCCTGGCGACCGTTGCAAACCAGTATTTCGCCTTTATTTCGGCAATGCACGATCTCGATGTCGAGCTCTGTGCCGAGTACCTGGTTATCGCGGCGACGTTGGTGTTTCTCAAGTCAAAGTCGCTCTTGCCGCCGATTCCGCTCGAGTTCGAGGATACCGAAGAATCAGCGACGGTGGTCGAATCGCGGCTGCGAGAACGGCTGATCGCATACTCGAAATATCGCGACGCCGGTTTAGAATTGCGGGCGCGGGCAACCGAAGCGGCGGCGTACTTCTGGCGACCCGAGGGCGGCGACCCGACCGCTGCGCTCGTACAGCATTACCGGGTCGATGCCGCCAAGCTCGCCGCGGCGCTGGCGGCCGCGTTGCGCGCGGCCAAGCCCGAGAAGCGCACCATCGTTCGCGAACGGGTCTCGCTCATCGAGCAAATGGAGTTTGTAATGCGAACGTTGCGCGCCGGGGGTCGCATTCGGTTCCTGGCCCTCGTCGAAGGACTCGAGCGAGCCGGGATCATCGTCACCTTTCTCGCCGTCCTGGAACTCGTACGGCGCGGGCGCATCGGGTTCGAGCAACGCCAAGCCTTCGGTGATATCGAATTGGCGGCGCTCGGGTGATGCAAACCGAATTGCTCGACACCGGCGAGCTGGTGCGCTCGATCGAAGCCGTGCTGTTCGTTGCGTCGGAATCGCTTTCGATCAAAACGCTGGCCAAACTCACCGGCGGGCACGAAGCGCAAGTGACGGTCGCCTTACAGCAGATCGATGCGGAGTACACGTCGCGTGGGATCGTCCTGCGCGAAGTTGCGGGCGGTTACCGCTTTGCAACTGCTCCGGCGGCACGCAATGTCGTCGAAGCATACCTGATGCCGCCGAAGTCGAATTTGTCGGCGGCGGCGCTCGAAACGCTTGCCATCGTCGCCTACATGCAGCCGGTCACCAAAGGCGACATCGAGAATATTCGCGGCGTCAGCGCCGACTCGGTGCTCGCCACGCTCGTCGACCGGCGATTTTTGACCGAAGCCGGCCGTAAAGACGTCGCCGGGCGCCCGATCATCTATAAAACGACGGCCGAGTTCCTCGAAGCGTTCGGTCTGCGCTCGCTCGAAGCGCTGCCGCCGATCGACATCGATGCCGGCGCGCCGATCGAGCTTGCTTTTCCCGTTCCGATCGAACGCGTTCCGGCGATGGTCGCGGCAAGCCCAGGCGCCGCTGATGACGAAGAAGCAAGCTTGACGACCGACGGCGAAGCGGCGCCGCAAGTCGCGCCTATCGATGAGAGCGAGAACGTATCACTACCCTAGAGCGCCAGATCTGGTCCACCATCGATCGCAACGCGCAGGCCGTCGCGATCGCGCACGAACTCATCCAGCCCGGCGAAGCCTTCACGCTTACGGCCGATCAGCGCACGGCGATCGATACGATCAGTGCCGGGCTCGACGACGACATCTTCGAATTCTTGCTCAAAGCACCGACAGGCTCGGGCAAGACCGAAGTGATGTTGCGTGTCGCCGTCGACACCATCCTTAAAGAAGAAAGTTATGTTTGCTTGATCGCGCCGACCCGCGATCTGGTGCGCCAGCATGTCGCGTACTTTAATGAACGGCTGAGCGGAACGCCGCTGGGCGTCGCGCAAGTCCATGGCGGCATGTCGCCGGCCGAGCGGCGCGATGCAATCTCCGGCCTAGCCGACGGCTCGATCCGGGTGGTCTGCGGTTCGGCGATGATGCTTTCGAGTAAGCATTGGTGGGACGTCATCGACCGCAGCGCGCTGCTCGTGATCGACGACGTAAACGCATTTGACGAGCGCGAGCACCTGCGGCTGCTCGAAGACCTCGACTGCCCGATGCTCTTTGCGACCGCAACGCCGAGCGAACTGCGTCCCTTTCTCACCCGCATCGGTGCGATGGACAACATCGTGGCGATGAAGAAAATGCCGTTCGACGTCATTCCGACCACGGTTCATAAGCCCGAAGGCGTCTGGGGCGAACCACCGGCCGAACAGCTCTTACACGCCGACACGCTCATTCGCGATCACCTCGAACGCAAATCAAGGATCTTCGTCATCAGCCGCACGCGCGGCGACGTACCCAAGCTGGCCGAGCGTCTCGAAGCAACCTACGGGATCGCCGTTCAGCAGTTGCGCGGCGATATGGCCGATACGACCGAACACGGCAAGCGCCATCGGCGTAACGGCGTTAAAGTGCACGGCAGTGCGACGCGCGTCGAAATGATGAGTGCCTTTCGCGACGGTGCTCCGGCGATTCTGGCGGCGACGAATCTGGTCGGCAGCGGCTTGGATATTCCGGCTGCCGACTTGATCGTGTTGACCGACGCGGATGCATTCGGCGAAGCGGAAGTCGAGCAGCTGATCGGTCGCGTCGGCCGGCGGGAACGGCCATCCGACGCCGTCCTGATCAGCAAGACGACGTTTGAAAAGAATCCGTCGCGCGGGATGGGATCGGGCGGTCCGCGCCGCACGTTCATGCCCGCCGGGATGCGCTCGAATCAATTGCGCTTCACCCGCCGCAAGTAAGCGCCGATAGTTCATTCGATGATGCACCCTGCGACGGCCGGCGGATTCGACGATCTCGCCGCGGACTACAGCCGCTATCGAATCGGATACTCGAACGATCTGTTCGATGTTCTCGAAAGCCTCGGTTTTGCGCGCCGGTCGAGCGTACTTGATGCCGGTTGCGGCACCGGACTTGCGTCCGGTCCGCTGGCCGCCCGCGGCATGGCGGTAACGGGGATCGATCCGTCGCCGCCGATGCTGGCCGCAGCGCGCGCTGCCGTCTTGCAGGCAACCTTCGTCGAGGGCCGCGTAGAAGCGCTGCCGTTCGCCGGCGCTAGTTTTGACGGCGCGGTCTGCGCCCAAGCATTTCACTGGTTCGATGCCGACCGCGCGTTCGGTGAATTGTCGCGCGTCGTGAAGCCCGGAGCGCCGATCGCGGTTTGGTGGAAGATCTTGGGCACGAACGACCCGATGCGCGAACTACGGGCGACGGCTGCGCGCCAAGCCGGTGTCGAGCCCGCCCGCGATGCACTCAGCGGCGGTTTCGGCGCATTCTACCGCGCGCCGTTCGCTAAGCGCGTCGCGCGGGTAATTCCGTTTGTCGCGCGCTTCAGCGTCGATGATTGGCTCGGTTACGAGCGTTCGCGCGCGATGTCGCGCGATGCCTACGGCTCGCGCCAGCCGGCGTATTTGGCGGCGCTGGCCGCCGGGTTGCAAGCCAAATACGGTTCGCCGGCCGCCCGTATCGACGTTCGCTACACGCAGTTTATTTACGTGGGATCGGCCGCGCCATAAGCATGGAATTCGGCCTGCACGTCGGCGTCGGCAGCGGCTACGATGAGGCCGTCGCTTACGCGCAGCGGCTGCAGTGTACGGCCGTTCAATTTTTTAGCGGCAATCCCAAAACATACCGGTTCGGGCCGATCGATGTTCCGGCACTCGAAGGTTTCGCGGCAAAGCGGCAAGCCGCCGGCATCCGGGCGGCGGCAATTCACACCTCGTACCTCATCAATCTCGCGAGTGAAGATCAAAAGATCGTCGCGAATTCGTTGCGGCTGCTCGTCAACGATCTTGCCGTAGCTGCCACGGGTTCGGTCGATTTCGTGAACACGCATCTCGGTTCGTTCGGAAAACGCGACCGGCGTGACGGCTTCGTCGCCGTGGTCTGGGCGCTCGAGGAAGCCTTGGCGAAGATTGCGCCGGGCGTTTTGCTCGTTATGGAAAACAGCGCCGGTGCGGGTCAACTGTGTGGCGGAACGATCGAAGAACTCGGAGCGCTCGTTAAAGCCGTCGATCATCCGCAACTTGCCGTTTGTCTCGACACCGCCCACTCCTGGGCGGCCGGTTACGACATCGACTCGCGCGCCGGCGTGGACCGGTTCTTGACTCGCGCTGACGAGCACATCGGGCTCGAACGCGTCGTGATGTTTCACTTCAACGACACGCAAGTTCCGCTGGGGGCGCATAAAGATCGCCACTGGCATATCGGCGAAGGCCTGATCGGCTTTGACGGTTTTCACGCGCTTGCCGCCCACCCCGCGCTCGCCGGGAAAACGGCGATCCTCGAAACACCCGGCGAAGACGCGGACGACGAGCGCAACATGCGCACAATTCGCAGCATCTTCGCCGCTTAGGCCGACGCCGGTCCAAGATGATCTTGCACTTCGACCTCGACGCGTTTTACGCCGCGGTGGCGCAACGCGACGATCCGTCGCTCCGCGGACGTCCGTTGGCGGTGGCCGGGAGCAGCCGTCGTTCAGTGGTGCTGACCGCGTCGTATGAAGCGCGGCCGTTCGGCGTTCGCTCGGCCCTCCCGCTCTATCGGGCGTTGGCGGCCTGCCCGGACCTCGTCGTCGTCCCGCCCGATTTTGCAAAATACAAAGCTGCATCCGAAGCGGTCTTTGCCATTTTCGCGCAAGATGCGCAAGCCGTCGAAGGCCTATCGCTCGACGAGGCATTCGTCGCGATTGCAACCACGGATCTGAACGCGGCAGTCGCGTGGGCACAGCGCATTCGGACGCGCGTGCGAATCGAGGTCGGGCTCACGATCAGCGCCGGTGTCGCTGCAAGTAAGATGGTCGCCAAAATTGCTTCGGACAGTTGCAAACCTGACGGTCTTGCGGCGGTCGCGCCGGGTACCGAGCGCGCGTTTCTCGCACCGCTGCCGGTCAGCCGGCTGTGGGGAATCGGTCCGAAAACCCAAGTGCGGCTTGAAGCAGCCGGCGTGCGAACCATCGGCGACGTTGCGGCGCTCGACGACGCGCGCGCCTTTGCGCTTTTCGGGCGTTGGGGTCGCCAAGCGCGCGAGCTTGCCGCCGGCATCGACGGTCGCAACGTCGACGGCACACGCGAACGCAAATCCATCTCAACCGAAGAAACATTCGAATACGACGTGCGTGACGAACGGCAAGTGATTGCTTTGCTGCGAACGCAAGCCACCGAGTTGGCGAACGATCTCGCCATTCGCGGCTTACGCGGAGCGACGATCGGCGTGAAGGTAAAGCGCAGCGATTTCAGCATCGTCGGCCGGCAGATGCATTTGGGCGTACCGACCGACGACGCAGACAGTATTTTTGCCGCCGCGCGTTTGTGCTGGCAGCGAACCGACATGACCGGCAAGCCGATCCGGCTGCTCGGAACGCGGGTTGCGACGTTAACGCTCGAAATGCCGCGCGAGATCTCGCTTTTCACGCCGGCATCCGCGCACGCGGCAACTTAAATCCGATCGGTACTCCAGCACCGGTCCGCGTCATCGGCCAAGATCGTCGTTGCGGCTTGACGCCAGGCGCTGCGCGCCGCATTCGACAACGGCGCGATCATCGCAATCGCCGTCTTGCGTTTCTTGACGCTGCCGCGCGGTAGCGCTCGGCGCGCAACGTCAGGCGGTAGCCAGCCGGTCACCCGGCCGAGGTCGCCGGCAGCGCTGCGGATGAGCGGTGCCACGGCGTCGAATCCGTCATCGCCCGTGTAGCCGAATTCATCGAGCATGAATGCGTCCGCTTTGGGCACCCGCCGGCCAAGGACATACGCCTCGACGGTGCGGGTCGACCGTACGACAAGTGCGATCGGCTGGCCGTCACCTATTTCCGCGCGAGCCGACGTGCGCAGCCAATCCCACACTTGCGGCGTCCGTTTGAATGCCAGCGGCCGGCGACGATCGAGCTGCTCGAAACACCGCGCGATCGCCGGCCAATCGCCGTCTGCGACCGTAGCAAAGTTCAAGCGCGTTGCCGGCAACGTGTCGGCGCGCAAGCTTAGCGTCCGCGACGGCAGTGCGATGAATCCCAGCCGCTCGTAAAACGACGGATGAATGTCACTAAAGAGAAATGCAACGTCGCTTCCGCCGGCGCGTTCGGCGTCGAGCAGCGTACCGATGAGCGCCGAGGCATAGCCGCGCCCGCGCAGTGCTCGCGGCGTGAAAACGGCGCCGATGCCGACGGCTTGCAACGTGCGGTTCGCGCAACGCAGTTCGCGCTCGTAGCGCTTGCACGACACCACGATTCGTTCGTCGACGCGTAGGCCCAGGGTTCGGAAGCGCCGGCGGCCGTAAGCCGATTGCGCGACGGCGTGAAAGTCCGCGACGTATTCATCGAAGGAACGGCCGTTGGCCCAGATGATTCGCGACTCGGGTAACACGTCGCGCGCATAATCGGCGGGCGCAATCGTCATCAGTTGCACGGGCTTCTATTACACGATCGGCAGCTGCGCAAACGTACCGGCTAAGACGTCGTCCGATTTGCGTCCGAGCCAGCGTTCGAGCACCGTTGCATACACGGAGCGAAAATCCGTATGAAATTTGAGGTCGCCGTTATCGAGGTCGGTAAGCGACGGATGGTCGCCGTAAATGCCGCCTTTAATGCCGCCGCCGACGACGAAAAGCGGCATTGCCGTTCCGTGATCCGTACCATTGCTTGCGTTTTGCGTGACGCGCCTTCCAAACTCTGAAAAGGTCATCGTTAGGACGTGTTCGTCGCGCCCATGGGCGGCGAGGTCGCGGTAGAACGCGGCTAAACCGTCAGCGAGATATTTGAGCAGCCGGTCCTGTTGTGCACGTTGATTGGCATGCGTGTCGAACGAACCGATCGAGACGAAAAGCATCCGCGTGCCGACGTCGCTGCCGATGAGCTGCGCAGCGAGTTTGAGCTGCGTTGCAAAAGCATCTGCCGGATACGTTACCGCGGGCGTATAGCCGGCTATCTTCGCGCGCAGCAAGTCGCCGCCGTGATATGCTTCGCGCGCCGTATCGGCGATGAGCCCTAAATACGGTGATTGACCGGGTTTTGCACCGTCGTATAGCACGCCGGCTTTCGCTTTAACATCTTTAACCGTCGAGTATGCATAGTTGTTGAGCGCGCCGATCGCTGCGACATCGATATGTTGTGCGACGAGCGCAGTCGGCAGCGTGTCACCTAAGGCGACCGCCTCGAAGAATGACGGCGGCTTGCTGCCGGCGCGGTATTCACGATCGAGCGTGCGTCCCAGCCAGCCGGTTGCGAGCGGACGTTCGGGCGACGCCGTTTCCCAAATTTGGGTCGCCTCGAAATGCGAGCGATTGGGACTCGGATAGCCGACGCCTTGCACGACGGCCACGTGCCCTTCGGCATACATTTCTTTGAGCGCAAGCAGCGCCGGATTGAGGCCGATCCGATCGTCGAGTTTGAGCACCGCGCTCTCCGGTATGCGAATCACGGGTCGCACGCGATGATACGCATCGTCGGACCACGGGACGATCGTGTTGAGGCCGTCATTTCCGCCGCTCATTTGGACGACGACGAGCACGTTGCGCGGATCGATCGCCGCTCCCGCAGCCGGCAACGGCTGAGCCGTTGCGGCGCGCGCAAATGCGGCCGGCAGCGTTCCTCCGAGCACCGCGACGCTCAGCGATTGAGACAAAAACGTAGAGCGACTGCTCATGTGAACTCCAGACCGCTTTAGTTGAGTTGGTTGACCGGTAGATTGAGCGCGAGTGCCAGCGCACCGCGAACCTTTTCTTGGTAATTTTCAGGGCCGAACGGCACGGCGTTGGCTTGATTTCCCGCCGCCGCGACCGCACCGTCGGAATTGAGAAAGCCAAGTAGCGTCGTTCGAATGTCGCCGGTGACGTCGTCCTGCAGCGCATCGGCAACGATGGCGTCGACGATGCGCTCGGCATCGAGGCCGCCGGCGCGCGCCACGATTGCATCGGGCTGTACGTTCGGTGCACTTGCGCTCAGCGAGGTTGCGCCGGCGAAACGTGCCGGCGCCGGACTCGCGGGGACGGCGGCGCGCGACGTCGCGAGCAGCGCATTCACAAAATTGAAGCGCGCCAGCAACGTGGTGGTGTTGATCCAGGCCGGACCGCCGTCCCAGCCTTTGACGCTCGGCGGTGCGAGCGGTTCTTGACCCATGCGGCGCAATGCATCGGGCACGTTGGCCGGAACGGCCGGCGCGCCGGTGTAACGCAGTAAGCCGATTACGAATTCAAGCGGGCTTTTCGGTATCGCACGATAGGCGCGGGTCGAATAAAAGACGTTCGAGCGCAACACGGTGCCCAATGTTTTGGCGATATCGAAACCGGCTAGCGCGTACGTTTGCGCGAGGGCTTCGGTCAGTTCGGGTTCGGGGTCGGAATAAACGAAGAACTCAAGTAGCTTGCGGGCGATAAAACGCTGGTGTACCGGTTGGGCGACGATGATGTCGACCACGTCGTTCAAACCGAAATTGCCGCTTTGGCCGAGAAACGTTTTTACGCCGTCGTCATGTAACTTCGCGTTGAACGTCACGCTCAGCGTTTTGCCGCTGTACGGCCAGCCGGTCAACGCGCGTGCGCCTTCTTTAACATCCGTTTCGGTGTAATTGCCCAAGCCCAGCGCAAAGAGCTCCATCACTTCACGCGCGTAATTCTCATTTGGATGGGCTTTGAAGTTCGACCGGTTGTCAAGCCAAACCGACATTGCCGGATCGACGGAAATCGACGTCAGCAGCGTGCGAAAATTTCCCAATCCTTGGGCGCGAAACAAGTTGATTTGCCGAGCCATGAGCGGTGCCGGCACTTTGCTGATACTCGTGGCGAAATGGCCGTGCCAGAATACGGTCATCTTTTCGGCTAGCGGATGACGCGTACGCAGCATCCGGTCGAGCCACCACAGCTGCGTACCGATACGCACTTTGCCGGGCGCACCGTATAAGATCGTGACATCGGGATAGTCGCTAAACGCCTCATCGGCGGCCGGATGCAGTAGCGTATCCACGGCTGCGGGACAGCCGCGTTGCATCGACGCAGTGACGTCGAGTGCGCTGCCGCCGAATCCGGCACGCCGCAGCAGATGCCCCGCTTGACGCGGTCCGAAATGCCCCGTGTAGGGAAGCAGCGCGCTCGCGACATCGAGCGGTCCGGACGGACGATAACCCACTTGCGGATCGGTCGACGTGTCGAGGACAATCGGCGCCATACCGCTGGAAACGTAGATCGGCCGGCGGCGAGTGCCGCGCGAGATGAGGCTTAGGTGAATTCTTCGCCGGGCGGACTTAACCGAGCGGAGCTGCGGTTCGTACCGGCCGGGGCTAAGCGCGCCGCAAACACGTGCTGACGAGCGCGGCGCGACTCGAAACGCCGAACGCCCGGAAAACGTGTTTGGTCAACATATTTTTGATCGTCTGCTCGCCGACGCGCCGCAGTAGCGCAATTTCACGATTACTTTTACCCTGACAGATAAGCCGCACGACCTCACGTTGGGCGGGCGGTAACGTTGCAACGATCGGGTGCTCCGCTGCACCGAGCGGCTGATCGACCGCGGCAACGGCCAGATACCGGGTGATGAAATTTGCCGTCGAGCCTGATTCAAGTCGGATATACGCGCGCAAATCTTCGCTCTCGGGCACATTGAGTTTCACGAGCGCTACGGCTGCCATGAGTGCGCGCCGCACGTAGCCGACTTGCTTGAAAATCTCGAAGGCACGACGATAACAGCAGCGAGCATCGGCGAGATCACCATGCGCCTCCGCGACCGTTGCGGCAACAAGCGATTCCTCAGCCGCAAGCCGCCGATCACCGATTAGCGCCACCATTTTATCCGCCGGCGCAAGTCCCCAATAAGCAGCGAGTAGCCGGTTTGCATGTTCGTCATCGAAATTCGCGCAGCTTTCCGCCACGGCCAAGATCGAAAAACGCTCTTCACCGGAAAGCTCGCGCAGCTCGAGGGTTGCAAGAATCTGCATTGCTCGCCGTGCGTACGCCGTCGAAACATAACGTTCGCCGGAGTTGCGCGCAATGCCGGCGCTAACGCTCCAAGCGAATGCCTCGAACGGGACGGTTGGTGCAATCGCCCGTGCTTGCATCGCATACTCGTAAGCCAGTGTCGTGTCACCGTCGATTTCGCAGAACAGCGCTTGATGCAACAGCGTCAAGTAGTGTTGCATGCCCAGCCCCGACGTCCACTCCATCGTCCGTGCGCGATGCTGGGCGACGCGTGCAATCTCGCGGTCGAACAATTCGGCCGCTAAGATCGAGAGCGTGCTGATCGCGGTTGCAACGATCGCCCGATCGTGAGCGCGACAGCTATCAAGTCGTAACAAGGTCAGCACGAAATAATCCGCGCAGCGCCGGTAGTGTCCGCGCGCCATTTGACACCAGGCAGTTAGTTCCAATGCGCGCGCATGAATGATGTCCGAGCGCCGGTCGACTCTGGTTAAGAAGCTTTCAGCTCGGTCGATGTCGCGTTTCGCCCAGAATCCGAGCGCGGTCGAAAATGCGATTTCGGACCGGACGGCAAAGTGCGCATCGACGGCCCGCGCGGCGGCCGCTTCCAGCAACGCGATCCCGCCGTCGGGATCGCCTTGACGGATACGTGCCGTGCCGAGCAGCATCTGCGCCGTCAATGCAGCATCGAGCGATGCATGCGTGGCGAGCGTCTCGGTGATGGCCGCTTGCGCTTCGGCGGCACGCCCGGTGCGCAAATACGCGCGCGCACTCAACAGCGCAACTTCGGAGGCCGTCGCGACCGGGCGAACGCGGATTTCGCTGCAGATTTGAAGACAGCGCTCGAAATCGCCTTCGAAGTAAGCGAGCTTCGCCGCCGACACGGTCGCTCGTTTTGTTGACGGAACCGGCTTTGCTGCCATCTCCATTGGCAACTGCCTTTCTACGCGAGCCGAGAAACCTTTACTTTTTCGCCCGAGAATTTGAACGGCTCAAGAAACGCCGTCCGCCAGCCGATAGCATTTAAGACGGGCCGCCGGACAGAATGTTCGTAATGATGGTAATAATCGTCGTAACGATCGATTCGAGCATCGGTGTACCTCCTTACTGCGTACGGCCTGCAGCCGTAAATTCGGTGCGCCTCGCTACAACGAAATACTATATGCGTTGTGCAGAGTGTCGGCCCGTGCAGTATTGCAAAGCTTGCTTAACATAGCAACAGTGCAGCCGGAATTCGCCGAGTTTCACAATTACGACAAGCGGTGCTCGGCACAGAGCGGCTGCGCCCTGCCGTCGATGACCGCGCGCGCCTGCGCGACGAACGGCTCGACGTCGACTGGGTGAGGACCGCTAACGACGTCGGCGCTTTCAACGAAGTACGCGTCGGCTGCAACGCGCTCGCGTAAGCCGTAAATAGCGAGCGCGGCGAGTGCATCGTCAGCTTCGGCCACCGTGATATACGAGCGCCCGGCATGGCCGACGATCGCCGGAACGGCACCAAACACCGTGGCTTGTCCGAGCGAAAAACCAAAGTGAATATCGCGCGCCTCAATCCGCCGATCCGTTCCGCTAAGGCGGCCGGAAAGTAACGTGAACGTCGCGTTGAACGCGCGCCGGACCATACCGCGCGGCGCACACCGCACGCATTGCAGCATATCGGCAAGCCGCTCGGCGGCGACCGCCGGCGCCGGTCCGGACGCGGTTTGCGCCGGTGTCTCCGGCGTATACGTTGCCGCCGCCGTTGGTGCGTCGCTCTCTGCGCAAAGCGGTCCGGCCGCAACGAGAGCCGGTCCGAGAGCGGCCAGCTCGACGAGTAATTCGGGTGCCGCGACGCCGCGTGTTGCACGGCCGGAGGCGCTCACGGTCGCACTTCGGTCGGCGCGTGCCAGTGCGACGGCTAACGCGCGCCGGTCTTCACGCGCGTACGTTTCGCGCAATTTTGCCGTGTGCAAATACCAAGTAAATTTGGCAGTGCGCGATGTAACTGCATCGCCGACGCTGTCTTTGGGGATCATCCCGTAGACGGCGCTGAACAAGAACGCGTCAGGCACGTAATACGGCGGAAACGATCCGGCCCGCACGTCGACGATGAAGACATGATCGAAGCGCCGGCCTTTGACTTCATCGATCTCCGCGACGACGACGCCGTCATCGGCGGAAGCCGTTAGCCGCGGACCATCATCGCTCCGCGCAATTCTCTCACAATATGCCAGTGCGCCCGCCAGGCCGTCGCCCGGATGCCGGAACTCGTAGCGGCCGATGACGTCGAGCAGTCCGTTCACGATCTTAACGCGGCGGCGCGTGCGCGCCGCCGTCTCCGCCGGACGGACGGCGAAGAGACCGGCGTCCTGCAAGATTGCACGGGCGGCATCTGCTGCGCCGCTGCGTTGCGCGACCTCTTGCCAGCGCAACCGTTGCGCGCGGAACGCGATCAGACGTTCGCGCGTGTCGGACGGCAAGTCGATATCGCGATCTCCGCGCACGACGTTGGTTCCCAGCCGTAAATCGCGGCGCCGGTCCCAACGCCGGCCGCCCTCGCTCTCTGCCTGCGCCGGAAGATCGAATAATAGCGGTTGCGCGCTCGTCGGTTCAGCGCAAACGATTGCGATGCTTGCATCGGCAAAGCCGAGCAGCGGGGACTGCAACGTACGCAACAACCACGCATGGTGGAATGGATCGACCGTCGACCACAGCAGCGCCAAAGCATCGAGCGTATCATGCCGCGCAAACAATCCGGCGTCACCAAGCAGCGCGATCGGAATGTTACGCTCGACGAGTGCTTCTTCGTACGCGCCGAGCGTGCGTAGCGAACGGTGCAGCACCGCGATACGGCTGGCCGGTGAGCCGCCGGCAATCCGTGCCGCGATGCTCGTCGCGACGAATTCCGCTTCACCGGCCTGCGTTTGCGCGCGATAGAGCCGCAACGCATCGCCGCTGGGCAACGGTCCGGCCTGCGGTTCGAGCAATGCTGCCACGGCGGCGCCGATCAGCGGCGGTACGCAATAATTAGCCTGCAAACGCAGCGTCGTAGCGGCGGCGCCGAACGTGCGCTCGGGGCGCGCACCGGCAAACGTTTGCGTCGCCGCATCGGGATCGCCGGCGATCGTCACGCCCGGCAACGTCGAGCCGAAGATTGCCTGGAGCAGCCGGAACTCGCCGGGGTGCAAATCGTGCGCATCGTCGATGAGTGCAATACGAAAGCGGCGCCGGCACATCCGCGCGATTGCCGGATGTTCTTGGAGCAGTCGCGTCGCTTCCGCGATCGCATCGGTCGGCGTCAAGCAGCCGTGTGCGACGAGTTCAGCGAGATAGGCGGTATATAACTTTGCAATGATTTTTGCTAAATCGATCTCGCGGCGCCGCTGCCGTTCGCGCTCCGCTCCGTCGACGGCAAGTGCGGCGTGGTGCTCGTCTTTGGTTGCAAGAAGTAACGCGGGCGACGACAAGTTTGGGGGATTGGCGTAAAAATCCGTTGCGCCGCGCAAGGCGGCTTTTAGAAACGCATCAGGTCCGATGTGCGCATCGCGCAATTTGCGGATCAAACGCAAGACGGCGACGGCGAAACGGTCGGGCGCGCGCAGGCCCGGTATCTCCGGATCGATATCCGGTCCCACGAAGTCGCCCCAGTCGGCGGAGAAAAGCGGTGCGATCGCCCGCTCGAAAATTTCCTCCGCATCGTATAAGTCGATTGCTTCGAGATCGTAGGCTAAGCCGCTGAGCGTCGCATGTTCCGCGAGCAGATCGAATGCCAGCCGTTCGAGTCCGTGGCCGATATAGCGATGCTCTCGCTTATACTCCGCGACGCGCGCGGCCGGTAGTAAGCGTTCGATGCGCGCAGCGAGCGCCGCGGCTGCATCCGGTCGCGCCGCGCTGACGATGGTCGCGCCCGCGGTAATGGTCGGGTCGCGTCCGAGCACAGCAACGTACCGCCGCGCGAGCGTTTCGGTCTTGCCGCTCGCGGCGCGCCCGGTAACGGCTAATAACGGCGCATCGGCCGGAGCGTCGACCGCGCGCCGAGCATCGACGTCGCCGACATCGGGCTGCGTGTTCATCGGCCGAAGCGTTCTTGCAAGGCTAACGGACGCTCGCGACAGCCGTCACGATAGGCACAGTAGCGGCAGGCGTCGGGATCGTCGGTCGCCGGAAAAGCTGCACGCGTCGCGCTCGACAACGTTTGCGCGTGTTCGATCATCTTCGTGCGCGCGCGCTCGAGTTCACCGACCGATATCGTTCCGCGCGGACTGTCGCTGCGGCGGCCGCTGCCCGCTGCGGCGTTGCCCGGTACGATCTCAAGCTCGATCGGGGCAACGTCGAGCAATGCATCTTTAAGCGGGACGAGCGCCAGTTTCGTAACCCGGTCGCCCGCAGCGGTTCGCGCCCAGTAATAAAACGGCAGTTGAAACTCAGCGAACGTCGCCACTTCGTCGCGGTATTCCGCGGCGCTCAACGCGATGCTGCCGGTTTTGTAATCGATGACGGTAACGGCGCCGGTCCGGTCATCGCGATCGAGCCGATCGATGTAGCCGACGAATTCGTAACCGTCGAGTTCGAGTTCGGTGACGACCTCACAGCCGATAACCGTAAAGGGTGCGGTCCTCGCACGCTCGATGAGCCAGCGCAAATACCGTTTAGCCGTGCGACGCGCGCGCCGGCGCTGGAGCTCGAACTCCACCGGCGCATCAAAGCGTCCGCGATACCGGTCGAATGCGGCCACCATGCAGCCGTCGAGCGCCGCTGCAAGTTCGGCGCTGCCGGTCTCGGAAATGCGCGTGTACCTCAGGTGAAAATCTTCGAGCGCTGCATGAAAAGCCGTACCGTAGAACGAGGCCGACGAACCGCGATCTTCGACCGCCGCGCAGACATACCGGAAATACCATTTGCGGGCACATTGCGCGTATGCATTAAGCGACGAAGCACTAAAATGCAGACGCCGAATCGGCACCGGCCGTGGCTGTTCGGCGTCCGGCACCGGCCGCGGCTGCGGTGTAAACGCGGGCGCCGGCGGTCGCCGGCTGCCGGCAAACTCGGCGCTGAACTCCGCGATGAGATCTGCTGCATCCCAATGCGGACCCAGGGTGCGAGCGCGGTCGAAATTGCGCGCGACAGCGATGAGCGCCGCAACGGTCGGATCGTGATCGAGTGCGAAGTTCGCGCCGATTTCCGCGAGTACGGTTGCCGCACCGGCATCGGGCGCACAGTACGCGCGCGTAACGGCGCGCAGTCCGCGCGCAAATGCCGTAGTCGCTTGACGCGCGTGCGGTCCGAGCGCAATCTTCGCAGCATCGATGATGTCGAGCAGCGGCTGCCGGTCGAGGCTTGCCGTCAGCAGTGCACGAGCATCATCGATACCGACGCCGGCAATCCGGCTGACGATCGCCGCGCGCGCAGCGCGGTCGCTTTCCGTTGCTGCAAAGTGCAAGATCGCCGCAACGCCCGCGACGATCGATAGGTCGATAAGCGGTGCATCCGGGACGCCGAGGACGAGCGGTTCGATGCTGATGCCGGCAGCTGCGCATAACCGGCGCCATGCGAACGCGCGCTCGTCCTCACCGAGCAAGATGCTGTCGACGCGCAATGCCGGCAGATCGATCGCCCGCCGTTCGCCGGCCAATGCGCGATGCAGTGCATCGGGCACGTCGAGGACATTGGCAAATGCGAGCAGCGTCCGATAATGTTCGACGATCGTCTCGAACGGCGTACGAACCGCGCTACCGTCGATCGCTGCTGCGACGCGCGATGCGAACGACGTACTCGCGCATATGTGCGGCGCCAACCCCGTATCGTCGCGCGTTGCGGCAATACGCCGTACGATCGCGCGCCGTTCCGCATCGCCGACGACACGGACACCCGTCAAACGTTCGAGCAATCCGGCCGGCGTCACAATCTCGCATGCGCCTTGGTGCAAAAAAGCCCCAAGTGCAGAGTCGAGTCCGGCAGCGATTCGCCGTTCGTCGACGAGGATCGGGATCACGCCGGGTTGATTCGCTTTGGCGCAGCGTAAACCCGCGGCCGGAACCGCCGTGCGACCGTTGAAGTCCGTTAGGTGTGCGAAAGCTGATCGTCGGCGTATCGGGTGCGAGCGGAAGTCTTTACGCCTATTTCGCTTTGCGTGCGCTTCGTGCCGCCGGCGATATTGAAGTTCACCTCGTCATTTCGCAGCAAGCGCGTCAAACGATCGTCCTTGAAACCGACTACACCGCGACCGATCTCGAGCAGCTTGCCGATGTCGTCCATGCCGACGACAATTTAGCGGCAACGATATCGAGCGGTTCGTTCCTCACCGACGGAATGCTCGTCATCCCATGTTCGATGAAGACGGCATCGGCGGTTGCACATTCGCTCAACGGTAATTTGCTCGTGCGCGCCGCCGATGTTTGTCTCAAAGAGCGCCGCAAGCTGGTGATGATCGTGCGGGAGACGCCGCTGCACATCGGACACTTACGAACCTTGACGCAACTTGCCGAAATGGGCGCTGTCATTTTGCCGCCGATTCCGGGCATGTATGCCCGGCCGCGTTCGGTTGAAGACATCGTCAATCACACCGTCGGCAAAGCGCTCGATCAGTTCGGCATTTCCAATGCGCTTTTCGCGCGCTGGAGCGGCGGCTAGCGTGCGAAGAGCGCCGTCGCCAGCGCGACATCGCGCGGCCGGTCGACGTTCACGGCGATCTCTGCATGCGTCGAACGAATTGCGCCGGCCCGCGCCCCGAGTATCAGCGTTGCTCGCGCTTCGGCGTCGGCAACCGATAAGCGGCCGAGTGCAAAGCGCACGAGAACATCGATGCCGAGCACACCGGCGAGCCGGAGCGGCGCTTTACGCGCGGCGCCGAGTGTGTCGAGGACTGCACCCAATCTTGCGAGCGCGCGCGGCTTGAGCGCACTGATGCCGCCGCCGCAAAACGTGCCGTCGCGCAGGCGCGCCCAGGTGTGCGGAATTTGCGGATACCGCGCGTCGTGAACCGCGCGCTCCAGACACGTATAGGCAACGTCGAGGTCGCGCAGCAGCAGCGCATCGAGCACCTCGTCAATGGCCGCGCAGGTCAGCACGGGCAGATCCGAGGCGCAGACGAGCACGAGTGCGTCGGGATCGAGCCCGGCGAGTCCATTTTGCAGGCTGTCGAGCATTCGCGGTCCATCGGCACGTCGCTCGTCCGCGAAGCGCAGCGCCGGGTCGGCGTGCGCCGCCGGCGGCGCAACGGCGATAATGCGCTCGATGCGCGGAACGTCGCGCAGAGCGCGTAGCGTCCGTTCGACCAGCGTTACTCCGGCGATCGGAACGAACGCCTTATTGACGGCTCCCGGAGCCAGGGCCGCGACTGCATCCGGAGCGCCGCCGGCTAAAACGATCGCGTGCAATTACGGTGACACGCGACGCCAAGCCGGCGTCGGCGCGAACGGCACCACGTGCAGCGCCGTTTGCGGCGGCAAACGAATGCGCATGGCCAAGTCGCGCGCCGCGCTTTCCGTCCGGCACAGACTGAAGCAGGCGCCGCCGGACCCCGAGAGCATCGCATGTTCGGCAGCTGCCGCCTGTAGGGCGTTGAGGGCCGCGCCGACCGCCGGGTATGCGGTGCGAACGATCGGCTCAAAGTCATTTGTGGCGGCAGCGATTGCAGCAGCATAGTCGGCACGTTGCACGGCGCTCAGCGCGTGCAAACTTGCCGATTCGTTGCGCGGTCGCGCAGCGACCGGCGAGCGCGCGCGCTCGAGCGCAAGGCGTCCGAACGCGTCGGGCGTCGCGACATGGACCGGCGGTACGAGCACGACGAGCCACCACGGCGGCAATTCACCGAGCGCCGTCACGCGTTCGCCGGTGCCTTCGACGAGCGCACCGCCGTCAACGAGGAAGAACGGCACGTCCGACCCCAGGGCGCGCGCATCGGCGAGCCAATCGCGTGGCGCCGGCGGACCGAAGACACCGCTTTGCGCGGCGCGCAACACCGCGCCGGCATCGCTCGAACCACCGCCCAGCCCGGCGCCGACGGGGATCCGCTTGTCGAGCGTAACGTGCACGGCACATTCAGCCAAGCCGATTCGTTGAAAGGCTCGCACGACCAGATTGCCCGGCTCGAGCTCGGCCGGATCGCAGCTGAAGCCGAAGCGGGCGGCCGGCCTAAACGCAAGTTCGTCGGCGATCGCGATCGGCAGCATGACGCTGCGCAAGGCATGATAACCGTCTTCCCGGCGCGCTAAAATTTCGAGCGTCAAATTGATCTTGGCGTGAGCCAGCACGAGACGCGTGTTACGCAAGCGACGGGAGGATTCATCCGCCGTAACAGCGCGATTGTTTGGTATGGGTCCGAGTTACGATGCGCAGCACAACGAGTATTGTGCGTATGTCTTGCCGGAGGCGCAAACGCCGTTCGGCTTGACCCTCGGCAATTTCAAAAGCTTTGCAACGTCGACGCCCAAGGGCGGTATTCGCGGTCTGTGGGACGCCGACACGGATCGCATTATCTTCGGCGCGCATCAAATTGCCTATCGCTTAGGCGAAGCATCGACGTTACTGCCGCATCAAATTTCGCGTACGTTTACCTTTTTGCCGTACGCGCAGATCAGTGAATTTGGTCTCTACGATACCGTCGACGTCACCGAGACGTTCTTTGTGCCGCATGGCCCACAGCATGACCGGCTGGTCAGTTTCGTCATCGATATCAATTTGTCGAATCGCGGTACCGACGCGCAAGAAGTGCGAATTTTTCCGTGGGCGCTGCTGATCGGACAGCGTTTCTACGGTGAACCCGAAACGCACGTCCGGGCGTCGGTTTCAGGTGCGTACATTCGCTCGTTCGGCGAAGATTCAGGCTATTCGCGCTGGTGGGGCGGTTCGCGCGAACCGAGCGCCGTGATCGTTGCATTGCGCGAGCAGACGATCACCCAAGCGATGCTCGCCGGACGGTTGCATGCCGATTTGTCGCTGGGTGAAGTGACGCCGCAGCTTGCCGAATTCGTCAATCGCCGGATCTTCGGTGCACTTGAATACCGGTTGACGCTCGCGCCGGGCGGCCGTGAAGCGCTGCGTCTGGCCGTCGTTTTCAACAAAGACGGCGATGCGCAGGCGAAGCCTGCGCTCGAGCAGCTGTTGCATGACGAGGCGGCACTGCGCGAAACGCATCGCTATTATGCGCTACGGCTTGCCGATGCACGATTGATGACGCCGTCGCCGGTCATCAATCGCGGCGTTGTCTGGGCGAAATGCAACATGCTGCGCGTTATCAAGCAATATCCGCAAGGCTGGGGTTCGACCAATTCGCCGCCGTCCGATATCCTGGTCTCGCGCGATACGTCATGGTTCGTTCACGGCTACGATTATTTCTTACCGCGCTTCAGTCGCGACGCCATCGAGTTGTTCAACCGGTTTGTCGAACCGAGCGGTCAGGTCGTTGAATACGTACGCGGCGTCGACGGGAAAAGTACGAGTTACGAACTCAACATCAACGATGATACGCCGCTGCACGTAATCGCAATTTTGCATCATTACAACGCGACGCTCGATGACCAATGGCTGCGTGGTGTGTTTCCGCTCGTCGTCAAGATTACCGACTATTTATTGAGTCAGCGCGACGTGAACGGACTCGTCTTTTGCAAAGCCGCCGGCGTCGACATGTTCGGGATCACGTCATGGCGCAACATTATTCCGTACTACACGCTCGACGGCGCGGTAACGGAGATCAACGCCGAGGCCTGCTTCGCGGTTGAAGCGGCGGCGATGCTGGCCGCGATCGTCGACGACCGCGTTGCCTGGGAGCGTTTCTCGCGCCAAGCCAAAGCATTGCGCGAAGCGATGATGAGCAAGCTGTTCAATCGCGACAGCTGCGCCTTCGTGCTCAATTACGATAACGAAGGCAACTACCAAGATAACTTTACGGCTGACGAAGTCTTCCCGGTACTTTTCAACGTCGCCGATGCCGAGCAACGCAAAGCGATCTTGCGGCGACTGCTGGAAGCGGATTTCACGACGGCGGTCGGCTTGCGCACGATATCGACGGCCGATGCCTGGTATTTTCCCTCGCATGGTTTTGGGCTGCTCGGCGGCGTGTGGCCGGACCTCACCCTATGGTTCGTCGTTGCGCTGGCGCGCAACGGCTTCTTGACCGAGGCCGCGCATTGGCTCGAAACCGTTTATGCAACGATGGAAGCCGGCGCGCCGCGCAATACGGTGCCGGGTCAATTCGGTGAATGGTTCGACGGCGGTTCGTTGACGAATCGCGGCATGTATCTCTCGCCGTGGACGAGTGCGAAGTATTTGTGGGCCGTCGCCGAGACCGTTTGCGGGCTGGACGGTTATCGGACCGGTGGACGGCCGCATTTCGCGCCGTTGCTGCCGCCGGATTGGAAGTGGTCCGCTGCTGCCCGGGTGCATTGGGGCGGTCGCCTCAACAGCTATGTCATCGACGCGGACGGCCGGCGCATCATCGGCGATATGACGTTTGCTTCGGCCGACGAACCATATCGCGTGTATTACGCCGGTCGCGATGTAAGTGACGAGGCGACGACATCGCCGGTCGACGTTGCGGCGATCGTTTTTGAAGATAGCGGCGGCGTGCGGGCTTTTTTGTGCAATCAAGCCGACCGTATCCGTCACGTCGCGCTTGATTTTCGCGGCTCGAACGTGCGCCGGACGCTCGCACCGGGCGAACTTGCCGAACTCGTACTGTCCGGCCGCCCGGCGCTCGTCGATGCGATGGTGTTGGCTTCGCCGCCCGCGGCGACCGTTAGCACATGACCGTCGCGCGGCCGATCCGTGCCGATCGTTTGCGCGCGACCGAATCGTTTTTCGGTCCCAACCGCTCGGAACGGCCAAGCGATCTGCACGGGTCTGCGCTCGAGTGTCCGTTTTGTCCGGGTAACGAAGCCCTTACCGGGGCGCTGCTGACGCCCGATCCGGGAGTCAATTGGTCCAGCCGGGTTTTCGCCAACATTTACCCGGCGGTGGTGGAGCCGGACGGGCGGCATGAAGTCATCGTCGAGTTGCGCGCGCACGACGCCGTCTGGACGGCGCTTGAGCCACCGGCGATCGAGCGAATTTTCGGTGTTTACCGCGAGCGGGAAGCGACGGGTTACGCCGACGGATATGCTTTTGTGGCGCTGTTTAAAAATTCAGGTCCGGGTTCGGGCGCGTCGCTCGCCCACCCGCATTCGCAGGTGGTTGCCTTACGGGCGGTTCCACTTTCGATCTCGACGCGGCTGGAACGCTTGACGCCCGACTGCTCCGTCTGCGCGGCACTTGCCGCCGGCGACGGCCGGATCGTGGCGCAGAACAGTGAGTTTTTTGCTTACGTCCCGGACGCGTCACGCATGTCGTTCGAGGTGCGGATTGCGCCCCGTCGACACGCCGGTTCCTTTGCGCGCTCGGAAGCCCGGAAGCTCGCGCATCTCGCAGCCGTCGCGCGCGACGCCTTGAGACGGCTTGCCGCCACGCTTGGCGAAGGCTTCCCATTCAATATGATCGTCCAGTCCGCGCCGCACGATGCTCGCGCATCAGCGCTCATGCATTGGGAAATCGAGCTTGTGCCGCGCACCGAAAACGTCGGCGGGTTCGAGCTTGGTTTCGGCGGCTTCTTGGTCAGCCGGGTACCTCAGGCAGCAGCTGCAATCTTGCGGGCAGCGGGCGCACCGATCGATGCGTAGCCGGCGTCCGGCGACGTCGCTGCTGCTCATCGGCGGCGGTTTACTTTTGCTGGCCGCGATTGCGGTCGGCCAGCGCTTGGGCGATCGGGTCTTGCGGCAGGCCACCGAGCAGCGCACGACCGTGGCCAGCTTTCTCATGACGCCGGTTCCGCCGTCGCGCGACGATCCGATTGCCGCCCGTAACTGGAAACACGAACAAGTGGTGAGCGTCGCGACGGATCCGGCATTTCCGGACCCGCGGGCGACGCCGCGGCCCACGCCGACGCCGCGTCCCACCCCGAATCCGACGCTCGAACCGCCCTCCCCGGAAGCCGCCGTTGCAACCGACGCGCCCGACAAGCGGCCTCTATACACGTCGCCGGCATTGCCGATACCAATTGCATCGCACGCGCCGGACGAAGTCGATACCGAACCTCCGGATGTGAACGGGTACCCGCAAGGCATACCTCCGGTGACCCCGGTGCCGGCAAGCTCGACAACGCCGTAGTCCGACATTGTTCCTATTGTTCGCATAGGGCGGCGAGGTATGATAGAGGGAGTTCCGCGCGCTATGCGTGCGCCGGCGCCGATGAAGATGAGGGATGATCGTGGATAAGCAGATTGGGACCGTAACCGTTAAGCGCGGCTTAGCGCAGATGCTCAAGGGCGGCGTTATCATGGACGTCGTTACGCCCGAGCAAGCCGTCATCGCGCAAGAGGCAGGGGCGGTCGCGGTGATGGCGCTCGAGAAAATACCGGCCGACATCCGGCGTGAGGGCGGCGTTGCCCGCATGAGCCATCCGGCGTTGATCAAGCGCATCATGGACGCCGTTACCATTCCGGTCATGGCCAAAGTCCGCATCGGGCACATGGGCGAAGCCCGTCAACTCGAAGCCCTCGGCGTCGACTATATCGACGAGTCCGAAGTCTTGACGCCGGCCGACGACAAGTACCATCTCGATAAGCACGCCTATAGCGTGCCGTTCGTCAACGGTGCTAAAGATTTGGGCGAAGCGTTGCGCCGCATCGCCGAAGGCGCTGCGATGATTCGCAGCAAGGGCGAGGCCGGTAGCGGTAACATCGTCGAGGCGGTGCGCCACATGCGTTCGATCCGGGACGCGATCGCCGAACTGTCGGCGGTGCCTAAGGAAGAACTCGTAACGCGCGCCCGCGATCTTGGTGCGCCGCTCGATCTCGTGCAGTACGTCGCCGAGCACAAAAAGTTGCCGGTCGTGCTGTTTTGCGCCGGCGGCGTCGCCACGCCGGCCGACGCTGCGCTCATGATGGCCATGGGCAGCGAAGGCGTCTTCGTCGGTAGCGGTATCTTCAAGTCGACCGACTCGAGAGCGTTTGCGCGCGCAATCGTCGATGCAACGACCCACTGGAACGACCCGGCCGTCGTCTTGGCCGCGCACAGCTCGATCCCCGAAGAAGCGAAAGCGATGGACGGGCTCGACATCCGGCAACTTGCCGAGCATCAACTCTTAGCCCAGCGCGGTAACTAGCGCGCCGCACGTGCCCGAGCCGATCGTCGGCGTCTTGGCGCTGCAAGGCGATGTCGTCGAGCACGTTGCGGCACTGCGCGCAAATGCAACGCCGGCCGTCGAGGTCAAAAGCGAACGCGACCTCGACGCCGTCGACGCGCTCATCATTCCCGGCGGCGAATCAACGACGGTTATCAAGCTGTTG
This sequence comes from Candidatus Velthaea sp., assembly GCA_965214935.1. Classification (GTDB taxonomy): domain Bacteria; phylum Vulcanimicrobiota; class Vulcanimicrobiia; order Vulcanimicrobiales; family Vulcanimicrobiaceae; genus Velthaea. The sequence goes on along the minus strand of CBDCCS010000014.1, from coordinate 47,524 downwards.
CATCGCTTTGGTTTGAGCGCGCCGATCAAAGCGCGGGTGCGCGCCGGAATGCCGCTGTGGGGCACGTGCATGGGGATGATCGTCGCCGCGCACGACGTCGCGGGGATTGAACAGGAAACACTCGATCTCATCGATATCACCGTCCGCCGCAATGCGTACGGCCGTCAGATCGCTTCGGCCGAAGTTGCGCTCGATATTGCGGCGCTTGGAGCGGAGCCGTTTCCGGCGATCTTCATCCGGGCGCCGTGGATCGAACGCGCCGGGCCGAATGTCGACGTCCTTGCGACGCACCAGGAACACGGTGTCTTCGTGCGCGAGCGCAATGTGATGGGCACGTCGTTCCATCCTGAACTCGGACCGGACCGTCGCGTCCACGCATATTTCGCTGCAATGGTGCGCGAGTCGCAGGCGCTGCTGCGCTCGTAACCGTCGGCGTCGGCGTTCTCCAAGCGGCTCGTTTTTACGCCGATTCGCCGCGGCGAGTTCGCGTCGGCCGACGACTCTCCGACTGCTGATGCGCGAGTGCGCCGCCGCGTACGCCGAACGTATAACCAACGGCGGCTGTCACCACGAAGTTGAGTGCGAGTGCGACGATACCGCTGTTGATGCCGCCGATGATACTTGTGCCGGTTACGGCAAACGCTGCCAGCGCCGCAACGCCGGTGACGATGCCGGCAGCGACGCCCGCGGCGCTCGGCCGAACGCGCGCGAACGACAGCACGACGCCCGGGAAGAGCTGGGTGATGCCGTTATAGGAGATGAGTAGCAGACCGACGAGCGTCGTCTTCGCAAACACCCAAAATAAGAATGCAAACAGCGCAACGACGAGCACGAGGATGCGAGTGGCGCGCGTTTGTTGTTCTTCCGTTCTTGCAATGCCCAGCGTATCGCCGAGGATGTTCTTTGAAACGATACTGGCTGCAGCAAGCATTTGAACGGACGCGGGCACGAGGCCCGCGAGGCATCCGGCTGCGGCAACGCCGCCCAAGATGAGCGGCGAAAAATACTTTTGAACGACAAGCATGAACGATTGATCGACTGCGGGTCCTTTGAGTCCGGGCAGTACGAGCAGCGCCGTGAAGCCGGCTAAATAGACGAACAAAAACATCAGTTGATACACCGGCAGCGCAATTGCATTGCGGCGCAACGTGTCTTCGCTGTTCGCACTGTAAACGGCCGCTAAGCTTTGCGGCCACATGTAGAAGCCCATTGCCGTCAGCATCACCGTCGAGATAAACCAGACGAGGCCGTTGCCGGATAGATCGCCGCTTAGCGTCAGCCAATGCGGATGCTGGACGAGGAGACGATCGACCACCGCTGCGGGCGAGCCGAAAAAACGGATCGGTAACACGACGCCGGCGAAAATAACGGCGGCAACGACGAGCACGTCTTTGACGACGCTGGCCCAAGCGGCGCCGCAGAGACCGGTCGCGAACACGAATGCAACGACGAGCAGAAACGCGATGCCGACCGCGACAAGCGAATTCAGCGCGCCGTAACCGGCGATGCTGAGCAAAACTTGCACGCCGGTAAGCTGCAAGGTTGCATATGGTATCAGGAACACGAAGCCGACGAGCGCCACCAATGCGCCCAACCGGCGACTTTGATACTGATGCACGAAGAAATCGGGGCCGGTGAGGAAATTATGCCGCCGCGAAAGTCGCCAGATCGGCGGCAACAAAAAGTACGAGAGAATATACGCCAGAGTGCCGTAACACAAGATATAGAACGCCGGCGCTCCGCGACCGTACGCCCAACCGGCGGCGCCCAAAAAGGCGAAGCTCGTATAGATCTCGCCGGCCAGCAGTAGCCACAAGAACACGGCACCGAAGGATCGGCCGCCGACGATAAACTGCTCGGCACTCATCTTGACGCGCCGAACGCCGAAGACGCCGAGGCCGAGCGTACAGGCGAGCACCCCGGCAATCGTACCGATTGCGACCAGCGCGTTCACGACCGGCCTTCAACGCGGTAAACCGCATACATGAATGCCGGCGTGAGCACGATCCAGATCGCAATGTAGACCGGCAAAAACGGCAGCCCCGCGATCCGCGGTTCAATCCGATTGGCAAACGGAATGCCGAGGGTCAGGGCCAAGACCGGAACGAGTGCGATTGCGATCGATAACGCGGTCGTTCCCGGTTTCACTTTGGTTGCGTCATCATCGGGGAAGAGCAGTTGCCTTGCCATCGGGAAAACTTTCGGCCGTCAGCCCGCGGCCGACTTTGGCCGTATGGCGTGTGCCGAGCGCTTCGGTGCCCGGCGCCGCTTAGCCGAGCCAGCTTGGATTTTGAAACGTGCTATCAAAAAACCGCGATGTTTTATAGCGCTCGTACGAACCATCGCGCGCGAGCTCGGCGCTCTTGGCAAGAATGGCGGCGACTTTGTCGGGCGTCAGTGGCGCGAACGTCGTTGCCGCGCTGACGGCTTGATCGAGCACGTCGGGCTTGTCGATCCCGGTAATCACCACGCTGGTCGGTAAGTTCATGCTGTAGTGCAGCATGTCGATCGGGTCGACGACGCCCGCTTCAAGCAGATTCGAATCGCCGAACGTCTTCATTGCTAAGATGCCCATGTCGAGCTTTTGAGCGGCCGGTAAAACAAGCTTCTCGAAACTATTAAAGTGTGCGTCAAAGATATTGAGCGGCATCTGCACGGTATCGAATGTGAAATCATGCTGCGCTGCAAGGTCCAGCATGTGCAAGTGATAGTTCGGATCTTTGTGACCGGTGAATCCGATAAAGCGGACCTTGCCGGCTTTCTTGGCGGCAAGTGCGGCCTCGAATGCGCCGCCCGGCGCGAAGATCCGATCGGCGTCGTCGGGCCGAATGTTCTCGTGAAATTGAACCAGATCGAGGTGATCCGTCAATAGCCGCGCGAGCGACTCGTCGAGTTGCGTGTCGAATGCTTCTTTCGTGCGGCCGTCGATCTTCGTCATGAGGAAAACACGATCGCGATAGCCGTAGACGCTCAGTGCGCGACCCATGCGAAGTTCGCTCATTCCCGAATTGTAGTCCCACGCGTTATCGAGAAACGTGATACCGCGATCGATCGCGGAATGCATCAGCTTGATCATGTCGTCATCAGGCAAATAGGGATGCCCGATGTGGAAGCCGCCCATTCCGATCATCGAGACATGCTCGTTCGTCCGACCGAGGCGACGCTTGGGAACGGCGGAAGTGGCAGGCGGTGTTGCTGCAGTCATTGTCCGTTCGTTCCCCGGCCGGCTGCCGGCTACGCGCCGGTTCGCGGGGAAACGGCGTCGAATGCAGTCGTATGACGCACGCCCGGCGCGTGCCGCCCGGACCGCGCGGCCTTGACGTCTTGCGCTTTTTCGGCGGCGGTTCGTTCGCCCGGACACTAAACTATTTTCAACACGTTTCAGCGCGTTACGGACCGATTGCATCGTTCACGATTTTGGGCCGGCGCTTACACCTCGTAACGGCGCCCGAACTCGTGCGTGAGGTGCTCGTCGTTCAGCAACATCGTTTCGGCAAGGCCAACGGTGCTGCGGTGTTAAGCGATCTACTCGGCACGAGTATGCTCACGGTCGATGAACCGCGGCATCGCGAACAGCGCCGCTTGGTGCAGCCGGCATTTCACGCGCAGCGCATCGTCAGTTACGGCAACGCGATGGTCGAAGAAACGCTTGCCGCTTCAGGCACCTGGCGCGACGGCGAGCATATCGATATCGGAGCCGCGATGGTACGGCTTGCGCTGGCGATCGTGGGCCGCGCGTTGCTTGGTGCGGATACGCGAAATCGGACCGAAGCGCTCGAAGCAACGCTTGCGGATGCCATGCGCATCGTATCCTGGCTCGGCCCGGTCCTCGAAGCGCTGCCGGCGTGGGCGGATGAGGTGCGGCTTGCATTACCGTTACCGGTCAACGCGCAACTCGCTCAAGCGCGCCGTGCAATGGCCGCGATCGTGCAGCGCGCAATCGATGAACGGTCGGGATCCGGCGCCCCGCAAACACTGCTGACGCTGCTGCTTGCCGCGCGCGACGCGAACGGCGCGCCGCTCGCAGCGGAAACCATCGCCGCCGAGCTCGTTACGGTTTTACTCGCCGGTCATGAAACGACGGCCAACGCATTAACGTGGTCGTGGTATGCGCTCGCTCGCGATCCGGCACTCGCGCAGCGCGTTGCAAACGAAGTGGCCGGCGTCGCCGCCGGGCGCGACGTGTGCCCGAGCGATCTGCCGCACTTAACGCTGACGGCCAATGTCTTTGCCGAAGCGTTGCGGCTATATCCGCCGGCATCGGCGTTCGGCCGGCGTGCACGCGAGAGCTGCCGGCTCGGCGGATACGACATTGCCGCCGGTGACGGCATTCTCTTAAGTCCGTACGTGAGTCATCGCAATCCCGCCGTGTTCACGCGCCCGGACGAATTCGAGCCGCAACGCTGGGCGACGATCAAGCCGCCCGCGTTCGCCTACTTTCCATTCGGCGGCGGCGCGCGTCTGTGTATCGGTGAGGCATTCGCGCGAATGGAGGGAACGCTCGTACTTGCAACCATCGCCGGTCGCTGGCAACTTCGCGCGGTCGGCGGTGCGCCGGTCGGAATCGGCGCCCACGCAACGTTACGGCCGGAGCGACCGATCGTGTTGCGGGTAACGCGCGCTTAGCCGAGCCAAACGTATCTCGCAACGAGCAGCACGGCAACGCCATACAGCAGCGGATCGACCTCGCGACCTCGGCCGCTCAGTAATTTAAGTGCCGCATAGCTGATGACGCCGAAGCTCACACCGTTGGCAATCGAGAACGTAAGCGGCATCGCGACGATCGTTAAAAAGACCGGAATGGCGACGGCGTAGTCGTCGAGTGCGATCTCGCGGATCCGCTCGAGCATGAGCGCGCCGACGACGATGAGCGCCGGCGCGGTGGCGGCCGCCGGAATGGCACCGGCAATCGGCCACAGGAGCATCGCTGCGAGGAACAGCACGCCGACGGTCGCCGCCGTGAGACCGGTGCGGCCGCCTTCCTCGATGCCGCTGGCGCTCTCAATGTAGGCCGTCGTCGTGCTGGTGCCAAGCGCGGCACCGATCATCGCGGCTAAGCCGTCGCAAGTGAAAGTTGCTCGGGCGCGCGGCATGTCGCCGTCGGCGGACAGGAAACCGGCGCGACTCGCAAGACCGACCAGCGTCCCGGTTGCATCGAAGAAATCGACGAGAAAAAACGTGAACACGACGGTTACGACGCCCAGCCCAAGTGCGGCGCGCAGATCCAAAGCACCGACGAGCCCGCCGGGCCAGACCGGCAAAGCGACGACGCCGTTGGGTAAACCGCCGAAGGGGAGCAGCGTCTCGTGCGGTCCGGGATAGACGGCGGCGTGCGTTACGATTGCAAGCAGCGCGGATGCAAGTATGCCGTACACAATAGCTGCGGGGATGCGCCGAACGAGCAGCACGGTCGTCACCGCGAAGCCGAAAATTGCAATTAACGCGGGTGCCGCCGTCAACGAGCCGAGCGCGACGAACGTGGCCGGATTCGAAACGACTAACCCCGCGTTTTTCAGCCCTAGAAATGCGAGGAACATCCCGATACCGGCGGTCACGGCAATCTTGAGCGGAGCGGGAATCGCGCGAACGACGGCTTGACGGGCGCCGATCAGCGACAGAATGACGAAGATCAGGCCGGAGATGAAGACGGCGCCGAGCGCGGTCTGATAGGGAATCTTTTGCCCCAAAACAACGGTGTAGGCAAAGTACGCATTGAGCCCCATGCCGGGTGCTTGCGCGAACGGATAGCGCGCGACGAACGCCATCAAGAGCGAACCGATTGCCGCCGCTAACGCCGTAACGACCAGCAACTTTGGAAACGCGTCCGGAATTGGAATGGCATTGCCGAGAATCAACGGATTGACGAACAGCACGTACGACATCGTCAAGAATGTCGTAAGGCCGGCGCGCACTTCGCGCGGGATCGTCGAGCAGGCCCGCGCGATGCCGAAAAACCGGTCGACCGGACCGCGCGCCGCGATCATCGGCCGACGTGCGCGCGGACGGAAAGCCGCAACGTCCGCGTCACGGCCGGTATGCGGTACGTCGAATACGACGCTTGTTGGATCGATCCATCGGCGGCTTGGTAATCGCCGACTGCCGGAACACCCGCATTCGGTGCGGGCAAATAATCGAACGTGTTATTATTGAAAAGATTTTCAACCGATAGATTGAAGTCGAACGTGCGCGAAACGGGGATGCGCAACGCCATATCGGCGATGGCAAACGGCGGTTGATAGTAGGCATTGTTCTTGCCTTCGTAATCAACCCCGAAACTCAAAAACGTGCCGTCGTGGAACGTGTAGTTGACTTGCCCGTAGCCCTTGAGGTACGGATCGCACGTCGCGAGGCCCGGAGTGAATGCAGCGTTGCCGCAGACTTGCACGTTGTTCGCCGGCAGTGCCGGCGTGCCGGTGTAGGCGGTTGCCGGAATGCCCGAGAGAATCGAACTATCCGCCGTTGCGGCGGCGTTGAAGCCGAAACCGCGCCGCGGCGCGTAGACATACTTGAGGGTCGCGAGTTTCGCTTGCAGCCGCGCGACGTTGATCGGCTTAAAAATACCGAGCACGCCGGCAGCCGTCGTTTGCTGCGTCGCGAGTTGCTGAAAGACGTTATGAACCGTCGAGTCTTGCAGATCGAGACTCAGGACGGAACGATTGGCAAAACGGTGATCGAACCCCAGACTATATGCGCTGGAATATTCCGGCTGCAGATTCGGGTTTTTAAGCGTGATGATACCGGCCGTGTATAAGAACGCCGGCGGCTGCACCGCCTGCGGGCCGCTGACGTCGCCGATGAACGGAAACGTTTCGGATGTACCGGCGGCGGCGCGCACCGCCCAATCGGCGGAAGCCCGGTACGCGAAGGCAATATGCGGATCGAACCGCGAGACCGAACGCTGCAGGCCGGTATTGACGATGTTGCCGGACGAATCGGTTACGGCGACACCGGTCGCGTCGAGGACGGGGGTTGCACCCGCTGCCGTCCACTGGGTTTGATATAAACCGAAATTAATCGCCAACGGCTCGATCGGCTTGAGCGTCCCGGTCAGCGAAAATGTCGAGTAGCGCGTCGACGAAAATGGTACTTGGACGTTGGTGGGAGCATTCGCATACGCAAATGTGCTCTGTCCGTGATAGTCGTAGGTCAGATCGATGAAGCCCGTGCCGACCGGATGGATCAGCGAGAACGTCGAGCCGTAAAGCTTATCGATCTCCGAAGTGCTGTACGGATACTGATAGCACGTCTCTTGGCCGTTGACCGAGTTAATTGTGTTCTTCGTACTATTAATTTGATTGAAAGAGAAAATCGTACCGACCGGACAGGTCGCGCTTTCAAACGTATTCGGAGCGGCTAAGCCGGCCGCCGGTATTTGCGTGCCGGGCGCGATCGACTGCGGTCCGGGATAGTTCGGGTCGCCCGGGGCCGGACCGAAGAATGCCGGATACTCACCCTCGCCCGTGCCGTTATAGGTTTCGGGCGTAATCGTGCCGATGTACGGGCGGACGAGCAGCGTGTTCGTGCCGATCGCCGAGCGTAATTGGCCCGAGAACAGCTGCTGCACGTTCGTGATGTTCGTTCCGGGGAACCAGTAGTAGGCGTTGACGGTTTTTCCGATGAGATAAGCGTCGTTCGGATTGGTGCAGAGCTGCGTGGTTGGAATGCACTTCTCGACGAGCGACGGTCCGTATGAAGCGCCCCATGCCGAGCCCTGCGGCGAGTAACCGCCGTACGAACCGAGAAAATTGACGTCGAGCGAGGTGCTCGGCGTAAAATCGTAGCGCAATTTGTACAGCTGCCCGTGCGTGACGAGCGAACCGCTAAAATCACTGCAAAAAGAGATGATCCCGGCCGACGTCGGCGTGTTTTGATTGAAGCCATCGGAAATGTACATATCGCAGGCGGTCTTGCCGTAATAATAACCGTTGTTGCCGGCCGTGCCGAGCCCGACGACGTAATCAAATTTCTTAACCGAACCGGTAACGATCGCATCGCTATACTGCGAACCGAAGGTATCGATGCCGGTCGTGAGTTCCGCCGTTTGACGCTTGGTGAAATCGATCGTGCCGAGATTGACGGTTCCGCCGACGGCAATGTTGGCAAACGGCGTCGTGTTGCCCGGTCCCGATTGAGTTTCCACGCCGCCGATGAGAAAAGACGGAAAGTACTGGCTGAGCCAAACGCCGTATTGACCCAGCGCAATGGGATGACCGTCGATGAGCACTTGCGTTTCATACGGCTGCAGTCCGCCGACGACGATCGACGTGTCGGCTTGCGTGCCGAGCTTTTGCACGACCACGTCGGGAATGCGCTGCAACACGTCGTTGACTTGCGGATTAGCGACTTGCGCGAATTCTTGTCCCGAAACAAACGACTGCGTCGCTGCTCCGGTATTGATCGTTGCACCCGCGCGACCTGACGTCGTCACCGAACCAATGGTCCGCAACGTGGTCAGATTCTGCTCGCCGATCACGACGCTGAGCGGCGTCGTCGTGCCGGCGGTGATGACGACGTCGCTCGTCGAGGCGGTGGTATAGCCGGGCTTTGTGACGACAACGCGGTACAATCCGGGCGACACGGCAAGATTGAACGCGCCGGTCGGATCGCTCGTCGCCGTTACGCGTGTCGGCCCGGTCGCCGTCACGGTTGCACCGCCGACCGCCGCACCGGCCGGCGTTCGCAGCGTACCGCTAATCGTCGATGACTGCACTTGCGCGGCAGCGGCCGTGCCGTCGTCGGCAAATGCCGCCGACGTGGCAAAGAGAACGATAAATGCGCCGGCGATCGATCGCAGCGTTAATGTAGCCCACATTGCCCGCATCGTAATTGCGCGCAAGCGGTAGGGTCAATCTACATTTGGATAGCGCGATACGTCGGTTCGATCCGCGAACGAAGATAATCGGCAAACGCAATCGGCGCGTATTTCGGTGGATTGTCCGGGCTGCTGCATTCGGGCAAACATGCGACGACGGCATCGGCATTCGGCTCGCTGAAAAAGGCGACGGAATAACGCTCGTTGCCGGATCGATTGACGACACGATGCGGATTCGAGACATACACGTCGTTGCTCCAGCGCATCAATGCATCGCCGATATTGCAGACGAACGTTCCGGCGATCGGCATGACGCCAACCCATTCGCCGGCGCGCGTTCGCACTTCGAGGCCGCCGTTGCCGTCTTGTGCGAGTAAGGTGATATTACCGTAATCGGTATGCGGTCCGGCGCCGTAACGGCTGCCGTCAAAGCTGCCGGGATGCGGCGGATAGTGCAGCAGACGCAGTGCCGAAAGTGGCCGCGTGAAGGCGGCTGAAAAAAACTCGGCATCGAGGGCGAGGTCGAGCGCAATCGCACCATGCAAAAGCATTGCGAGCTTCTGCAATGCCGAGTAATAGGCGAGTAACGCCGGCCGAAAGCCCGGTACATCCGGCCACTGATTGAGGCCGACGAACGGCGTTCCGGCGATGTAGTCCGGATCGTCGGCACGAATCTCGCGGCCCATATTAAAGGATTCTTTCGCATCGCCGGGCCGGCTTGGATCGAGGCGTTCCGATGCGAGGGCGGCATAACCTAGATACTGAGTCGAGCGTTCGATCCCGACGAGCGCTTTGCGCTCCGGCGGCAACGCGAAGAACGTCTGGGCCGCATGAAAGACGCCGGTAATGATATCGTCCGGTACGCCATGACCGGTGACCGCGAAGAAACCGATGTCGCGAGCCGCTGCGCCGATCGCTCGCGCGACCTTCGTATGCCCCGCTGCAGCAGGCTCGCGCAGTGATGCAAGATCGATGATGGGAACAGACATGCAAGGTTCTCCGGCAAGCAACAAAAGCGAGCGAGCGTCGGCGTTTGGCGCTTTAGAGCGATACGGCGTGATAAGTAGCGGCGGCGGCACGAGTTTGCGGCACGTCTATTTTTCCGTTGACGATTGCGGCGCGTATGCGCGCGAGCCGCTCGACCGTGGCCGGCCCGACTACCGTACGCGTATAGCGGAACGCGGTCAAGCCGACGCCGTTTTCGCGAAGTCCGAGCGTTAGGCGGTGCGGGCGCGGGTGGCCGTCGACGGCGATCTTGCACAGCCGGAACACGCTGACATCGATTCGTTTGAGCACGCTGGTGAGGATTTTACCGGGAGCAAGCCCGTCTTGATCGCTATCGACGCCGATGATAAACGCGTTCTCGCGCGTGCGCGCACGATCGATCGCACCGAGCCCGGCTTTGCCCGCCGCAGCATAAACGATGTCGGCGCGCTGATCGAACAGCGTTGCAGCAAGTTCGCTGCCCGCCGGAACGTCCTCAAACGAGCCGGCATATTTGACGAGCACGTTGACGCGCGCATCGACCTGGCGCGCGCCCGCGGTGAACCCGGCCTCGAAGCGTTGAATGATCGGAACGTCGACGCCGCCCAAGAAACCGATAATCCGCGTCCGCGTCGTTAATGCGGCGAGCGCACCGGCCAGAAACGAGCCTTCTTGCTCGCGAAAGCCGACCGACGTCACGTTCGGTACGTCGACGAAACCATCGATGATTGCGAAGTGCCGGTGCCGGAATCGCCGCGCAACATCGGCCAAGTCGAGTGCTTGATCGTAGCCGATGCAAAAGAGTTCGTCGACGTCTTCGTTCGCCAGCGCGATCATATTGAGTTGGTAATCGGCGACCGAACGAGATTGAAGAACGACCGTCGCAACGTGCAAGCGCTGCTGCGCTAACTGCAAACCGGCATTTGCCGAATCGTTGAACGACCGGTCACCAAGACCGCCGAGATCCGTGACCATTCCCATCCGTAAGCGAGCCGACGGGCGACGCGGCTTCGCGCAAGCTGCGAGCGCAGCAGTCAGCCCGCATACCAGAGCATGCCGCGTCGTCAGAAACGACTTTCAAACCGTGCGAACGCGACCTCTTCCCTCCACTCAAGCCGGGCCTTTTCGCTCGTTGCGAGTAAAGCCCGACATGCTGCGGCGCCGGGCACTTCCTGGAGGGCTTGTCCGGCGCAAGCCGGGCTCATCAAGATGAAATTCTCCGGTGCTGCCCACAGTTCGGCTCCCGGCACGAACGCATGCTCGAGACTGTCGCGGACCAGCGTTTTAAGCATCGGATACCCGATGTGGTAACCCTCGACCGCGCGACGAAACGTCTGCGTCATGTCCGAGCGCGCTCCGCCTTCGTCGTCGGTTGCCAACGACACCGGCACGCCGGCATTGAGATAGATGGGCAGAACGTCGCTGCCGACGACGCCCGGGCCGATCAGCTCGTGGATATAGATCGGATCTTCGACGAGGATGTGTTTGCGCGCCATTTCGGCCAGCAGTCCTTGCGGATCGGGTTCCGACAAGACGTCGAGGCCGTGACCGATGCGCTCGGCGTGACCGATATCGATCGTATCGCGAATGTGCGCCGTGTCGTACATCTCTTCAGGCCGCGTTACCCCGAGAAACAATTCACCGGCATGCATGCTCAAATGAATGTTGGGATACAACCGGTGGAAGTAGCCGAACATCCGCAGTTGCAGCTCGAAATCTTTGAGTGGAATATAATCTTCCTGCGGCTGAACGGGATTGATCGACACCACACGCGGGTCGGCGGCGGCAATCTCGAAGCCGGCTTGCATCTGTGCGAACGCTTGCGCTTTGGGAAACGCGCGCAACACGAAATGCTGGTAGCGCAGCGTAACGTCGCAGCCGGGATCGGGACTTGACGAATCGCAACGCAAGATTTTGCGCATATCGCGTTCGCCGGCGTCAAGATCGCGTCGCGCTTGCGCGACGATTCGCGGCATGCCCGCGGCATCGAGAGCGTGACGCATCGTATCGAAGTTATCGTTCCAGCCGACCTTGTCGCCGAGATCGATCGACGCGCCCTTATCGACACCGAGGATCGTTTCGAGGTAAATCTCGTGCTGGATCGCCGCCCGGTGCGCCACCTCGGCGAGTTCTTCGCCCCAATGACGATTGACGACTAGATCAAATTTAAAGAACGTCTTGAAGAAGTGGACGAGGATACTGGGGTCGCCGGTCGTCGGCGCGAAGTTTCGGGCCGAAAGCGCATCGATCGTTTGATTGCGAAACGCATAGTCGGTTTGCGCGCGAGCGGCCGGTGAACGGCCTTTCGCAATGTCGCAGGGCGGCGGCACGATCGTGAAGGTCGCGTCGAAGCAATCGCCGTCCTCGGCCGCATAATTGATGTAGCTCTCGGCATACACCGCACCGCTCAAGTGGTGGTGCAGGTCGCCGCCTTTCGGGATGTCGTTTAAGAACTCGGTCAACCGGGTCGGACCGGACGAAGTATCGGCCGCGACCGTCTGCAGATACGTTGTGGTGCGCATCAACGGTGTCGGCGGTGCGAGGCTCTGCGCTGCGGTGGTTGGCGCGGTCGATAGCGCGAGCAGCGCGATCGTTGCAAGCAACCGGGTTGCACTGTTGGTTTTCATCGGCGTCGGCCTTTCATGAACAAAGCCCCGCGCCGTAGCACGAGGCCTCGTCATTCGTTGCGAAGATGCGGTTGGAATTAACGTCCGGTATGGAGACGGATTTGAACGCGGACCGTACGGGCAGGTGCCGAGACGAGTGTCGGAACGAAAGACTGCACGGTACCGTCAGGCTGACCGGCCGCGATCGGCGTTCCGGCGTTGGGCGATGCAAGATTCGAGGCGTTTGAAAAGACGTTCGTGTTGAGTAGATTCTCGACGCCGACGAGCATCTCGACATTGCGCGTCACCGATCGGCGAAACGTGAAGTCGACGAGCGCGAGCGGCGGCTGGAAGTAGCTGTTATTCTTGCCTTCGTACTCGACGCCCAAGCCGATGAACGTGCCGCCGCGTGCGGTATAGTTGAGCTGACCGTAACCCTTAAGATACGGCAAGCAAGTCGCGATGCCGGGCGCAGCAACACCGTTACCGCAGATTTGGACGCCGTTTGTCGGTGGCCCGCTGAAGCCGGGCGGTAATCCGTCGAGAATCGAGCGGTTCGCCGCGACCGAGGCATTGACGCCGATACCGACGCGTGGTGTATACGCATAACGCACCGTAGCTAATTCCGAGTGCAAACGCGCAACGTTGACCGGGGAGAAAATACCTTCGAGCCCGCCGTTGAGTGGAACGCTGGTGGTGAGCGACTCGAAAACATTGTGAATGATCGTGTCGGCAAGGTCGAAGCTCAGCACCGATGCACGGCCGAAGCGCTTATCGACGCCCACATTGTACGAGATACTCACTTCCGGTGCGAGATTCGGATTCTTTTCCGTCAGCGTACCGCCGAGCTGATACGGCGGGCCGAGCGACGCTGCCGGTTGCTGATAGGTTGCCAGACCGCTGACTTGGCCGACGTACGGAAAAGTCGCCGAACTGCCGAACGCCGCACGATACGACACATCGCCGTTCGGCCGAAACGTGAATGCGAAGTGCGGATCGAAGCGCGAAACGCCGCGCCCAAGGCCCGTGAGAACCGCATTGCCGCCGGCATCCGTCACGGGCTGACCGGTCGCACTCAACAACGGCTGCACGCCGGCAACGGTCCAGCGCGTATCGTACAAGCCGAGCCCGAGATTGAGGTTTCGCACTAAGCCGAAGCTTCCGGTCAGTGAAAACGTCGAATAGCGATCGGTCGAAAACGGCACGGAGACACCGGCGGGCGAGTTGATATACGCAAACGTGCTTTGACCGTGAAAGTCATAGTTCAAGCCCAAGACGTTCTCGCCGAACGGGTGCAAGAATGAGATCGTCGTGCCGTACAATTTATCTTGTTCGTACGTTTGATACGCCGACCCGAAGCATTCTTGTTGTCCGTTGGGCGCAACGACGGATGTGCCGGCGACGCTCGCAACGTTACTAAAATTGTTAGCGCAACTCTTCTCGAACGGCGTGCCGGCGGCGCCGAAATTAAATGTCGACGGAATCGCGGTTCCGGCTGCAAATGTCGGCGCAGCGTAATTCGCCGCGCCGGGCAGCGGACCGAAAAAGGACGGATACGAAGCTTGAATTTGGCCGCCGGTAATGACTTCAGGTTCGATATCACCGATATACGGCCGTACGAGGACCGTGTTGTTGCCGACCGTGGTGCGTAACTGAGCGTCGTAGAGCCATTGGTTGTTATAGACGGACGAACCGGTATACCAGCCGTAGGCGTTGATGGTTTTGCCGATGAGGCTGGCATTTGCCGGATTGGTGCACCGGTTCGGATCGCTCGCTAAGCAAGGTTCGATTGTCGTGGCACCAAGGTAGGTGCCCCAAGCTGTTCCCTGCGGCTGATAGCCGCCCCACGCGCCGGTAAAACCAACATCGAGCGAGGTCGCTTGCGAGAAGTTATAGCGCAGCTTTCCGAGTTCACCCTTACTGAAGAACGAACCGCTCGCGTCGCCGCAGTATTGAATGACGCCCTTGTTACCGGGTTTGTTATCCAGACTGCCGCCGGCGTCGGGCGAGATCACACACTGATTTGTCTCGTAATATGGGCCGTTCAAACTCCCGACGCCGGTACCGACGACGTATTGAAGCTTGCCGGCGGCGCCGGTTGCTAAGAAGTTCGTGTATTGCGACGAATAGTTGTCGACACCGTACGTAATCTCAGCGGTCGGGCGTGATGTAAAGCTCGGCGTTAAGAGATTGACGGTTCCACCGACGGCAATGTTGGCAAACGGGGTCGTGTTACCGACACCGGATTGCGTCTCGACACCGCCGATGAGATACGACGGAAAATACTGGCTGGTCCACACGCCGAATTGACCTAACGCGAGCGGATGACCGTCGATAAGTATTTGCGTTTCGTACGGCTGTACGCCGCCGAGCACGATCGATACGTCGGGCTGACTGCCCATGTGCTGCAGCGTGATATCCGGCACGCGCTGCAACACGTCGTTGATCTGCGGGTTCGCGACATTGACGAAGGCTTGCGCCGGTACGAATGACGATGACGCCGCGCCGGTATTGATCGCGCTGCCGCCGCGGGCGGTCGACGTGACGGTGCCGATCGTCCGCAGCGACGAGAGGTCGGCCTGCGTTAACGTCACGCTGACCGGCACCGACGTTCCGCCGACGGCAACGATGTTCGACACGATCGCCGCATTGTAGCCGTTATGCGCGACTTGTACCGTGTAGATACCCTGCGGGACCGTAAGGGTAAAGGTGCCGCCGGCATCGCTCGTAGCCGTAGCGGTCGTCGCACCGCTAATCGTCACTGCAGCGCCCGCAATCGGAAGTCCGGACGAGCCGCGAACCGAACCTTGCAGAACGGTCGTTGAGGCGGACGGCGCGCCGGCCGGCGCGGGTGAAGCCGTTGCATCGGCCGGAGCCGGTGCGGGGGCAGGTAGCGTTTGTGCCCCTGCTCCGGCCGTCGTCGTCAAAGCCAAGACGAGGGCTAGCAGCGCACGAGCGCTAGTGCTACGCCGGTAGTCTAACAAAAAAGATCTCCTCAGAAACGAGAAAAATTGCCGGCGCTCAGCGGCGTCCCGGCCACGTCGGCGTTCTTAACCAAATCTCAGGAGCCATCTTTGGCCAAATCAATAACGCTCGTTTGCCGAGCGAGGGGAGTCTGCAGATGCGAGGCCGGCGACTCAGATGCAAAGTGCCGTTCGCTTCCGGTGGGTGTTCGTCAAGCGGTCTGCGAACGAACATCCTATGTCGACGAGTAACGAACAGCTCGCGGCCCCTCCCGTCGACGCCGTAATTAGCGAAACGGTCGCGACGTTGCTATATGCCGCCATGGCTTACCTCGAGCCGCGTGAAGCCGGAACGCCGTCGGACGTTGATTCGGCGGCGATTGCCGTCGACATTGCCGGCCTCGCGTTCGACCGGATAGCTTCTCGACTTAGGCCGGATGCGCGCGGTGCGCTTACAGCGATGCTCACCGATGCCAGACTGGCCGTAGTAAAGAAGCGAGGTTGATATGCCTCGCTTTTTTGACTCTCCTTCGACCGGTAGGCTGCAAATTCGTTGCTCCACCCAAAGCATAGCTTCGCGACAGAGAGGGAAGCGTGTCTGACGTCCTCGTTCTCAACTTCACCTACGAAGCGTTGAACATAACGAGTTTTCAGCGTGCGGTAAAGCTAATTTTCTCGGGCAAGGCCGAGGTCGTTCACGGCCGCGAGCACGTGTTGTCTTCGGCCCGCTTCAACATGCGCATGCCCTCGATCATTCGCATGCTGTACTACATCCGGCGGCCGATGCAAAAAGTCGCCTTGACCAAGAAAAACATTCTCTTACGCGACGATTATGTGTGTCAGTACTGCGGGATTAAAGGCGAGCGCATGATGACGGTCGACCACGTTCAGCCACGCAGCAAAGGCGGGCCGTCGACCTGGGAAAATCTCGTTTGCGCGTGTATGCGGTGTAACAACCGCAAGAACAACCGCACGCCGGATCATGCGAACATGCCGCTCAAGCGTAAACCGAAGACACCAAAATATATTCCGTGGATCCGCGTGAAGCGCAATACGCTTCCCGGCGAGTGGCACAAATTTCTGTTCCTTTACAATGTAAGTATCGAAGAACAGGTGGAGATCGTCTAAGCGGGCCTCGGCCACCGGAACAAGCGTCGCGGCCGGCCGCTTGTCACGTAATAGCGATCGAATTTATTTCGCTCGGTGATATTCTCGGTGCTGCTCGTTGCACGCCGGAGACGGCACGAACCGGTATAGCGTCTGTCGATTGTGGTATATGGGAGCATGGCCGTCATCGAAGCGCCCCGCTTGCTTCACTCGCTAGCTCGAGCTGCCGATAGAAGAAGCATGAATGCGTACATCACGGTTTCGGACGCGGCGGGGCGGGTGCTTTGCCGCCGGCCAGCGACCGACGCTGAGATTATGAGCGCATTACGGGCCGCTGAAGTTGCCGAGCACGAAGCGCAGGCGGCCATGGAACGAATCGCGGCGGATCGAGCGGAAGCGTTCGCAGACGACTTGGCTGAGGCGAGCTGATGCGCCGCGTCGAACGCGAGCATGCACCGCTTCGGAGGCTCGATCTTGCGCGTCGCCGGCACGCGTTTGCGTCACCCGACGAAGCGCCGCGCTCGGACCTTGCCCTGGCGTACTCAAATGGGTATGTGACGGTCGAGATTTCGCATGATGCGCTCGAGGCTTACATGGAGCTCACCGGCGAGGTGCCGTTGCCGATCGTTCAAGACGGGCAGACCGGCGATCGCCGAGCTTACGATGCGCGCAACAAAGTCCGCGTCGTTTATGATTCGGCGGCGAACATACGCGAGATCGCGACGCGTAGTCGCGATGGTCTCTACGTCCGGCTTAATTTCACCAACGAGTGAAGTCGGGTCTAGGCGGGCAGCCCGAACCGCGCGGCAATTTTCGGCCAAACGGGCGTGATGCCGGCCGCGATTGCGCATTTCAATACATCGCCGACGATGAAAGGTCCAACGCCGACGGCGAGCGCGGCCGCCGGTGTCAGATGAAAAACGCCGATGAGCCAAGCCGCGCCACCGACAAACACCAGGCTCGTTCCGGCAAAGATTGCTGCGAGACGCAGCACATAATTGCGGTTGAAGCCCCGCTCGAAAAGCCAGCCGATGACAAAAGCGGCGACCGGAAAGGCGAGTAAATAGCCGCCGGTCGCGCTCAGCAACGCACCCGCCGCGAAAACCGGCAGTCCGAGACCGCCCTCGATCAGATACGCCAGCACGGCCGACGTGCCGAGGTTGCGTCCGAGTAGTGCAACGAGCAGCGGAAGCGCTAACGTCTGGCCGGTGATCGGCACCGGATACATGGGCACGATGATCTTCGCCGACAGCGCCAGAAGCAGCGAGCCGCCGAGGACGAGCAAAGCGCGCAAGCCGATGGAGCGTGACGCGGAGGACGAACGTGCGTGAATCATCGCCGTTTGCCTTCCGGTTTGCAAGTCGATCACCTTCGCTGCGTTCCGTGTTATAATCGCGCCCGTTGTGATCGTTCGCGAACCGGTCGTCGTTCCGGGCTATAAGCTCGATCAAACCCGCACGCCGTACTTTCAAGTGTTGCTCGACTATGTCGACGCGGGCGTTATTCCGTTTCACACGCCGGGCCATAAGCAAGGCATCGGGATGGACCGCGCCTTCCGCGACTTCGTCGGCGACAACGTCCTGGCGATCGACCTCACGCAAATACGCGGGCTTGACGATCTCTTGCAGCCCGAGGGGCCGCTCGTCGAAGCTCAAGAACTCGCGGCGGAGTGTTTCGGCGCCGAGCATTCGTTTTTTCTCATCAACGGCTCGACGAGCGGCAACCAGTGCATGATGATGGCGGCGCTCAACCCGGGCGACCGCATTCTGCTGCCGCGCAACGCCCACAAGTCGGCAATGGGCGGACTTATCATGAGCGGCGCGTTTCCGGTTTGGATGCAACCCGAAGTCGACGAAGCGCTGCACATGGATCACGCCGTCACGCCCGAAATCGTGCGCGACGCGTTGCAGGCGAATGCCGGCATTACGGGCGTCTATGTGGTGTCTCCGACCTATTACGGCGTTGCTGCGGATCTTGCCGGAATTGCGGATGTCGCGCATGAATACGGCGTGCCGTTACTCGTCGATGAAGCGTGGGGACCGCATTTCCACTTCCATCCGGCGCTGCCGAAGTCTGCGATGCAAGCGGGCGCCGATATGTGCATCAATTCGACGCACAAGATGCTGGGGTCGTTGTCGCAGACGGCGATGCTGCACGTGCAAGGCAGCCGCATCAAGCTCGACCGCCTTAAAGCGGTATACAAATTATTTCTGTCGACGTCGCCGAATCTCGTGTTGGTCGCCTCGCTGGACGTCGCGCGCCGGCAAATGGCGCTCGAAGGTCCGGCGCTTTTGTCGCGCACGATTGAAATTGCTAACGATACGCGGCGTCGGCTCAATGCGATTCCCGGCATCTATTGTTTCGGCGATGAACTCGAAGGCCGGCCGGGCGTCTTCGATCTCGACCCCACCAAGGTGACGATCACGGTGAAAAATCTCGGCTACACCGGCTACGAGGCCGAAGAGATTTTACGCCGTCGCTACAACGTGCAATGCGAACTTGCCGATCTGTTCAACACCCTTGCGCTGTTCACGATCGGTACGACCGTCGACGCTGCCGACGAACTCGTGTACGGCGTGCGCGAACTTGCGCGTGAAGATCGTCCGGTGGATATCTTTTCGCCCTCCGGCGTCTTAGAACGGCGCATGAAAACCGGCACGTATCAACTGCCGAAAATCCCGCATATCCGGTTGTCGCCGCGCGAAGCGTTCTTAGCATCGACCGTTATTGTCCCGTTCAAGCAAAGTGCGGGACGAATCTGCGCCGAGGTGATTACGCCGTATCCGCCCGGCATCCCGGTGATCTCACCGGGCGAAGAGATCACCGCTGAGATCATCGACTATCTCGATCTTGAAAAGAAAGCCGGCGTCAAGATGCAAGGGCCGTACGACAGCGACCTGCGCACGATTCGCGTCGTTGCATAAGCGCGCCGCTCCATGCCGTATCTATACGGTTTGCAAGAATGCAAGAAGCCGCTGCTACCAGCGGCTTCCGTGTTTGACAGCCTGAGTTTAGGAGCGCGTTTCGACGACGGGAATGCGCGCGCCGTTGCGGGGAAACTCGATCGGCATCGGATCCATGCCGTGGATGGCAAGGTCACCGCCTTCGACATCGCCGTCGCTTGCGCGCAGCGGCGTAATGAGCGAGGTAATCTTTAGCACGACGTACGTTCCAAGCACATTGTAGATGATGATAAACGCCGCGGCTTCGATCTGATGTAGCAGCTGCGTGAAACCGCCGCCGTAAAATAGACCCGACGCCGAAATGTTCGAGCCTTTCGGATCGTGCGTGTAATACTCGACCATCGCCGGGTTGCCGAACACGCCGACCATGAGCCCGCCGAACAGTCCGGCAACGCCGTGCGTATGCAAGACGCCGAAGGTATCGTCAACGCGTTTGAGCAGCGGGAGATTGCCGATCCGGTTGAGGCTAAACCAAGCGATGACGCCGACGATCAAGCCGATGAGCAGTGCACCGAAGCCGTCGACATACCCGGCGCCCGGCGTAATGGCGACCAGGCCGACGATCATTCCGTTGATCATCGAGACGGCATTGGGCTTCTTGGTGACGATCATATCGAGAATCAGCCACACAAGCAGCGACGTTGCCGTGCAGAGATTCGTGTTGAAGACCGCGGCGCCGGCGTCCATGTTCGACGTATAAGGGTCGCCGCCGTTAAAGCCGTTCCAGCCGAGCCATAAAATGCCGGCGCCGGCAAAAGCCATGATCAAGTTGTTCGGCTCGAAATCCTTGCGGTCTTGAAGCGAACGGGCACCGACCATCGCCGCCGCGACGAAACCGGAAACACCGGCCGCCAGATGGATGACGTAACCGCCCGAATAATCGAGCGCGCCGAGTTGCGACAACCAGCCGCCGCCCCAGATCGAGAAGGCACCGACGGTGTAGACGAAGGTGCTCCAGAGCGGAACGAAGATCATCCACGCTTTGAAGTTCATGCGCCCGAGAACCGAGCCGGCGATAAGTAGCGGCGTGATTGCCGCGAAAACGAATTGGAAGTAGATCATCGCCGAGCCTGGCATGCGCAACGGCGGCAGGCCGGCCGCGGCATCCGGAATATTTGCCTGACCGATTAACGCATCAGGCGTGAGCGACCAGTGCGGTACGCCCAAAAACCATTGGCCGGCAATGCCCAGCCAATGATTGCCGAACGACATGCTGTAGCCCCAGAGCGACCAGCATAACAAAACGACGGAGAATGCATAGAAGCACATCACCGCGGAATTGAGCGCCCACTTTTTCTTGACGAGACCGCCGTACAGAATGGCGAGTCCCGGGAGACTCATGAGGCCGACGAGCGTTGCCGAAGTCAGCTGCCATGCCGTATCTCCGGAATTGAGCCAATCCGGCGCTGCATATAGTGGATTCGGCGCGTCGGCCAGAAAGTACAATAGGAGCCCCTTGCAAAGCGACGTGAGGCCCCTAGGATAGCCTGCAGCAAGTTACCATGCATTCGACATGCGCGTAATAAACGACACCTCAGCCGTTCTTAATGTACATATTACAAATAAGTTCCCACGACGAACGCGACGCGGCGCTTTCCGTTCTCGAACCGACGGGTTGCGCGAGCACGTGTCCTCCGCAGGCGCACTAACATGCTTGGAAAGGGGCGGTCCGCCGGCCTACGGAAGGCTGATTTCCGTCGTACCACCGCGACGGTGTCTGCGAACAACGGACAAATGAGGATGGAAGTTGGCTGTTAACGCCGAGTCCTTCGCGCCGAACCGGGAGCTTACGCAACTCCTCGACATCTTTCCACTCCCCTTACGTCAGGCGCTCGTTCGCCTCCCGAATGTCGACACGGTTATCGAGGTGATTCTCGATCTCGGCCGGCCGCCCGAAGCGCGCTTTGAAGACGACTTCGTGTTTCTTTCCGATCACGCGGTCACCCACGAAGACATCGCGCATGTGGTATCGCGCTTATCACCATTCGGTGCCGACAACCGCGCCGGCATCGAGAAAACGCTGCATCGCATCAGCGCGATTAAAAACCGGACGGGTAAAATCGTCGGTCTTACCTGTCGTGTGGGGCGTGCGGTCTACGGCACGATCGATATCATCCTCGACGTCATCCGCAGCGGTAAGTCGATCTGTCTGCTCGGACGGCCGGGTGTCGGAAAAACGACGATGTTGCGCGAGTGCGCGCGCGTTTTGAGCGAAGATCGCAAGCGCGTCGTCATCGTCGACACATCGAATGAGATTGCCGGTGACGGCGATATTCCGCATCCGGGAATCGGCCATGCGCGTCGCATGCCCGTGGCCGATCCGGCCTTGCAGCATAACGTGATGGTCGAAGCCGTCGAGAACCACATGCCGCAGATCATCGTCATCGATGAAATCGGTACCGAAGCTGAATCGCTGGCAGCCCGAACGATTGCCGAACGCGGCGTACAACTCATCGGGACCGCACACGGACAAACGCTCGAGAATCTTTTGATGAATCCGACACTGTCGGATCTCATGGGCGGCATTAGCGCCGTAACGCTTTCCGACGAAGAAGCGCGCAGGCGCGGCACACGCAAAACCGTGCTCGAACGCAAAGCACCACCGACGTTCGACGTGCTTATCGAAATCCAAGATCGCGACCGGCTGGCAATTCACACCAACGTGAGCGACGTCGTCGACGCGCTGTTGCGCGGCTACACGCCGCAACCCGAAGTCCGTCAGCGTTTGCCCGGCGGAGCCGTCTCGGTGCTGCAGGAAGCAAACCCTGAAGCGCTGCCGGTTGCTAAGCCGCGCGACTTGCGCCCGCAGCAGCAGCGCGAAGACGAGTTGCTGTTTGGTAATGCTGTCGCTCCGTCCGACGAACACGATAAACCGCTGCTGATTTTCCCATATGGCGTATCGCGCAACAAGATCGAGCGTGCGGTCCACAATCTGCGCGTGAATGCATCGATTGCACGTAAGTGGGACGACGCGGACGTCGTCCTAACGCTCAAAACCCTCGAACGCAAAGAGTCTGACCGGCTGAAAACGATCGCAGCGGAAAATATTCCGATCTATTCGATCAAGACAAATACGACGACGCAGATTCAGACTGCGCTCAAAGACGTGTTCGATTTACCGACAATCGACAATGAAGAGATTGCACTGCGCGAGGCGGAGGAAGCGGTGTATCAGGTGCTGCTCGATAGCCGGGCCGTCGAACTTTCGCCGCAATCGTCGTACATTCGCCGCATGCAGCATCAGGTGGCCGAAAAGTACCGGCTCCAGTCGCGCAGCACCGGACTCGAGCCGAACCGGCGCGTTCAAATTTACCGAATCGGCGAACAGCTTTAAGGATGCGTCCGCGAGTCGCTTGTGTTCATCTCATTCGAGGGCATTGAAGGTTCCGGAAAATCGACGCTGATTGCAGCGCTCGCAGCCGAACTGCGCGCTGCGGGCGCCGACGTGCTTGTGACGCGCGAACCCGGCGGAACGCCGTTCGGCGACGCCGTGCGCGCAGTTTTTATCGATCCGGCGATGCGCATCGATGCGCTGGCCGAATCGTATCTCATGAACGCTTCACGGGCGCAACTCGTCGCCGACGTCATTGCGCCGGCGCTCAAGACGGGCAGCATCATTTTGTGCGACCGGTTCTTCGACGCGACCGTCGCCTACCAAGGCTTTGGCCGAGGACTCGATATCGAGATGCTCATCCGGCTTTCGCTTGTTGCCACGCAATCGATCGCGCCGGACATCACGTTTCTGCTCGACGTCGATGTTGCAACGTCCCGCGAGCGTCTGCGCTTACGCGGAGCGTTCGATCGGCTCGAACGTGAAGACGACGCATTCCACGAACGTGTGCGCGGCGGATACCTTGACCTAGCGCGCCGCTTCGATCGGATCGTCAGCCTCGATGGGAGCCAAGCGCCGCAGTTGCTCGTCGCGCAGGCAGGGCAATTCATCGCCCGCCGGCGGCAATTCGCACCGTTGTGATCGACGGCAAATTCGACGTTGTCGGCGCGGCCGGGGCGTTAACGTTCTTCGGCCACTTGGCACCCGACCGGGTATCGCACGGTTATCTTTTCAGCGGGCCGGCCGGAGTCGGCAAAAAGACCTTCGCGCGGCGATTTGCTCAATCGCTACTTTGCGTCACATCAAAATCAACGTTGCTCGGCTATTGCGGACACTGCTCGGGTTGTACGCACGTCGTTGCCGGCACGCATCCGGACTTGTATGCAATGGAGGGCCAACTCAAGATCGGCGATCGCGAAGCCGGCGGATTCCACGAGGAAGAGTTGACGGCGCGCGATCTCGTGCGCCAGCTTTCGATGCATTCATACGCCGGCGGCAAACGCGTCTTTATCCTCGGCGATGCTGATTTCACGCGTGAAGCGGCCAATGCGCTGCTTAAGTTCTTTGAAGAACCGCCGGCCGGCATCGTTCTGATCGTCACGACGTCGCAACCCGGACGTTTGCTTGCGACCATTCGATCGCGGCTCGTCGACATCGGCTTCGGCCGCTTGACCAACGACGAAATCGAAACCGTTCTCGTGCGCCAGAACGTCCCAGCCGAGCGAGCCGCGCGGGCAGCAGAGATCGCCAACGGCAATCTTGCGCGCGCGAAGGACTATCTAGACGAAGGTGAAGGCGCAACGCGCGACGCGGCGTTGACATGGTTTTATGCAGCCGTCCGCGGTCACGATGCGGATCACTCTCAATGGGCAACGCGCGCTACGCTCGAGGACGGGCTTGACGTCATTAAGACGCTCGTCCGCGACTGGCTGGTGATCGGAATCGGCGGCGCCCGTGCGCCACTGCTGGCACGCGATCAAACAGGCGCGCTGAGTGCATTACCGCCGCGCGATGCCGGCGCCCTATTGCGGACGCTCGCAGCGATCGGTGATGCGGAGCGCATCGCGCGCACGAACGTAACTCCCGCGCTCGTCGTAGGTTTGGTCCGCATGGCTGTTGCACCGGCGGAATCGAAAGTATAGGTCATGCTCGCAATAATCCGGGGCGATTGACGTGATACCGGAACGTAGAATGCTAGCTGGTCGAACTGTTCGCTAATAACGAACAGATCGAGAACGTTAATCATGACGGACGTCGTGCGTGCATAGTGCGAATGTCACATATGGTCCTGCAGGCAAAGTGTTACAAGTTAGCCATTCGTCGAGTATCAATCGCAATTCGCCGATGAAAACACCGCTAGGCCTTCAATGAGGAGAAACATTTGAACGAATCAGGCGACCTTGCTAATGTCGAGACGTTCGTTACGAAGCTGATTGCGACGTTGAAAGCCGATGCCGGGGGGATCCGGGAAGATTCGCCGAGCGGCCTATTTCCTAAGGGTGTTGATTTTATTTCGATGAAAATCAATGACGGACACGCGAAGGTAGATCTGATTGTCTCCGGTTCCTCAACTCCGCCGCCGATTGTTGCGAGCCCCGTTCGACCCGATCGCGTTGTTCAGCCGATGCTCGTCAATTTGCCGCTAACACAAGGCACCGAAATTGAATCAATTAATATTATTGTAGAAATCACATATCTGAACGGACAGAAGGAAAATAAGGTATTTCCGAATTTCCCGATGGGCCGACAGACCAACATCCAAATTTAATACAGACCGTTCCCGAGACTCGAGCTATCACTACATCTCGGATTGCCGTTGGCCCTGGGCGGTTAGTCAGCTTGTCGGTCGTCAACAGAAATAAGTATCTCGCGAATTGCGTCATCTTCCGTCCAAGATCGTCCTTCACGATAAAGCTGCTCGAATCGTTCTTCCTCGATTTGTAATTCTAGTGCCGCAATGAGCGCGTCGTATTCATGACGTTCTGTAAACTGACGGCTTGTATTCGATGTCTCTAATCGGAAATCGATAAAGCCAATCACCTGCACCGCCGTTATAAGATCCTTACGCCTACGGCGCGATGAAGTCGGCGGACGTAAAGCAACGATCGCTGCAAGATGTTGTAATGAGAAGGCTACATCAACGTCCTCTCGCGCAAGGCCGCCGTGCAGAACGCTTTCCCGCGCCATCTCCGCAGCTCGTTCGTATCGGCCAAGTCGGATAAGGTACGCCGCAAGATTCGCACGATAAAGGCGGCCCTCGCGCCCAGAATTAACGGCGGCTAACGCATTCTCCGCCAGACTCGCTGCATCTTCGACATTCCCATAACTGTATTCGATCTCGGCAAGGTTTGCAGCAACGCTGCCGATCCCCCGTTCGTTGCCAAGTTGCTGAAACATACGGAGTGCGTTCCGAAATAGTGAACGTGAATCGTTAAGCTGGCCGCGTACAAAAAGCGCGATCCCGAGTGCGTTGAGTGCGTAGGCATGCAATTGCGGCGCGGCGCCTGCCGAGAAAATGTCGATTGACGCTTGCAGTAACGTTTCGCCGCTCAAGTAATCCCCAAGTTGCGCCATTGCGAGGCCCATGAAACCGCGTACTTCGGCCAGGTCGCTTTCGGTTAAGTTCGGATGCTTACTTTCACAGGCGAGCGCGGCGGCAAGTGCGGTCTGATACTGTTCTAGCGCTATCGAGACGTGTGCTTCGGCGAGTGCTAGTTCAGCAATCATTCGTTCGTCGGCGTTGTCGCGGTTCGCCGAGTGTTGCGCCTTGTTTATCCACCGCTTTCCTTCAGACGGACATAGGCGAGCCCAAAGACGGCGAGCCGTCGCAACGATGCGACAACCGGTGGCAACATCGTTGCTGTCCTCGAGTAGCCATTGAAGCACTCCGCGCAGGTTGTCGAGATCGGCTTCAGCTCGCATGGACCAGTAAGCCGAAGGCTCCGTCGCCCAGCCGGCATGGACGTCGTCTACAAATTTTTGACACCACCGCGCTAGCGCCGATTGTGCGTGGCTTCGCTCGCCGGCCCGTTCTAAAATTGTAAGTGCATAATCTCGAATCGGTTCGAGCAGGCGGAAACGCGTCGTCGTTGCCGTCGTATCTGCTACGACGAGGGACTTTTCGACTAAGGACGTGAGCGTATCGAAAACGGCGGGCGTCTCATCAACGCCGGCGACCGTTTCCAATGCTTCAAGGGTGAATCCACTATAGAATATTGCGCTCAACCGAAAGAGCCTCTGCTCCGGCGTGTTGAGGCGATCGTAACTCCAACGAATCGTTTCGTGCATCGTACGCTGCCGCGCCAAGCCGGTCCGATTGCCG
The DNA here is from genome assembly GCA_965214935.1 of Candidatus Velthaea sp. Taxonomy (GTDB): domain Bacteria; phylum Vulcanimicrobiota; class Vulcanimicrobiia; order Vulcanimicrobiales; family Vulcanimicrobiaceae; genus Velthaea. The sequence continues at coordinate 20,935 of CBDCCS010000014.1, read as the reverse complement.
CCGGTTAAAATATCAAAGTGATTTTCTAGTTGCTCGAGGATCCCGGCCGGGCTGAGCATCGCTGCGCGCGATGCGGCAAGTTCAATTGCAAGTGCAATGCCGTCAAGCCGGCGACAAATTGCAGCAACGGTCTGTGCCGTTGCATCCGAATAGATGAATGCAGAGTTTGTCGCCTGTGCACGGTCGACGAACAGCTGCACGGCCGCGAATTCAAAGCCCGTTGCCGCGTTTATCGATATGGAGGCAGCCGGTGACTCAAGCGTTGGTATGCGATAAACTCGTTCGCCGCTGATGTTGAGTGGTTCGCGCGTCGTCGTGACGATCCGGATTTTATAACACGTTTCAAGTAGCGTCTGTGCAAGCACTGCGATTTGCTCGATCACAAGTTCGCAGTTGTCGAGGACGATCAACGCGTCACGTTCACGAAGATGGTGAGCGAGTGTATCGAGATCCGCCAGTTCGTCCGCTTGTTTGATTCCAAGCGTCGCAAGCAGCGTTCTTGATACAAGCGATTTCTCGCCGAGCGGCGATAGGTCGACAAACCATGCGCCGTCTGAATAATTCGCTTCAACCGCCAATGCGAGTTGAAGCGCAAGGCGCGTTTTGCCGATACCGCCTGGACCAATGAGTGAGATGAGCTGATACCCGGCGAGAAGGCGTTGGAGTTCTGCGAGTTCGCGGACTCGATTGTGGAAGCTGCTCAGCGGCCGTGCAAGGGTTCGGCGCGACTCTTCGCTGCCGCCGCGTTTGGCCGTTGAATCGTATTTGACTGCGCCCTCGAACGGCGGTCGCTTTTGTCGAGCCGCGGCCTCCAGTTCGGTTCTCACCGCCGCCGGCAGCGCGAGTGCATCGCCGAGCAGCCGAATCGTTTCACGGTACGGTGCACGCCTTCGGCCGCGCTCCAGTGCGCTAATTGCTTCGACGCTTAGCCTGGCGCGCTCGGCGAGTTCTTCTTGCGACATCCGCGCAGACAATCGCAATCGCCGCAGTAGCGGTCCAAATGCACCACGATCGTGGTCCACATCCACTTCGTTGCGGGAAGCTGCGGGTGTTAGGCCGCCATCGAATGCCAATCGAGTGTTCGGCCCGGGCGGCCTTGCGCTTCGGTCTGTCATTGCACTCCCGCCATAGTGCAGCAGCGCGGCTACGGTCGTGCACACTGCTACACGATCACGGCAGCTACCTCGTACCAACTACGGCTTAGCGGCGATCGATGTGTCCGGCTTGCCGCCGGCGGAGCCGGTTCGAGCGCTGCTACAGCCGGCGGCCGAAGCTCACATCGGCGTACGTCTTGGTAACCACCAAGGCGATGTAGGCAACGGCGAGTGATTGAACGACGGCGCCGAACAGCGCGCTCACGAGCGCAAGCGATGCAAACGACAGCGACGTGAACAGCAGTCCGAATAGCGGTGCAAGCAACACGTTGAGGTAGAGGAATGCGACGATCGACACGATCGTAACGATGATTGTCGGGAGTGGATTGTAGCGCGCGCGCTCGATCGAAATTTGCAAAGCCGCGCCGCCCGGGATACCGCCGATTGCGGCGGCAGGCACCGTGTAGATCAGAAAATAGACGGCAGCAGCCAGCAAGATCGGCGCGAGTGGCCCAATAAGCGAGCCGGCAAAACTTGCAGCGTATAGGACGAACGTGAAGCCCAACGACGCGGTAAAGATCTCGCCGCCTTTGCGTCGCGCCTCATCCCAGCCGGCATCAAACGAGGCCCGGCCTTGGCGCCAAGCCGCATCGGCAATGATGCAGGCCGTGCCGAATGCAAAAAGTTGCAGGATGAGAACCAGCAGCGACATGATTCCGCCGGTTAGCGATCCGAGGATACCGCCGCCCGTCGTTCCGCCGCCGACCTGACCGATGAACACCCCGATGATGCCCATCAGCAACGGCACAACCAAGATCGACGGATTGCGCGCCAAGACGCCGAAGGCGCGCAAATACATCAGTAAATCGAGGCCGCGCAGTTGCTGCACGTGCGCGGCCTAACGCGCGCCGGCGAGTGCCGAACCGCACGTACAGGTGCGTTCGGCCGGAACGTTTTCAATTATTTTGAAGATCGCGTTTTTTACGCGCTCGTTATTACTTGCGAATATTTGCATGACCGCAGCATGCGAGACCGGCTCGACACCGTGCCGACCTTCCAGGCCGACGTCATAATCGGTAATGAGCGAAATATTGACGTAGCATATTTCAAGTTCGCGCGCTAAATACGACTCCGGGTAGTTCGTCATATTGATGACCTCCCAGCCGAGCGAACTAAACCATTTTGATTCGGCGCGAGTAGAGAAGCGCGGCCCTTGGATCACGACAATCGTGCCGGCTTCATGCGTTGTAATGTTCAGACTGCGCAGTTGAGCGATAGCGATCGGTCGCAGTTGCGCGCAATAGGGATCGGCAAAACTCACGTGCGTCGTAATCGGTCCGTCGTAGAAGGTATCTTTGCGCCCCGTCGTGCGGTCGACAATTTGATCGGCAACGACCATGTCGCCCGGTTTCACGTCCGCTTTGAGCGAACCACATGCCGTCGGGCCGATGATGCGGGTAACGCCAAGTTCCTTCATGGCCCATGCATTCGCGCGATAATTGATCGATTGCGGTGGGTACCGGTGATCTTTACCGTGACGCGGTAAGAATGCGACGCTTTTGCCGGCGATCTCGCCGAGTGCGACTTTGTCCGACGGCATACCGTAGGGCGTCTCGATCCAAACTTCGCGCGGATTCTCGATCAAACTGTAAAAGCCGGATCCACCGAAAACGCCGATCTCCGCGCGTTCACTCGCCACGTGTGCCTACTCCCAATCGCCCGGTCACAAACGCCGAGGCAACACTGGCCGTTCTGGCCGGGGTCTGTACTCTCTTGCCCGACTGCCCGAAGGACGCGTCCGCCCCGTGTCTTACTCGGTGAAGTCGCTGGGCTTGAGTTCTTCGAGAAACTTACGGAACTTTTGCGTTTCTTCGACTTCGGCTTTTTTGTCGGGAACGGTCTCTTCCAGCGCGATTTTATCGGTGACGAAGATCGGTGCTTGCATGCGTAGCGCGAGTGCGATTCCATCCGACGGCCGGGCATCGATTTCGCGTGTATCGCCGTTCTGGCGAACGATCAATTTGGCGAAGAATGTCGAATCTTTGATGTCGTGGATGATGATTTGTTCGAGCTTGCCCGACAGCGATTCAAGGATCGTTCGCATCAGGTCGTGCGATAGGGGGCGCGGTACGGCGGTCCCTTCGAGCGCTAGAGCAATAGCCGTCGCCTCGAACGGCCCAATGAGGATCGGCAGGTAGCGCTTGCCTTCGAGATCTTTGAGAATCACGACCGGGTCGTGCGTCAGCAAATCGATCCCGAGTTTGTCGACCTTCATCTGCCGCATATTCGCTAATCCTACGGCCCCAGGGCGAATCCTGTAGCACGGCATAACCACGCAGCATGCTATCGTCGCACTCGGTATTTTCGTGTCGTTATCTGCAACAGACGCCGCCGCTGGGCGACTGAGCGATGGCGTTATCGTGCGGTATCGTCGGTCTGCCCAACGTCGGTAAGTCGACAATTTTTAATGCGTTGACGCGCTCGGCGCAGGCTCTCGCTGCAAACTATCCGTTTGCCACGATCGAACCGAACATCGGTGAAGTTCCGGTACCCGACTCGCGCATCGCGCGGTTGGCGCAAATCAGTAAAACCGAAAAACTCGTGTATGCAACGATGCGTTTCGTCGACATTGCGGGGCTCGTGCGCGGCGCTTCAAGCGGTCAAGGCCTCGGCAATGCATTTCTGTCTCACATCCGGGAAACCGATGCCATTGCGATGGTGGTTCGGTGTTTCGCAGACGACAACGTCACGCACGTTGAGGGCGGACCCGACCCCTTGCGTGATATCGAAATCATCAACATCGAAATGTCGTTGGCCGACCTTGCTACGTTGCAGAAGCGCCGCGATAAACTTGCACGCGAAGCGCGAGCGAATCCGAAACTCGCGCCGCAGCTCGATGCGCTCGTCCGCTTAACCGATGCGCTTGAAAACGGCAAGCCCGCACGGTCGTTTGCGCCGGACTCTCTGGAAGCGCAACTTGCGCGCGAGGCGTTTCTTCTGACCGTAAAACCAATGCTTTATGTCGCGAATGTGGACGAAGATCAGATCGGCAATCCCGGCCCGATGGCGCAGAGCGTTTTTGCTCACGCACGTGCCGAGAATAGCCGCGCAATCGCATTTTCGGGTAAGATCGAGTCGGAATTTGCCGGCCTATCCGACGCCGAAGCCGACGAGTTCCGGGCTGACTACGGCATTGCAACGGGCGGCCTCGATCAACTCATCGTGCAAGCGTACGACTTGCTCGGTCTCATGACATTTCTGACGACCGGCGAAAAAGAAACGCGCGCCTGGACGATCGAGAAAAATACGAGAGCGCCGCAAGCGGCCGGTAAGATCCATTCCGACATCGAGCGCGGCTTCATTCGGGCGGAAATTTGCACCTACGATGATTTCGTGCGGTATCAGACCCGCGATGCATTACGGACAGCCGGTTTGTTGCGCTCGGAGGGCAAGGACTACGTGATGCACGAGGGCGACATCGTCGAGTTCCGCTTCAACGTCTAGTCTGGGCGGCCGCGTCCGGTTCGAAAGGCGTGACGGCCGGCCGGACCTCGCCGCGTGAGCCGCATTGGTTTCAGGCGTGTCATCGGCCGTACACTGCAATAACCGATCGTATCTAATTGGACAATTGGCGCGTTACGAAGTAAGATTCTTGTGTTTTTGTCCGATCAATCGGGATGGGTAACCAATGACGACGGTTTTACGCGATGTTTCGGTCTTCGGCGATGCAATCGCTTATTTTGATGAAGCGGCGGCGCTGCTCAATCTCGATCCCGGCGTGCGTGCGATACTCACCCATCCGTCGCGTCAGATCATCTTTGCCATTCCATTCGTGCGTGACTCGGGCGCAGTCGAGGTCTACACCGGCTACCGCGTTCAATACAATTTTGCCCGTGGACCGGCCAAAGGCGGGATCCGCTTCCACCCCGGCGTCACGCTCGACGAGGTCACCGCTCTAGCCTTTTGGATGACCTGGAAATGTGCCGCCATCGATCTGCCCTTCGGCGGCGCGAAGGGCGGCGTCACCTGCGATCCGTCGACCCTTTCGCAAGGCGAACTCGAGCGCATCACGCGACGCTACGCCGCGGAGCTCGTGGAGGTCGTGGGACCGGACAAAGACGTGCCGGCGCCCGATGTCGGCACGACGCCGCAAACCATGGCGTGGTTCATGGATACGTATTCGATGCACATGCGTGTAAATACGCCGGGTGTCGTAACCGGCAAGCCGATCGAGATCGGCGGATCTCGCGGACGAGTCGAAGCGACGGGACGCGGCGTTTCGCTCGTTGCCCTCGATGAGATGGACCGGCTGGGCATGCATCCCGCCGGCACGCGCGTGATCGTGCAAGGTTTCGGCAACGTCGGATCGATTGCGGCGCGCATGTTCGCCGATGCCGGTTGTAAGATCGTCGGCATCTCAGACGTCAGCGGAGCATATTATAATGCCGCCGGGATCGACATCGGCGCGGCGACGGCATTCGCCCAAGAGCATAACGCACTTGACGGCTTTCGCGGCGGCGACAAGATTGCCAACGCGCTGTTACTCGAGCAGGACTGCGACGTTCTGGTGCCCGCGGCGCTCGAAAAAGTTCTCACGTCGGAAAACGCACCGCGCATTGCAGCTCGCCTCATTGTCGAGGGCGCGAACGGCCCGACGACGCCGGAAGCCGACCGGATCTTTCAGGCAAACGGCGTCGTGGTCATTCCGGACATCATCGCAAACGCCGGTGGTGTAACGGTCTCGTATTTCGAATGGGTCCAAGATCGTCAGGGCTATTTTTGGAAAGAAGCCGAGGTCAACGAGCGCCTCAAAGACATGCTGATTACCAACTTCAACGTCGTGCGCGAGCTAGCCCGAGCGCGTAACATTACGTTGCGGACCGCCGCGTACATGGTTGCGATCGAGCGCGTCGTGAAGTCGATGAAAATTCGCGGCGTCTACGCCTAGCGATTAAACACGGCGGTCCAGCGCCTGCACTTCCTGCGGCTTCGTCGGCGGCACAACTTGTTCGGTCGAGCCTTCCTGGGTCGGCTCGCCGGTAGCGTCGTATGCCGCGAAGCCGCCGTCGAGAATGAAAACGTCAGTGAAACCGTTGGCTTGCAGCTTTCCGGCAATGTCGGCGATGTGCTTATCCGAACCACGTTCGTCATACAGCACGATCGGTAGATTGGTCGGCAGCGGCAGCAGCAGATGGTCCGCCGTAAGCAGGTCGTCCGGGCGGTAGCGGACCGCGCCATGGATCTCGCGCGAGCCGGCGTGCTTTCCGACGTTCACGATCGTGGCCCCGTTCGGCCCGAGTGCGATGAGTTCGGCAACCGTCATGTTCATAGCTGAGCCCATACCCGGCCGTGCAGCCGATCACCGCGGATCCGGTGCGCCCACAGTGGCCTGACGCGCTAAGCCGAGTCGGCCGCCGGCGCGGGCCGAGCCGCGACCAACCGCATCCCGCTTGCAATCGTCCCCAGCGCCGCGCATCCGAAGGCCAGCCAAAGGGTTAGCGGCGTGGCAATGCGGACGACGGCTTCCACGTGTTCGCTGCCCGATGCAACGCCCGTGCCGAGCAAACCGAAAACGATTGCGACAAGCGCTGCACCGAGTGTCTGACCCGTTAGCCGAACCGAAGCAAGCACGCCCGCGGCGCTGCCGATCTTGCTACGCGGCGCGCTACCGACGAGTTCTCGATTGTTCGGCGATTGGAAAAAGCCGAAGCCGATGCCGCAAATCATGCCGTGCAAGACGATGTCGATGGTGCTGGGGTGGCCGCCGAGCATCGCATAGAGCGCCAGTCCGGTGGCCATGATTGCTAGGCCGATCGTAGATAGAATGCCGGCCGGGTAGCGATCCGAGAGCCGTCCGGCCAGCGGCGCCGCGATCGCGACGCACAGCGGCCAAGACGTCAGAAGCAGCCCGGATTGCAGGGGCGTGCGGCCTAAGGCGGCTTGAAAAAAGAACGGCAACGACACGAATGCGAGCCCTTGTGCCGTGTAGGTCAGCGCCGAGGTGACGCTCGCGAGCGAGAAGGCCGGATTGGCAAACAGATCGATGGCCAGCATCGGGACGGTCAAGCGCAATTGGCGCCGCACGAAGAGCATTCCGCAAATGATGCCGAGCGTCAGTTCAGCGGCGATCGCTAGCGGCCGATCGTGTCGAGCGAACCCGTCGACGCCATAAATGAGCGCTCCGAAGCCCAGCGCGCTCAATCCGACGCTGCGCACATCGAGTGCTGCGCCGGTGCCCGGTATATTCGGCAGCACCTTCGTGGAGTACAAGGCGTCGAAAAGTCCGAGCGGCACGTTGATGGCGAAGAGCCATGGCCACGGAGCGATGGCGAGCAGCGAGCCGCCGATGGTCGGTCCGGCAGCGGCGCTCGTCGCCACGATAACGGCACTGATCCCCAGTGCCTTCCCGAGTTGGGTCGGCGGAAAAATCTGACGATAGAGTGCCGGTCCGACCGCCATGAGCGCGGCGGCGCCGACGCCTTGGAATATGCGCGCTGCCACCAGCAACGGTAAGGTTCGTGAAATGGCACAAAATAACGAGCCGGCGGTGAATGCTACGATCCCCAACCGGTAAACGAAGCTCACACCGCGCGAATCGCCGATGCTGGCATACGTTAAAATCGTCATCGTTACGGCCAACTGAAAGCCGTTAACGACCCAGATCGATTCCGCGGCGCTAACATGCAACTCACGCGCGATCGTCGGCAGCGCCGTGTTGGCTATCGAGCCGTCGAGTACCGCCATCACCGTTCCGACGGCGACGACGATGACGGCCAACAAACGGCGCGATTCGGGCATGCCGTCGATCGGCGGCTGTTTTGGCGTCATTGTTGTCGTGCGTTCCTGGACCCGTTCGGCCGTTACGTGGGGTGCGCCATCGGCCGCCCCGTCAGGCAAAAGCTTGTTCGGCGTGATAGGAACTGCGCGAGAGCGGACTTGCAACGACTTGGCGGAAGCCTTTGCTTTCACCGAGCGCCCGCAGCCGCTCGAATTTTTCGGGCGTCACGAATTCAACGACGCGCAAGTGACGTTTGCTAGGCTGCAAATACTGGCCCATCGTAAAAATACCGACGCCGGCGGCACGCGCGTCGTCCATCGCCTGCTCGACCTCCGATTCGGTTTCACCGAGGCCGAGCATGAGCGACGTCTTGGTAAAACGGACCTTCCCGCTGGCATTCGCGCGTCCGAGGATTGCGAGCGACTGGCGGTACGTCGCACGCCGGTCGCGCACCTCGGCCTGGAGCCGCTCGACGGTCTCGAGATTGTGCGCGAGCACTTCGGGTTGCGCGGCGAGCACGATATCGAGCGCCGCAAAATCGCCGGCGAAGTCACCGGTTAGGCACTCGACTTTTGCACCCGGTGCTTTAGCATGAATCATACGTACGGTGTTGGCAAAAATTGTCGCGCCGCCATCGGCAAGATCGTCGCGATCGACCGCGGTGAGGACCAGATAACGCCAGCCCATTTCAGCCACCGCAACCGCGACGCGCTTGGGTTCGAGCCAATCGACCTCACCTTTAGGCGAACCGGTTTTAACATTGCAAAAGCGGCAGCCGCGGGTGCAGGTGTCGCCGAGGATCATGATCGTCGCGGTTCCCGCTCCCCAGCACTCGCCGATGTTCGGGCACATCGCTTCCTGGCAAACGGTGTTGAGCTCGAGCCGCTTGACTTCGGCCCGAACGCGCTCGTACGTCTCGCCGCTGGGCAACGCAACTTTGAGCCACGGCGGTTTGCGCAGCACCGGGACGGGAGTGATCAAATCGATTGTTTCCATCAGACTCCGGTTAGGACGCGCGCGCGTGGCCGGCCGTTGCGTTCGTCATTCCAAAGCGCAGGTCGAATGCCGCTTCGAGCGCCGGCAGAAGTAGATCGCGCGCTTCGCCCCAACTCACCGGCCGGCGCAGCTCGCGTGACATCGAGGTGATGCCGAACTGCGGTGTGCCGCACGGCGTGATGAAGCGGTCGTAGTCGAGCGGCGTACAAGCATTGAGCGCGACACCGTGAAGCGAGGTCATCCGTTGCACGGCAAGTCCGACCGCGCATATTGCCCGCGAGCCGACGTAAATTCCGCGATGTTCGCGGCGGCCGTGCGCAGCGATCCCGGCGGTTGCGAGCGCAGCCGTCACCGCGGTTTCAAGTTTGCCGACGAGCGGCACGATCTCGCGGAAACGCTCGAGTTTCACAATCGGGTACAGCACGAGCTGACCCGGCCCGTGATAGGTAACATCGCCGCCGCGTTCAACGACGAAAACGTCGATGCCGCGAGCTGCCAAAGTAGCCCGGTCGCTCACGAGATTTGCCTCGCGCGCATTTCGGCCCAGCGTCACGACGGGCTCGTGCTCGACAACGATCCAGGTATCCGGCGCGCGACCTTCCGCGACGGCGCAATGCAGCGACCGCTGGAGCTTCCAAACCTCGCCGTACGGCCGGCGTCCAAGGTCGAGAAGTGCTACGTCGCGCATGCCGCTTATACGGCAGCCGGGGTTTTGGATTTCGGCTTCGGATTCAACACGTGAATCGCTTTGCCGTGAATGAGCTCGGCTGCGTCCATGATCGATTCGGTGAGCGTCGGGTGCGGGTGAATCGACAACCCGATATCTTCGATCGTCGCGCCCATTTCAAGTGCGATGACGCCCTCGCCGATCAGCGATTCGGCTTGCGGTGCAACGATATGCATGCCGAGCAGAAGATCGGTTTTCGCATCGCCGATGAGCTTGATGAGACCGTCGGTCTCGTTCATCGTTCGCGCCCGGCCCGATGCAATGAGCGGAAACTTGCCGACGGTAATCTCGTAGCCTTTGGCTTTGGCCTCTTCTTCGGATAAGCCGACGGTTGCGACCTCGGGATCGGTATAAACACAGTTCGGGATCGCGACCGGATCGAACGCCGAAGCTTTGTCGCCGGCGATGACCTCGGCCGCGACGACGCCCTGCTTCATCGCGCGATGCGCGAGTAGCGGCTGACCCGTCACATCGCCGATCGCATAAACACCACCCGCGATCGTGCGCATCTGCTGATCGACGGCGATGAAGCCCTTGTCATCGGTCTTCAACCCGGCGGCGGCAAGGTTGAGGCTGTCGGTCACCGGGCGCCGCCCCACGGCAACAAGTACCATATCAAAATCGCGCGTTTCCGGCTTATTGTTGGTGTATTCTCCGTTGATGGTCGCTTTGACGTGCCGGTCGGCGACTTTCTCGATCGTTTCGACCTTTGTGTTCAACGCAATCTCGACGCCTTGTTTCTTGAGTATCCGGCCGAGCGTCTTGGCTATTTCGAGATCGGTACCGGTCAGCAAATTCGGCATCGCCTCGACGACGAGCGTTTTGGCACCCATTCGCGTATACACGGTCGCAAACTCGAGCCCGATGACGCCCCCGCCGACAATCAGCAGGTTCTCCGGAATCCGAATCAATCCGACTGCATCGTCAGAGTTGATGATCGTGTCACCGTCACGCGGCCATACCTTGACGTCCACGGGCGCCGAACCGGTCGCGATAACGACCGCCGGCGCCGAATACGCGTCGGTCGTTCCATCGCGCTTTTTCAAGCTGACGGTGTTCGCATCGACAAACGTCGCTTCACCATAGGCAAACGTAACTTTATTGGCTTTGAAGAGCGACTGAACGCCGCCGACGTTCGCTTTCACGACCGACGCTTTGAATTTGGCCACGCCTTCGCGATCGATCTGCGCCGGCGGCACGGTAATTCCGATCTCGGCAGCGTGCGCTATTTGCCGCGTCACCTCGCCGACATGCAACAAGGCTTTGGTCGGTATGCAGCCCCAATTCAAACAGACGCCGCCGACTTCATCGCGATCGAAGCACACGACGTTTTTGCCCAGCTGTCCAAGCCGGATCGCGGCGTGGTAGCCGCCCGGCCCGGCTCCGATAACGATCGCATCGACGCTGATTGTAGCCACAATGTTCTCCCTTTGCACCGCGTGCTGCAAGCGCACGGGCCTATCTATTGACGGACAAACCGACCCGAGAAGTTTCGCCGGCCTGCGCTAACGCGACCCCTTCGGCCGCGGTGCCGCGAGAGCATCGCGAACGGCGTTAGCTTCGCGCTCGAAGGCGGTGCGCTCGTCGGGCGTCGGCGCCTCCGGTGCACTTTGCTCCGCATCTTGCAGATCGCTCAGTGCCGTTGCGGTGCGCGCGAGCTGTTCTTGCAGTTCGGGATTTTTGCGAGCCGAGCCGATCGACGCGCGGATGCCGGCACGTAAGGCCTCGATCCGGCGCGCCAAGCGGAATTGGGCGTCGAGCGCGCTTTGCGTCGCAGATTCGCGCGGATCGATGCGCAGCTGCAGGTTACGGTCGAATCGGCGGCCGTCGACGGTCAAGCGCAGATCGTAGATCCCGGGAGGTGCCCAGATACCCGGCGCCGTGAACGGGTCGCTCGCTGCATCGTCGGCCGGCGGCAGCGCACTTGCATAGTGCAGGTCCCAGACGAAGCGATGCAACCCCGGGGTCGTCGCGGGCGGGGGCTGCGGCGGGACCCAGAAAGCGGGGAAGACCAGTTTGCGCGCATCGGCGGGGGCGGCCGGTTCAGTGCTCGACCAGTGCCGTACGTGTGCTCCGTTCCGATCGAAGATATCGAGTTCGACGCGCTTTGCGGCGGTGCGCAACGTGTAATTAACGATCGCGCCGTCCGGCGGATTCTCGCCGGCCGGCACTTCGGGCGGCAGCGAAGTTCCATCATCGTTACCCGGCCGAACGCGAAACGCGATTTGCGGTACGAAGAGCCATGCCGGAGCGCGGGCAACCGCGGCATCGGATTGCCGCAGCGGCGTTACGTCGTCGAGGATCCAAAACGACCGGCCGTGCGTGGCAATGACGAGTGCATCGTCGCGCACGGCCACGTCGCGAATCGATGCGTGCGGCATGTTGAGCGCGAGCGATTGCCAGCGATCGCCGTCGTCGAACGAGACGTAGACGCCGGTTTCGGTCGCTGCATACAGCAGTCCGCGCCGCAGCGGATCTTCGCGCACTGCGTTGACGAAACTGCCGTCCGCAATGCCGGCGACGGCATTCTGCCACGTCCGGCCGCCGTCGCGGGTGCGGTAGACGTACGGTTGCAAGTCGTCGAGCCGGTGCCGGTCGACCGCTGCATACGCTGTCTGCGGGTCGAAATGCGAGGCCTCGATGCCGCCGATTTTGCTCCAAGCGCTAAGCTCGGGCGGGGTGACGCTCGTCCAGTGCGTGCCTTCATCGCGGGTGAGCGCGATGTTGCCGTCGTCCGTCCCGGCCCAGAGCACGCCTTTCCGGATCGGCGACGGTGCCAGCGTATAAACAACGCCGTGACGCGAACTTGCGCCGGTATCGATATCCGCGGCGGCCGGCGGATCGAGATTCGGCGGCACGCCGGGTTCGGGCCGGGTAAGATCCGGACTGATCGTTTCCCAGCGGCCGCCGCCGTCGGCGGTGCGAAAAACGGCTTGGCGCGAGGCGTATAAAACGCCGGCATCGAGCGGTGAGAAGACGAGCGGCAACGTCCACGTCGAGCGCCAGTCGCCCGGATGCGCCAGCGTCGGGGGCAGGCTGCGCGTCACGCGCGTCGCGAGATCTTCGCGTACGACGCGCGAGCCGAACAGCACACCCGGATGCGCCGGATCGGGTGCGATGCTGTCGCTTTCGCCGCCGACTTCGAGCGGCGTCCAATCCGCCTGCGTGATACCGCGATGCAGGCTGCGGCTGGGAACGCCGATCGCGCCGCTATCTTGTTGCGCGCCGTAGACCCAAAACGGAAACCGCGTGTCGGTTGCGACGTGATAGAGTTGTGCGGTCGGCTGGTTATACCACGAACTCCAAGTCTTCGCCCCGTCGACGCTGACGACGACGCCTTGATCGCTGGCCAACACCATGCGCGATCCGGCGCTGGGGTCGATCCACAGCATGTGGTAATCGTCGCCGCCCGGCGCGCCTTTGAGGGCGTCGAACGTCGCGCCGCCGTCGGCCGAAACGTACAGCGACGTGTTCGAAACATAGACGCGATCGGCATCGAGCGGGTCGACGCTGACTTCGCCGAAATACCAGCCGCGGCCCCAAATGCGCCGGTCGCCGCTCAGCAGTTTCCAGGTTGTTCCGGCATCGTCGGAACGATACAGACCGCCCGCCTTGGCATCGATGATTGCATACACGCGATTTGCGTTAGACGGCGCGATGGCAACGCCGATCCGTCCCAGCCCGGTAACGGGAAAGCCGCCGCCGGTCACCGCCGTCCAGGTGGTCCCGCCGTCGGCCGAGCGGTAGAGCCCGCTGCCGGGCCCTTTCGAGGGCGCATACACGTTCCACGGCGGTCGCCGTGTCTGCAGCAGCGCGGCAAACAAGATGTGCGGATGTTGATAATCGCGCGTCACTGCGATCGCGCCGGTGTTCTCATCGATGAATAACGTGCGGCGCCAGGTCGACCCGCCGTCGGTCGACCGAAAGACGCCGCGTTGCGCATTGGGTCCATACGGATGTCCGAGCGCTGCAACGACAAGATCGGCGGAGTCGTGCGGATCGACGCTGATTCGCCCGATTGCACGCGTATCGCTCAAGCCGCTCGGCGTCCATGTCCGCCCGGCATCCGCCGAACGATACATGCCGTTGCCCTGCTGCAGATCGGAACGGAAGTCGGCTTCGCCCGAACCGACGTAAATGACGTTCGGATCGCTCGGAGCGACGGCAATGGCGCCGATCGATGCGACCGGTCCGCTGTCGAAGATGGGCGACCATGTCTGTCCGGCGTTATCGGTGCGCCAGACGCCACCGCCGGCCGCCCCGAAATAGAAACGCAGCGGATCGCCCGGGACGCCGCTCACGGCGACGGAACGGCCGCCGCGAAACGGGCCGATACAGCGCCAATGTAAGCCGCCGAAAGCGCCGCGTAGCGTGGCCGCCGCCGGGCTACTTGCCGCACGTGTTATCGCTGATGAGAGAGCCGAAAACACGACGATTAAAGCTACGAGTATCAAGCGGCGGCGCATCGGCAACGCTATTCTCATGCAGCGGCGACGCCGCCTCGCCGTTCGCGCGCGCAACGCCGCGTAGCTATGGCGCATCAAGCTTGATTTTACAACCGGATCATCAACCGGATCGTTAACCGGTTTTCAACTTTCCAACAAGACGACCACCTTGGCGGCGGAAACGCCTCGACGTTGTACATCGAGGCCGGCTTGAATCGACCCGAGTCCGGTGCCGACAACGGGTGGCTCGGGAGCGGCAGCATTGCGTCCGGCGGCAAGCGCTTCGGAAAGGAAGTCGCTGTAAATGCTGGTCCCGACTTCATTGTGAGCAAGCGAACTGCCAAAAATGGATTTCGTGCGGACACCGTTGGTACGGGTCTTGAACCATAAAGCGATGCTGAATGTAAGGAACGTACGTACGGTTGCAAGTCGAAAGCCGAAACTCGCGCGACCGGTTTGCGCAGCAAACGAAATCGGGCAGGTTGCCATCGCTACAAACCGGTTTCCTCGGCATGCGCCGACGATGTCGACGCATGCTTGGGGCGATCCGGTGCCGATCGCGATTGCGCCCGCAAGAGTTTTTCCTTCGAGCGCAGCGATGACGTCGCGAACGACACTTACATCGTGATAGTTGAAAGCTTGGCTAGTGCCAAGCTTTTTTTACGTAGTCGAAATTCTTGGCCGACGCGGTCGCAATGACATCGTAGCCGGCAGCGACGGCAAGTTGGATCGCGTTGCTGCCGACACTCGTCGAAGCGCCCAGACCAGCAATGTTTTTAGTTTCGTTTCAAATTCGCCGTCGGCGTCTCGAGTGCCGAAAAGTCTTGAAACAGACCGCAGGCTGCCGTCGACACACCCAGTGGGAGCACCGCTGCGCGTTCGAACGACATCTCGTTCGGAACGTGCGCGGTTAATCGTTCGAGCAAAATCGTGTACGTTTGAAATGCGCCTTCGGCAGAACGATTGCGTTTCGGATCGGTTCGATGGCATGGCCGAAAACGCGATCGCCGACTTGGAAACGTGTGACGGCCTTGCCGATCTCGACCACGTCGCCCGTAGCATCGGAGCCGAGCACGAGCTTCACGCTCAAATTTCGAGCCACCGTCGGCTCATCGCCGATGGACTATTTGACGCGCTGGCGGATGATGATAGCGGGCGACCGACTCATTCAATCCGCTGATCCGGTTTCGGCGATTGCGTTTTCGCTCGGTTATGAGTCCCAGAGCGCCTTCAGCACCGTATTTAAGCGCGTGATGGGCACGTCGTCGCGGCAGTTCAGTCGCGGCTCGAATCGTTCGCAAAGCCGGGAAAACACGTCGATCGTCCGGCTCGAACCGGTTATGATGTAGTACCCGATGCGGGACACACTAGCGCAAGTGAACGGCGATTAGCCGAGTGCGCCGCTCACGAACGGCGCTGCCGTTTGATTTGGCCATTGCGCGAATGTACGCTCGAGTGCTGCCGATGCGATCACGTACCGGCTCGGCGCCACGATCAGCCGCTCGACTTGCGGCTGCGCGCCGCTCAAGCCGGCCTGAACGACTTTGTCGATCTCTCGATGGAAGGCGGCGTGCACGCGGGCCGCACGATTGTACTGCGCGTCGCTGCGACGCGTTGCGGCGAGATCGTCGTGCAACCACAAGCCGATCGGACAGCGGCCTTCATCGAGGTACGGCACGAGCATGTCGATGGTACCGTGCACGAGCGCCGCATACACTTGGATTTTTAGCGACCGGTGCGTGCGCAGAACCAATGCAATTTGGGCAGCGAACGTTTCGCCGGCAATGCGGGCACCGCATAGAAGCTCGAGTTCGGGCAACACGCGATCGACGGCGCCTAATTCATCGAACGCCAAGGCGAAAACATACGCGCGCTCGATCGCCGACAGGTCGAAGATGTTTGCGAGCCGGCGCACGAGCGCCGGAGAAACGTTGATCGATGCGCCCGATTCGAGTTGCGTGTACCATGCAACGCTGATGCCGGCGAGTAGCGCCAGTTCTTCACGCCGCAAACCCGTTACGCGCCGCCGGCGAAAGACCGGCAGGTCGAAGCGTTCCGGCAGCAACGTCGCGCGCTTCATTCGCAAAAACGACCCGAGGCGGTTGCGTCGAACCGAATCTCCGATACGATCGGCACTTGTGTCGATGGCCAACGCTTTCGTAGTTTCTCCCGACATTCGGTGTATGACTCCGACTAGACTGTTTAGCCGGCGCGGCGCGGCCTATCGTAGTGCAAGCTTTACACCAGTGTCCCGTTACTGCTGCGAGCTGTCACCGGCCATACGTTACCGTCGGCCCGGAGCACGGTAGCCGTTTGTTGGACGGACACGTTTGCGCTGAAATAAAGGTTGGTCTGTATGCCAGTCGTTGAACTTCCGGCTCACAAAAACGGCGATTTCTTCGTCGACTACGAGAACAAAGTCTTCGAGGACGTCAAAGCCGAGCCGGGTGAAAAGGCGCTCGTTACGTTTCATACCGTCGCTTTTGAGGGTTCGATCGGTTTCGTCAATCTGTTGCAGGCGACGCGCTTGCAGCGCAAGGGCTTCGAGACGTCGATTTTGTTGTACGGACCGGGTGTAACGCTCGGCATTCAGCGCGGTTTTCCGACGCTGGGCGATGAAGCGTTTCCGGGTCATCAAAATTTCACCAAGCAATTGACGACGTTTATGAAAGAAGGCGGCAATGTGTACGCCTGCCGCTTTGCGTTGCAGGCGTTGTACGGCCACGGCGAACCGTCACTCATCGAGGGTATCGTCGCAATTAGTCCGCTCGACGTGTTGGATTGCATTCTGCTGCATCGGCGCGCGAACTCGTTTATTCTCGATACCTGGACGTTATGATCGTGCGCGCGGCGGCCGTGCAGCTATCACCCGTGCTGCACAGCCGCGCCGCAACGACCGAGAAAGTCCTTGCCGCAATTAGCGATGCGGCGCACAACGGCGCGACGCTCGTCGTATTCCCCGAAACCGTCGTGCCGTATTACCCGTACTTTTCGTTCGTCATGCCGCCGGCGCTCATGGGTGCCGAACATCTCCGGCTTTACGACGAAGCCGTCATCGTCCCCGGACCCGAAACGGCGGCGGTTGCAGCGTTGGCTCGCACGCACGGCATCGTCGTCGTGCTCGGTGTTACCGAGCGCGATCGCGGAACGCTCTACAACGCGCAACTAGTCTTCGATGCGAGCGGTGAGCTCGTGCTCAAGCGGCGAAAAATCACGCCGACGTATCACGAGCGTATGGTGTGGGGCATGGGCGACGCGAGCGGTTTGCGCGTGGTCGATACAGCCGCCGGACGAATTGGCGCGCTCGCGTGCTGGGAACACTACAATCCGCTGGCGCGCTATGCGCTCATGGCGCAACACGAGCAGATACACTGCAGTCAATTTCCCGGGTCGCTCGTCGGCCAGATTTTTGCCGATCAAATGGAAGTGACGATCCGTCATCATGCGCTCGAGTCGGGCTGCTTCGTCGTCAACGCAACTGCGTGGTTAACCGACGAACAGATCGCAACCGTCCAGCCCGCGGGGCCGCTGCAAAACGCATTGCGCGGCGGATGTTTTACGGCGATCGTTACCCCGGAGGGCAAGCATCTGGTCGCGCCGCTCGTCGATGCTGAGGGCACGATTTTCGCGGATCTCGATTTCGCGCTGATCGACAAGCGCAAGCGGATGATGGATTCGGTCGGTCATTACGCGCGGCCCGAGCTACTGAGCTTAGTCATGGACATGCGGCCGAAATTGCCGATGCACGCAGACGACAAGGGAGACACGGATGACGGTCATCGCGATTCCGGCGCGAAACTCATCGACGCTGATCAGCGAGCTCCAATCGCTTGGGCTGCGGCTCGATGACGTAAATGCCGGCGCTTCGAGCCGGCGCGGCGGCGCCGGTCCATCCGATCACAAAGCGGTGATTGTCGACGGTCAGACGGTCATGGTGCCGGTGCACACCGGCAGCGCCGCGCGTTCGCCGTTTGTTGCGCGGCGACCGTCGCTCAATGGCATGTCGGTGCTCGAACGCGACGGCGTGCCCGTTGCGCGGGTCGCCTTCCCGCGTCAACCGCGTTTTTACGCGCTGTCGACGTTCGACGGCATTCCGTATTGGAAGATCGCGACGCTGCACGGCCGTGATGTTTTGGCAACGACGGTCTTGCAAGAGTGCATCCGTTATACCAACCGGCGCACGCAATGCCAGTTTTGCGCGATCGGCGAGTCGCTCAAAGCGAAGCGCACGATCGCGCAAAAAACGCCGGAACAGCTCGCCGAAGTTGCACGCGCGGCGGTTTTGCTCGATGGCGTCAAGCACGCCGTGCTGACGACCGGGACCCCGAATATCACCGATCGGGGCGCCGCCGTTTTATGTCAAAGTGCCGCGGCAATTAAAGCTGCCGTCGATTTGCCGCTGCAGGCGCAGTGCGAGCCGCCCGACGACTTTGCGTGGTTCGAGCGGCTGCAAGCCGCCGGTGTCGATGCCCTGGGGATGCATCTCGAGGCCGTCGAGCCCGAAGTTCGTGCGCGGGCCATGCCTGGTAAAGCCAAAGTACCCGTCAGCTACTATTTGGCCGCCTTCGAGCGCGCCGTCGGCGTCTTCGGCCGCGGCCAAGTGAGCACGTATATTCTCGCCGGTCTGGGTGACGCTCCCGAATCGATTCTCGCGATGTGCCGGACGCTCATCGGTCTGGGCGTCTATCCGTTTGTGGTTCCGCTCGTGCCCAACGCCGGCACGCCGCTCGAACATATGCTTGCCCCGAGTGCTCAGTTCATGCGGGCGCTACTGGCTCCGCTCGGTGCGATGCTCAGCGAAGCGCGGCTCGTCTCAGCCGACATCAAGGCAGGTTGCGGTAAGTGCGGCGCGTGTTCGTCGCTGTCGACGTTCGAGAGTGCGATGCCGGTGGGCGGTTGATGTTTCCGCCCGATTTGCAACCCTTCGTGCCGCCGCAATTCGGTATCAAACTCGCCTCGGCAGATTGGGAACTGGCGGCGTCGGCGGCGCTTCGCACGCATGTCTTTTGCCGCGAGCAGAAGCTGTTCGAGCATAGCGATCGTGACGACGTCGATACGATTGCCGCGACGATCGTGGCGGTCGACTATGTCATGGGCATGGAGCACCGCGTCGTCGGAACGGTCCGCATTCACGCCGAGCCGGCCGGAGTTTGGTATGGTTCGCGCTTGGCGATCGACCCACAATATCGCGCGATTTATGGTTTGGGCCGTGGCCTTATCTATCGGGCGGTCACGACGGCGCATGCGCGCGGTTGCCAAACGTTCTTGGCAACGGTTCAGGCGCAAAACGTGAATTTTTTCCGGCGGTTGGCGTGGCAGACACTACGGCCGCTCGAGTTGCACGGGCATCCGCATATGCTCATGCAAGCCGATCTTGCGGCGTACCCGCCCAACACCGATGATGCCGCCGTAGCGCTGCTGCGCAATAGCCGCCGCGCGTCGTGAGCGGCTTGCGCGGATTATGCGATCGTTTGCGCGCGACCCGCGGAATGCAACACAAAACCGATATTGCGCTTGCCTATCGCGGCCTCCGCGGTGCGCCGGCACCATGCCGCATCGGCGACGACTGCGCGGCGATCCCCGACGGCGACGGGTTTCTGTTGTTTGCCATCGAGGGGTTACTCGACGAGTTCGTCGAGCGTGAACCGTGGTTCGCCGGCTACTGTGCGGTCATGGTCAACCTCAGCGACATTGCCGCTATGGGCGGACGTGCAACTGCCGTGGTCGATGCGTTGTGGGCCACGAGTGATGCGCGCGGTGCGCTGATATTCGCCGGCATGCGCGCGGCGGCCGACGCCTACAATGTACCGATCGTCGGCGGACATACGAACGCGCGCAGCACGGGCGATCGGCTCGCCGTGTCCATCGTGGGCCGCGCACAGAAACTTTTGACCAGCTTCGATGCACGGCCGGGCGATCGAATCGTCGCCGCCGTCGATTTGCGGGGCGCGTTTTTCGAGCCCTATCCCTATTGGAATTGCAGCACGACGGCCGACGCGCAGCGACTGCGCGGCGATCTCGAACTCTTGCCGGCGCTAGCCGAAGCCGGCCTGTGCCGTGCGGCAAAAGACATCAGCATGGGCGGAATACTCGGTACGCTGCTCATGCTGCTCGAATGCTCGGGCGTCGGCGCGGCGGTCGATATCGACGCGATTCCCAAGCCGTCCGGCACGGCGCTCGAACGTTGGCTCACGAGTTTTCCGAGTTACGGCTACCTGCTGGCCGTAGCAGCCGATGATGTCCAAGAAGTCCGGCTGCGCTTCACCCGACGGGGGCTTGCATGTGCGCCGGTCGGTACGGTCAATGCCGACCAGCGGCTCGTCCTCGAATCGCAGGGCGAACGCGAACCGTTTTGGGACTTCGCGCAGTCGCCGTTTACCGGCGCGCCGGCCTATGCGTTGCGCTGACGCCCTGCGCATCGCGCTGTTCACCTACTCGACGCAGCCGCGCGGCGGCGTGATGCACGTTCTGGCACTGGGCGAGGCGTTGCACGATCTCGGTCACGACGCGGTCGTCTACGCACTGGACGATACGGGATGCGGCTTCGTGCGCACGCCGCGCTGCGGCCACGTTCTGATCGATGTGACGTCAAAGCGCGGTGCGCTGCTGCCGTTCGTCAACGAGCGGATCACCGCGCTCGTCGACGGCTGGGAATGCGCGACCGCGGCTTTCGATATTTATCACGCGCACGACGGTATCACCGGTAATGCGCTAGCGACGCTCGCCGAACGCGGCGCGGTCGGTGACTTTACGCGCACCATCCATCACCTCGACACCTTCGAGCAACCGGAACTAACGGCGTTGCAAGACCGTTCGATCCGTTCTGCGCAGCGCTGTTTTGTCGTCAGCGAGATCTGGCGCGAGCGCGTCGCGCAACTTTACGGCATCGCTGCGG
>CBDCCS010000013.1:0-12548 GCA_965214935.1 Candidatus Velthaea sp. | reverse complement strand
GCCCCGCTCGACAAGTGCGTCGCGCAATGCACTCGCCGCCCGGTTCATACGCCGGCGGCCAGCTCATCGAGGATCGCTCGAGCGGCACTCAGCGGATCGGCGTCGGCGACGATCGGCCGGCCGACCACAATGTAATCGGCACCGGCAACACCGGCAGCATGCGGTGTCGCGACCCGAAGTTGATCGCCGTGCGAAGCACCGGCCGGACGGATCCCCGGACACAATGCAACGAACGCGTGACCGAAGAACGCTTTGAGATCGGCAACCTCATGGACGCTGCAAACGACGCCCGCGCAGCGCGCATCGCGCGCCAAGGCGGCGAGCCGGATCGCGTTTTCTCCCGGTCCGCCTTGCAGCCCGAGTTCGTTAAGCTCTTCGGGCGCGATACTCGTCAAGAGCGTGATCGCCAAGATCTCCGGTGGGGCGATGCCGAGTTCGGCCGCCCGTTCGGCTGCCGCTTCGACCGCGGCGACCAGCATTGCATTCCCGCCGATCGCGTGCACGGTGAGCAGCCGCACGCCGGGGCGAACCAGTGCTCTCACGGCGGCCTTGACCGTCCGCGGAATATCATGCAATTTGACGTCGAGCATATAGGCAGCGCCGCGCGCCTCGAGCAGCGTGCGCAGCGCATCGCCGTAGGCGTAAATTGCCTCGTAACCGATTTTGAAAAGTACATCGAGCGGGGCCAGCGTATCGACAAGCTGCTTTGCCCGATCGAACGTCGGGACGTCGATTGCGACCACGAGCCGTGTTGCCATGGCCGTCATGCTTAGACGAACGTCCGCGCGATACCTAAGAAACCGGCCGAATGCCGCGTCTTGTGCGTTGTCTGCAGATCGTAAAGCGGAGCGAGTTCAAATCGAGAGCAGTCCGAAGCCGACGCAGCTGCAATTAGCGTGTAAATACTCCGTTATGTTTAACGATTTGATCGACTTTGCGGCGTGCCTACCGATAGAATGGGAACGCGCGTGAACCATCCTACGCCGGCCGGCGTTAAAGAGATATCACGGCAAATCGCCGGAAAGGAAACCGAGATGGCCGGAGTTATGGTCTTTAAAACGTTGGCTGACGCATTGAAAGCGGGCTACCATGTTTACGACCGCACGGAACACGGATATCTCGTTCGCACGCGAACGTCGGCCGGTTGGGCCATGGCGATCGTCAGTTGCCGCTGAGTGTTCGGTCTTTCTGGAGCTTGATTGAGACGAACAGCGGATGTAAAGCGAGAAATTTTCCGCTTATCGTAGCTACTGTATAAAATTGTTTGAGCGATCGTCGCTACGATCGGAATTTCGTTACCTGATGCAGTACTCGTAAATGCAACGAGTGCAACAAGCAAATCGCGGGCCGCTCAGGCAACCCGCGATTTTCACTTTTAGCGCCGATCGGGTGGCGGCACGGGCCGTTTGAGTTCCTCGTAACCCGAGTGCGTGCGCGGCTCCGGACCGTAGACGTAGTCGGGACCGGCGGCGCGAGACGGGCCCTGTCCGCCCGCGTACGGATCGCCCGGCGGCATGGACGGCGGCCCGAGGTGAGCGCCGGAAAGCAGCGCCACGATGATCTGCGCGATCCCGACGAACATCGGAATAAGTCCGCCGAGCAGCCATGGACCCGGATGAATCTCGAGTGAATTGAGCGGACCGTTCGTATCCGAACCGATGAACGACAGCCCGATGAGCAGCGCCAGACCGATGAGACCGAGCGTTATTCCCTTACGCAAGCTCCGGTCGGGTGAATCGGTGTCGCTCGGACCCGGCACCCAGGGCGGCGGCACCGGCGGCGGCGCGACGCTGCCGGCTTGCCAACCGCGGGCATGCCGGAACGCTTGCGGGGGCATCATGCCGCGGCGAATCATCTCGATGCGTTCCCGATGCGAGAGTACGCGCATGATAATGAAAGCAGCGATCGGTGCTCCGAAGATACAGAAGACCGCGATCGCGGCGACCGCATTGTTACTCATACGTCTACTCCTGACGTTCGTATCGAAATCGATCCGTCGTCGCTACCGACATCCAAACGGCCGTAGCCATCGCCGATGCGAATGCTCTTGGGCGCATCGTCATCGTCGCCGCCGGCAGTCGCTTGCAGCGGTGTCTGCGCGTTCACTTCGCCCGACGACGAACTCGCGCTGATGGTCACGTTGCTGAGCGGATCGATGCCCAGCGCCACCCGTCCATCCTCGGTCTGGATTTTGCCGCCGTGCAGCAGCGAGCGTACGATATCGATCGACCCGTCGCCGGCCGTTACCGCGACGCGATCCGCCCGAACTCGATCGAACGTAATGTGCCCGTCGTGCGAGCCGGCTTCAATCGCCGAACCAGCGACGTTGACGAGTTCGATACTGCCGTCGTCCGTCGTGACATGCAACGCGCCGGCATGATCGCTCACCATGATCGATCCGTCCTCGCTGTGCAGCGTCGCATCAGCCCGCAAGCCCGCGACGGTCGTCGCACCCGCGTTTCTGACGTCCAGACGTGCATCGGGCGGAACGATTACCTCCAAGCGCCGCTCGTTCGAGCCGAAAAACATCACGTCGGTATCGTTGCCCGGCCGCAGGATGGTAACGCCGCCCGCCGACTGCCGGATGTCCAGCGGCTGCTCGTTTTCGCGCATCCAGCCGTGCCCGCGGCCAAGTTCGCGGACGCTCACGGTCCGACCGGCGCGAACCGCGACGTTGAGCGCGAACCCGGCGGCGTCGATGATGACGCTCGGAGCGTTCGACGTTAAAATCGTCCGGTCGATATCGGCGCGCGTGAATGCCGGCGACGTGTAAACCGCCGGCGCTGCCGGTACCGCCGCCTCAACGGCGTGATGACCGCCACCGGCGATCGAGCGCACGATCAAACCGACGACCCATAATTCAACCACGCCCAAACCGGCAATGACGGCCCAGCGACGATTCATGAATTAGATCTTCGGTCCCCAACCTGCAAACGTCGTCGCGGGTCGCGGCGAACCGAACGGAAACCGGGGGGCGGAGAACGGGTGGCTTAAGGGTTGCGGCTTGATCGTCATGTTGCGTATCCTGTAGCGACGGATGAACTGCACCATGTACGGCGGCCCGGCGGCGATGTTTCGGCCGCCGAATACGAAACATTGCGGGACGGCTTGCGTACATGGCGCATCGTGGCAACAGCGCTTCTGGACGCACCGCGGGCCGAGCCGATAGTCTCGGCGCCCGGTCCGGCGACCGACGACGAATTGATCGCCGCCGCGATCGCAGGCCGGGCTGCGGCCTTCGGCACGCTCGTCGAGCGGTACGAACGCGCCGTCTACCATCTAGCATACCGGACGCTGCGTGATTCCGAAGACGCGAAGGACGCAACGCAAGAGGCGTTCTTCAAAGCGTTTCGAGCGCTGCGTACGTTCCGGCCGGGGGCCAAATTCTCGACCTGGATTCTGACGATCGCGTACCACGCAAGCTGCGACCGGCTCGCCCGACGCAAGCGCTTCAGCGGCGATGCATTACCCGACCGCGCCGATCCGGCGGCCGGCCCCGAAGTCCACGCCGAGCTAGCTGACGACGCCCGGCGGCTGCGCGCCGCAATCGATGCGTTACCCGAGAAATACCGGACGGTGATAACGCTCTATCATTTACAGAACAAGCAGTACGAAGAAATCGCGCAGGTGCTCGATCTGCCGATGGGTACGGTAAAGACGCATCTTTTCCGTGCCAAGGAGCTGTTGCGCAAGGCATTAACGGCAAGGAGCGGCGCCGTCGACGACGCCGGCATGACCGGGCCGCCACGGGCAGAAAGGGACATCGTATGACCGACGACGAGCTCGAGCTCGCACTCTTTGCGCTTCCGCTCGAAGCGCCGCCCGGCGATCTTCGAGCCCGCATTTTAGCGGCGACGGTCGACCGGCCGGCTTTGACGTTTGCGGCATGGGAAATTTGGGCCGTCGGCACGTTGCTGGCCTTTATGGTGTGGCTGGCGTTCCTGGTGCTCACCTCCGTGCCGAATTTTGCACTTGCCCTCAGAGAGGCGGTCGACTTCGGCGTCGACCGGTTTGCCGATTCGATCTCGCCGCCGGTTTTGGTGTGGACCGGTCTCGGATTTTCGTTCGTTATCTGGGTGTCGGCGCTGTCGCTGCCCGCGACTCGCGGGAAGATCGCCGGCCGCTAGGGAGGCACCCATTCCGGACCGTAAGTTCAGGATTCTCGTCGTCGAAGACGACGCACAGATCTCGCGCGTGCTTGAGCTCGAACTCAAGCACGAAGGCTATGACGTCGAAACAGCCCGCGACGGTTTACTCGGCCTCGAACGCGCACTCAAAGAACCCGATCTCGTCATACTCGATCTGATGCTGCCCAAGCTCGACGGGATGGAAGTCGCCGGCCGCATTCGTGCCAAGAGTAGCGTTCCGATCATCATGCTCACCGCCAAGGATCGGATCCCCGACCGGGTGGCGGGTCTTGACGCGGGAGCCGACGATTATTTAACCAAACCATTTTCAATCGACGAACTGCTGGCGCGGGTGCGCGCGCGACTGCGCGATAAAAATCCCGCCAGTAATGTTTTGACCGTCAAGGATCTGGCGATGGACCGCGACCGGCACGAAGTGCGCCGCGCCGGCACGCTCGTTTCGTTGACGGCAAAAGAGTACGCGCTGCTCGAATATCTGTTGTTGCATCGCAATAAAGTCCATACGCGCGACGAACTTTTCAACGGCGTGTGGGGCAGCGATTTCTTAGGCGACTCCAATCTCATCGACGTCTATATCCGCTATCTACGCGGTAAAATCGACGACGGACATGACGAAAAACTTATCTCGACGGTGCGCGGCGTGGGTTACGCACTTAAGGACTGAGCCGATCGCGGTGCGCGCAGCCGGCGGTCTGCACTGAACTCGCTTCGCAGCCGCATCGCGATCTGGTACGCGGCGCTCATCATCAGCGTGATCGCACTCGCCGCGATCGCCCTTAATTTCGGTTTCCGTCAAATTCTGCTCGATCAAGCAAAGCTGCGTATTTCGGGCACCAGCGAGCAGATCGTCCAAACGGTCGACACGGCGCGCGAGTTCAACGTTTTCGAACCCGTCCCGGTGTTCACGACCTTGACCGATCGGGCAAACCTCGATCATTTTGCCGGACCCTCGACATACGTCCAGATCGATTCGCTCAGCGGTTATCCAATCGGCAAGAGCACGAATATGGGCCCGCTGCGCATTCCCTCGCAGACCGACTTCCATGGCGGTGACGCCACCTTCGAGGTCATCAATGCGGATGGCGGCGAGTTACTGGTCCTGGACCGGCTGCTGCGCAGCAGCGGCCAGCCGATCGCGATCGCGCATGTCGCGGAGCGGCTCGATACCGTTCGGTACGTGCTGCATCAGGCGCAGACGATCTTATTGTGGTCGGCGCTGGGCGGCGCGCTGCTCGTCGGGGCGGCATCGTTTTTTATTGCGGGTACCACGATCGATCCGATCAAACGCCTCACCGAGGCTATGACGCAAATCGGCTCGGACCAACTCGACCGGCGCATCCCGGTCGACCGCACCGATGAAGCCGGTAAACTGGCGTCGGCGTTCAATGCGATGCTTGCGCGGCTCGAGGAGGCCTTTGCGCGGGAACGACAATTTATCGCCGACGCATCGCACGAACTCAAGACACCCTTAACGGTAATCAACGCGAATGCACAACTGCTCAAGCGCTGGGGCAACGATGAGCCGGAAGTTCGCGCCGAATCCTTGGATGCCATCATCAACGAGTCGCAGCAACTCGCCGGCATGGTCAGCGGCATGCTGACGTTGGCAAAAGCCGATTCGGGCGATCGCATACCGAAAGAGCCGCTGTTGCTCGACCGGCTAGTCGGCGACGTCGTGCTGCATGCGCGCGGCCGCGCGGAACGGAAGTCGCTTGCAATCGAGGCGCATTTGCCGTCCGCGCATGTCATGGTCGCCGGCGATGAATCGCTGCTGCGCCAGCTGTTCAACAATCTCATCGATAACGCGATTAAATTCACCGACGCCGGACGGATCGACGTCACGGTGACGCCGACCGAAGCGGCGGTCAGAGTCGATGTTGCAGACACGGGTCTCGGCATCGAGACGGAGACGGCCGAACGGCTTTTCGACCGCTTCTTCCGATCCGATCTGTCGCATTCACGAACCATCGAAGGAACCGGGCTTGGCTTAGCGATCGTGCGCAGCATCGCACGCATCCACGGCGGCAGCGTTTCGGCGGCACCGCGCGAGGTCGCCGGATCGGTTTTCAGCGTCAGCTTGCCGCGGCTAAGCCCCATTCCCACCGGAAACTAATGACCTCGCAACCGCTGCGCCGCTATCATGACATGGTGGCGGCCCGATCCGGTGCATGGCGCGCATTGCTCGCCGGCGGTTTTCTGTGTTACATCATCGGGCAACCGCACCCGGCATCAGCGAGCAGTGCCTCGTTTGAGGTCAACGATCAGGCGATCGTTCAGGTCATCGGTCGCGACGCCGCCATTTCGATCGAAACGTGGAATCGCAACACCGTGCAAGTCGAGTGGCCTGACGGCGAGCCGTTCGAGTCTGCGTCGGCGACGCAAAGCACGAACGCGAGTTTCCTGATTCCGCCCGTCGTCGTCAACGAGTCGACGGGCGGCGGAACGCAATCCGTCACGCTGTTGCCCGAGGATTTTCCGGTGCCGCAACTACGGCCCGGCAAGCACGACGTCGTTCGCATCCGCGAAGTCCCGCCGGACGGTAACGCGACGCCGCGCATGCAACTGCGAGTGACCATCCCGGCGTCGACGGGACTGGTCAACGTCCGTTCGGGCCGCGGCAGCATCGTTTTGACCGGCTACCACGGCACGACGATCGCAGCGCTCGGTCGCGGGCAAGTCGTCTTGCGCGATGTCGGCGGCGATGCATTCGTGCAGCCGCTCAACGGCCGCTTCTATGCGCTTGACTCGAATTTCGACCGGCTGCGCGTACGCAGCAATCGCGCCGACGAAGTCTTCGAGAGCTGTCGCGTGAAACAGATCGAAGCAACGACGTTGACCGGCAACATTCTGTTCGACGACGGCACGTTCGACTCGGGTCTGGCGCGCTTCGTGTCCGACCGCGGGTCGATCGCGCTGGGAGTCAGCGGCGGCGCACAACTCGGTGCCCACACTCAAGACGGCCGCGTGTTCAGTCTGCTCGCGCCGTCCGCGCCGCCGCCGTTCGGCGGCGGCGAGAACCGGCTCGACGGCGACGCGCTGCGATTCATCGGCGCGGGCGGACCGCTGGTAAATGCGGCCAGCACGCACGGCGATATCTTTTTGTACGACGGGTCGCTGGGCGGCCGCCGCGGCGCGGCTCTGGGCGCCGAGTGGCGACCGATGTCGGCGCTACTGGCAACGAGCCGGTCGGCCGAGCGCGCGAGTGCCGGCGGACGGCGCCGGTTGTAGCGCCGCAGTTCGGCTAAAGCAAAAACTTACGCAGCAACGCTACGTCAAGTTTGTAAGTGTGCTGCGCGAGGACGGCTTCGACTTTATAACCGCAGCGCTCGAAGAAGCGCTGCGCCGCGTGTTCGGCATACACGGCAACGGTCAGCTTGTGGCAGTTGTAGTATTTCGCGAGCTCTTCACCGCGCGTGACCAGCGTTCGTCCGATCCGCTGCCGGCGATACGGCGGATCGACATGCAGGGCGTCGATCGTCGCAAGCGAGGCCGCGATTTGCAAGTGCAGTGCGCCGACGATTCGATCGCCGTCGCGCACAACGACGTCATGCTGCTGTTCGTGCCAGACGACTCGGAAATTCCATAGCTCCGAGCGCCAAGCGCGATCGACACGCTGCCAATACGCGCCGGGCGCACCGGGTTCGGCGATCTCGATTTCTAACGCGGCTCCGCCGAACTCAATCGAGGACATCGTACGTCCAGCCGTCGTACGCCGCATACGCGCGAACATTGAAATCAGCTTCGAGTTCGCGCGCTAGCCGGACCGGATCTTGCTCGAGCATGCGCGTTCCGAAATGCGTCATGATGACGGCTTTAGGCCGAATCCCCTCGACGAGCGTTCGCGCGTCATCGAAGGTTAGGTGATCGACATCCATCGAGTCGCGAAAGCGCAGCACGTTCATGATCAACAGATCGGGCGCATGTGCGCGGTAATCGGCGATCAGCTCGGGAAAAAACCGCGTACACGGCAGATACGAAACCGTCCGGCCGGCATGCCGGAAATGCAAACCGTACGTTTCAACGCCGTGCCGGTGGCGGATCGACGTTCGAATCTCAACATCGTTGACGGCGATCGGCTCGCCCCGCTCGGTGAGCCGTTCGATGCGCGGAACGAACGATCGGACGTAGGGCAAAACGACGGGCTCGAAATCGAACGCATCGCTGGGCGCCAGCAAGGCGCCGCGCGGCTTCCAGCCGCCTTGCGACATCGCTTCGATCATGATGTTGACGTCGTTGGCGTGATCGAGATGCTTGTGCGATAGGACGATTGCATCGAGTTCGGGCGGCGCGCAAGGCGGCAACGCGCTCAGTGCACGAACGAGCGCTCCGGGGCCGGGATCGACATGCATCTGCGTGCGGCCGAAGCGCATCCACATTCCGCCCGATGCACGAACCTGTTTGGCCACCACGAAGCGTGCTCCGCCGGTGCCCAAAAAGCGAATTGAAATCATCGGGCGATGCGGTCGGAACCGTATACGCGAAAAAACGCATCGAGGTTTAACCGGTACTCGTGCAACGTGACGTTCCAGCGTTCGAGCGCCTCGATCCCGCGCTCGGTTAATTCGTATACGCGCCGCGCCGGACCCTGATCGTGCGCGTCCCAATGCGACAGGATGAGAGCGCTGCCTTCGAGCTGACGCAGCGTCCGGTAGACCGTGCCCGGATCGCACGCGATCCCGAACTCTTCGCGCAGCTCTTTCATGATTTCGTAGCCGTGCAAGTGCGACCGTTTAAGCATAACGAGGAGCCAGGCCGCAAGATAGTTCTTGGGCGTACCGCGAGGCGGAAGACCGGCATCGGAGGCAATCTTCATCGATTACGAGACTGCGGCGCTTCGCATCCGGCGGATTGTTTCCCGCCGCTTGCATGCGGCGCTCCGCTTCGAGTCGGACCTTTGTTGGAATACGGTAGAACGATGGAAAATATTGAACTAACGCCGGTCGGCGCAACCGATCACACGCGCGGACCGGCAAGCGCACCTGTGACGCTGATCGAATACGGCGACTTCCAGTGTCCGTATTGCAGCGAAGCACACACGATCGTAAGCGAACTGGAACGGCGCTTCAGCGGCCGTATGCGCTTTGTCTTTCGCCAATTTCCACTGCGCGAAATCCACCCGCGCGCAGCCGCTGCGGCACAGGCGGCCGAAGCGGCCGGCGCGCAGGGCAAATTTTGGGAAATGTACGATGAGCTCTTTACGCATCAACGGGCGCTCGCAGACGCCGATTTTCGCCGGTACGCGCGCAGCGCAGGGGTCGGCGACCTCGAACGCTTCGATCGCGAACTTACAACAAACGCCTATCAGCACGCGATCGATGCAGCCATCGAACAGGGTGAATCGAGCGGCGTTGACGGAACACCGATGTTCTTCATCAACGGTCAGCCGTTTGCCGACGAGCCGACGCTCGAATCGCTAAGTGCCGCGCTCGACGCTGCCGCGCAAGACGAAATGTAAAACTGCCGCTCGGCGCTTGGCTTGAGGTAGAGCGCCAGCACCGGCGTGCCGAACATTCATCGGTGACGACAATTGCGCACCAACGGTTGCGGCGCGCTGCATGAACCAAGACGCTACGGCGCCGTTGACGGATCGCGACCGCACCGTAGCATTCGGCGTGGCGATCGGAACGGTCGGCGTTGCCGTCGTTACCGCTCCGTTCGGCTCGATCCGGGCGCCCGAAATCGCTGGATTTTTACCGGCGGTAACGGCGGCGGTGGTCGCCGCCTATGCGTTCACCGCTGCTCTGCTGTACGCGCAATTCCGCGCCGACCGCAGCAGTCCGGTCGGCTATTTAAGCCTCGCCTACGGTGCAACGGCCGCTCTCCTCGTACCGTATCTGTTAACGTTTCCCAAAGCGTTCAGCCCGGCCGGATTGCTCGGCGCCGGTCCCGATACCGCCACCTGGCTGTACCTAAGCTGGCATCTCGCGTTCTGCACGCTTGCGCTCGTCTATATATCTCGGACGCGGCAGCAACGGGCGATATCCGGGCAAAGCCGCGTCCCGTTCGGCCGCGCGGCAGCGGTCGTCGGGGTCATCGTCGTCGCGATCACCGTCATAGCAACGGCCGGCCACGCGTACCTTCCGCCGTTATCCGAACACGGTAAGCCGACTGCCGTCGGCGGTTTCCTCACCGTACCGGTGCGTGCGCTCTGTCTGCTCTGCACGCTGGCGGCACTGGGCGCGATCACTCGGCTGCGGACGCGAATCGACTTGTGGTTCGCCGTGGCGCTGCTCGCGCTACTCGTCGAAGTCCTCATGAATTGGCACGGCTCAGCCGGCCGTTACACGTACGGCTGGTACTTTGCGCGCCTAGAACTCGCCGTTTCAGCGACCGTCTTATTTGCCATGCTGCAGGGTCAGTATGCCTCGAGTCTCGTGCGGTTACGCAACGTCAACGCGAATCTGGCGGCCCGGAACGTTCAAATCGAAGGCTTCATTACCTTACAGGATGACTTGGCGGCCGCGCTGCCCTCTCGCGCCCGTGTCGTCGACGTCGTGTTGAATTTTATGCAGCAGCAGACCGGAGCGGCCGGCGCGGCCTTCGAGGTTCCGCAAGACACCGAGATGCATTTTGAAGCGGCAAGCGGCATGCTGGTCCAAACGGTCGGAACGCGCATCAAACGGGCCGGTTCGCTCTCGGGTATGTGTATCGAACTCGGTTGCGTTCTGTATGCCGACGATTGTTCGACCGATCCACGCGTCAACACCGCGTTGTGCCGGCGTTTAAACATCGGCTCGATGATCGTGGTCCCGATCGTTATCTGCGACGGCCAGGTTGCCGTTATTAAAGTGTCGTGCGTGAAAGCTCATGCCTTCAGCGCAACCGACGTACAAACGCTCGTGCTCGCTGCCAAAGATCTGACCGGCGCCTTACGCGCAGCACATGAATTTTCGACGCTCGAAATAAGTGAAACGCGCTACCGCAGCTTGACCAACGCGCTGCCGCAACTCATCGCGGTCGTCGACGCCGGCCAAAACGTCCAGTACGTCAACGAGCGCTGCGCCGACTTCTTCGGCAGCATCGTGCAATCAGGTCGATTCGCTTTGGCGGAACTCGTCGCGCCGACCGATCGAGCGAAGCTGGCCGTGCTGTTCGGCGAACAGGACGACGGTCTGCCGCGGGAGATCGAGTGCCGCCTGCGCCGCAGCGACGGCGTCTTTCGCTGGCAGTCGGTGTGCGGCGTGCCGCTTGTTGCCGGCGCCGGGCGCGCCGCCGAGTGGATCGTGACGGCCACCGATATCGAGGATCGGAAAGCCGCCGAACGCATCATCGGCGAAGCAAATTCGCTGCTCGAAATAGCCGCCCGCGAAGACCGTGAGACCGCGGCCGCGCTGCGCGAGGCCAATCGTCTGATGCTCATGGCCGAAGAGATGGCCCATGTCGGCCGTTGGCGTTTCGACGTCACGACACAACAGGTGACCTGGTCGAACGAAGTCTACCGCGCGCACGGGCTGCCGACGTCGTTTCCGCTCACGCTCGACTTTGCGACGCACGCCTATCATCCGGCAGACCGCGAACGCGTGACGCAAATCGTGACGACCGCGTTGACCGACGGCATCCCGTTCGGCTTCGACGCGCGAATCGTTCGGCCCGACGGTACGATTCGCAATGTCATATCGTCCGGTCAAATCGAACGCGCCCCCGACGGCACGATCGCCGGCATTTTCGGCGTCTTCCAAGACTTGACCGATTACAAAGAGATGCAGCGGCAACGCGACGCGTTAAGCGAACGCGCGATGCTGGCGACGCAAAGCGGAAAAATCGGAATTTGGGAAGCCGACCTGCAAGCCGGAACGCTTGTCTGGGATAGCACGATGTTCAAGCTGTACGGAATACCCGAGCGCTCCGGCGCATTACCGCCCGAGTTCTGGCAAGCGCATCTCGATCCGGCCGATGCTATCCGCGCCGGCGCCGCATTGGAACGCGCGATTGCCGGCGGGGAGCCGTTCGATACCGAGTTTCGGGTGATCTGGCCGGACGGCAGCGGCCACCATATCCGCGGCACCGCAACGGTCGTGTTCGATGATGCCGGAGACGCCGCGCGGCTCGTCGGCACGAATTGGGACATGACGGAAATCCGTACGCTCAACGAACGCTTGCGCGAAGAAAAACAAAACTTGCTTGAAACGATCGAGCAATGGACCCTGGCCAAACGCATGGCCGAAGAAGCAAGCCGTGCGAAGTCGGATTTCTTGGCGCGCATGAGCCACGAGATCCGCACGCCGATGAACGGCATCATCGGGTTTACCGCCCTCGCGCTCGACACTGAGCTCAACGCCGAGCAGCGCCGCCATCTCACCTATCTGCAAGATGCGGGACACTCGCTCATGGCCATCATAAACGACATTCTCGACTTCTCGAAAATCGAAGCGGGCAAAATCGAACTCGAAGCGATTCCGC
>CBDCCS010000012.1:0-15045 GCA_965214935.1 Candidatus Velthaea sp. | reverse complement strand
AGTGGCCGCCGAGACGTTCGAGGTGTATCGGGCGCTTACCGTGCGGCAAGCCGTATCGAGCATCCGCGGTGCCGGCGTTTCGCGATGAGCGCTCGGCCGTTCGTCGTCATGCTGCGGCCGCTCGGGCTGGGCGATTTTTTGACCGGCGTTCCGGCGTATCGGGCGATCGCTCGGGCGTTCTCGGATCGCGAAATCATTTTAGCTGCGCCGCGCGCGCTTGCGCCGCTGGCCGGGCTGGTAACGTGTATAGACCGGGTGCGGGATACGGCGCCCCTCCAGCCCCTCGCCGCGGAGTTACACGCAGCAGAAGTTGCCGTCGATCTGCATGGGCGCGGACCGCAGAGTCAACGCTATTTACTTGCCGCTACGCCGCGCCGGTTGATCTCGTTCGCGCACGCCGACGTCGGCCAATCGCAAGCCGGCGCGCCGTGGCGTGCCGACGAGCACGAGGTCCGGCGCTGGTGCCGGATGCTCGAGTACGCCGGCATTCCGACGGAAGCGGATGACCTCGACCTGCCGGTTCCGCCGGTGCAGCCGGCGCGGCACGCTCGCGGTGCGACGCTCCTGCATCCGTCGGCAGCGAGCGAAGCTCGCCGTTGGCCGATCGACCGTTGGGCGGAAGTGGCACGCGAGGAGATGCGGTCGGGCCGGACGGTCATTGTAACGGGCGATGTCGGCGACCGCGAACGGGCCGGTGCCATTGCCGATCGGGCCGGAATCGCACCGGAGTGTGTCTACGCCGGGCGGACCGATCTGCTCGAGCTTGCGGCGCTCGTTGCCAACGCCGGCCGCGTCGTTTGCGGCGACACCGGCGTCGCCCATTTAGCGACGGCTTTTCGAACGCCGTCGGTCGTGTTGTTCGGACCGATCCCGCCGGCCTGGTGGGGCCCGCCCGCCGGACGTCCGTATCACCGGACCCTCTGGGCCGGCAAGCTCGGCGATCCGCACGGATGCAGCACCGATCCGGGCTTGCTCGAAATTCAAGCCGCCGACGTCCGGTCGGCATTAGCGGACCTCGACCGGATGGGGCCGTGCGAACGTACCGCGTCGTCATTACGACAGCTCTGCCGGCGCTAAGAGCCGGCGATGCTCTGCCGAATAAGTCGCTCGCATGCAAAAGCCCACCTACCCGGAGCTGATCGCCGCCTGGAAAGCGCAACGCGCTTCGCACGACCTGCGGATTCGCGAGGTCGCCTGCGTCGGCGCGCCGCGCACGATTTTCGTCGTTGAAACCGGCTCCGACGACGCGCCGGTCGTTGCATTATCGTCGGGTATGCATGGCGATGAACCGGCCGCGCCATGGGCGCTGCTTTCACTCGTCGCCGACCGGCTGCTGGACGATCGTTTCGCTTATCGTATCTGGCCGTGTCTCAATCCCAGCGGTTATGCCGCGCACACGCGCGCAAACGCCGAGGGTCAAGATATCAACCGCAGTTTCAGTCGCGGCGGCCTCACGCCCGAGTCTCGCGCGGTCATTGCATCGAATCGCGACCGGCGGTTTCTGCTGTCGATCGACTTACATGAAGATTTCGAGGCGCACGGTTTTTTACGGCTTCGAACCGCTAGCGCCGCGGGCGACACCGCGCTTCGCCGCGGCCGCCGTTCGGGCCGTTGAGAGTCAGGGTCTGCCGATTCAGGATCTTGCCGACTTGAGCTTTGATCTCGGTTCGCCGCCCGAAGCGCGCATCTGCCAGACGATCGGACATGGAACGGTGACGGTCGATGCGCGTGAGGAATCGCGTTATTTTCCGGCTGGGTTGCCGATGTCGCTATTTTTGTTACGCCAAGCCTGTGCCGCGAGCTTGACCTTCGAGACGCCGATGCTACGGCCGTGGGACGAGCGAATTGCAATGCACCGTATCGCGGTAACGACCGTACTCGCGCAAGCCGGATGACGCGCACGCAAACGCGAAGTGCGCGCGGTGATGCCCGACCGTGATTCGCTTGAAGTGGATGTGTTGTTTGTCGGAGGCGGGCCGGCGAGCTTAGCCGGCGCGATCCGGCTGCGTGCTTTAGCGGCTGCCGCGGGCCGCGACGTGAGCGTGATGGTGATCGAAAAAGGCGGCGATATCGGCAATCACGGATTGTCCGGCGCGGTCGTCGATCCCAAAACGTTGCACGAGTTGTTTCCCGGTGAAGACATCACCGGCGGGCTCGACGCACCGGTGGCCTCCGACGCAATGTGGTATCTCACGCCGCGCGGAAAGATCGCGGCGCCGATCGTTCCGCCGGTTCTCGATAATTCCGGCAAGTACGTTGCATCGTTAAACCGGCTCACGAAGTGGCTCGGCGCGAAAGCCGAAGCTGCCGGGGTCGATGTATTTGCGGCCTTTCCCGGTCAAGAACTGCTGTGGGACGGCGATCGCGTCGTCGGCGTTCGTGTCGGGGATAAAGGCGTCGGTCGCGACGGCAAGCCCAAGACGAATTACGAACCGGGGCCGGATCTCACGGCGAAGGTCGTCGTGCTGGGCGAAGGGCCGCGCGGGACGCTGGCAAAAACCGCGATCGCCAAACTTGGACTCGACCGGGATCGCGGTCCGCAAGTGTACGCCGTCGGTATCAAGGAGTTGTGGCAAGTTCCGCCCGGACGGCTCGCGCCGGGCGACGTCATCCATACGCTGGGAGCGCCGTTGCCGGCCGATACGTTTGGGGGCGGCTGGCTTTACGGCATGAACGGCAACATCATCGACATCGGTCTCGTAACCGGACTCGATTACACCGATCCGACGACCGATCCGCACCAGCTCTTCGGACAGATGAAACTGCTGCCGGCGATCAAGCCGTTTCTCGAAGGCGGAACGTTACTGCGCTACGGCGCCAAGGCGATCCCCGAAGGCGGCCTGCACGCCATGCCGCGGCTCTACGCGGACGGACTTTGCCTGATCGGCGACTCGGCCGGCTTTTTGAACGGAATGCGACTCAAGGGCATTCATCTTGCAATGAAATCCGGGATGCTTGCAGCCGAAGCAATCTTCGATGCGCTCGAAGCAAACGACGTCAGCGCGGCCGCGCTCGCTGCCTACGAAGCGAAGTTCCGCGACTCGTGGGCGTTCGGCGA
Source organism: Candidatus Velthaea sp. (assembly GCA_965214935.1). GTDB lineage: Bacteria > Vulcanimicrobiota > Vulcanimicrobiia > Vulcanimicrobiales > Vulcanimicrobiaceae > Velthaea. The sequence goes on along the minus strand of CBDCCS010000012.1, from coordinate 11,987 downwards.
ACTGCACGCGGCGCGCAACTTTCATGCCGGCTTCAAGACCGGACTTTTCGGCGGCATGATCAACGCCGCACTGGGAATGCTCGGCGGCGGGCGCGGCTTCGGCCTTGTCGACAAGCTCAGCGGCCATGCCGGACACGAGCGCATGGTGAAGATCACGCAGCGTGCGCCCAGACAAGCCGATCGGCGTGTCGATCCCGACAACGTGTTAACCTTCGATAAGTTGACCGACGTGTTCAACAGCGGCACCATGCACGACGAAGATCAGCCCGCGCACTTGCACGTCGCCGATACCGCAATCTGCGCCGACCGGTGTACGGTCGAATTCGGTAACCCGTGCCAATACTTTTGTCCGGCTAAAGTCTACGAGCCGCAATTCACGCAGACCGCCGGCGGCATCACCGGATCGCTGCAAATTAACTTTGCAAATTGCGTCCATTGTAAGACCTGCGATATCATGGATCCGTATCAAATCATTACCTGGGTGCCGCCGCAGGGTGGCGAGGGCCCCGTTTACACGAACTGTTGAACCGCGCATGATCGCCATTATCGGCGGCGGACTCATTGGTGCGGGGATCGCCTACGAATTGGCAAAGCGCGGCGCCGATGTGACCGTCTTCGAACGGGCCGAGCCGGTTCGCGCCGCTTCTTGGGCCGGTGCCGGTATGCTCGCGCCGTTTTCCGAAGAGATGCCGGACACGGCCTTTCTCGCGCTCTGTCGCGCATCGCTCGAACTCTATCCGTCATACGTCGCCGAACTTCGCGAGCGGACCGGTCTCGACGCGCATCTACTGACGTGTGGAACGCTGCACGTAGCGCTCGATGCGGCCGATCTGGCGCGGCTCGAAGCGCTGGCGCCGGTCTACGCCCGCAACGGCGGTGACGTCAGCTTGCTCGACCGGACGGCGACGCTTGCCCGCGAGGCAGCGGTCGGCGCTTCGGTCAGCGGTTCGCTTTTTATCGCCAACGAAGCGCAAATCGATAATCGCCGGCTGGGCCGGGCGCTCGTCGCTGCGTGCCGCTCGTCTAACGTCCGCTTCGAGAGCGTCGACCGCGTCGCGCTCGACGCCGATGCACGGCGCGTTCGCGGCCTGCGCAGCGAGCGCGGTTTCATTGCCGCGGCTGCGGTCGTGAATGCAGCGGGCGCGTGGGCCGGCGCGCTTGACGGCGTACCGGCAGCGGCGCAGATCCCGGTGTTTCCGGTCGCCGGCGAAATGCTGGCCATTGCCGTTCCGCTCGGCTTCTTACGTGCGTTGATCCGGCACGAGCACGCGTATCTGGTTCCCCGCGACGACGGCCGCTTGCTGGTCGGTGCTACCGTGCGCGACCGCGGCTTCGACAGCCGTGTGACGGCGGGCGGGCTGCATGCGCTGCTCGATGCCGCGCTACGGATCGCGCCGGCACTCAAAGGGTTTGCCGTGGTTGAAACGTGGGCGGGGCTGCGTCCGGGTACGCCCGATGCGCGACCGTATCTCGGCGCAACGCCGCTCGAAGGCTATTTCGTCGCTGCCGGTCACTATCGCAACGGCATCCTGCTCACGCCGGTGACCGCCCGGGCAATCGCCGACATCGTCCTCACCGGTCGCAGCGCGACGGCACTCGACGCGTTCGGGTTGACGCGCGACGCGCCGGAGAGCACGGTAGCACTCGCGAATCATGCGCGGTAATGACCATCAATCTCAACGGCCGGCCGCGTGAGGTTGCCGACGGCACGACACTGGGCGACTTGCTGACCTCGCTCGGTGTTGCGCGAGCCGGTATCGCCGTTGCCCGGAATTACGATATCGTTTTACGCAGTACGCTCGACGCGACGCTGGTGCGCGACGGCGATACGATCGAAATCATTTCCGCCGTTGCGGGCGGCTAAGAACGAGGTGACGACCGTGACCGACTCATTGCACATCGGTGCATATACGTTCGAATCGCGGCTGTTTGTCGGAACCGGAAAGTATCCGTCGATTCCGGTCATGCAAGCCGCGCACACCGCCAGCGGCGCGCAGGTTTTAACCGTCGCGATCCGGCGCATCCATCTCGATGATCCGAGCGGCAAAACACTCGTTGATTACCTCGATCGCACGCGCTTTACGCTGCTGCCGAATACCGCCGGATGTTTCACTGCCAAGGAAGCGGTGCTCACGGCGAAGCTCGCGCGTGAAGCGCTCGGTACCGACCTCATCAAAGTTGAAGTGATCGGCGACCCGGATTCGTTGTATCCCGACACGCGTGAGACAATCGCGGCGGCCGAGGAACTCGTGCGCGCCGGTTTCACGGTGTTGCCGTACATCGTCGACGATCCGGTTGCATGCAAAATTCTCGAGGCCGTCGGTTGTGCGGCCGTTATGCCGCTGGCCGCTCCGATCGGCAGCGGCCTCGGCATTTGCAATCCCTACTCGATTGCCATCATCAAGGAGCGAGCCGGAGTTCCGGTCATCGTCGATGCCGGCGTCGGAACGGCATCCGATGCAGCGCTGGCTATGGAACTCGGGATCGACGCGCTGCTGATGAACACCGGCATCGCGGCGGCGCGCGATCCGATCGGGATGGCGCAGGCGATGAAACTTGCAACGCAAGCCGGGCGGCTTGCCTTCTTGGCCGGACGTATGGAGAAGAAGCGCTACGGCAACGCCTCTAGCCCGACGACCGGGCTCATCGCCTTCGACGGCCGCTCGTGATCGAGATCAGCGCCGCCGAACTCAAGCGCCGGTTCGACGCCCGGGAAGACTTCATGCTGCTCGACGTTCGCGAGCCCGATGAACTCGCCGTCGCGTCGGTCGCCGGCGCAACGGCAATTCGCATGGCCGAGATTCCGGCGAACGTTGCATCGCTGCCGTCCGATCGGCCGATCGTCGTCATGTGTCATCACGGTGGGCGCAGCGCTCAGGTAACGGGCTACCTCAACGCCGCGGGCTTTCCCAACGCCGTTAACCTCGACGGCGGGATCGATGCCTGGTCGGCGCTCGATCCGGCGGTTCCGCGCTACTAGGTGGCGTTAGGCGCTCAAGCGCACCGCGCGATCACAAACCAGTGCCACATGTCACGCGGCATTGCATGCGCCCAGCGGCCGGCGATTGCGTCAACGTTATGCTCTTCGAGTGAATCGATCGAAAATGTGCCTTTGAGCACGTCGAGGGCGCCGTCGCGATCGAAGTACGCGTGCGGAATGCCGGCTTCATCGCCGTCGCCCGGTGCGAACGTCACTTCATCGACAGCGACACCGAGACCGAAGCGCGCGTCTCTCATCGACCCCAGCGTGAAATAGGCCGGCGCCTTGGGCTGCAGCACGCGCCGTAATTCAGCGAATCCAAGCCGGAGTTTGTCGACGGTTCCGTGCAGATAGCCGTGCGTCGATAGGGCTGCGGCATAGAGGTCTCGGCCGCCGGGCAATTGCGTGTACGGCTCGTCGTCGCGCAACGACACGATCGGGATGTGAAGGTCGACGAAGTGGCGAGTGTTCCGGCCGGATCCGGCGGCAATCTCGATGACCGGCCGGGTCATGCCGTCATCCGCATAACGCGTCGCAAGTTGGGTCGCAAGCGGATGCGCGCCGTGCGGAGAATGGTCGAACATAGGCGGCTCCTTTTGTACGCAAGGGGTTGCGGTCCATCACATTGCCTTGAGACGCTACGCTCGACGCACGCGCCGTCATTCGTCGTACGCTGCGCGTTTCCGATCATTACCCGTCTGCTGGAGGATTGTCGTGTTAGAAGCAGGAGCAAAACTACCGGACCTGACCGTGCTCGACGATACCGGTTCGGCTTGTACGCTTTCCGCGCTCGGTCAGCGAGCGGTAATTTATTTTTACCCGAAAGCCGATACGCCGGGATGTACCAATGAGTCGATGCAATTCCGCGACATGTATGCAGATTTTGCTAAGCAGGGTGTCGCCGTGATCGGGATCAGCCGCGATTCCGTTGCCGCGCAGAGCAAATTCAAGAACAAATACGAGTTGCCGTTTCCGCTGTTGGCCGATACGGATTCCGCCGTTTGCGACGCTTTCGGCGTAATTGTCGAGAAGAACATGTACGGCAAGAGAAGTCTGGGCATTGCGCGTTCGACGTTTCTCGCCGACGCTGACGGAACGATTACAAAGGTTTGGCCGAAAGTAAGCGTCGAGGGCCACGCGCAAGCGGTCCTCGCGGCGCTGTAGACTGCATGCGGCTGACGGTCGTCGGTTCGAGCTCATCGATTCCACGGCCGAACCGCGCTTGCAGTTCGTATCTTATACAGGCCGGCGAATCATCGGTCGTGCTCGATTTAGGCACCGGCGCATTTGCCAATTTACGTCCGTACGTCGATTACGACCGGCTCGACGCGATCGTTATCACGCACATGCACGCCGATCATTTTCTCGACCTCGTGCCGCTGCGCTATGCACTTACCTACGGAAAGCTTCGGCGCGAACGCAAGCTTGCCGTGTATTTGCCGCCCGGCGGCGTCGCGACGCTCGAAATGCTCGTTAGCGCGTTTGCCGATGAAGGTCGCAGTTTTCTCGCCGACGTCTTTGAGTTGGCAACGTACGATCCGGCGACGACACTACGAATCGGATCGGCCGTTTTACACTTCGCAACGACGTCGCACTATATTCCCGCGTACGCCGTTCGCTTTGAACAAGACGATTGCAGCGTAACGTATTCGGCCGATACCGCGCCGGATGAACGCGTCGTTGCCCTCGCGCACGATAGCGATGTATTCGTGTGCGAAGCGACGTTGCTGGCAAGCGATGTCGAGCATGGAACGCGGGGCCATAGCTCGGCATACGAGGCCGGTCGCATGGCGCAGGCGGCCGGCGTACGCCGCTTAATGTTAACTCATTACCCCAGTGAAGCAACGCCGGCCGACCTCGCCGAGAGTGCGCGCCGCGCGTTCGACGGTGAGATCATCGTGCTTGACGATCACGCCGCGTTTGAGATCGGTTCGACCTTCGCCGAGCGTCGCCGCGAAGCTTAGCTTCGCTGCAGTTCAGTTATCGGTCTTCGGGCCGCTGCGCGGCAGCGAAAATGCGATGAGCGAGTGCACCGGCGCTAACCCGCGACTAATGACCGCGTACACGGACACTTTGAGATTGAGCTCTTCGAGTCGCGCTTTCGCTGCGAGCACTTCGCGGCCGCTCGTAACGACATCTTCGAGCAGCAGCACTTTCTGATCGGCCTGGAACGGGCCGCCTTCAACGTATTCATCGGCGAACGCGCCGTATTGTTTGGGTGCTTTGCGCACGATGAGCATCGGCAGATTCGTCATTTGCGAAACGGCCGTCGCCAAGATCACGCCGCCGAGTTCCGTACCGGCAATGAGATCCGGACTCATATCCGCGATGATCGGTGCAAAGAGCCGCGCAATGCGGCGCAGTATTTGCGGATCGGAAAACAACTTGAATTTATCGATATAATAGTCGCTGCGGGCACCGCCGGATAACAAATAGTCGCCGCGCGTCAGCGCGCGCTCGATAATCACTTGTTGCAGCCAGCGCAGCTCGGGAATGCGCGCTATCGACGAGTGCGGCTCATCACGCATGTACGGTCAGATCTCCCATTGATAGGCGTTCCAAGCTTCATTTACCGGGTTGGGCGCGAAGCCTCTGAAGTCCGGATTCGTCGCTTGCGGAAAGCGTGCATACCAGATGACGATCTCCGGTACATCGCGCGCGATCAATGCTTGAACGGTGCGGTATGCAATGCGGCGGTCCGGTTCGCGGTAGCTGGCAAGTGCTGCATGTTGAGCGGCATCCATTTGCGGCGAACAGTAGCGATCGTAATTCGTGCCGTTGGGCGGCAACGCGTTGCAAACGTAAAGTGAGTGGTCGTCCGGATCGGAGCCGGCGATCCAGCCCGAGATGGCGAGATCGTAGTGGCCGGTCGCCATGACGCCGCCCTGGCCGTAGGTAGCGAAAAACGTGGTGCCGGGATAATTCTTAATGACGACGTCGATACCGGCCGCACGCAGCATCGACTGAAGCTGCGTCTCGACGAGCCGCCGCGTCGCATTCGAGCTATTGGTCGACATGTCCAACGATAGCGCCTGTCCGCTTTTGCGCGCGATACCATCGGTTCCGAACGTAAAGCCGGCTTGCTTCAAAAGCGCTCTGGCTTTCGCGGGATCGGGTCCGTACGTCATGACGTCTCGGCGATAGGCCCAGGACGACGGCGGCTGATCCGCGCCGGCGACAAGCGCCGAACCGCCGGTCAATCGTTGAACCAGTGCGGGCTTATCGGTAGCGTAAGCGATTGCCCGCCGAACCCGGATATCTTTGAGCAGCGGCCGGGTGTTGTTGATGAACATCCGCAGCGTCTGCGGTTCGTTTACAAAGTGAATGGCCGTATCCGGCAGCGTTTTGAGAACGTTGTATAAATTCGGTGACGGCTCGAACATCCAATCGACGTCGTGCGTGCGCAGCGCGTTGATCCCGGTATTTTCATCCGGAATCGTTTGGACCACGATCGATTTGAGCTTCGGCGCGCCGAGATAGTAGTGCGGGTTCGCACGCAGTTCGACCCGGTCGCCGCGGTTCCAGCGCACGACGCGAAACGGTCCGGTGCCGATCGGCATTTGATTGAACGCAACGCGATTGACGTCTTTGAAACCGCCGAGCAGATGCTGCGGAACGATGCAAATCGGATTGTCGCTCTCGGCAAAAACCGTCGACACAAACGGCGCAAATTTTGCTTTGAGATGAAAGACGACCGTCGCTGCATCCGGTATGTCGACGTGCGATACGTCGTCGTAGCCGATCCGTGAATTGACGTTATTCGCATCGTTCATCATCGCTTGCCAGCTAAACTTAACGTCTTTGCTGCTGAACGCCGCGCCGTCTTGCCAGACAACGCCGTGCCGAAGCACGTATTTGATCGTCAAGCCGTCCGCGGAGATGTCGCCGTTCGCCACCGTGGGAACGCGCGCCGCAAGTCGCGGCACGAGTTCCTTGCCGTCCGGTGAAATCGAAACGAGCGTGTCGAACGATAACCGGTTGAGAAAGCCTTCGGTCGTATTAGCGGACAGGAGCGGATCGAGTGTCACCGGGTCTGCTTGAATGGCGACGCGCAACTCGCCCGGATGCGTCCAGGCGTGTTCGCTATTCGCGTTTGAAGCGGCCGTCTGCGTGTCGACTTTCGTGCATGCGCCGAGCAGCGCACACAGCACCGCCCCGGCCACCGGTCGCAGCGTGAAGCTCAGCGGCGTTTCGACGGCGGCTTTTTCACGGCCGGCTTTTTTGACGCTGCTTTCGGTGCACTCGACTTCTTTGCGCCGCCCCGAGCGGCGGCTTTTTTCGCCGGTACTTTCTTGGCGGCTTTCTTGCCGACCGGTTTCTTCGCGGCACTTTTCTTTGCGGCGGTTTTACCGGCAGCGGACGACTTCTTTCCCAGCGGCTTTGCCGCTCGAACCGCCTTCTTCGGCGCCGGCTTCGCTTTCGCTCGAACCGGTGCTGCAGGCGGCTTTGTCCGTGCGGCAGGCGACGCTTTTCGCCGCACTCGCGGCGTTGCGCCAACCTGCTTCGTCACGCCGCCATCCGCCGGCCGGTCAACGCTCGGCTCGGTGTCGCTCGTGCCCGCTTCGACTGCACCGGCTTGCGCTTCGGCAGCCGCGAGCACTCGATCGTCGTTTTGAATTGCTTCGCTTGCGTCGGGCGTGCCTTCGAGGCTTTCCTGGTCGGCAGTATCGTCTGCAACGTAGGTGACATCGTCGACTGCGGCGGCGGCGAAAACGTCGCTTGCCGACTCTTCGGCGGTAATCGGTTCGAGAACTGCGGCAATCTCACTCGTCGTCTCGATCGTTTCGGTGAGCGTTACAAGCACGATATCGCCGCCGTTTTCGGGCTCGCTACCGGCTTCGGACGCCGTCGCAGACGACATCTCGTCCGGTGCACGACCGTTTGCGCCGGGCTCGTCGACGATCGGTCCGGGCGCCGGACCGGTGCTTGCCGCGTCAGCCTCGTTCTGGGTTGCCTCCGATTCATCGGTACGGGCGGCGCCGCGATTTCTACTGCGTTTCGGCCGGGCCTTTTTCACCGCCGGCTCGTCGGCCGGCTCCGGGACGTTCGACGAACCATCATCTCGCTTCGATGAAGAGTCCTTCGGCCGGGCCGGGACGTCGCTGGTCCGAGCCTTTCGCACGCTTTTACGATCGTCGCCTGCAACGGCTTCAGGAACTTCGGCGACGGGCACCGCCGGCTCGCTTTTGCGTTCGACGCGCAGCGCAACGCGGGCGAGCCGTCCGGCGATCGGAAAGACGATTTCGTTAATTTCGCACTCGTCGAGTAGCGCTAATATCGTGTTGAATGCGCGGCCTTGGTCCTTTGGGCTATGCGCATCCGAGCCGATTGCGACGCCGACGTTTCGCGCTTTGCATTTACGCAGTAAACGCCGGTGGGCGGCGAGATAGCGCTCTTTCTCCTCCGGCGTGTGCTCGCGATAAAGAAAACGTGTATTGACTTCGATCGCAATGCCGCGTGTCTCGCACACGTCGACGAGCTGGTTCTCGTAGCCGTCGAGTGTCGCGTCGTCGGGCCAGTGCCCGAAGATTGCCGGGACATAAAAATGGCCGACGATGTTACCCGGCAGCCGTTCGAGTGCGTCGAGCAGCGTTGCCATGTACAGTTCCCACGTCTTCTCGGTACCGATCGTATCGAAAACGTCGGAAAACTCCGGATTATCGAACGGCCAATTCCAAGCTGAACCGTGCGTCGGATGATCGACGGTCAAAAAGTGAACCGACCGGATCATGCCGTCGGGCTTCATTGCATCGACGATATTCTGTGCATCGGGACGCGAGCGCGGATCGTTGTCGACCTCGGCGCCCAGCGAATAACGCATGCCGCGGCGCAATCCTTCGGAAACAACGGCGGCATGACCGACTTCGACGCTCGCCGTCTCGGCCGCGCCGTAAAGATCTCCGGCCTGCGCGAGTTTGAGTGCACGCCGAACGAGGTTGATCGCTGCCGGATCTTCGAACGTGAGGTAGTTCATGTGGTCGCTGACCATGAGAAAGCGGGGCCAGCCACGCCGGCAAGCATGATAGAACCACAAGAACAGCATGCGCGCCGATAGGGGGATCGGCCGCTCATCGGTGAAGGCTTTGTGCTCCCCTTTGGCATGCCCGTGAATGTCGGGAATCGCGTATAAGCGTGGATCGTTGTCGGCGTTATCGTTCAAGTTTTCGTATTCCGCGGGAGATTCGCAATTCGCCGGCAGGCCTGACGGCGAGCTCTCGGCGATTGCCAAACGGTATTGAAGCCCGTTGGAAGAACGTGCTCGGACACGACTGGCATCGTTAGTCGTCGCCCTGGCCGATGCCTTTGCACAAAAAAAACCGGCCGTGACGGCCGGTTTAACCTTGAACTGTTTTTTCGTCGGCGCGCAGACTAGGTCTGCGCACCTCCAATCATCGAATTCGAGCTTTGTTTAGGACTGTCGCAAGTAACGATGACCACCTCCTCTTATCCGTCCGTTAACCGCCGATCGTCTCTATCTAGCGGAGCTGCGGATGTCACATGGGGAGGTTGTTTCGCGACCTCTTTAGTTCTAAACCTGCTGCGCTGCGCGCGTCTTGCTTAACGTACTGCCGACAAAACCTTCGAGTTCAAGGATGCGCGCTTTAACATCGAGGCTGTAACCGTAGGTATGCGGATGTCCGGCTGCGTCGACGACGCGATGGCACGGATACAACATGCGAACGGGATTGCGCGCAATGACGCGGCCGACGGCACTGGCCGATTGCGGCGAACCGATTTTTGCTGCGATCCAGGCGTACGATCGCACTTCACCCGGCGGGATCTGCGCAGCGGCGCGCAACGCCGACTGCTCGAATGCGCTCAGATCCGAGATATCGACGCGGTCATAATTCGAGTGATGCGTGCGAAAAAACGTATTGACCGTGTCGATCGTCCAGGCCGGAGCCTGCGCTGCAACGACGCCGCGGCGCAGTCGCCGGGCGATCGATTCAAGCACGCGCTCGTCGCCTTCGCCGCGATCGATCGCGACTGCCGTAATCCCCGTGGAACGAAACGCGACATACAATACGCCGACGGGCGAATCGATTTTAGCTACGCAGTCCGGGCGGCGTGCCGAGCGAACCGTCGTTGCAATATGTTCGATGATTCGCGGAACGAGATTGAGGGGCGGCTCGACGGCCGGCAAACACGTCAAGCAGTATGCGATGCCTTCGTATTGTTCGTACAACCGCTGACACGGCGGACACGTGCGCAAGTGCAGCACCACGTGTTCGCGGTTGAGTTCACCGCCGTCGCGCAGATCGTCCCACAGCGCTTCAACATCACAGCACCTCATCGGTCAACTCCTTCGAATCTTCGGCATCCGCGGCAACGATGCGCCCAACTTGCGGACCGAGGATGCGACGCAGAATGCGCACGGCTCGATGCACGTGCGACTTAACGGTTCCGATCGGTTGGTTTAAAATCTCGGCGATCTCGGGATGGCTGCGGCCTTCGATAAACCGCAGCGTTGCCGCGGCACGTAAGTGCATCGGCAACGACAACAGCGCTTGTTCCACCAACACCATATCGGCCGCGCGATCCACAATGTGTTCGGGTTGATCGGGACCTTCTTGCGTTTCATTGAGTAACGCATCCGGATCGGCAAGCGAATCCAGCGCGACATTCGTCGGACGCTTCGAGCGTAGACGATTGCGCGTTACGTTTAGCGTGATCGTGTACAGCCACGGTTGAAGCCGTAACTCCGCCCGCTGCTGCGCATCCATCTTCGTCAAGGCGCGGTATGCGCGCACAAAGGCGTCTTGCACGATCTCTTCGGCGTCTTCGCGATTGCCCGTCATACGCAAGGCGAAGCCGTAGAGCCGCCGCTGATAATCGTCGACGACCCGCTCGAAGTTTTCAGGTGCCGGTGTGCCCTTGACAAGGCGCGCCGGCGCCGGCGTCGTCGCCGGAACGGTCAAACGGTAATCCCCAAGGATTGGTGCGAGCGCACTCATCACTGGCCCATGACCGACGATGAATGACGACGGTTTCGCGTTTCGGCCCGCAGGCAGCCGATTCCGGGTCGTTACGGAATCTATGGCTGCGCGTCGCCTCCGGCCGCCGCCGCCGCATCGGGCGCAGCGTTCTTAGCGGCTTTGATCGACCGTTTGTAGACGATTTCGACCGGATCGCGCCGGGCATTATCGAGCACGTTACCTTCGATGAGCAGGGTCGCGTCGAGCGCAAGCAGCAACGCGCCGGCGTACCGGTAATACGCGGTGCCGTTCATGCGGATCTCGCCGGCTAGCGTCAACGACGGATGATCTGGTAGCGAGCCGTGCAGCGGTCCGCGTGCATCGAATGCAACGCCGAGGACGCGGTCGCCGTTGAGCGTGGCATTATCGACATGCCGCAATGTCCCGTGTAGCGGGGCACCGGTCATCGGTGATGGAAAGTCGAACGGAACAGCGCCGCTGAGGCGCGACAGGTCGTGCATTGTCGCGGCATCGAGTTGCACGGCGAATGGTTGATTTAAGACGGTCAAGTAATCCGGATCGTTATTCTGTCCGTCTTGTTGTTCGCCGTCAGGCATAATCGTCGATTCGAAGGAAGCGGAAACATGTGCGTGCGTCCCTTGATCGTTACGCAGATAGAGGACGCGCGCGGTGTAACGTTTCCCCGCGCCGGCCTTTACAATGCGCAAACGTTGCGTCCCGTGATACGCGATTTCGCTACGGACGTCGTGGCCGCCGATTTGATACGTGTCGCTGCCTTCGACGGTATACTTCTGGTCGGCGCGCGCGGGCGCCGCGGCGACAATGCTGAACAACAGCGCAAAGAAGCCGGCGATTGCACGGCGGCGGACGATCATTGGTTCCCTCGGGAAGTCACGCACCCGCAACGGGTTGCTCCATCATGGTACTACGAAAGTCTGCCGATAGATACCGTAACAAAGTGAAGCGCTTATTGCGAACATGCGTCGTCCTGCTACTGACAACGCTAAGCGTCGTTGCGCCGGCATTTGCCGGACAAACACTCTCGGCTGCAGTGACGGCAACGCTTGACC